>NZ_CAJHOG010000003.1:0-538820 GCF_905120495.1 Sphingobium sp. S6 | reverse complement strand
ATCCTTCAGGCGCGTCATGACGGAGCGGGGAAGATCGTCGTCTTTCTCCATCTGCGACTCCGATAGCAATTCATGAGCGTCAGGTTGAAGGGAGTCCGCTAAAGAGATTGGCAGACACATCCACCAACTCTCCATCACCAGAAGACGCGCCTTAGCAATCTATCCCGATTAACGGTCTGCCCCTGATCTATGTGACCTCACGGTTGCACGTCCCGGCGAACAGGCGGGCATGATCCTCCATGAAAAGGTGCTGCAGCACCTCAATGCGATTGGCCGTGAAACAGTTACGGACGCAGAAGAGCCTGTTCCGACGCCGACCGCCATTTCCAAGTAATTCCCGCTTAAGGTCCGCATCATGCATCATCATGCTGCGGCCAATAGGGAGTTCGGGGGTAGACGGAGGCATGCGAGCTAAGGCAAGTGCTCGGTTGCCACATCGGCTGAGCGCACATCTTGGCCATCTGACGGCGCTGTCGCCTCGCTGTAACGATTTGAAGGAACCCTTGTCATGACCATCACCCGCATCGATACAGGGCCGCGCATGAGCGAGGCTGTCGTTCATGGCGACACCATTTACTTGGCTGGCCAGATCGGTGCGCCTGGGGAAAGCGTTGGCTTGCAGACGCAAGCTGCACTTGCCGAGATCGATGCTTTGCTGAAACAGACTGGAAGCGACAAGAACCATTTGTTGATGGCGCAGATTTGGCTCGCGGATATCAATGACTTCGAGGAAATGAACCAGGCATGGGACACATGGATCGCTGGCTTTCCGGCTCCAGCCCGTGCGACCGGAGAGGTAAAGCTGTACCATCCGGACTATAAGGTAGAAATCATCATCACCGCGGCCAAGGCGGGATAGCCGTCCATTTAGCAGATGACCAACTATGTGGATAAGAATGTAGCGGACCGCAGAATGGCATCGTGCAAATAAAGGGCGCGACATCTGCCGAGCAGCTCGCGGTGCATGCGATTGCCCCCGCATCACATAATATCTGAGGGTGTTCCCGCAGTTCGGGTGGTTGTGGCACGTAGCTAGGCTATCGACAGCCCCGGACGCTATTCATCACTCCGGTGAGTGAGAAATGCGCTGACTAGCAGGACCTGTTCAAAATCGCTGCGGAACAGGGATAAAGCGCGGGGATCGCTGAGGGTGACGTCGGCGATGGATACGCCGCTCTACAAGTCTTCGCGGTGGATCACCGCATCCTGAAATTACTAGCTCTCATCGCCTCCTGCCGAGGACTTTTCTTACGGCCGGACTGATTAGGACGCGCAATAGAAACCCCATAGAGCTGCTACTACGGCCCAGGGCACGGCAAGCCCGAAGCCATTTATGTCCAATGCTTCTTTACCGCACCATCAGATGATGCACAAGGCAACTGACCGCCCGATTGCAATCTGAGGTTGCCTCGGATCATTCAGATGCGTGGACCCGCCTTGCCTTCACAAACGGAACTCTCCACAAAATGCTGGATCGAAGCGTAGTGGGGGGAATTGTTGTGGCCTTTACCGATGCCCAAGTGCCGGATCAAAGCGGACGCACCTTTCTGGTTACAGGAGCCAATACCGGGATTGGGTTCGAAGCGGCCAAAGCCTTGGCATCGAAGGGCGCGCGCGTTCTACTCGCATGCCGTGATGCGCGACGGGGTTCGGAAGCGCTTGCGAAAATCAAGGCGGCAAAGCCGGACGCCGAACTGGAGCTGATCCTGTTGGATCAGGCTGATCTGGCAAGCGTTCGGGCTGCGGCCGAAAGAGTGGCGGCCGAACCCCGGTTGGATGTTCTCGTCAACAATGCAGGGGTGATGATCCCGCCGCTTTCCCGCACGGCTCAAGGGTTTGAGCTTCAATTCGGCGTCAATCATCTGGGCACTTTTGCATTGACGGCCCTGCTGCTGCCGAAGCTTCGCGAGACTGCGGGCGCGCGTGTGGTGGTTACCTCAAGCATTGCGCATCGCCGCGGCCAGATACTGTGGGATGATTGGAACGCCGATAAAACATACAATGCCACGCAATATTATGGGCAAAGCAAATTGGCCAACCTGCTGTTCGTCCAGGAACTGAACCGGCGGCTGCGCGCTGCGCACGCGCCCGTGAGCGCGATCGGTTGCCATCCGGGCGTGTCCCTGACCGAACTGATGCGGCACCTTCCGCCTTGGACCAAGCCCGTGCTTCCGTTCGTGCGGCCGCTCTTCAACCCCGTGGCAGCGGCAGCCTGGCCAACGCTTCAAGCAGCCACAGATCCCCATGCCGTAGGTGGCGACTATTTCGGCCCGCAAGGGCTATGGGAGATGCGGGGCGTGTCGGGGCCCGCACGGATCGAGCAGCGGGCGGCCAATGCTGAAGACGCGCGACGGCTTTGGGACCTTTCGATCGAACTGACGGGCATAGACCCGGGATTGCCGCCGGGCTGACCAACCTGAAGGCGGCGCGGCCTCAGCCGACTGCGATCATCGAGATTTGTCGCCCATAGCTTGCTTCGTACCGATGGCAGGACCGGCGATAGCTATAGAAGCGGTCGGGCTGGCTATAGGTATCCTCATCCATCATCTCGACCCTTCCAACGCCCGCGATAGCGAGGCGGGCCGCCACATAGGCCGCGATGTCGAACTGGCAATGGCCTTCGCGCCCTGTTGAAAAGAAGCGACTGTTTTCCGCGTCCTGCTCTTCGAAATGGCGGGCGAAGTCGCTGGTAACTTCATAGGAAGTACGGCCGATGCACGGCCCGATCGCAGCACTGATCTGGTCGCGCCGGGCGCCGAGCTTCTCCATCGAAGCGAGCGTGTTGTCCGTGACACCCGCGATCGCCCCCTTCCAGCCAGCGTGCGCTGCTCCGACGACACCTGCTTTCCTGTCGGCGAGCAACACCGGAACGCAGTCTGCGGTCAAAATCCCCAATATCAGCCCGGGACGGTCCGTCACCATCGCATCGGCAACCGGACGTTCGGCTTCGTCGATCGGGCCGGTCACCGTCACTACGTCCGCCGAATGGACCTGCCGCACCGTGACCAATGCCGCGCCGGGTAGCAGGGCATCCCTTGCCAAGTCCCGATTGTGAAGGACTGCCTGGCGTTCATCCGCCGAACCAAGGCCGACATTCAACCCCGCGTGAACCCCGGTCGACACACCGCCACGCCGTCCCGCAAAGCCGTGCGGCACATCCGACAGGCTGGCAGCGCGCAGCAATTCGATCATCAATGACTCCTTTGGACAAATGTGCCGAGGCCGCGCAACATACTTGCGCGCGCCACATTAGGCGATAGTCTTCACCCAACGACATAAGCGATCGGTCCAAAAGCCGTTCGGGGACAAAATATAGCTGAGGGTTCCACGCATGATTTTCGGGCGCATCAAGCCATTGGACGCCATATTGGCGACAGCGGAAAAAAAGTCCCTGGTCCGGACGTTGGGACCAATACAGCTAACGCTTCTGGGTGTCGGGGCCATCATTGGCACCGGCATTTTCGTTTTGACTGCCGCCGCCGCGCAAAAGGCGGGGCCGGGCATGATGTGGAGCTTCGTCATTGCGGGGGCTGTCTGTGCCTTTGCAGCGCTCTGCTATTCCGAAATCGCGTCCATGGTGCCGGTATCGGGGTCGGCCTACACCTACACCTACGCGGTGGTCGGTGAATTGCTCGCCTGGATGGTGGGCTGGGCTTTGATCCTCGAATACGCTGTCGCCGCGAGCGCGGTGTCGGTCGGTTGGTCCGGCTATTTCATGGGCCTCATGAAAAGCGTGACGGGGTTGGAGTTACCGCAGGCACTGTCTGCGGGCCCCGCCTGGAGCATGAACGGGTTCATTCCGCATGCCGATTTTTCGCATGGGGTCATCAATATCCCGGCGATCGTCGTCGCGCTTGCGGTGACGGCCCTGCTGGTGGTCGGCACCACGGAAAGCGCGCGCGTCAATGCGGTTCTGGTCGCGATCAAGGTCGCCGCGCTTACCGCCTTCATCGCACTGACGCTGCCCGCTCTCGACACGGGAAACTTCTCGCCCTTCGCACCTAATGGCTGGTTCGGACCTGAAGGGACGAGCGGGATGGGCATCGTCGGAGCGGCGGCGTCCATCTTCTTTGCCTATGTGGGCTTCGACGCCGTGTCGACGGCTGCGGAAGAAACCAAAAATCCGCAGCGCAACGTTCCGATCGGTCTGATCGGCAGCCTTGCGCTCTGCACCATCTTCTATCTGCTCGTTGCTGCAGGCGCGATCGGCGCCATCGGTGCCCAGCCGGTGCTGGGACTGGATGGATCAGTCGTCGCCCCGGGTTCGGCCGGCTTCGCCCAAGCCTGCGCTACGGCTGCGCATGCGGGCGATCTGGTCTGCTCCAATGAGGCGCTGGCGCATGTGCTGCGGTCCATCAACTGGACGGTAGTCGGCAACGCGCTGGGGCTGGCCGCCAACCTGGCGCTTCCCTCTGTCATCTTGATGATGATGTTCGGCCAGACGCGCATCTTCTTCGTGATGGCCCGCGACGGTTTGTTGCCGGAAAAGCTCGCCAGCATTCATCCGCGCTTCAAGACGCCGCACATCGTCACGATCGTTACCGGCATTTTCGTCGCCATTGGCGCGGCGCTTCTGCCCGTGGGCCAGTTGGCGGACATCTCCAATTCGGGCACGCTGTTCGCCTTCTTCATGGTGTCGATCGCCGTCCTGGTACTGCGGGTGCGCGATCCTCATCGTCACCGTCCCTTCCGAACTCCGGTCGTTTGGTTTATCGCGCCCATGGCGTCCGTCGGCTGCCTCTTCCTCTTCTTCAACCTGCCGGTCGATGCCCAGCTGGTGCTGCCGGTGTGGGGCGGAGTCGGGCTGCTGCTCTATTTCCTCTACGGCTATCGCAAGAGCCATGTGGCGCGGGGCCTGGTGGAGACGCACGAACAGGATGCCGATGTCCCGCCGCAGCCAGTGCCGCCATTGCCTGGCGCTCCAACTCCGGGCGGGCGAGAGGCCTGAGGCTATTCAACGAGGCGGCGGTCCCATCCTCCGCCTCTTTTTCAATGAACGGTTTCGAATTCCACTTCGCGAAGCGCATCATGGCGCGGGCGCGTGAAAAGCTTCCCCCGCTCGGCAAAGGCGACGATCAGCAGCGCCGCGACACCGAATATCAGCATGCCTAAGGTCAGCGGCAGTGTCGTACCGTCGAAGGCGCGGCCGACGACACTGCCCAAGGCGCTGGAGAGCGCTGTCGTCAAAAAAGCCTGAAAGGAAGAGGCTGCGCCCGCTCCCTTGGCGAATGGCTCCATCGAAATCGAGCCGAAGTTGGAAGCCGTGAAGGCGACCGCCATCATCGTGGCCGACTGAAAGACCATGAAGCTGATCATATTTTCATGGCCGGACGCGATCACGCCCAGGTGGATAGCGCTCGTCACGATCATGGAAATCACCGCGCCCTGGCTTAACCGCCGCGCGCCAAATCGCGACACGAGCCGGCTGTTCAGCAGACTGCCGACCCCCATGCTTCCAGCCATCACCGCGAAGGCGATGGGGAAAAATGACCTGGCGTCGAAAATGTCGAAGAAAATCTGCTGCACCGACAGGATGAAGCCGATCAGCCCGCTCATCACCACGCCGCTCGCCAGCATATAGCCCGCAGCACTGCGGTTGGTGAGTACGGAGCCAATAGTGCGAAAGATCGTCGACGGGCTCATGCGCAGCCTGTTTTCCGGCGCCAGCGTCTCGGGCATGCGGACGACCATCCAGATCAGGATGAGCGCGGCCTGGATGGCGAGAATCCAGAAAATCCACCGCCATGGCGCGAACCAGAGAATCGCCTGCCCAAAGCTCGGCGCTACCACGGGTATCAACATGAACACCGCCAGGATCAGCGACATGACCTTCGCCATGGCATCGCCCTTGAACCGGTCCCGGATGATGCCGACCGCAATCACGCGGCTTGCGCCTGCAAAGAAGCCGGCTGCGGCGCGGCCGATCAGCAGCAGGGAAAAGCTTTGCGCGACGGCGCATGCGATGGTGGAGAGGACAAACAGCACCAGCGCGCCGCCCATCACCTTCTTGCGCCCGAACCGGTCGGACAGGATGCCGAACAGCAGCGATCCTGCGCCGAGCCCCAGGAAATAGATGCTGATGATGAGCTGCCGGTCATTGGCGTTGGCGACCCCGAGGTCGCTGCCGATCTCCGGCAGAGCAGGCAACATGGGGTCGGTCGACAGCGCATTCATTGCCATTAGACAGGCGCTCAGCACCACGAATTCGCGAAATCCGATATCCTTTTGCGATTGTCGAACGGCGACCGGAGAGGAAGGGTTGGTCATCGCGCGGCTATGAAGTCAATGACGCGGCGACGCCAGCGATAGATCGGGCAATTAGCCGCATTAACCTTGCTACTCCCCTGTTTCCGGCGGTTGCCGTTTCATCCCGCCAATCTGCGTTAACCATTTTTTATCCCCTGCCGGTGCACCGTGCCGCCTGTCGAAAACCATTATGTCGAAATCCACAGGGGGATTCGGTCATGGCCAATAGTCTGAAGAACGCTCAGTTTCTGATGGAGAGCCGCCGCCCGGCCACAGGCTGGCAATCGGCTGAAGAATGTTTCGAGCTTGGTGTCGCCTATAGTTGTGGCACCGGCGGCATGCCCGTCGATCTGATCGAAGCGCATAAATGGTTCAATCTGGCGGCCTCGCGCGGCAGCGAGGAGGGGCAGGCCATGCGTGCCGAAATCGCCGAGGAAATGACCGCACGCGAAATCGCCGAAGCACAGCGCCAGGCGCGGGCCTGGATCGCCGCCAGCCAACTCCGCGCCGCCTGATCCTTTAACCTTGCTTGCGGAACGGCGCTCGTTCGGCAAGCCAGATGCGGTCGTTCTGCACGCCCGCGCGCTCGGCGGTGAGGAAATCGGAGACCGCCCGGCGGAAAGATGCGTTCGGCAGGAAATGCGCCGAATAGGTGGGTTCAGGCCCATATCCCCGCGCCAGCTTATGGCCCCCTTGCGCGCCGGCTTCCACTCGCGCCAGCCCGCGCGCGATGGCAACGTCTATCGCCTGATAATAGCAGAGCTCGAAATGCAGGTTGGGCACGTCCTCGACGCAGCCCCAGTAGCGGCCGTATAGCGCGTCTTCGCCAATCAGGTTCAGCGCGCCCGCGATCGGCCTGCCATTGCGCATCGCCAGCATCAGCAGCACCCGATCGGCCATGCTTTCGCCCAGCATCGAGAAAAAGTCGCGCGTCAGATAGGGTCGCCCCCATTTGCGCGATCCGGTATCCTGGTAAAAATGCCAGAAGGCGTCCCAATGCGTTTCGCCAATGTCGCCGCCGGTCAGATGAACGATCTCCAGCCCTTCGATCGCGCGAGCCCGTTCCTTGCGGATATTCTTTCTCTTCGCACTTGATAGGCTGGCGAGGAAATCGTCGAAATCGCCATAGCCGCGATTGATCCAGTGGAACTGGCTATCTTCACGGATCAGCCAGCCTGCCGCTTCGAACAATGGGACCTGTGCCGTTTCGACAAAGGTCGCGTGGGCGGACGAGAGATCATTGCGTTCGACCAGCGTTTCTATGCCCGCGATGAGCGCCGGGGCGAGAGCCGGATCGCGGAGCAGCAAACGAGGGCCCGGTACTGGAGAGAACGGCGCGGCAAGCTGGATCTTGGGATAATATCGCCCGCCCGCGCGCTCCCACGCATCCGCCCAGCCATGATCGAACACATATTCGCCTTGGCTGTGCGTCTTGCCATAAAGGGGCGCGGCCGCAGCAATCCGGCCGTCTGCACCATCGATCAGCATGGGCAGAGGCTGCCAGCCCGTTCCCGTGCCGACACTGCCCGACCGTTCGAGCGCGGCGAGAAAGTCCCAACTCATGAAGGGGTTGGCGGTCCTGGCGCAGGCATCCCACTCTTCGCGCGGCAATTCCGCAACGCCGCCAGCCATCCGCACCACGCATTCAGTCACGCGGGACCTCGAAGATAATCTGGTCTGCATGCGCCGCCGCCACGGCATGTTCTGCCTTGGTGCGCACTGTCCAGCTCAACACGGGCAACCCGCGCTCGCGCGCCTCGGCAGCAAAACGGGAAGGAAGGTCACGCACGTCACAGGCGATAAAGTCGGGTCTCGCCACCCAAAGTGCAAGGCCGCGCCGTGCCGCTCCCCGCCAGCCCGGCTGGCCCTGTTCCGTCACCACCAGTCCGCGCACGGCCTGCGGCATGTTGCGGGCGAACCAGCGCATGGCGATCGGGTTGAAGGACATGACGGCGGCGAGCGCGCCGGGGTGCTTCGCCAGATCACTGGCCACTGCGGCGCAAAGGGGCGCGACATTGCGGCCCATCACCTTGAGTTCGATCAGCAGCGGAACGGCCTGCCCGCATGCTTGCAGCAATGTGTTCAGCCGGGGAATGCCGCCGCCGTCTTCCAGCCTCAGTTGTTCGAGCTGGGCGGCACTTCGCCCGGCAACGACCCCCTCGACCCCCGTCACCCGGGATAGCGCCGCATCGTGGAAAACCATCGCGACGCCATCCCGGCTCAGCCGGACGTCACATTCGGCGCCATATCCCTGCGCGATGGCCGCGTTGAATGCGGCCATGCCGTTTTCGCTGGCGCCCGCCCCATGCAGCCCGCGATGGGCGAAGGGGCGGGCTGCCAGGAAGGAAAGATCAGGCCGCAGGCCGGACAAGGACGACCGCGTCGATCTCGACAACCGCGCCGAGCGGCAGTACCGGCACGCCGACGGCGCTGCGGGCATGTTTGCCTGCCTCGCCGAACACCTCGACCATCAATTCCGACGCGCCGTTCGCCACCTTCGGCTGGTCGGTGAAGCCCGGGGCGCTGCTGATGAACGCGCCCAGCTTCACGATCCGCTCGACGCGATCCAGGCTGCCGAGCGCGGCCTTCATCTGCGCGATAAGGTTGAGCCCGCAGGCCCGCGCAGCCTTGACGCCATAATCAAGCTCGCGATCTTCGCCGAGGCGGCCCGTCATCAATTGCCCCTCCGAAAGGGAAATCTGGCCGGAAATGTGAAGCAGGCCGCTGGCTTCCACGGCTGCGACATAGGCTGCGACCGGCGCGGCGGCTTCCGGCAGGGTGATACCGAGTTCGGCAAGGCGGGCTTCAACGCTCATTTTTAGACTCCATCTGGGATTGAAGATTGGAAGGCGCAGGCCCTTCGGCCAGCCGCTCATTGATCCACGTCTCGGCCGCTGCCCAGCCATCGATCCTGGCATGCGCGAAAGGCGCTGTATCGATATCCGCCGCGATTTCCGGTTCGCCGACCATATGCAACCGCCAGACGCCGGGGGCATGTTCCGCAACCGATTGATGATGTTCAGCGAGATCGTCGATGAACAGGGCCGCCGTGGGCTGCCTGTCGGCGACGATCGCGGCCAGAGGAGCGCCCTTTGGTCCGTGATTCCAATGGACCGGAAAATCCAGTCCGTGGGAGGCCAGCTGCTCCACCCGCTGCTGATGATGCCGCTCGCCGATGTTGGTGAGGACGACGATGTCGGCAACGCGGGACAGCCTGCCGATCGCTTCGACCGCCCCGGTGATCGGCATCTGGCGATGCATCTCGGTATCGAAGAATCCGACCAGCAGTTGCCAGACAAGCTCACGCTCCAGCGGGATGCCGCTGTCCTTGTGGCGCAGCGCCTCGGCAAAGCCGCGTTCGCGCATGTCGAAATGCACGCCATGATGCTCGTCCAGCCACTCGCGAAACGGGACGACCATGTGCAGCAGCACTTCATCGCAGTCGGTGATGATCAGCGGGCGGCTCATCGGCCCAGCTCCCGCCGTGCGGTGATCAGCTTCTCGGCCGTCGTATCGACCGCGTCGGCGCAGGCGATCAGGTCCGGCTCATGATCAGCCAGAAAGTCCAGTACCGCTCGCAACACCATCTTGTCGTTGATCCCGGCCCGCAGCGTATCGGCATCGAGCCCGGTGAGCGCGAGCAGCCGATCCGCGCGCTGTTCGTCGCCCAGCGTCCAGGCCAGCGCCATCAGGGCAAGCGTCGAGGCGTCTTCGTCATCGGCCAGGCCAAGTCGCTTGCTATCGGGGCTATCGGGACGCATGATTGATTCTCGGCAAGGGGCGGTTGTATCAGCGCGCTTTTCGAATGCGCATTCATTTAACGCGGGTGACTGGTGGCAAAGCGCGTGCTCGTTGTCGAGGACAACGAACTCAATCTCAAACTTTTTTGCGACCTGCTGCGCGCCCATGGTCATGAAGTGTTGCCGCTGCGTGACGGGCGCGATGTGGTGGTGCAGGCGCTGGAGTTTCGCCCGGACCTCGTCATCACCGATATCCATCTGCCTCATGTCAGTGGCCTCGACCTCATCGTCTCGCTAAAGCGCGATCCACGGCTTGCTGCCGTTCCGGTCATGGCGGTGACCGCCTATGCCGGGAAAGGGGATGAAGACCGGCTGAGGGCTGCAGGAGCGCAGGCTTATGTGTCCAAACCCATCTCCGTCTTGCGCTTCATCGAACAGGTGAACGCCCTGCTGTGACGTGCTGGCGCCGTCGTCATCTGATCGTAACGGAGATTTCACGCCCCTGACCCTGAAGTGAAGCGCCGGTTACATGCGCCTCTGCCAAGCCTCCGGCTCAAGGACGCGGCATCCCGCCGACAGTCCGATCTGGAACAGGGTAAAATCATGTCTCACCTCACCGACGAGGCGCGTGCGCCATTTCGCGATGCAGAACCCAGGATCGAAGCGGGCGACAATTGCCTGGAGGCGATCGTCGCCGCCAATCCCGGCCGCCGCTCGGTGTTGAAAAACGGCCTGCTCGGCCTTTCCATCCTGCCGATGATGGGCGCTTTGGCTGCCTGCGGAGATGATGACGATGATTCCGCGTCGCCGAGCCCCACGCCCAGCCCTACGCCGACTCCGGCCCCCGCGCCCAGCTACGCCATCGCCTTTGCACCGGTTGCCGCAAATCAGAATGACACCGTCACGGTGCCTAACGGCTACACCGTGGATGTCATGCTGAAGGCTGGTGACTCGGTCGAAGCAGGCACGCCCTATTCGGGCAGCTTCCCAACCCCTGCCGACGCGGAAAAATGGGCTGGTGGCAACCATGACGGGATGGAATATTTCGAACTTTCGGGCGTGGACCCCAATGTCGGCGGGCTGCTCGCCATCAACCATGAGTTGCCTGACTACAACATCCTCTTTTCCGGCAGCTATAATGCAGCGACGGCCAGCGCGGATCAGAAGGCTCTTGCCCTTTCCGGCGTCGGCATCTCCGTTGTTGAAGTCGCCAAGGGTTCGGATGGCAAATGGGCGGTAAAGGCGGGTTCGCGCTATAACAAGCGCTACACCGGCAACAGCAGCTACAAGGCGAGCGGCCGGGGGTCAGGCCTGCTGTCGGGCACGATCAAGGGCATGCTGAACAACTGCTCGTCGGGCCGCACCCCATGGGGCACCTATCTGACCTGCGAGGAATCGACGGACAATTATCTCGACCCGACGCAGCCGCAGAATAATTATGGCTGGGTTGTCGAGATCGATCCCTACCAGGAACTGGCCGCGCCGACAAAGCGCACCGGGCTTGGCCGCTTCGATCATGAAAATGTCGCGCACATGACGGACAGCAACCGTCGCGTCGCATTCTACATGGGCGACGACGGCACGCCCGGCTGCATCTACAAATTCGTGTGCGACCGCCCCTACAGCGCGACGAACCGCGCGGCCAACACCGACATGCTTGATCATGGCACCCTTTACGTCGCGCGCTTCAACGCGGACGGCACGGGGGAATGGCGGGCGCTGGAGCAGGGTCAGAACGGCCTGCTGCCCGGCGCGTCGGACCCCGGCAATGTCAGCCAGAGCACGACGCCGCCTGCGCCGGTCATCGTCAACTTCAACAGCCAGTCTGACGTGCTGATCAACACCAAGGCGGCGGCGCGCGTTGCTGGCGGCACCGTGATGGATCGTCCCGAATGGCTGACCGTCGCGCCTGACAACAGTGCGATCTATTGCACGCTGACCAACAATAGCGGCCGTCAGGTCACCGATGCGGCCAACCCGCGCACGCGCAACCTTCACGGCCACATCATCAAGTTCAAGGAAAAAGACAATTCGCCGCTGGCGATGACCTTCACCTGGGAAATCTTCCTGCTGGCGGGCGATCCCAAGCTCTCTTCGGGCGGTCAGCACCTGGTGGGCGACATCAAGGGCGATACCTTCTCCAGCCCCGATGGCATCCGCATCGATCCGCAGGGCCGCCTTTGGGTACAGACCGATCACAGCGTCCCTGGCAATTCCGGCGTCACCGGCACGACCATCGATCAGGCCTTCGGCCATAATGCGATGTTCTATGTCGATCAGACCAGCAAGCAGTCCAAGCGCTTCCTGGTTGGGCCTCTGGGATGCGAGATCACCGGCATCGCCTACACGCCGGACCTCAAGACCTTCTTCGTCAACATCCAGCATCCCACGGGCAATTGGCCGGTGGCGGGTCAGCAGCCCCGCTCCTCGACCATCGTCGTGACGCGCACGGATGGTCAGCCGGTCGGCAACTGATCAGCTTCGCCAAGAGAGGAGGGGGGATACGCGCCCCTCCTCTTTTCGGTCCGCGGCGGACCAAAATGCCCGCAGCGAACAAGGAAAGGCCCGCTCCCACAAGGGGACGGGCCTTTTCGTTCAGCCGTCAATCGACCCAAGCGGGCAAACCCGCCGTCAGATCACTTGATCTTGGCTTCCTTGAATTCGACATGCTTGCGCACGACGGGGTCATATTTACGGAAGCTCAGCTTCTCGGTCTTCGTGCGCGGATTCTTCTTCGTGACGTAGAAGAAGCCGGTGTCAGCCGAGCTGACGAGGCGAATCTTGACAGTTGCTGGCTTGGCCATGGCCCTGGTTCCTGGTCGTGAATATCGTGAAAAAGAGAAGCGGCCCCGTGAAGGACCGCCCCGTTTCAGCAGCCGCCCATGAGGGAGATTCGGGATAATGTCAATACGCGCGTGGCAGCGGGGCAGGCTGCATGCTAGACTTTACGCGGCCTTAACCGGTTCCGGTGCATCTTGTCATCGGAGCAACAGGACAGGGGGAAAGCTTCCCATGCGACACGATCCGATGCTGGCCATTCTCGCCGACATGCTACGCCGCGTCGACGGCCTTGCGGGCCAGCGTGGTCAGGTTAGCCTGCCGAGCTTGCGTGACGAAGTCGACCAGATCCGCCATGTCGCCCGCGCCTACCATATCGACAGCGTCGAAGGCCTTGCCGACACGCTGCAATCGGCTTTGTCGCTGCAGGGTACGGGGCCGGTCATCTTGTCCTATCTCGATCTGATGCGCGACGCGATCGCCACGGAAATGGCTGATGCGCCGCAGTTGCCCATGCCTGTTCCGGCATCCCCAGCGGTGTCTGCACCGACGCTTTCCCTCTGATAGCCGCCGCTGCCCGTGGATGCATTGCTGACCGCGCTGCTCGGATGCTTCCTTGCTGAAATAGGTGACAAAAACCAACTGCTGGTGCTGGCCCTGGCGACCCGTTTTCGGCGTGACGGCGCGATCATCGCCGGGATCATGCTGGCAGCATCCGCCAACGCGGCCATAGCCGCCGTTGCGGGCGCGTTCCTCGCGCCGATGCTGAGCGCGGACGCGCGCCTGCTGTTTCTGGCGCTGGCCGTGCTTTTCCTGGGCGTGGGCCTGCTATGGCGGGTGAAAGCGCCGGACCCGCTTGCCGACTGGCCGACAGGACCTTTCCTGACGGCCGCCTTGGGCCTCTTCATTCTCGGCTTTGGTGATGGTTCCCAATTCCTGATCGTGGGGCTGGCGACTCGCACCGCAGAGCCGGTCCTGGCAGCGGTCGGCGGAACGCTGGGCGTTATGGCCGCGCTTGTTCCCGTCGTGCTGCTGCGGGATAGAATCCTGCCCGCAGGGCCGATCAGAGCCATCCGCGTGAGCGTCGCCTCACTGATGCTGATCGTCGCCCTGACACTCGCCGTCCTGGCCTTGCAACTCGCCTGACCGGCTGCCGCTGATCGATTGCTTGGATCAGTCTAAGCGATCATTTCCGCGGGTAATTCCCGTCTTGCCATGGCACCTTATCGCCATCAGATCATTATACCCGCGAAATCATTTCACCGAGCCAGGAGCAAGACATGACCGCCCCCGATCTCAAGACTCCCACCGACCTGCGCAGCAACGCCACCAAGTCCGTGGCCGAAGCGCTCAACGGCGTGCTCGCGGATAGCTATGCGCTCTATTTCAAGACCAAGAACTTCCACTGGCATGTCTCAGGCCCGCATTTTCGCGATTACCACCTGATGTTCGATGAGCAGGCGGCGCAGATCCTGGCCGTAACCGACGCCATCGCCGAACGTGTGCGCAAGACCGGGAATACGACGCTCCGCTCGATCGGCGACATTGCCCGCCGCCAGTCCCTCAAGGACAATGATGCGGAATATGTGAATCCCGCCGACATGCTGAATGAACTGCGGGAAGATAATCTGCGCCTCGTCGAATCGCTGCGTGCCGCGAAGGCCGCCGCCACCGAGGCTGGCGACAACGCGACGGAAGGCATTGTCGACGACTGGACCGATCAGGCGGAAGAACGCGCCTGGTTCCTGTTCGAGGCTGGCCGGAACGGCTGATCTATCATCTTGTCCATGGGCGCGGAGCAATGTCTCTGCGCCCACGTGCGCTTCAATCCTCGTTGATCGGCTCGACCGACAGGATTTCCACTGCATCGGCTTTTCCACCGAAATCCAGCTGCTCCCCAGCCTCGGCATCCATCATCGCGCGGGCTAGCGGGGAGGAAAAGCTGATCCGCTTCTCATTGGGGTCGGCTTCGTCGTCCCCCACGATCGAGACGGTCTTCTTCTGGCCGTTGAGCCGATAGGTAACGCGCACGCCAAAACTGACCGCATCGCCATCCGCAACGGGCCTCAAATCCGCTGTGGCCAGCCGCGTGCGCCAGTAGCGCAGCTCGCGCTTATGCTTCTTCGCATCATCCTCGCTCATCGCCGCGGTATCGATCGCTTCGAGCGCTTCCACCTTCTCGCGCGTCAGCCGCAATCCTCGCTGCGTCACCCAATTGGGGCCGGGCGGGATCGGTATCTCGAATGTGGGCTCCAGATGTTCCTCGTCGCTCTCGCGGCGAAAAGCGACACTCATGACATTCTCCTCAACAAGGCGTGCCCCGCGCCCTTGTAAGAGGTCGAGAGCGCCGATGGTCATTTCAAGGGATGAACCCAGCCGGGCAGCTGATCGACCGGCTAATCTTCGTCGAACAGTCCCGCCAGCTGCTCCACCATCGTCCCGCCCAGTTGTTCGGCATCCATGATGGTGACGGCGCGCCGGTAATAGCGGGTGACGTCATGCCCGATGCCGATCGCGACCAGCTGTACTGGAGACCGGTTCTCGATCCACTCGATCACCTGCCGCAGATGGCGCTCCAGATAGGTGCCGCTGTTGACCGACAGTGTCGAATCATCGACCGGCGCGCCATCGGAAATCACCATCAATATGCGGCGTTCCTCATTACGCGCGATCAGCCGTTGATGCGCCCAGAGCAGCGCCTCACCGTCGATATTCTCCTTGAGCAGCCCCTCGCGCATCATCAGGCCAAGGTTGCGCCGCGCCCGCCGCCAGGGCTCATCCGCCTTCTTGTAGATGATGTGGCGGAGGTCATTGAGCCGCCCCGGCATCGGCGGACGTCCGGCCGCGAGCCAATCCTCCCGGCTCTGTCCGCCCTTCCAGGCGCGCGTGGTAAAGCCCAGTATCTCCGTCTTGACGCCACAGCGCTCCAGCGTGCGCGCCATGATATCGGCGCTGATCGCCGCGATGCTGATCGGCCGTCCACGCATGGAGCCGCTATTGTCGATCAGCAGTGTCACCACCGTGTCGCGAAATTCCGTATCCCGCTCGACCTTGTAGGAGAGGGACCGGGTAGGATCGATCACGATCCGCGCCAGCCGGGCAGCGTCCAGCAGCCCTTCCTCCTGATCGAAGTCCCATGACCGGGATTGCTGCGCCATCAACCGGCGTTGCAGGCGATTGGCGAGCTTGGTGACGGCGCCCTGCAAGCTCACCAGCTGCTGGTCGAGGAAGCCGCGCAGGCGATTGAGTTCATCCTCGTCGCACAAATCATCGGCGGTGACGATCTCGTCATGCGCGATCGTATAGGGCTTGTAGTCGAAGCCCGGCGGCAGATCGGACATCGGCCGGTTGGGCCGGACGGGCATCATGCCCTCATCGCCCATGTCGTCGGCGCCCTGATCGCTGTCGGCGTCGAAATCGTCGCTATATTCGGTTTCACCTTCTTCGGTGTCGCCGCCCTTGTCCTCGGCCCGCGCCTCGGCGTTCATGTCGCTGTCGCCGGACTCCTCTTCGCCCGAATCGCCTTCTTCCTGTTGTTCTTCCTCGTCCTCGCCTTCGTCCTGCGGTTCCTCTTCGTCGGTCTGAGGCGGCACGTCGCTTTCGACCAGCTGAAGATGCTCCAGCATCGCCTGGGCAAGCTTCTGGAAAGCGCGCTGGTCGTCGATGGCGAGGCCCAGCGCATCAAGGTCCGCGCCTGCCTTCTCCTCGATCCAGGCGTCGACCATGGCCATGCCACCGGTCGCATCCTTCGGGATAGCCTGGCCGGTCAGCCGCTCGCGTACCTTGAGCGCGAGCGCTGTCGACAGCGGCACTTCATCGGCAGAGCGTGCCCGGCGCAGCGGATCGGACTTCAGCCGCAACTCCAGCGCATGGTTGAGGTTGGCCCGCACGCCTTCCATCGCCCGCGACCCGATAGCCTCCACACGCGCCTGCTCGACCGCGTCATAGACGGCGCGCGCGGTGGCGTCGGCTGGCGCAGCGTTGGCATGCAGCTTCAGATTATGATGCCGCAGCCGCAGCGCATTGGCGTCGGCAAAGCCTCGGGCGAGCGCGACCTGGTCGGGGGGCAGGTTGCGGCCGGGCGTCGGCACCTTGATCGCCTTGCCCGCCATATGCGGGGCGTCCGCGGTGAAGCCGACCTCGACCTCGGCATCGCGCGCGATTGACCGGGCCGCGCCGGACAGCACGTCCTTGAAAGCATCCAGGGGCGAACGCTCCGCCATCAGTCGAGCAGCCTTTCCCGCAGCAGTTGCCGCGCGCCCTCGTCCATCCCCAGCGGACCGGCCAAATATCCTTCAATGCCGCCATGGCTGCTGTCCAGCTCGGCAAAAAAGCTGTCGAGATACGCTTCATCCACGGTCAATAATGGCTCCAGCGCCTCGGCCCGTGCCGACCATGCCCGCGCGACCAGCGTGCTGCGTTGGGTCAGCAGCCAATCCCAGTCGGCATGTTCATTGGTCAACAAATAATCATCAACTATCGTTTCCCGCGGCACGCCCAATGCTGCCAATATCAACGCAGCGCCGACACCAGTGCGGTCTTTCCCCGCCGAACAGTTGATGATGATCGGCACGCGTCCGGCCAGGATCTGCGCGAACATCGCGCGATAGGATGCGGCATGGTCCAGCGGGATGGCGCGATACAGCGCGATCATCGCGTGACGCATGTCCTGCGCGGTCGCGTCCTTGCGCTTCAGCATCTCGCCCAGGACGCCGCTGCTTTCGCTATAGTCGCGGCAGAAATAATCGACTTCCGCTCCATGCCAGAGCGTCGGCTCCGCGCTCCGTTCATTGCCTCGCCGGAAATCACAAATCGCCTGGATGCCGAGCGAACGCAGATGCGCCGCGTCCGCTTCGCTCAGCAGTGCCATGGTGCCCGAACGGAACAACATGCCTCGCCGGACAACGCGCCCATCGGCGGTCGCATAGCCGCCAAAATCGCGCAGGTTGAACGCGCGCTCCAGCGGCAGGCGGCGGCCGGGACCAACCGGAGCGTTGGTCTCCGTCACGGCCGCTCAGCCTCGCCGACAGGCGGCACGGCGACGGTTTCGATCCGTGTCTCCACATCGCTCATCAGCTTGTGAACGGGGCAGCGCGCGGCGACGCCGATCAGCGTATCATGCTGCTCCTGCGTCAAAGGCCCGCCTAGCGCGATCCGCGTCGTAAGCCGATAGATGCCGTCCCGTTCCTCGCTCGCATCGCGGATGACGCCGACATGGATGTCCTCGACCGGAATGCCCTTCCGCTGCGCATACCACAGCATCGTCATCGCCTTGCATGCGCCCAACGCCGAATCATACAGGTCATGCGGATCGGGACCGGCGTCATGGCCATCGGGCGGCGTCATATCGACGATCAACTCATGGCCCCGGATGTTGACCCGGTGCGCGCTGCCATCCGGCGCGATGCGCTCGACGACGATCATCGCGTCACGCCGCCCGGTGGGCGACGCTTTCCGGCAGGTCCTTGCCGAACACGCGCTGATAATATTCCGCCACCAGCGGCCGCTCCGCCTCATCACATTTGTTGAGGAAGGACAGGCGGAAGGCGAAGCCGACATTCTTGAAGATGAGCGCGTTCTGCGCCCAGCTGATGACGGTGCGGGGGCTCATCACGGTCGAAATGTCGCCGTTGATGAAGCCTTGGCGGGTAAGCTCCGCCACCTTGATCATATTCTCGACTTCCTTGCGGCCACCCTCATGATCATATTCGCCCGACTTGGCGAGCACGATCTGCGCCTCCGTCGCAGCGGGCAGATAGTTCAGCGTCACGACCAGGTTCCACCGGTCCATCTGTCCCTGGTTGATCTGCTGCGTGCCATGGTAAAGGCCGGTCGTGTCGCCCAGGCCCACCGTGTTGGCGGTCGCGAACAGGCGGAAATGCGGGTTGGGCCGAATGACGCGGTTCTGGTCGAGCAAGGTCATCTTGCCGTCGGTTTCCAGCACGCGCTGGATCACGAACATCACATCGGGACGCCCGGCATCATATTCGTCGAACACCAGCGCGACCGGGCGCTGCAACGCCCATGGCAGCAAGCCTTCGCGGAATTCCGTCACCTGCTGCCCATCGCGCAACACGATGGCGTCGCGGCCGACAAGGTCGATGCGGCTGATATGCGCGTCGAGGTTGATGCGGATGCAGGGCCAGCGGAGGCGCGCGGCGATCTGCTCGATATGGCTGGACTTGCCCGTGCCATGATAGCCCTGCACCATGACGCGCCTGTTATAGGCAAAGCCCGCCAGGATCGCGAGCGTCGTATCCGGATCGAACACATAGGCGGGATCAAGATCAGGCACGCGCTCGTCCGCTTCGGAAAAGGCCGGGATCTTCATGTCGACGTCGACACCGAACGTCTCGCGTGCATCGACCTCACGGTCGGGCGCGGCCAGCAGCGTCTCTGATCGTGTATCGGGCTGGACGTTCGGAATGTCGGTCATCGGTCTTCTTTCTGTTCGGTCTCCTCCGCCCTAACGTAAGGCGAAGGCCGGTGTCGAGTAGCCAATCGGCGCGGCGCGGACTGCCCACTCAGACAAAGGCAGCCGCCTTGCGCAGCAGGCCATAGGCCTCGATCACGCTCTGCAGGGCGCTTTCGTGGCTGCGGTCGCCGCCATTGTGATCGGGATGATAGCGCCGCAGCAGCTCCGTATAACGCTGCCGCAACGCCTTGCGATCCGCATCAACGGGCAATCCCATCACGGACAACGCCTTGCGATCGTCGTTAGACAGGAATTTGCCGTCTTGCCGCATCTGGTTGTCAGCCCGCGCCTTTGCCACCCGCTCCCTGAACTTGGCGCCGATCGCGTCGAGCGGGTCCTGGAAGTCCGACCATTTGGGCGGCGGGCTGGCGGCGTTCGATGAAAAGGCGCGCGTTTCCCGTTCCCACCCTGCATAGGGGCGTTGTGCGGCGGCGATCTCATCGGGGCTCATGCCGGTGAAGAAATTATAGCCCTGGTTGAACTCCCGCACATGGTCGAGGCACAGCCAGCGCCAGCGCGGACCTTCCTGGTTCGGCCGCCCCCCTTCCAATGGCGGCGCGCGAAACTCGCCCGGCTCGGCGCATCCTTCGACCGCGCAAGGGCGATCGCTCTCCACGCGGCCATGGAAGCGGTTGAAACGACGGGTCGAGAAGGGATCGGTAGACAAATTTGCCCTGATGCATGGTGGAACAAAGGGCCTATATAGGTGCGATGAGCATCCAACTGAAAGGCCCGGTGGCCACAGAGATTGAGCAGCGGCTACGCGCCGCCCTGTCACCAGAGCAACTCGCCGTGATCGACGACAGTGAAAAGCATCGCGGCCACGCCGGACATGACGGATCGGGCGAAAGCCACTTTACGGTGGAGATCGTTTCGGCTGAATTTGCGGGCAAGAATCGTGTCGCGCGGCAGCGGCTGGTCAACACGGCGCTGGCCGATCTGCTCCGCGACAAGGTGCACGCGCTGGCGATCAAGGCGCGCGCGCCCGGCGAAGCCTGATCAGGGGACACTATATGAAGCCAGACGACCTCATCATTCAGACGATCACGCCGACCACGCACGACCTGGGTGATTTCCGCGTCCACCGCTCCTTGCCTGCGCCGGGCCGGACGATGGTAGGCCCCTTCATCTTCTTCGATCAGGCTGGGCCAGCGAGGATCGGCGCGGGGCAGGGCATCGACGTGCGCCCCCATCCGCACATCAACCTTGCGACCGTTACCTACATGTTCGAGGGCGCCTTTCTCCATCGGGACTCGCTGGGCACCGAACAGCTGATAGAGCCGGGCGCGATCAACCTGATGACCGCAGGCAGTGGCATCGTCCATTCCGAACGCTCGCCCGACAGCGACCGTGCGCGGGAGTCCAAGCTCTCGGCCATCCAGACCTGGCTGGCGCTTCCCGACGGCGTCGAGGAAATGGCGCCTGCCTTTGAACATGTCAGCGAGGGCGGGCTACCGGTCATCGATTGCGGTCGGGCCAATGCGCGGGTCATCATGGGAAGTCTTTGGGGTGCTAGCTCGCCCGTCACCACCTATGCCGACACCATCTATGCCGATATCCAGCTGATGCCGGGCGGCAGCGTCCCGATCGATGCCGACGCTGATGAGCGTGCCCTTTATGTCGCTGGTGGAGACGCAGCGATCGATGGCGTGCCGCTATTGCCGCAGACGCTTTACGTGCTGCGCCCCGGCACCCGCGCCACGCTGATGAGCGTCGATGGCGGCCGGGTGATGTATTGCGGCGGTGAGGCCTTCCAGACGCCGCGCCATGTATGGTGGAACTTCGTTTCATCCTCCAAGGACCGCCTTTTCCAGGCCCGCGAGGATTGGGAAGCGATGCGCTTCCCGTTGATCCCTGGAGATGATCAGGAGTTCATTCCGATCCCGCAGGGGCGGCCAAAGACGGTGAGCTATCCGTAGGAAAGCAACGCAACCCATCCTCCGTTCAGCCTGAGCCTGTCGAAACCTCTTCCTTATTTTAAGACGAAGCCCTTCGACAGGCTCAGGGCGAACGGGTCGGCGGTTCGGTTCTGTCCTGCCGGATAAGGCGTACGCAGCGGCGCGTTACTGCACGAAAGTCAGCGACAAATTCTCGGCATTCTTGGGAATATCGATCCGGCTCTCGTTGATCGACGCTTCTTCACCCGGTTTCAGGCTGGTGCGGTCAGCCTTCGTCGTCCAGCTGAACACCAGGCGGTTCTGCTGGTCGCGCAACTGCACCAGCACCGGTGGCACCGGCAGGGTCTCCTTCCCACTGTTCACGATCCGCGCGCCGAACGCGAAATATTCTTCGCCGGTCGGCAGCTTCCGGCGTTCGGCAGGCTTGGAAAGATAAAAGAGCAGGTCGGGATCGCCTTCCTCGGACACCAGGCCCAGATTAACGGCCCAGCTCGGCGTTCCGAAATACCAGAGCGCGCCGCCTACACCGCCGATCATTAGGCAGAACAGCACCGCTGCATAGGTCCAAAGCTTCAGCCTGTTGCGGCGCGGCTTCACCGGGGCGGCGGAGGGTTCCTCAGCATCCTCCCGCGCGCGACCATAGATGTCGTCGACCCGATTGTCGCTCTGCGCTGCCGCCACGAAGGGAGCAGCCGCCGTGACGGGCTTGGGCGCGGGTGCCGGGGCTGCCTCTTCCACAGGCTCCGGATCAGCCTCCGTCTCGACAGGCGCAGGAGCGGTGGGTGCCGGGGCTGACACGGGTTGAGGTGGAGGGGGAGGCGGGGCGGGAGGTGCTTCGGCAGCAACCGGCGCGTGCGCCTCCACCATGGCCTCTTCCCTGGGCGCCAAGACTGGCCCTTCCTGGAACCAGCTATGTTTGCAGGAGGCGCAGCGAACCTGGCGGCCATTGGGGCCGACGGCGCTGTCCGGCACAATATAGCGCGTGGCGCAATTGGGACACACCAGGATCATGACGCTTCATAGGCATGGCTTTGACTCGAGGGCAAGCGGCATTGAAGGGCAGGGCCGAAGATGGCGCGACTCGGCGGTTTGCAACGCCTTGGGCTTTACGCCAGCCCGCCCCCTGTGCCATGGCTGCGTGGCAGGGGAAGCAGGGAGCGCGCGGGCGCATCAACCAAGGCATGTCGGCGATCGTACAGTTCGAAAATGTCGGCCTGCGCTATGGTCTGGATAGCGAGACGCTGTCCGACGTCAGCTTCTCCCTCCATGGCGGTGGCTTCTATTTCCTCACCGGTGCTTCGGGCGCGGGGAAGACGTCCCTTTTGAAGCTGCTCTATCTGGCCCAGCGGCCGAGCCGCGGCGTCATTCGCCTGTTCGGTGAGGATGTGGTGACGCTGCCCCGCAAGCGCCTGCCCGGCTTCCGTCGGCGCATCGGCGTGGTCTTTCAGGATTTCCGGCTGGTTTCTCACTTGTCGGCCTATGACAATATCGCCCTGCCCCTGCGCGTCGCAGGTATGGCGGAGAGCGAGATCGACGCGTCCGTTTCCGAAATGCTCAACTGGGTCGGCCTTGGCGATCGCGGGCAGGCGCGTCCGGCCACCTTGTCGGGCGGAGAGCAACAGCGTGTCGCCATTGCCCGCGCAGTCATCGCCCGGCCCGAAATTCTCGTCGCAGACGAACCCACCGGGAACGTCGACGCCGACATGGCCCGCCGCCTTCTGACCTTGTTCGAGGCGCTCAATCGTCTCGGCACCACGATCGTGGTCGCTACCCACGACCTGCCGCTCATAGGTCAGGTTCAGGGCGCGCAGATGATGCGGCTGGACAAAGGGCGCCTGTCGGACCCGACCGGAGCGTTGCGTTATCCGCCCCGCCCGCAAGGCGTGGCAGTATCATGACGGGCGCAGACCGCCGCGCTGCTGCCGCCGCGCGTCATCGGCTGCTGCCCGAAGGCCGCGTTGCCGGGCCCATGCCTTGGGTCATCGCGATCATGATGTTCCTGACCGTGCTTGCGGCAGCATCCGGCCTTGGCCTTGCCGCGGCCGTTCAATCCGTGGGTGCGGACCTTGCCGGTCGCGCCACGATCCAGATCGTGGAGGCCAATGCCGACCGGCGCGAGGAGCTGAGCGGCGCTGCGGCGCGTCTCCTCCGCAAATCGCCCGACGTTCGCGCGGTGCGTCCCGTGGACCCCGCCACGCTTGCCGATCAGATCAGGCCATGGCTAGGACAGGATGCTGCCAGCGGCGACCTCCCCATCCCTGCGCTGATCGATGTCGAGCTCACCCCCGGAGCGACGGCGGCCAAGGTTCAGCGTCTGAACCGCGCCCTTGCCGCTCTTTCGCCTCGCATCCGCGTGGAGCCGCATGCGGCATTTCTCCGGCCGCTCGGCAGCCTCCTCACCGCCCTTGGCAGCCTTGCGGCCGGAATCGTGCTGCTGATGGCGCTCGCCACCGCCGCCATTGTCGTCCTTGCTGCCCGCGCGGCGCATGACAGCCATCGCGGCACCATCGACGTGCTGCACCTGATGGGCGCCACCGATGTTCAGATCGCCCGGCTCTTCCAGCGGCGCATCGGCCTCGACGCTCTGTTCGGCGGCTTGCTCGGGTTCGTTACCGCCTTGCTCGTCATCATCCTGCTGGGCACGCGGCTCGCCGCCACCGGTTCTGACCTGCTCGCGGCGATCAGCCTCCCCTGGACCAGCTGGCTCATCCTTGCCCTGCTGCCCATCGGCGGCGTTCTTCTTTCGACGCTTGCCGCACGCTGGACTGTGCTGCGATCGCTGGGGCGGCTGCTATGATCGTCCGCCTGTTCGCTGTCTCGCTTCTCGCCTGGATGCTTGGCTTTGCCTGGTTCGCAATCTTCCTGCCGCAGCCGCTCGACGGTCGTCCGACCGATGCCATCGTCGTGCTGACCGGCGGCGCTGGCAGGATCGATCGCGGGCTTGCCCTGCTGGAGGAAGGCGCCGCGAAACGCATGCTGATATCCGGCGTCGACCGTTCCGTGCGACCTGCCGAACTGGCGGCGCAATATGACCGGCCCGAGCGGCTGTTTTCCTGCTGCATCACCCTTGGCCGCGAAGCCATCGACACCCGCTCCAATGCCATCGAAACGGCTCATTGGCTCGAGCGACGGCATTTTCGCACCGTCCGCTTGATCACGACTGACTGGCACATGCGCCGCGCAGCACTGGAACTGCGCCAGGCAGTGCCGAACAAGCTGACGATCATCTATGACGCCGTGCCCAGCCGACCCAGCCTCACCATGTTGATGCGGGAATATAATAAATATCTGCTACGCCGCGCCGCCGCGCTCGTCGGCATCTAGAAGGACGGCGCCATGATCACTGCCCTCCGTTCGCTCGCCTTCATGCTGGTCTTTTACAGTGGATCGCTGCTGCTGGTCCTTTCCGCGCTGCTGGTGGCGTGGCCATGGCCTGCCGGGGTTCAGGTGATCGCGACGGCATGGAGCCGCTTTCACCGCTTCTGCACAAGATGGCTGCTCGGGCAGAAGATACGCATCGTCGGCGACCTGCCCGAGGGCCGCTATCTCTATATCGTCAAGCATGAGTCGATGTTTGAGACAATCGATCTGCTGTGCGTCTTCGATCGGCCAGTGATCGCCGCTAAACGCGAGTTGCTAGATATTCCGTTATGGGGACGGATCGCGCGGCTCTACGGCCTGATCCCGGTCGAGCGCAGTGCGGGGGCCAGCGCCTTGCGGACTTTGCGCGCCGCCGCGCGTGCGGCAACTGACCAGGGGCGCGCAGTCTGCCTTTTCCCGGAGGGAACGCGGGTGCCCCATGGGGAAAGCCCGCCGCTGCGTGCTGGTTTTGCCGGGCTCTATTCCCTGCTCGCCTTGCCGGTCGTGCCCATCGCAGTGGACAGCGGCCGCCTGTCACCGCGCGGCAAATTCATGAAGCGCCCTGGCGTCATCACCTACAAGATCGGGGATGTCGTGCCCACAGGCCTTGATCGCCGGGAGGCCGAAGCCCGCGTCCATGCCGCGATCAACGCGCTTAATCCGCCGTCGAGCGCCGCCTAATGCGATCGCCCGAAATCGGGCTTTGGATCATCCTGTCCCTGTTCGATGATGGACCGGCGGATCGCGCGGGTCTTCGTGAACAGGTTGAACAGCGTGTCACCGTCGTTCCAGCGGATCGCCCGCTGCAGCGCTGACAAATCTTCCGAAAAGCGTTGCAGCATCTCCAGCACCGCGTCCTTGTTCGCCAGGAACACGTCCCGCCACATGGTAGGGTCTGACGCCGCGATACGGGTGAAGTCGCGAAAGCCACCGGCCGAATATTTGATCACCTCGGACTGGGTGACATCCTCCAGGTCGCTGGCCGTGCCGACGATTGTATAGGCGATAAGGTGCGGCAGGTGGCTGGTCACCGCCAGCACCAGGTCATGATGCTGCGGGTCCATCATTTCCACGTCCGCACCGATCCGGTGCCACAGTTCAGAGACGCGCTCGACCGCCACGGGATCGGCATCGGCGGGCGGAGTGATGATGCACCAGCGCCCCCGGAACAGGCTGGCGAACCCCGCTTCCGGCCCGCTATTTTCGGTTCCCGCGACAGGATGCGCCGGGATGATCATGCGCCCCGGAAGAGCGCCGCTCAGCTGCGCCAGCACATCGGCCTTGCATGATCCCACGTCACTGATGATCGCGTCGGCAGGCAGATCGTCCGAAATTTCCGCAGCCGCCGCGCCCATCGCCCTCACCGGAACGCACAGGACGACCAGATCCGCGTCCGTCACGCTCGCGCCCGCCGTGTCGGTGACATCGTCGCACAGGTCGATGGCCCGCGCGATCTCCCGCACGCGCGCGTCGGCATCATGGCCGGTGACGCGCACCGTCGGCATATATTCCCGGATCGCCCGCGCCAGGCTCGATCCGATGAGGCCAAGGCCGATGATGGTGACGCGCGCGAAGGGCAGCATGTCAGGCCGTTTCCGCCATGGCACGCAGCTTGGCCGCGACGGCGCGGACTTGTTCCTCCGTGCCGATGGTGATGCGAAGGCCGTTGGGAAGCCCTTGCCCGGGCAGCCACCGGGTCGCGAAGCCTTCGTCCCAAAGACCCTTCATCGCAGCTTCGGCGGTCAGCTTGCCGTTGAAGAGGATCAGCAGGAAGTTCGCCTTGCTCGGCACCGCCCGCAGGCCATGGTTTGACAAGGCCGCGATCTCATCGGCAAGCCACTGCCGCCATTGCCGGTTATGCGCCCGGCTCGCCTCCACCCACGCCTGATCCGTCACCGCCGCGATGGCCGCCGATTGTCCAGCCGTGGTCACGTTGAAGGGCGCGCGGATGCGATGCAGCGCGTCGATGATTTCGGCGCTGGCATAGCCCCAGCCGATACGTTCAGCCGCCAACCCGTAGATTTTCGAAAAGGTGCGCGTGACAAGCACGTTGCTGGCGTTCCTGGCCAGCTCCAAGCCGCCATCATCCTCGTTCGCGTCCAGATATTCGGCATAGGCCTGATCCAGCACAAACAGAATATCGGGCCGCAAAGATGCATGCAGCCGCGCGATCTCCTCGCGCGGGGTCATCGTGCCCGTGGGATTGTTGGGGTTGGCCAGGAAAACGACCTTGGTCTTCTCCGTCACGCAGGCCAGCAATGCGTCCACGTCGGTCGCATAATCCTTGTCAGGCGCGATGACTGGCGTCGCGCCGACCCGGCGCGCCGCTATGTCATAAACCGAAAAGCCGTATTTGACGTAGAGTATCTCGTCGCCCGGCCCGGCATAGGCGCTGGCCGCGATGTGCAGCAGCTCGTCCGACCCGGTGCCGTAGATCACCCGCGCGGGATCAAGCCCATGTACCGCCGCGATCGCCTCGCGCATCTTCGCCGCGCCGGGATCGGGATAGGTGGCAAGGTCCGCTGTCGCGGCGATGAGGGCAGCGCGCGCCGCCTCGCCGGTGCCCAGCGGGTTTTCGTTCGCGCTCAGCTTGATCAGCGGACGCCCGTCATCGGCCGCTGCCTTGCCGGGCACATAGGGCGAGATGCCCAGAATCCATTCCTTGGGTGCGGGTTTGGTCATGCGCGCGCTTTAGCGTCATCCGCACCAAAGGCAAAGCGCTGCTATATGACCGGCGTAACCAGCGCTTTGCCCGCTGCCCATGCGTCCAGATTGGCGAGCACGAGGTCGGCCATCGCCTTGCGCGTGTTTATCGTAGCGCTTCCTTGGTGCGGTTGCAGCACGACATTGTCCAGGGTGAACAGGGCTTCGGGGACCTGCGGCTCGTTCACGAACACGTCCAGCCCCGCGCCGCCGATCCGCCCTTCGGCCAACGCCGCCACCAGCGCATCCTCATCGACGACGCTTCCACGGCTGATATTGATGAGCATGCCTTGCGGGCCGAGCGCATCCAGCATCGCGGCGTCGACCAGCCCGCGCGCTTCCGGTCCGCCGGATGTCGCGACGATGATCACCTCGCTTTCCCGCGCAAAGGCTATCCGGTCCTGCACATAGCGGTAGGGCGTGCCTGCGGCGGGCATGCGATTGTGATAGATAATCTCGCTCGCCACCGGCTCCAGCCGCCGCGCGATCGCCCGGCCGATCCGCCCCAGTCCCAAAATGCCGATCCGGCTCCCGGTGACGCTTCCGCTCAGCGCCACTTGTTGCCCAAGCGCCCATTTGCCGGATCGCACCATCCGATCACTGGCGGCGATGTTGCGCACGGCCGCGTAGAGCAGCCCTACTGCCAGATCGGCCACATCGTCGGTCAGCACATCGGGCGTGTTGCTGACCTTGATGCCCTTCTTTCGCGCATGCGCGACATCGACCTTGTCATAGCCGACGGAAAAAAGGCTGATCATCTCCAGCCGAGGCAGCGCATCCATTATCGCCGCAGAAGCGCCCACCGAACCAAAGGACACCAGCGCCCGCGCCTCCCGCACGGCGTCGTCCAGCGCGGTCGGATCGGCATCCGCCGCCACCTCATGCACCTGGAAGCGTGCCTTCAGCTGCTCCTCCAGATAAGGGGATAGCGGTCCATAAGCGACGATCGGAATGCGGGTCTGACTCATGCAGCGGTCCTAGCCGATCCCCACCCGATTGACAGCACCCCTCCACGGTCCTAGCCCGCTTCCACCATGGCCAGCGCCTCCTCCACCGACGACAGCCGTTTCGGCCTCCGCCGCCAGGTCCGCCTCGCCGGCCCCCTCCGGCTGGACAGCGGCGCGGTCCTCGCGCCCGTCGATATCGCCTATGAAACCTACGGCGCGATGAATGCTGACGGCTCCAACGTCATCCTCATCTGCCATGCGCTGACCGGCGACCAATATGTCGCGTCCGATCATCCAGTCACCGGCAAGCCCGGATGGTGGTGGCGCATGGTGGGGGAGGGGAAGCCCGTCGATCCCGCACGGCATTTCATCGTCTGCGCCAATGTGATCGGCAGCTGCATGGGCTCCAGTGGCCCGGCCAGCATCGACCCTGCCAGCAACACCCCATATGCCATGCGCTTTCCCGTGCTCACCATCGCCGACATGGTGCGCGCGCAGGCGCTGTTGCTCGATCATCTCGGGGTAGGCCGCCTTGCTGCCGTCATTGGTGGCTCAATGGGCGGCATGCAGGCACTTAGCTGGCCGACCATCTTCCCCAACCGCGTCGAAAGCTGCATTGTCATCGCCTCGACCGCCCGCCACAGCGCTCAAAACATCGCCTTCCACGAAGTCGGGCGCCAGGCGATCATGGCCGATCCCAACTGGCGCGGGGGCGACTATTATGCCGATGGCCAGGTGCCCAGCGCAGGCCTTGCCGTCGCGCGCATGGCGGCGCACATCACCTATCTTTCCGAAGCAGGCCTCACCGAGAAATTCGGCCGCCGCCTGCAGGGGAGGGACGCCAAGACCTTCGGCTTCGACGCCGACTTCCAGGTGGAAAGCTACCTGCGCCACCAAGGCTTGAGTTTCGTCGAACGGTTCGACGCCAACTCCTATCTCTACATCACCCGCGCGATGGACTATTATGACATTGCGGAGGATCATGGCGGCAGCCTCGCCACCGCCTTCGCGCCTTCCAAAGCGCGCTTCTGTCTGGTCAGCTTCGATACCGACTGGCTCTATCCCACGGCGGAATCCCGCGTCATCGTCCACGCCCTCAACGCCAGCGGCGCGCAGGCGAGCTTCGTCGAACTGTCGAGCCCTTTCGGACATGACGCCTTCCTGCTCGAATGTCCTGAACTGAACCGCGTGGTCGACGGCTTCCTGAAGGGCGGCCGCGCATGAGCGAAGAGGGATTGCGTCCCGACCTTGCCCTCATCGCCCGCACCGTCACGCCCGGCGCGCGGGTGCTGGACGTCGGCTGCGGCGACGGCGCGCTGATGGCCGCGCTCCGCGACGCCAAGCAGGTCGACGCGCGCGGGCTGGAGATCGACGGCGATAATGTCGCAGCCGCTGTCGGGCGGGGCCTCTCCGTAGTGCAGGGCGACGCCGATACCGACCTTGCCTATTATCCCGACGCCAGCTTCGACTATGCGATCTTGAGCCAGACGCTCCAGACTACGCGCCGCCCGGACCTGGTGGTGGAGGAACTGCTGCGCATCGGCCGCCAGGCGTTCGTGTCCTTCCCCAACTTTGCCCATTGGCGCGGAAGGCTCTCGCTGATGTGGGGCGGCCGCATGCCGGTGACGCGCCTGCTGCCCGACACTTGGTACGACACGCTCAACATTCATCATGTCACGGTCGATGACTTCCGTGCGCTGGTGAAGGAACGCGGCTGGAAGATCGATGGCCAGTGGTTCTTGAAGGGCGACAAGGAAACCACGCACGCGAACGCGAACCTCTTCGCCGAGCACGCCGTGTTCCTGCTGCGGCGCGGCTAAAGCAGAACCGCAGCATCCCCTTCCCGCCACGGCTCGATCCGCAGCATCGCGCGCGCAAACAAGGGGGATCCCGTCAGCAGGTCCAGCCAGTTTCTCACCAGCGGAATGGGCTGCGCAGCAAACCATTGCGGCTCCACGGCGGCGAACTGCCGCACAAAGGGAAAGATGGCGATATCCGCCAGCCTCCGCCGCTCACCGGTAAGGTAATTGCTCCGCTCCAGCCGCGCCTCAAGCCCAGCCAATATTTCCATGGCCGCGCACCGATGTTCCAGCGGATCGGACCTGTAGCGGCTCACATATTTGTATCGGTCGAGATGATGCTTGAACGCCCCGTCATTGCGCGCGATCAGGGCTGCGTCATCCCCTTCCAGCCAGCCTTCGGGATCATGCCGCGACAGCGCCCAGCGCATGATGTCCAGACTCTCGTCGATCACGCCGCCACACGGCAGGACCAGCACCGGCACCGTGCCTTTAGGCGAGGCTGCGACCAGTTCCGCCGGTTTGTCGCGCAACGCCACCTCGCGCAGCACCACCTCCTGCCCGCTGGCGATCAGCGCCATCCGCGCCCGCATCGCATAGGGGCATCGCCGGAAGCTGTAGAGGATGGCGGTCATTCGGCTTCCGCCAATGCCTCAACGCTCCTTGGTCGCGCTGAACTTCACCTTGGGATGCCGCTCCTGCTGGTAGCCGATGTCCCACGCGCTCTTGGCCATGAACACCAGATTGCCGTCCCGGTCCTTCGCCATATTGGCCCCGTTGAACGACACCAAATCCTTGATCGCCGCATCGTCACCGGAAATCCAGCGCGCCGTGTCGAAAGGCGAAGCTTCCAGCCCGGCCGCCACCTTATACTCCGCCTCCAGCCGCGAAATCAGCACGTCCAGCTGCAACTGCCCGACCACGCCCACGATCCAGTTCGACCCGATCTCAGGATAGAAAACCTGGATGACGCCTTCTTCCGACAGGTCGTCCAGCGCCTTGCGCAACTGCTTCGTCTTGGTCGGGTCCTTGAGCGCCACGCGCCGCAGGATTTCCGGCGCGAAGTTGGGCAGGCCGGTAAAGCGCACGCCTGCCTTCTCCGACAGCGTATCGCCCACCCGCAAAGTCCCATGGTTGGGAATGCCGATGATGTCGCCGGGAAAAGCCTCGTCCGCAATCTCGCGGTCCTGCGCGAAAAAGAGGATCGGCGAATGCACCGCGATCGGCTTGCCGCTGCCAGATGGCGTCAGCTTCATCCCCCGCCGGAACTTGCCCGAACAGAGCCGCATGAAGGCGATCCGGTCCCGGTGCTGCGGGTCCATATTGGCCTGCACCTTGAAGATGAAACCGGTCACTTCGCTATTTTCCGGCTCGACCGGCGCGGGCTCAGCGGGCTGCGCACGCGGCGGCGGCGCATGGGCGGCAAGCGCATCGATCAGCTCGGTCACGCCGAACAGCTTGAGCGCCGACCCGAAATAAACCGGCGTCAAATCACCATGGCGATAGGCGGCCAGATCGAAATCGGCGTAGCCGCCGACCGCCAGCTCTGCTTCCTCGCGTAGCTTCTCCAGCCCTTGCGCGGAAATATGCTCCGCCAGAGCATCGTCATCGATGCCTTCGACAAACACTTCCTTGCCCTCGAACTCCTTGGAAGGGCCGCTAGGCTGACGAAGCCGGTTCTTGGCGAAATCGTAAATCCCCTCGAACTCGCCGCCCATGCCGACCGGCCAGCTCATCGGGCACACATCCAGCGCCAGCGCGTCGGCCACCTCGTCCAGCAGCGCGAACGTATCACGACCCTCGCGGTCCACCTTGTTGACGAAGGTGATGATCGGCACGTTGCGCAGACGGCAGACCTCGAACAGCTTGCGCGTCTGCGGCTCGATGCCCTTGGCCGCATCGATCACCATGACGGCGGAATCGACGGCGGTCAGCGTGCGATAGGTGTCTTCCGAGAAATCCTCGTGCCCTGGCGTGTCGAGCAGGTTGAACGTGATGCCGTCGCGTTCAAACGTCATGACCGAACTGGTCACGGAAATGCCGCGCTGCTGCTCGATCTTCATCCAGTCAGACCGCGCGCGCCGGTTCGCTCCTCGCGCCTTGACCTCACCGGCAAGATGAATCGCTCCGCCTTCCAGCAGCAGCTTTTCGGTCAGCGTGGTCTTACCCGCGTCAGGGTGAGAAATGATCGCAAAGGTGCGGCGCGATGGGATGGTCATGGCGCGCCATATAGCGATTCGACAAGGAATCGCCAGCGGCGCCTCAAGCGATGGAGCGCTCCGACGTGTCGGCGCCTAATCCACCAACGTCACGTCCATGCGAAATCGCCTTTCGTCGCCCGGCACCAACCGCATGATTCCCTGCTTGGCCCAAACATCGCCTTCAAAGCCGACCACATCCGCCATCCCCGCCCACGGCTCCACGCATAGATAATGCGCGCCTGGCTTCTGCCACAGGCCCAGCCATGGGGTGTCCGGGAATTCGATCTTCAGGCGCCTTTGCCCGGGCACGCCCCACAGCAAGCTGCCACTTTCCAGCTTATCCCAAATCAGGGCGTCGCCCTCGAACATTGCGGCGGTAGGAGACAGTATGTTGCCCACTACCGGCGACGGCACGCTTTCCTCGGCTATCAAGCCGGGCTCAGCTCCCACCTTGCGGATGGGCGCAGGCTCCGCTTTCTCAAATTCCACGATATGCGCTTCTGCTGGCCCGCCATAGGGTAACGGCCAGGCAAAGGCCGGATGGTAACCAAAGGAAAAGGGCATGTCGGCCTCCCCCCGGTTCATCACCGCCGCCGTCATCATCAACCTACTGCCGGCAACGGCAAATTGCATGTCCAACCGGAACTGAAACGGATAGATAGCCCGCGTGCCTTCGTCCGGCTCCAGTCGGAAGGTGACGCTTTCGGGCAAATGCTCCACCTGTGTGAAGACCATGCGCCGGGCAAAGCCATGTTGTGGCATGGGATAGTCTCGCCCGTGAAGCCGATAGCTGTCGCCTCGCGACCGCCCGACGAAGGGAAAGAGCAAAGGGGCATGTCCCGTCCACCAGCGCGGATCGGCATCGGTCATCAATTCCCGGCCCTGCGTATCCGTGAGCGACCAAAGCTCAGCGCCGAGGGGATTTATGGCGGCTGTCAGACCATCTGAAACGATCGTCACAAGCTGGTCCGACATGTTTACGCCCTCCGCCAAACAGAGTCTCATTTCCGAACCAAGCGAGCCGTGGGGCTACCCACGCAATACTCCGCCCAGCTTCTCCGCAGCCTTCACCACAGCCGCGCTGATCGCGTCCAGTTCTTCCTGTGAAAAGCTCTTCTCACCAGGCTGCAACGTCACTTCGATGGCCAGACTCTTGCGCCCGTCGTCGACGCCCGGCCCGACGAACACATCGAATAATCGTGCATCGACGATCGCTTTTTTGTCCGCGCCCTTGACGGCGCGCACCAGCGCATCCGCTTCGACCGCTTCATCCACGACAAAGGCAAAGTCTCGCTTTACCGCCTGCAGCGCTGGCGGCGCGTACGGGGAACGCATGAAGCCGCTCTTCCGCTTGGGCGGGACATTGTCCAGGAATATCTCCCCGGCCACTACGATGCCGCTCATACCAAATTGCTTGGCGATCGAAGGATGAACCACTCCAAATTCAGCGAGAATGACCTTCGGCCCCAGCCGCAACGTGCCCGACTGCCCTGGATGATAGGCTGCTGAAGCCTCTCCAAAGCTTTGCAGGTTCGCCACCGGCGCACCAGCTGCCGCCAATAGGGCAATGACTTCGGCTTTCGCGTCCAAGGCAGAGAAAGCCTGTGCCTTCCCTGACTGCCAGCTGCGCGCAGTCTTTTCGCCCGCCAACAGGAAGCCAGCCGTCGCGCGCTCCTTGCCGGCGAAGTAGCGCCGCCCAAGCTCAAACAACCGAACCGAAGCTGCGGCTCTGTCTATGTTGCGGCGTGCTGCCGACAGCAAGCCGGGCAGCAGCGAAGGCCGCATCACTTTCAGGTCTTCGGAAATCGGATTGGCAAGCATCCAGTCGCCACCGCCCACGGAAGCGGCTTCCTTTTCTGAAATGAAGGACCAGTTGATCGCTTCTGCCAGCCCGCGCGCCGCGGCCGTCCGGCGCACCCGCCGTTCGACCAATTGCTCTGCTGTCGCAGTCGGTTTGGCTACGCCAGGCATGCGGGGCAGGGGCGTGGATGCTACCTGATCGAGCCCCACGATCCGCACAACTTCCTCAACCAGATCCGGCCAGCCATCCACATCCCGGCGCCAGCTTGGAACGCTCACGTCCCAATAGGCCGGTGTGGTCACTGGAACGCCGTCCTCATAATCGTAGGTAGCGTCATGCATGTCGACGCTAAAGCCCAAGCTTTCCAATATGCACTTCTGCTCGTCGTCGCCGACATAGACGCCAGCCAGCGTCAGGCATCGTGTGGGTTCATAGCGGATAACCTTGTCGGCGATCGGAGGTTGGCCGGCCCGTGTCGCTTCACTTGCCGTTCCGCCGCAAAGCTTGACGACGAGGTCAGTGGCGATCGACAGCCCGTCATCCAGGAAGGCCGGGTCCACGCCGCGCTCAAACCGTCCGCGCGCATCGCTGGTCAGGCCCAGCTTCTGCCCGGTGACCGCAATCCGCTCCGGCGTGAAATAGGCGCATTCGATCAGCACGTCTGTAGTGGCGTCGGTCGCGCCCGAATGCTCGCCGCCCATGATGCCGCCGATGTCGTGCACCGCTTCATTGTCGGCGATGACGGTCATCGTCTCGTCAACCGTGTAGGTCTTGCCGTTGAGCGCCAGCACCTCTTCGCCCGACTTGCCCTTTCGCGCCGTCAGCGGACCCTTCAGCGTCGCCATGTCATAGACATGCAGCGGACGGCCAAGGTCGATCATCAGATAATTGGTGATATCGACCAGCGTGCTGATCGGCTTCTGCCCAATGGCTTTCAGCCGTCGCGCCATCCATTCGGGCGACTGGCCGTTGGTGACGCCCTGCACCGTGCGCGCGAAGAAGGCCGGGCAGCCATCTTCATCCTCGACCCGGACGTCCGGTCCCGGACGCACGCCCTCCACCGTCGGCACGATGATCGGGTTGAGCGTGCCCAAGCCCGCTGCCGCCAGATCGCGCGCAATCCCCCGCACGCCCATGCAGTCCTGGCGATTAGGTGTTATACTCACATCAATCACCGGGTCATCGAGCCCCGCCCACCGGGCATAGACCTCTCCAACCGGAGAATCCGCGTTTAATTCGATGATTCCTTCATGGTCTTCGCCCAGTTCCAGCTCCCGGAACGAACACATCATACCGTTGGACTCGACCCCGCGAATGGCGGTCTTCTTCAAAACCATGCCGTTCACCGGCACCACCGCGCCCTCGGTTCCGAACACGCCGACAAGGCCCGCTCGCGCATTGGGCGCGCCGCACACGACCTGCAAGGGGCCATCGCCCGCATCCACGGTCAGCACCTGCAACTTGTCCGCCTGCGGATGCGGCTCCGCCGTCAGCACCCTGGCGATGCGAAAGGGCGCGAGCTTGTCCGCCGGGTTCTCCACGCCTTCGACCTCCAGGCCGATGTTGGTCAGCCCTTTCAGGATCGTTGGAAGGTCGGCATCGGTGGCGAGATGCGTCTTGAGCCAGCTCAGCGTGAACTTCATGCGCCCACTCCTCCGCTCAGCGTCGGCACGTCCAGCGCCGAAAAGCCATAATGTTTCAGCCAGCGCAGATCGCCGTCGAAGAAAGCGCGCAAGTCGTTCATCCCATATTTCAGCATGGCAAGTCGGTCGACGCCCGTACCGAACGCAAAGCCCTGCCACTCGTCCGGATCCAGCCCGCAAGCCTCGATCACGCGGCGGTTTACCATGCCGCTGCCCAGCACTTCCAGCCAGCCGCCGCCGGGCGCATCGCCGTCGCCGCCGATCACCCGCTGGCCGTTGGTCAGCGTGTAGCCCACGTCCACTTCGACCGAAGGCTCGGTGAAGGGGAAGTAGCTTGGCCGCAGCCGCAGAACGATGTCGTCCCGCTCGAAAAACGCCTTGAGGAAGGTCTCCAGCGTCCACTTGAGGTGCCCAAGGGTAATGCCCTTGTCGATCACCAGTCCTTCGATCTGGTGGAACATCGGCGTATGAGTCGCGTCGCTGTCCGACCGATAGACCCGGCCCGGCGCGATGATGCGGATCGGCGGCTCGCCGTTCATCATCGTGCGGATTTGCACCGGCGAAGTATGGGTGCGCAGCAGCATCTTCTTGCCCGATTCAGCGTCGGGGAAATAGAAGGTGTCATGCATCGCCCGCGCCGGATGCGTCTCGGGAATGTTGAGAGCGGTGAAATTATGCCAGTCGTCCTCGATCTCCGGCCCTGTCGCCACCGAGAAGCCCAGGTCCGCGAAAATCTCCGCCAGTTCGTCCATCACCTGGCTCACCGGATGCACCGATCCCTGCGGCCCGATGTCGGCGGGCAAGGTCATGTCGATCTTCTCGGCCGCAAGCTTCGCGTCGAGCGCCGCCTGCTCCAGCGCCGCCTTCCTGTTGGCAAGCGCTGCCGTCACGTTTTCGCGCAGGTCCTGAATCGGCGGCCCTTTCTCCAGCCGCTCCTCGGGGCTCATCGGCCCCAATGTCTTGAGCAGTCCCGTCACCACCCCATTCTTGCCCATGGCGCCGACGCGCAGCGCTTCCAGCGCATCGAGCGTATCGGCGGCGGCGATGTCGGCGATCAGGCCGGCTTTCAGATTGGAAATCTCACTCATGATTCTTCGTCATTCCCGCGAAGGCGAAAGTTGTGCGGGCCTTAGCCGGGCGCGAGCGCCAAGAAAAGGGTCAGGCCCGCGCGCCCAGCAGCGCCCCGCCAAATCCAATGAAGAGCAGGCCCGTTCCTCGATTGAACAGCCGCTGCCGGTTGGCCGGCTCCAGCCAGCGCTTCAGCTTCGTGCCGCCGAGCGCATAGACGCTGTACCAGAAGCTTTCGATCACCACGAAACTTGCCACCAGTATCGCCAGCTGCACCGCGAAGGGGCGGGTGGTGTCGATGAACTGCGGAAACAGCGCGGCGGCAAAGATGATGAGCTTGGGGTTGGACAGGCCCGTCAGCAACGCCGTGCCATAGAGCTTGCTGGCGCGCTGAGCCTGCCGCGCGTCAGCATCGCCGCCGCCAGTTGCCGGAGCGCGCCATGCCTTGATCCCCAGCCAGATCAAATAGGCCACGCCCGCATAGCGCAGCACATCGAACAGGCGCGGCGACGCCTTCAGCAGCGCGCCCAGACCCAGCGCGGAGGCGATGAGGCACGGCAGCACCGCGCTCATCAGCCCCGCCATGGTGACCATCGCCTTGCGCGGACCATGGGCGATGCTCTGCGTCATCACATGCAGCATGTTCGGCCCCGGCGTGGCCGAGATCAGGAAAACCGCCGTGACATAGAGCCACCAGACATGTAGGGACATGGGATCAGCCTCCTTTGCTCACCCTCGTTTGGGCTGAGCCTTTCAAAGCCGCGCGCCCTTCTACAGGCTCAGGGCGAACGGAGATTGGACTGAAAAACAAAAAGGGCGCCGGAAGCTTCTGCCCCGGCGCCCCTTGGACGATCTTTCGACCGTTCTATGCTCAGGCCGCGGGCAGCGCAGCCTTCGCCTGGGCGATGATGGCGCTGAACGCCTCGCCTTCGTGCATGGCGATATCGGCCAGGACCTTGCGGTCCAGATCGACGCCGGCCAGCTTCAGGCCGTGCATGAACTGAGAATAGGTCAGCCCTTCAGCGCGGACGCCAGCGTTGATGCGCTGGATCCACAAGCCACGGAAGGTACGCTTCTTGACCTTGCGGTCGCGATAAGCGTACTGGCCGGCCTTTTCGACAGCCTGGCGGGCGATGCGGATCGTATTCTTGCGACGGCCATAATAGCCCTTCGCCTGATCCAGAATCCTCTTATGTTTCGCCTTGGTGGTCGTACCACGTTTTACGCGTGCCATGTGCCTCTACTCCTTACTTCAGGCCGTAGGGCGCCCAGAGGCGCACGTGAGCCACGTCGGCGTCGGACATGACCGACGTGCCGCGGTTCTGGCGGATATATTTTGCGTTGTGGCTGATCAGGCGGTGACGCTTGCCAGCGACGCCGTGCTTGACCTTGCCGGAAGCGGTGAACTTGAAGCGCTTCTTCACACCGCTCTTGGTCTTGAGCTTGGGCATTTTCGTCTCCTTCTTCAGCGCGACGATTACGGACAGCCACGGCAGCCCTAGTTAGCCGGGCGGTCCTTCCAAATATCGCGAAGGGGCGCGCATAGTCGGAAGCACCTTCAAAGGCAAGGTGATTCGGACCCAAAGACGGGGATGGGCGTTCTTGCGCCATGGCCGATGCCGATCCCTTGCGGCCGGACACTCCGGCAAAAGAGGCTCCTGCGCCCGGCGGCGCGGCAGGAGGCATAGGCCATTATTGGTCCACCACACGCCAGAAATGGCGCAAGGTTCCGCTGCCCCTTCGCATCATCGCCTACATCATCGGCCTGATATTTCTGCTGTGGCTGATCCTGTTCATCACCAAGGGCCGGTTCCTCAAACATCCGTTCGAACGCTTCCTCACCAGCCGCCTGGAACGTCCGGTCAACGTTGCTGGCGACTTCCAACTTTATTTCGCGCCTATCACCATCAAGTTCCGCGCCGAGGGGATGTCGATCGCCAACACGCCTTGGGCGAGCCGCCCGCATTTCTTCTATTCCGATCTTATCGATACGCGGATCGCACCGCTCAGCCTGATCTTCGGCGACAAATATCGCGTGCGTTGGCTTGAGCTTCGCAACGCCGCCGCTGACCTTGAATGGTCGCGGGATGGCAAGAGCAATACATGGACCTTCGGTGATCCGAACAAGAAGGGAGAGCCGCTCGACCTGCCCCTCATCCGCCGAGCGCTGCTCGCGGGGACGACCTTGCGGTATCGCGACCCCCGGATGCAGTTGTCGACCGACATACGCTTCGAAACCGTGAAGGCGCAGGATACGCGCTTTGCAAGCGACATTCGCTTCTCCGGCGACGGCACGATGCGAAGCCGCCCCTTCACGCTGCGCGGAGGGCTGCTTTCACCCAACCAGACGATAACGGGCGGCAAGAACAGCCTCGCGCTCTACGCGCAGTCGGGGCCGACGATATTGGAGGTCAGCGGCACCTTGCCGGGTGCGACCGAGATTGAAGGAGCGGACCTGCGGCTGGTGACGCGCGGTCCCAATCTTGCGCTGCTGTTCGATTTCCTCGGCGTCGCCATTCCCGAAACCCGCACCTACCGCTTCACCTCCGCCCTTACGAAGCAGGACGGAGAATGGCGCTTCACTCATCTTAAGGGCCGGTTCGGAGACAGCGACCTTTCCGGCCGCATGACCGTTTCGCTGCCCAACGATCGCCTGCGCCTGAATGCGGACCTAGCTACCCGCACGCTCGACATAGTCGATGTAGGACCCTTCATCGGCTACAATCCCCAGAAGCTGGAAGCGCAGGGCGCAAGTGGCGCGATCGAGAATGTCGGCGGCAGACCCCGCATCCTCCCGGATGCGCCGCTCCGGGTAGAGGCGCTGCGCAATTTCGACGCCAATGTCCGCTATGACGTGCGTCAGGTCCGGGCGCCCAACGTGCCGATCTCCAATATCGGCCTTACGCTCGCGCTGGAGCGCAGCCTGCTGACGCTGTCGCCGCTCACCTTCGACATGTCCGGCGGGCATGTCAGTTCGGACATAGAGATAAATGCGCGGGGGAAGCCGGTGCGCACCCGCTATGATGTCCGCCTCTCGCCCACGCCCATGGGCAAGCTGCTTGGCCGCTGGGGGGTCGAGGAATCGGGCACCACCGGGATCATCAAGGCACGGGCGCAGATGACCGGCCTTGGCGATACGGTGCATGACTCGCTCAGCACCGCGAATGGCAGGATTGCCGTCATCCTGCCTGCGGGCACCATGTGGGCGCGCAATGTGCAGCTTGCCGAACTCGATGTGGGCACCTTCATCACGAAGATGTTCGAAAAGAAGCTGAAGGAGCCTGTCCAGATCAACTGCGGGCTCATCGCCTTCACCGTCCGCAACGGCATCGCTGCGGCTGATCCGATCATCATCGATACCAAGAAGAATGTCATGCTGGGGCGGGGCGGCTTCTCCTTCCGTAACGAGAGCCTTGATCTTGTTTTCCGCGCCGATGGCAAGAAGTTCAGCCTGTTTTCGGGCCAGTCGCCGGTCGGCATCAACGGCTATTTCGCAAAGCCCGGCATCGACGTCATCAGTCCTGAACTGGTGGCGCGCGGCGGCGCGGCGGCAGCGCTCGGAATCGCGGCGAGCCCGCTCGCCGCCGTGTTGGCCTTTGTCGATGTAGGTGACGCCAAGAGCGCGGCTTGCGGCCCCGTTCTGGCGGGCGCGACGGCCGCTGCTCAGCGCACTAAGGACGGCAAGCCACGAGATGATGTGGGCCGAGGCACCACGTCCAAGGAAGAGTCCGGCAAGGCCAATGCCAGGCAGGAAAAGAAGCAGAAGAAGAAGTTTCTCGGGATATTCTAGGGCAATGCGGCGAATGCGACCTACAGCGAGGGCTGCGTCATGATCTCCGGCACGTGCCGCTGGGATATCCAGACTGGCGACATCACCCGTTGTGCGACGGATGCGATCGTCAACGCCGCCAACAGCTCTCTACTTGGTGGAGGCGGGGTGGATGGCGCGATCCATCGGGCGGCAGGACCCGAACTGCTCGCAGAATGCCGCATGCTCGGCGGCTGTCCGGTAGGGGAGGCACGGATCACCCGCGGCTACAATCTGCCCGCTGCGCATGTCATCCATACTGTCGGCCCGGTGTGGCGGGGCGGGGGTGCAAGCGAAGGGGAGTTGCTCGCGAGCTGCTACAAATCATCGCTCGGACTGGCGCGCGAAAACAGCCTCCGCAGCATCGCTTTCCCCGCCATTTCCACAGGCATTTATGGCTATCCGAAAGATGAGGCGTCCAAGGTCGCGGCCCGGACGGTGCGGGAAGAACTGGCTGCCTTTCCCTTGGCCTTCGACCTCATCCTCTTCATCTGCTTCGATGATGAAAGCAGGCGCATCTATGCTGAAGCGGTAGCCGGGCTCACAGCCTGAGCGTCAATGAGCGTGATGCCCCTCCGCCAGCGCTTCCAGCACATCATCCAGCCTCGCCGCATCACCCAAGGCGATCACGCGTCCGTCGCTTTCAGCCGTGATGGGGTCGCCCGCCCAATTACACATGCGCCCGCCCGCGCCCTCCACGACAGGCACCAGCGCGGCGATGTCGTGCAGCTTCAACCCGGCCTCCACGACGATATCGACATGCCCCGAGGCGATCAGGCCGTAATTATAGCAGTCCCCACCCCACACCGTATCGCGGCACTGCCCCGCCAGCCGTGAGAAATGCTCGCCGGTGCAGCCGGGGAAATATTGCGGGCCGGTGCTGGCCAGGATGGCCTCTTCCAATGAGCGGCAGCGGCGGGTGGTGACGGCCGCGCCGTTGAAGGTCGTCGGCTGGCCCATCATGCCTGCCCAACGTTCCTTCGCGATCGGCTGGTCGATGATGCCGATGGTTGGCCAGCCTGCCTGGGTCAGCGCGATCAGCGTGCCGAATATCGGCCGTCCCGCGATAAAGCTGCGCGTGCCGTCGATCGGGTCGAGGATCCAGACGCGCTCGGCATCTTCGCGGGTTGCGCCATATTCCTCGCCGATAATGCCATCCTGCGGGCGCTCCTTTTCCAATATGGCCCGGATCGCCGCTTCGGCCGCCCGGTCGGCCTCTGTCACCGGCGACTTGTCCGACTTGAACTCCGTGTCGTATCGCGCGCGGAAGAAAGGCCGGATCGCCGCTGCGGCAGCGTCGGCCAGGCGGTGGGCAAGGGTCAGGTCGTCGCGGGTTGTCATCGCTCCCGCCTAGCCGGAAAGCGCCCGTTGCGCTAGGCTTAGCCAGCCCGCTTGACGATCGATGAAGGAGGGAAAAGATGCCCGGTTCCCCAGTGATCCCCGGCCTGCGCTATGCCGATGCCCCGGCGGCCATAAGCTTCCTGCAAGACGCCTTCGGCTTTGAACTGCACGCCTGTCATGAGGATGAGACCGATCCGCACATCATCCATCATGCGCAGCTAGTCCTGGGCGATGGCATGGTGATGCTCGGCAGCGCACGCGATGGTGAGGCGGAGTCGCTCTACAGCTGGACCACGCCGCGCGATCTGGGCGGCGTCACGACCTGCATCTATGTCGTGGTCGCGGACGCCGATGTGCACTGTCTTCATGCCCGCAATCAGGGCGCGGTGGTGGTGAACGAGCCGCATGACAATCAGGGCTATCCCGGTCGCGGCTATGAAGCGCTCGATCCGGAAGGCAATCTGTGGAGCTTCGGCACCTATGATCCTTGGAGGTCCGCCGTTTAAGCTTCGGCAACCCGCGCCGTTTATGCGTTCGTATCGGAAGGGAATGGCTGTGGCGCTGATCGGCTGGATGTTGAGTTTCGCTGCCTTGCTGGGCGCGCTAGCCTTACGGCAGGACGCGCCCATTGGGGGATCGGCCGCCCTGTCCAACATGCTCCTGCTGCTGGCGCTGCTTGCCTGCCCGATGCTTTGGCAGGGCGCGCCACTGGGCATTTCCCGCGCGCAGAGGGTCGTCGGCGGCCTGATCCTGCTATTCTGCCTGCCCATATTGTTGCTGCCGGGCGCTTCATAGAAGTCGCGCGGCGCAACTTCGCCGGTCAGTCGAACAGACTGGAGACCGAGCTTTCATCCGCGATCCGCTTGATCGCTTCGCCCAACAGCGGCGCGATCGGCAGGTGGCGAATGCTCTTGGCATTGCACACAGCGTCCGTGCCTTGGATCGAATCGGTGATCACCAGCTCCTTGAGCTCGGAAGCCTCGACGCGGGCAACCGCGCCGCCCGACAGCACGCCATGGCTGACATAGGCAACCACATCTTCCGCGCCCGCAGCCTTCAGCGCTCCGGCTGCGTTGCAAAGCGTCCCAGCCGAATCGACTATATCGTCGATCAGGACGCAGAAGCGGCCCTTCACGTCGCCGATGATGTTCATCACTTCCGATTCGCCCGCGCGCTCACGCCGCTTATCGACGATGGCCAGCGGCGCGTTGTCCAGCCGCTTGGCAAGCGCACGGGCACGTACCACGCCGCCCACGTCCGGCGACACGACCATCAGGTTCCGGTCGCCAAAACGCGCCTGGATGTCAGCCGACATGACCGGCGCGCCGAACAGGTTGTCGGTCGGAATGTCGAAAAAGCCCTGGATCTGTCCCGCATGCAGATCGACCGAAAGCACGCGGTTCGCGCCCGCCGTGGTGATGAGGTTCGCCACCAGCTTGGCTGAGATCGGGGTGCGCGGCCCGGGTTTCCGGTCCTGCCGGGCATAGCCGAAATAAGGGACGACCGCCGTGATTCGCTTGGCCGACGCGCGCTTCAGCGCATCGATCATGATTAGCAATTCCATCAGATTGTCGTTGGTCGGATAGGCCGTCGACTGAATGACGAACACATCCTCGCCCCGGACATTCTCGTGAATTTCCACGAAAACTTCCTCATCCGCGAAGCGGCGGACGCTCGCATCGGTCAGGGGGATCTCGATATAATCCGCAATGGCGGCCGCAAGCGGCTTGTTGGAATTGCCGGTCATGAGTTTCATGGCCAAACCCCTGTGACGATTGGATGACGATGCGCGAAACGCGGCCCCTTTAGCGGCGCTTGCCTTCAGTGGAAAGGCGCTTTTGCGCAGGCGGGCAAAATGGACTAGGGCGCGGCCATGACCGACAAACTCGTGATCGCCCTTGCCCAGATGACACAGAGCGTGGGCGACCTGAAGGCCAATGCGGACGCGATGCTCGAATGGCGGGCCCGCGCGGCCGGCGCCGACCTCATCGTCTTTCCCGAACTTCAGCTGATCGGCTACCCGCCCGAAGACCTGGTGCTGAAGCCCGCGTTGGTCGACCGCGCGAACCATGAGCTGGATCGCCTGGCGCAGGCGACGGCGGACGGCGGCCCAGCGATGCTGGTCGGCACGGTGGTCGCGTCGCAGGGCGTGTTGTTCAACGTCGTCGCCCTGCTGGAAGACGGCGCGGTCACCGCCATCCGGCAAAAGCGCGAGCTGCCCAATTATGGCACCTTCGATGAAAAGCGCCTCTTCGCGCCCGGCCCGCTGCCCGCGCCCATCGATTTCCGCGGCGTGAAGATCGGCGTGCCGATTTGCGAGGATATCTGGTTCCCCTTCGTCACTGCCCACCTGCGGGCGGAAGGAGCGGAAATCCTCATCAGCCCCAATGGTAGCCCGTTCGAAGTCGACAAGGACGATCGCCGCATCAACGCTGTCGCTGGCACGCGGGTGCGGGAAACCAGCCTGCCGCTCGTCTATCTCAATCGCGTGGGCGGCCAGGATGAACTGGTGTTCGATGGCGCGTCCTTCGTCATGGGCGCCGACCGCAGCATCGCTCACCAACTGCCCGATTGGGAAGAAGCGCTCGTCCTCACCCATTGGGAAAAGTGGGAAGGCCAGTGGGTCTGCATCCCCGGCGATCGGCATGAACTCGATAGCCGCCCGGCCGACATCTATAATGCGATGGTGCTCGGCCTGCGCGACTATGTGAACCGCAACGGCTTTCCCGGCGTCGTCCTGGGCCTGTCAGGCGGCATCGATTCGGCGTTATCGGCTGCCGTGGCGGTGGACGCCCTGGGACCCGATCGCGTCTGGAGCGTCATGCTGCCGTCGCGCTTCACCAGCCAGGACAGCCTGGACGATGCCGTCGAATGCGCTCGCCTGCTCGGCATCCGCTACGATACGATCCCGATCCAACCGGCCGTCGCAGCCTTCGATTCGATGTTGGCAGATTCGTTCGAAGGGCGGCAGCGCGACCTTACTGAAGAAAATCTCCAGTCCCGCATCCGTGGCGTCACGCTCATGGGCCTGTCCAACAAGTTCGGCCACATGCTGCTGACCACAGGCAACAAGAGCGAGATGTCGGTCGGTTACGCCACCATCTATGGCGACATGGCGGGCGGCTATTCGGTGTTGAAGGATGCCTACAAAACCACCGTCTTCGACCTCAGCCGCTGGCGGAACGAGAATGTCTCCTCGCTCGGCCTCGGGCCCTCTGGTCCGGTCATGCCGGAGCGCGTGATCACCAAGCCGCCAAGCGCGGAACTGCGCGAGGACCAGAAGGATGAGGACAGCCTGCCGCCCTATGAAGTGCTGGACCCGATCCTCTATGGCCTGGTCGAAGAGGAACTGTCCGTCGAACAGCTTGTTGCACGCGGCTTCGACAAGGATGTCGTCGCCCGGATCGAACGCCTCCTCTATGTCGCGGAATATAAGCGCCGCCAGTCGCCCCCGGGCGTAAAGCTCGGCATTCGCAATTTCGGGCGTGATCGCCGCTATCCGATCACCAACGCTTTCCGGACGCTTTAAGCTCATGACCGTCATCACCCGCTTCGCTCCCTCGCCTACCGGCAACCTTCATGTCGGCAATATCCGCGCCGCGCTGCACAACTGGCTTTGGGCGCGCAAAAGCGGCGGCAAGTTCCTTCTGCGCCTCGACGATACCGACCTTGAGCGGTCGCGCGCCGAATATGCCGACGCGATCAAGGCGGACCTGTCCTGGCTCGGCCTCCATTGGGACGCGGAAGAAAAGCAATCGGATCGCTTCGCCCTCTACGAAAGCCGCTTCGAGCAGTTGAAGGCGTCGGGCCATGTCTATCCGGCCTATGAAACGAGCCAGGAACTGGAACTGCGGCGCAAGGTGCTGCTCGGCCGCGGCCTTCCCCCGGTCTATGACCGCGCCGCCCTGTCGCTGACCAGCGATCAGATCGCCGCCCATGAAGCCGAAGGCCGCAAGCCCCATTGGCGCTTCAGGCTTGATCATGATCAGCCGATCCTCTGGACCGACCTCATCCGTGGCGAGCAGCGCTTCGACCCCAAGCTGCTGTCCGACCCCGTGATCCGCCGCGCCGATGGCAGTTGGCTCTACATGCTCCCGTCCGTGATCGACGATGTCGACATGGGCATAACCCATGTGCTGCGCGGTGAAGACCATGTGTCCAACACGGCGACGCAAATCCAGATGTTCACCGCTCTGGGCGCGCAACTCCCATCCTTCGCGCACGAGGCTCTGCTGACCGGCAGCGAAGGCAAGCTTTCCAAGCGGCTGGGCTCCCTCGGCGTTGCGCATTTCCGCGAAATCGGACTGGAACCAATGGCTGTCCTGTCCCTGCTCGCCCGCCTTGGCACTTCCATGCCGATCGAGCCCTTCGCCAATGTCGATCCGTTGATCGAAAGCTTCGACTTCGCGCATTTCGGCCGGGCGCCCGCGCGTTTCGATGAAGCGGAACTGGCCACGCTCAACCAGAAGATCGTCCATCTTCTACCCTATGATGCCGTGTCCGCCCGCCTGCCTGCCGGGATGGATGAAGCCGGATGGAGCGCCATCCGGCCCAATCTGGAGAATATGTCGCAAGCCGCCGATTGGTGGCGCATCGTGACTGGCCCTGTCGAAGCGCCTGCGCCTGATGAGGATGATCGCGCCTTCCTCGCCACCGCGCGCGAAATCCTGCTCGGCCTGGATTTCGGGCCTGACATCTGGCCCGCGCTCACTGGCGCGCTCAAGGAACGGACCGGTCGAAAGGGCAAGATGCTGTTCCTGCCGCTCCGCCGTGCGCTCACAGGCCTCGATCATGGCCCCGACATGGCGCAGCTCCTGCCGCTGATGGCTAAGGAGGAAGCGCTTCGGCGCTTAGGCTGACCCTGGAAAGTTGTGCTTAGATCGGCACCACCTCTCACACCGTTCGCCCTGAGCCCGTCGAAGGGCTCTAATTTTCTCAAGGAGGAGAGGGCTTCGACAAGCTCAATCTGAACGGATCAAGTGGTTCAGATTGAACATGTTTCCAAAACACAGCTGGCCAGATCAGTTGCCCAACGCCTCCAGCGCCTTGCCCACGGCCAATATGCCTTCCGGCGCAACGGCAAAGCCCATATGGGTGCAGTCCACCTCGATGGCTCTGTCGCGCTCATGGGCACGGCCCTTCGCGCATTCCGGCAGGATGACGCCATCCCGCCGCGACCATAGCGCGATGGTCGGAACCGGTGGCTTCACGTCCCGGCTGCAGGCAAAGGGCAGGCGATCGACCGGATGGCCTGCCACCACCTGATAGAGCCGCCATGCATGATTGGCGCGTGGATCGCCGGAAAAGGGCGATCCGAGGGTAATCACCCCGGCAACCTTCTCCTGTGCACATTTCGCATATTCCCGCGCAAACAGGCCGCCGAGGCTCCACCCCACCAGGGTTACGGGCGCGCCGCTCCGGCTGCGGATGGCGTCCACCCTCCGGCCGATCTGCTCCAGCGTGTCAGGACGCGGGCCAAGATTGCGCCCCATGCCCCAGCCATGGGCATGGAATCCTGCCGCCTCCAATATGGTGCGCATCGGCTCCATCCTCTGTTCGGACGCTAGCAGGCCGGGAATCAGCAGGACATGCCGCCCGTCACCCTTTATCGCGCGCGACAAGGCGGCCTTCTGCGCCCGCGTGCGGGCGAGATCGAAGGGCATGGATGCGTTGGCGATCAGATGCTGCCAGGACGGCCGACCAATCTGCCGCGCGGGCTGCGCCTCGCGCCCCTTCCACAAACCACTGATCGATCGAACATAAGGCGGCACGAGAAAATAGTCTCCATGGCCCGAAGGGCGAAAGATGACATTCTCATGACAAATGCCCAGCGCGTCCAATGGTTTCGTGCAGCCGGGGCAACGGCTCGCCGATTATGACAGTGGGTTCAGGGGGCGAGGGGAGAGGTTTGCGCGACTGGTCCGCCGTCGACGCCGCGCAACTGCCGGGGTTCCAGGATCGCTGCCGTCTCGATCAGGTCGAGCGCGCGCCGGGCCTCGATATAGCGGCGGGCGAACTGCATCCACCGGTCGGCGGCGGCTCTACCCGGCATGGCTTCGACTTCCGTCAACGCCGCGCTCACCCGCCCTGCGTCGATATAGCGCAGCGCACGCTCCATCGCGGCCTCGGGGCGGGGAGAGGGCGTGGATGACCGCCTGATGGTCAACAAAGCACGCGCCTCATGCTCGACCGAATCCCACCAGCTGCTCTGCGGCCCCGGGGTCGTCAGCTGATCCGACACGGTGGCAAGGCCAGCCCGCAGGTCGGCGAGCGTCACCGGCTCGCGCGCAGCATTGATGATGGTCGCCACCGCGCGGGGCTGGGCCTGGCCGAAGCGCAGCCTCAACTGCCCCTCGACATAGCCGAGCGGCGTCCCGCTATCGAGCGCGCGCCGCGCGGCAAAAGCGACCAGCAGCCCCTCGGCGCGGGCTGCGTTGCCTGAGGCTGCCTGAGCCTCGACCGTAATGCGGTTGAGCCGCTCTTCCAATTGTACGACCCGCCCGTCCAGCATTTGCCCGGCATCGGCCGACAGCGGACGCAGCGCGACGCCGGATCTTGGATAAGGATCAGCGGCTACGGCAGGGCGGGAGGGCGATCCAGCCCAGCGCCCCTGGAAATAGAACATCGCCGCTATCGCGATCGCCACGCCGATCACGAAAGCGAGGACCACGGCGAGGAAAGTCGTCCAGGAACCCCGCGTGCGCGCAGGAACCGGCGGGATCGCTGTCGCGCTCGCTGCGCCGCCTTCTTCGCTCATCGAGGACCTCTCTTCCATCTTGGCGGGATCATTCGCACAATCGCGCCGCGAGGGCCAGCATCCTCTCATCATCGGGCAATTCAGGCGCCTGACCGCTCGACCAGCCCAGCCCGCAAGCGGTAAGCGCCGCTGGACTGATGGCGATCACATGCAGGCTGGCGCGCCGCTCCGGCCCGATCAGTTCCGCGAGCCTACTCCCGGCGCGAGGCGAATGAACCAGCAGTATGGCGCCGGGCTCCAAATGGGGATCGATCTCTGCGTCCGGCCGCCCTCCGATCGTGTAAACCGCCACCCGATCGATCGTCAGCGGCCCGGAATCGATCCGGGCAAGGGTCGTTCCGCCAAGGTGCAGGACGTGGGCGTGCCCGTCAGCCGCGATGCGCGCGGCAATCGCGCTGCCATCCCGGTCGCCCTCCGTAACATGCTCGAATCCCTGTTCTTCCATGGCGCGGGCCGTGGCGTGCCCGACCGCATAGGCGGGCAGCCGTCTGTATCGGGAAAGCAGCGGCCCGCCGAGCCGCGCTGCCTGCGCGCTGGTCATGAGCAGCGCGTCGAACCGCTCGGCTGGCGGTGCGTCCCAGCTGATCGGCCGCGCTTCGAACAGGGGGCACAGGCGGGGGATAAGGCCGAACTTCATCGCCCGCGCAGCCGTCTCCCTCGCCCCCGGCTCCGGCCGCAGGATGATGACGGGCTTCACGCTTCGAACAGCGCGCGCAGTTCTGCGCTTGCTCGCTCCAGCAGCGATCGTCCCAGCGCTTCGGCGGCGGCGCTGTCGCCTCGGCTGATGATCCTCACATCCTCGACCCGCTCGCGGCCATCGGGACTCAATATCTCCGCTGCAAGACGAATGCCGCCATCCTCCAAACGGCCCAAGGCTGCGATCGGCGAATGGCATGTGCCGCCAAGACCCTTGAGAACCGCGCGCTCCGCCGTCACGCAATCGAACGTATCGACGTCGTTTATCCCGGCGAGCAAGGCTCGCATCTCCGCATTGCCGCTCAGCGTCTCGATCCCCACCGCCCCCTGCGATGGCGCTGGCAACATGACGTCAAGCGGAATGCATGCTCCAACGTCCGGCTGCCCCAGCCGGTCGAGCCCGGCCGCTGCAAGCAGGGTCGCGTGCACCTCTCCGGCAGCAAGCTTCGCCAGCCGCGTGGCGACATTGCCCCTGAACAGCACGACCTGCGCGTCCGGGCGCAGCCGCTTCACCTGCGCCGCCCGCCGTGGGGAACTCGACCCCACCACCGGATTGTCCGGCAAGGCCTCGAAACTCTCCGCCCCGACCAGCCGATCCCGCACATCCGCCCGCGGCAGCATCGCCGCGATCGTGATTTCCGCAGGCCGTATAGTCTCCACATCCTTCATGGAATGAACGGCGAAATCGATTTGCCCTTCGATCAGCGCGCGGTCCAGTTCCTTGGTCCACAGCGCCTTTCCGCCGATTTCGGCTAGCGCTCTGTCCTGAATCCGGTCGCCGCTTGTCTGCACGACGACAGTCGCGATCACGTCCGCATCCCACCCATGTCGCGCGCGCAGCGCCTCGGCCGTCATGCGTGCCTGCGCCAGCGCCAATGGCGAACCTCGCGTACCAAGGCGCAGCGGACGATCAGGCGTGTAGGATGGCGATGTCATATGCCGCTTGCTCTAATATCCGTGGGCATTAGATGGAAGCGGCAATGACGATCATCCTTGGCCTGGAATCAAGCTGCGACGAAACTGCGGCAGCGCTGGTGACGGCCGAGGGCAAAATCCTCGCGCACCGGCTGGCGACGCAGGAAGAGGCGCATCGCCCCTATGGCGGCGTGGTGCCGGAAATCGCCGCCCGCGCGCATGTCGAGGCGCTTGCTCCCTTGATCGAAGCCGCGCTCGCTGACGCCGGACTGACGCTGGAGCAGGTGGACGTGATCGCCGCCACGGCGGGACCGGGTTTGATCGGCGGCGTGATGGTCGGATTGGTGACGGGCAAGGCGCTCGCCCATGCGGTGAACAAGCCGCTGGTCGCCGTCAATCATCTGGAGGGCCACGCCCTGTCGCCCCGCCTCGCTGATCCGGCGCTGCAATTCCCATATCTGCTGCTGCTGGTATCTGGCGGGCATTGCCAACTGCTCCATGTTCGCGGACCAGGAGAATATTCCAGGCTGGCGACGACGATCGATGACGCCAGCGGAGAGGCCTTCGACAAGACTGCGAAACTGCTTGGCCTCGGCTATCCGGGTGGACCGGCGGTCGAACGCGCGGCATCCAGCGGCAACCCGCAAGCCGTACCTCTTCCGCGCCCCCTGGTCGGAACGGCCGAGCCGCATTTCTCCTTCGCTGGCCTGAAGAGCGCCGTAATGCGCGCGGCTCAATCGGGCCAATATGCAACCGAGGACATCGCAGCGAGCTTTCAGCAGGCGGTAATAGATTGCCTAGTCGATCGGACGGAAAAGCAGCTCGCTACGCTTAAAGGGATAACCGCCCTCGTCGTCGCGGGAGGGGTCGCTGCCAACCAGTCGATCCGCGCAGCGCTCCAAGCGCTCGCCGCTCGGCATGATCTTCCCTTTGTCGCGCCGCCGCTCTGGCTTTGCACGGACAATGCGGCGATGATCGCCTGGGCGGGGGCGGAGCGCCATGCAGCGGGGCTAGTCGATGATCTTACCGTTCCAGCCCGGCCGCGCTGGCCGCTGGATCCGGATGCGGAGAAAGCGCGCGGGGCAGGAGTGAAGGCATGAAGGCGGGCGTTATCGGAGCGGGCGCTTGGGGCACGGCGCTGGCGCAGACCCTTGCTTCCCAGGGGGAGCATGTTCGCTTGTGGGCGCTTGAGCCGGACGTGGTCAGCGCGGTCAATGAAGACCATCTCAATCCGCTTTATCTGCCGAACATTCCTCTCAGCCCGACCGTGGACGCCACCGGTGATATGGCGGATATGGCGGATCGCGACCTGCTGCTCATCGTCTGCCCAGCTCAGCACCTGCGTACCATCGTAACCGGACTGCCTGCCGGTCTTCCGCTCGTCCTCTGCTCCAAGGGTATCGAAGCGGGCAGCGGCCTGCTGATGTCGGAGGTCGCCAGGCAGGCCCAGCCTCGCTCGCCGATCGGCGTCTTGTCCGGCCCGACCTTCGCGCATGAAGTCGCGCGGGGACTGCCTACCGCCATCACCCTCGCGTGCGAAGATGCAGAACTGGCCGATCGCATTGCGGCGCGTGTCGCGCGCCCCGCCTTCCGCCCCTATGTGTCGGACGACGTCGTAGGCGCGGAAATCGGCGGAGCTGTCAAGAATGTGCTCGCCATCGCGTGCGGCGTCGCGGAAGGCGCTGGCCTTGGGCTCAACGCCCGCGCCTCGCTGATCAGCCGTGGGTTTGCCGAAATGACCCGGTTCGGGCTTGCTCGGGGGGCGCGGGTTGAAACTCTTTCGGGCTTGTCGGGCCTGGGCGACCTGGTTCTCACCTGCTCGTCGACTAATTCGCGCAATTTCTCCCTGGGGAAGGGGCTGGGCGAAGGGAAGCCGGCAGGGGAGCTTCTTGCCAATCGCCGCACAGTCGCCGAAGGCGCTTTCACCGCGCCGGTGCTGCGCGAAGCGGCCCGTGCGGCATCCGTCGAAATGCCGGTGGTGGAAGCTGTCTGTGCCCTGCTCGAAGATGTGGCCCCCTTGGGCGCAGTCATCGACGCGCTCCTCGCCCGTCCGTTGCGGCCGGAATAAATCCGTCGCTCTCCGATCATTTATTGTTTACCATCCGGCACCAGAAAATATGACGCGACAGGGGGACCCTCTTTCTTTGCCGGCTGAGCAAAATCCCTCCGCGCAACAGGATGATATCGCGGCGCTTGCCAAAGGCGGCCGGACAAATGTGCTCGGCTTTCTCCTGCGGCTGGCTGCGCGCCTTCCCTTTCTGTTCATCGCAGGCCGCTGGTACGGTGCGGATGCGCTTGGCCGCTTCGCCTATGCCGTGCTGGTCGTCGAATTCGTCGCCCAGCTTGCAACGCTTGGGCTGAAGCGCGGCCTGGCTGGCGCATTGGCGCAGACCGAGCGCCCGCATAGCCATGTGGTGACCGACGCGATGCTCGTCACGCTGATTGCCGCCGCGATCGGCAGCGGCATATTGGTCGCATTTCCCCAAGCCATGTTCCCCAACAGCGGCATCAATGGCCTGGACCGTCTGCTGGCACTCATCGTCATCGCGGTCGCCGGATCGGATGTCGCGCTGGCCGCTTGTGCCTATCGGTTCGATATTGGGGCGACGGTTCGGGCCAGGTCCATCATAGAACCCTGGGCGATCAGCATCGGTGCCTTCGCTTTCGCCTTCTACTCGACGCGCGACGGCCTGATCCTGTCCTACGTCGTCTCCATGGTCGCCGCGCTGGTCGCGTCCATCATCCCCATGACCCGCCACTATGGCATTCCCTTCGGCTGGCGTCCGGACTTCGGCAGGTTGTGGAGGCTGGCGCGGCGCAACCTGCCGCTCGCTGCTGCCGATGGCGTGGAGTGGGGGTCGCGCCGCCTTGACCTTGCGATCCTGGGCCTGTTCGTCAGCCCAGCCATCGTCGGCGTCTATTATGTCGCGCAGCAGGTCGCATCCTTGCCGCAAAAGCTGAAGACCAGCTTCGATCCCATCCTGGGGCCCGTCATCACGCGGAATCTTGCCGAAGGCAATCTGACCGCCATTGCGCGGCAGGTCAGCCAGGTAGGCTTCTGGATCATTGCGGCGCAGGCGGGCATTGCCCTCGCGCTTGGTATTCCGGGCGAGGCCGTGATGGGCCTGGTCGGCCCGCATTTCGTCGGCGGCACCGGGGCGCTCGCCTTTCTCCTGCTCGCCGAAGTCGTCGCGGCGACCGCGGTGGTCAGCGAGTCCGCGCTCGTCTACATCGCTCGCCATCGCAATCTGATGATTTCGTTGGTCATGATCGGATTGCAGGCTGCGCTCAGTTTCGGCCTGATAGCCTTGGCGCGGCGCTTTGAACTCCCGGTCATGGCGATAGCAGCTGCACCCGCCTTGGCGCTGACCATCGCGCTCGGGGTGGGGGCGCTCGTAAAAGCGCGCTTGCTATCGCACCTTTTGAAGGCGCGGGTGAATGCATGGCGCTGGCCGCTGCTCAGCGCGTGCGGCGTCGCCTGCATCGTCGGCGCCGCTTTCGTCGCCTTGCCACCGGCGCTGGAATGGGTGGAGCTTGTCTTTGGCGTGGCGACGATCCTGGTCGTCTACAGCCTGGTCATATGGCGGTGGGGCTTCGGCCCGGACGATCGTGCCCTGTTCCGGCGGCAGAAAGCCGTTCAAGCCTAGCCAAGGCTGGGCCGTCATTGTCTCTGCAATCAGGAACGGCCGCACGCGCTCAGTGTCGGTCCGGCCTTCTTACCTTGCAAGTGCCGCCCGGATCAGTTTCAGGTCCTGCTCCGGCCGCGCGCCCCAATGGGAAATGACCTCGGCCGCGGCAGCAGCGCCCAACTCCAGGCAATGATGCACGTCCAACCCCTCGACATGCCCGGCCAGGAAGCCCGCAGCGAACAGGTCGCCCGCGCCCGTCGTATCGATGATCTGTGCAACGGGCGCTGCCGGAACTTCATAACGGACACCGTCTACGACAGCGACTGCGCCATTTTCGCTCCGGGTGGAAACCAGCACTGGAACCCGGCCAGAGACAGCGGCGACCGCCTTGTCGAAATCGTCAATCTGCGCCAGCGACTGGATTTCGCTTTCGTTGGAAAACAGGATGTCGACCAAGCCCTGATCGATAAGCTGCACGAAATCATCCCGATGCCGTTCGATGACGAAGCCGTCCGACAGCGTGAAGGCGACCTTGCGTCCGGCGTCCTTGGCGGCATCGATGGCGGCGCGCATGGCAGCCCGCGGCTGCTCGGGGTCCCACAGATAGCCTTCCAGATAGAGGATCGATGCGGATCGGATCAGATCAAGGTCAAGGGCGGATTCCGGCAGGAACTGTGACGCACCGAGGAAAGTGTTCATCGTGCGCTGCGCGTCTGGCGTGACCAGGATCAGGCAGCGAGCCGTGGGCACGTCCCCCTTCACCGCTGGCGTGTCGTAGCGAATGCCGAGCGCTCGCACATCATGGGTGAAAACCGCGCCCAGCTGGTCGTCGCAGACCTGCCCGATAAAGGCGCAGCGCTTGCCAAGGGCTGCAAGCCCGGCAAGCGTGTTCGCGGCCGATCCCCCGCTGATTTCCTTAGCCGCCCCCATATTGGCGTAAAGCGTTTCGGCAGTCGCCGCATCGATCAACTGCATGCCGCCCTTCGCCAGCGCATGTTCGGCCAGGAATGCGTCGTCGCTAGGAGCAAGCACGTCGACGATGGCATTGCCGATCGCGACAACATCTAGCGAGGGAGCAGCAGCAGTGGTCACGCGAAATCCTTATCAGAAGGCTGTGAAATCGCGCCGTGTCTATCCGGCCCGGCTGCCGCGCGCAATGTTGCAGATTGACCGGACAGGCGCGGCGGGGAATAGCGTCATCATGGTGATCGCCGCTGCCTTTCGCGCCTTCCCCGCGATCTTTCATCCAGCAGCCTTGCGCCTCCTTGCAAAGACGCTGGCCTTGACGCTGATCATTTTCGCCGTGGCCGCTCTGGCGCTCTGGGCGCTGATACATGCCGCGCGGCAATATCTCGGATGGGGCGGGGGCGGCTTTGCCGAAGCTGCGGCAACCGCATTGGTCGTCATTGCCCTTGCCTGGTTGCTCTTCCGGACGATCGCCATGGCGATCATGAACCTGTTCGCCGATGATATCGTCATTGCGGTGGAGCAGGACAGCTATCCCGCCGCCGCAGCTTCGGCTCGTCCCTTGGGCTTTGCGCGCAGCGTCCGGCTGGCTCTTCGCTCGGCCGGGCGGTCGGCGGGCTGGAACCTGCTCGCGCTCCCTCTTTATCTGATCCTTCTGATAACCGGTATCGGGACGATCCTGCTTTTCCTCATACTCAATGCCTATCTCTTGGGTCGCGACCTCAGCGAGATGGTGGAGCAGCGGCATGCCGGGCTTGTCACAATGTCTGGCGGCAGCCGATGGCTTCTAGGCCTCGTTTCGGCGCTTCTGTTCCTCATCCCCTTCATCAACCTGCTTGCACCGGTTTGGAGCGCGGCTATGGCGGTACACATGCTGCACGGTGTCCGGAGCAAGTCTTCATGAAAGCCCCTCATCCTGTCTTCTGCGCCTTGCTGGCCCTGTCTCTGTCGGCCTGTGGTGGCTCTATCGTGCCGCCTTCACCGGCTGGACGGTCACCTTCGGGTCCGCCCGCCAGCGCCTTCATGAAATCAGGTCCGCTCATGGGCATGGACGCGCGCCACCTCGTCCAGCAATTCGGCACGCCCCGTCTGGACATCAGGGAAAGCAGCATGCGCAAACTTCAGTTCGCGAATGGCCGCTGCGTGCTTGACGCCTATCTCTACATCCCTGCTCGCGGCAAGGAGCCGGTCGTCACCCATGTCGATGCACGGACGCCGGCTGGGGCCGATATGGATGCTGGCGCCTGTGCTTCAGCTCTCCACCGTTAGGTCACAGCGCCGATAACCGCTCCACGGCCCAGGCGGCCGCTTCCGCCACGACGGGATCGTCGTCGGTCAGCAAAGGACGCAAAGGTGTCAACAGCTTCGGATCACCACTATTTCCTGCTGCTATCGCGGCGTTGCGCACCATCCGGTTGCGTCCGATTCGCTTGATGGGCGATCCCGAGAAGACTTCCCTGAACCCCGCATCGTCCAACGCCAGCAGGTCGCCAAGTTCAGGCGCGGCCAGTTCTGCCCGGCCGATGAACGCCCGATTGGCGGCGGCCGCGTCGGCGAACTTGTTCCACGGGCATACTGCCAGACAATCGTCGCAGCCATAGATGCGATTGCCGATCTTGTCGCGAAACTCCCGTGGGATTGGCCCCTTGTGCTCGATGGTGAGGTAAGAGATGCAGCGGCGCGCGTCGACGACATAGGGCGCAGGAAACGCATCGGTAGGGCAGGCCGACTGGCAAGCGGTACAACTGCCGCAATGGTCCGTTTCCGGCAGGTCGGGCTCCAAGGCAATCTCGCTGTAGATCGCGCCCAGGAACAGCCAGCTGCCATGGTCGCGGCTGACAAGATTGCTGTGCTTTCCCTGCCAACCCAGCCCCGCCGCCGCCGCGAGCGGCTTTTCCATCACCGGCGCGGTATCGACGAAGACCTTCAGCGCGCTTGCCTGCTCTTCGACCAGCCAGCGGGCAAGGCTCTTCAGCCCCTTCTTCACCACATCATGATAGTCGCGCCCCTGCGCATAGACCGAAATCCGTCCACGGTCGCCCTCATCGGCCAGCGCCAGCGGATCGCGCGCGGGGGCATAGCTCATCCCCAGCATGATGACGCTGCGCACGTCGGGCCACAGCGCTTGCGGCGAGCTTCGCTGCTCGGCGCGCTCCTCCATCCACAGCATCTCGCCATGGCACCCATCGTCCAGCCATTGCCGCAGCCGCCGTCCCGCCTCGGGTGCAGCGTCCGCGCGCGCGATGGCGCATGCGGCAAAGCCCAGCCGCCGCGCCTGCGCCTTCAGGCGCTGTTCCAAGGATTCGGTTTGCGTTGGCATGCTGTGCGACTATCAGGAGGGAATGATCCGTAACAATCCGGCTCCTTCTTCGGCCTATGCCGTCGAAGGCCATGCTCTTGTCAAGACTTTCGGCAAATTCCGGGCAGTCGATGGCATCGACATCGCCGTTCCAGCCGGGTCGATCTATGGCATCCTGGGGCCGAACGGGGCGGGCAAGACGACCTTGCTGCGCACCCTGCTCGGCATCATCGATCCTGATGAAGGCCATCGTAGATTGCTGGGCGACGACGTCCCGCTGCGCCAGGCACGCGCTATTGGCTATTTGCCCGAGGAGCGCGGCCTTTACCCGTCCATGAAGGCAGCGGAGGCGATCGCCTTCATGGGTGCCTTGCGCGGGCTGCCGATCAAGGTTGGGCGGGAACGCGCCCGGGCGATGCTCACCGAGCATGGCATGGGCACGTCTGTCGACAAGCCGATCCGCCAATTGTCGAAAGGCATGGCCCAAACCGTTCAGCTTTTCGGGACGATTGTTCATGAGCCCAAGCTGATCGTTCTGGACGAACCATTTTCCGGCCTGGACGCGATCAACCAGGGCAAGCTGGAAACGCTGATCCGTGATCAGGCACGGCGCGGCGTCACCATCCTCTTCTCCACCCATGTCATCGCGCATGCCGAACGGCTTTGCGAACGCATCGCGATCGTGGCTGGTGGGCAGATCCGGTTCGAGGGATCGGTGAGCGAGGCGCGCGACAAGCTTCGTCCGCAAGTCCGCCTGCGAACGCGCGCGAGCGATGGCAGTTGGCGCCGCGCACTCCCGGCCGAGACATTGGCGGCCGATGGCGCCTGGCATTTCGATCTGCCGGACGAGGGGATCGAACCGCTGCTGCGCGCCCTGCTCGACGGACAGGCAGGCATTGAGAGCCTTTCGATCGAGCGGCCGGGACTGCATGACGCATTCGTTTCCATTGCGGGCGCAGCCGCGGCCCGGCAGATGCAGGATGCGGAAGAGGAGCTGGCTGGATGAGCCAGATCCTGCGCGCCGCCCTGGTGATTGCCCGCCGCGATTTTTCCGCCGTGATCTTTTCCAAAACCTTCATCCTTTTCCTGCTCGGTCCCCTATTCCCGGTGGTGATCGGCATGGCGTTCGGTGGGCTGGGTGAAAAGATCACGACGGAAAGCCTGCGTCCGACCGTCGGCCTGGCCATGGCGGCCGATGACGCCGCGCGGATGGAACATGCGCACGACATGCTGGCCGTGCGCGTTGGGGCGGCCAACATCCCCCGCCTGCAACGCGCTCCCCCAAGTGACCCTCGCTCTTTGCTCACGCGGCCGGACACGCGCTTCATCGCCATTGTTTCAGGTACGATCGACAAACCCGTGCTGACAGGAAAGGCCGGCGACCTGGCCATGCTGGAGGGTGATATAAACCTGCTTGCCAGCGCCGCCGTCGCCGGCGAGCAATTGCCTCATGTGCGGGTCGAAAAGCAGCTGGTGACGGCGAGCGCTGGCGCGGAAGCGCAGTCCCGCCTGCTGACCGGCCGTGCTGCCCAAGTGCTCATTTTCCTGCTGACCATGTTGCTGGCCGGCATGGTCCTGTCGAATCTTGTCGAGGAAAAGACCAACAAGGTGATCGAGATCCTGGCCGCCGCCGTTCCGATCGACTCTGTGTTCCTCGGCAAGCTCATCGCGATGCTTGGGATGAGCTTCGTCGGCATCGCTTTCTGGGGAGCAGGTGTCGTGTTCGGCGTCAGGATCTTTGCAGGCCCGGATATCGCGCCGCCCACTCCCGCAGTTGGATGGCCTATTTTCCTGTTGCTTGGCGGTATCTACTTCACCATGGCCTATGCGCTTCTTGGCTCCCTGTTCCTGGGGATTGGCGCGCAGGCCGCCACAGTGCGCGAAGTGCAGACTCTCAACATGCCGGTCACCATGGCGCAGATGGGCGTGTTCTTCTTCGCCACCTATGCCGTCGATCATATGGGATCAGCGCCTGAAATCGCCGCGATCCTCTTTCCCTTTTCCTCACCCTTCGCGATGATCGCGCGGGCGGCGCAGGATGCAGCCCTTTGGCCCCATGTCGTTGCGATCATCTGGCAGGCGATCTGGGTGGCTGCTATCATTCGGCTGGGCGTCTGGTTGTTCCGGCGGCATGTCCTGAAATCGGGGCAGGGTAGCAGCAGGAAATTGTTCAGGCGCCGCTCAGCCCCGGCAAGTTAGGACAGAATGATGGATCGCCGTCACCTTCTCAAGAGTAGCTTGGGCGGAGCCGCCGCACTTACCGTCTGGGCTCTTGGAGCAGGCGAGGCTGCCGCTTATCCCTTCTCGCTGACGGACGCGCAGTGGCGCAAACGCTTGAGCCCCCTAGCGTACAATGTGCTGCGCAAACATGCGACCGAGCATCCCTTCACCAGCCCGCTCAACAAGGAACATCGTCCTGGCATCTTCAAATGCGCGGGCTGCGGACAGGGGTTGTTTGATGCGAAGACGAAGTTTGACAGCGGCACCGGCTGGCCAAGCTTCTGGGCGCCGCTGCCACGCGCCGTGGGCACGTCGCGGGATTTCTCGCTGGTATATCCCCGTATCGAAGTCCATTGCGCGCGGTGCGGCGGCCATCTCGGCCATGTGTTCGATGACGGGCCGCGACCTACCGGCAAGCGCTATTGCATGAACGGCGTTGCCCTCAGCTTTTCGGCGGCATGATCCTGTAGACCCGCAGGGCTGCGGTGCTTTGAACCTTTACCGGCTTCAGCCATGCGGGAGTCGCGCCCTTGTCCAGCACAGACGCCAGACTGCCGGGATGTTCGTCGGCATAATGCCTGAATTCATTAAGGCCTCCGCATGTCACCAGATAGTCCGGCCCCTTGCCACTATTCAGCGCGCTCAGAATGTCCCTGGCTCTTGATGGCGGAGCGGTGAAGGCTTCGACGACTGCGGTGATCCCGGCCGCATTGCGGTGGTGGGCCGTGCCGATGACATTATGATGGGTCCTGATCAGAATGTCGGGGCCCATATCCAGCGGGGCGAACAGCGTTGATCGGGGCAGTTGCCGCAATGGTGCCAGGGCGTCGGCGCTGCGGCATTCTCCGGCGGGCGTAGCCGCTTTTTCTGCCTTGTCGTCCGCGCTCGCCGTCACCGCGATCCAGAGCGCGCACAAGGCCGCTGGCGTGAGCAGGGCGACCGCGGAAGAGGCAAACACCCTCGGCAGGGTTGCGGATTGCTGTTGCGCGCGGCGGAAGAGCCGCAACATGAGCCAGGCAAGACCCGGCAAGGCCAGAACATGGGCCACGGACATAGCCCGCATCACCAGCATGGCGATCAGCGTCGATCCGGTCAGAAGCAGCACCACGGCCAGCCACCGGTCGCGGGCCTTCGCCGACTGGCTGGCACGCACGGCCAGAAGCGAACCAGTCAGCCCTGCCAGCGGCGGCAGCAGGATAAGGCCCATCATCGAGCGGCCCTGTTCCCAAATCGGACGGCCTTCCATGACGTGCAGATACCAAAGCTTATAGGCGATCGGCCCAAGGGCCTGGAACGGATCTCCCGTCAGGCAGGGGCGACCGGTAATGACGAACAGCGCAGCCGCTGCCAGGGCACCCGACCCCGCGGCAAGGAAGCGCCCCAGTGCCGAGGCAGGAGCGAGGTGAAAGGAAAGGGATGTGACAACCGCAAAGGCAAGCAGTGGCCAGACATAGGCCGCTGACAGCGCGTCGCACTGCGCCTGCACCAGTGGCGGCATGCCCCGCAGGATTGCCAACAAGAACAGCGCGGCGCCGCCCAAGGTCAGGGCATAGGCCACAAAGCGGGCCACTTCATCGCGATCGCGCCACTGGCGCAACGCCAATATGGCCGCGAACAAGGCGGCATAGGGCAACCCCTCGCTCGAAATCTGCAGCCAGACCGCCATTGCCGTGCCAGCGACAACCCCGCCGCGTCGGGCGTGCGGGTCCATCGCACCTGCGAGCGCGATCGCCGCCATAAGGATCTGCCATCCATGATGATCGATCCGCAGTGGCCCGAACTGAACGAGGATTGTCGGCGTGATGAGCACCAGGACAGGCGCCAGCATGGCCGCCGGCTGCCCGGCGACATGCGCGGACGCGCAATGGACGGCCCACACCAAAGCCCCCAGCAGGATTAACGGAACCGCCGAACAGGCCACTATCTCGGCCAGGTTGCTGCCCACCATCGGCCGCAGGATCAGGATCATGGCCGCGATTGGCGCATCCACGATCCGCGACCAATGCATCGGGCCGCCGAAAGGCGGGTTCACGCGGTGCTGACTGACGTCCAGGAAGGGCTGGCCGGAAAGCCAGTCTCGCACCTGCTGAAGGCGCATCGCGTCATCCGGATCACGAAACCCCAAGGCGCCAAGCTCGTTGCGGAAGAGCCACAGCAGGACAGCGGCACAGCATAGCCAGGCCAGGACGAGCCAGCGGGCGCGCGGAACGCCGTGCACCCCCAGGTCGCGGGTGAACCCTGTACGGGCCTTAGCGAGCGGCGAAGACGCCATATTTCCGGATCGCATATACCGCCAGGAAACTTACCGGGATGGCAAAGAGCTTCGCCGTCGCCGGAGCCATGCCTGCCGCTCCCAATGCGCTGATAAGGCCCGAGGTCACGCCGATGCCAACCGCTGCGCTGACGACAAAGCCCAGCCGTTGCTTGGTTGTAGGACCAACGGCCGACGGGAAGACAAAGCGAACGCTGATCAGCCAGTGCAGCAGCAGCCCGCCTGTATAGCCAATGGCGCCCGCCAGGGTCGGCGGCACATCAATCCGCAACAGCGCCAGGAACAACAGCATGTCGGCGCAGAGCGCGCACAGGCTCGCCAGCACATAGCGGACGAGCGTGAAACGAACGGCAACAGCGCTGGTCAGGTGGCTCAGGTTCATCAATGCCATGACTGCCGGTTCAAGCGGCCCTCAAGCGACCGGGCACCCGCCGCAGGCTGGTCAGCGCTGCCTTCTGCCCGACCGTCTCTTCGCCTTCCGCGCCAGCCTCATGATATTCGGCATCCTCATTGACTGCCCAGGTGTCGAACTGGCGTTCACCCGCTTCGATGTTCCGCACGGTCAGCATGGCGGTCATCATCGCATGATCCTGATTATTATAACGATGCATGCCGTTGCGGCCGACCAGATGCAGCGTCGGGTAGAGCTGCTCCAGTTCCGTGCGCATCTTCAGCACATTGGCGGCATAGTCGTCGTCATAGACCGGATAGGCCTTCTCTTGGCGAACGACCGCTCCGCCCACCACGTCGGCGGGGTCGCAGAGCCCCAGGATCGCCATTTCGCGCCTGGCCAGTTCGATCAAGGCGTCGTCGCTCGATGACCAGAGGCCGTCGCCCTCGAAGCAGAAATATTCCAGGCCGACGCAAGCGAGCGACGGATCGGGCACCATCTCCGGAGACCAGCTGCGGAAATTCTGGATGCGGCCGACCTGGACCTTTGAATCATGAATGTAGATCCAATTGTCGGGAAACAGGTCTTCCGACTTGATCATCAGGGCGACGGTCAGGAAGTCGCGATATTTCAGCTCCATCGCATTGCCGAGCGTTGCGGGCAGGGGGTGGATGCGGCCTGCAAGCTCACGCATCGGCGCGGAACTGATCACATGACGGGCCTTCAGCAGCACATCGCCGCCCGGGCCCTGGGCAACCATCTGCCATTGGCCGGAGCCCTGGTCATGTGACAGTTGCTTCAGACCATGCGCCATCAACACCCGGTTTCCGCGAGCGATCACGAAATCCCGTGCCGCTTCCCACATCATGCCGGGCCCAAGGCGCGGATAGCGAAAGCTTTCAAGCAAGGTCTTGGCCGCCATGCCGTCATTGGGCCGTTTGTTGAGCCCCAGCGACCGCTTCAGCCCGTCTTTTACCGCGCCCCAGAGCGACAAGCCCTTGATCCGCTGCGCCGCCCAATCGGCCGACATTTCGTTGCAGGGCATGCCCCAGACCTTTTCGGTATAGGTCTTGAAGAAAATCGAGAAGAGCTTGTGCCCGAAGGCATTCACCGTCCAATCCTGGAAGGAGCGGACGTTGCGGTTCGGCAGCAGCCTGGCCTTCGCGAAACTCGCCATGCATAGCGTCGATCGCCACAGGCCAAGGTTCCACAACGCTTCGAAAGCGCGCAGCGGATAGCTGTAGAATTTGCCCTCATAATAGATGCGGCTCATCCGGGGGCGCTGGATGAAATCATTGGGCAGGATCTCGTTCCAGAGATCGACAACCTCTCTCGACTTCGAAAAGAAGCGGTGGCCGCCAATATCGAAGCGGAAACCGTTCAGTTCGACAGTGCGGCTGATCCCGCCGACATAGCGGGGGTCCTTCTCGATGACGGTGACTGTGTAGCCCTTCTTCGTCAGCAGATAGGCCGCAGTTAGGCCTGCCGGACCCGCGCCGATGATGGCGACATCCACATTCTGGTCGATTTCCGGCATGCAATGCCCCCCGATAGGCTAACTTCTATCATCGGGAGTGGCGGAAATCATCTAAGGAATGGTTAACGGGTGGGTAAGCATGACAGGGCCGCATGTACGGCCCTGTCGCTATTCGTGACGGATCAGCCCTGATGCTGTCCCTGTGCCAAACCGTCCAGACTGCCCCGCGCGCTTTCCAAGGCGCTGCTGTAGCAGTCGCGGAATTCACGCGTAGGCTGCTGGATCGAGCCGCTGAGCCAGCCGCAGGCCTGCTTGGCTGCGCGATCGATACGGGAATTTGCCAGGCGGGCGCCGTGCGCGCTCGCCAGATTCAGGTCGGCCACGGAAACCATGATGCTGCGCATCTCTGTGCCAGCGCGGGCATCCACGACCAGCGTGCTTGAGGCGAGTGCCGAAACAGGTAAGGCGAGGGTCATCGTGGCAGCCAACGCCGCCAGCGTCTTCATGGTCATCCTATGTCTCCTGCGAACAATGGTTGCCCGCAGCCTGCATGGGCGTGGGGTCGGCTCGAAAATAGGATGTGCGCAAGGCATTGGGAAGAGGCCACTTGGCTGAAAGTGGCAGAAATCAGCTATTTTTGCGGATGCGAAAGGAATGTGCCCCCTCTCGCATCCGCATGACAGGATCAGTGGCGGAAGTGCCGCATGCCGGTGAATAGCATGGCCAGCCCCGCCTCATCCGCCGCCGCGATGACTTCCTCGTCCCGGATGGATCCGCCCGGCTGGATCACGGCTGTAGCGCCAGCCTCGACTGCGGCGAGGAGGCCGTCGGCGAAGGGGAAGAAGGCGTCGGACGCGACTGCCGAGCCGATGGTGCGGGCTTCGCTCCACCCTGCCTTTTCAGCGGCATCCTTGGCCTTCCACGCCGCGATGCGAGCGGACTCCAGGCGATTCATCTGCCCCGCACCGATGCCTGCGGTGCTGTTGCCCTTGGCATAGACGATGGCGTTGGATTTCACATGCTTTGCGACGGTCCAGGCGAACAGGCAGTCATTCAATTCCTGATCAGTGGGCGCGCGCTTGGTAACGACCTTCAGCTGGTCGCGCGTGATACGGCCATTGTCGCGGCTCTGCACGAGCAGCCCGCCAGCGATGCTCTTCATCATCAGGCCAGTGCGGACGGGGTCGGGCAACTCGCCGGTCAGCAGCAGGCGAAGGTTCTTCTTCTTCGCAAAGATCGCCTTCGCATCGTCATCGGCATCGGGTGCCGCGACCACTTCGGTGAAGATGCCGCTGATCGCCTCGGCCGTGGGCCCGTCGAGCGGACGGTTGACGGCGATGATGCCGCCAAAGGCCGATACGCTGTCGCAGGCAAGCGCCGCTTCATAGGCTTCGATCAAAGTGTTGCCGGTCGCCACGCCACAGGGATTGGCGTGCTTCACGATCACTACCGTCGGCGGGCCATCACGGAACTCGCTGACCAGCTCCAGCGCCGCGTCGGCGTCATTATAATTATTGTAGCTCAGCTCCTTGCCCTGGATCTGCCTCGCCTGAGCAATGCCGTTGGCTGACGGGCCGACCGGCAGATAGAGCGCCGCGGACTGGTGCGGATTCTCGCCATAGCGCAGGCTCGATCCGAGCTTGCTCGACACCGCCAAGGTCTCGGGGAAATCGACGCCCTGATCGGCAAAGGCGAACCAGCTCGCGATCATCGAGTCATAGGCAGCAGTGGCGGCATAGGCCTTGGCCGCCAGCATACGGCGGAAATCATAGCTGGTCGCGCCGCCCTTTTCCGCCATCTCCGCGATCAGGCGGGCATAGTCGGCCGGATCGGTGACGATGGCGACGCTTTCATGATTCTTCGCGGCGGAGCGAACCATGGAGGGGCCGCCGATATCGATATTCTCGATAATCTCTTCGCGCTCTGCCCCCTTGGCGACCGTGGCGGCGAACGGATAGAGGTTGACGACGACGAGGTCGATCGCGCCAATCTCATGCTCCTGCATCGAGGCGACATGGTCGGGATTGTTGCGCACGGCGAGCAGGCCGCCATGAACCTTCGGGTGCAGCGTCTTGACGCGCCCATCCATCATTTCGGGAAAGCCGGTGAGGTCCGAAATATCCTTCACGTCCAACCCGGCATCGCGCAGAGCCTTGGCCGTGCCGCCGGTGGACACCAGCTCGACGCCATGTTTGCCCAGCGCCTGGCCCAATTCGACCAGGCCGGACTTGTCCGACACGGAAAGGAGGGCGCGTTTGATGGTGACGTCTGACATGATGCTTCCTGCTGTTCGGGTGCCGCTCAGGCTTGCCGCAGCCCTCTAGTCCTGCCGGGCCAATGCGGCAAGGAAAGGATTGGATGTTAAGAGCCTTAGCTCATCCGCTTGAAGAGCCAGCCGATGGTCGATCCGCCCGGCAGCGCTTCGGCAGTGATGACCAACTGGCGGGTTTCGTGCGGGCGGCCCTCTCCATCGACCCACAGGCTTTCCTCGATCGCGAGCTTCCCCGCATTGGCGCGGAACTGCCAGATCGGCCCCATTTCGATCCGCAACAGCGCACCCATGCCGTCGGCGGTCGCGGTGGGCTCGACCAGCGGCGCAAGATGGAAGCGCAACTGCGCGGGCAGCTTCACTGGCCTGCGGCGGCGGGCGGCGGGGGTCAGCAAATCCTCGCCCCGGATTTCCCGGCCATCGATGCTGACGAGCAGCAGGCGGCGATGGACATAGCCCATGCGGCGGACATAGCCATCATGGCTGATCTCTATGCGACTGCCGCTTTCCTGCTCCTGCCGGTGAAGTTCGACCTCAGTAACGCCGCGGCCCAATGTGCCATCCGGCATCAGAGCGGTGGAATTGGTATCGTTCAGCACCAGCGTGCTGTGCGCAGCTGTAGTTCTAAGCCCTTGCGCCAGCCCATCGGGCATCCACGCGCCCTCCAGCGCCGCGCCGCCGCAATTGACGATCAGCCGCTGCGGCCCATCGCTGATCTCGATCGCGGTGGTGGAGGCGCATCCCGCCGCTGCCAAACGCGCCACGGGCGGCGGCGCGGCGTCGATCTGAACGATGGTAGGGCCCGCGACCAGCCGCTGATACCCCCAATCATTCGCCTGCCGCAGCGGTCGCGCGCGCACCCGACTCGCGCGGATCACCGCTTCGACCGTGGAGGGATCGATAGCACCCGCACCCTGCCAGCTGCCCAGCCCGCCATCGCCATGGGCGAGGCCAAGCAGGGCGGGCACCATCCGCCCCAGCGCTTCGGTCAAGAAAGGCGGCACCTGTTCCCGGCGCACGTCATAGACGGCGCGCACCATGGAAAGCAGCATGATGGCGCCCTGCTGATCCAGCGGCGATCGCGACACGATACCGCCATCGCCATGCACCGCATTGTCGATCGCGCGCTTGAGGCCTGCTTCCCCGAAAATCTTCCGTGCCGCGCCACCGGGCAGCAGCATGGAGGCGGCGACGATGCCGCCCCAGGCGACCAGGCGAGGCAGACCGAGCGGTGCCTTGTCCGCGCCGCGATCCAGATGCCGCGCCGTCCGCGCGATACAGTTCAGCACCAGCGATCGATAGACCAGGTCGCTGGATGACAGGATGAGCGGCGCATGGGCCGACCAGAAGAGCAGCCGCCAGCCCGCATTGTCCGCGCGCCAGGTCGGTTCGCTCGGCGTTTCGGCATGCGCCTCCAGCCATTTGCGCAGCACGCCTTCCGCGACGGGCGCACCCTGTTCGCGCGTGGCGGCCGACGACAGGTCGCGCAGCCAGGCGAAGCTGTGCAGATAATCGGCAAATGCTGGCACGACGCTCAGCCGGTCGAAATCCAGCGTGTTGAGCGGCTGCTTCAGTCCACGGAACAGGAAATAACCGGCGCGGATGGCCTGCCCCGCCTTCGCATCGCCCGGAATTTCATCATCGGGCACAGCGAGCAGCTTGAGCGGATATTTTCCCTTCAGCCGCCGACCGTGGATCGGCGTCTTCCAGCTCATTAGGTAAAAGCGGTTGGCGATCCGCTGGGCCAGCGACAGGCCTTTGTCATCCGCCACGCGGATGAGCCGCTTGCCCTGTTCGATCCCGTTTTCGGCTGGTTCTGATTCCGCCGTATCCGCAAGCGAAGGGCTGGGGATGCGCCGCCTGTCGCTCACCCGCCCTTGAGCTTCCGGATATTGTCGGCATAGGCGGAAGGCCCGCCACGGAATGTGGCGGTGCCCGCGACCAGCACATCCGCGCCCGCCTCAATCGCGCGCGGCGCCGTGGTGAAGTCGATGCCGCCGTCGACCTGCAGGCGGATGTCGCGCCCGCTCTTGTCGATCATCTTGCGGATCGCCTCGATCTTGCGCAGCTGATTCTCGATGAAGCTCTGCCCGCCGAAGCCGGGATTGACGCTCATCACCAGGATCAGATCGACATCATCGATCAGATAGTCGAGCATCTTGGCCGGGGTGCCGGGATTGAGCACCACGCCAGCCTGTACGCCCAATGACTTGATGTGCTGGATGGAGCGGTGGATATGCGGCCCAGCTTCCGGATGGACGGTCAGGATGTCGGCACCTGCCTGCGCGAAGGCATCCAGATACTGATCCACCGGAGAGATCATCAGATGCACGTCGAACGGCTTCTTGCTGTGGGGGCGCAGCGCCTTCACCACGGCCGGGCCGATGGTGATGTTGGGCACGAAATGGCCGTCCATCACATCGATATGAATCCAGTCGCAACCCGCTTCGTCGATCGCGCGGACCTCCTCGCCCAGGCGGGCGAAGTCGGCGGACAGGATGGAGGGCGAGATAAGGATCGGGCTGGTCATCAACAGTCGGCTCTAGCCGCGCCACGGATCAAGGGCAACGCTGCAGTTCGACCTTATCCACAGGCTTTTGCGGCGGGTATGGCCAAGGATTTCAGGGCAGGATGAAAATGGTGGGGTCAAGGCCGCAGGAACCCGCCGAGCCGCGCGGGAGAAACTGTTTGACGCCGTGCAGGCCGATGACGCGCGTGCCTTCCAGGATTGGCGCGGCGATAAGGCGCACCGTGCATTCGCTGCCATCCAACGGGCGAATATCCACGTCCAGGGTGAAGCCGCGCCGATGACGGATGGCGTAGGCGCGCAGCTGCTCCATCGCCTCGCGCGAATCCGGCTGGTAAAGCGAAGTGGCAAGCGGGCGCGGAACGGCGACGCCCCTTTCTATGCCGAACAGGTCATAGACGCCGCTGGTCCACGACAGGCTGTTGTCGCTGAGATCGCAATGCCACAGCCCGATCCCGCGCTCTGCCAGCGCCTGATCGTCGCGTGCGGTGCGATCATCCAGGGACACTGACGCAAGATGCTGGCGCAGATCGTAGAGCGGCCAACTATGGTGCAGGGGGAGGGGCTCGGTCGGGCGCAAGCGTGGCCTTTCTGACGTTCCCTGATCTTAGTTCATTGTGCCGCGCGAGCAAGGCGGGCAACGAAAAAGCCATCCGTGCCACCCTTGTCGGCCAATGTGTCGGGCAAAGTGCGCAGCCAACCCTCCGGATCGGGACAAATGCCCTGCGGCAATTCGCCTTGTTGTGCTGGCTGAAGGCTGAAGCCGGGGTTTTGACGCAGAAATGCCTCCAGCTGCTCCTCGCCCTCCGCCTTTTCGAGCGAGCAGGTGGCGTAGATCAGGGTCCCGCCAGGCTTCAGCCATTGGGCAGCGCGGCTCAGCAGTTCGGCCTGCAGCTCTGCCAACTCGGCGATCTGGCGCGGACCGATGCGGTGCAGCACGTCGGGATGGCGGCGATAGATGCCGGTGGCGGTGCAGGGGGCGTCGAGCAGGATGGCGTCGACTTGGCGTTTAGGTTCCCATTGGCGCAGGTCGGCTTGCACGATCGTAGCGGCCAGCGCCGTGCGTGCCAGATTCTCGCTCAGCCGTTCCAGGCGCTTCTTCGATTGATCCAGCGCCGTCACTTGCCACCCCGCGGCGGCCAGCTGCATCGTCTTGCCACCGGGCGCGGCGCAAAGGTCCAGCACGATGCGGCCTTCGCCTGTTCCGAGCAGGCGGGCGGGGCAGGACGCCGCGAGATCCTGAACCCACCATGCGCCTTCTGCAAAGCCGGGCAACTCCGTCACCGATGCATGATCGGGCAGGCGGACATGACCAAGAGCGAAGCTTTCGCCGCCCAGCTTTTCGGCCCAGTCCGCCGTCTCTGCCGGGTGGCGCAGGCTGACGTCCACGGGCGGACGCACGCCATAGGCGCTTGCCGCAGCGGCGGGCATGTCGCCTCCCCACTGCGCTTCCCACCGCGCGGCGACCTCTTCAGGCAGGGTAGGCGGGTCCGGCAGAGCGGACGCGGCGCGAGTCACTGTGCCGAATACGCCATGCACCAGCTTGCGCGGCCCGCCATCCACCAGCGGCAGGGCAGTCGCGATGGCGGCATGCGGCGCCGTGCCAAGCGCGAGCACCTGGATAAGTGCGATCCGTAGCACCATGCGCGCTTTCGCGTCATCCGGCAGCGGCTGACGAGTCGCGCCGTCGATCAGCGCGTCTAGGTCGGGCAGATGGCGCAGCGTTTCTGCGGCGATGGCATGGACAAGCGCGCGATCGGCTGCGGGGAGCCCCTGCGCCGCGCCATGCAACGCCAACTCCAGCGGGTCGCCCCGGCGCAGGACGGCGTCGAGCAGCCGCAAAGCGGCGCGGCGTGCAGGAAGGCCGGGAATATCTGCGGGGCGGGAAGGGCGAGCCATGGCGAGCGCCTTACGCTAATTGCCATGGGAAAGTCATGGCCCTTCAATATTCGCCCCCGCCACATTCATCATCCCAGCGGAAGCTGGGATCTCAGGCCTTTGTGCGCAGCTGCATGAGATGCCAGCATTCGCTGGCATGACGGCAAAATTAAGACCTCAACTCCGCCCCAGTGGATCAAGCGCGCTCGACCGTCGACGCTCGGGCGTCGCCACGGGGCTCAATGCCGACGCGCGCGGGGCTGAAGGAGCGGGAATAACCATGCCTCCCGCCATCTCCTCCAGCGCGGCGATGCGCTTTTCCGTGGCGGGGTGGGTGGAGAACAGCTCGCTGACATGTACGGGAACGATATAGAGCTGGGCTGCGGCCGGATTGCGTTCAGCCACATGGTTGGGGATCATCTCCGCCTTGCCGGAAATCTTTGCAAGCGCCGACGCCAACGCGCGCGGGTTGCCGCTGATTTCCGCTCCGGCGGCGTCAGCGCCATATTCACGCGTGCGGCTGATCGCCATCTGCACGATCATAGCGGCAAAGGGCGCGACGATCACCGCCATCAGTGTCGCCAGCATGTTGCCATGCCCATTCTCCTCATTCCCGCCCCGGAAGAACAGGCCGAAATTGGCGAGCATCGACACCGCGCCCGCGATCGTCGCGACCATGGTCATGATCAGCGTGTCGCGATTCTTCACATGGGCAAGCTCATGCGCCATCACGCCCGCAACCTCATCGCGGCTCAGCATCGACAGCAGGCCCGTCGTCGCTGCCACGGCGGCATGTTCGGGATTGCGGCCGGTGGCAAAGGCGTTCGGGTGCGGTTCGTCGATCAGGTAGACGCGCGGCATGGGCAGCTTCGCCCGCTGCGCCAGATCGCGCACCAGCCCGTAAAATTCCGGAGCGCTCTCAGCATCCACCTCCCGCGCATTGTGCATCGACAGGACGATCTTGTCGGCATTCCAGAAGGTGAACAGGTTCATGCCCGCCGCCACCAGCAGCGCGATCATCGCCCCGCCGCTGCCGCCCAGCGTATAGCCAAGAGCCATGAACAGCGCCGTCAGCACCGACAACAGCATCACCGTCTTGAAACCGCTCACTTGTCTTCCACTCCTTTGCGGCCCAGATAGCAGGCCATGCATGAATATGGGGTTGCCGACACGGCGCCACAATCGAAAGGCTTTTGGACATGGGAACCTATAACGGCAAGCGCCCCGCGCATGTGAAGCCGCCTGAGCACCTGTCGAAGAGTCCACCGGTGCCTCAGCCCGATCCCCTGGATCGACCCTCGCGCCATGACGAGGAACTGAGCCCGGTCCGCTATGGCGACTGGGAGCGCAAGGGGATCGCGATCGATTTTTGAACCCGGCTGATCGCGTTTGATCGGTTCATCGCTGATTCTGCACGTCTTCCGCTGGCCTGTGCCCTCCTTGCGGGCGATGTGCACCTCCGCCTCTAGCCTTTACCGCCTGTTTTTGTGCAGGATTCATGCGGGCAAAGGAAGAAAACAAGCCGGGGGCGGGTCGTGAATCATATAGCTGAGATAAAAGTGAGGGCGGTGTCTGAATATGCGCCGGAGGACGCAGCGCTGCTCTGTGCCGTTGGTCGTCTGGTCTGTGCCTGGACGATGCTGGAGCAGAGTCTGGAGGCGAAAATCGCCATGATGCGGGAAGCCATGGGTGACGTGCGAACCGTCGGCACCCGGACGCGCCCTGGAATGGCGAAACTGATGACGGAACTCCGCACGATGGTGGCGATGCGTGACAAGCGCAACGCCAGCGCCTTGACGGAAATTTCGGATATCGAGCGGCACATGCAAAGGATCGATCGCTTCCGGTCGCTCATCATTGGCGGCTTTCAGCAGCCAGCGCCCGGCGGCTTTACCTGCCGCGACGCGCGGAACAATCACACGCATGTCTCGCTTGATCACCTCGATGCGGAGATATCTTCGCTCGAAACGGTGGCGCAGCGCCTGCTGGCCGTCTGACCGGGCGAGGTAATCCTCCCGCTATGCTTGACCTTTGACGCGTGGAGGGCGAAGCCTGTCCGCGCGTCTAGCGAGAATGGAGTACCATGCCCTACAAGCCGATACGCAAAGCCGTGTTTCCTGTTGCAGGCCTCGGCACGCGCTTCCTGCCTGCCACCAAGTCGGTGCCCAAGGAATTGCTGCCGGTCGTCGACCGCCCGCTGATCCAATATGCCGTCGACGAAGCGCGCGAGGCGGGGATCGAGCAGATGATCTTCATCACCGGGCGCGGCAAGGGCGCGATCGAGGATTATTTCGACATGGCCTTCGAAGCCGAAGCGACCCAGCGGGAGCGCGGCAAGGACCTGTCCGCCCTTGACGGCACGCGCCTGGCACCGGGCAACGCGGTCTTCCTGCGCCAGCAGGAACCGCTCGGCCTCGGCCACGCCATCTGGTGCGCGCGCGACATCGTCGGCGATGAACCCTTCGCCATCCTGTTGCCCGACGAATTCATGAAGGGCGCTCCCGGCCGTGGCTGCCTCAAGCAGATGGTCGAAGCCTATGATCAGGTGGGCGGCAACCTCGTCTGCGCGCTCGAAGTGCCGATGGCCGACACCCCAAGCTATGGCGTGATCGATCCGGGCGAGCGCAATGGCCCGCTCACCGAAGTCAGGGGCCTCGTTGAAAAGCCCGCGCCCGGCACCGCGCCGTCCAACCTCATCCTGCCGGGCCGCTATATCCTGCAGCCAGAGGTCATGAAGATCCTCGCCACACAGGAAAAGGGCGCGGGCGGCGAGATCCAGCTGACCGACGCCATGGCTTCGATGATCGGGCAACAGCCCTTCCACGGCGTGACCTTCGACGGCCGTCGCTTCGACTGCGGGTCAAAGGCGGGCTATATCGAAGCCAACCTGGCACTCGCGCTGGAACGCGAGGACCTTGGCGAACATATCCGTGAATTCGCCCTAGCCGAACTGGGCGCGACGACGATCGCCGCAGCTGCCTAAGGGCATGGGCTGAAAAAGCTGGCCCCGCTCCTCATCTCCCCTCCCGCAAGCGGGAGGGGCCGGGGGTGGGCCAGCGCAACATCAGCCACGCTTAGCAATGGCCAGCACAGAAGCTCGCTCCGCTCGCGCCCACCCATAGCCCTTCAAACGAGTCACATGCCCAGTTTGAAGGGCTATGGGAGCCGCATGTTCTGACGTTCCCCAACACGCATAAAAAAGGCGGCTCCCCAATGGAGCCGCCCTCTACCTCGTGCCAAAACAAAACCCTCAGAACGGCACTTCATCATCCAGATCATTGTCGAAATTCGGCCCGCCAGCGCCGCCGCGCCCGCCGCCCGATGAGCGGCCGCCGCTGCCGCCGCCAAAGCCGCCGCCGCTGCTGCCACCGCCGAAATCATCATAATCGCCGCCGAAGCCGCCAGAGCTGGCGCCCCAGTCACTGCCGCCGCCTTGCGAGCGCCCGCCACCTTGGCCACCGCCCGGCGCGCCGTCCAGCATGGTCAGCACCGCGCCTGGCCCCTGAAGCACGACTTCGGTGGTGTAGCGGTCATTACCCGACTGGTCCTGCCACTTTCGCGTGCGCAGCTGACCCTCGACATAGACCTTCGAACCCTTGCGCAGGAACCGCTCGGCGACGCCCGCCAGTCCTTCGGAAAAGATCGAGACGCTGTGCCATTCGGTGCGCTCCTTGCGCTCGCCCGACATGCGGTCCTTCCAGCTTTCGGACGTGGCAATGCGAAGGTTGCACACCTTGCCGCCATTCTGGAAGCTCTTCACCTCCGGGTCGGCGCCCAGATTGCCGACCAGAATGACCTTGTTGACCGAACCCGCCATATTTCCTCCGATACTTTGGAGGTTCTTATAGCCCCGCTGCCGTCGCGGTCCAGTAGGTCAGGCCCGCAGCGGCATAGGCAAGCGCGAAAAGATAGCCGATCATGAAGAGTGGCCATCTCCAGCCATTGGTTTCGCGCTTCGTAACGGCGATGGTCGAAATGCACTGCGGCGCGAAGACGAACCAGGCGAGAAACGCAAGCGCAGTGGGCAGCGGCCAATTGTCCTTCAGCCTGTCGCCAAGGCTGCGCTCCAGCTTTGCCTCATCCTCGTCGGCATCGAGCGAATAGACGGTGGCGAGCGCCGATACCGCCACTTCGCGCGCCGCCATCGCCGGGATCAGCGCCAGGGAAATGTCGCGGTTGAAGCCGATCGGCTCCAGCACGACGTTGAGCCCGTTGGCGATCCGCCCGGCGACCGAATAATTTACCTGGCTGACGGCACTGTCTTCGGGCGCCTTGGGAAAGCTCAGCAGCAACCAGAGGATCACCGTGGACGCGAAGATGATCGTGCCCGCGCGCTTGAGGAAGATGATCGCGCGCTGCCACAGTCCCAGCACGATGTCCTGGGGGCGCGGCCATTGATATTTCGGCATTTCCATCAGGAATCCGCCGCTTGCGCCCTTTGTTACCGTAAGGCGCAGCACCAGCGCCACCAGCATCGCACCGATAATTCCGGCAATATACAGGCAGAAGAGGACGAGGCCCTGAAGGCCGATGCCCAGACCCACATTCCGCGCGGGAATGAAAGCGCCGATGATGACCGCATAGACCGGCAGCCGGGCCGAGCAGGTCATGAGCGGCGCAATCAATATGGTCGTCAGACGATCCTTGGGATCGGAAATGGTGCGCGTCGCCATGATCCCGGGCACGGCGCAGGCGAAGGACGAAAGCAGTGGAATGAAGGCGCGCCCCGACAGGCCGACGCGCGCCATCAGGCCATCCATCAGGAATGCGGCGCGAACCATATAGCCGGTCGCTTCCAGCATCAGGATGAAGAAGAAGAGGATCAGGATCTGCGGCAGGAAGACGACGACCGATCCCACGCCATTGATGACGCCATCCACCAGGAAGGACCGTAGCAGTCCGTCCGGCAGCGCGTCGCTTGCTGCCGAGCTGGCCGCTTCCGCCAGCCCTTCGATCATGGCGATGGGCGCTTCCGACCAGGCATAGACCGCCTGGAACATGATGAAGAGCAGCGCCAGCAGCAGCAGCAGCCCGGCGACGGGATGCAGAGCGACCCGATCGACCGCAGCCGTCAACCGGCGGGAAGGTGTTTCGCGCACCACCGCCGCGCGGGCGATCCTGCGGGCCTCGCTCCGCAACGCGTCGAAGCCAAGCGGCGCGGCGGAGGGCCGCGCCTTGACGCTGCCATCGAACAGCGCGTCCAGTTCAGTCCGCAGATGGTCGAGGCCACGCTTGCGCACCGCGACGGTCGAGATCACCGGCACGCCCAGTTCGCGCGAGAGGATATTCGCATCCAACTCCAGCCCATCGCGGGTGGCGAGGTCGACCATATTGAGCGCTACCACGGTCGGCAGGCCAAGCGCGATCAGTTCAAGGGCGAAGCGCAGGTGATTGTCGAGATTGGAGGCATCCACGACCACAACCAGCGCATCCGGCAGGCGTTCGCCATGCTGTTTGCCAAGCACGACGTCACGGGTCACCTGCTCATCGGGGCTGGTGGGGTTGAGGCTGTAAGTGCCGGGCAGGTCGACCAGTTCGAGCGGGCGGCCATCGGACAGCGACAGCCTGCCTGCCTTGCGCTCTACGGTCACGCCCGGATAATTGCCGAGTTTCTGCCGCGCGCCGGTCAAGGCGTTGAACAGGGCGCTCTTGCCGGCATTGGGGTTGCCGACCAGCGCAACCAGCGGCAGGCTGCTCATGCGGCGTCCGCCGGGCCCGTGCGGACTGTGATCGCAGCGGCGTGATTGCGCCGCATGGCAATGGTCATGCGCCCGACCTTGCAGGCGATCGGACCTCGGCCAAGCAGGCCGCCATGGTGAAGCGCTTCGACGCTCGCGCCTTCGCACAGGCCGAATTCACGCAAGCGCTGGCCGTCCGAAGCGGTCAGCGCGTCCCAGTCGATCAGGTCCACATAGGCTGGCTGGCGCAACGGCAGTTCGGTCAGGCGCAAGGGAGAAGAGCTCGCTGAAGTCACCTGCGAGTGACTATCAATATAGATAGGAAAAGGCCAGCCGGAATCGCGGCCTCCTCGTTGGGGTCAGATGGCGGGATAACGGAGCCTGCCGATGAAGCGGGCAAGGCTCAGCCTCTCCCCGCCGCCGATGCCCTTCCACTTGGCCTTCGCTCGTTCGAAGCGCATTACGCCTTCGATGCGGCGATCGAGGAAGGCGCGGCTGTCCGCCCAATTGTCGCTCTCGTCATCGACGAACACCAGCAGCGTCGCGGCATAGACGCCCGCCAGCGTCAGGCGCTTGCTATAATGATTGAGGTCGGTGGCGTGATCGCCAGCGGCGCGCCACATGACATCGGCCGCCCGCCAGCCCAGCCGCGCCGCCCGAACGCTGTTCTGCGGCAGCGCCATGATGGCGAGCGCGCGGCGCAACGCTTCCCTGTCGCGGGCGAGCAGTGTCAGCCGCGCCGTTATCAACGCGACGATGCGCTGGCGGATCGACATGGTGACCAGCTTTTCCGGCGGGAGCGCCTCCAGCATGCCTGCGTCGATGCTCGCGAACCAGGCGTCGATCATGTCCATCGCTCCGCCGGGAAAGGCGAGCTGCGCGATCTCGGCATCCACGCGTCCTTCCGAAGCGGCCATGGTGACGGCTTCCGCCCGCCATCCGTCGAAGGCGGCGTGGCGCGGCACGATTGGCGCGAGATACGCCCGCACTTCGTCCAGGGTCGGGTCTTCGGGTAACGTCTTCATGGATCCTATGGTAAGGCGCCGCATGCCAGCGCACAAGTTCCCTCCTGACACGAACATAATGTTGCAACATATCACTAGATATGATGTAACATTATGTTTCAGCGGCGGCTCAAGCCGCGCAAGTTGAGGATGGAGGATGCAATGGCAGTATCGGCAATGCATGCGGCAAATGGCCACCAGCGTGGCTACAGCGGTGGCGGGGGATCACCCGCCGCAATCGGGGCGACCATCGCGGTGCATGCGCTGGTGGTCGGCGCTTTCATCCTGATGCCCAAGGAGGTGATCGCGCCTTATGTGCCGCAGATCCTGATCGGCAATCAGATCCCCCTCGATCCGCCGCCGCCGCCCGAAGCCCAGCCGCAGCCCGCCGAGACCAAGCTTCCGGCCCAACCGACCATAGACCCGATCCCCTCCAATCCCGATGATCTGGTGAAGCTACCCAATAGCGGGGAGGGGCCGGTAGTGCCCACAGGCGGAACAACCGCTGGCACCGGCGCGAGCGGCAGTGTCATCGATCCGCCCATCGAGCCGGCGCGCGAACCCGTTGTCACAGAAGTCGGCATCGACCCGCGCGCCATGGCGGCTTTCCAGCCCGATTATCCCGGCTCGATGATCCGGCAAAGCGTGGAAGGATCGGTCACCGTCCGCGTCAGCATAGGCGCGGACGGCAGGGTGACGGGCATCGAGCGGCTGTCTGCGACCGATGAGGCCTTCTGGATCGCCACCCAGCGGCATGCGATGCGCAAATGGCGCTTTCGCCCCGCGACTCGCGATGGCGTGCCGGTGCCAGGAACAAAGGTTCTCACCGTCCATTTCAAGGTGACCGACAGGTGAGCATGGCGCCGCCGGATGCAAGGCGCGGCTTTGCATCTGGCGCTGCCCTATCCTATATAGCGGCGATGGCGATCTTCCCCCGTCCGGTCTCTCCCAAAAGCGCGCTTGGCGACCTGTGGACCTATTTCCGCGAGAATCGGCCGCATAAATGGCCGCTGCTCGGGCTGTCGATGGCGATCACCTGGGTCATCATCTGGGTGTTCATGGTCGACGCCAACACCAACACCATGCCGACCCGCAACAAGATCATCTATGTGCAGAGCTGGGACGCGAGCCGGTCGGACGCCGCCATCATCCTGCAGCAGAAGATCGACCTCGCGAAAAGCGAAGCGGCGCTGCAAAAACGGCAGAAGCAGATGCAAGGATGGGCCGACGCATTCGGCATCGACTGGCGCACCGAGGAAGCCCGCAACAGCGCCAGGCGCAAGGAAGCGTTGAAGCAGATCAACGCGCAGCTCGATTCGCGGCTGGCCAAGGCGGAAGCGGCGGAAAAGGCCGCGCCCAAGACCAGCCAGAATTGAGTTTCCCGATGGCCGACCCCGCCGACGACTGCCGTTTCATGGCAGCGGCCATTGCCCTGTCGGAACGTGGCCGGGGCCTGTCCACGCCCAATCCCAATGTCGGCTGCCTGATCGTTCGCGATGGAGCCGTCGTCGGCCGTGGCTGGACCCAGAAGGGCGGTCGCCCCCATGCCGAAGCGCAGGCGCTGGAAGAGGCGCAGGATCAGGCGCGCGGCGCGACCGCTTATGTGACGCTGGAACCCTGTTTTCACCTGTCCGCCCGTGGGCCGCGCTGTGCCGACCTGATGGCACGAGCGGGCGTCGCCCGCGTGGTGATCGCGCTTCGCGACCCCGACCCGCGTACCGATGGGCAAGGCGCAGGGCATCTGCGCTCGCGCGGCATCCAGGTTGAAATGGGCGTGATGGCGAAGGAGGCTGCTGCGGCCATGCGTGGTTTCGTCCTGCGCCAAACGCTGGGCCGCCCCGCCGTCACCCTGAAGCTTGGCCTGTCGCTCGACGGCTGCATCGCGCTCAGGGACGGGGCCAGCCGCTGGATCACAGGAGAGGCCGCGCGCGCGCATGCGCATCTGGAGCGGGCGCGCCATGACGCCATCCTTGTCGGCGGCGGCACACTGCGCGCCGACGCCCCGCGCCTCGATGTGCGCCTGCCGGGGCTGGAGGATCGCTCTCCCCGCCGCCTGCTGCTGACGCGCGATGCGCCCGAAGGTTGGGAAGCCGTCGCGCAGCCCGAAGAGATCGCCGCGCTCAATCATGTCGATCATCTGATGGTGGAGGGTGGCGCTTCAACCGCAGCGGCGTTTCTGCGAGCCGATTTGGTCGACCGTCTGCTCCTTTACCGCGCACCGATTATCATCGGCGGGGGCCTTGCTGGCATCGGCGACATCGGCCTGTCGGACCTCGCCCAGGCGCATCATCGCTGGACCCTGACCGACGCACGGCAACTGGGCGATGACCGGCTGGAGGTTTACGAAAGGCGGCGCGGCGCTTAGGAGCGTCACCGAACCAGCAGGATCACGCACCCATGTTCACCGGCATCATCACCGACATCGGCACCATCCGCTCCGCCGAACAGCGGGGAGACCTTCGCCTCGTCATCGGCACCGCTTATGACATGGACAGCGTTGCGATCGGCGCCTCGATCGCCTGCTCCGGCGCTTGCCTTACAGTGGTGGAGAAGGGCGCCGATTGGTTCGCCGTCGATCTGTCCGCCGAAACCGTGGATCGCACCGCGCCCGGTCTCTGGCGGCAGGGCGCCAGGCTCAATCTGGAACGCGCGCTCAAGGTGGGTGACGAGCTTGGCGGCCATATCGTGACCGGCCATGTCGATGGCGTCGGTACATTGGTATCGGCCGCCCCTGAGGGGGATTCGACCCGGCTGGTGATCGCCGCGCCTCCCGCACTCGCTTCCGCTCTCGCGGCCAAGGGATCGATCACCCTCGATGGCATTTCGCTGACCGTCAACAGCGTCGAAGATCAGCCGGACGGTTCCGTCCACTTCGGCCTCAACATCATTCCGCACACCGCCGCTGCGACGACGTTGGACGCTCTGGCCGAAGGGCGATCGTTCAATCTGGAGATCGACGTGCTCGCCCGCTACCTTGATCGGATGCAAAGCCTGCGCCAAGCAATGTGATTGCAGCTTGATAAAATCACATCATGATGTGATAACCGCACTCCAAGACCCTGTTGGTCAAGGAGTCGCTCATGTCTTCAGCTCTTATCGATACCGTCCGCACCCTGGTGAATGAAGGGGGCATGTCCCGTTCGGGGCTGGCACGCGCTGCGGGCCTTCATGCCAATTCTCTCCGCAGACTGGGCGAAACCGACTGGAATCCCACTGCCGAAACGCTTGGCAAGCTGGAAACCTATCTGGCCCGGCGCGAAGGCGGCACCGCCCTCGCCTCGCCGGAAGAGATCATCAACGAAGCCCGCAATGGCCGCATGTTCATCCTGGTCGATGATGAGGACCGGGAAAATGAAGGCGACCTGGTGATCCCGGCGCAAATGGCGACGCCGGACGCGATCAACTTCATGGCGACCCATGGCCGTGGCCTCATCTGCCTGGCCTTGACCAAGGATCGGGTCGATCATCTCGGCATCGACCTCATGAGCCGCAACAACGGCACGCGGCATGAAACCGCCTTCACGGTGTCGATCGAAGCGCGGGAAGGCGTCACCACCGGGATCAGCGCCGCCGACCGCGCGCGCACCATCTCCGTCGCGATCGACGGGTCAAAGGGGCGTGACGACATCGTGACGCCCGGCCATGTCTTCCCTCTCGTCGCCAAGGATGGCGGCGTGCTGGTGCGCACCGGCCATACCGAGGCGGCCGTCGACGTGGCGCGTCTCGCCGGACTCAATCCGTCGGGCGTGATCTGCGAAGTGATGAAGGACGACGGCACCATGGCGCGCCTCGATGATCTCATCCCCTTCGCCCAGAAGCACAAGATGAAGATCGGCACGATCCGCGATCTCATCGCCTATCGCCGCCGTCATGACCATATGGTCGAGCGGCGGGCCGAAACCGTCTTCAACAGCAAGTGGGGCGGCGACTGGAAGGCGATCAGCTTCTACAACAAGGCAACGCAGAGCGAGCAGCTGGTGCTGCAAAAAGGTCATGTCTCGCCTGATGAGCCGACGCTGGTGCGCGTCCATCAACTCTCGCTGCTGGACGATGTCTACGGCGCCAGCGGTCCGCGCTGCGAGATATTGGGCAAGTCGATGGAGATCATCGCGAAGGAAGGCGCTGGCCTGATCGTCGTGCTGACCAGCAATTCGCCGACCGATTTCCTGACGCGTATCCTGCGCCACCATGCGGGCCAGCCGGTCAGCGGCATGGACGAACTGCGCGATTATGGCGTGGGCGCGCAAATCCTTGCGGAACTTGGCGTGCACGACATGGTGCTGCTCACCAATAGCAGCCATAGCCTCATCGCGCTTGACGGCTATGACCTTGCCGTGGTTGGGCACCGGCCCATCGAGCTATAGGAAGGATAACGGCCGTGGCGAAATTCCTGATCGTTGAAGCCCGCTTCTACGACCATCTCAATGATCTGCTGATCGAAGGCGCGGTGGCCGCGTTGGAGGCGGAAGGGCATAAATATGACGTCGTGACGGTGCCGGGCGCGCTGGAAATCCCCGGCGCGGTCGCGCTGGCGGCGGAGTCCGGCCGTTATGACGGCTTCGTGGCGATCGGCGTGGTGATTCGCGGCGAAACCTATCATTTCGAAGTGGTGTCGAACGAAAGCGCGCGGGGCCTCATGGCGCTCAGCATGGATGGCATCGCCATTGGCAACGGCATCCTCACCGTCGAGAACGAGGCGCAGGCGCTCACCCGCGCCAAGCCGGATGAAAAGGACAAGGGCGGCGAAGCTGCAAAGGCCGCCATTGCCATGCTGGCGTTGCGCGAGAAATTCGGCGCCTGATCCCTGCGCCACTGCTCACAAGAAAAAGGGCCGCCCTTGATCGGAGCGGCCCTTTTTCCATCAAGGGTTCAGCCTGCCTTGGCGAGAACCGGATAATCGACATAGCCCTCGCGGCCCTGCGTGTAGAGCGTGTCGGTGCTCAAGGGATTGAGCGGAGCGCCTAGCGACAGGCGATCCGGCAGGTCCGGATTGGCGATGAACGGGCGTCCGAAGCTGATCGCCTGGGCAAGGCCGCTGTCCAGATCCTCCTGCGCCCGCGCCGCGTCATAATCGCTGTTCAGAACGAGCGGCCCGTTGAAATGACGGCGGATCAGGGGGGACTGGCGCGGAACGTCGCTCGCTCCCCGTGTGCCCTCCGGACGCAGTTCGCGCATCTCGAGGAAGGCGATCCCGATCGGGTCCAGCGCCTTGGCGATGGCGATGGCAAGGCTGGCGGGATCGCTATCGTCCGTGCCTTGCGACGCGCCGTTGATGGAGATGCGCACCGCCGTTCTGTCAGCACCGATGGCATCCGCGACGGCCTGGGTGATTTCGCGCAGCAGCCGGACGCGCTTCTCCGGGCTGCCGCCATACTCGTCCTGCCGCTGGTTGACGCCGTCGCGCAGGAATTCGTCTAGCAGATAGCCGTTCGCGGCGTGGATCTGGACGCCATCGAACCCGGCTTCACGCGCGTTGCGCGCAGCGGTGACATAGCTAGCGATCAGGCCTGGGATTTCGTCCGCTTCCAGCGCGCGCGGCTGCTCATAGGGCTTGTTGCCGTCATAGCTATGGGCGTGGCCGGGCGCGGTGATCGGGCTTGACGATACGGGCTGCTGCCCGCTGACGCTGGAATGGACCAGGCGGCCCATGTGCCAGAGCTGCGCAAAGATGCGGCCGCCCGCATCATGCACGGCCTGGGTGATCGGCTTCCAGGCTTCCACCTGTTCTGCAGACCAGATGCCGGGCGCGAATGGCCAACCTAAGCCTTGCTGAGACACGCCGATGCCTTCGCTGATGATCAGGCCCGCCGTGGCGCGCTGGCGATAATAATCGGCCATGATCGGCGTTGGCACATGGTCGCGGGTCGCGCGGGCGCGGGTCAGCGGCGCCATCAATATCCGATTGCGCGCCTTGACGGCGCCTAGCTGAACGGGATCGAAGAGGCTGGTCACGAAAATCCCCTATCAAGGTTGCTATTTGCAACTGAAATGCTCGTTGACGCCAATTAGGGAGCCAAATTCAGGCTTTCAAGGCCGCGCGCCGCAAAATGTCAAAACAGCGTGTCGACCGTGTGAATGGCCAGGCCGACGAGTCCACCGACCAAGGTCCCATTGATGCGGATATATTGCAGGTCGCGCCCGACGGCGCTCTCCAGTCGGCCGGTCACCGTGCCCGCATCCCAGCCGCGCACGGTCTCGCTGACCAGCGTCACGATGGAATCGCCATAGGCGGCGGTCGCGCCGACCGCAGCCCGGCGCACGAAGCGGTTGATCAGCAGGCGCAGGCGCGAATCCTCCTGCAATGTCGTTCCCAGTTGCTGCAATGCTTCGCCGAGCCGCCCGGCCATCGCCTTGCCGGGGTCACGCACCGCGCGCAACAATCCGGAACGGGCTTGCTCCCACAGGCCGTCTATCCAACGCTGCATCGCCGGATTGTCCACGATCTCGTCACGGATGCGCGCGACGCGCTCCTGCATCGCGGGATCGAATTGCAGGTCGCTTGCCAGCTTTGCCATGCCTTCTTCGGCCTTGAGGCGCAGGCTATGTTGCGGGTCAGCGGCCATTTCCGCCAGCAGCCGCCGCAGCCCGTCGATGATCGCGTTGGACAGGTTTTCGTCCAATCCTGTCCATCGCAATATCTTGCCCGCCCGGTCATGCACCATCTGGCGGATAAGATGGTCATTGGCCTCCAATGTGCGGTCGGCCCAATGGATGATGCCGTCCATCACCGGCGCATGGCGGCCGTCGCGCATCGCCGCCTCGATGGCCTGCCCGATCAGCGGGGCGACGTTCATGCCGCGCAGCCGTTGGGCAATGGCGCCCTTCACCATGCCGCCAAGCCTCTCCTGATCTAGCGCCTCCAGCATGTCCGCCGCCAGCCGCGATGCGCCTTCGCGCAAGCGGCCGTCCCCGCCTGCGGGGCTGGCGAGGAAGCGCCCGGCGGCCGCTGCGACATCCAGCCGCTGCATCCGGCGCGCGACAACGGCGGGGGTCAGGAAATTGTCTCTCAGGAACAGCGCAAGCGTGTCGCCAATCCGGTCCTTGTTGCGCGGGATGATCGCCGTATGCGGGATCGGCAGTCCCAGCGGATGCCGGAACAGCGCCGTCACCGCGAACCAGTCCGCCAGACCGCCCACCATGGCAGCTTCCGCAAAAGCCTGAACGAAGCCGATCGCGGGGTGCAGGTGGACCGTGGATCGCGCGGCGAGGAACAGCAGCGCCATCGCGATCAACATGCCCGTCGCCACCAGCCGCATGTCGCGCGGGGTCCGGGCAGGGGCATGCGCGGCGGGCAGGGACACAGGAAGCTGCTTCATCGTCCGTCCAACGGTTACGCCGCCGTTTCGTTCAGCCGCACGCGTCTTTCACGCTGATCAGCCAATTGGCTTCACTCCGCCGGTTGTGCAGTTCCTTCATGCTTTGCGTCGTCTCCCGCCTTATAAGTAAGCAGGCGTCGGCCAAGGCGCGGTCCCGCCCATCCTTCCAGCTGCAACGCCAAACTGAATGTCGCCGGCACGATGACGAGCGTGAGGAGCGTGGACAGAAGCAGCCCGCCGATCACCGTAATACCCATCGGCGCGCGCCACGCGCTGTCCCCGCCAAGCGAAACCGCGGTCGGCACCATGCCCGCTACCATTGCGACCGTGGTCATGACGATCGGCTGCGCGCGCTTGTGCCCGGCATCGATGATCGCGTCGAAACGAGGAACACCCTTCTGGATTTCCTCGAGCGCGAAGTCGATCACCAGGATCGAGTTTTTCGCCACGATGCCCAACAGCATCAAGACGCCGATCATGACCGGCATCGAAATGGGATTGCCGGTAAGATGCAGTGCCAGGGCGCCGCCGAGCGGGGCCAGCAGCAGCGAGCCGAGATTGACGAAGGGCGGCATCAACCGCTTGTACAGCAGCGTCAGCACCGCGAGCACCAGCAGTATCCCGGAAATCACCGCGACGGCGAAGTTCTTCAGCATTTCCGCCTGCCATTTGGACTCCCCGGTATTGATCTTCTGAATGCCGGTGATGCGGCCTTCGTTGATCTCCTTCATCGTGGGCAGGGCGTTGATCTTCTTCATCGCCTGACTGCTGACGATGCCTGGGGCAAAGTCGGCATCGACGACGATCCGGCGTATCTGATTATATCGGCGGATTTGCGTCGGCCCAGCGCCGAATTCGACGTCGGCAACGACTTTCAGCGGAACCGAACCGCCGTTGACCGTCGGTACGGGCATGTTCTCGATGGTCGTGATATCGCTTCGGCTATTCTCCTCCACCGCGACGCGGATCGGGATCTGCCGGTCCGAGAGCGAGAATTTCGCGGTATTCTGATCAATGTCGCCGATCGTCGCCACCCGGATCGTCTGGCTGAGCGCGGCCGTCGTGACGCCAAGGCTGGCGGCCAGGTCGAAGCGCGGCTTGATGATGATCTCGGGCCTGTTCATATCGCCCTGTACCCGAGGCGCCCTGATTTCCTTCACGCTCAGCATCTCGCCGACCAGCTTGTTTGCAGTTTGGTCAAGCAGTTCGGCATTGTCGCTGCCCAGCATGATGGTAACGTCACGGCCCATGCCGCCGCCTGCCTGCGACTGGAAGTTCACGCGCGCATCTGCGATTTGCTGGAATTTGGGCGCCATGCTGCGTTCCCATTCCACGGAGGACGCAGGCCGGTCCTTCTTGAGCGTCAGATAGATGTTGGCGCTGGTCGGTTGGATGTCCGCGAAAGCCGCGTCGACAAATTGCTTGTCCGCCGTCAGCATGTCCGCCACGCGGCGCGCAACCTGAGTAGTCTGCGCAAGCGTGCTGCCTGGCACGGTTTCGATCTTCACCTGGCTGTAATCGGTGTTCATCGACGGCTGAAACGCCATCGGCAGGGTGCCGAAGGCAAGCAGCGTCGCCAGGAATGCGAGGCCCCCTATGCCCACCGTCCAGATCCGGTGATCGCGCAGCCATGCGGCAAAGCGCGGCCTTGCGCCCCGCGTGCGATGCGCATTGGCCCGGCTTTCATCCAGCGACCAGTGGAGCACCCGCATATAGACGTCCATCAGCCAGCCTTCGCCATGGCTTTCCTGCCCATGCGCCTTCAGGAAATAGGCGGCGATCATCGGCGTGATCAGGCGAGCGACGGCCAGGCTGAGCAGCACCGCCACCACGACGGTCATGCCGAACTGGATAAAGAACTGGCCTGAAATGCCCGGCATCAATCCGACCGGCAGGAACACGGCAACGATCGCCATGGTCGTAGCCAGCACGGCCAGCCCAATTTCGTCAGCCGCGTCGATCGAGGCCTGGTAGGCTGTCTTCCCCATGCGCATATGGCGGACGATATTCTCGATTTCCACGATGGCATCGTCGACCAGCACGCCCGCAACCAGACTCAAGGCCAGGAGCGAGGTTACGTTGAGCGTGAACCCCATCATATCCATGAACCAGAAGGTCGGAATGGCCGACAGCGGAATGGCCAGCGCGGCGATGATCGTCGCGCGCCAGTCGCGCAGGAACAGGAACACCACGACGACCGCCAGCACCGCGCCTTCGATCATCGACTGCATCGCCGCGTGGTACTGGCTCTTGGTGTAATCGACGCTGTTGAACAGCTCCCTGTAACGGACCTTCGGATTTTCCTTCTTCAGCTGCTCCATCACCTTCATAGCATCGTCGAATACGGTGACGTCGGATGATCCCTTCGCCTTTTCCAGGCTGAAGCTCGTCACCTGCATGCCGTTCATCAGCGAAAGCGATCGCTGTTCGGCAAACATGTCGCGAACATCGGCTAGGTCGGACAGCTTTACGGTGCGGCCCCCTGGGATGGCTATCTGGGTCTGGCCAAGCGCATAGGCATCCTGTGCGTTGCCGAGCACGCGGATGGCCTGTTCGGCTCCGGCGATTTCGGTGCGTCCGCCCGCAGCGTTCAGGTTGACCTGCTGCAACTGTTGATTGACCTGCGCGGCGGTGACCCCATGGGACTGCAACTTTGCCGGGTCGAGAATGACGCGTATCTCGCGGGTGACGCCGCCACCGCGCCGGACTGCAGCCATACCCGGCACCGCGAGCAGCCGCTTGGCGACGGTATTGTCGACATACCATGACAATTGTTCGAGGGTCATGTCGGTGGCTTCGGCGCTGAAATAGGCGATCGGGCGATCGGCATCCAGGCGCGTCACCTGCGGTTCCAATATGCCTTCCGGCAGGTCGCTGCGGATTTGGTCGACCGCATTCTTGACGTCATTGACGCCCCGGTCGATCGGAGTTCCGATCTGGAACTGGACGATCGTCGTCGACTGACCTTCAGAGACTGTCGAGGTGATCTCGTCCACGCCGCTGATGCCACGCACCGCCGCTTCGACGCGCTGGGTTACCTGGGTTTCCAGTTCAGGCGGTGCGGCGCCCGGCTGTAAAACCATCACTTGAGCAACGGGAAAGGTGACATCCGGCTGCTGGTTGACGTCCATGCGGCCGAAGCTGACCATGCCGGCCAGCAGCAGGGCTACGAACAGCACGAGCGGGGACACCGGGTTGCGGATGGCCCAGGCAGAGATATTGCGAAAACTCATGACGGCTTCCTCGCCTGCGCGGGCTTACCCGGCCTTTTGAACTTGCGGCCGCACCTTCTGCCCCGGCCGCAGGAATGCGCCTGCGGATGCGACAATACGTTCGCCGCCATTGAGGCCGCGCGTCACTGGAACACCCTTGGGAGAGACCTGCCCGACCTCGACGCCGCGCCGTTCAGCCTCATTCCTTCCGTTGATGACATAGACGAAGTGCCCCTTGGCATCCGTCTGAATGGCGGACTCCGGCAGCAGCGGTGCCGTGGCGGTGCCGCTCACGATCCTGGCGGCAGCAAAGCCGCCTGGCCTGATTTCCTTGTTGTAGGGAATCGCGATGCGGGCAATGCCCTGCCGCGTCTGCGGATCGACGACCGGCGATACCTGCCAGACGCGGCCTGAAAATTCGGTCTGACTGCCCACAGGCGTGACCGTTGCGCTGTTGCCCGGCCGCAGCGTCGCAAGATCGCCTTCGCTCAGCTGGGTCAGAAGCTCCATCTCGCCACCCTTGGCCATGCGGAACAGCACGCCGCTGCCCGAACCCACAATCTGTCCCGGCTCCACCTCTCGCGTCAGGACGAGGCCCGCGGCAGGCGCGCGAATATCAAGCCGCCCGGTCCGTGCGCGTTGTTCGGCAAGCTGCGCTACGGCGACATTGACCCGAGCGTTGGCGGCGTCGCGCGTGGCGGTACGCTGATCGATGTCGGCTCGGCTGATGAAACCGCGCTTCACAAGAGCCTGGGCCCGGTCGAGCTGCGCCTGCGCCAGCTTCGCATCGGCCCGATTGACCTCCAGCTGTGCGGCGAGCGAACGAATCTGCTCGGTCTGGACCGATCGCTCGATCACCGCCAGCACCTGTCCGGCGCGCACCCAGTCGCCCGGTTGCACCAGCACGCGCGTGACCTGTCCGCCTTCGCCCACCACGCCGACCGGCATGTCGACCCGCGCGGCAAGCGATCCGGTGCCGCTCACGGTGCGGGGCACGATGGATTGCCCGGGAACCAGCACGGTGACGACCGGCGCCTCTTCCACCGTGGCGGCCGCATCCTCGCCCTTGCCATGCATGCTGATCCAGGCAGCGGCGGCAATCAGGATTATGGCGATCACGGCGCCAATCGTCAGCGCCCGCCGCTTGGAAGAGCGCGGTTCTTCGCCAAAGATGCGCGCCGGAGCGTCGCCGGCAACCTGAGTTTCGTAGTTCATCCTGGTTCCATCAACGGGCGGCGGGGCAGGCAGGTACTGTGTTATATAAATACATCACCCTGCTCAACCCTAAATACACTGTGCGCACCAGCGGGGCAACGGCGGCCCTGGCCCGCGCGCTTGCCAAATCGGCGTACCTGTGGCGCTATGGGGGATGTGGCCGGAGGAGGCTAGGATGGAATTACTGGGGTGGATCATCGTGGGCCTGCTCGCTGGAGCGATCGCCCGTCTGGTGATGCCTGGCCGCGATCCAAGTGGATGCGTCGTGACTATATTGCTGGGGATAGCGGGCGCGCTGTTCGCCGCTTATGTCGGGCGGCTGCTCGGCATCTATGAACCCGGGCAGCAGGCGAGCTTCCTTGCTGCGGTTCTGGGGTCGATCGCAGTTCTGGCAATCTACCGGTGGTTCGCGCGGCGCGGTTGACCGCATGACGAAAAGGGCTGCGCCGAAACGCAGCCCTTCATACCCGCCAGCGATGCTTTGGGTGGTTTTTAACGCACCGATCCGCGACGGACCAGGTTAACGATGGCAAGCAGCACGATGGCGCCTACCAGGGAAACGAGGAAGCTATAGAGCGTCAGGCCATCATTGATCGAACCGCCGCTAAAGATCAGGCCACCAATGAACGCGCCGACGATGCCGACGACGATGTTCAGCAAAATGCCCTGCTGCGCATCGGTGCGCATGACCATGCTGGCAAGCCAGCCAATGATACCACCGACAACAAGCCACAAAATGATACCCATTTCACACTCTCCTTGGACCAGCGCCCCCAGCGGGTTGGCTGATCTATTCAACGGCGAACTCGGCTTCGCGTTCCCTGAGAAATGTTTCTGGGTTGACAATGGCTGGTGAATCGGATGGCCCACCAACAGAAAGCGCCGCCGAATCTGCATTCGGCGGCACTTGCCCGAAGCGCGTCCAGCATGTGCCGGACTGGCGGATCGTCAGTATTTCTGCTGCCGCTCGTAGAGCGACTTATAATATTGAATCCGCGTCACGCGCAGGCCATGCATACCTGAGCGGTCCACGGCGCGCTGCCATCCTGCAAATTCCTCCAGCGTCAACGAGTAACGCGCGCAGGCTTCATCGACCGTAAGCAGGCCTCCATTGACAGCGGCTACGACCTCAGCCTTGCGGCGGACGACCCAGCGCGTCGTGTTGGCAGGCGGCAGGCTCTCCAGAGTCAAGGGTTCCCCGAGCGGCCCGACGACCTGAGCAGGTCGGATTTTTTGATTTTCTATCATTCTCACCCTCAAAAAGCGGCACTGGCGTTGCCGAATTCAGCAGCGGCAACCGGTATGCGCGTCAGCCCTGAAGATCAGCTAAAGCGCCACGGTAAACGCCCCCTTCATCATCCTTGTCCCACTCTTAAATGCTGTGCGATCAACGGGTTGAAGCTTCCCGTCGGACGCGCGGCTTCGATCATGCCGCTTGGACGTGGCGCGAACACTTCGGCCAAATCCTGGATCCAGTCTCCTGGTTCATCCTGCCCCCGCAGGACCCCGGCAACCGCCTGAGCGGTCGGGCTGGCCGCCTGCTCCGCCGCCGAAGCGGCGCGCAGCAGCGGCCAGACCGGCGCGTGCGGCCGGCTGACAGGTCTGGCATTGGCGGGTTTAAGCCCGCCTGCCCGAAGGAAACCGAAATCCATGGGAAGGATAAGTAGGGGAGAAAGGATAAAGTCCGGTAAACTCGCGCAACCGAAACGATGCTTTGGAGGCGAAAGGGCCGAATCCGGCTGGAATGCATCGCAGCGGGCGATTATATGGCCGCCTATGCAGCCCGAATTTCAGTTGCCGGAACCGCTCGCGAAGCGGCGAATCGTCGTTGCCATGTCAGGCGGCGTGGATTCCAGTGTCGTTGCCGCTCTTGCTGCACGCACGGGCGCCGAAACCATTGGCGTGACGCTCCAGCTTTATGATCATGGCGCGGCGGTCGGCCGCACCGGCAGCTGCTGCGCCGGGCAGGACATACGCGACGCGCGCGCTGTCGCTGACCGGATCGGCATTGGCCATTATGTCTTTGATTATGAAAGCCGCTTTCGCGATTCGGTGATCGCGGACTTCGCCGATGAATATATGTCGGGACGGACGCCTATCCCCTGCGTCAAATGCAATATGGGGGTGAAGTTCACCGACCTGTTTCAGATCGCGCGAGACCTAGGCGCCGACTGTCTGGCGACCGGCCATTATGTTCGCCGCGTCGAAGGCGCGCAAGGTGCTGAACTGCACCGGGCTGCGGACCCGGCGCGCGACCAGAGCTATTTCCTTTTCGCCACGACGCAGGCCCAGCTCGATTATCTGCGCTTTCCGCTGGGTGGCCTACCCAAGCCGCAGGTGCGCGAAATCGCGGCGGAACTCGGCCTCTCCGTGGCGCTGAAGCCCGACAGCCAGGACATCTGCTTCGTGCCCGATGGCGATTATGCAGGGGTGGTGCGCAAGCTGCGCCCCGATGCCGACGAGGGCGGCGACATCGTCCATGTCGATGGTCGCGTCCTCGGCACGCATAAGGGGCTGATCCACTACACCGTTGGCCAGCGCAAGGGGCTGGAGATTGGTGGACAGGCCGAGCCGCTTTATGTCGTCCGCCTCGATGCTGACGGGCGGCGGGTAATTGTCGGACCCAAGGCCGCGCTGGCGGTGTCTGCGGCGCGGCTGAGCGACATCAACTGGCTTGGCGGCACCTTCAGTGGGTCCCTGACGGCCAAGGTGCGCTCCATGGCCAAGCCCGTACCGGCCCGGCTGGAGGGTGATCGCCTGGCTTTCGACGCGCCCGAATATGGCGTCGCGCCGGGGCAGGCGGCGGTGCTCTATGCGGGCGACCGGGTGCTGGGGGGCGGCTGGATCGAGGCCACCGAAGCGGCGCTGGCGCACGCTGCATGAATATTGTCCTTTATGGCGCGCGCCGCTAAGGCCCGCCGGTCATGACTCGTCCGCTCACCCTTGCTATCCCGAAAGGCCGCATCCTCGATGAGGCGCTGCCGATGCTCGCGCGCGTCGGCATAGAGCCGGAGGCGGAGTTTCATGACAAGAAGAGCCGGGCGCTGCGCTTCGCCACCAATCGCCCTGACATTTCGATCATCCGCGTGCGCGCCTTCGACGTGGCGACCTTCGTCGCCCATGGGGCGGCGCAGATCGGGATAGTAGGGTCCGACGTGGTGGATGAGTTCGACTATTCCGAGCTTTATGCGCCGGTCGACCTCGACATCGGTCATTGCCGCTTGTCGGTCGCCGAACCGGTCGATCTTGCTGGGGAGGATGAGGCCGCGATGAGCCATGTGCGGGTCGCCACCAAATATCCCTATCTGACCCGCCGCTACTATGAGGCGCGTGGGATTCAGGCAGAGTGCGTGAAGCTGAACGGAGCGATGGAACTCGCGCCCTCGCTCGGCCTGTCGCGGCGGATCGTCGATCTCGTGTCATCGGGCGCGACGCTCAAGGCGAACGGGCTGGTCGAAACCCATGTCATCATGCAGGTCTCGGCGCGGCTGGTCGTCAATCGCGCCGCCTACAAGATGCGTTCGGCCGAACTGGCGCCATTGGTGGAAGGTTTCCGCAAGGCCGTAGGAGGCAGGGATGCCGCTTAGGCTCGACAGCCGTGACGCCGACTTCGCCGCCGCCTTCACGGCGCTGGTCGATGCCCGGCGCGAGGCGGATGAAGATGTGTCCCGCGATGTCGCGGCGATTCTGAAGCGCGTCCGTGCGGAGGGCGATGCAGCGCTCGCCGATTATACCAGCCGGTTCGACCGGCACGATCTGGAAGCAAGCGGCTGGGCGGTCACCCGCGCCGAGTGCCGCGCGGCGCTCGACGGCATATCGTCCGAATTGCGCGACGCCCTCGAACTCGCGGCGGCACGTATCACCGCCTATCATGAAAAGCAGAAGCCGCAGGACAGCGATGGCACCGACAACGCTGGCGTGCGGCTGGGCGCACGCTGGCGGCCGGTCGATGCGGCCGGGCTTTATGTACCGGGCGGCCGGGCGGCCTATCCCAGCTCACTGCTGATGAACGTCATTCCCGCCAAGGTGGCTGGCGTGTCGCGCATCGCCATGGTGACCCCGACGCCCAATGGCGTGATCAACCCGCTCGTCCTCGCCGCTGCCAGCATCGTCGGTATCGAGGAAATCTGGCGCATCGGCGGCGCTCAGGCCGTGGCAGCGCTTGCCTATGGCACGGATCGGATCAAGCCTGTGGATGTCGTCACCGGGCCCGGCAATGCCTGGGTCGCTGAAGCCAAGCGGCAATTATATGGCGTGGTCGGCATCGACATGGTCGCTGGCCCATCGGAGATCGTTGTCGTCGCCGACGGGAAAAACGATCCGGACTGGATCGCCGCCGATCTGCTGAGCCAATCGGAGCATGATCCGACCAGTCAGTCGATCCTGTTCACGGACGATGCGGTTTTCGCCGACGCGGTTGCAGCGGCGGTGGAAAGGCGCTTGCCGCTCTTGTCGACGCAGGCGGTCGCCACGACCAGTTGGGCTGCAAATGGCGCCATCATCCTCGTGCGCGATCTTGAAGAGGCCATGCCGCTCGTCAACCGCCTGGCGGCTGAGCATCTGGAACTGGCTGTGGAAGATCCCGAAATCCTGTTTGAGCAGGTTCGTCATGCCGGATCGGTGTTCCTGGGCCGTATGACCCCCGAAGCGGTGGGCGATTATGTCGCGGGGCCGAACCACGTCCTGCCCACCGGGCGGCGCGCGCGTTTCTCCTCGGGGCTGTCCGTGCTCGACTTCATGAAACGCACCAGCTTCCTCAGCCTTGATCAGGCCGCGATCGATGCGATCGGCCCCGCGGCGGTTGCGCTGGCGGAGGCGGAAGGACTGCCCGCGCACGCCGCCTCCGTGGCGGTGCGGCTGAGCTGATCATTTTCGTTCGGTTCGAGCCTGTCGAGAACCGGATGCGCAGGGTTCTCGACAGGCTCCAATTGATCGGAATAGAAGACCTTTATGAACGAACGCTCCAAATCCCGCTCCGCCGCCCGCCTTGCCGCGGTGCAGGCGCTGTACCAGCTGGAAATGGAAAGCACGCCGCTTAGCGTCCTGCTGCATGAATTCCATCAGCACCGGCTCGGCGCGACGATCGAGGATGTGACCTATGCCGAAGCGGAGGAAATCTTCTTCGACGATATCGTGACTGGCGTTGACAAGCGGCGCGGCGAAATTGACGGACTGATCACCGCCCGCCTTTCGAAGGGCTGGAGCCTCGAACGTCTGGACAGGCCCATGCGGCAGATCCTGCGTGCGGGCGCCTATGAGCTCATCGCGCGCCGCGACGTGCCGACCGGAACCGTGATCAGCGAATATGTCGACGTGGCTCATGCCTTTTACGACAAGCGCGAGGCGGGTTTCGTGAACGGCCTGCTGGACGGCGTCGCAAAGGATGTGCGGAAGTAACGAACCACTTCTGTTAGGGCCAAGGGCGAACGGAGGTCATTTTCATGTCCGCTGAATCCCGCTTCCTGACCCTCCTCCGCCTGCTGGCCAATGATCCCGCCGCGCGCGGACTGCAGGACGATGCCGCCGTTCTGGACGTGGGCGGCTCGCGGCTGATCCTCACCAGCGACACGATGGTGGAAGGGGTGCATCATCTTGCCAGCGATCCTCCCGCCGACATCGGCTGGAAGCTGGCGGCGGTCAATCTGTCCGACCTCGCCGCCAAAGGCGCACGGCCGGTCGGCTGTTTGCTAAACTATGCGCTGTCAGGCGATGACGCCTGGGACGCCGCCTTTCTCGAAGGATTGGGGGAGGCACTCGGCCGTCATGCCATGACACTTCTGGGTGGAGACACGGTGAAGATGCCGCAAGGCAGCGCGCGCAGCTACAGCCTGACCGCGATTGGCGAGGCAAGCGGGCCTGTCCCTGCCAGGAGCGGCGCGCAGGCGGGTGATCGCCTTTATCTCACCGGGCCAGTGGGCGACGCAGGAGCGGGTCTGGACTTGCTCCGATCGAACCCGGCCGCGTCAGGGCCGCTGGTCGAGGCCTATCGGCGTCCCAGGCCCCGTCTTGCGGAAGGCGCGCTACTCGCGGGCCAGGTGCATGCGATGATGGACGTGTCGGACGGGCTCCTGATTGACGCTATGCGCATGGCGCAGGCCAGCGGGCTCGCCGTCACCATCGACCATGTGCCGCTGTCCCCCGCGCTGGAACTGGTGAGCGGCGGCGGCACGGCCGCTCAGATCGCCGCCGCGCGCGCAGGCGATGATTATGAACTGCTGTTCGCCATGCCGTCCTCCGCCAAGCCGCCGGTGAGGGCCATTCCTGTGGGCAGCTTCTCTCCCGGGTCAGGCCTCACGCTGATGATCGACGGGACGTCAGTGCCGCTGCCGGACCGGCTCGGCTGGGAACATGGCTGAAACCCAAGCGGGCAACAGCTTGATTCAGGTACGTTTCGTAACGGCTTGACGCCGCTCATCCTGCCTGTAGCTTCGCGCCATCCTTTTCTCAGCCCGGTTGGACGCCATCATGTCCTTGACCTTGACGCTGATTGATGCGGTGCCTGATGCCGGATGCGTGAATTCCGGCCGCCCGCTTTCATGCCTTTCGTCCGCCCGTCTTTCCCTGCGGAGCGGCCGATGACAGGAAAACAAGGGGGAGAGGAACATCCATGCAGATTGTCTATATCGCCATAGGGTGCGGCCTGCTGGCCGTGCTCTACGGCTTGTTCACCAGTCGTCAGGTGCTGGCAGCGTCTGCCGGCAATGAAACCATGCAATCCATAGCGGGCGCGATTCAGGAGGGGGCAAAGGCCTATCTCAGCCGCCAATATATGACGATCGGCATGGTCGGAGTCGTGGTAGCGGCTCTCGTCTTCTTCTTTCTGGGCGGGACCTCCGCCATCGGATTTCTGATCGGCGCGATCCTGTCAGGGGCGGCAGGCTTCATCGGCATGAACATTTCCGTGCGCGCCAATGTCCGTACCGCCGAAGCGGCACGCACGACATTGCAGAGCGGGCTTACGGTGGCTTTCCGCGCGGGTGCGATCACGGGCATGCTCGTGGCAGGGCTGGCGCTGCTCGCGATCAGCGTCTTCTTCTGGTATCTGACTGGGTCAGCGGGCCATGCTCCCGATGACCGGCTGGTGATCGACTCCCTGGTAGCGCTTGCATTCGGCGCCAGCCTCATCTCGATCTTCGCGCGGCTGGGTGGCGGCATCTTCACCAAGGCGGCAGACGTCGGCGCGGATCTTGTGGGCAAGGTGGAAGCGGGCATTCCGGAGGACGACCCACGCAACCCCGCCGTGATTGCGGACAATGTCGGCGACAATGTCGGTGACTGCGCGGGTATGGCGGCCGATTTGTTCGAAACCTATGTCGTAACGGTCGGCGCGACCATGGTCCTGACCGCCCTGCTGGTGAGCGGTGTCGACAACGCCTTTCTGCAACGGCTGATGTCCCTGCCGCTGATCGTTGGCGGCGTGTGCATCATCACCTCGATCATCGGCACCTATATGGTGCGTCTCGGCTCCAGCCAGTCGATCATGGGCGCGCTCTACAAGGGCTTCTGGACCACCGCGATCCTTTCGATCCCGGCGCTCTATTTTGCAACCAGCTTCACGCTGGGAGACTTGAATGCACGCTTCGGCACTGACCTGGATGGCGCAGGCGGCTATACCGGCATGGCCTTGTTCTGGGCGATGATGGTCGGGCTTGCTGTCACTGGCCTCATCGTCTGGATCACCGAATATTATACCGGCACCAATTATCGCCCGGTGCGCAGCATCGCCCGTGCGTCTGAAACCGGCCACGGCACCAACGTGATCCAGGGCCTGGCCGTTAGCCTGGAAGCGACCGCGCTTCCGACGCTTGTGATCGTCGCGGGGATCATCGTCGCGCATCAGTTGGCGGGGCTGATCGGCATCGCCTTTGCAGCAACCGCGATGCTGGCGCTCGCGGGCATGGTCGTGGCACTGGACGCCTATGGCCCTGTGACGGACAATGCGGGTGGCATCGCGGAGATGTCGCATCTCGACGACAGCGTGCGGGCCAAGACCGACGCGCTTGATGCCGTGGGCAACACCACCAAGGCAGTGACGAAGGGCTATGCCATCGGCTCGGCAGGGCTCGCAGCGCTTGTGCTGTTCGGCGCCTACACGGAAGACCTCAAATTCTACAACTCGGCCCTCGGCCTGACTGAGCCGGTCGATTTCAGCCTGTCCAATCCTTACGTCATCGTCGGTCTGCTGCTGGGCGCATTGCTGCCCTATCTGTTTGGCGCGATGGGCATGACGGCTGTCGGCCGCGCCGCGGGCGACGTTGTGAAGGACGTTCGCGATCAGTTCGCCACCAACAGCGGCATCATGGAAGGCACCTCGCGCCCTGATTATGCCCGCACGGTCGATCTCGTCACCCGCGCGGCGATCAAGGAGATGATCATACCCAGCCTGCTGCCGGTGCTGGCGCCGATCATCGTCTATTTCGCCATTTCCGCCGTAGCCGGGACGCCGAACGGCTTTGCGGCGCTTGGCGCTTTGCTGCTGGGCGTCATCGTGTCGGGCCTGTTCGTCGCGCTCTCGATGACCTCGGGCGGGGGTGCCTGGGACAATGCCAAAAAATATATCGAGGACGGCCACCATGGCGGCAAGGGATCGGACGCGCACAAGGCGGCGGTGACCGGCGATACGGTGGGCGATCCTTATAAGGACACCGCCGGACCCGCCGTCAATCCGATGATCAAGATCACGAACATCGTTGCCCTGCTCCTGCTCGCAGCTCTCGCACACGGCGTCTGACGGCGTAAATTTTCGAAGACGAAGATGGCCCTGTCCGGCGTCGGACGGGGCCATTTTATCTGGTGCGATCTGGATCGGCCACGGCGCACGATAACTTCAGAAACAATTGTCACAAAAACTACATAAAATGGAAATGACATGGTCACATAAAGGTCATAGTCGGCCCCCGCGCCACAAGGCGATGGGAGATCATAATGCGACCGACTTTGAAGCTGTTGACGGCCTCGCTGGCCTTGGCTGTGCCATCTCTGGCACATGCGACTGAGGATGATCAGCTTTGGACGGGCGTCAGCGCCACGGTGAAGCTGAGCGACAAATGGCGCTTCTCTCAGGAAGTCATCGCCCGGTTCAGCGAAGACCGCGACGGCCTTTACGAGGTCGAGATGAATTCGCTCCTCGGCTACAAGGTGACGAAGAATGTGACGGTCTGGGCGGGCTACACCCACGATCCCAACTATAATGCGGGAGAGTTCGCGGTGATGGAGCATCGCGGCCGCCAGCAGGTAACGTTCGACAATATCGTGAAGATCGGTCCTGGCCAGTTGAGCGCGCGCCTTCGCCTGGAAGAGCGCTGGCGCGAAGGTGTCGATGGCACCGCGTGGCGCTTCCGCCCCTATGTCAAATATGTGCTGCCTTTCAAGGAAGGCGGCAAGACCGCCCTGGTGCTGAGCCATGAAAGCTTCATCGACCTCAACACCACCAATTTCCAGCGGGTCGAGGGGGAGGAGCGGATGCGCAACCTGATCGCCATCACCACCCCAATCACGAAGAATGTGAATGCGGAAATCGGCTATCTGCATCAGCATGGCTTCCGGCCCAATGCGGAAGATGCCAATGACAATGTGGCGTCCTTCGCGTTGAGCTTCTCCTTCTGATTATTCGAACTTAGGCGGGGGAGGAGGGTGCCTCTCCTTGCTCGACGGATGAACGCCAGGCCCTCCAGCTTGCCCCTGTGCCTGTCGCGGGCCTATAGGGCCCGCCATGACAAGCGAACCCTTCCGCTCGCAACTGGCGGCTCTTGAAAGTCGCGGCCGCCTGCGCCGCCTGGTGCCGCGCGCCGGGCGCGATTTCGCCTCCAACGACTATTTGGGCTTGGCGTCCGATCCGATGATCGGCCAGGCGGTGGCGGATGCTGTGGCGCGGGGCGTGCCCGTGGGATCGGGTGGCTCCCGTCTGCTGCGCGGCAACGCGCCCGAGCATGAGGGGCTGGAGGCGAAGGCTGCGGCCTTCTTCCGCACGCAGGCAGCCTTGTTCCTCGCCAATGGCTTCGCAGCCAATAGCGCGCTGTTTTCAACATTGCCGCAGCGTGGCGACCTGATCGTTGCGGATGAACTGATCCATGCCAGCGTTCATGACGGCATTCGCCTGTCCAAGGCCGCCACCGTCTTTGCCCGGCATAATGATGTGCAGAGTTTTGCCGACCTTATCAGCGCCTGGCGGGGGGAAGGCGGCAAGGGCCGCATCTGGATCGCGGTCGAAACGCTTTATTCAATGGATGGCGATACGGCTCCGCTCGCTGATCTTGCCAAACTGGCGGCGCAGCATGATGCGATGCTGATCCTCGACGAAGCCCATGGCACGGGCGTGTCCGGCCCGAGCGGCCGGGGCTTGTCCGCCGGCTTCGACGGGCTGCACAATGTCGTGACGCTCCACACCTGCGGCAAAGCCATGGGTGTGGAAGGCGCACTGATTTGCGGGCCGCAGATCATCATCGACTATTTGATCAACCGCGCACGAGCCTTCATTTTCTCCACCGCGCCCTCGCCCCTGATGGCGGTGGCGGCTTCGGCCGCACTCGATCGGATCGAGCAGGCGGACGATCTGCGCGCGCGGCTGAAGACGCTGTGCATCGATGCCGCCGAAGTGATCTGCGCGCCGTTGGGCCTGCCTGCGCCGCGTAGCCAGATCGTGCCGATCCTGCTCGGTGAGGACCGGCGCGCCATGGCTGCCGCCGCCGCACTTCAGGAGGCAGGCTTCGACGTGCGCGGCATCCGCCCGCCTACCGTCCCGCCGGGCACCAGCCGCCTGCGCATTTCCCTGACATTGAATGTCGGCCGAGCCGATGTGGCCGCGCTTGGTGAAGAATTGCAGAGGGTCTTGGGATGACGCGCTTCCTGGTCACCGGAACGGACACGGATATCGGCAAGACGGTCTTCGCCGCAGGCTTGGCGGGCGCACTTGGCGCATATTATTGGAAGCCGGTTCAGGCCGGGGTCGATCCAGAAGGCGACAAGGAAACGGTGGCGCGGCTTGGCGGCATTCCCAAGACCCATATCCTTCCCGAGGCCTACCGCCTCAGGACGCCTGCTTCGCCTCATCTGGCGGCGCGTATCGACGGGGTGGAGGTGTGTCTCGACAAGCTCACCCTGCCACAAGTGGACGGGCCGCTGGTTGTGGAAGGTGCGGGCGGCGTGCTGGTGCCGGTCAGCGAAACGCTGCTGATGGCCGATCTCTTTGCATATTGGCAGCTGCCGGTGATTCTTTGCGCGCGCACCGCGCTTGGCACCATCAATCACAGCCTGCTCAGCATCGAGGCGCTGCGCAGCCGGGGCGTGCCGCTGGCAGGCATTGCCTTCATCGGCGATCCACATGAGGAGAATGAGCGGATCATCCCGCAGCTTGCCAAGGTGCCCAGCCTCGGCCGTCTCCCCCGCCTGGACCCGCTGAATGCCACCAGCTTGAAGGCTGCTTTTGCCGAGAATATCCGCCTGCCCTGAACCGGGCGGCAGCCGCTTTTGCGTGATTTTCGATAATTGACATGGACTTGTCACGCTGCGCCGGGCCAATTGCCATGATCGGATCAAGCAAGGGATGCTTCGATGAAAAATCTTCTGATGAGCGCCGCTGTTGGCGTTCTCCTGCTCGCCGCCAACGCCGCGCAGGCGGATCAGGCGCCACCGGCCAAGCCGACCTATGGCAGCTACGGCTTCGACAGCAAGGGCATGGACCTGTCCGTCAAGCCGGGCGATGATTTCTACCTTCACGCCAATGGCGGCTGGGCCAAGGCCACGCCGATCCCCGCGGACAAATCCAATTATGGCGCGTTCAACGTGCTTGATGACCTGTCGCGAGAGCGCACCCGGGGCATATTGGAGGAGGCGAGGAAAGACCCCGCCAGCAGCATCGGCATCGCCTATGCCAGCTACCTCGACGCGCCCACCGTGGAAGCGAAGGGGCTGACGCCTATCAAGCCCTGGCTCGCGAAGATCGAGGCGGTAAAAGACAAAGCGGGTTACGCCCGCTTGGCGGCGGAGGCTGCCCGGGCCGGCATAGCAGGGCCCTTCACCTTTTATGTCGGACAGGATGACAAGGCGCCTGACACTTACATCCTGAACCTGCGCCAGTCGGGTCTGGGCCTCCCCGACCGTGACTTTTATCTCCAGCCCGACCAGAAGATGGCAGCCATCCGGACCGCCTATGCCGCGCATGTGGAACAGATGCTGACGCTGGCGGGCGCGAGCAACGCAAAGGCCCGCGCTGCCGCCCTGATGGCGTTCGAAACGGAAGTCGCCAAGCTGCACTGGACCCAGGTCGACAGCAGGGACGCGGACAAGACCTATAACCGGATGACCCTTGCCGAATTGCAGGAGGCCGCGCCCGGTTTCGACTTTGCCGCCTATTTCGCCGCCAACGGCCTGAAACCAGAGGCGCTGATCGTCGCGCAGCCCACGGCGATCACCGGCGAAGCAGCACTGATCGCGCGAACCCCGGTCGAAGTGCTCAAGGACGCCCTTCTGCTGCGTAGCCTCCATAGCTATGCCACTTACCTGCCCGATCGCATTGCCGACGCGGACTTCGCTTTCTACGGCACCACCTTGTCGGGCACGCCTCAGCGCGAAGAACGGTGGAAGCGCGCAGTTGGCTTCGTCAAGGATGCGATGGGCGAGGAAGTCGGCAAAATCTATGTCGCCCGCTATTTTCCGCCGGAAACCAAGGCGGCGATGGATCAACTCGTCAAAAATGTGATCGCCGCCATGGGCCGCCGCATCGACGGCCTCAGCTGGATGAGCGATGGTGCGAAGGCGAGGGCGCACAAGAAGCTGGCGGCCTTCACGCCAAAGATCGGCTACCCCGACAAATGGCGGGATTATGGCGGGCTCGACATGGCGGCGGGCGATCTGTTCGGCAATGCGCTGCGGTCGAACCAATATGAATTCGATTATCAGATGGGCAAGCTAGGGAAGCCCATTTATCGTTGGGAATGGCAGATGACGCCGATGGAGATCAACGCTTATGCGGACTTCTCCATGGTGGAAATCGTCTTCCCGGCCGCAATCCTCCAGCCGCCCTTCTTCGATCCCCATGCCGATCCGGCAGTGAATTATGGCGGCATCGGCGCGGTGATCGGCCATGAACTCAGCCATCATTTCGACGACCAAGGCGCCAAATATGATGAAAGCGGCAAGCTCAACCAGTGGTGGAGCGATGCCGATGTCGCGGCCTTCAAACAGCTGACCGGCAAGCTGGTGAAGCAATATGACGCCTATGAACCCTTTCCCGGAGCGCATGTGAAGGGGGATTTCACGCTGGGTGAGAATATCGGTGATCTGGCAGGCGTTGCTGTGGCGCTCGACGCCTATCATGCCTCGCTCGGCGGCAAGCCCGCGCCGGTGATCGATGGCACCACCGGGGATCAACGCTTCTTCCTCGGCTGGGCACAGGTGTGGCGGCGCAATTATCGCGAACCGAACTTGCGCCAGCGGCTCGTCACCGACCCGCATTCGCCCTCGCAATATCGGGCAGACACGGTGCGGAACTTCGATCAATGGTACGCCGCCTTCAAGCCTGCGCGCGGCAGCAAGCTCTATCTTGCTCCACAGGAGCGCGTGAGAATCTGGTGAAAGATATGGACGGGTAACGTTCCGGCTGCGTCGAGTCGTGACGATGCGGGGGATGAGTTGAACGGCGCCCGGCCGTCACCCCTCGAATCTCACGTTTCGCCGGAACACTCTTTAAACCTTGTGCGCTCTTCCACAGCTTTAAGCCATCAAATCGCAAGGAGAAGCATGTTGACGGGTTTTCGTTCATCACTGGTTTTGAAGACGGCTATGGCATCGGTGGCTCTGTTGGCAGCGGCACCCGTTCTGGCTCAGGGCGCGGCCGCTCCGGCGACGCCCGCGACCCCAGCCACTCCGGCAGCACCTTCGGCTGCAGCAGGCAAATATAGCGATGCCGACATCAAGCTGTTTGCTGCAGCAGCGGTCGAAGTGACCAAGATTCAGTCCGACACCAGCATTGCTGACGCGGAAAAGCAGCCCAAGATGCTCGCCGCGCTGCAGGCATCGGGCATTGCGCCTGAAAAGTTCAATGAAATCGGCCAGGCCGCAGCTGCCGACCCGGCATTGCAGCAGCGTATCCAGGCGGCCGCTCCAGCAGCACCGGCTGCTCCGGCCAGCCCCCCTACGCCAGCTTCGCCCGCTACTCCGGCTAATCCAGCCAAGTAAGCGGTAACGGCATGTTTCAGGGGAGGGAGCTTGGCCTGACGCTTTGGCTATTCTAAGCGTCTCGCCATGACCTCCCCTATATGGCACCCCTTTACCCAGCACGGCCTCAACGAAACCATCCCGCATGTCGTGCGCGCCGACGGCGCGTCATTGCATCTGGCAGATGGAGGCACGTTGATCGACGCCATTTCCAGCTGGTGGGTGACGACGCACGGCCACTGTCATCCCCGCATCGCTCAGGCGATTGCGCATCAGGCCGGGCAGCTCGACCAGCTCATCTTTGCCAGTTACACGCATGAACCCGCTGAAGAGGTAGCGCGCGGCCTGATAGAACTGGCGCCGCGCGCGGAAGGGCGCGATCCGCTCGCCTATGTCTTCTTTTCCGACAGCGGGTCGACCTCCGTTGAGGTCGCGCTGAAGATGGCGCTCGGCTACTGGCACAATCGCGCGCTGGACGGACTGTCCACGCCCCGGCATCGCATCCTCGTCCTCGAACATGGCTATCATGGCGACACGATCGGCACGATGTCGGTCGGCGAGCGCGGCGTGTATAATGCGGCATGGACGCCTTTGCTGTTCGATGTTGGCACCATAGCGTTTCCCGCACCAGGGGCCGAGCAGCAGACGCTCGACGCGCTGGAAGCCGCCTGCAAGGAGCATCCGGCGGCGTTCATCGTCGAACCGCTGGTGCTGGGCGCTGGCGGGATGCTGATCTACTCGCCGGAGATATTGCGGCAGATGGCGGAAATCTGCGCACGGCACGATGTCCTTTTCATCGCTGACGAAGTGATGACCGGATGGGGCCGCACCGGAACAATCTTTGCTTGCGAACAGGCAGGCGTCGTGCCCGACATCATGGCCGTCGCAAAGGGAATCACTGGGGGCTCCGTTCCGCTCGCGGCGACGCTCGCCACGGCGCGCATTTTTGACGCGCACAAGTCGCAGGATCGGGCGCGGCTCTTCTACCATTCGTCCAGCTATACGGCCAACGCCATCTCCTGCGCCGCCGCGGCCGCCAACCTCGCCATCTGGCGGGAGGAGGATGTGCTCGGCCGCATCGCCGCGCTCGAACAGAATATGGCGCAGCGACTCGGAAGGCTAGCGCTTCATCCTGCCTTCACGAACGCCCGGCAGCTTGGCACGATCGTCGCGATCGACCTGATCGCGCAGGATGCAGGCTATCTGTCCGACCTTGCCCCACGCCTGCGCGCCTTCTTCCTTGATCGGGGCATTTTGCTTCGTCCGTTGGGCAACAGCATCTATCTGATGCCGCCCTATTGCACTGATGTGGATCAGCTGGATCACATCTTTGCGGCCCTCTCCGCAGCGGGTGATGCGTTCGGCGCGTCAGCCTGACTTCCATTTTCCGCATTTTGTCGTTATGGCGGCGCGATTTTCGGTTTCCCCAGGATATTATGGCAAAAGAAGAACTGCTTGAAATGCGCGGACAGGTTGTGGAGCTTCTCCCCAACGCCATGTTTCGCGTCCGGCTTGAAAATGATCACGAGATCCTTGGCCACACGGCTGGCAAGATGCGGAAAAACCGCATCCGCGTGCTGGTGGGCGACGAAGTGCTGGTCGAACTGACCCCCTACGACCTGACCAAGGGTCGGATCACTTACCGCTTCAAATAAGCCGCTTTTTCGATGCGGCTCATCCTTGCTTCGGCTTCGCCTAGACGGTGTGAACTTCTGGGTCAGATCGGCGTGCGTCCTGATATGGTGGACCCCGCCGATGTCGATGAAACCCCGTTGAAAGGCGAACTTCCCGGCCCGTACGCTACGCGCGTGGCGGCTGAAAAGGCGGCGCTTGTCGCTGCCCGCCATCCCGGCGCGCTCGTGCTTTCGGGCGATACGGTGGTCGCAGCAGGCCGCCGCATTTTGCCCAAGGCAGAGGCGGAGGATGAGGCGCGCGCCTGTCTTTCGTTGCTCTCCGGCCGCCGCCACCGTGTGCTGAGCGCCATCACGCTCATCGATGGCGAGGGAAGGGCAAGGCATCGCCTCTCGACCAATATCGTCACCTTCAAACGTCTGGAGCAGGCCGAAATCGACGCCTATATCGTCAGCGAAGAATGGCAGGGCAAGGCAGGCGGCTACGCTATCCAGGGTCGTGCTGCCGGACTTATCCGCGCGATACAGGGCAGCCATAGCGCGATCATGGGTCTGCCCCTTTACGAAACCCGCGCGCTGCTGAAAGCCGCGGGCTATCCATTGGACTAAAGGGATGGCGAGGGAAATGGCACATGTCCCGGCTCAGCAATCCCGACCAGCAGGAATATAGTGATGGCCGAATGGCTCTATGAAGAAGGGATTGGCGAGGCCCGCGCCGCGCTGATCGAAAAGGGCCGTCTGGTCGAAGCGGAGATCGAGCGTGAGGGCGATGGCGCCCGCGCCGGCGCGGTGATGCAGGGCAAGCTCGTCCGGACGATCATTCCCAAGAAGCGCGGCATCGCCCGCCTGATCTCGGGCGAGGAAGTGCTGGTCGAGCCCATCCCGCCAAAAACTGCGGAGGGAGCGACTGTTCTCCTCGAAATTCTGCGCGAAGCCATTCCCGAGGACGGCCGCTCCAAGCTCGCCAAGGCGCGCATCGCGCAGCCGGGCTCCAAGGTGCATCCCGCCCCCAGCCTGCTCCAGCGTCTGCGTGCAACCGGCATTCCGGTCATCCCGTGCCCCGCGCATGAGGAGGACCGCTTCGAAGCCCATGGCTGGAGCGAGCTCATGGAAGAGGCGATGTCCGGCGAGATCGGCACCGAGGAATCGGCGCTCCGCATCTTCCCGACGCCTGCCATGATCCTGATCGACGTGGACGGATCGCTGCCCCCCGCCAAGCTCGGTCCAAAAGGTGCGAAGCTCGCCGCACAGGCGATCCGCCGCATGGGCCTGACCGGATCGATCGGCATCGATTTGCCCACCATGAACAACAAGGATGAGCGCGCTGTCGCCTCAGCGCAGATCGACAAATATCTGCCCCTTCCTTTCGAACGCACTGCGGTGAACGGCTTCGGGTTCGTCCAGATCATCCGACGCCGGGAGCGGATGAACCTCATGGAGTTGCTGCGGGCTGATCCGATCGAAACCGCCTCCCTCGCATTGCTCCGCCGTGCCGAGCGAGAGGGCAATGGCGGACCGGTGACGATCACCGCCGCGCCCGCCATCATCGACCGCCTTTACAAAGCCACCGACTGGCTGGAGCAACTCGCTCGCCGCCGTGGCGGGGCCGTCAGCTTGAAGGCGGACCCCGCGCTTGCCATATCGGCCGGCCATGTCGCCTAAATCATCCTCCTGCCCGATCTGCGGCCAAGCTTCACATCCGGACACGCGGCCTTTCTGCGGAAAGCCATGTCGCGATCGTGACCTTTTGCAATGGCTGGGCGAAGGCTATCGGGTCCCCGGAACCCCCGCCGCCGACGAGATGAAAAAAAGCGACGATGATGGGGTGGACAACCCCCTGGATTGATGCCTATAGGCACGCCTCTCAACGTCGCCGGTGGTTCTCCCCGGCGCCCGTGCCCGGGTAGCTCAGTTGGTAGAGCATGCGACTGAAAATCGCAGTGTCGGCGGTTCGACTCCGTCCCCGGGCACCATTTGTTCCTAATGCCCTGAAACGCCAGCAAACCGTCTAAAAGGCGGTCTTGAGTTTCTTTATGGCAAGGAGCGTTAGATTGCGGCGCTTCAAAATGCAAATCTCGCTCTGTTGAAGCCGCTATCGGCGCTGCGCCAGTGCCTTGAATGTGTCCGCCATTACCAGCTTGGGGAGATGCAACCGACCAAGAACAAGGAAGTGGAAGACCGCGGCGATATCAACAAGTCGGGACGCTCTATAATCATTTTACAGATAAGCTTGGCTTGTTCAGCGCCTGCATAGAAGCGGAAGCAGTCAATTTTCCCAAGCCTGCCTAGGCCGGACGCCAGCCAATTACGAGATGCGACTTGTGATACCGTTTAAGAATATGTTGGTTACGAGCTTTGCGTGCCCAGCCATTTCTTCATCCGTCATCAACTCTCCCCCGAACAGCAATCGCCTCTGCCACTCGCCAAGAGCCATGACGACGAATTGCTTGGCCAAAGGGTGGCTCTCTGCCGGATCGACGCCTTCCGCCTCCAGGAGTCGAGCGACAGGGCTGACCTGATGCCGTTCAAACTGCAGGCGAGCGATCTTGCGCAGTTCGTCGAATTCGCTGCTCTCCCGGTAAATCAGCCGTGCCATTTGAGTGCTTTGCGTCGAAAATAGCTGCCGCTGCATTTCGGTGGCGTAGGTGATGAGCTGCGTGTGGAGGTCGCCCTTCAGATCGGGGAGTTCCGGCCGGATCTGCGCACCAGAATGTTCGAGGCAGGCTTCGAACAGGGCGAGCTTGTCAGGGAAGTGATTGTAGAGCGTGCGGCTCGACACCTGAGCCTTTTCGGCAATGTCGCGCAGCGACGCAGCATGAAATCCAGTCCGTGCAAATTCATTGAGCGCAACCAGGATCAGGTTGTTGCGCTTCTGTTCGGCCACCTCTGGCGTTGGGCGGCCTGCCCGCCTCTTGATGCTCTGTCCGTCCATATCCAGCCTCGTTGCGCAGCAAAGGCGCAAATAGCAAGCCTGCCACCATTGACGATTTACACATGGAAGTGTAATTCAATTTAAATTGAGTTCTGCGAACGAGGACATTCAGGAGAGACAGGATGCACGCCCCGGCCACTAATAATGATTCTCGGATACATGCCGCGATCGACGCGCTTGACCCCACCATGGCGCTGATGGCGCTGATCCAGATCACCGGCGACCGTACGTTGCTGCATCATTATTGGGATGCGATCGACGGACGACAGGAAGAGCTGATCGAGACGTTCGTGGATATCCACGCGCATGAAGAGCGGCCGACCATTGATCCGGCGATCGCCGCCGAAATTCGCGATCGCCTGCGCCTCGCGGTGAAGTCGGGCAAGCCGCCGGTCATGCCGCAGCTGGACCGGCCGATGTTCAAGCGGATGAGCCGTCTGCTGCTGGGTCAGGACCTGCCGGAAATGTCCGTGGATGTTGCTTTCCAGCATGCCGGCTTCACCACCGACACGCGCGTGCGCAAGGCGGCGGACGTGCCGCCTGCCGATTTCAAGGTGATCGTGGTCGGCGCGGGAATGATGGGTATCAACGCCGCGATCAAGCTGCAGCAGGCAGGTTTCGACTTCACGGTGCTGGAAGCGATGGACACGGTTGGCGGCAACTGGTTGACCAACACCTATCCGGGCGCTGCGGTCGATACACCGAGCCGCATCTATTCCTTTTCCTTCGAACCCAATGCGTCCTGGACCCAATTCTATCCGCGCGGCCCCGAATTCCTATCTTACCTCGACCGCGTCACCGACAAATATAATCTGCGTGATCGTATCCAGTTCGGAACCTGGGTCGAAGGCGCGGAGTGGGACGAGGCACGCAAGATCTGGACCGTGAAGGCGGTACGGAACGGCAAGCCCGAAACTTATGAGTGCAACGTCCTCATCATGGCGGTGGGGCCGAACAACAATCCCAACTATCCCAAGGTCAAGAATCTGGACTCGTTCAAAGGTCCCGTGATCCATTCGGCCGCCTGGGATCATAGCGTCGACCTTGCCGGCAAGAAGGTCGTGCTGGTCGGCACCGGCTGTTCCGGCGTGCAGGTGGCGACCGCGATCGCCGACAAGGTCGGCGAGCTGATCATCGTCCAGCGCCAGCCCGAACACATCATCCCTAATCCGCAGGCGCATGCGCCGGTGGCGGAACTGGAGCGCTGGGCCATGGAGCATGTGCCCTTCCTGGCGCAGTGGAAGCGGTTGCAGAGCCTGCACAGCCAGATGCGCGACATGCATGGCATGATCATGAAGGACGAGGACTATGCCGCGAAGACCGGCGGCTTCGGTCCGATCAACGATGGCATGCGGATGATGTGCGAAGGCTATCTGAAGAGCCATTTCCCCGACGATCCGGAAATGGTAGAACTGCTGACGCCCAACTTCCCGGTCTTCGCCAAGCGTCCGATCCTGGATTGCGGATTTTACGATACGCTGAAGAAGCCCAATGTGTCGATCGTGCGCGGCGAATTGGCGGAGGCCGATGCGAACGCGGTCATCCTGGCGGATGGTACGCGGATCGAATGCGACGTGCTGCTGCTCTCGACCGGCTACAATCTGCATTTCGGACGGCAGTTCGACATTCGCGGCACTGGCGGGAAAACGCTGAAGGACGCGTTCGATCCGCATCCCTTCTCCTATGAAGGCATGTTGATCACCGGCTTCCCCAATTTCGTCTTCATGGGCGCTCCCTACAGCTATCTGGTCGCCAACCATGCGGTCGTCAGTGAGCAGCAGGTCCATTACATCGTCGAACTGCTGCAATGGATGGTGGACGATCATCTGTCGTCCTTTGACGTTTCTCAGCAGGCAACGGACGCCTTCATAGACGATGTCGATACGAACTTGGCGAAAACCGCTTGGGTGCAATGTGGCAGCGCCCATGGCTATTATCGGGACAAGGGCGGTGACGGGCAAAAGAAGGTCATCCTCGCGGTCCCACGCCATAACTCGCGCATCTGGCACGATCTGCGTAGCCCACGTGAAGAGGATTTCAACGTGACGCGCAAGGACGGCGACGCTCCGGCCACACAGCGTGAAATGGAAACGCTGACGATTTGATCCGCTTAGGGTGGCTTTGGTGCCTACAGGCCGGCCACCCTCATTCCTATGCGATGACAGTTGCAAGAAATTGGAGACACAGTTATGCTTCGCGATCTCGCCGAAAACTTCCGTCCGGTCGCTCCGCCCCATCTGATCGACGACGCCTATAGCAACGATCAGCACGCAAGACTTTTGCAGGTCGTGCGGGATAATGGTCCTTGGCCGTTGATCATGGCCGAAAATTTCAAAACGCCAGAAGAGGTGATCGCGACGACATCCGGCACCATTCCCGAAGGTGTCAAGCTGACCTGGGACATGATCGGCCTCAATCCGGTATTTCGCGGCTATCTGGCCAAGGGGGGCACCTGTTTCTACCCGGAGATCGAGGATTGCTACTATAATTCCCGCTTCCTTGAGCTGGTCCGCAACTATTGGGACTGCCAGTATGCGGAGCCGGAAACTTTCCTCTTCAATATTCAGGGTCCGACCCCAATCGGCGGCCCTCCGCATCTGGACGGCACGGTTTTCCGTGGCCTGACGATGGAGAATACCCCGCTGTGGCTACTGCTGACCATGGCGAAGTCCTGCCTGTTCGATCGCTGGCGTTCGAAGAAGGGCCAGGTCATCGCCTGGTATTATAATGGCAAGATTGGCGGCGGCTTCAACTGCTGGCCCAATGGTCCGAGCGGCGAGCCGTTCCAGATCAACGCGCCGATGTGGGGCCGCGCGGTGGTCGTGGAGAACGAAATGATGTTCCATCACGGTCAGGCTACGGGCCCCGTCGCACTGCGCAAGCCGCAGGGCATGGACATCAGCTCGACCTTTGGCGCCGACCCGCAGGACCCGACCGGCTGGCAGATCGAAACCTTTGGAGAGGTCAACCAGAAGGTGCCTGAGCAGGAAATGCGCTTCCTGGTCCATTGGGGCGCACGCCTGTTCAAGGACATGGATGATTTCCGGCTGACCTATGATCATCGTGACGACATCACGCATGAACTGGCGATCAACATGCTGATCGACGACATGAAGAAGCGTGGCGTCCAGTTCGAAGTGCCGACCGATCCGATGAACGACAACAGCTTCGTAGGCCTGCTCGCCCGCGTCTATGACATTGGCGGCCCCACCAACATCCCAGCTGACGCCATGGACGAAGCCGCCTGAGGGCGGCTTCCCCGGTTCGCCTGGCTCAACAAGGAAGCGGCCGCGGACGGCTTCAGGGGTTTTGTCAGGTCGTGATTGTCGAATTTCTCGCTACCAAAGGTGAGCGCCTCGGCGGTGGCAATTGATCTGCCTTATTGGCTACTTTGCTTAAATGCACGGTTTACTGTAATATGGCGGCGTGTGTGAGCATCGCATGGTGGCTGCGGACGAAGCTTGGAGAGAAGTGTGCCGACTGTTGACGAGATTGCAGTGTCGCTTGGCGCGCGATGCCCGATTGTGGCTAATGACGGCGCAGTGGTCACAGCACATGCAGCGCATGACAGCGCCCAGCTTCATCATCTGCCTCTTGGCACGATGGTTGTCTGCGCGGAGAAGGCGAGAGATGATAGCGGACGGGAGCGGGTCCGCATCGCCAGCCCCAATGGTTGGGTGGATGCCGAGGCGCTTGGTGCCGCCGTGCCTTTCTCGAAGACAGCCTTAAGTTATGATGACTTTCTTGAACGGCATCTGTGCATCACGCCGGGTGACCATTATGGCTTGGAATTCCCCATCGATCTAGCGGGACTGCGCAAGGCTGGCCCCGCCTTCCTGACTGCCGCGTTCCACGTTGCCGAAGTCTTGTCGCGGGACAATCAGGTCACCGCTATCGTCGCTCTCGACAAGTTGGATATTCGTGGCGCCTCGGAAAACGGCCTCCTGACCGTGTCCTATGCGCGTGACGAGCCGGGCTTGCAGACCGAACTATTCGTGAAATTTCCCCCAAGTGACGTGCATCATAAATATGGATTGCTTCGGCTGTCCAATGGCGAAATCGAATTAGGACGCCTTTCCCGGGAACGGCAGCTCCCCGTTACTGTTACCCGTTATTATTTCGGCGACTACAGCTCCTACACCGGCAACTATATTCTGATAACCGAGCGGGTTCCCTTCGGGATCGATCCTGTGGAGCCCGCCTATCGCAAGGGGTATGACCATGAGGTGCCCAGCGTGGAGGAACATTATGAAGTTCTGACGCGCAACCTCGCCCGTCTGGTCGCCGCACATAAACGAGGCGGCCTGGGATATGATATCGAGGCCATCTTTCCCTTCGGCAAGGCTGCGCCGGATTTCCAGCGCATCGAGAATCCCGAACCGCGGCTTGATCGACTGATCGACTTTATCGGACGCGTTGCCCCCCAGATCTTTTCACCGGCGGTGACAAAGCCGGAATTCCTTAAGAAGTGGCGCGAAGACGTGCTGTTTGGACTGGAGCATAAGGACAAGCTGCTCGCCTATATGCTGTCCAATCCCGACTATACCGGTCTGTGTCACATCAACCTGAACATCGATAACGCTTGGTTTTGGCGCGATGAGAACGGCCTGCTCCAAGCAGGAATACTCGATTGGGGCGGGGCAGGGCAGGCGAGCATCGCTCAAGCGCTGAGCGGTATGCTCATGATGCCAGAGCCTGACAAGCATCTCGGCTTGGTCCAGCGCGTGATCGCCATTTTCATCGAGGAATGCGCTGCCCAAGGGTGCCCGCCGATCGACAAAGAAGAACTATATTTTCAATATAAGGCGTCGATTTTTTCGACGGCTATTTTCATGTTCGTCACCATCCTTTCGGATGCACTGGACTATTTTCCCGAGGAATATTTGGTATCACTTGAATGCCGAACTGATCCTCGCCTGCTGGAAAGCGGCTTTTATAGCGCGGTGGTCTGGATCGAGAACATGCTGCGGGAATGGCTTGAAGAGGTTACCCCAGGGGATGTGTGCCGTCAGATCGTCGCTCGTACGCGATGCAGCAGTAGCTAAACTAAAACTGACGAAGAAGATCTTGGTGCTGGCGCGCCGCGCGAGTTGAACAATCGATCGCGCGGCGTACCTTCCGGAACAGACACAGTCTGCAACCGACATCCGCTGACATATGTTGGAACAGACGCCCACAGCCGTTCGGCCCGCGGCATACAGGCCCGGAATTTTCTTGCCTTGTTCATTCACGACCGCTCCGTTGCCTTCGGCCACCTTCAGCGCGCCTCCGCCTTGGCCTAGCGGAAACTGATCGCGGTCTGAATACCATGGCTAAGCCGTAGACATGAGTTTAATCCAATAGTCAGCTGCGATTGAGGTTTGTCTATGATCACGCTCCATCATTTGGCTTATTCCCGTTCAACCCGCATTCTCTGGGCTCTCGAAGAGCTAGGCATCCCCTACGAAATGATCATGTACCAGAGGGATGAAAGCTTTCGTGCACCGCCGGAGCTGGCCGCGGTGCATCCGCTTGGCAAAGCACCGGTCTTGATGGACGATGGTCTGACGATTGCTGAATCCGGAGCGATACTGACTTATCTCAACGACCGCCATGGAGGAGGGCGCCTGGCGCCGGTGCCAGGCACCGACGCGCGCGCGTTGCACGACGAGTGGCTGCATTATGTCGAAGGATCCGCGGCCTTCCCGATCATGCTCACGCTGATTGGCGGGATGGTGGGAGGGCTGCAGGCGGGCCTATCGAGGTTTGTCATTCCTGAACGTGCCAAGACACTGGCCTACATCGCGGAAGGGATTGGGGATGGTCCCTGGCTGCTCGGTGCAGAGTTCACCATCGCCGATATTCATCTCGCATATCTCATCGAACTGGCGGACTCGGCCGGCCTGCTTGCCGAATATCCGCAGCTGCGCGATTATGTGGCCCGGTTCAAGGCGAGGCCTGCCTATCAGAAGGCGATCGTCCTGGGTGGCCCGGTGGTTCCTCCAGGTGCGTAGCCGCCGGAGATGGCCTGACGAGCATAGGGATCAGGGCGATCTGCCGGCCGCGAGATGAGAGATGTGATAATAAGGAGGGGAGCATCATGAACGAGCCCGCACTGACGGCCGTGAAGTTGCAGACGTCAAACCTTTCAGCGTGCGAGTCTTTCTTCGGCACCGTCTTCGGCTTCGAGGTGATACATCGTTATGGTGGCAAGCCGGGTGATGCGTTCGAGGAAATTGTCATGACCTTGGGAGGTCGGAAAGGACCGATGCTGAAATTCATTCAGCTTTGCGATCGGTCAAATGTTGCTACGGGAGCGACCATCCAGATCGCGGGAATCAATGTTGATGAGGCCGTCGTGGCAGCAACAGCAGCGCATGCGACGGTCATTATGGAGGCGAAAGATTATGTCGATGCCGGAGTCCGCATGGCGGTGATAAGCACAGATCAGGGCGTCCCTGTAGAGCTTGTTCAAACTCTGTGAACCAGCGCGATGGATGTGCGCGGCTCGCGTTCGATAAGTTGTTGGTCAGCGCCCAGGTTCACCGCTTGAGCCGGACCACCGTCTGATCCAGGATGGAGAGAAAGCGAGACCGATCCGCCTTGGCGAACGGCGCTGGTCCACCAAGACTATCACCCACCGCTCCCGCGCGTAAATCCGCCATGATGGCCCGCGTCGCAACGGCATTGCCGATGGAAGCGCTGGTGAATGGCCTTCCTGTTGGCGCGATCACCGCCCCGCATCCGGCCTTCAGACATCGGTCGGCCAGCAATATGTCTGCGGTTATCACGACAGAGCCTGCATCCACATGCTCCACGATCCAATCGTCCGCTGCATCAAATCCGTCACTCACCACCACGCGCGAGATGAGCGGATGTGCCGGTATGCGAATGGGACTGTTGCTGACGACGATGACAGGCACGTCGTATCGCCACGCGACTTTGTAGGTCTCATCCTTTACCGGACAAGCATCAGCATCAATGAGGATCTGGGGCATCCAGCGGATGTAGAGGCGATCGCCTGAAAAAGGGAGAGCCTTCGACAATGTCTGAGACGTTGCCGATGAAGGCACCTGTGCAGACGGCTGGTTGCGCCGCGCGCCCATGCCTGCAATAGCCGCCCGCCCGCTTCATCCCTACTATCGCATGGACAGCAATCATGACTTCGCTCGCTCGGTCGGCCGGCATCGATTTCGGCACCACTAATTCGGTCGTTGCACTCGGCGGCGTGGATGGCGAGGCGACCATGGTGGGCTATCCGGCGCCTGGCAACAGCGGCTCCATCTTCCGCTCCGCGCTGTGCTTCTGGGAGGATGATGCCGCGGCCGGTGGCGTCGCAAAGGAAGCCGGGCCGTGGGCCATCGCCGAATTCCTGGAATTTCCCCAAGGCAGCCGCTTCCTGCAATCCTTCAAATCCGTCGCGGCGAGCAAGGCGTTCGAACATGCCACCATCTTTGAAAAGCGGCTGCGTTTCGAGGAACTGGGTCATGTGTTTCTTGATCGCTTACGGGCGCACGCCGCCGACGCATTGAAGGATCTGCCGTCGCGCGTCGTCGTGGGCCGCCCGGTGCGCTATGCGGGGCAGCGCCCGGACAGCGCGCTTGCCCGCCAGCGATACGACCTCATGTTCGCCGCCCTCGAACGGGAAGTCCATTATGTCTATGAGCCGCTGGGTGCCGCCTTCAGTTTCGCCGCGCGGTTGGACGAGCCCGCCACCCTGCTGGTCGCCGATTTTGGCGGCGGCACCAGCGATTTTTCCGTCGTGCGGATCGAAGCGCCGGGGGCCGCGCGACGCTGCACGCCGCTTGGTTCCGCAGGTATCGGCATAGCGGGTGATCGCTTCGATTATCGCATCATGGATAAGCTGGTCCTGCCGATGCTGGGCAAGGGCGGCACCTATACGTCCATGGGCAAGGTGCTGGAGATACCGGCGGGCCATTTCGCCGATTTCGGCGACTGGGCCCGGCTGGCGCTGATGCACAACCGGCGCACCCTGGCCGAGCTGGAGAAGCTGAAGCGGGCGGCGAGCGATCCTGCGGCAATTGGCCGGATGATCGCCGTGGTGGAAAATGAGCTTGGCTATCCGCTCTATGACGCGGTCGGCCGGTTGAAGCGGGCGCTTTCGACCGACGAGCACGCGCATTTCCATTTCGACAGCGCCGGGGTGCAAGTCGAGGCGGATGTCAGTCGCGCCGATTTCGAAAGCTGGATCGCCCCCGACCTCGCACGCATCGCGACGACGGTGGACGTGGCGCTGGATCGGGCTGGGATCAGGGCGAACGCGATAGATCATGTCTTTCTGACCGGCGGCTCTTCGTTGATCCCTGCCGTGCGTCGCTTGTTCGAGGCGCGCTTCCCCACCAGCCATATTGCGAGCGGCGATGAGTTGACCTCCATCGCCCATGGCTTGGCGCTTATCGGCCAGCAGGACAGTATCGCCGAATGGACGGCGAGTAACGATGAAGCAGAACAGGTCTGATTGGGAAAACGGACCTGAGAGGCCGAACGTCATCAAGGATCGTGGTCAGTGCCTAAGCTGCTCAGAGCCCAGGTGGACATGGCGAACCTTCAGCACGTCCTGCCGACTCAGAATGCCGATGATCTGAGAGGCGGAAGGATCGACGATGATGATGCGGCCGACCAGATCGGCGGCCCGTCTCCCGACATCGTCGCGGCGCTGGACGCGATCGAAGAGGCAATTGTGGAGACGCTCGCGACGACCCCAGCCTGTCGCTTGTGGCGAGTACGCCAGCTAGCGGACGTCGCCCAACGGGTGCGGAGACGGCGGAGGGCAAATCATCAATCCTGAAGTCTGCACCCCAATTCGGCCTCAGAAAGCCGAAAACGAAAAGTCCGCCCAAGGCGGTCCGTCGTAAACGCCTTAATTATCTGAGAAAACTGGAGCGGGCGAAGGGATTCGAACCCTCGACCCCAACCTTGGCAAGGTTGTGCTCTACCCCTGAGCTACGCCCGCTCTGGCGGCCGGAGGAAGTCCCTCTCGGCGGGTGAGGCGGGCAACTAGCAGCGGTTGGTGAGGTCGGCAAGGGAGAATTTGCCCTTGGCTGAAATTTATCCCGCCAGCGACCGCACGCGGCCCTGCCGCCGGAATGCGGCTTGGCTGGGGCAAGCTCTCGCCCTATCTCTGCTGCTGCACCTTTTCTGGTCCGCAGCGGGATCGTCCATGATCCTGCTTCGTATTGGGCATGGCAGGAGGAACAACCTTATGGCGCCAGATCATGTGACTCGCCGTGCGGTTTTGCAGGGCGGGGGAGCGGCCATGGCGTTGCCGGGCGTAGCGGGCGCTGAAACGGGGGCGATGCTGTCCCCGGAATCGAACAGGGGAAGAGACATGTCCACCGTCGAGTTCACCGTGAACGGCGATCGCGTTCAGCTTCAGCTGGATCCGCGCACCACATTGCTGGACGCCCTGCGCGAGCATCTGCAACTCACAGGTACGAAGAAGGGGTGCGATCACGGCCAATGCGGCGCTTGCACGGTCCTTGTCGAGGGCCAGCGGATCAACAGCTGCCTGACGCTGGCCGTCATGCATGAAGGGGACTCCGTTACCACGATAGAAGGGCTGGGAACGCCGAAAAACCTGCATCCGATGCAGCGCGCCTTCGTCACGCATGATGGCTATCAATGCGGTTATTGCACGCCCGGCCAGATCTGTTCGGCTGTCGCTGTCCTGGGGGAGATCGAGGCAGGCATTCCCAGCCATGCGACGGAGGATCTGGAGCATGTCGTCCTGTCCGATGCGGAATTGCGCGAAAGGATGAGCGGGAATATCTGCCGCTGCGCCGCCTATCCCAATATCATCGCGGCGATCCGCGAAGTCGCAGCGGGGGACGAGGCATGAAGCCCTTCACCTACAGCCGCGCCGCCAGCGTCGAGGATGCCGTGGCTGCCGCTTCTTCCGGCGGGCGCTTCATCGCGGGCGGGACCAATTTGCTGGACCTTATGAAGCTCCAGATCGAAACGCCTTCGCACCTTATCGATGTCAACCATCTGGAGCTGGACCGGATCGAGCGCACACCCGAAGGCGGCTTGCGGATCGGCGCCATGGTCCGCAACACCGCGCTGGCCGCGCACCCGGATGTCCGGCGCGACTATGCGGTGCTCAGCCGGGCGCTGCTTGCCGGAGCATCGGGCCAGCTGCGCAACAAGGCGACGACCGCGGGAAATCTGCTTCAGCGCACCCGTTGCCCCTATTTCTACGACACGCGCATGCCCTGCAACAAGAGGAAGCCCGGCAGCGGGTGCGGAGCGCTGAAGGGGGTCAGTCGAAGCCTGGCGATCGTCGGCACGAGCGATGCCTGTATCGCGCAGCATCCATCTGACATGGCCGTGGCGATGCGGGTGCTGGATGCCACGGTGGACACCGTGGCAGCGGACGGTATGCGTCGTTCCATACCCATTGCCGACTTCCACCTGTTGCCGGGTGATACGCCGCACATCGAAAATAGGCTGAAGCCGGGCGAGCTCATCACGTCGGTCACCTTGCCCCAGCCCCTTCGCGGGACCCATATCTATCGCAAGGTTCGGGATCGCAGCTCCTATGCCTTCGCCCTCGTCTCGGTTGCGGCAGTGTTTGACGGGCAGGGCGGCTCCCGCTTCGCCTTCGGCGGCATCGCGCCCAAGCCATGGCGGGTTGCGGCGGCTGATGCAGCTGCCGCGGCAGGGCCGGGAGAGGTCGCGCAGGCGGCGCTGGCCGATGCTCGGCCGACGGCGCAAAACGCCTTCAAGCAACAGCTTGTTGCCCGCACCCTTACATCTCTCTTCCGGCAAAAGGAGGCGCGGCCATGAAGTTCGACACGCCTGCCACCACCAACCCCATCGATCGCGGCCGGGTTGTCGGCGTGGCGCACGACCGGATCGACGGGCCTGCCAAGGTCACCGGAACTGCGCCCTACGCCTATGAGCGCCATGACGCCGCGCCTCAGGCCGCCTATGGCTGGATCGTCGGATCGGCGATCGCCAAGGGTAAGATCGACGCCATGGACCTGCGAGCGGCGCAATCCGCGCCGGGCGTGCTTGCCATCGTCACGCACCAGAATGCGGGACCGCTGGGCAAGGGCGCCAGGAACACCGCCCATCTGCTGGGCGGCCCGATCATCGAACATTATGATCAGGCGGTCGCGCTGGTGATCGCGGACAGTTTCGAAAATGCGCGGGACGCCGCGCGCCTTTTGCGGATCGATTACAGTCCGGAGAAGGGCCGCTACGACCTTGCCGCCGAACGCGGCCATGCCACCGTTCCAAAGGAAGGCTTTGGCGGCCCTGCCGACACAGCCGCCGGAAACTTCGAAGCGGGCTTCGCAAGGGCCGCGGTGAAGGTGGACCAAAGCTACACGACGCCAGACCAGAGCCATGCGATGATGGAGCCGCATGCCACGACGGCGGCCTGGGATGGTGACAGCCTGACCTTGTGGACATCCAATCAGATGGTGGCCTGGGCAGTCGAGGACATGGCGGCCACGCTAAAGATCCCCAAGGACAAGATCCGCGTCGTTACCCCCTATATCGGCGGCGGCTTTGGTGGAAAGCTGTTCCTGCGGGCAGATGCCCTGCTCGCCGCCCTGGGCGCGCGCGCGGCGGAACGACCCGTCAAGGTGGCGCTTGCCCGCCCGCAAATCCCGAACAACACGACCCATCGCGCCGCGACCATCCAGCGTATCCGCATCGGCGCCGACCGCGACGGCATCATCGGCGCGATTGGCCATGAAGTCTGGTCGGGTGATCTGCCCGGGGGCGGGCCGGAGGTGGCGGCACAGCAGACGCGGCTGCTCTATCGCGGGACCGATCGGCTCACCGCCCATCGTCTGGCAGAACTCGACTTGCCGGAAGCCAATGCCATGCGCGCGCCGGGGGAAGCGGTGGGCCTGCTGGCGCTGGAAATCGCGATGGATGAACTGGCGGAGGCAACTGGCGTCGATCCGGTCGAGCTGCGCATCCGCAACGATGTGCAATATGATCCCGAAGCTGGACCGCAGCGCCCCTTTTCAAGCCGCAAATTCGTGGAATGCCTGCGTCAGGGTGCAGACCGCTTCGGTTGGGAAAGGCGCGTGGCGCAGCCCGGCCAGGTCAGGGACGGCCGCTGGCTGGTCGGCATGGGCATGGCCGCGGCCTTCCGCAACAATCTCGTTGCGAAGTCGGGCGCGCGGGTCGGCATCGACGGGCGTGGCCATGTCGTGGTCGAAACCGACATGACCGATATCGGCACGGGCAGCTACACCATCCTGGCGCAGACCGCTGCGGAAATGCTGGGGGTGCCGATTGAGGCAGTCACGGTGCGCCTGGGCGACAGCCTCTTCCCCAAATCGGCAGGGTCCGGCGGTCAATTCGGCGCGAACAGCGCGACGGCGGGCCTTTATGCCGCGTGCGTCGCCCTGCGTGAGAAGCTTGCCGTCAAGGCAGGCTTCCCCGCGAACGAGGCGGTGTTCGAAGACGGGCTTGTGCGGCTCGGCAATCAATCGCAAGCGATCGGCGCGCTGGCGGGCGAAGAGGGCATGTGGGCCGAGGATCGGATCGAATTCGGCAAGTTGACGCAGGATTATGCGCAAGCAACCTTCGGCGCTCATTTTTGCGAGGTCGGGGTGGATATCGATACCGCCGAAGTCCGGGTGCGGCGCATGGGCGGCGCCTTCGCTGCGGGGCGCATCCTCAACCCGAAATCAGCGCGCAGCCAGGTCATCGGGGCGATGACCATGGGTGTCGGCGCGGCGCTGATGGAGGAACTGCATGTCGACAAGCGCTTCGGTTTCTTCGTCAATCACGACATGGCGGAATATCTCGTCCCCGTGCATGCCGACATTCCCGAACAGGATGTGTTCTTCCTTGACGAACTGGATGACAAAAGTTCGCCGATGAAGGCCAAGGGCGTAGGGGAACTCGGTATTTGCGGCGCAGGCGCGGCGGTTGCGAATGCGATCTACAACGCCACCGGCATCCGCCTGCGCGACTATCCGCTCACCATCGACAAGCTTCTGGCGCAACGCGAAAGATCGGCCCTGGCCTGAGTTCGCAAATTGTCCCCTCATTGTCAGGGTGAGGGGGCATGGCTATGGGCGGGGTCATGAAAGCTGGCTCTCTTTGGCTGTTGCCCGTCCTGCTGCCATCCGCCGCATTGGCCCAGCCCGACGACCGCGGCAGCGCCCAGGCGCGCATCGTCATCACCGGCGCCGGTTTGCCCTTGCCGCCGGGCACTCCCGCCTATGGATCGGTACAGATCGAACGGGATCGCCTCCTCGATAGTGCCTCCGGTCGGATCGAGACCATTCTGACAGACGTGGCGGGGTTCCAGCAGTTCCGGCGATCCGACAGCCGGTCGGCGAACCCGTCCGCGCAGGGCGCGAGCTTGCGAGCCTTGGGCGGCAACGCGTCCAGCCGTACGCTGGTGCTTCTGGACGGCGTGCCCATGGCTGACCCCTTTTTCGGCTATATCCCCTTCAGCGCGCTGGTTCCGGAGCGGCTTTCCGCCGCGCGGGTCACCCGTGGCGGGGGCGTCGGCGCATTCGGCGCGGGTGCGGTGGCCGGGACCATCGAACTGGCAAGCGCCACGCGTGATCAGTTGCCGATGTTTTCCGCCACGGCGCTTTACGGCAGCCGGGACGCGACCGAATTGTCCGCCAGCCTCACCCCGAACCTTGGCGGAGGCTTCCTGTCCCTCTCTGGCCGCTGGGACAGGGGCGACGGCTTTCAAACGACACCTCGCGACCAGCGCGTGCCAGCGACGGTTCCTGCTGCCTATGATGGCTGGTCGGCTAATCTGCGGGCTGTTGTTCCGATTTCCGCGAGCGAAGAGCTGCAATTCCGCACGACCCTGTTCCATGATGAGCGAACGCTGCGCTTTCGCGGCGCCGACAGCCTGAGCGAAGGGCAGGATGCCAGCATCCGCTATGTGTCGCGCGGCCGGTGGCAGGTGGATGCCCTGGCCTATGTTCAGGCCCGCAACTTCTCGAACATCGTTATCTCGTCCAACCCGCCCTTCCGCAAGACGCTCGATCAGCGCAGCACCCCCTCGACCGGCATCGGCGGCAAGATCGAACTGCGGCCGCCGGTGGGGCAGGATCATCTGTTGCGTGTTGGCATCGATAGCCGCTTCGCCATGGGCGACATGTTCGAGGATGCCTATAGCGCCGCGACCGGATTGGTGACCGCACGCCGCCACGCCGGGGGACGGCAGCGGACGATCGGCATGTTCGCCGAAGACGATTGGACCCTTGGCAGTCTTGTTCTGACGGGCGGTGTGCGGGCGGACCGCTGGACGATCAGCGACGGCTTTTTCCGCGTGGCGGGCTCTCCTGCAAACAGTGCCGATTTCAAAAACCGTTCCGGGTGGGAGACTTCAGCACGCGTAGGCGCTTTGCTCCATGTCGACAAGCATATCGCCCTGCGCGCGGCGGCCTATACCGGCTTCCGCCTGCCGACTCTGAACGAGCTGTACCGGCCTTTCGTCATTTTCCCCGTCACGACGCAGGCGAACCCCGCGCTGGCGCCGGAAAAACTGAAAGGGGTGGAGGCCGGTGCCGATCTCAATCCCTTGAAAGGGCTCTCGCTCTCGGCCACCGCCTTCTACAACAGGCTGGACAACGCCATCGCCAATGTCACCATTGGCACCAACCTCCGCAGGCGAGACAATGTGGACGCGATCGTTGCAAAGGGGGTCGAACTGACCGCCAGCGGCCGTTTGGGCGCGATGTCCCTGTCCGCATCCTATGCTTATAGCCACAGCACGGTTCGCGCGCCGGGCAATCTGTTCGACGGCTTGTCCCCGGCGCAAACGCCGCGCCATGCCGCCAGCGCCACCGTGGCCTGGCAGCTGCGGCAGGGGCCACGCCTGTCCGCAACCCTACATTATGTCTCGGCCCAATATGAAGATGATCTGCATGCCGATCGCTTGGCGGGCGCGCTCACCGTCGATGCTATCGCGCGCCTGCCGGTCGGGCGCGGCCTGGAGTTGATCGCGCGGGGTGAGAACCTCTTCGACCAGGAGGTGCTGACCCGCCGTGTCACCGGCAGCACGGGCGTCTCGGAGGATCTCGGCACGCCCCGAACCTTGTGGATCGGCCTCACCGTTTCGCGCTGAATCTTGCGCTTCTTGCTCCATTTTAAAGAGGGGGGGGCTGCGCTTTGCTAGAGCGGCCGGATTGATCCGTTCCGAGGTTCCGTGCGCGCAGTTCCAGACGACTCTTCTCCGCTAGTTTTCTCGCAGGCCCGACTGGCTGAATTCCGCTCGCCAAGCCCGGCAGAGCTCGAAATCTTTTCCAGCCTGGCTGGCCCGGTTCAGCAGATCGCGCGCAATCGGACGATCCGGCGCGAAGGAGACGCTCCCCAGTCGGTATATCTGCTACTGGATGGCTGGGCGCTCAGCAGCATGACGCTGGCCGATGGCGGCAGGCAGATATTGAAGGTGCATTTGCCCGGCGATATCCTGGGCACGCCCAGCATGGCGCTAGACAAGGCCGCGGAAACCTTGACGGCGCTCACGCCCGTCAAGCTGCGCTCGGTTAGCTTGTCGGCATTCGGCAGCCTTTTCACGCGCGCGCCACACATGGCGGCTCTCATGTTCCTTAGCGTGCAGCAGGAGCGCGTGATGCTGATGGACCGGCTCTGCTCCATCGGCCGGACCTCTGCCGAATGCCGTCTTGCCGGTTTTCTGGTTCACCTGCACAGCCGTTTGAACGTGATACAGCCGGGCATCGGCCCACGTTTCGAACATCCTTTGACGCAGGAGCAGATCGGCGACGTCATCGGCCTGACCGCCGTTCACGTGAACCGCGTTTTCCGGACGCTCGAGGACAAGAAACTGATCCTGCGGGACGGCCACATGATCGAACTGCTCGATATGCCGGCCTTGCGTAAGCTCAGCGGCGTGCCGTCCCGTAGGCTGGCGCAGGATTTAAGCTGGTTGCCAAAGCCGCTCCCCTGAGGGGCGGAGCTTTGCTGGAAAGGAGATAGGCCGGACAGCAGCAGCGCTTATCCCCTCAGAACCATGTTCCGTCCTTGAGCCTTGGCCCGGTACAGAGCCGCATCGGCTGAATTGAGCGCGTTGCTCCACTCTGCGCCTTCATTGACGAGCGCAACCCCGGCCGAGAAGGTGATCGCCCCCATCGGCTCGTCGGTCTCGCGCAGTTTGAAGGCGCGTTGCCCGAGCGCGCGGCGGGCGTCATCCAACAGTTCGACCGTGTCGTCGAGCGCATGTCCCTGTACGACCACCAGAAATTCCTCGCCGCCCCAGCGGCCCACCAGTTGCCCGCCGCAGCTTTCCACCAGGGAAGTGGCGACCATCTTGAGCACCCGGTCACCGACCGCATGGCCATATCGATCGTTCACACGCTTGAAATGGTCAACGTCGCAAATCGCCACGGCATGGGGCAGCTTTCCCTTCTGCAGCCGGTCCATCGCTGCTTCCAGCGCCCGGCGGTTGGGCAGGCCGGTCAAGGCATCGAGGTTGGCGTCATGGCGTGCGGTGTCCAGTTCCTGCCGAAGAACCTCAACCTCCCTCGCGGCAGCTGCAAGGTCCTGCTCGGCCCGCAATGAACGTTCGATCATGTCGGAGATTATCAGTCCGATCCCGGCCGCATCCTTGTCGGCCAGCTTCTCATAGCCTGTGCTGAGGTCGCGGTTGAAATCCCCGGTCCGCTCGGCAGCGCTGCTTGCCACCTCTGCCAAGCGAAGCAGTTGGTGGCGCGTCTGGTTCCGCAATGCGTCGGTCGCATGCGCGCCCCCAGCGCCGCCCAGGCTGCCGACACAGCGCATGAAGATATCGTCCGCCTGCTGCTGGCTCATCCGAATGCCGCCGTCAGTCGCGTCATTGACGGCTTTGGACAGCGCTTCATTGGAGCCGCTTTTCAGCACATAGCCCATCGCATAATTTTGCGGTGTGGGCGCAAGACTTTGACACTGAAGAAAAGTCAAAACCTCATGCGCAACGGACTGTTGCTCACGCACCTTCATCCCCCGAATCCCCCGATTCCAAGGTAAATCAAATAATATAGATTAGTTGCCGCAACAACGATCAATAAAGGGAAAATATAGCTTGGCTGATCTACTTTAGCCTGCTGGGAAATGGTGCTGCCGGCGAGGATTGAACTCGCGACCTCAGCCTTACCAAGGATGCGCTCTACCACTGAGCTACGGCAGCACTTTCACCATCGCGCAATGCCTTTCGGCTTGCGGAGCCGGGCCTATGGCCGCGCGCGTCCCGCTTGTCAAGGCGGGTTGCGGTGGATGCGGCAATTTGCTTATGGCCCGGTGATGAGCAGTGGACAGGATGATCGCAAGGCAAGGCTAGCCCAGGCGCTGCGGGACAATCTGCGCCGCCGCAAGGCGCAGGCGAGAGAAGAGGCGGGCAGCCGTGAAGCGCCGCCCTCTTCAGGCGAGGTGGGTCGGCGCGACGACTAAAGCGGCGATCACAAAGGCGCGCAAGCCTGCTCCAACCATAAGAGCGCGTCACTATCCAGTTGCGGCCCGACAATCTCGATGACGTTGGCATGATAGGCGTCGACCCACGCCCGCTCTTCTGCCGTCAATATGTCGACAGCGATGGCATTGCGGTCGATCGGCGCGAAGGTGAGAGTCTCGAAACCCAGCATCTCCCGCTCGGCTCCGGGCACATCGCGCCGTTCGACCAGCACCAGATTTTCGATGCGGATGCCATATTCGCCGGTCTTGTAATAGCCGGGCTCGTTCGAAAGGATCATGCCCGGTTGCAGCGGCTCGTCATTGCCTCCAGCCGTCGCAATGCGCTGCGGTCCTTCATGCACCGACAGGAAGCTACCGACGCCATGGCCTGTGCCATGCGCATAATCCAATCCCTCGGCCCACAGGAACTGGCGCGCGAGGACATCAAGCTGGCTACCCCGCGTGCCTATGGGAAACTGCGCCCGGGCAAGCGCGATATGGCCCTTCAGCACCAGGGTGAAGCGCCGTTTCATCTCCTCGCTTGGCGTGCCGATGGCGATCGTCCGGGTCACATCGGTCGTGCCGTCGCGATATTGGCCGCCTGAATCGACCAGATAGAAGGAACCCGGTTCGATCGGCCGGTTGGTCTTTTCCTCGACCCGGTAATGCACCACCGCGCCATTGGGCCCGGCCCCGCTGATCGTGTCGAAGGACAGGTCCTCCAGCAGCCCTGTCTCCTTGCGGAGCGCCTCCAGCCGAGCGGCGGCGGAAAGCTCATCGACACCGCCCTTGGGCGTTTCGACCGCGATCCAGTGGAGAAAGCGTGACAAGGCAGCCCCGTCACGCGCCTGCGCTGCCTTGTGCCCGGCTATTTCGACCGGGTTCTTGATCGCCTTGGGCAGCACGGCCGGATCGCGAACCGGCAAAATCGTCGCGCCGCCTGCGTCCAGAGCCTCGAAGATCGCCGCCACCGCGCGTTCGGGATCGGCTGCCACCGTCTTGCCGGCCATATCCCGCAGCGCTCCGGCGAAGTCCGCGCGCGAACGCACCCGCACCGCATTGCCCAGATGCTGCACGACCGCCTCATCGATCTTCTCGGGCGCGACAAAGAGATCCGCCGTCGCGTCATCATGCACGATCGCATAGGCCAGCGCGACCGGCGTGCGCGAGACGTCCTTGCCCCGGATGTTGAAGGCCCAGGCGATGGAATCAAGCGCCGACAGCACGACGGCATCCACCTTCTTCTCCGTCAGCCAATCGGCCATCGCCTGCCGCTTTTCCGCAGCGCTCTGGCCGGCATAGCGGTCCTCATGCACCACTAGCCGGGCGTCGCTGGGGGCGGGGCGGTCGGGCCACACGGCGTCCACCGGATTGGTTTCCACCGCCACCAGTTCCGCCCCGCGTTCCGCCAGCGCCTCGCTGGCCGCCTTCACCCATGCGCGGGTGTGCAGCCAGGGATCATAGCCGATCCGCCCGCCCTGCGGCGCGTGAACGCCAAGCCAGGCCGCGACGGAGGTCTGCGGCACGCTTTCGAACTGCCAGTGGGCGGCATCCACCTGCTCGCGCACTTGCAGCGTATAGCGCCCATCGACGAAGATCGCGGCTTCCTCCGGCAGCACCACCGCGCTTCCCGCCGATCCCTGAAAGCCGGTCAGCCAGGCAAGGCGCTGCGCATATTCGCCGACATATTCGCTCATATGCTCATCGGTCAGCGGCACGACAAAGCCGTCCAGCCGCTCGCGCACCAGTTGTTCACGCAGGGCTTTCAGACGGTCTTCATAAGCGGACATCGCATTTCCTTGATCGAGAACCCTTGCGCAGGGCATGCCGCCGCCAACATAAGCAGGCAAAGCCGCTTATGCCAGCGTGCCTCCGGCACAAGAATCAGGACCCTGAATGACCGTAAACAGCATGCCTCCTTCGGCCGCCCGCCGCCCGCACAGCTTCACGCGCCATGGGATCAAGGTGGAAGACCCGTGGGCGTGGCTGCGCGATCCGGGTTATCCGGACGTGAAGGACAAGGATGTCCTCACCTATCTGGAAGCGGAAAATGCCTTCTTCGAAAGCGCCATGCAGCCCCGCAAGCCGCTGACTGACGCGCTTTTTGCGGAGATGAAGGACCGCATCAAGGAAGATGACAGCTCCGTGCCGCAAAAGGATGGAGATTACGTCTACTGGCGGGCGTTCGAAACCGGCGCGCAATATCGCAAATGGTATCGCCGTCCCGTGGCGGGCGGCGAAGATCAATTGATCCTTGACGAGCCGTCGCTGGCGGAGGGGCATGAATATTTTCGCCTCGGCGCGCTGTCGGTCAGCCCGGACGGCCGCTATCTCGCCTATGCGATCGACAATAATGGGTCCGAACGGTTCGAAGCGCGGATCAAGGACCTGTTCACGGGCGAAATCCTGCCCGAAGTCATTCCCGATACGCTGTCCTCGCTCGTCTGGACCAGTGACAGCAAGGGGCTGCTCTACGGCATCGCCAACGATCAATGGCGCACCGACAATGCGCGGCTGCACTGGCTGGGCCAACCGGTCGAAAGCGATGTCGAACTGTTCCATGAGGATGACGACGGCTTTCGCGTGTCCGTTGGCCTCACCTCATCGGAAAAATGGATTGTCATCGCGACGGGGGACCATGTCACCACCGAAAGCTGGCTGCTTCCCGCTGACAATCCCTTGGCCCAGCCGCTGCTCGTCTCCGCGCGCAAGGCCGGGCGTGAATATGATGTCGATGAGCATGAAGGCACGCTCTACATTCGCACCAACGACACGCACCCCAATTTCCGGCTGGTGAAGGCGTCGCTGGAGGCTCCGGGCGAATGGTCGGAGGTGATCCCTGCCGATCCGCATTTCTACCTCACCGACTTCACCCTGTTCAAAACCTTCTACGTCACCGAAGGACGGCAGGACGGCCTCGACCAGATCGAACTGCGCGATTATGCCGCCCATTCGGCGAAGCGGCTTCCGTTCCCGGAGGCCAGCTATTCGGCCAGTCTTGACGACAATCCCGAATATGACGTGACGAAGCTGCGCATCGGCTATGAATCCATGGTCACGCCCGATACCATCTACGACTATCATCTCGCTACCGGCGAGCTTGAGGTTCTGAAGGTTCAGGAAATTCCTTCAGGCTATGACGCGACCCGCTACGCGACCGAGCGGCTGACCATCCCGGCGCGGGACGGCACGCCGATCCCAGTGTCGATCGTCTATCCCAAGGACCTGCCCCGCGACGGCAGCGCGCCACTCCACCTCTACGGCTATGGCGCCTATGGCATCGCCATGGAGCCTGGCTTTTCAACGAGCCGCCTGTCGCTGCTCGACCGGGGTTTCGCCTTTGCCCTCGCGCACATCCGGGGCGGCGATGATCTGGGCCAGCAATGGTATCTCGACGGCAAGCTCGACAAGCGCACCAACACGTTCAACGACTTTGTCGATGTGGCGAAAGGCCTGATCGAGCACGGCTATACGTCAAAGGGCCGGATCAGCATTTCCGGCGGCTCGGCTGGCGGTGAACTGATGGGGGCGGTGATCAATTCCGATCCTGACCTCTGGGGCGCAGTCGTCGCGCATGTCCCCTTCGTCGATGTGCTCAACACCATGCTCGACGAAAGCCTGCCGCTAACGCCCGGCGAATGGCCAGAATGGGGCAACCCGATCGAAGACAAGGCGGCGTTCGAAACCATTTTCGCCTATGATCCCTACAACAATGTGAAGCCGCAATCCTATCCGCCGCTGCTCGTCACCGCCGGTCTCAACGACCCGCGCGTCACCTATTGGGAACCGGCGAAATGGGTGGCGAAGCTGCGCGCAACCAAGACCGACCAGAATATCCTGCTGCTCAAGACCAATATGGGCGCGGGCCATGGCGGAAAATCGGGTCGCTTCGAAAGCCTGCAGGAAACCGCAGAGGAATTCGCCTTCATCCTCTGGCAGCTGGGCGTGTCCCAATAAGCCAATCTCCCCTCCCTCTTACGGGAGGGGCTGGGGGAGGGTGCGAGCGCAGTGAGCCATCAACGGAGCATCGGTAAAATGTCCTCCACCTACACCACCCAGATCACGGCAGGCTCCGAGCATATCGACATGCTCGGCCATGTGAACAACGCGGTCTGGGTGCAGTGGATGGAGCAGGTCGCGACCGAACATTGGACCCGCGACGCCGCGCCGGAGCATCTCGATGCCTATGTGTGGGTCGTGACCCGGCACGAGATCGACTATCGCGGCAATGTGCGGGAGGGAGAGACCGTAACCGCCCGCACCTGGATTCCGGAAGGGCCAAGGGGGGCACGGTTCGACCGCCACATGGAGTTCATCGGCCCCGACGGCAAGGTCAAGGTCAGCGCGAGATCGACCTGGGCTATCATCGACCGGACAAGCGGCCGCATCTTGCGCGTCCCCGCCGAAGTCGCCGCGCGCTTTCTGCCGGACTGACGGCGGCTCACCCCTCTCCAGCAACGGCGCATCTGGAACCCGGTTCGTTTCGGTACGTTACCCGGCTCTCAACATTGACAGGAGAGAATATGCGTAAATTCGGCTATTCCCTGCGCGCTCTTGCCGCGGCTTCGGCGCTTTTCCTCGCGAGCGGCCCCGCGCTCGCTGGTGACGAGGAACAGGCGCTCAAGGCGATCGCGCAGGCCCAGGGCAAGATCGACGCTGCCTCCAAATTGCAGGCTGGCCAGTTCGACCCGGCGGTACTCGCCCGCGCCCAGGCGTCGCTGCGCCTCGCCCAGGAACGGCTGAAGAGCGGCAAGGAACAGGACGCCATCAAGGCCGCCGTGGAGGCGCAAGGCTTCGCTGACACAGCCATCGGCCAGAGCCAGGCAAGCGTGAAGACGGATGCTCAGGTCCAGGCTTCGACCGCAGCGGCCGCGCAGCAGGATGCCGCCGCCGCGAACGCGCGTGCCGATGCAGCCGAGCGCGCTGCCGCATCCGCTGCTGCCGACGCGCAAGCCGCTCGCGCCGCTGCCGCGACGGTTCCCGCCGCCACCACCATCACGACCGAAACCGTGAAAACCGCGCCTGCGGCCACGGTGCGCAAGGCAGCGCCGGTGAAGCGCAAGGTCGTACGCAAGACCACTGCTGCTCCGGCTCGGGCAACGGTCGTCGAAAAAACCACGACCACCGTCACCAACCGCTGATCATTTCAGGAAAGCGGCCTCCGGCCTCGCGCCGGGGCCGCTTCCCTCACCGTCAGGAAAAGATGCCGACCGCCCCCGCCGCCCACAGCAATGCGACCGCCAAGACAAGCGCGCCCGCTGCCGCGATCCGCTGCCAGCGCCCAGTAATCCGCCGAACGCCCCGTTCATAGACGAGCGCAGCGCCGCCCAGCAGCGCGCCTGCCGCAAGGAAGTCCCAACCGGTCCAGCGCACCTCGTCGGTGAATTGCATCGCCACCAGTGGCACGGCCAACATAATGGCGATCACCACCCAGGGCGCAATCCGCCAGTTGTTCCGGATCGTCTGCGTCATCCCCAAGCTCCTTACCGGACCGACAATGCAGGCTGCGACCCTGCAAAATCATCTTCGATCACAGGCTCAACGGGCATGTCCTCCCGCTCCGTCGCCTGCCGCGCCCACATGGTAGCATAGAGACCATTGGACCGCACCAGATCCGCATGGCGGCCGCGCTCCACGATCCTTCCCTGGTCCAGCACGATGATCTCGTCCGCGTCCACCACCGTCGAAAGCCGATGCGCGACCACCAGCGTGGTGCGCTTGCGCGAAATGCTGCGCAACACATCCTGTATTTCCGTTTCCGTCCTGCTGTCGAGCGCGCTCGTCGCTTCGTCCAGCACCAGCACCGGCGGGTCTTTCAACAAGGTGCGGGCGATCGCCACTCGCTGCTTCTCGCCACCGGACAGCTTGAGGCCTCGCTCGCCAACGCGCGTGTCATAGCCCTGCGGCATCCGCATGATGAAGTCATGTATCGACGCCGCCTTGGCCGCCGCCTCGATCTCCTGCTGGCTCGCGCCTGCCCGGCCATAGCCGATATTATAGCCGACCGTGTCGTTGAACAGCACCATGTCCTGCGGCACGATGCCGATCGCCGCGCGCAGCGACGATTGCGTCACCTCGGCAATATCCTGCCCGTCGATCAGGATGCGACCGCTTTGAATGTCATAGAAGCGGAACAGCGTCCGCGCGATCGTGGATTTGCCCGCGCCTGAAGGTCCCACGATCGCCAGCGTTTTGCCCGCCGGCACGGTGAAACTGACATCGTGCAGGATTTCGCGGTCTGGATCATAGCCGAAGCGGACATGGTCAAACCGCACTTCGCCAGCCTTTACCTTGAGGGCTGGAGCCCCCGGTGCATCGGCAATCTCCGCCTCCGTATCGATCAGCTTGTACATCGCCTCCATGTCGATCAGGCCCTGCCGGATCGTACGATAGACCATGCCGAGCAGATCCAGCGGCCTGAATAGTTGGCTAAGCAATGTATTGACGAGAACCACGTCGCCGGTGGTGAAGCTGCCCTTGCTCCACCCCCACACCGTGTAGCCCATCGCACCTGCCATCATCAGGTTGGTGATGAGCGACTGCCCGATGTTGAGCCAGGCGAGGCTGTTCTCGGACTTCACCGCCGCCTCGGCATAGCGGCGCATCGCCGTGCCGTAACGCGCAGCCTCACGCTCTTCGGCGCCAAAATATTTGACGGTCTCGAAATTGAGCAGGCTGTCGACGGCATGGGCGACAGCGTTGGTGTCCATGTCCACCATGTCGCGGCGAAGCTGGTTGCGCCACTCCGTGATCATGCGGGTGAACCAGATGTAGAGCCCGACCATCACCAATGTCGCGGCGACCAGCCCCGGCCCGAACTTCACGAAGAATATGACGCAGACCGCCGCCAGTTCCAGTACCGTCGGCGCGATGTTGAACAGGAGGAAATAGAGCATCGTGTCGATGCTCTTGGTGCCGCGCTCGACGATCTTGGTGACTGCGCCCGTGCGGCGATCAAGGTGAAAGCGCAGCGACAGGCGGTGCAGATGGACGAACACATCGTCGGACAGCCGCCGTCCGGCCTCCTGTCCCACCCGTTCGAACACCGCATTGCGCAAATTGTCGAACAGCACGCTGCCAAACCGCGCGCCTGCATAGGCTACGACCAGCGCGATGGCGAGCGCCACGCCCGGCTCCAGCCCCGGCGCCATGCGATCGATCGCGGCCTTGTAGGCAAAGGGCATCACCAGGCTGATGACCTTGGCCAGCACCACCAGCAGCATGGCAATGGCCACCCGCCGCCGCAGCGCAGGCGCATCCGATGGCCAGAGATAGGGAAGAAACCGCCGCAGCGTCGCCCAGACAGGCGGAAGAGGCGTGTTGTCAGGTGTCGATGGCGGCATAGGCGCTATGTAGGCCATCCGGTCCTCCCCTAAAAGGGGACGGGGACCGCGGAGCGGTGGAGGGGTATTAGCGCAACTCTGGCGCCGCTACCCCTCCGTCAGCCCCATGGGCTGCCACCTCCCCTTCTAGGGGAGGATTTTTTAGTCCCGCAGCAACTCGTTGATCCCGGTCTTCGACCGCGTCTGCGCATCCACCCGCTTCACGATCACCGCGCAATAGAGGCTCGGCCCCGGCGTGCCGTCAGGCAGCGGCTTGCCCGGCAGCGATCCAGGCACGACCACCGAATAGGGCGGCACTTCGCCCATGAAGACTTCGCCCGTGGTGCGATCCACGATCTTGGTCGACTGGCCGATGAACACGCCCATCGACAGCACCGATCCCTTGCCGATGCGGACGCCTTCCACGACTTCCGACCGTGCGCCGATGAAGCAGTCATCCTCGATGATCACGGGATCGGCCTGCAACGGCTCCAACACGCCGCCGATGCCGACGCCGCCCGACAGGTGGACGTTTTTGCCGATCTGCGCGCAGCTGCCTACCGTCACCCAGGTGTCGACCATCGTGCCTTCATCGACGAAAGCGCCGATATTGACGAAGCTCGGCATCAGGATGACGTTCTTGGCAATGTGCGAACCCGCCCGCGCGAAGCTGCCCGGCACCGCGCGGAAACCGGCGGCGCGGAAAGCCGCTTCGTCCCAGCCTGCGAACTTGCTCGGCACCTTGTCCCACCAATGGCCAGCGCCCGGACCATTGTCGATCATGGCATTGTCGTTGAGGCGGAACGACAGCAACACCGCCTTCTTCGCCCACTGATTGACCTGCCAGCCCCCCGATCCTTCAGCGCCGGTGGGCTCAGCAACGCGCAACTCACCCTTGTCCAGCATCGCCAGCGCCTTGTCGACCGCCTGGCGGACCTCGCCCTGCGTCGTCAGGCTCACATTGGCCCGGTCTTCCCAGGCGGCGTCGATGGTGGCGATCAGGTCTTGGCTCATGGTCTTTCCCCAATGATGTCGGCCAAAAATGGCGTCAGATGGTCGGTCTCGAAATCGATAAAGTCGGGATGATGCTCGTGATTGCCCGCTTCAGAGCCATTGTTCACCCAGATGGTGCTCATGCCGATCGCCTTGGCGGGCTTCAGGTTGCGTGCCATATCCTCGAAAAAGGCGGCGCGCGCCGGATCGACGCCATGCACGCGGCACAGCTCCGCATAGCCCGATGGATCGGGCTTGGGCACATATTGGCAGGCATGGATGTCGTGGATCAGCTCGAACGCGCCGGAAAGCCCCAGCTTGTCGAGCACCCGCCCGGCATAGGTCGCGTCGCCATTGGTGAAGATCAGCCGCCTCCCCGGCAGCGCGGCGATATGGGCGTTGAGCGCCTCATCCACTTCCAGCCGATCCATGGAAATGTCGTGCACATAGTCCAGAAATGCGCGCGGCTCGATGCCATGATGGTGCATCAGCCCCGACAACGTCGTGCCATGCTCCATGAAGTAGCGCTTCTGCGTCGCCTTCGCGACGTCTGCGTCGCACCCCAGCAGCCCCTGGATGAACTCGCCCATCTTCACGTCGATCAGCGCGAACAGGTCCGCCTTCGCCGGGTACAGCGTATTGTCCAGATCGAAGATCCAGCAATCGACATGATCAAGCGCCGCAAGCATGGCCGCGCCCTAGTCTTCACAGCCCCACGAAGCAAGCGCCTAACCCTTCTCCCCTCGGGGGAGAAGGATACGCAGCCTTGGCCCAAATGGGCCTAGGCGAAGTTGGATGAGGGGAAGGGGCCAGACGCGTGCCTCGCCCCTCTCCAGCTCCGATTAGGCGTCACAGCGGCCAAGTCTCCACATCCTCTCCCCTGAAGGAGAGAGGATAGGCATCAACAACCCGGCGCTTCGCTATCCTGATAAAAAGTCTGCACCGCTTTCCACGCATCCTCGGCCGTCTCGACCCAGGTCAGCAGGTTCAAGTCCGAAGGCGAAATCACGCCCTCATCGGCCAGCGCCTCGAAATCCACGACCCGCGTCCAGAACTCCTTCCCGAATAGCAGCACCGGAATGGGCTTCATCTTCCCCGTCTGGATCAGGGTCAGCAATTCGAACATCTCGTCGAACGTGCCGAATCCGCCCGGAAACACCGCCAACGCCCGCGCGCGCAGCAGGAAGTGCATCTTCCTCAGCGCGAAATAGTGAAACTGGAAGCTCAGCTCCGGTGTCACAAACCGGTTGGGCGCCTGCTCATGCGGCAGCACGATATTCATGCCGATCGTCTGCGCGCCGACATCGTCCGCGCCGCGATTGGCTGCCTCCATGATCGAAGGGCCACCGCCCGAACACACCACGAAGTGACGGCACCCCGCTTCGTTCACCGGATATTGCGCCGCGATCCGCGCCAGCTTGCGCGCTTCCTCATAATAGCGCGCCTTCTTCCCCAAATTCTCGGCGATCCGCCGCTGGTCCGGCGTCACGGCAGCGTCGATCCGCGCCTGCACTTGGCTTGGCTCCGGGATACGCGCCGACCCGTAGAAGACGAACGTCGATTCAATCTTCGCCTCGTCCATCAATAATTGCGGCTTCAGTAGCTCCAGCTGGAACCGCACCGGCCGCAAATCCTCCCGCAGCAGGAATTCGGTGTCCTGGAACGCCAGGCGATAGGCGGCGCTGCTGGTCTGGGGGGTGCCCACCGCCTTCTGGGCATCGACGGCTTCCTGACGGGCGGGGCGGAATTTACGTTCTTCGATTTCTTTTCTTGTCATTCAACCCAACTTAAGAAGGTCAGCGGCAAAAGCCACCCCGTCCCCCCATATCGAAATGAAAATGATCGCGATGCGCGACATTATAATCGGGGCTCAGCACCGTGCGGAACCGCTTGCAGGCGCTCGCCCTGACCACTTCCAGAAACTGGCGCGTCTGCCGGTCGCCATTCCATCCCTGCTCGATGGTGATCCGCCGTCCATCCGACAGGACAAAGGCCGACACATCGACGGCATTGCTGTGCGCATGTTCGGACAGTTTGCCGCTGCCAGCGATCGGGCGGCAATTATAGGTGCCGAACGTCTCGATCTTCTCGATCTCCGCGCCCAGGATCAGCCGCGCGGCAGGCTGCACCCCATAGCGGGCCCAAGCCGCGAAGTTTGCGGCGAGGCCGCATGTCATCGCGCCCAAATTGGTGGCAGGCACGCCGATGTCGAGCAGCTTGACGCTGCCCATCGCCGAACATCCGCCGCCAAAATTCTGGTCGGGCAGGGGCTGGAACAGCACGGATTGCGATTGCAGCTTCACCAGGCACTGGCGCAACTCCATCGGCGGCGGCGCGGCTGGACGAGCGCTCTTCACTGGTTTGGACGGACGCTCCACCCGCCCGCGCGGCACGATGTCGCCGCCGCATGATGCCAATGCCACGCAAAGCGCCAGCAAGGCCGCCTGACCCGCGCGACGCCTCACCGCTTCTCTGGCCGCTGTCCCCCAAACCCGCTCGTTCATGCCCATCCATTTACCACGATCTGCGGCTTTGTGGGTTAACGAGTGCATCAGTTCATCGCATCCAGCCCTTCGTCTGGACTCATTGGCCGCTTGACTCTTTGTCCGCGATCTTTAGGGCGGCCAGCGGGCCACGCGGTCCCAACGCCGCGCGAGCTCTCTGCAAGGAGAAGCGTACATGACTGAAGTGACTGCCGCCGACGCCACCATTGCGCCCGCGGCCAAGCCCGCTACGAAGCCGGCTCGCCCCTATTTTTCTTCCGGTCCCTGCGCCAAGCCTCCGGTCTGGAGCGCCGAAAAGCTGAGCGCTGAATCCCTCGGCCGCTCGCACCGTGCCAAGATCGGCAAGACCCGCCTTGCTTACTGCATCGACCTCATGCGCGAACTGCTGAACCTGCCCGACACGCACCGCATCGGCATCGTGCCCGGTTCGGACACCGGTGCCTTTGAAATGGCGATGTGGACCATGCTGGGCGCCCGCCCGGTGACGACGCTCGCCTGGGAAAGCTTCGGCGAAGGCTGGGTGACGGACGCCGCCAAGCAGCTGAAGCTCGACCCGACGGTTATCCGCGCCGACTATGGTCAGCTGCCCGACCTGAACGGTGTGAACTTCGCTCACGACGTGCTGTTCACCTGGAACGGCACTACCTCGGGCGTGCGCGTGCCGAACGCCGACTGGATTCCGGCAGACCGTGAAGGCCTGACCTTCGCCGACGCCACTAGCGCGGTCTTCGCCTACGAGATCGACTGGGCCAAGATCGACGTCGCCACCTTCTCCTGGCAGAAGGTGCTGGGCGGCGAGGGCGGCCATGGCGTGCTGATCCTCGGTCCCCGCGCGGTCGAGCGCCTTGAAACCCACACCCCCGCATGGCCGCTGCCCAAGGTCTTCCGCCTGATGGCGAAGGGCAAGCTCGCCGAAGGCATCTTCAAGGGTGAGACGATCAACACGCCGTCCATGCTGGCGGTCGAAGACGCGATCTTCGCGCTGGAATGGGGCAAGTCGCTGGGCGGCCTTCAGGGCCTGATCGCGCGCAGCAACGCCAATGCGGCGGCGCTGGGCAAGATCGTCGAGGAACGCGATTGGCTCGGCCATCTCGCCACCGATCCCGCCACCCGCTCGACCACCAGCGTCTGCCTGACGGTCGAGGGCGCGGACGAAGCCTTCATCAAGAGCATGGCTGGCCTGCTCGAAAAGGAAGGCGCAGCCTACGACGTCGCGGGCTACCGCGACGCCCCGGCGGGCCTGCGCATCTGGTGCGGCGCTACCGTCGAAACAGCCGATATCGAGGCGCTCGGCCCGTGGCTCGACTGGGCCTATGCCACCGCCAAGGCTGCTTAACTAATCTTCCCCATTCCCCGTCATCCTGACGAAAGTCAGGATCTCGGGCGGCTAGGCAGACCCTAGAGGCCCGAGATCCCAGCCTTCGCTGGGATGACGAATTGAAAGGCAATTCGTCATGCCCAAGGTACTTATTTCCGACAAGATGGACCCCCGCGCCGCCGCGATCTTCCGTGAGCGTGGCGTCGAGGTCGACGAAATCACCGGCAAGACCCCCGACGAACTGAAGGCGATCATCGGCCAATATGACGGCCTCGCCATCCGCAGCTCGACCAAGGTCACCAAGGACATTCTCGACCACGCGACCAACCTCAAGGTCATCGGCCGCGCAGGCATCGGCGTCGACAATGTCGACATCCCGGCCGCCTCGGCCAAGGGCGTGATCGTCATGAACACACCGTTCGGCAACTCCATCACCACCGCCGAACATGCCATCGCGCTGATGTTCGCGCTGGCCCGCCAGCTGCCCGAAGCCAATGCCCAGACCCAGCAGGGCTTGTGGCCCAAGAACGGCTTCATGGGCGTGGAAGTCACCGGCAAGACGCTGGGCCTGATCGGCGCGGGCAATATCGGTTCGATCGTCGCCAGCCGCGCACTCGGCCTCAAGATGAAGGTCGTCGCCTTCGATCCCTTCCTCACCCCTGAACGCGCCGTCGAAATGGGCGTGGAGAAGGCCGATCTCGACACGCTGCTGGCAAAGGCCGACTTCATCACGCTGCACACGCCGCTGACCGACCAGACCCGCAACATCCTGAGCAAGGAAAATCTCGCCAAGACCAAGAAGGGCGTGCGCATCATCAACTGCGCCCGAGGCGGTCTGGTCGACGAGGCCGCACTCAAGGAAGTGATGGATTCGGGCCATGTTGCTGGCGCCGCGCTCGACGTGTTCGTGACCGAACCTGCGAAGGAATCGCCGCTGTTCGGCACCCCCAACTTCATCTGCACCCCGCACCTTGGCGCGTCCACCGACGAAGCGCAGGTCAATGTCGCGCTTCAGGTTGCTGAGCAACTCAGCGACTATCTGCTCGATGGCGGCATCACCAACGCGCTGAACGTACCGAGCCTGTCCGCTGAGGAAGCGCCCAAGCTCAAGCCCTATATGGCTTTGGCCGAAGAACTGGGCAGCCTCGTCGGCCAGCTGGAAGGCGACCGCATCCAGGGCGTTTCGGTCGAGGTCGAAGGCCATGCCGCCGAACTCAACCAGAAGCCGATCACGGCAGCGGTGCTCGCTGGCCTGATGCGCGTCTATTCGGACACGGTGAACATGGTCAACGCTCCCTTCCTCGCTAAGGAACGCGGCCTCGATGTCCGCGAAGTGCGTCATGACCGCGAGGGTGACTACCAGACCCTGGTCCGCGTCACGGTGAAGACCGAGGGCGGCGACAAGTCGGTTGCAGGCACCCTGTTCGGTCACGGCAGCCCGCGTCTGGTCGAATTGTTCGGCATCAAGGTCGAAGCCGACCTCGAAGGCCATATGCTCTACATCGTCAATCAGGACGCGCCCGGCTTCATCGGCCGCCTCGGCTCGACGCTGGGCGAAGCAGGCGTCAACATCGGCACCTTCCACCTTGGCCGTCGCAGCCAGGGTGGCGAAGCCGTGCTGCTGCTGTCGGTCGACGGCGCGGTCAGTGAAGAAGTGCTGAACGACATCTGCAAGCTTGCAGGCGTCAAGACGGTGAAGCTGCTGCGCTTCGCGTGATGCTTAAAAGCCCTCCCCCCTCGGGGGGAGGGTTGGGAGAGGGGGAGGAGCGGTGCGTCTCGACCCAAAGCTCAAGGAACGCGCGAGACAAATGCGCGCTAATCCAACTCCCGCCGAACAGAGACTGTGGCTTGCCCTTCGCGCGAACCGCTTAGAAAATCAGCAATTCACCCGGCAAACGATCATCGCGCCCTACATTGTAGATTTTGCGTCCAAGGCGTCGAAACTCATCGTCGAGATCGACGGGGATACACATTCCGCCAAAGATCGCTATGACGCACGGCGAACGGAATTTCTGGAATCGCTAGGATATCACGTGCTTCGTTTTGGCAACCCGGATGTGATGGGGAATATTGAGGGCGTGCTTCGCGTGATCGCTCAAGCGTTGCGCGGATTCCCCTCTCCCAGACCCTCCCCCAAGGGGGGAGGGCTTAAATGAGCATCCCTCCCGGCCTCCTCCCAGAAGGACTGTCCGACCGCCTGCCGCCGCAGGCCGAAGCCTCCGCGCGCCTCGCGCGCCGCGTGCTCGATACGGTCGCATCGCACGGCTATGAGCGCGTCATGCCTCCTCTCGCCGAATTTGAAGAAACGCTGGTCAGCCGCTTGAAATCCATGCGCGCGCAGGACCTCGTCCGCGCGATCGATCCGGTCTCGCAGCGCAGCCTGGCGCTTCGCCCCGACATGACCGCACAGGTCGGCCGCATCGCCGCCACTCGCCTTGCCAGCGCGCCCCGGCCGCTCCGCCTGTCCTACGGCGGTCCCGTGATCCGCCTCAAAGCGAACCAGCTCCGCCCGGAACGCGAAAGGCTGCAAGTCGGCGCCGAACTCATCGGCAGCGACAGCGTCGCCGCAGCGGTCGAGATCGTGAATGTCGCGATCGAAGCACTCCAGGCGGCAGGCGTGACCGGCATCACCATCGATTTTACCCTGCCGGACCTGATCGATAGCCTGGCGACAGGTCCGCTCCCGCTCGGAGCGCATGAGATCGAAGCCGTCCGTGCGGAACTCGACGCCAAGGATGCAGGCGCGCTCGCCGCGATCAGCCCCGCCGCCGCCGCCTATCTCTCCCTGATGGAAGCGACCGGGCCCTTCCACCCGGCGATGGAAAAGCTCGAAGCGCTCAACGCCCAGCTAGGCGGCGCGATCAGCAGCCGCATCGCGGGGCTGCGCGCCATCGCCAAGCCGATCGGCTGGGACATCACGCTGACGCTTGACCCAACCGAGCGCCATGGTTTCGAATATCAGAATTGGTTCGGCTTCTCCATCTTCGCGGAAGGCTTCATTGGAGAGATCGGCCGGGGTGGCAGCTACGCCATCACCCGCGCGGACGGATCGGAAGAACCGGCCATGGGCTTCTCGCTCTACCCTGATCCACTGATCGATGCCGGTTTCGGCGCGGGTAGTCCGAGGCGCCTGTTCCTCCCCCTTCATCACGACCAAAGTCGCGCCGCGCAACTTCGTGCAGATGGCTGGCAGACCGTTGCCGCCCTCACGGCGCAAGAAAATGGCGAAGCGCTGCGCTGCAGCCATTGGCTGGATGGCGACGAGCCGCGCACCTACTGACTTGACCCCGGGGTGGCGCGGGGCTAACGCGCGCCCCGCATAGGGCGTGAAGCGCCCATCTTATCCCACCGGCATGCCGAGTCCCGTCGAAGGGCATGGCCGGTCCGCGCGGCGGGCGGAGGACTGTATCTGTGGCAAATGTGACCGTGATCGGCGCTCAATGGGGCGACGAAGGCAAGGGCAAGATCGTCGACTGGCTGTCGGAGCGCGCTGACGTCGTTGCCCGCTTCCAGGGCGGCCATAATGCCGGCCACACGCTGGTCGTAGGCGAGAAGGTCTACAAGCTCTCGCTGCTCCCCTCGGGCATCGTGCGCGGCACGCTGTCGGTCATCGGCAATGGCGTCGTCCTCGACCCTTGGCACTTCCGCGATGAAGTCGCGAAGCTGAAGGGGCAGGGCGTCGAAATCACCCCCGAAAGCCTCCAGATCGCCGAAACCTGCCCGCTGATCCTGCCCTTCCACCGCGATCTCGACGGCCTGCGCGAAGACGCATCGGGCGCGGGCAAGATCGGCACCACCCGCCGCGGCATCGGCCCCGCTTATGAGGACAAGGTCGGCCGCCGCGCCATCCGCGTCTGCGATCTTGCCCATCTTGACGACCTTGGTCCTCAGCTTGACCGCCTGACCGCACACCACGACGCCCTGCGCGCCGGTTTCAACGAAGCCCCGATCGACCGCGACGCGCTGATGGCGGACCTCCGCGACATCGCCCAGTTCATCCTGCCCTTCGTCAAGCCCGTCTGGCTGACCCTCAACAAGGCAAAGGCAGCGGGCCAGCGCATCCTGTTCGAAGGCGCGCAGGGCACCTTGCTCGACATCGACCACGGCACCTATCCCTTCGTCACCTCGTCCAACACGGTCGCGGGCACGGCGGCGAGCGGCACCGGCCTTGGCCCGAACGGCGCGGGCTTCGTGCTCGGCATCGTCAAGGCCTACACCACCCGGGTCGGCTCCGGTCCCTTCCCGACCGAGCAGGAAAATGACGTCGGCCAGCGCCTTGGCGAACGCGGCCATGAATTCGGCACCGTGACGGGGCGCAAGCGCCGCTGCGGCTGGTTCGACGCCGTGCTGGTACGTCAGTCGGTTGCCGTCTCGGGCGTCACCGGCATTGCGCTCACCAAGCTCGACGTCCTCGATGGCTTCGACACGCTCAAGATCTGCGTCGGCTACAAGATCGGCGACCAGACCTTCGACTATCTCCCCGCCCATGCGCAGGACCAGGCGAAGGCGGAGCCGATCTACGAGGATATCGAAGGTTGGCAGGACACAACGGCGGGCGCGCGCAGCTGGGCCGACCTCCCGGCCCAGGCGATCAAATATATCCGCCGAATCGAGGAACTGATCGGTTGCCCTGTCACGCTCGTCTCCACCAGTCCCGAGCGTGAGGACACCATCCTCGTGCGTGATCCTTTCGCGGACTGAGTAGCATGGCAGGCGATCGCTTCGAACGGCACAAGCAGCCCTGGACGGCCGACGAGCTGCAAAAGCTCCATACGCTGGCGAAGAAGGGCATGGCGCTGAAGGCGATCGCCAAGGCCCTGACGCGCAGCGAGGAGTCGGTAAAAGCTCGCGCCAAGCAGGACGGCCTCTCCATCGCCAAGCTGCGCTAGGGTCGCCAACGGAACAAGACGCGCCTGCTCCTTCTCCCGCTGGCGGGAGAAGGATACGCAGCCTTGCCAGCGTGCGGGCTGGGCGAAGTTGGATGAGGGTGGCCCGCTAGCCCTCACCCTCCCACCGCTTTGCGGCGGGCCCCTCCCTCTCCCGTAAACGGGAGAGGGAGGCCGCTGCCGAAGGCCATCTGCAAACCCTGGACGCAGCCTCCACCGTCTGCGACAATGGCCGCATGTCCCTCAACATCCTCGTCCTCTACGGCTCCTACCGCCGTGGCCGCATGGGCATCCGCCTTGCCGACTATCTCATCGACGGATTCCAGCAACTCGGCCACAAAGCGGAACTGATCGACGCCATGCAGGTCGGTTTGCCGCTGCTCGACCAGCGCTACAGCGACTATCCGCCCGGCGAAGCGCCCACTGCCATGGCGGCGCTCGCCGACCGCCTCACTGCCGCCGACGCCTTCGTCTTCGTCGCGGGCGAATATAATCGCGGCGTCCAACCAGGCCTCAAGAACCTCGTCGATCATTATCTCAAGGAGTTCGACAAGCGCCCGGCAGGCATCGCCAGCTATTCGGCTGGCCGCTATGCCGGGGTGAACAGCCACGCTGCATGGACGGTGACGCTCTCCGCCATGGGCATGGCGGTCATTCCCGAACGCCTGAGCGTCGGCCAGATCGGCCAAACGCTTGACGAGCAGGGCCAGCCGCAAGGTGACGGCGGCGCGGCGCTCGCGCGCGGATTCAACGGCTTTGCCGACAGTCTCATTTGGTGGGCAGAGGCGGCGAAGGCGGCTCGCTGACCGCTTCTGCCGGTTCGCCTGCCGAGATGACGGCTGCGGCGACCAGATCGCCGGTGACGTTCAGAGTGGTGCGGCACATATCGAGCAACCGATCGACGCCCAACACCAATGCGATCCCCTCTGGCGGCACGCCCACCATGCCCAGGATCAACGCGATCACGGGCAGTGATCCGGCTGGCACACCCGCCGTTCCTACCCCGCCCAATATGCACACCAGCATGACCATCAACTGCTGGGCCAAGTCCAGTTCGATGCCGAAGAACTGGGCGAGGAACAAGACGGTGATCCCCTCGAACATGGCCGTGCCGTTCTGGTTTGCCGTCGCACCGATCGTAAGAACGAACCGCGCGATCCGGCGGGGCAGGCGCAGTTGTTCCTCGGCCACGCGAATCGCGGTGGGCAGCGTCGCGTTGGACGATGCTGTGGCGAAGGCCATCACCATCGCCTCCTGCGCCCCTGCGAAAAAGGCGATCGGCGATCGTCGTGCGAAAATGGCGAGCAGCAGCGAATAGACGACGACCATTTGAAACAGCAGTGCCAGCACGACGACGCCGACATAGGCGGACAGCCGTTCCAGCAATTCCCATCCGAATTGCGCCGCCAGGTTGAACATGAAGCATGTGATGGCGACGGGCGCCAGCCGAATGACCAATCCCATTAGCCGCATGGTGACTTCGAACAACCCCTCCATCGCCGATAGCAGCAAGCGGCTCTGTTCCGTTCGAACCAGCACCAGGCCTATGCCGAAGAAAAGGGCAAAGACCATCACCGCCAATATGTCGTTGTTCGCCATCGCCTTGACGATGTTGTCCGGCACCATGGCGATCAGGGCGTCCATCCCGTGAGGTGCTTCTCCGCCCCGGGCCAGGATGGCGCGGGCGCCCGCGCCGGCATCGTCCAGCATCGCTCGCGCCTGAACAGGATCGACCCCGTCGCCAGGGCGCAGGATGTTGACGGCGGCCAGGCTGATGACGACGGCGATGCTCGATACCAGCAGCGTGTAGAGCAGGGTCTTGATCCCCACCCGGCGCAGCGTGCGCATCTCGCCCATCTCGGCGATGCCTACGATCAGAGCGGACACCAGCAGCGGGATCACCAGCATGAACAGCAGTCGCAGGAACAGTTGGCCAATCGGCCCAGTGACATAGGTGGTGACTTGATCGACCCAGGCCGCTTCAGGCGCGCTGGCATGGACGATCAGTCCCAGGATCAGTCCGATCAGGAATCCGGCCAGCATCTGCCACTGAAGTGACAGGGCTCGTCTGCCCGCTATCGTCATCTCATGCTTGCCAGGATGCGCATGCACCAAGAACCGTTGACGCAGCGTAATGTTGCAGGCTGCGCAGCCCTGCGGCGATGTGCCGGGCGATAAGTCGTCCTGTTGCCATAGGTCGGGGATGAGGCTCCCCGTGGCTCAATCCGTCAGTTGCGCGGCCTTCCAAGGCTCATCGCCGATGGTCCTCTTCTACCATGTCCGGCGCCAGCTCCAGCCCGGCACGACCGTGCGCCGGTGTATGGGCTGGCGCCTTGGGATGCGGAACATAGTCCGGCTCCTCGACTTCCAGCATGCCTTCCCATTTGGTGATGACCGACGTTGCGATGGCGTTGCCCAGCACGTTGGTCGCGGTGCGGCCCATGTCCATGAAGTGGTCCACCGCCAGGATGAAGGCGATTCCCTCGACCGGAAGGTCGAACTGTCCCAGCGTTGCCGCCACTACGACCAGCGAAGCGCGCGGGACGGCCGCGATGCCCTTGCTGGTCACCATCAGCACCAGCAGGATGGTGATCTGCGTCGCGATCGGCAGATCGATGCCATAGGCCTGTGCGATGAAGATCGTCGCGAAGGTCGAATACATCATCGACCCGTCCAGGTTGAACGAATAGCCGAGCGGCAGGACGAAGCTGTAGATGCGCCGGGGCACGCCGAAACGGTCCAGCTGCTCCAGCATCTTGGGATAGGCTGCTTCGGACGATGCGGTCGAGAAGGCGAGGAGCAGTGGCTCGCGCACATATTTGAGCAGCTTGATCATCCGCCGCCCGAGGAAGATCGCGCCCGCGCAGCACAGCAGCACCCATAGCGCCAGCAACGACAAATAGAATTCGCCGACCAGTTCGCCGAAGGTCTTGAGAACGCCCAGCCCCTCGGTCGTGATCGCGGAAGCCAGCGCGCCGAACACGGCGAGGGGCGCCACCCGCATCACATAGCTGGTCACCTGCAGCATCAATTCGACCATCGCCTCGATGACGGTGATGATCGGCTTGCCCTTCTCTCCGATCGCCGTCAGCGCGACACCGATGAACAGGGAAAAGACGACGATCTGCAGGATCGAATTTTCCGCCATCGCCCCCACCATGGAGGTGGGGAACACGTGCAGCACGAAATCCCTGAAATTGAGCGCTTCGGTGTTGACGCCCGACTCGGCGCCGGATCGAACCAAGTTCAATCCTTCGCCCGGCGCGAAGAAATTGACGAAGATAAGGCCGAGCGTCAGCGAGATCAGGCTCGCGATGATGAACCAGGCAAGAGCACGCCCGCCGATCCGCCCCAGCGCCGCGCTGTCCCCCATATGGGCGATGCCCGCGACCAGCGTGGAAAACACCAGCGGCGCAATAATCATCTTGATCAGGTGCAGGAATATGTCGGCCAACAGGTGGAAATAGCCCGCGACGTCCTTCGCCAATGCCTTGTCGCCGCCGACCCACAGATTGGCGGCGAAGCCTGTCGCCACGCCCAGGATCATGCCGGCAAGGATGAAGGCCGTCAGTCTATTCCGCATGCAGTCCCTCTTTGCCGTGCTGGCCGCACATCTAGCAAGCGCCCGCCCGGACGCCTAACCTTTTGAACGAACGGAGCCCCGCTTTCCTCGCCCAAGGCAAGGCCCTGATCTTCTCGGGGAGGGGGGATGTTCGTTTCAAGGATATAGCAGCCCCTCGCTCCATCCCTCTCCATCGCGGACGAACAAACGCCGCTCATGCAGGCGATGTTCGCGGTCTTGCCAGAACTCGATGCGCTGCGGCACGACGCGAAATCCCGACCAGTGTGGCGGGCGAGGGACCGGCCCGCCCTCGAACCGGGCGACGGCATCGGCATAGCGGCTCATGAAGACATCGCGCGAGGGCAGCGGACGTGACTGGTCCGAAGCCCATGCGCCCAGCTGGCTGTCGCGGCTGCGCGTCGCGAAATAGGCGTCGGCGGCGGCTTCTTCCACCGTTTCCACCGGCCCTTCGATCCGGATCTGCCGCCGCAGGCTTTTCCAATGGAACAGCAGGGCCGCATGCGGATTGGCAAGCAACTCCTCGGCCTTGCGCCCTTCGAAATTGGTGTAGAAGACAAAGCCGTCCGGCCCGTGCCCTTTCAGCAGCACCATCCGCACCGAAGGCCGCCCGCGCGCGTCGGCGGTCGCCACCGCCATCGCGTTGCTGTCGTTGATCTCGGCCTCGCGGGCCTCGCCATACCATTGGTCGAACAGGGTGAAGGGATCGGTCATGCCGCTGGTCTAGGGCTCGATTTGGCCGATGTCGATGGTCGCGCCGCTTGAACGATCGTGACAGTTTCGCCACATATGCTGCAAATCAGCTTTCACGAACAAGGATAGACAATCGGCAATGGCGGATCCCTACTCCACACTTGGCGTCGCGCGCGGCGCGAGCGAGGCAGAGATCAAGTCGGCCTACCGCAAGCTCGCCAAGGAGCTTCACCCCGACCGGAACCAGGATAACCCACAAGCGGCGGAGAAATTCTCGGCCGTCACCAGCGCCTACGATCTTCTGTCGGACAAGGACAAGCGCGCCCGCTTTGACCGGGGCGAAATAGACGGCGACGGCAATCCGACCGCGCCGTTCGGCTTTGGCGGCAATGGTGGCGGCTTTCGTGGCCGCCCCGGCGCGGGCGGCGGCTTCGAGTTCAGCGAGGGCGGGGACTTCGGCGATATCTTCGAAGGACTGTTCGGTGGTGGCGGCGCGCGCCAGCGCGGCGGCGGCTTTGGCGGTTTCGGCCGGGGCGCGCCGCCGCAGAAGGGCGCGAACGTCGCTTACCGGCTCGCCGTCGCCTTCGTCGACGCCGCCACGCTCGCCCCGCAGCGCATCACGCTTCAGGACGGGAAGACCATTGACCTGAAGCTCCCCGCTGGCGTCGAAAGCGGCACGCAGATGCGCCTGTCGGGCAAGGGCCAGGCAGGCCCGGCCGGGGCGGGGGACGCGATCGTCACGATCGAAATCAAACCGCATCCCTTCTTCACCCGCGATGGCGACAATGTCATTCTCGATCTTCCCATCTCGCTCGACGAGGCGGTGAAGGGCGGCAAGGTGAAGGTGCCGACCGTCGATGGCCCCGTGATGCTTGGCATCCCGGCTGGTACGACATCAGGCAAGACACTGCGTCTGCGCGGCAAGGGCTTCACGCACAAGGGCGGCGAGCGGGGTGATCAGCTCGTCCGTCTGCTCATCGACCTGCCCGGCGACGATGCGGCGCTCAAGTCCTTCGTCGAAGGCTGGCAGGACAGCCGGGCCGTTCGCGCCCATCTCGGCGTCTAGGGCGTTAGGGGAGGGATGCCGCAGCCTTCACCCTATTCGCCTGAATCGCGTCGTAAAAAGCTTGCCCATGACGCCCGTGCCCGCTTCGACCGCGGCATGGCGAAGGTCCGTCCCGGCAGCCACGCCTTCGAAATCATGAAGCGCGTGGCCGTCGGCACCTACAGCGACGGCTTCATCCATGCGGGCAACCTTGCCTATCTCTCGCTGATGACGCTGTTCCCCTTCTTCATCGTGGCGGCGGCGGTTGCCAGCATCTTCGGCCGGTCGCAGGACGGGCTCGCGGCAGTGGGCGCATTTCTCGAAACGGTGCCGCCCGGCGTCGCGAGCGTCGTCAAGCAACCGATCATCGACGTTCTCAACGCCCGCACCGGACCGCTGCTCTGGCTCGGCGGCCTCGTGGGCCTCTGGACGGTGGGCAGCCTCATCGAAACGATCCGCGACATCCTCCGCCGCGCCTATGGCACGAAAAGCACGCGCCCCTTCTGGCATTACCGCCTGACCGCCATCGGCATCACCCTGGTCAGCGTGTTTGCCGTGATGTTCGCCTTCTCGCTTCAGATCATCATCACCGGCATAGACCAGTTCCTGCACCAGATCCTGCCCTTTGCCGACCAGGCGATCCAGATCGTCAGCCTCACCCGCGTGCTGCCGATGCTGATCCTCTGCTTTGCCCTCTACTATCTCTATTTTTCCCTGACGCCGAGCGCCTACAAGGACAAACGCTTCCCCAAATGGCCCGGCGCGGTTGCCACGGCCTTATGGTGGTATGGCGTCACCATGCTGCTGCCGCCCACGCTTTCGCTGCTTGGCGGCTATGATCGCACCTATGGCAGCCTGGCCGGTGTGATGATCACGCTGATTTTTTTCTTCCTCGTCGGCCTTGGCGTGGTAATTGGCGCGGAACTCAATGCGGCGCTTGCTGAATTTCCCGAAGAGGAACTGGAGCAGGCCGCCGCAGACAGCAAAGGGAACGGGACATCAGAATGACGGGCTTGATGGCGGGGAAGCGGGGTCTCATCATGGGCCTCGCCAATGACAAGTCGCTTGCATGGGGCATTTCGAAGGCACTGCGCGCACAGGGGGCGGAGCTTGCCTTTTCCTATCAGGGCGAAGCGCTGGCAAAGCGCGTGCGTCCGCTTGCGCAGGAACTGGGATCGGATTTCCTGCTCGATTGCGACGTGTCGGACATGGCAAAGCTCGACACGGCTTTCGACGAGGTGAAGGCGCGCTGGGGCAAGCTCGACTTCGTCGTGCACGCGATCGGCTTTTCCGACAAGAATGAGTTGCGCGGCAAATATGTCGACACCAGCCTCGAAAACTTCCTGATGACGATGAACATCTCGGCCTACAGCTTCGTCGCCGTCGCGAAACGCGCGCGCGAATTGATGGCGGAGGGCGGCAGCTTGCTCACCCTTTCCTATTATGGCGCGGAAAAGGTCATCCCTCACTATAACGTCATGGGCGTTGCCAAGGCGGCGCTGGAAACCAGCGTCAAATATCTGGCGATGGATTTGGGCCCCGAAAATATCCGCGTCAACGCGATCTCGGCCGGGCCCATCAAGACATTGGCCGCCAGCGGCATCGGCGACTTCCGATACATCATGAAATGGAACGAGCTGAACAGCCCGCTCCGCCGCAACGTGACGATCGAAGATGTCGGCGGCGCTGCGCTTTATCTGCTGTCCGACCTCGCGTCGGGCGTGACGGGCGAAGTTCACCATGTCGACGCGGGCTACAACGTCATCGGCATGAAGGCCGAAGACGCCCCCGACATCGCACTCGACAAGGGCTGATCCGCGGACCAAAAGGCAGGGCATGAGCTTCAACACATTCGGCCGCGTCTTCCGCTTTTCCACCTGGGGTGAAAGCCACGGCCCAGCCATCGGCGCGGTCGTGGACGGCTGTCCTCCCGGCCTGCCATTGAGCGAAGCCGACATCCAGCCCTTCCTCGACAAGCGCAAGCCCGGCACTTCCAAATTCACGACCCAGCGCCGTGAGCCTGACGAAGTGCGCATCCTGTCGGGCGTGTTCGAAGGCCGCACCACGGGCACGCCGATCAGCCTGATGATCGAAAATACCGACCAGCGGTCAAAGGATTATTCGGATGTCGCCAAGGCGTATCGCCCCGGCCATGCCGACTATGCCTATGACGCCAAATATGGATTTCGCGACTATCGCGGCGGCGGCCGTTCGTCGGCGCGCGAGACCGCGTCCCGCGTCGCGGCTGGCGCTGTCGCCCGCCTGGTGCTGCCGGAAGTCGACATCTTCGCCTATGTCAGCGAAATCGGCGGCGACGCGATCGACTACGCCCGGTTCGACGCTGCGGAGATCGGCAACAATCCCTTCTTCTGCCCTGACCGGGAATCTGCACAGCGGTGGGAGCAACTGGTGGACGACGCGCGCAAGGACGGCTCATCCTTGGGGGCCGTGGTGGAATGCGTGGCTTCCGGCGTACCTGCGGGCTGGGGCGCGCCGCTTTATGCCAAGCTCGACAGCGAACTGGCCGCCGCCATGATGAGCATCAACGCGGTCAAGGGCGTCGAAATCGGCGATGGCTTCGCGGCAGCCCGGCTGCGCGGTGAGGAAAATGCCGATCCCATGCGGCCCGGCGAAGATGGTCCTGCCTTCCTCGCCAATCACGCGGGCGGGATCGCGGGAGGCATCTCGACCGGCCAGCCCGTCAAGCTGCGCGTCGCCTTCAAGCCGACCAGCTCGATTCTCATCCCAGTGGAAACCGTCACTCGGGAGGGTGAGGCATCGGACATCATCACCAAGGGCCGTCACGATCCCTGCGTCGGCATTCGCGGCGTGCCGGTAGTGGAAGCCATGATGGCGCTGGTGCTGGCCGATCAGAAACTGCTCCACCGCGCGCAATGTGGCAGCGTCTAACCGGCTGAACCGAGCGCATTTCCCGTTGAAAGCCATCTAAAGGCGAGACGACTCAGTAAATCTGCTTTAACATTGCACCATCGATCGCCCGCGGGAGGGCGAGCGGCAGTGCGTAAGCCTGGGGAGCGTCACCATGCAGAGCATGGCCTGACGGTCAAAACGTCCCCTCAAGCCGCGAACACGGGCCAGCCATGCAAGTGGCTGGCCCATTTCGTTTGTACCTCAAGTCAGTAAAGCTGGCTCCATCGCCCAATGCGGCGGCCACGCCAGCGATTTGACATGCCTGACGGGCAATCGTCTCCACCCCTGCTCATCGTCATGCCAGCGAAGGCTGGCATCTCGGGCCTCTACACCGAACGCCACGTCGCTCCCCACCCAATATTCGAACCCAGACCAATATGTCTCCGCTGGCCCTGTCTTCCCGCCCCGCATCCCGCCATCATGGCGTCACCAGCCAGGACAATCTTCATGACCAGCCTTCCTTTCACCCAGGTCGACGCCTTCGCCGACGCGCCTTTCACTGGCAATCCGGCCGCTGTGATGCCGCTCGGCCGCTGGCTCGACGATGCGACGCTTCAGGCGATCGCGGCGGAAAACAACCTGTCGGAAACCGCCTTCACCGTTCCCTTGCCTGATGATCCGGACGCCGATTATGCGCTGCGCTGGTTCACGCCCACGGTCGAGGTAAAGCTGTGTGGCCACGCTACCCTCGCGAGCGGCCATGTGCTGATGGGCGGCCGCACCGCGCTTCGCTTCCGCACCCGGCATGCAGGCGTCCTCACGGTGGCAAGGGATCGCGACGGCTATGCCCTCTCGCTGCCCGCCTGGCACATGGAGCCACGAGCGCTGCCTGACCTTGCCGCCGGGCTAGGCGGCGCCCCCATCGAGTCCCATTGGCGCGACGGCGGCTATAGCCTCTTCCTCTTCCCCGATGCTGCGGCGATCCGCGCGCTCCAGCCCAACTATGCGGCCCTGAAAGCGCTGGGCGACATCATGCTCATCGCGACGGCTCCGGGCGAAGACAGCGACATCATCAGCCGCGTCTTCGTGCCGGGCGGCGGCGTGGACGAGGACCCCGTGACGGGTTCAGCGCACTGCCTGCTCACTCCCTTCTGGGCAGCCCGGCTCGGGAAAACGAAGCTCAGCGCCGTTCAAGCCTCACCACGTGGCGGCAGTATGAGTTGCCAACTGAAAGACGACCGCGTCACCCTGACCGGAGCCTGCCGCACGGTAATAGAGGGGCAATTCTTGCTGTAGAGCCGCGCTGACCTCAGGCTTCGTCGTCGAGCATCGCTATGATGGGAAAGATATGCCGCACCTTGCTGCGGTGAATGGAGGCGGTCACCCGATCCTTATATTGCGTCAGGCCGATCAGGTTGCGGTCCCGGGCGCTCAGCTTGCCGATCGTCCATAAGGACCGTTCGTCGTCGTCGCGCAGTTGCACGATCACATCTGTATCGATGGACGCAGGCTTGATCCTGTCCAATATCACGCGCTCACCAGCCCGGAAGCGTGGCTCCATGGCCTCGCTGGGGATGTAGATGGCGAAATAGCGGTTGGCGTCGCCACGGCCGAACGGAGCAGGCATGTAGGCAGCCGGCTGCGTAAAGTCGCCTTCCCAGATTTCCAGGTCATTTGCGACCGATATGCTGTCGTCGTCGGGGAATAGAAGCGAAGCGGCGTAGACGGGTATCGATCGATCACCAGGCATCGCAAAGGGCAGCGGCCGTTCCTTCACCATATGGCTGTGGCTCGGGATCGAAGCCACGCTGCCCCGCGCCTCGCACATGGCGAACGGCTCGGGAAAGGCTTCCCTGAGTTTGGCGATGCTTCGGGCGGAGAGGGAATAGCCGACCGATGGCGTGGGGTAGATCCGAGTGAGCGTCGATGGTGACAAGCCTGATCGCCGCGCGACTTCGGTCGCGGAAAGGCCGGTTTCCTCGATCAGGCAACTGATCAGCCCGCGCGCTTTCTGCTGATCCCATTCATAGTCAAAAGGCATGTTGTTCCGCGCCTGCTCTGGGCACACCGGTGTGACCAGTTCGATAGAAACGGCAGCCGCGCAAACGCCCGGCCTCCTATCAATGGTTTCTAGAGGGCTTCACATTTCCGCTGCAAACCTGCCAATTGCATATTGAACATCTATACAATTTGCGCACATGAATATCTAGAAAATTCATCCAAATCCCTCCGATGCGGAGACAAAAGCTCACAAATTCGGAGTCGTTTGCGCTTCTGTTTGCGCTACCGCAAAAAGCCGTTGCGAAGAAAAGGGATTGCGCATAGGACGTTTGCGCAAGTTGCGCACACGCACGCGAAGTGCGTCTGGCGTTGTGCAGGGGGTGAAGGGGAATTTTCACCGCGCATTTAGATGCGGAAAGGCCGGGCTGGTGTCGCCCCGGGCCTTCTCCCCTGCGCCGCTTGGCTTCGCGGCTTTGCACGATGACTAGGGGAAAGACGAATGAGAACTAACTCGAAACTGCATCGGATGCTGCTTCTGTCAGCCTCGATGCCGGCGATGGCGCTCCTCGCCAACGCCAGCGGAGCCTCTGCCGCTCCTGCCGCTGTGAATGTGCCCACCGGCGCAGGTACGGCGGCTGCAGTGAACGCCGACATCGATGCAGCGATCACGACGCCTGCCAATCCCGATCTGAACGTCACGATCGCTGCTGGGGCTGACATCACCGGCGGCACCGTCGGCTATGATTTCGTCGCGGGCGGCTATGCGGCTGGCGAAGGCGACGGTGCGGTTTCGCTGACCAATGACGGCCGGGTGACAGGCATTGCCTTTGGCGGCGTCGGAAGCACGGCTGCGGCAAACAGCTTCACCGCCACCAACAATGGCGAAGTAGCAGGCAGCCTCAGCGCAACAGACTTCGGCGGCACAGTCTCGATCACGAACAATGCTGCTGTGGATGGCAACGTCGTCGGTTCGGCCTATGGTGATGTGGCGCTGGTGAATGGCCCTGCGGGCGAAGTGAGCGGCAGCCTCATTGGCTCGGCCCTGGGCACCGCGAACGTCGCGGTCACCAACAACGGTTCTGTCGATGGCGACCTGGTCGGCGCGGCAACGACCGGTTCTGTCACTTTGGCCAACAGCGGCTTGGTCGGCGGCGATGCCTTTGCCTCGACCACGGATGGCACGATCTCGATCACCAACGCCGCCGCAGGGCGCATCAGCGGCGACGTCGATGCTGCTTCGGGCACAGGCGCGATCACCGTCGGGAACAATGGCCAGGTCCTGGGTCAAACCACCGCTTCAAGCGGCAGCACGGTCTCGACCAGCACTGGACCCACGGTGACGGTCTCGGGAACGACCACGACCACGCAGTCGAGCAGCTCGAGCGAGACCATCGGCGGCGATGTCACTGGCACCTATGCAGGCATCAACGGCTCGTTGAACTTCGGCACCGGCAATGACGGCAGCGTCAGCCAGTTCTCCGCCGCCAACAGCACGGCCACCGTCAGCGGCAGTGTCTATGGCGATGTGTCGTCCACGGCGCAGGGCATAGCATCCGCCACTGCCAGCACGGACGTTGCAACCGACTCTCGCGATGGCGCGGGCACCGGCACGGTGGTCGCCACCAGCGTCGACACCACTGATTTCGCCTCCACCGGCGGCACCAGCACCGTCAACGTCAGCGGCACGGTTGCTCCTGGCGATTCCAGCCGCAATGGCGATGTGACGTCCTTCGGCAACGCTGGCAGCGTGGTGAACGTCAATGGCGGCCAGATCTCCGGCAATGTCAGCTCGACCGGCCAGGGTTTCGCCATCAATGTGACGACCAATTCGGAAAACACCGATAGCTACGATGCTGGCGTCCTGCAGGGGACCAGTTCGTCCGCGAGCACGCAGTTCACCCAGAGCCAGACCGGCGGCGCAGCTTCCGTGGCGCTTCAGGGTGCGGCCAATGTGGGCGGCAGCGTGAATGTCTCGGGTGGCGCTGCGGCATCTGCCGACATCGGCGCGGACGCGTCCGTTGGCGGCAACGTCTCTGTCAGCACCGTGCAGACGGGACCTGCCGTTTTCACGCCTGCTGATGTGGCATCCACCGCCTCCACAACGCGCACGGTAGACGCCGCTGGAGATGGCACGGCCACTTTCACCACCACCTCGACGCAAGCAGCTCCCGCTGTTGCTGGCAATGCAACGCTTAACAACGCAGGGCGAATCGATGGCGACGGCACCGTCGTTTCGGCTTTCGGCAATGCGAGCGCCAACATCACCGGATCGGTGGGTGGATCGGTCTTCGCCTCGTCCGGCACCGACCTCTTTAACAGCGAGAGCGTTGACAATTACACCGTCGCTAGCGGGATCGATACGCTGACCACCAGCAGTGACAGCAGCAGCTTCACCTCCGCAGGCGGTCAGGCTTCGGTCGTCGTGGATGCTCCCTCGCAGCAGGGCGTGCCCAGCGTTGCGGGCGATGTCTTCGCTTCGGGCCTGGGCGGCGCGTCGATCATCATCGGCGAAGGCAGCGTCATCGGCGATGGCAGCTTCGGAAACGGCAGCCTCTCCGCCAGCAGCCTTGGCTTCAGCGGTAGCGAAGAAGCCGTCACCACCTATGCGGCGGACGGCTTCACTCCCGTCAGCGTCGCGGCGACGCTCACTGGTCAGCCAGTCGGCGCGGCGGCTTCGGTCACGAACAACGGCACCGTCCTTGGCGATGTCGATGTTGAAGGCCTCACCTCTGCCTCGCTCGTCAACAATGGCTCGCTCGGTACGCTGGGCGCAGGCAATGTCTTCAGCGTTTCCGCGCTAGATCAGGGCGGCACGGCGACGATCACCGACACCAACCCGACCAATGCTGGCACGCGCACCATCGCGGCAAGCATCACGGCGGCTCCGGTCGGCGGCAACGCCAGCTTCACCAACAGCGGTATCGCGTTCGGTGACGTAGAACTGGAAGGCATCACCGGTACTGTCACGAACAACGGGATCCTGACGGGCACCACGACGCTCGGCGGGTCGGCGTTCAGCGGCACGGCCACTGTCGATGCGACCGTCAATACGACGGCCGTCACCGTCACCGCCGCTCCGGCTGCACAGACCTACACCGTCGATCAGAACGGCGTTTCGGGCGGTTTCAACGTCACCGGCGCGGTTTCGACGCAGGACGATGTTGCTTCTGCACTGTCATCGCTGGTCTCGGGCGCAGGAGTTCCGCTTGATCCGTCGCAGGTCGATCCGGCTGCATTCAACCTGACTGTCGGTGGCGAAGCTGCCGTCAAGACGGCTGACATCAACGCCACGATCAACCTCAACAACGGCTCGGTCACGCTCGGCGACATCGACGCCCAGCGCGATGACAGCGGCGCCTACCTGACCAACACCACGGTCAACCTGACCGGCGCTGGCTTCCTTGGGGCCAGCGAACTCAAGCTTGCGGGTTCTACCACCCCGGCCAACTTCACGCCGGTCGCGACCCTGCCGGAAGATGCTGAAGGCCTGTTCGGCCCGACTGCGGTTCGCGTGCTTGGCGTCAACACCGTCAACAAGACCGGTGCTGGCACCTTCGTCGTGACGGGTGCCGAATATGTCCCGGCTGAAGGCTCCACGCCTGCTGCCTGGACGATGGACGTCGGCAACCTCAACGTGCAGGCTGGCGAGCTTCAGCTGGGCACGGCTTCGGACGATGCGGTCTTCGGGATCAAGGGCAACATCAACAATGATGCGACCCTGGTCATCGGCCGTCGCGAGCCCACCGTCATCCGCACGGTCGGCAACAGCATCGTCAGTTCGGGTCCGGAAGCGATCAAGGGCATCGAAGTCTATCAGCAGGGCAACTACACCCAAAGTGCCACCGGCACGACGGTGGTGGGCGTCAATCCTTCGCTGATCCGCAACGGCCTCACCATTGCCAATGGCGGCACGGCTCCGGAAGTTCTGGGCCCGATCACTGGCGGCGTGGGCATTCCCTACTTCACCACTCCGGAAAATGCCGGTGTCTTCTCGACCCCGTCATCCGTCACGGTGGACGGGAACCTGAACCTCGCTGGCAAGGTCGCGGTGACCGTGTCGAAGGACAGCCTCTATTCCACGGGCGACGGCTACACGCTGTTCACCTACACGGGTACGGGTGATGTCACGGCAACGGCTACCTCGTCGCTGAACTCGCAGTTCGTGACCTTCGGCCTGACGCATGACACGGCTGCCAAGACCGTGTCGATCGAAGCGACCCGCAACAGCTATGCTGTTGGCGCGACCAACCGCAACGCGGCTGCTGCGGCTGTGGGTCTGGACAGCGCGCTTGCCGACGTCATCGCCCGTGTGAACACGGACGCTGCTGGCGGCAACGGCTTTGCCACCGCGACCGAGATCGCCAATGCGCAGGACATCGCGAATATCGCGGCTGGCCTCGACTGGCGCCTCAACAGCGCACAGGCGGCGCAGGTCTTCAACGAGCTTTCCTCGGCGGAGATCTACGGTTCGCTTGCTGCGGTGGATCAGAACGCCGTCTTCAACACCACGGTAAGCCGTCTCGCGGCGCGTCGCGGTTATGGAGAGGCTCTGGGCACCCAGATCTGGTTCAACCCCTCGGCCAACTTCGCCAAGACGGGCGGCACCCGCTCGGGCGCGTCGAAGATCAAGACCAACAGCTATGGTGGCGCCTTCGGTATCGACGTCGCTTATCAGGAAGACGGCGCCTTCGGCATCGGCTTCGGCTATGGTCAGCATGACGTGTCGGCCAAGGGTTCGCCGGAAGAAGCGCAGGTCCGCACCTACACCATCGGTGCCTATGCGACACAGGGCTTTGGTCCCTTCTACGGCAGCTTCCAGTTCGCTTACGGCTTCTCGAAGTTCGAAGTCGAACGCGACCTGACCTTGCTTGCCCGCACCATCGAAGGCGACTTCAAGGGCTCGCAATGGGATGCCAGCCTGGAACTGGGTTATGACTTCGCGGCTGGCAACGGTTTGGTCGTGACACCCTATGGTAAGCTGGCTCTGCGCCGCTGGTCGATGAACGGCTTCACCGAAGAAGGTGGCGCAGGCATCGGTCTGCGTGTGGATGATGCGTCGAAGACGGTCTTCTCGCCGATCATCGGTGTGAAGGCGGGTGCCCTGCTGGGCGACGTCGAAGGCGTCGCATACCGCCCCTATGCCAAGGTGCAGTACAGCTTCCAGGGCAACATCGGCAGCGACCGCACCGTCCAATATGTGGGCGGCGGCAACGCCTTCAACCTGAAGGGCGTCGACCCCGATGGTCATGGCTTGATCGAACTGGGTATCGACGCTTCTGTGAACAAGCGCGTCAACCTGTTCCTGTCCGGTGGCTACGGCTTCGGCGGGCACAACAGCCTGGCTCAGATCCGCGGCGGTATCAGCTTCGGTTTCTGATCCAACTCTCCTCATGCACTGGGCGCGTCGATTTCGGCGCGCCCTTTTTTTGGGCTCACCTGTTGAGTGCGGGACGGACCTCCAGCGTTGGAAAGATGGGCACGGATATGAAATGGGAACAATATGTCGCCGACATGCTGATCGATCGGCTCAGGCAGCATCATGTAGAGCTTTTGGCGGGCGAACAGGACAGCATATGCTTCTTCGTCGATCCGACGCCGCCATCCACGCGCCGCACCGCAGTCAGTGACTATGACAAGGGCGTGATCGATGGCGCGATCCGCGAACTTCAACATCTCATCCACGCGTCGCCGCTGCTCAAGCGCGCCATCTTCGATCGCCTGTCAGCCTTAGATGGCACTGCCGAACTGCGCCGCCATCGGCTTCCGGGATGAACCCGGATGCCTAGAGGCCTATGTCATGTGGAAACCGGAATATTGCGCCCGGGCCGATGGGGCTGTGCGTTGGAAACGGATGGCGGTGGCATCTGGCAGCTGGACGCGCCTCGATCTGCCCGGCGCTATCTGGGAATGCGAGTGAAGGTCGAAGGAAGGCGGTCGGGCTTCGACCTGCTGGACGTGCACCGCATATCGCCGATCGACCCGCCTATAAAGCAACCGCTTCGCCGATGGCGGCAACTGCTCGGCCACTTTGGCCTGATTCGACCTTCGACCACTCGCGCATCGACCTAAATTAGCCGACTTTCGGCCACCCCGTTCGGGCTGAGCTTGTCGAGGCCCCTCACTTGCCTTTCAGGCCGCAGTGCCGCTCCGGCCGTCAGAATATAGCGGCACCCGTCCCCGTCTAAACCTCAGGCCGGAAACAGCCGCATCAATCTCGCCAGCCCCTGCTTGAGCGCTGCGCGTTGTTCCTTATCCGGTGATGCTCCAATCCGCACCACCGTCAATGACTGCCCCGGCGACACCAATATATATTGCCCGCCGTGCCCCACACAGCCGAACAGGCTGCGCGGCGCGTCTCCCGGCATCAGTGCGCTCTCGTCGCTCTCCCGGTTCAGCCAGAGATGCGCGCCATAGGCGGGATTGCGGGGAGAGGGGGTCCGCATGAAATCGACCCACTTCTCCGGTACGATCTGATGTCCATTGGGGCCCCGCCCATGGTTGCGCAGCAGTTCGCCAAAACGCGCATAATCGCGCGCGGTCATGTGCAGGAAGCTGCCGCCGATCATCGTGCCCGCCGCGTCATATTCCACCGTCAGGCTCCTGATCCCTGCCGGGATCTTAAGCCGCCCGTCGATAAAGGTCTGCATCGCCTGCCGCCGCGCATCGGGATCGGGATTGCTCGTCAGCATCCGCGCCATCAGGTCGCCGAGGATCAGCGTGTTGCCGGTCGAATAGGAAAAGCGCGACCCCGGCGCATGGGCGAGCGGCTTGGCCTCGGCAAAGCCGCTCATGTCCTGTGCGCCGTCGGTGAACAGCATGCGCACCGTGTCGGCCTGCGCCAGCGGCTCATCGTCCTCTACATGGTCCAGCCCTGACGTCATGGCGAGCAGTTGCCGCAGCGTGATTCGCCCGCGCGGATCGCCCGGCTGGCCCCACGCCGCGACCGGCACAGGCGAATCGAGCGCCAGCCGTCCATCCGCGACCATCAACCCGACCAGCACCGCCGTCACGCTCTTGCCCATCGACCAGCCGAGCAGTTTCGTCTCCGGCCCGAACCCGGGCGCATAGCGTTCCGCGATAATCTCGCCCTGGTGCATGACGATCAGTGCCCGCGTCTCGCCGACATCCTCCTCGCCCTCAAACAGCGGATCGATCGCCGCGCGCAGGTCCGCTTCGCTCACCCCCGAAGGCGCCGTCACCTGATAGCCGGGCGCCGGGTCCGCCGCGCGCACCGCCAGTCCGCCAGCAAGCGCCAGCAGAGACAAAATGGCGATGCCGATGCCAACAGGCTTTACGCTTTTCCGCTCGAGCTTCATAAGCCGCGCCCTTAGCACGGCTCATCGGAAAGGGGAGCATGTCCGCACGCCCGAAATGGATTTATGCGCTCGCCGCCATTGCAGTGCTGCTCGTCCTGCTGCTGGCGTGGAACTGGAGCGGCATGCGCGCCCGCGCCGCCGTGGGCGCGGGTTATGGCGCACGGATCACCTGCTCCTGCCGTTATGTGGAGGGGCGCGGCATGGACAGCTGCAGGCATGACAAGGAACCCGGCATGACCTTCGTCACCATCTCCGACGACCCCGAATCGCGCAGCGTCGAAGCCAGCGTCCCGCTTCTCGCCTCCCGCACGGCACGCTACCGGAAGGGCTGGGGCTGCCTGCTCGACCCGCTGGACTGATCGCGCCGAGGCGCAGAGCGCGCAGAGGCAAAAAGCCCGCGCGCAGCGCATCTTAAAATCTCCGCGCCTCCGCGCCTCCGCGTGAACCCATTATTTGCCTCTCCAGCCACAACCGCTACAGCCCTCGGATGCGCCCCGACATCCCCACTCTCCTCCACGACATCTTCGGCTTCCCGGCCTTCCGGGGCGTGCAGGAACAGGTCGTCGGCCGCATCATGGCGGGCCAGCCGACGCTCGCCATCATGCCGACCGGCGCGGGCAAGTCGCTCTGCTATCAACTGCCCGCCGTCGCGCTCGATGGTTGCTGCGTAGTCATCTCCCCGCTCATCGCGCTGATGCATGACCAGCTCCGCGCGGCCCAGGCGGTCGGCATTCGCGCCGCCAGCCTCACCAGCGTCGATGCCGACTGGCGCGAGACGCAGGACCGCCTGCGCAATGGTGACCTCGACCTCCTCTACGTCGCGCCCGAACGCGCCAGCGGGGAGGGGTTCCGCAATCTCCTTCGCGCCACGAAAGTCGCCCTCTTCGCCATAGACGAAGCGCATTGCGTCTCCGAATGGGGCCATGACTTCCGCCCCGACTACCGCCTGCTGCGCCCGCTGCTCGACGAATTCCCGCAAGTCCCCCGCCTGGCGCTCACCGCGACGGCCGACCATCACACCCGCGACGACATCCTCGTCCAGCTCGGCATCCCGCGCGAAGGCCTGATCATCGCGGGCTTCGACCGGCCCAACATCCGCTATGCCGTGCATCCCCGCGACGGCTTGCCCCGTCAGCTGTCCGCGCTCATCGCCGCCACCGAAGGCCCCGGCATCGTCTATGCCCCCACCCGCGCGGCGACGGAAAAGCTGGCCGAGACGCTGACCCGCACCGGTCGCCCGACCCGCGCTTATCATGCCGGTCTCGACCCCGCCGTCCGCGCCGCCAATCAGGCCGCCTTCATCGCCAGCGAAGACATGGTCATGGTCGCGACCATCGCGTTCGGCATGGGCATCGACAAGCCCGACGTCCGCTTCGTCGCCCACGCCGCGCTGCCAAAATCGATCGAGGGATATTATCAGGAGTCCGGCCGCGCAGGCCGCGACGGCGAGCCCGCGCAAGCGCACCTCTTCTGGGGCGCCGACGACTTCGCCCGCGCCCGCCAGCGCATCGCCGAACTCGATCCCGCTCGCCAGCAGGGCGAGCGTACCCGCATCACCGCACTTGGCGGCCTTGTCGAAACAGGCACCTGCCGCCGCGCCATCCTGCTCCGCCACTTTGGCGAGCATCCGCCTGCCACATGCGGCAACTGCGACAATTGCCTCAATCCCCCCGCCAGCATCGACGCGACCGAAACCGCCCGCAAATTCCTCTCCGCCGTCTATCGCACCGGTCAGAGCTTCGGCGTCGGCCATATCGAACAGGTGCTGACCGGCGCCGTAACCGACCGCATCCGCGAACGCGGCCATGACAAAATCTCGGTCTACGGCATCGTGTCGGGAGAGGAAACCCCGCTTCTCCGCCCCGTTTCCCGCGCGCTTCTGGTAAAAGATGCTTTGCAAACTAATGAACATGGAGGCCTCGAACTCGGCCCGAGCGCTCGCCCCATCCTGCGTGGAGAAGAGGCGGTCAGCCTCGTCCTCCCGCCCCGCCGGGAGCGCCGCCGCAACGCATGCGACGGAAAGGCGGAAAACCCCGTAGGCGATCCGCTGTTCGATGCCCTGCGGGCCTGCCGCCGCGAACTCGCGCAGGAACAGGGGGTGCCTCCCTATGTGATCTTCCACGATTCCACCCTGCGCGAAATGGCCGAACAGCGCCCGTCGAGCCTCGCCGAACTCGGCCACATCAGCGGCATCGGCCAGCGCAAGCTCGACGCCTATGGCGACGCCTTCCTCGCCGCCATCCGCCCGCACCTCTAATCCTCTCTCCTTCAGCGGAAAGGCCAGGGAGTCTTGCTGCTTCAGCAGCAAGGCGTATTTGGAAGCAGAGCTTGGTTCACGCGGAGCCGCGGAGCCGCGGAGAAAAACTGGCCAGAGACCCGTCTGCCGTTCGCGCGCGGAGCTGCAGTAAAACCATCAACCCGCCTCCAGCAAGTCCATCAAGATACGAATACCCTCACCTCAATCCACCTCCGCGCCTCCGCGTCTCCGCGTGAACCCAATATCTCCGTCCCCTCTGCGCCTCCGCCTGCCAAAACCCCTTGAAACCCTCCCCCCACAAGCGCATGGCTCGCGGCAGAAGGAGTCCCCGTCCCATGTTCCGTCAGATCACCCCCAGCCTCTACGTCTCCCCCCAGATCAGCGTGGATCAGGTAGAAGAAGCCAGGGCATTGGGCGTGACCGTCATCATCAACAACCGCCCCGATGACGAGGAAGCGGGCCAGACCAACGGCGCGGAAATCGAAGCAGCGGCAAAAGCGGCTGGCCTCGCCTACGCTGCCGTTCCCGTAGCCCATGGCGGTTTCGCCCCATGGCAACTGGACGCAATGGCCGCCGCTCTCGACCAAGCAGGCGAGGGCAAGGTGCTCGCCTATTGCCGCTCCGGCACCCGCAGCACGCTCCTTTGGGCTCTGACGCGCGCCCGCGCCGGTGATCACCCCACGGTCTTGAGCGAAAAGGCGGAAGCGGCGGGCTATGATCTCGCCCCCATTCGCCAGATCATGGATGCGCTCGCCGCAGGTTGATCTTGTCCGGCCCTGCTGATCCATTCGACGCCATCGTCCTCGGCGCTGGCGGAGCAGGCCTCATGTGCGCGGCAGCGGCCGGGCAGCGCGGCAAGCGCGTCCTCGTCCTCGACCATGCCGACCAGCCGGGAAAGAAGATCCTGATCTCGGGCGGTGGGCGCTGCAACTTCACCAATATCCACACCGCGCCGGACCGCTATCTCTCCGCCAATCCCCATTTCGCCAAGTCCGCGCTGGGCCGCTACACGCCGTCCGATTTCCTAGCGCTGGTCGAACGCCATGGCATCGCCTGGCATGAAAAGACGCTTGGCCAGCTTTTCTGTGATCATTCCGCGCGGCAGATCGTCGCCATGCTGCTCGCTGAATGCGAGGCGGGCGGCGTCACCATCCGCCTCGGCCATGCGCTCGGCCCCATCACCCACGCCGATGGCCGGTTCAGCGTCACCCATGGAGGCAGGACCGTAGAGGCGCCCGCGCTGGTCATCGCCACCGGCGGCCCCTCCATCCCCAAATTGGGCGCGACCGGTTTCGCCTATGACGTTGCCCGCCAGTTCGGCCTGAAGGTGGTGGAGCCGCGCCCCGCACTCGTCCCGCTCACCCTTGGCGGCGAGGACATGCTGTTCCGCGAACTATCCGGCGTCTCGACCCCGGTGATCGCCCGCCACGGCAAGACCGCCTTTCGCGAAGCCGCGCTCCTCACCCATCGCGGCCTGTCCGGCCCGGCGATCCTGCAGATATCCTCCTATTGGCGTCATGGCGGCGAAGTCGCATTGGACTTCCTGCCCGACATGCCTGCCAACTGGCTGACGCAAGCCAAGCGAGCCAAGCCCCGTGTCTCGCTGGTCAGCCTGCTGCGCGCCTCTCTGCCCGCCCGCCTCGCCGACGCCCTTGCCGAACGCCTCGCGCTTCCCGGCGATCTTGGCAATATCGCCGACCGCAAGCTGGAAGAGGCGCAGCGCCGCCTCGCGTCCTGGTCCTTCACCCCCAACGGCACCGAAGGCTTCGCCAAGGCGGAGGTCACGGTTGGCGGCATCTCCACCGCCGAACTCTCCTCCCGCACGATGGAGGCACGCCGCGTCCCCGGCCTCTACGCGATCGGCGAAGCGGTCGATGTCACCGGCTGGTTGGGCGGCTATAATTTCCAATGGGCCTGGGCCAGCGGCTGGGCGGCGGGGCAGGCGATCGGCGAAGGCTGACCGCCCGCAACTCCAGCTCAATAATTCCACTGCACCTGCGTGCGGATCAAATCGCCGGTCGCTCGGCCGGTGCGCCGCTCGTCCGCCTCCGCCCGCTTCATCCGGGCATAGGCCAGCGTGATCTCCAGCGCCTTCCACGGCTGCCACTCCAGCCCCAGTTCGAACTCATCCGTTTCCAGTCGCGGCGCATTGGTCGATGCCTTCCACCCTCCACGATAATGCTGCCACCGGCCATAGGGCATCAGCACGCCGATTGAATCGGTAGGCAGGCGATACATCATCTGGACATAGCCGCCGTTCAGCTTCTTCGTCTCGATCGACCGGCTCACCCGATCGAACTCAGGCCCCTTGCCCCAATTCCATTCCGCCTGAATGCCGAAGGGCTGCGGATAGAGCATCGCATGGATGCCGACCCGATCATCGTCATAGGCCTGCGAGCTGATCACAGTCGTCGATCCGCTGCGCACCTCCGGCTGCACATCGTTCATCATCGCCGATCCGCCGATTTCGAACACCTGATCCTCGAACATGCCGCCCAGACCGTCCAGCTCGAACGGCCATGTTGCGAAAGCGACCTTCATCAGGCCTCGATTCTGCTCGGTCCTGTTGATCCCCTGACCGTTGAAGACGCCGAAGCCAAATGCGCCATAATTGCCGAACAGCTTCTGTCCATCATGCCCCAGCCGGTCCCAGATCTTCTGGACCGACGTCGGCGTGTAGTAGCCGACGATGCCCAGATCGCGTTCGCCCGGCACGGCGCTGTTGATCGCATCGCTGCGGTCCAGTGTCAGGCGATTGGACGACGACTGCATATTCTCCCAGCCATAGGGCACTTTGGACTGGCCCAGGCGCAGGCGGAAAGTCTTGGCCTTGTCCAGGAAGATGTCGGCATAGGCGTCGCGCAGCTGCACAAAGCCTTCCCGCCGTTCACTACCCGCCTGGTTGTTGACTGCGGCAGCGAAATCGGACTGAAGGTAGAGCGAGACCCGATCGGAAACATCGCCCTGGACGACCAGGCGCGCGCGGCGCAGCGAGAAGCTGCTCTTGTCGGAAATGGAGCTGTCATGCACCGACCGCAGGCGCGATTGGCCTGCCGGAGCCGTGTCATCCCCCGACAGGAAGGCGTTGTAACGCATCTGCGTGTAGCCGCGCAGCGACAGCCGCTCATACCAGGGCTTCGACTTCTTCTCGGGAGCCGCAGTCTGCGTCACCACCGGCTGTCCGGGCGCAGCGGCGACAGCCACCGGTGCCGACGCTGGAGCGCTCGCTGATGGGGCAGGGGACGCGGCATTGCTCGCATTCGCGCTCCCGCGCCCGCCATTGTTTGCCAGTGCGCTGGTCAGCGCCTGTATCTGCGCCTTCAGCTCGTTGATCTGGCGCTGCAACTCCTCATTGCTCTGCGCCTGCGCCACCTCCGGCATCAACGCCAGCATGCTCACTGCCAGAGCCATGCGCTTCCTGTTTGAACCTGTCACCACGAATCCCCTGTCTCAATCGAGGTGCGGCCTATGAAATTTCGATGACAAACAAGTGACAGCTATATTTCGATTGGGTGACACAATGTAATCACCCGCCCCAATCAACGTCATCCCAGCGAACGCCCGGACCTCAGGCCCCAGGTGAAGAGTCCGTCAACCGCACTCCACCGTGACGTGCTCCATCCGGGGCAGGCTGCGCACCCGCGCGCGAACCGCCGCCGCATCACCGCCGGGCGCCAGGCTGATGATCGCCGCATGGGCATGCGGCCCGATCCGCCAGACATGCAGGTCGTGAATGGTGCCGCCCTCCGCCTCCACCAGCGTCTTGATCCGCTTCATCAGCGCGGGCTCCGCGCTGTCCAGCAGGATGGCGGCAGTGTCCTTCATCAATCCCCAGGCCCAGCGGGCGATCACCACCGCGCCCAGGATGCCGACCGCCGGATCGAGCCACCACCAGCCCATATAACGCCCGGCAAGCAGTGCCGCGATCGCCAGCACCGACGTCAACGCGTCGGTCAGCACATGCACATAGGCCGCGCGGAGGTTATTATCTTCATGGCCATGCTTATGGGCATGTCCGTCCTGATGATCATGGCCGTGCCCGTGATGGCCGTGACCATGATCATGGCTATGGTCATGACCCAGCAGCAGCGCGCTGATCAGGTTGATGGCCAGGCCGACCACCGCGACCAGCGTTGCTTCCCCGAACTTCACCGGCACCGGCTCGAAGAAGCGCAGGACGGATTCGACCAGGATGAGCAGCGCGGTCACGCCCAGCAGAAGGGCGGACGCAAAGCCCGACAGGTCGCCCACCTTGCCCGTGCCGAAGGTGAAGCGGGGATTGCGGGCATGGCGCTTGGCATAGCTGTAGGCCGCCGCCGCCACCGCCAGCGCGCCGGCATGGGTCGCCATGTGGAACCCATCGGCCAGCAGGGCCATCGACCCGGTGATCCAGCCGAAAGCGATCTCGACCACCATGGTCGCCGCAGTCAGCCATACGACCCACAACGTCCGCCGCGCATTCTTGTCATGCCCTGCGCTGAGGTAGATATGGTCGAAATAATGGCTTTCCTCCTCGTCTCCATTGACGGGAGAAGGGGGGAGGGCGCTCGCTGGCGCATGGTCTCCGTGGTGATGGTTCCCGTGATGATGGTGGCCATGGTCGTGCATCGTCATTTCCCATACCGCCGGATCAGTGCCAGCATCTCCTCCGACGCAGCCTGCCGCTCCGCGTCGGTCAGGCCGGGACGAGCGACATGATCGCGCATATGCTGCTCGATCAACTCCTCCATCAGGCTCCCCACGGCGCCGCGCACCGACGCGACCAGCTGCAATGTCTCGGAACAGTCCGCGTCGCCGCCCAACTGCCGCTCGATCGCGCCCACCTGTCCTGCAATGCGCCGCACCCGCGCCAGCAGCTTGTCCCTGTTCTCGATGATATGCATAGGATACCCCCCTATACTATCTCCTCTTTTTCGTCAAACGCTGCCAATTCACCATTTGCTTCATGAATTCCCCCTTCCTAACAGAACAGCATGGCCAAAAGCTTCGACTGCGACCTCGCGATTCTGGGCGGCGGCCTTTCCGGTACTCTCACCGCTCTAGCCTTCACCCGCCTGCGCCCCGACGTGAATGTCCTCCTAATCGAAAGCGGCCAAACGCTCGGCGGAAACCATCTCTGGTCCTTCTTCGACAGCGATGTTCGGCCCGCCGATCGCTGGCTGATCGATCCCTTCGTCACCCACCGTTGGCCCCAGGGACACCAGGTCCGCTTCCCTGCCTATCAGCGGCACCTCGACACTGCCTATAACAGCATCTCCTCCGCCCAATTGCACGCCCATGCTCGCCCGTTGCTCGGGGAGCGTGTCCTCCTCAACGCCGATGCGACCAGCGTCACATCCACCTGCGTCACCTTGAGCGACGGCAGCCAGATCAAAGCCGACGCCGTCCTCGATACGCGCGGTGGCGGCGATCTGTCGGCGCTTGATTGCGGCTGGCAGAAGTTTGTCGGCCAGGTCCTCCGCCTGGCTCAACCGCACGGCTTGGAACGCCCCGTCATCATGGACGCGACCGTTCCCCAGATCGACGGCTATCGCTTCGTCTATCTGCTTCCCTTCGACCAACAGACGATATTCGTCGAAGATACCTATTACAGCAACGACGCCTCACTCGACGTCCCAGCGCTCGCCAGCCGGATTGCCAGCTATGCCCAGGATCAGAACTGGCAGGTCGAAGAAATCGTCCATCAGGAATGCGGCATCCTGCCAGTGGTGCATGGCGGCGACTTCGATCGCTTCTGGCCAGCGCAGGATGCCGTCGCTCGCGCCGGCGTCCGCGCCGCGATGTTCCACCCGATGACCGGCTATTCACTTCCCGACGCGATCTCCACCGCGCTCTGGCTCAGCGGTCAGCCGCTTGAAACGCTTGGCCCCGCGACCCGCAAACGCGCCAAGGCGCACTGGCAGGCAGGGGGCTATTACCGGCTGCTGGGCAAGATGCTTTTCCGCGCCGCCCAGCCGCATCAGCGCTGGCGCATCTTCGAACGCTTCTACCGGCTCAACCCGCATCTGATCGGCCGCTTCTATGCCGGGCAGTCCAGTTGGGTCGATCGCATCCGCATCTTGTGTGGACGCCCGCCCGTGCCCATAAGGAGCGCCATGCGCGCCTTGTTGACCCCCTCCGCCTAATGAACCGCAAAGCGATAGTCATAGGAGCGGGCTTTGGCGGCCTGGCTCTCGCGATCCGCCTTCAGTCTGCGGGTGTCGACACGACGCTCGTCGAAGCGCGGGACCGCCCCGGCGGCCGTGCCTATATGTGGGAGCGGGACGGCTTCGTCTTCGATGCCGGTCCCACGGTCGTTACTGATCCTGACTGCCTTGCCGAGCTATGGCGCTTGTCCGGCCATGACATGGCCGAGGATGTCACCCTAGTGCCCGTGACGCCCTTCTACCGGCTGAACTGGCGCGACGGCACGAACTTCGACTATTCGAACGACGAAAATGCCCTCCGCGCTCAGATCGCCAAGCTGAACCCGCAGGACGTCGCAGGCTATCAGCGCTTCCTCGACTATTCCGACGGCGTCTATGAGGAGGGCTATCGCAAGCTCGGCTCCGTCGCCTTCCTCGATTTCGCGTCGATGATCCGCGCCGCTCCGGCGCTGGCCAAGCATCAGGCATGGCGGTCGGTCTATTCGATCGTCTCTTCCTATGTGAAGGATGAGCGGCTGCGCCAGGCCTTGTCCTTCCACACGCTGCTGGTCGGCGGCAACCCGATGCAGACCAGCGCGATCTATGCGCTCATCCACAAGCTGGAAAAGGATGGCGGCGTCTGGTTCGCCAAGGGCGGCACCAATCGCCTCGTGCAGGGCATGGCGACGCATTTCGAACGGCTCGGCGGCACGCTGCGGCTGGCTGACCCGGTCGTGCGGATCGAGACCCATGGCGACCGCGCCGTCGCCGTCTCTACTGCTTCAGGCTGGCGCGGAGAGGCCGATGCGGTCGCCACCAATGGCGACCTCATGCACAGCTATCGCGATCTTCTCGGCCACCATCCCCGTGGCCAGAAGCAGGCCGACAAGCTTGGCCGAAAGCGCTGGTCGCCCAGCCTCTTCGTCCTGCATTTCGGGATCAAGGGCAGCTGGCCCGGCATCCCGCACCATATGATCCTGTTCGGTCCCCGCTATGATGGGCTTCTGACCGACATTTACGATCATGGCGTGTTACCGAAGGATTTCTCGCTCTACCTCCATCATCCGACCGTCACCGATCCGTCGATGGCGCCCGATGGTCATTCCACCTTCTACGCTCTGGCGCCCGTGCCCCACATGGGCAAGCTGCCGATCGACTGGAAGCAATTCGGCCCCGTCTATGCCGAGCGCATCCTGGACGAGATCGAGCATCGCCTGATCCCCGACATCCGCTCTCGCATCGTCACGCAATTCCATTATGCGCCGCCCGATTTCCAGAGCGACTTGTCCGCCCATCTCGGCAGCGCCTTCAGCCTTGAGCCGCTGTTGACCCAAAGCGCCTGGTTCCGCGCTCATAACCGGGATGACGTAATCCCCAACCTCTACCTCACCGGCGCGGGCACCCATCCGGGCGCAGGCATCCCCGGCGTCGTCGGGAGCGCAAAGGCGACCGCCGCGCTGATGCTGCAAGACCTGCTGTGAAGCGCCTCGCCGTCTATTGCGGCTCGGCTCTGCCTGCAGACCCGGTTTATGTAGAAGCGGCCCGCCAGGTCGGCCGTACCCTTGCCGGGCGAGGCATCGGCGTCGTTTATGGTGGCGGAAGGCTCGGCCTGATGGGTGCGGTGGCCGACGCTGCCCTCGAAGCAGGCGGGGAGGTGATCGGCGTCATCCCGGAAGCCCTCGTCAGGGCCGAAGTCGCGCATCAGGGCTGCACCGAGCTCCATGTCGTCCAGACAATGCATCAGCGCAAGGCACTCTTCACCGACCTGTCGGATGGCTTCGTCACGCTGCCTGGCGGCGTCGGCACGATGGATGAGCTATGGGAGGCGATCAGCTGGGCGCAGCTTGGCTACCATGCCAAGCCTGTCGGTCTGCTCAACGTTGCGGGCTTCTATGACCAGCTTATCGCCTTCAACCAGCATATGATCGCCACCGGATTCATCCGGCCTCAACATGCCGGCATCCTCTCCCATGCCGACACGATCGATGGACTGCTCGAAAAAATGACAGCCTATGAGGCGCATGAGCCGATCTTCGCCATGAAAGCCGACAGGCTGTAATTTTCGTCGCCCTTGCGGCAATCATCGTCGCGAGGCATGTCGGCGGCGTGACCCATCTCGATCGTCCCGCCCTCGTCGCCCATGCGCGCGACAGCATCGCCCGTGGCTCCAAATCCTTTGCCATGGCCTCCAGGCTGTTCGACCGGCAAATCCGCGAGCGGGCCTGGCTCCTCTACGCTTGGTGCCGCAAATGCGACGACATCGCCGATGGGCAGGATCATGGGGGTGTGATGACGGGAGTCGCCGATGGGCAGGTCCGTTTGGCCGCCATGCGAGCCCAGACCGATGCAGCCCTACGCGGCGAAGCTACCGGAGACCCTGCCTTCGATGGCTTTGGCTTCGTCATGCGCGAATGCGCCATTCCTGCGCGCTACGCCCATGACCTGCTCGAAGGCTTTGCCCTGGATGCGCAGGATTGGCGGCCCGTCACCGAAGCCGACATGCTGCGCTACTGCTATCATGTCGCTGGCGCGGTGGGTTGCATGATGGCTGTGCTCATGGGCGTCAGCCCTGAGGATGAAGCCACGCTGGACCGGGCCTGCGACCTTGGTTTGGCATTCCAGCTGGCCAATATCGCCCGCGACATTGCCGAGGATCAGCAGGCCGGCCGCTGCTACCTGCCCCAGCAATGGCTGGCGGAAATGGCGATCCCGCCGGGAAGCCAGATGGAGCCAGCCTTCCGCCCGCAACTCACCCTTTTGGCGGGCCGCCTCACGAACCTTGCCGCTGACTATGAAGCAAGCGCACGCCATGGCACCGGATCCTTGCCGCCGCGCGCGGCATGGGCCGTTCTGGCTGCGGCAGGCATTTATGGCGACATAGCGCGGGAAGTCGCAAGGCGTGGAGAACGCGCTTGGGACGACCGGGTGATAACGCCCAAGAGCGAGAAGCTGGGATGGGTGTGCCGGGCGGGATTTGAGATTTTCGGCCGTTCGTCCCGCTGGCCCGCATCCGCGCCTCGCCCACCGCATCTCTGGACCCGGCCTAGAGGCTGATCCACAAAAAAAAGGGCCGGCACTTTCGTACCGGACCCAAGGTGTGTTCGCAGGAGGAACATCGTGTGGCGGGCGGGCCATTCTTTGCGGCCCGCCCTTCCGAATAGGATCAGGGGTTGTAGGCGCGCTCGCCATGCTCCCCGAGGTCGAGGCCTTCCAGTTCGACGTCGCGGCTGACCCGCAGGCCGGTGACGGCTTTTGCGACGAAGATGGCGATCGCGGTGCCGATCGATGCCCAGACAATGGTCGTGACGGTGGCCAACAGCTGCGTGACGAGCTGGCTGCTCATCGAGAAGTCAGCGCCGCCCGGACCGCCCAGCGACGGCGAGTAGACGATGCCGGTGCCGATCGCGCCGATCATGCCGCCGATGCCGTGGATGCCGAAGGCGTCCAGCGAGTCGTCATAGCCGAGCTTGGGCTTGATGACCGTAACCATGTAGAAGCAGATGATCGAGGCGACCGCACCCAGCACGATGGCACCGAACGGGCCAGAATTCCCCGCGGCAGGCGTCACGGCAACCAGACCGGCGATGATGCCCGAGCAGAAGCCGAGGGCCGAACCCTTGTGACCGTTGATGCGCTCGGCGATCATCCAGAACAGGCCGCCAGCAGCCGTCGCGACGAAGGTGTTGATCATCGCCAGAGCCGCAGAGCCATTGGCTTCCAGAGCCGAACCTGCGTTGAAGCCGAACCAGCCAACCCACAGCAGGCCGGTGCCGACGCCGGTCAGCGTCAGGGAGTGAGGCGGCATCGGTTCCTTGGGAAAGCCCATGCGCTTGCCGAGGATGAGGCAGGCGACCAGCGCCGATACACCTGCGTTGATGTGCACGACAGTGCCGCCAGCGAAGTCCAGTGCGCCCATTTCGAAGAACAGGCCGCCCGTAGCCCAAACCATATGGGCGATCGGGAAATAGACGATCGTCAGCCAGACCGCTGCGAACACCATGACCGCCGAAAATTTGATGCGCTCGACAACTGAACCCAGCACCAGCGCGACGGTGATCGCGGCGAAGGTCATCTGGAAGCTGACGAACACATATTCGGGGATGACGACGCCATCGGTGAAGGTGGCAGCCGTCGAATCCGGCGTGATGCCCTTCAGGAAGGCTTTGGACAGGTCGGAAATGAAGCCGTTGCTGGGACCAGCGAAGGCGAGGCTATAGCCGTACATCACCCAGATCAGCATCGCGAGGCACGCGACCGCGCCGATCTGCGTCATGACCGACAGCATATTCTTGGTACGAACCAGGCCGCCATAGAAGAGGGCCAGGCCGGGGAGGATCATGGCCAGCACCAGCACGGTGGAGGTCATCATCCAGGCAGTATCGCCCTTGTCTGGCGTCGGCGCAGCGGCGGCCGCCGTTTGTGCCCAGGCGGGCAGCGCGGCGAAGAGGGAAAGGCCAGCCGCTCCCATCACGCCGGAGAATTTCTTGGCAAAGGTCATTATTCCCCCCTTCTTACAGCGCGGTTTCGCCGGTCTCGCCGGTGCGAATGCGCACGGCCTGACCAACATCGAGGACAAAGATCTTGCCGTCGCCGATCGCGCCGGAATTCGCGGCTGTCTGAACCGCCTCGACTACGCGCGGTGCAAGATCGTCGTCGCAAACGACCTCGATCTTGATCTTCGGAACCATGTTCGTGGAATATTCGGCGCCCCGATAGATTTCGGTTTGCCCCTTCTGGCGGCCGAAGCCCTTCACCTCGGACACCGTCATACCCGCGATGCCCAGCGAGGAGAGTGCCTCGCGGACATCGTCAAGCTTGAACGGCTTGATGATAGCCATGACAAGTTTCATGTCGCCCCCTGTTAATGGTGTGCGGCGACATACCAGCAAGAGCCGTGCCAGTTCAGAAAACTGGGCCTGATCGGGGCTTTCTCCTTAGGGAGTTCGAAAGGGCAGCAAAAAAAATGGGCAGGTGATCAACCTTGCCTAAAAAATGGGCACGCTCCGGCTACCATCCGGAACCTGCCGCGATGGCTTCCTCTTCGCCTGTTGCATTGGCGCGGCCCAGCGCCGCATTTCGATGGGGAAAACGCCCGAACCGCGCGATCACTGCATGATGTTGGCGTGCGAATTCCATGGACCGCTCATCGCCGGCCGCCTCGAACAGGTTGAGGGACAACTCCTGATCCTCCAGCGCTTCGCTATGCTGGAACGGCATGTAGAAAAATCTCCGCCCGGCGCCGCCGATTTGAATGTCATAGCCATGGGCAATCGCGCCGCGGGCTATGGTCCGGGCAAGCTCGTCCGTCTGGTAAGCTTTAGCCGTGCCCCGGAACATGTTGCGTGGCAGCTGGTCGAACAGCAGCACGGCTGCCAACGCATCGTCGGCACGCTCCAGGAACGTCTCGGCGGGCAGCGCCTGCTTCTCCCGCCACAGATGCTGGAAACGGCTCGTGCATTGCCGGTCAAGCGCCGGGTCATGCTTCCACCAGCCTTCTTCACCGACTTGATTGAACCAGAAATCGAGCAGAGCCGCCGCCCAGTCGGCGGTCACCGCGTCATGGCTGTCCGTGAGCATGTTCATACAGGAAGAAAAGATCAGGCGAGCGGCCGGTTCCGCAGCCCATGGCGTCCGGCTGTCAGGTCGCCGTGCCGCCGACCGTCAACCCGTCCATCAGTAGGGTGGGCTGCCCGACCCCGGCCGGAACACTCTGGCCCCCTTTGCCGCACATGCCGACGCCTTCATCCAGCGCCCAGTCGTTACCTATGCCGATGACTTTGGTGAGCGCCGTTGGCCCATCGCCAATCAATGTTGCACCCTTGATCGGCTCGCCGATTTTTCCATTCTCGACCTTATAGGCTTCGGTGCACGAAAAAACGAACTTGCCCGACACGATATCGACCTGTCCGCCGCCAAAGCTCTTGGCGAAGATGCCCGACTTCATGCGGGACAGCAGTTCTTCGGGATCGTCTTGGCCGCCCTTGATGAAGGTGTTCGTCATGCGCGGCATCGGCGCATGGGCGTAGCTTTCGCGGCGGCCATTGCCCGTCGGTTCGACACCCATCAGCCGCGCGTTCAGCCGATCCTGCATATAGCCTTTGAGGATGCCGTCCTCGATCAGGATATTTTCATGCGTGGGCGTGCCTTCATCGTCGATCGACAATGATCCGCGGCGATTGAGGATGGACCCGTCATCCACCACCGTGACCCCCGGCGCCGCGACACGCTCGCCGATCCGGCCGGAAAAAGCGCTGGTGCCTTTCCGGTTGAAATCGCCCTCCAGGCCATGGCCGATCGCTTCATGCACCAGTACGCCCGGCCAACCTGGACCCAGCAGCACCGTCATTTCGCCCGCAGGCGCGGCGACTGATCGCATGTTGACCCGCGCCTGTGCGAGCGCCTCGTCAATGGCCCGGTTCCAGATCGCGGGATCCATGACCTGATCATAAAGATAGCGCCCGCCAATCCCGAAGCTGCCTGTTTCGCGGCGGCCATTTTCTTCCAGGATCAGCGAGACGTTCAGCCGCACCAGCGGGCGGATATCCGTCGCGGTAAAGCCATCGGCGCGGACGATCTCCACCACTGACCAGCTTCCCGCCAGGCTGACCGACACCTGCGCAACGCGCGGATCTCGCGCTCGCGCGGCTGCGTCGATGGCCGCGCACAACGTCACCTTTTCAGCGAAGGGCACGATCTCGAGCGGATTGGCGTCGGTATAGAGGTGGCGGTTGGTCCGCTGCGGCGGCGGCGCGGGTTGGCCCCTCGCTGGGTCGAGCAGCGTCAGCGTCTCGGCCGCCCGGCGAATCGCGGCCTCGCTAATGTCATTGGCATGGGCAAAGCCCGTCATCTCGCCTGACACGCCGCGCAGGCCAAAACCCGCATCGGTCAAATAGTCGGCCGTCTTCAGCCGGCCATCGTCAAATCCGAAGCTCTCGCTTGCCCGATATTGAAGGTAAAGCTCGCCATCATCGCAATTGGCGAGCGCCTGGGCGGTCAGCCGCCGCGCGCCATCGGGATCCAGCAGGCCCGGCCGGTAAAGAAGGCCGCGCGCATCGGTGAACTGGGAAGCGATGTCCGTCATGCCGCCCGATATAGGGGCGCAGCTTCCCAAGCCCAATCAAATTCGCGATGGCGAAACCCGTTTCAGATGCTGGCGCCGGATGGGATGTCAGGCAGCCCCGCGACTTCGGGCGTGTCAGCCGGACCGCCGATCAGGACGAAGCGCCGGTCGCAATAGCCGCAATCGACATAGCCATGTTCGTCAATCTCCAGGAACACGCGGGGGTGGCCCAGAGCAGCGGGGATGTCGCCCGAACCATCGCACGCGACGCGGGGCTTGGTGACTCGAAGAATTTCAGGCGGCTGTTTCATGACGCGTTCGATTAGCAGCGGCTCCATCGCACCGCAATATCCGGCAGGGCTTTCTGGCAGCGATGGGAAATGGTGGGCGATGACGGGCTCGAACCGCCGACATTCTCGGTGTAAACGAGACGCTCTACCAACTGAGCTAATCGCCCGATGCCGCATCATGGCGATGCAGCCGGAGCGCGCTATCTAGGCCAATCCGCGCGCCGGTCAAGCCTTGATGATAGCGGCCCGTTTACCCGCACAGGAAACGGCGGCTCGCGGTGAACCATCTTGTCAGCGCTTCGGCGGTATCGTCGGTCAGCGCGATGAACACGCGGCGCCCGTCATGCGGGTCAGCCTGCCGGTGAACGATGCCCTTGTCGGTCAGCGTACGGATCCAGCGCAACGCGGTCGTCGGCGGCACGGCCGAAGCGATGCAGAGGCTAGAGACCGACACGCGCTCCTGCTCCAGACGCGCTGCCAACAGGTCGAGCAGCATGTCCCATGCAGGATCGGCGAAAAGGTCGGCAGGCAGGAAATCCTCCCGCAGCCGCCGCGCGCGCAGCATGTCCCGCACCTGCGCCGCGCCAAGCGTTGCTTCCTTGGCGGGCGCTCGCTGCTCGCCCATCGGTTCGACAGCGGGCATACCGATATAGTCGCTCGCACGATCCGATATGCGGGGGCCCAAGGCAAAGGAAGGCATGGCATGGCGCGGGCGCGCCGTCAGCGCCTCCAACGTCCGGGCGAGGCGGCTGACTTCTTCGCTCAGTTGCTGCAGGCGAACGCCTTCGCTTTCCTGGTTCACCTCATGAAGTGCCCGCTGCGGCGTAGTGCCGCCCGCCGTCAGCAGCGCGGCGGCAAGATCGGCATGATCGGGTGTACAGAGCAGCTGCGTCCGCTCACTTCGCATGCAGGCGAAGGCTAAGTCCACGGTGTCGAGACCTGCGACCAGAATGACGGCCATGTCATTCTGCACCGCCAGCGTCTCCACTTGCACCAGCAGCCGCTCGAGCATGACAGATGGATGGGTGCAGAAGAGCAGGATGACATCGCAGCCCACCTGCATGTCGAGCCGCAGCATGGCCTGGTCCAGCGCTACTATGTCTAACAACCTGAACTGTGCCGCCTGCGCGATCCCGGCGACATCGTCGAGGAAGATATCGTCGGCGAGAATGAGCAGGCCCGCACGCGTGTCTCGCACCCCATATATATCTTCACCAGCGGCAACAAAGTCAGTCCGGGATCGATCCATTTCCACCTGTTAACTCCTGTCCCTGCTTTGTTCCTAACCTACCGCAATATTTCGGCCGTGCCGCTTCTCTCTCCTCCAAATCGGAGCATGCAAGCTTGTTCCTGATGTTGATGGTGGGTTTTGCCGTTGCATTTCACAGAGTTGAGTACGGCTACCGCCAAAATGGTCCGGCTTTTCCCCGAAATGGCGGGATGACAGGCCTAAGGAAACTGCATCCGGAACGGATGATCTTTCCGCTTTTTTTGATTTCAGACTGCCGTCCGCCGGGCAAAGTCGATGTAGAGTTCGCGCAAGCGGGTCGCGATCGGCCCAGTGCTGCCATTGCCGATAATGCGCCCGTCTATACGCACGACGGATTGGCAGAGCGTGGACGCGCTGGTGATGAAAGCTTCGCGTGCTCCCACCGCTTCGGCAACTGTAAAGGGGCGATGAACGACGGTCAGTCCACTTTCCTCCGCCAGCGCGGTGATGGCAGAGCCGGTGCACCCCGCCAGCACGGCTTGCGAATATGCGCGCGTGATGATGCCTTCATCCGTCACCAGGAAGGCCGTGGACGACGCGCCTTCGGTGACGAAGCCATCTTCCACCATCCAGGCCTCTTGCGCGCCCGCTTCGGCCGCAATCTGTTTCGCCATGGCTTGGGCCAGAAGGCCCACGCTCTTGATGTCGCGCCTCGCCCAGCGGAGGTCGGGCGTTGTGACCACTGCGATTCCGCTCTGTACAGCCGGAGAGTCGAGGAAGCGCTTGGCCTGCGTGAACATCACCAGAGTGGGCTCCAGACCGGGCGAGGGCAGGAAGTCCCGGACGGAGTCCGCACCCCGCGTCAATTGTAGATAGATCAGCCCTTCCTGAAGTCCGTTGCGGGCAGCCAGTTCTTTCTGTGCGGCCTCGATCTGTCCGGCCGGAAGAGGCAGCGAAAGGCCGATTGCCGCTGCCGAGCGCTCAAGCCGTGCCAGATGCGACGCGCTGTCGATCAGCCGTCCGTCGATGACGGCCGTCACTTCATAGACTGCCTCGGCGAAAAGAAATCCGCGATCGAGTACCGAAATCCGTGTTTCGGCAAGGGGCAGAAACTGACCATTATGATAGGCGATCGACATGAAGCGGCAAAATCCTTCGGCCAACATCGGCGGGTCGCGATGTTGCCGTGGCAGGGCCGTTGGTCAAGCAATGATCATCGGGCAAGGGCCTTCACTCTCTCGCCGATACCGCGCAAATCCTCGACAAAGCGCGCCCTTTCTTGCGCTTTGCGCGCTTCATCCGGCACCCGCAGCAGGAAACTGGGATGCACCGTTACCCAGGCTTCGATGCCGCTCTCTAGCGGGATGGGTGCGCCCCGGGTTCGGCTGATCGTCACCGCCTTTCCCAAGATGGCCCGTGCCGCCGTCGCGCCCATCGCAAGCAGCACGCGCGGACGGATCAGGTCCAACTCCTGATCCAGCCACCAGCGGCAGGCGTTGATCTCCGGCGTGTCCGGCGTCTGGTGGATGCGCCGTTTGCCGCGCCTCTCATGTTTGAAATGCTTGACGGCATTGGTGACGTAGATGCTTGCCCGGTCGATCCTTGCCTCTTCCAGGGCATGGTCAAGCAACTGTCCCGCCGGGCCGACGAAGGGCCGTCCCGCAAGATCTTCCTGATCGCCCGGCTGCTCCCCAACGATGACGAGCGCAGCGTCTAACGGCCCTTCGCCGAACACAGTCTGGGTGGCATCGCGATATAGATGACAGCGCGTGCAGCCTGCCGCTTCCTCGCGCAGGGCCGCCCAGGCGGCAGCCACGTTGCTGGGGCGGGCGGGTGCTTTGGGCGGGGTGGCGATCATGGCCGCCTCCCTTGCCTGCGCTCCGGCGACCAGGCCGGGGATGAGTGCCGCCTCGGGCAGATTGCGCCAATATTTCTTAGGCATCTCCGACAGCATGGCGCGCTGCTTGAGCCTGGCTGGATTGAATATTGAGGCATAATAGCTTTTCCACATGTCCTCGACCGGGTCGCCCGCAGGGGCATCCGTCTTCGATGCGCCCGGCCCTTCGCTCAGTCTTTCGCCATCCCAGAAAATGCTGACTTCGGGCGTCAGGATGGACCAGCGCATGGATGCAAAGCGGCGCACGAAAAAGCCCGCGTTCGCGCGGACGATATGATGGTCGGGTTCAAACCAGGCGACAAAGCGCGCGCCGTCATCATCCTGCACCTCCCGGAAGCGGACGAAGGCCCGCATCTTGTGAATGTCGCGGCGAACCGCTTTGGCCAGCACCTCAACCCTGCGGACCAGAGGATCGGCCTGGTCATCCATGCGCGTGCGCTGCTCGCGGACATCCAGCAGCAGTGCATAGAGCAGGGCAAAGCGCTCCGGATCGCGGTGCAATATCGCGCTTTCCGCCAACTCCAGAAAAGCGCGCGGAACGGAAAATGCGCCGCCGACTTGATCGGCAGGCGGCGGCTTGTCGAACGCCAGCAGCGATCCTGCATCTCCTTCGACCCGCCAATCTATGTCCTGAGGCGGCACGCCCGCCAGAGCGAAACGACGGGCAGCATCGCGCCACCCGTCGAAATCGTCCGGCCCGCTCAGCAGCGCCTGAAACATGGCGAAATCAGTCGGACGATTCCGCCCGCTCCAGCTCGGCGGGCTTGCGCCGCGCAAAGGTGGCGGCAAGCTTCACTTCTTCCTCGTCCGTCAGTTCAGCCGCTGCGTCGGGGAACATCTCCTCTTCTTCTTCCTCGATATGGTGCAGATAGCGCTTCTTGAGCTTGGCAAAGGTTTCACGCCATTCCGGACTGTTGAAGGCCTGCTCCTCTAATTCTTCCAGATAATCGTCGATTTCCTTATGTTCCGCGACGCTGTGCTGCGCATCTTCGCGCAGGTCGGGGCGGGCGAGCATCGTTGCGTAAAGCGTCTCTTCTTCGGCAGCCGCATGCGCGGTCACCTCGACGCGAAACTGCTCGAACAGTTTTTCCAGCCGGTCATGATCATCCTGCGCATCAGCCATCTTCTCGAACAGCTGACGATGGGCATCATGATCCTGCTTCAATTTGTCGAAAATCGTGGCCTTGGCCATGGGCGTGCTCCTCTTGGTCTAGAGGGCACAACGACAGGCAGGACGCTTTGGGTCCGCGGGTCAGCCGAACAGGAAGCGGAAGATGATGGCGACAGGAAGCCATAGCAGGCTGCAGGCAATGCTGCTCAGCCAAACCTGCGCAACATCCCGGCGGAAGCGCAAGCCCAGACCCGACATCGACAGGCCACTTTGATCCAGCATCTCCCAACGGCGCTCCATGCCACGGGCGATCATGGCATATCCGCCGATTGCGGCGATAAGAGCGAGGTGTAGTACCAGCGAGCCGCCCATCCGGGCGACGATAGCGATCTGAATGAGGCAGAAAACAACGAGTGCAGCGGCCAGATGGCTGCTCATGCGCTTGGCATAACGGCCGCCATGAGGCCGTACTGAATCACCATTGAATGCCGTTGCCACCAGCGCTGTCCCCTCGACCTTTATTGTTCTCAAGAAATCACGAAGAGCGGCACTTATCAACAGGGAAAACGGCTGTTCAACCGAAAAGCTCCAACTGTGCCGCGGGAGGAGTGAGCTGCCGCCGCAGATCGACCTTGTCGATCAGGTGCACCGGCCTCCAATCACTCGCGATCAAAAAGGGCCGCAATTTCACGATCGAGCTGGTCAGCCGCGCAACGTCATCCAGCCGAAGTCGGCGCACCCTGCGGCTGGCCAAGATGCGATCGACCGCCTTGACGCCAAGTCCCGGCACCCGAAGCAGCAATTCGCGGGGAGCGCAGTTCACGTCCACGGGGAACATGTCCCGATGCGCCAAGGCCCAGGCGAGCTTGGGATCGATGTCGAGTGGCAGATGTCCTGTCTGCGGATCGGTTGCCTGCTCCAGATCCTGCACTGAAAAGCCATAGAAGCGCATCATCCAATCCGACTGATACAGCCGATGCTCGCGCAGAAGGGGCGGGCGTTTGAGCGGCAGCACGCTACTGGCGGAAGGGATCGGCGAGAACGCGCTATAATAGACGCGGCGCAACGCGTGCCGATCATAAAGCGAGCGCGCACGCCGGATGATGGCCCGGTCATCCGCTTCGTCGGCTCCTACGATCATCTGCGTCGACTGCCCTGCGGGCGCGAAGCGTGGTGCATGGCGATACCGTTTTTTCGCATCGGCGGTATCTTCGATCGCCGTGCGCAGCCCCTTCATCGCTCCCTCGATGCGCTCGCCATTCTTTTCGGGCGCCAGTCGCCGCAAGCCTTGCTCTGTCGGCAATTCGACATTGATCGAGAGCCGGTCGGCATAGAGCCCCGCCTGATGGGTCAGTTCCGGGTCGGCATCGGGAATGGTCTTGAGGTGAATATAGCCGCGAAAATCATGTTCCTCCCGCAAGGCGCGGGCAACGCCGACCAGCTGCTCCATAGTATAATCAGAGGACCGGATGATCCCGGAGGACAGGAAAAGCCCTTCGATATAATTACGCCGGTAGAAGCTGAGCGTCAGGTCGACCACCTCTCGCACGGTGAAGCGCGCCCGGCGAACATCGCTCGACCGGCGGTTGATGCAATAATGGCAGTCGAAGATGCAGCTATTCGTCAGCAGGATTTTCAGCAGCGATATGCATCGTCCGTCAGGCGCATAAGCATGGCATATACCCATGCCCTCGGTCGACCCGATGCCGCCTTTGGGTCCGGACGTACTATCGCGCTTCTTCGTGCCCGACGATGCACATGACGCATCATATTTTGCTGCGTCGGCGAGGATTTCCAGTTTCTGCCGGATCGAAAGAACAGCCATGCGTTCACATTATGTTCTTTGTTCGCGCATGTCCTTGATCTAGATTGATCTGGCGCACCTGTTTCTTCAGGTCTTCCAACTCGGATCGATCCTGTCGATCAACCGGACCATGGCTTGAAAGTCGGGTACGCCCGGGCCTACTGGCAACTGCACCCCGCCGATATCGCGCTGATGGACCGCAATCACCTCTTCCGGAATATCGACCGGCGTCCCTGCCGCGCCCGTGGCGACCTGGATCTCGCAAGCGCGCTGGAGCATCCAGTGCAGGAGGAAAGCCTTGGGCAGGGTATCGGCCATGACCAGCGAGCCATGGTTGCGCAGCATCATCAGCCGCCGTTCGCCCAAATTGGCGATCAGCCGCTCGCCCTCTTCCGGCCGCAGCGTGATGCCTTCGAAATCATGATAGGCGATCCGGCCCGCGAACGCTGCCGCATAGAAATTGGTCGGCCGCAGCCCTTCCCTGGTGGCGCTGACCGCCATCGCGGCAGTGGTATGCGTATGGATGACGCAATGGGCATCGGGCAGATGCCGGTGAAAGACGCTATGCTGCGTGAACCCGGCCCGATTGACCGGATAGGCACTGCCGTCCAATATGTGGCCGTCGATATCGATCTTGACGAGGTTGGACGCGGTCACTTCCGAATAGAGCAGCCCGAACGGATTGATCAGGAAAGCACCATCCTCATCAGGCACGCTCAAGGTGATGTGGTTGTAGATCAACTCCGACCAGCCCATATGGTCGAATATGCGGTAGCAGGCAGCGAGCTGCCGGCGTGCCTCCCATTCGGCGGCTGACATCCCGGCAACAGGAACGGCGGTAGCCATGGCGATCCTCCTTTATCTTCTGCCCTGACTATCCACCCCACTGGCGCTCCTGTCGAGTGAAACGGCTTCGGGGTTGAATTTGGCCGAATCTGCTGGTAGGGCGCGCCCCACACGGCGCAGGCTGCCCTGCGACGACTCATCGCTATTAGTTTCGGTAGGCCCGTCGGGAAGGGTTTTGTTTCCCGGCGAACCGCCCGTTTTCGACTGGAGTTTGACTGGCTTATGCAAATCATCGTTCGCGACAACAATGTCGACCAGGCCCTGCGCGCGCTCAAGAAGAAGCTGCAGCGTGAGGGCGTGTATCGCGAGATGAAGCTGCGCCGTCACTACGAAAAGCCCTCGGAAAAGCGCGCCCGCGAAAAGGCGGCTGCGGTTCGCCGCGCGCGCAAGCTGGAGCGGAAGCGCGCCGAGCGCGACGGCGTCCGTTAAGGCGTTCGTTTCCATGGGGCGGCGCTTTGCCGCTCCATCCTGCTGATCATCCGCACCTGCGAGGCTTAGGTCCATGTCCACGACCGCTGTTCCCCTTCGTCCCATCGCCAAGGGGTCGCTGACGCGTCTCTGGATCGGCGTTGCCGCAGTGGCGATCGCCGCCGCTGGCCTCGCCTGGGCCGGACAGCGCGGCGTGGAGCCGTCACCTGCCAGCTATCTTGCCAGCAATGCGGGTGAAGACGGCGTGATCACGACGGACTCGGGTCTCCAGTACAAGGTTCTGGAAGAGGGCACCGGTCCCAGCCCGACCGCTGCGGACGTGGCGCTGGTCGGCTACAAGGGCACGCTCCTCGACGGCACTGTCTTCGATGAAAATGCCCAGACCGCGATGCCCGTAGATGGCGTCGTGCCGGGCTTTTCCGAAGGCCTGCAGAAGATGAAGAAGGGCGGCAAGTATCGCCTGTGGATTCCGCCGCAGCTCGGCTATGGCGAGCAGGCGGCCGGTCCGATCCCGGCGAATTCCGTGCTGGTCTTCGATGTGCAGCTGCATGATTTCAAGTCGAAGGCCGACATCATGCGCATGCAGCAGATGATGCAGCAGGGCGCGGTGCCGCCGCCGCTGCCGGGCAACTGATCGATTGGAATGGAAGTCAAAAAGGGCCCGCTAGTCGGGCCCTTTTTTCATTCAGCGACGATGATCGCCTTGGCGTCATCGCTGTCATTGATCGCTTTGGACCGCTCCTCCAGGTAAACCTTGATCATCGCGATGATCGGGTCGGCCAGGAACAGGCCCAAAATGCCAAACAAGGCGCCGAATATGATCTGCGCGGCAAGAACCAGTGCGGGCGCCAGATCGGTGGCGCGCTTGGCCACCATCGGGACGATCAGATAGCCGTCCACGATCTGCACCACCAGATAAACGCCGAATGCATAGAGGCCCGCATCCACGCCCGCCGAAAAGCCGACGAGCACGATCAATACGCCTGAAATGATCGACCCAATATTCGGTAGAAAGGCAAAGAGCCCCGTCAGAATGCCGAGAAGCCCCGCCATCGGCACGCCCCCGGCAAGCAGAAGCAGCCATGTTCCCACGCCCTCGACAGCCATGCCGATCAGCCGCCCGAACATCAGGCGGCGCAACGTCCAGCCCATCTTGTCCGCGACATTGTAGAAGCTGACTCTGCTGTTCATGGGGAGCATCCAGGCGACGCCTCGTTCGTACAATCGCGGATCAACGGCGATGAAGATGGCCAGCACCAGCATCATGACCCCGCTCGTCACCGCACCCATCATCGTGCTGACGGCGGCGGTCACCCGGCCGATCGAACTGAATGCCTGCGTCGCCAGGCTCTTGAAGTCATCAGGCGTGGTGGTGACACCCAATTGCTGCATCCAGCCGCCGATGCGCGTCACCTGTGCTTCCACGATCGTGCGCATGGCTTGCGCCTGTGCCGCCAGGCTCGCTCCGGTCAGGTAGAAGGTATAGCCCATGAACAGCAGTGCGGAGAGGAGCACGATCGCCAGCCGCCAGCCGCGGCCAATCGGCAATACCCGGCCGAGCAGGCGCGTGCCTCCGTCCATCATCGTCGTCAGCACCAGCGCGCCCAGTATCAGCATGATCGGTTGTGCCAGCAAGACAACGAGTGCGACCGCCACGGCCATGGCGATCCACACGCCAGCCCGCTTTATCTCATGCTGGACAAGCGGGCTGCGCAACTCGCTTGGGCCTGGCTCCTCGATGTGGACGTTTTTCCCGCTCAATCACCAGCCCCTTTGCGAATACATTATTTCGGGGGTGCAACGCTCTCCGGGCGCAAGCTGTTCCCTGCGCGACCGCTGCGGAAACCGTGGACCCAGGTCATGGGATCCCAGCTGGAATCACCGTCCAGCGAGAAGGTGATGAACTCCGCGCGTCCGCCGATCGCTTCCCAGGGCACAGGACCGCCGAGCCCATTTTCCTCAAGCGGGGCGCGGCTGTCGGCGCTGTTGTCCCGGTTATCGCCCATCAGGAACACATGATTTCGTGGCACGCGCACCGGACCATACCAATCCAGCGCGCTGGGTCCCATGTCGATCGTCAGATAGCTTTTGCCGTTGGGCAAAGTCTCTTGCCGCACGGGCAACTGGCAATAGTCCCGCCCGTCCGCACCTGTCGTGCGCGCTCCGGGAAACTGGGTGGGGGAGCAAGGGGCATTGCCATCGATCGGGATCAGGATCGGCTTGATCGCCTTCTGCGGCACCGCGACGCCGTTCAATATCACCTGTCCGCCCCGCACCTCGATAATGTCACCCGGCAGGCCGATCACGCGCTTGATGTAATCCTCGCGCCGATTGTGCGGCGACACGATGACGATGTCGCCACGGTCGGGCAATCGGCCGAAAATCCGGCCTTTCAAGAAGGGCAGGGGGTGGAAGCTCGGCGAAACATAGGACCAGCCGTAAGGGAATTTGCTGACCACAAGCCTGTCGCCCTTTAGCAGCACAGGCATCATCGACTCGCTGGGAATGTAGAAAGGCTTGGCGACGAAGCTGTGAAAGGCCAGCACCGCCAGGATCAAAAGCCCGATGCTCTTCACCTCATGCCACCAATCGACGGAACTCCTGTCCGTCCGTACCGGCGATGCCGCCGCTGGTTCTTCTGTGGCAAGCGGGTCGTTATCGCTCATGGGGGCTGCCGTTGTGGTGGGCGTTTCGGATAGTGGCGGGATAGCCGTCACTGGGGTAGGGCCTCAATGATGACGAATGCCTGCGCCCATGGATGATCATCGGTTAGCGTCAGGTGAATGACCGGCTTGTGACCATCGGGCATCATCGCCTGCAATCGTAGAAGCGCGCCCCCGGTAAGCTCCAACGTGGGCGCGCCGCCTGCGCGATTGACGACGCCGATATCCTTCATGAACACGCCACGGTTGAAACCAGTGCCAACGGCTTTGGAGAAGGCCTCTTTCGCAGCGAACCGTTTTGCCAGCGTCCCAGCCTTGGTGAAGGGCCGCCGGTCCGCCTTGGCCCGTTCAACCTCGGTGAAGACCCGCTGTTCGAACCGCGCTCCGAACCGATCCAGCGAATTCTGGATACGCTCTATATTGCAGAGGTCAGAGCCGAGGCCGATGATCAACGCACCAAGTCCATCTGCCGCCGCATTTCTCGGATGCTGCTCTCCAGCCCGCTGAATATCGCCTCGCCGATGAGGAAGTGGCCGATGTTGAGTTCGGCGACTTGCGGAATCGCCGCCACGGGGCCGACATTGTCGAAAGTCAGACCGTGGCCGGCATGGGGTTCGATCCCGTTCTTGGCCGCCAATGCCGCAGCGTCCGCCAGGCGCCGCAACTCGTCGGCGCGCTCTGATCCCGACAGATGGGCATAGCGACCCGTGTGAAACTCAACGACTGGCGCGCCAAGGCGCATCGCCGCTTCGATCTGGGCCGGATCAGGTTCGATGAAAAGGCTGACGCGTATCCCGGCGTCGCCCAGCGCTCCGACGATCGGCCTCAGCATCTCGATCTGGCCCGCCGCGTCCAGACCGCCTTCGGTCGTCCGCTCTTCGCGCTTTTCCGGCACGATACATGCGGCATGCGGGCGATGCTTGAGCGCAATGCCCAGCATCTCCTGCGTCGCCGCCATCTCCAGGTTGAGCGGCACGGTAAGCGCCGCCATCAAAGTGGCGATGTCCTCGTCCCTTATGTGCCGACGGTCCTCGCGAAGATGGGCCGTTATGCCGTCTGCACCCGCCTTCACGGCCAGCAGCGCAGCCTTGACCGGGTCTGGATGCTCTCCCCCCCGCGCGTTCCGGATGGTGGCAACATGGTCGATGTTGACACCCAGGCGCAGGTGGGCGGGGGCTTGCTGCATGATGCCTATTGTTTCCGGCTTCCGGGCTTGATTGCGGGAATGGCCGCCAGTTCGGGCGGCACATCCTCGGCTTCATAGACCGGGAAGTTGATGCTGACGAGCGGGTAGAATGGAACGCCCAGGTCCACTTCACCTGCGGATCGATCGACCAGCGCGACTTCCGCGACCACGATACCGCCTTCGGCTTCCACGGCTTCAATCGCCTGGCGCGACGACAGGCCGGTGGTCACGACGTCCTCTACCATCAGCACCTTCTGGCCCGGCGTGATGCTGAAGCCCCGCCGCAGTTCAAACGTGCCTTCCGGCCTTTCGAGAAAGACGGCATCCTTATCAAGCGCGCGGCCTACTTCATGGCCGATGATAAGGCCGCCCATCGCCGGGGAAACGACAAGGTCGATCTCCTGCCGCATTTCACGCGGCAGCTGCTGCACGACGGCCCGGGCGAGGCGGCCTGCGCGCTCGGCGTTCATCAATACGCGCGCGCATTGCAGGTAATTGGCGCTGCGGCGGCCCGAGGACAGGATGAAATGCCCTTCCAGCAAGGCTCCTGCCGCCCTGAATTCTGCCAGTACTTCCTCGTCGGTCATCCGGTTTATCGATCCATCAGCATTTGCCCCGGCCGCTTCGGGCCGTCCGGCACATATCTTTTAACATGGGTAACCATGATCGCGCCCCTGTGCGCGAGGTGCGAGATAGGCGGACGGCCGGGGCGTTGCAACAGCGAAGAAAATCTGCTCCTGCCCGCTTGAGGCAGGAAAAAAGCATGCCTATAAGCCGCGGCAGACCGACCGGGCGGAGGGGGACGTGTATGCGCGCGCCTTCGTTGCAGCGGCGCCAAGGGGTTACGGGGTAAGAAGACGCTTATGAAAATGGTGAAATCGCTCGTTCTCGCCGGGTTGCTGGCCTTTGCGCCTGCATCGGCGTTGAACAGTCAGGCGCTGGCGCAGGATAATTCTGCCGTCGCTGCCGCTGCGGACAATGCTGCCGCCCCGGCCGAATCGGCTGGCAACGCTGCGGCCCCCGCTGCCGAAGCTGCGAAGGTAGCCGCGCCTGCCCGGATGAAGCCGACCGAAGGCATCGGCATGCCGCGTCCGGGTGAAATCACCTTGCAGGAACAGTTCAGCCCGACTGGCCACACCGCCCGTTGGTTGCATGACGTGCTGCTCCTGCCGCTCATCACGATCATCTCGGTCTTCGTCCTGCTCCTGATGATCTATGTCATGGTGCGATTCCGCCGCAGCGCCAATCCGGTGCCGTCCAAGACGTCGCATAACGCCTTGATCGAGGTGCTCTGGACCGTGGTCCCCGTCATCATCCTCCTGGTGATCGCGGTGCCCTCGATTGGCTTGCTGGCCGATCAGTACAAGCCTGCTCCCAAGGATGCGGTCACGGTGAAGGTAACTGGCTACCAGTGGTACTGGGGCTATGAATATCCCGACAACGGCATCCCCGAATTCGTCTCGAACATGCTGCCCAAGGAAAAGGCCGAGGCGAATGGCGAGCCCTATCTGCTGGCGTCCGATACCCGCTTGGTTCTTCCCGCTGGCCGCCCGATCAAGCTGATCATCACCGGCGCCGACGTGATCCATGCCTTCGCCGTGCCTTCGCTCTGGGTGAAGATGGACGCTGTGCCGGGCCGTCTCAATGAGAAGACCTTCACCATTGAGAAGCCGGGTGTCTATTACGGCCAATGTTCCGAACTGTGCGGCGCGCGTCACGCCTTCATGCCGATCGCGATCGAGGCGCTGCCTCCCGCCCAGTTCGACCAGTGGGTCCTCTCGCAGGGTGGCAAGCTGCAAGGTGCTGCCCCGGCGGCTCCCGCCGCTGCTGTTCCGGCAGCACCTGACGCCGCCCCCGCCGAAAAGCTTTGATGTAAGGGCATAACGCCATGACCACGATTACTGCAGATCATCACGGCGATCATGCTCATGATCATCATGACGCCGATCACAAGCCAGCCTTCTTCCAGCGCTGGTTCATGTCGACGAACCACAAGGACATCGGCACTCTCTACCTGATCTTCGCGATCCTCGCCGGCGTGATCGGCGGCGCGATTTCAGGCCTGATGCGGGCCGAACTGGCTCAACCGGGCATCCAGTATCTTCATACTTGGGCCCAGATGACCGATGGCCCTTCGGCCACGCTCGACCAGGCCTATCACCTCTGGAACGTGCTGATCACCGCGCACGGTCTAATCATGGTTTTCTTCATGGTTATGCCTGCAATCATCGGCGGCTTCGGCAACTGGTTCGTGCCGATCATGATCGGCGCGCCGGACATGGCCTTCCCGCGCATGAACAACATCAGTTTCTGGCTGCTGATCCCCGCCTTTGCGCTGCTGCTTGGTTCGACCTTTGTGCCCGGCGGTACGGGCAACGGTGCGGGTACGGGCTGGACCGTCTATGCTCCGCTTTCGACGAGCGGCTCTGCAGGCCCTGCCGTGGACATGGCCATCTTGTCGCTCCACATCGCGGGCGCCAGCTCCATCCTGGGCGCGGTCAACTTCATCACCACCATCCTAAACATGCGCGCGCCGGGCATGACCCTGCACAAGATGCCGCTGTTCGTATGGTCGGTGCTGGTCACCGCTTTCCTTTTGCTGCTCGCGCTGCCGGTTCTGGCTGCTGCGATCACCATGCTGCTGACCGATCGCAACTTCGGCACGACTTTCTATGATGCTGCCGGCGGTGGCGATCCGGAGCTCTACCAGCATCTGTTCTGGTTCTTCGGCCACCCCGAAGTGTACATCATGATCTTGCCGGGCTTCGGCATCATCAGTCAGATCGTTTCGACCTTCAGCCGCAAGCCGGTGTTCGGTTATCTGGGCATGGCATATGCCATGGTCGCGATCGGCGTCGTCGGGTTCGTCGTGTGGGCGCACCACATGTTCACCACCGGCATGTCGGTGAACGTGAAGATGTACTTCACTGCCGCAACCATGGTGATTGCGGTGCCTACGGGCATCAAGATATTCTCCTGGATCGCGACGATCTGGGGCGGTTCGATCAGCTACAAGACTCCGATGGTTTGGGCTTTGGGCTTCATCTTCCTGTTCACCGTGGGCGGCGTCACGGGCGTGGTCCTCGCGAATGGTGGTGTCGATGACGTGCTGCATGACACCTACTACGTCGTGGCTCATTTCCACTATGTGCTTTCGCTGGGTGCCGTCTTCGGTCTCTTCGCTGGCTTCTACTACTGGTTCCCGAAGATGTCGGGCCGCATGTACAGCGAATTCCTGGGGCACTTGCACTTCTGGGTGTTCTTCGTCGGCGTGAACCTGCTGTTCTTCCCGATGCACTTCCTTGGCCTGTCGGGCATGCCCCGCCGCTATCCTGACTATCCGGAGGCATTTGCCTACTGGAACAGCGTGGCGAGCCATGGATATGAGATCATGGCGGTGGGCGTGCTGATATTCTTCGTGAACGTCTTCTGGTCGCTTGCATTCGGTAAGAAAGCGGAAGGCAATCCATGGGGTGAAGGTGCAACGACGCTGGAATGGACGTTGCCCAGCCCGCCGCCGTTCCACCAGTTCGAAACGCTGCCGGTCATCGACTGACGGCTGGTCAGAAGGAAAGCATCCAGTAGGATGCCGGGTAGCGATAAAGATCGCAGGCCCAAAGTTAGCAGTCCCGGCGCCCCTGATGGCGCCGGGCTGCCGCATGAGGAGCATATGGCAAGTTCGCCGTTCATGACCGGGAGCGCCGCTTCCACGATGCCTGCACATTGGCGGGATTTCATCGCGTTGACCAAGCCGCGTGTAATGACCTTGGTGGTCTTCACGGGCCTGTGCGGACTCCTTGCTGCGCCGGGCCATATTCACCCCGTATTGGCCTTCACGGCTATTCTTTGCATTGCGCTCGGAGCGGGAGCGGCCGCCAGCCTCAACCAATGGTATGAGGCGGACATTGACGCCAAGATGAAGAGGACTGCGAACAGGCCGTTACCTGCCGGACGGATGGATCGCCAATCGGCGCTTCACTTCGGCGTCGGCCTCTCATTCTTTTCGGTTCTGCTGATGGGTGTGGCGACCAACTGGCTCGCGGCTTCCATTCTGGCCGTGTCGATCCTCTACTATGTTTTTATCTATACCATTTGGCTGAAGCCTCGGACCGCCCAGAACATCGTGATCGGCGGCGCTGCTGGCGCCTTTCCTCCGGTGATCGGTTGGGCGGCGGTAACGGGTGATGTGGGCGCGCTGCCGGTCGCGCTCTTCATGCTCACCTTCTTCTGGACGCCGCCGCACTTCTGGGCTCTCGCGCTGTTTGTGAAGACCGATTACTCCGCTGCCAATATTCCGATGCTGCCGGTGGTATCCGGCGAGGTCGCAACGCGTCGGCAAATCTGGTTCTACACAGCTATCATGGCGGCTGCGGCTATGGCGCCAGTTCTGCTGCGCCTTACTGGTTTGATCTACGGGCTCACGGCGCTGCTGGGGACGGGTTTGTTCGTGATATTTGCGTTTGACGTGTTTCGGCGTCGTGAAACAGACCCCAGCCGGATGGGACCCGAACGGCGGCTGTTCAAATATTCGATCCTTTACCTGTTTGCGCTGTTCGGCGCGGTCGTCGTTGATCGTTGGGTGTTCGCATGACGCCTGAAGAGGAAAAGCAGGTCCGCAGCCGACAGAAGTCGCGTGCCCTTGTGACGGGGCTACTGCTGGCCGCGCTTGTGATTCTCTTTTACGCGATCACGATTGTGAAAATCGGCGGAGGGCATTGATGGCCAGTCTGCCGCCCTCGCCATTCGATCGCGACCGGCGTAACCGGCGTACACTGGTCGTGATGGCCGGGGTGGGATTGGCTATGCTGGGACTCGGGTTCGCTTCGGTTCCACTGTACCGGATATTCTGCCAGCAGACAGGCTTTGGTGGCACGACCCAGCGAGCAGCCGCTGATGTCAAGTTGCAGCCGGTTGCCGGTCACACATTCTCAATCCGCTTCGACTCCAATGTTCAACCCGGCATGCCTTGGAAATTCTATCCTGAGCATCGCACCGATACCGTCACCGTGGGCGCGCGCGACATGGCGATCTTCATCGCGAAGAACATGTCGGACAAGCCCGTCACCGGCACGGCCAGCTTCAACGTGACGCCTACGCAGGCTGGCGCTTACTTCACGAAAATCCAGTGCTTCTGCTTTACCCAGCAAACTTTGCAGCCGGGTGAGCAGGTGCGCATGCCGGTTATTTATTATGTCGATCCGAAAATCCTGAATGATCCCGACAATAGAGACACGCAGGAAATTACGCTGAGCTACACCTTCTATCCTGTTGAGCAGGACAAGAAGCCGAGCTAAGGCAATCCACGATAACGCGAACGCGAACAGGGAAGAGTACGTCATGGCAGGCGCCAAGCAGCACGATTATCATATTCTACCGCCCAGCATCTGGCCACTATTCGGTTCTATGTCGGCGCTGGTCATGGCGATGGGCGCGATCATGTGGATGCACCCCGACGCCATGCCTGCTGGTGGCGGATGGGTATTCCTGATCGGCGTCGCGGGCGTGCTGTTCACCATGTACAGCTGGTGGGCCAATGTTATCGCGGAAGCGCATGCCGGTGACCATACGCCGGTCGTGCAGCTGCACCTGCGCTATGGCATGATCCTGTTCATCGCTTCGGAAGTCATGTTTTTCGTCGGCTGGTTCTGGGCCTTCTTCGACTTCTCGCTGTTCCCGAGCCAGCTCGCGCCGATCGAAGGGATGTTCCCGTCCAAGGGCATCGAGGTGATGAACGCGTTCGAGCTGCCCTTGCTCAATACGCTGATCCTGCTCTGCTCGGGCACGACCGTGACCTGGGCGCACCACGCGCTGATCCACGGCGACCGTGAAGGCCTTAAGAAGGGGCTGTGGTTGACCGTTATTCTTGGCCTGCTGTTCTCCTCGATCCAGGCCTATGAATATGCCCATGCCCCGTTCCCGTTCGGCGGCAGCCCCTATAGCTCGGCCTTCTACATGGCGACCGGCTTCCACGGCTTCCACGTTCTGGTCGGGACGATCTTCCTGATCGTCAATCTCGTGCGCGCCTATAAGGGCCACTTCACCCCGCGTCAGCATTTCGGCTTCGAGGCTGCGGCCTGGTACTGGCACTTCGTCGACGTGGTGTGGCTGTTCCTGTTCGTCGCCATCTATGTATGGGGCGGCTGGGGCGCTCCGATGCACGGCGGCTAAGGACTGCACCTTATTCATCAAGCGAACGGCCGGTATCACCCGGCCGTTTTCTTTTGGGCGGAAGATAATTATGCCTACCCTTATGCTTCCCTCCGGCTCCGCTCCGCCCGCTCCATCTTGCCTGCCTCGGCTTTGGGGCCAGATGTCTTCTGTGTGCGGAGTTGCTGTACGAAAAGCTCTCCCATTGGCGCTGGTCGAACAAACCATGCCGCAGGCGAGCTGCTGGCGGGTAGCCGGTCGAACACATTCGTCTCTCGCTTCGCTCTTCCTATGGGGGTTTTGGGCAAGGTCGAGGTTTTGGGAGTGTCCAACATTATGACCTCGCGCCGCATCCCTCTTTTCGCCAGCATCATCGTCGCGGGCGCCGTGCTGGTCATGATCGGTCTTGGCATCTGGCAATTGCAGCGCCGCGGCGAGAAAGAAGCGATGCTGGCCCTTGCATCGTCCAATCCAACCAAGCCGACCGTCAGCTTCCCGCAAATGGCGCCTGTTCCCGTCGAACTGCTCTTTCGGCGGTCATCCCTTCACTGCCTGACTGTCGTGGGCTGGCAGACCGAAGCGGGCCGGGCGGCCGATGGATCGGTCGGCTATCGCTATATCGCGCAATGTTCGACAGGAGCAGAGGGCCCGGGAGCGCTCGTCGCCCTGGGCGTCGCCAAGCAGCCGGACCTGAAGCCCGATTGGAGCGGCGGGCAAGTCAAAGGCTGGATATCGGAGGAGCGGGACCACCGCACATTGCTGTCACGTTTCACCGCCAACGCCTTGCCGCTGCGCCCGATGCTGATTGCCGGGAGTGCGCCGCAAGGCCTGAAGCCGATCGCTCCGCCAAGCGTCAAGGATGTCCCGAACAATCATCTGGCCTACGCGATCCAATGGTTCTTCTTCGCCGCCGTCGCGGTGATTATCTATGTGCTTGCCCTCCGCCGGCGGCCCACTCCGCCGCCCGATCCTTCGTAAAGGCTTGCTCCCGGGCCCCGGGCCCGTTACCGCGCTTCCCCATCATGCAATATGTGAGCACCAGGGGAAGCGCGCCTGCGCTGGGTTTCGAGGATGTGACGCTGGCTGGGCTGGCGTCCGATGGCGGCCTCTATGTTCCGGAAAGCTGGCCGCGCTTTTCGGAAGCGGACATAAGGGCGCTCGCTGGCCTTTCCTATGTCGAGACGGCTGTGCGCGTCATGGCGCCCTATGTCGCCGGCTCGCTCAGCGAAGACGAACTGCGCGAGCTGTGCACCGCCGCCTATGGCCGTTTCAGCCATAAGGCGGTTACGCCGTTGGTGCAGTTGGATCATCAGCATTGGCTGCTGGAACTGTTCCACGGGCCGACCCTGGCTTTCAAGGATGTCGCGCTGCAACTGCTGGGGCAGTTGTTCGAGCGGTTCCTGTCCCGCCGCGACGATCATCTGACGATTGTCGGCGCAACCTCGGGCGACACCGGCTCTGCCGCGATCGACGCCGTTGCCGGGCGTGAGAAGATCGACATCTTCATGCTGCATCCGGAAGGCCGCGTATCTGACGTGCAGCGCCGCCAGATGACCACAGTGCGCGCGCCGAACGTTCATAACATCGCGATCGAAGGCAGCTTCGACGATGCGCAGGCGCTCGTGAAGGCGATGTTCAACGATCCGGCCTTCTCGACGAAGTTCAACCTGTCGGCGGTGAACAGCATCAACTGGGCGCGGTTGATGGCCCAGGTGGTCTATTATTTCTACGCCGCCGTAAGGCTGGGGGCGCCGGAGCGGCAGGTCGCCTTTTCCGTGCCCACCGGCAATTTCGGCGATGTGTTCGCGGGCTATGTCGCGGCGCAGATGGGTCTTCCGGTTGCCAAGCTGATGGTCGCGACCAATGTGAACGACATTCTGCACCGCGCGCTGGCCGACGGTGACTATAGCCAGGGCCAGGTCGTTCAGACGTCCACGCCCAGCATGGATATCCAGATCAGTTCGAACTTCGAGCGCCTGCTGTTCGATGCCGGCGGGCGCGGCGGCTCAGCCCTGGCCGAACAGATGAAAGGGTTCGAAACGAGCCGGGCGATGCGCCTTACCAACGCGCAGAGAGCCGGAGCGGCGAAGCTGTTCTCTTCGGCGCGCGTCGATGGGGACGCGATGAACATGGCCATTCGCTGGGCCTTTGATGGCGCTGGTCAGGTCATCGACCCTCATACCGCCGTCGGCCTGGCCGCCGCGCGGGGGATGGAGGTGGAGGCAGGCGTGCCGATCGTCACGCTTGCGACGGCACATCCCGCCAAGTTCCGGGAGGCCGTGGAGCGTGCCACCGGGCTTCGTCCGCCTCTGCCTACGCGCATGGGTGACCTGTTCGCCCGTGAGGAGGCCTATGCCAAGCTGCCCGCGACCTTTGAGGCGATCACCGCCTATGTCGCGGAGCGCGCTACGCCGCGAGCATGAAGCTCGACACGCTCATAGGCGAGCCGTGGGCGGACTATGGCCTGATCGATTCGGGTCATCGCCGCAAGCTTGAGCGCTATGGTCGCTATCGCTTCATCCGGCCCGAGCCGCAGGCGATGTGGGCCCCCGCGAGTGCCGACTGGCAAGCCGATGGCGAATTCGTGCCGGGATCAGACGAAGAAGGCGGCGGCCGTTGGTTCTATGATCGGCCGGTGCCTGCCGAAGGTTGGCCGCTCAGCTGGAACGACGTGACGTTCCAGGCGAGTTGCACGCCCTTCCGGCACCTTGGCTTCTTTCCCGACATGGCGCCGGTGTGGAACTGGATGCGCGAGCAGACAGCCGGGCTGGATCAGCCGCAGATCATGAACCTGTTCGGCTATACCGGCGTCGGCACCTTGGCGATGTCGGCGACCGGGGCGCAGATGGTGCATGTCGATGCATCGAAGAAATCGGTCGCCCAGGCGCGGTCCAACGCCGCCGCGTCGGGAATGGAAGACCGCCCGGTTCGCTGGATCGTCGACGATGCCGCCAAGTTCGTGGCCCGCGAGGTCCGGCGGGGGCGGCGCTATGACGGCATATTGCTCGACCCGCCCAAATATGGCCGTGGGCCGGATGGCGAAGTCTGGAGGCTGGAAGAGGATCTGCCCCGGTTGATCGCGGATTGCCGCCGCCTGCTGGACGCCGACAGCCGGTTCCTGTTCCTGACCGTCTATGCCGTGCGCATGTCTGCTTTGGCGATCGGGGAGTTACTGAAGCAGGCCTTTGCCGACCTTCCGGGTGCGGTGGAAGCGGGCGAATTGGCGGTGCGCGAAGAGGCGAGAGGGTTGGAGCTGCCCACGGCTATTTGGGCGCGCTGGCGGCGTTAGGGGTGCGCGCTTTGGATTTAATGGCGTTCACCGTGAGAGGCTCGACTCTTTACAAGAAGGGGGCTTCGACAAGCTGAGCCCGAATGGATTAAGTGATTCGGATGGGTCGCGCTCTGCTTCAAATTGAGGCGGATGAAGGGGCCTCAGCCAAGCCCGACCAGCGGCACGATATCGACAGGGCGGCCATTGCGGCGCAGTTCGACGGTGATGCTCGGGCGGCGACTGGCAGCGTTGCCCAGTGGATCACCCTGCCGCACGCTGTCGCCCACTGCGGCGGAGAGGCGCTGCAAGCCAGTGATCAGCGTCGTCCAGCCGCCGCCATGATCAAGGATGATGATCTGGCCATAGCCTCGATAAGGCCCTGCAAAGACCACGCGTCCCGCCGTTGGGGCGACGGCAAGCGCGCCGGATTGGGTGGCGATGGTAAGACCGCGCGACCGCACGCCGCTTTCCGACAATTCCCCCATGCCCGTGACGAGTTGACCCATGACCGGTAGGCGATAGGGCGGCGGCCCTCCGGGATCGCGCTGCCGGGCGGGCGAAGATGCCATGGCGAGGTCCGGCCGTGCTGGCCGCAGCAGCGGGCCGGGGAGCGCCGCCAATTCCTCGCGCAGGTCGCCCGCAGCCTGGAGCCGGTCCATCAGGTCGACGATGTCGCGCGCGCGCTCGCCCAGCGCCAAAGCACGATCGCTCTCCAGATTGGCGTTGGAGCGGTAGTCCTTCTCCGCTAGCCGCTTTTGCGCTTCGAGCGTCCGCAAGGCGGCTTGGCCCGTGCGTAGGTCTGCCTGGCTCTGCGCCAGTGATGCGGTCGCTTGTTCGGCGGTGGCGCGCAGGGCACGGCTGCGCTCCAGCTCGGCGCGCAAGCCAGCGGTTCGTTCCTGGATGACAGGCAGGATCTGGCCGAGAACGGCGCGCATGTGGACGGCGTCATTCAGCGACCCAGGCTGGACAAGCGCAAGGGCGATCGGCCGCCGCGCCATCATCTGCAGGGCGGCCGTCAGGCGGACGACCGGCTCCTGCCGGGCGGCGAGGCGCGCCGCCTGGGCGCGTTGCATGCGGGAGATGATGGCGATGCGCGCCTGCGCTGCCTGAATATCGGCCTCAGCCTGCTGGATGCGCGCGGCCATGGCAGCGGCGCGGCGGCGTGCCTGTTCGGCCTCGTCGCGTGCGGCGGTTGCCTGTTGCTCAAGCCGCCGGGAACGGTCCCGGGCTTGTTCGGATTGGATGCGCGCGGCTTTCAGCGCCGCCTGTTCCTGGCGCAGGCTGGTCTCGCCCGTGCCGCTCAGGATGATGCCCGCTCCGGGCGTAGCAGCCAGGCGCGCTGCGGTGAAGACCACTGCGCTACCGATAACCGCTGCCAAGGCCGCTGACCTTTTCACCCCTTGCCCCCTGCCGGATCGGTTGGCGACCGGCTACATATAATTAGGCGCAAAGGGCCATCCCTGTCGAGCAGTGGCGGCATCAGCCTTCGCGATGATAGGGGTGGCCCGAAAGGATGGAACAGGCGCGCCACAATTGTTCGGCCAGCATGGCGCGGGCCATCATGTGGGGCCAGGTCATGGCGCCAAAGGCGATCAGCAGGTCGGCTCTTGCCCGGGCCTCATCATCAAAGCCATCTGCCGCGCCAATCAGGAATCGGCATTCGCGCGCCCCTTGATCACGCCAGCCCTCCAGCCGTTTGGCGAAGTCCATGGAAGTAAGCTGGCGGCCCTTTTCATCGAGCAGCACGGTGATTGTACCCGCCGGGGCAAAGGGCAGCTTGCCGCCGCGGTCAGGCAGTTCGGTGATCTTATGCGGCATGGTCAGCCGCTTCACATAGCGTTCGACCAATTCCGCTTCGGCCGAACGCCCGATCTTTCCGCGCGCGATGATGTGGAGGAGCATGGATCAGGCTCCTAACGAGTCCGCGCGCGCTTGTCGAAGGTCTGCATGCATCGGCGAAACGAAGCCGATGGCGCGCGCCTTCAGGCCGTGCCAGCCACCGGCGCGTCGACAAAGCCCCACATCCGTTCCAGATTGTAGAAGCTGCGCACTTCCGGCCGGAACAGGTGGACGATCACGTCGCCCGCATCGATCAGCACCCAGTCGGCGACCGGCAGTCCCTCGACCCGCGCCGAGCGGCCAGTGGCCTGCTTGATGCGCTCGGCCAGCTTCTGCGCCATCGACGCGACCTGGCGGGATGAACGCCCGCTGGCGATCACCATATGGTCGGCAATGCTGCTCTTGCCTTCAAGAGGGATGGAGATGGTTTCCTGCGCCTGGTCATCGTCGAGCGATTTGAGGACAAGGTCGTGCAGGGCGGCAACGCTGTCGGCATCATGGGCCGGGTCGTTGGCAGGATTAGGTCTGGTCAAAAATGCTCCATTCTAGACAATCAACCGGCGCGTGAGCGGATCGCGCACGCGTGCATGTTCATATTCGCGATGCCAGAGGGGTTTCGCCTGCCGCAGCAGGGTCGCCGATCTTGGATCAGGGCGAAAGCGCAGAAGCACAAGCGCCGGCGGTCTCCAATCCGTCCAGTCTGCACTCTGGCGCGCGGGCCGGACGAAACGCCGCAGCCAGGCCATGGCCCCAGAGCCACGGGCAACGCTATCATAGCCGGGACGGGCGATCACGGCAATGGGCATCTGTCGCGCGATACCGCGCCAGTCCTTCCACTGGCCGAACTGTGCAAGATTATCCGCGCCCATCAACCAGATGAATTGGTTGCGGGCGAAGCGCTGCCTGACCACTTTAAGCGAATCGATGGTATAGCGGGTGCCAAGCGCTTGCTCGATCGCGGTGGGGCGGATGGGTGCTCTCCGAGCGGCAGCGCGGGCATGGGCGAGCCGCGCGGGGAGAGACGCCATGCCCGCGCGCGGCTTCAGGGGATTGCCCGGTGAGACCAGCCACCAGACCTCATCCAGCCGCAATGCCTTCGCCGCGAACATCGAAATCGCGCGATGGCCGCCATGCGCCGGATTGAAGGAACCGCCCAGAAGGCCGATGCGCGCCATTCAGTTGGCCACGCAAATTATAGGCAAGGCGGAAAAGCGCAGACTACTCACTCTGCTTCCACGAGCGCCCGCGCTTTCCGAACGCCCTTTCGGCCCTCTTGCGCCAACTGCCGTTTCAACTCTTCCGGGCGGGGGGCAATCAGGAAACCGAAGCTGACGCAGCCCTCGCGGGTTTCGACTGCATGGTGCAGCCGGTGCGCCTGAACGATCCGCTTCATATAGGGAGAGCGGGAGACATGGCGATGGGCGATCCGCTGATGGACGAGGATATCGTGAAAGCCGAGATAGATAAGCCCATAGGCGGCGATCCCCGCGCCGCATGCGGTGGCCCAATCGCCCCAGCCCCATTGAACGCCGCCCAGCAGCAGCAGGATCGAAGGCAGCGCAAAGATCACGAAATAAAGGTCGTTCGCTTCCCACATCCCGGTGCGGGGACGATGGTGGCTGGCATGGAGGAACCAGCCCGGACCGTGCATCACCCAGCGATGCATGACATAGGCAAAGCCTTCCATCGCAGCGACAGTGGCGAAGAAGATCAGGAACAGCAGGAGCGCGGACATGGCGCCCTATATAAGCGCGCGGATAAAGCTGCGCGAGCCTGTAAAACTGCAAAGATGGAAAAGGCCACGGCCGCCGGGACCGTGGCCTTCCCACTGATGATCGGAAATCAGAATGAGGCGGTGATCGAACCCACCACGCCAGCCTTGCTGACGTTGCGGCCGCTGGGGCTGTAGAGCGACTTGTCGGTGTCCACATAGCTGACGCCGAAGGTCAGGTGGCTCCAGGTGTAGGTCGCGCCGATGCTCCAGTCGGTATATTCGTCGCCGATGGTCAGGTAGCTTGGGCCAAAGCTGTGGCCGAGATGCGCCGAAACGCCCAGCGGCGTATTGGGAACGCTCGCTGCCAGATCGCCCGCGACATAAAGATTGTCTTCGCGAGTCAGGCCGCCATCGACGGACAATGCGCGGGATTTGGGCGCGTAGGCGGCGCTGAGTTTCGCCGTCGCCGGGCCGAAAGTGCCCTTGATCGAGGCATAGGGCTCAACGAAGTCGGTGTTGGCGCCGCCCGAGCCGGGATAGTAGTAATAGAGTACGCCGACATCGACCGTCGCGGCCCCGAAGGTCCTGGAATAGCCTGCGATCAGGTCGAGTTCCTGGTCGCTGCCAGCGGCAACATAGTCATCGATCGAAGAGCCCCAGGTCGAGACATAAAAGCCCGATTCATGGGTAACGGTGATGCCGCCTTGCAGGGCAAAGCGCTTGTCCGTCTGCGAAATGCCACGGAAGCGATAGTCGCTGACCACGGCGGCATTGCCGGTGACGGTGAGTTCGGGCGTGGGCTCGTCCTGGGCAAGCGCCGGAACGGACAGAGCAGCGAGAGCGACGGCCGAGAGGCCGAGAATGGACTTACGCATGAGATTCCCCTTGATGGTGTTCTGCGATGGTCCCGCCTGCGTCAGGATCCCGGATTCTCTATTCCCGCGATGGGCCGGATCGGATGACCTGAACAGGTGAGGGCATGCCGCCGCATACCGCGCTGCACAAGGGATTATTGCTGTTTCTTATCTTTTAATTCTTAAATGTTGCTACTCTGCAACAAAGATCGGTGCGGGTCATGCAGGACGCGCTGGGGGTAGGGGATGGTGATGCCGTACTCGCGGAACAGCTGCCACACGCGGTTCAACACGTCTGATTTCACATTTCCAACGCCGCTTTCCGGGTCGCTGATCCAGACGAGAATGTCATGTTCGACACGGTTCTCGCCAAAGTTGGTCAGCCATACATTAGGCTTGGGATTGCGCAGGACGCGGGGGCTTTCCTGCGCGGCGCGGAGCATGAGGTCCTGGGCGAGCTTAAGGTCGCTGTCATAGCCCACGCCCACCGGAATGCGCACACGGACGTTGCGGTCGGAATAGGACCAGTTCTCCACCTCCTGCGTCATCAGATTTTCGTTCGGGATCAGATGCTCCTTGCCGTCGCGGGTGAGGACGGAGACGGCGCGGACGCCGATCTTGTTGACCCAGCCGAAACTGTCGCCAACCACGATGACGTCGCCCGGCTTGATCGAGCGGTCCATGAGCAGGATGATTCCCGCAAAGAGATTGCCGAAGGTCTTCTGCAAGCCGAAGCCCACGGCGAGGCCGAGCGCGCCGGAAAATACCGCAAAGGCAGTAAGGTCGATGCCGAGCAGGTCGATGCCGATGAAGAAGGCGGCGACTACGGCGCCGATGGCGGCGAGCTTTTGCGCGAGAAGCTTTTGCGTGGCGTCCAGCCCCTTTGCGCGCCCGATGCTCTGCGCGAACAGCCTGTTGGCGAGCCGTACCAGTGCAAAGAGGAGGACACAGATCGCTGCGGTGCTGAACAGGCCGAGCAGCGTTACACGCCGCTTGCCGAGGTCGATGCCGATGCCGTCAAGCATGTCCGCCACCGGAGCAAAGCCGCCGCTGCTGCCCGAAAGAACCGTGACGAACAACAGCAGGGCAAGCGGCACGACCGCCCAGCGGGGAATGGCAAGGCTGCGCAGAATATGCGTGGCTAGCAGGGTGACGGAAAGGGCGAGCGCGGCCCCCAGGATAAGATGGGCAAGGGCACTGATTGGCCAGAGCGCGGCGGCGAGGGCGAACAAACTGCTCGACAGCGCGTGGCGGAGGATGGGACGCAGATGGCCTGCGAGCGCATCGCCCAATGGCCGGACGCGGCGGCGCAGGCGTGGGGCCGCTATGTGCGCAATGCCGTCCGCGATCAGGAACAGGATGGCGGTGAGCGTCAGCGCGACCACAGGATGGACGATCGCCGGATTGCCCGGCAGCAACGCAAGCAGGCCGGGAAAGCCTTGGGTCATCCCCTTGCCTTGCGGAAGCGAGCGAGGCCGGCATCGAGATCGGCGATGAGGTCGGCGGGGTCTTCAAGGCCGATCTGGAGCCGGACGAGCGGGCCTTCGGCCTGCCATGTGGTGGCGGTGCGATAGCGCGCTGGATCGACCGGCAAGGCAAGGCTTTCGAAACCGCCCCAGCTATAGCCGATGCCGAAATGCGCGAGGCCGTCAATCAGGGCTGCGCGAGCGGCTTCGTCCCCGCCGTTGAGGACGAAGCTGAACAGGCCACTGGAACCGCTAAAGTCGCGGGCCCACTTCTCATGGCCAGGGCAGCTTGGCAGTGCCGGGTGGAGGACGCGGGCGACTTCGGGTTGGCCGGAGAGCCAGCGGGCGATCTGGAGCGCGCTCTCCTGGTGCTGGTTCAGCCGGACGCCCAAGGTGCGGAGGCCGCGGCTGGCGAGCCAGGCGTCGTCGGGGCTGACCATTTGGCCGAGCAGATAGGCGGTCTGGCGGAGCTTCGGGAAATGATCGGGCGTGGCAGTGACGGAGCCGAGCATGACGTCGCTGTGGCCGACTATATATTTGGTGCAGGCGAGGATGGTGATGTCGACGCCGTGGGAAAGGGCGGGGAAGAAGAAGGGTGTCGCCCAAGTGTTGTCGAGGAGGGTAACGATGCCTTTTGCCTTCGCGAGGGCGGTGATGGCGGGTATGTCCTGAACCTCGAAAGTCAGGCTGCCGGGGCTTTCTAGGAAAATGGCGCGGGTGTTTTCGTTAATGAAATGGTCAATTGAAACGGAATCGGCGAGGGGATCATAGTAGATCGTTTCGATACCGTAACTTTTCAGCATCTGTTCGCAGAAGTTGCGGGTGGGATCATAGGCGCTATCGACCATCAGCAGTTGGTCGCCCGGTTTCAGGACCGAAAGCAGAGCGCAGGCGATGGCGGCGACGCCGGAGGGGAAGAGCATCGTTCCTTCCGCGCCGGGCTCCATTTCCGTCAGCGCATCGGCGAGGCTCCAGGCGGTGGGCGTCCCCTTGCGGCCATAGAAGAGCCGCTCATGCGTGCTGCTGCGCGCGGCGCTGCGCAGATGGGCGACATCGTCATAAAGGATGGTCGAGGCGCGCCAGACCGGCGGATTGACGATCGCGCCGGGCTGACCGGGCATGCCGGTCCATTCGGGCTTGCGCCCGGCCTGCGCCAGCTGGGTGAGCGGCTTGCGGTCCTTGCTCATGCGGCTGGACCCGTCGCCTTGGGCGTGGAAGGGTCAAGCCCCCATTCCGACCAGCTGCCGTCATAAAGGGTGACGTCCGTCTTGCCGAGCAGCTCCAGCCCTGCGAGCAGGATGGCCGCCGTCACGCCGCTGCCGCAGGTCGTGATGATCGGGCGCGAAAAGTCGGTGCCCGCGTCGAGAAACAATTGCCGCAGTTGCTCCCCCTTCTTCATGCTGTTGTCGGCGTTGAAGAGCGAAGCGGAAGGGATGTTGCGTGAGCCCGGAATATGGCCCGAGGCCATGCCGGGGCGGGGCTCCTTTTCTTCGCCGGTGAAGCGGGCCGCGCCGCGTGCGTCGATCACCTGCGCGGCATGACTGTCGAGATTGGCCAGCAGATCTTCCTTGGTGCGGACCTGCCTTTCCGCGCGGCGGGCGGTGGCGTCGCCGCGCGGGATGACCGGCCAGCCGCTTTGGGTAGGGCGGCCTTCGGCGACCCACTTGGGTAGGCCGCCGTCCAGGATCGCGGCCGCGCGCCCGACGCCATAGAGGCGCATCATCCACCAGGCGCGGGCGGCGCTGTGCGTCGGGCTGTTGTCGTAGAGGATGACACGGCTGTCCGCATCGATGCCGAGCGCGCGGCAGCGCTCGGTCATGAAGGCGTCGCTCGGGAGCATGCCGGGGCGCGGATCATCGGCATCGGCGAGGCTCGGTAGATCGAGATAGGCCGCGCCGGGGATGTGGGCGGCCTCGAATTCGGCGCGCGGGTCGCGCGGCGTGCCGGGCAGGAACAGGCTGGCGTCGAGTATCTTGAGGTCGTCCTTGCCCAATTCCGCAGCGAGCCAATCGGTGGAGATGAGAATGTCCAATGCGGCCTCTTTCAGTGGTGCGTGACTGCCTTTTTAGGAGGGGGATCGGGGTGTGGGAAGGGTATTGGAGTTTTTAGCCTCGGCTATTGTTCGGGCGTCATTCCAGCGGCAGCTGGGATCTCGGGAGGGGGTGGAGTGATGGGGCCTGAGATCCCAGCCTTCGCTGGGATGACGAGCTATGTGGAGTGCGGAGGGTGTGGCCGGGTCTGAGATTCCAGCCTGCGTTGGGATGACGCTTCGAGGCAGGCTCAGCTTGCCAGTTCGAGCGCGGTGGCGCGGCTGCCGGGGGTGCGGAACTGGCGGGGGCCTTGATCGACGCGGAAGGGGGTGAGGCGGTCGGCGGGCGGGGTTTTTTCCTGGCCGACGATGAAGGCGCGGCCGGTGCGGCCCGCGCCCGTGGGGCTGGTGCCCGGCTCGTCCGACCAGCGATATTGCGCGTCGAACGCGACGAGGGGGATGAGCAGCGCGCGGTCTCCCATCTGCACGGGCGCGATCTGGTCGGGCAGGAGGCGCAACTCGCCGGCCAGGCTGTGGCTGTGCCCTGGCGCAAGCGAGACAGCCGAGTGAGCGGGCAGGCCAAGGGCTCCGGCGAAAAACTGCTGCAGCTGCGCCTGTTGATGGGCATCGGCATTGGCGATGAAGGTGCGGATGAGAATGTCGTCCGCGACGCGCTCGCCGCGATTGTGGAGCGTCAGATGGTAGCTGATGGTGGCGCCCATCAGGGACAGGCGGGCGCTGCGCACCTCAAGGCTAAGGTCTATCCACGGCCGATCGGCTGCCGCAGCGGCGGGCGTTGGGGAGGGGGCGTCAGGCCGGGGCGCGGCGGGCGGCGCAACCGGTTTTGCCTCTGCCGGACGGGGCGCAGGCGGGACCGGGACCGGGACGGGCTTTGCGGCTGCGGGCGTGGGCGGGGGAGGAGCTGGCGCGGCCTCCGGCTCTTCATAGCTTTGCTGCTCTTCTTCGGAACGACGGCGCAGGAACAGCCAGGCGGCCGCGAGCGCTGCGGCGAGGAGCGCGATGACGCCAGCGATCCAACCCCAGGAGGCAGACTCGGCGGGCGCGCCCAGCGGCGGCTCGCTGGCGGGAGCGGCGGGAATTGGGGAGGGCGCGGCTTGCGGCTCGGCGGGTTGTGCCGGAGCGGGCTGCGGCGCTGGGGCCTGCGGCGTCGATGCCTGGGGCGCGGCGCTGCTGCTTTCGGGCTCGCGCGCCGGGGCGGCGGGTTCCGCAGGCGTTGGGCGCGGCGCTGTGGTGGCGGGGCGCTGCGGTTGCGCCGGGGGCACCGGTTGAGGCTGGGGCTGTGCGACGACCGGCGGGGGTGGCGTGATGACAGGCGTGCTGGCTGGTGGCGTCACAGGCGCGCCACGGAACACGTCGAGTTCCGGACCTTGGCGACTAGGATCAGCAGGCGGCGGGGACGTTCGCGGCAGGTTGAAGACAGGATCGCTGCCCCCCTGCTCCTGCGCGAACGAAGGAGTGGCCAGCAGCAGCGGCAAGGCAGTCAAAATGGCAGGACGCATCCCCATGGCAAGCAGCCAAGGCAATGATGACGCTGAACGGGAGGTGAATGGCATGGCGGTATCAGGGTGCGGTGACATTAGGCGTGCAATGGCGTAGATGGCCGGTCATGACCGACATACCCCAAAGCATGACACCGATCCATCTGGGGCAGAGCAGCGCACTGCCTGCGAGCCCAGAGGAAGCGGTCCTCGATTATGTGGCCAATCCTCGGCCCGGCAAGCCCTATCTGGTGCGGTTCACCGCGCCGGAATTCACATCGCTTTGCCCGGTGACGGGGCAGCCGGACTTCGCTCATCTGGTGATCGACTATGCGCCCGGCGCGACGATCGTCGAATCGAAGTCGCTGAAACTGTTCCTGGGAGCGTTCCGCAACCACGCCGCTTTCCATGAGGATTGCACTGTCGGGATCGGCGAGCGGCTGTTTGCCGAAATGCAGCCTTTGTGGTTGCGGATCGGCGGATATTGGTATCCGCGCGGGGGGATTCCGATCGATGTGTTCTGGCAATCGGGCGAGCCGCCCGCCGGGCTGTGGCTGCCTGCGCAGGATGTGCCGGGGTATCGGGGGCGGGGGTAGGCACCCTCATCCAACTTCGCCTAGCCCGCCTTGCGGGCAAGGCTGCGTATCCTTCTCCCGCCAGCGGGAGAAGGAAGTCAGGTGCAAGCCCTCTCCCGCTGGCGGGAGAGGGTTGGGTGAGGGTGGGGTGAGCTATGGCGATAGGGCGTACCAATCCTCACGCGGCAGCATTGCGGCGGAATGCAACGGAGTGTGAGAAGCGACTCTGGGCTGCGTTGCGCAATCGGCAACTGGATGGTTTCAAGTTTCGGCGGCAAGCAACGGTAGGCCCCTACGTCGTTGACCTACTTTGTGCCGAACATCGCCTGATCGTCGAAGTCGATGGTGGCCAGCATAGTGAAGAGGCTGACTTGCCGCGTACGCGCTTTCTGGAGGGGCAGGGTTATTCAATGATCCGCTTCTGGAACCATGAGGTCTTCGAAAATCTGGATGGCGTGCTTGCCAGCATCCGGCAAGCGCTCCCCTATTAAACAACCGCACAACAAAGTTCGATCAACCGCTTGACCCGCGCGCGGAAAGGTTCGATCCCGCAACTATCATGGCAATGGCCGCCCGGGCCGTGCCGTTCTCAACGTGTCGGAGTTGCGAACCTGATGTCCTTTTCGAAGCTATCTTCCCTGTTGCTGGCGGCTGCGCCGCTCGCCCTTGTTCAGCCCGCTTTGGCGCAGATGCCTGCGGGACCGGCGCCGGGTATCACGACGCAGTTGCCGCGTGGCGCTGCGCCCAGCCATTATGCGATCGAGGTGGTGCCCGATGCGGCGAACCTGAAGTTCACGGGCAAGGTGACGATCGACCTCAATGTCGCGCAGGCGATGCCGGTGCTGGTGCTGAATGCCGCTGACCTTTCCATCGGCCGCGTCACGCTGACCCCGGCGAAGGGCAAGGCGATGACCGGTTCGGCCAAGGTCGACGCCAATGCGCAGACGGTGACGCTGGATTTCGGCAAGCCGGTGCAGCCGGGCGCGTACAAGCTCGACATCGCCTATGGCGGCGTCATCAACACGCAGGCGAACGGCATGTTCGCGCTGGACTACAAGGATAATGCCGGGGCGCAGAAGCGGGCGCTGTTCACTCAGTTCGAGGCGCCCGATGCGCGGCGGTTCGTGCCGAGCTTTGACGAGCCGAGCTACAAGGCGACGTTCGATCTGTCCGCGATCGTGCCGACGGGGCAGCTGGCGGTCAGCAACATGCCGGTCAAGGCGTCGCAGGATCTGGGCGGCGGCAGGACGCGGGTGACGTTCGGCACTTCGCCGAAAATGTCGTCCTATCTGCTGTTCTTCGGGCTGGGCGAACTGGAACGCGCCACGAAGATGGCGGGCGCGACGGAAGTGGGCGTCATCACCGGCAAGGGGAATACCGGCAAGGCGCAGCTGGCGCTGGATGCGTCGGCGGCGATCCTGCCCTGGTATAACGACTATTTCGGCGTGCCATTCCCGCTGCCCAAGCTCGACAATGTTGCCGGGCCGGGACAGAGCCAGTTCTTTTCCGCCATGGAGAATTGGGGCGCGATCTTCACGTTCGAGCGCGCGCTGCTGGTCGATCCCAAATTCACGTCAGAGGGCACGCGGCGGACCATCTATTCGATCGTCGCGCATGAGATGGCGCATCAATGGTTCGGCGATCTCGTCACCATGGCTTGGTGGGACGATCTATGGCTGAACGAGGGTTTTGCGAGCTGGATGGCGACCAAGGTCACCGACAAGCTGCAACCGGAATGGGAAATGCTGCTGACCCGCGTCGGCGGGCGCGAGCGGGCGATGGCGCTGGATGCGCTGGCGACGACCCATCCGGTGGTGCAGAAGATCCATACCGTAGAAGAGGTCAACCAGGCGTTCGACGACATCACCTATGAAAAGGGTGAGGCCGTCATCACCATGCTGGAAGGCTTTGCCGGTGAGGATGTGTGGCGCGCGGGCATCCGGGGCTACATGAAGGCGCACGCCTATGGGAATACGGTGACGGACGACCTGTGGAAGGCGGTCGAGGGCGCGGGGGCCAAGGGGCTGGTCGGCATCGCGCATGACTTTACCAGCCAGCCGGGCATTCCGCTGGTGAAGGTGGAGAGCGCGCAGTGCCGGGGCGGATCTACCGTGTTGGCGCTCAGCCAGGGCGAGTTCAGCCGCGACCGGAAGGACAAGGCGCCTCTCCGCTGGAACGTGCCGGTGATGGCGCAGACGATTGGCGGCGCGGCGCAGCGGCTGATCCTGAACGGCACGGCTTCGGTGACGCTGCCGGGGTGCGGGGCCTATGTGATCAATGCCGGGCAGACGGGCTATTATCGCTCGCTCTATCCGGAGGCCAATGTGAAGGCGCTGGCGGCGGGCTTTACCCGGCTGTCGTCGATGGACCAGATCGGGCTGTTGGCCGACAATTTCCAGCTGGGGCTGGGCGGTTATCAGCCGATCGGGCTGGCGCTGGACATGGTGGACGCGGTGCCCGCCAATGCGAGCCCGGCGGTGCTGGCCGAGGTGCCGGATTATCTGAGCAGCGCCTATACGATGCTGGATGGCGATCGGGTGGGCCAGGCGCGGGTCGCCGCCTATGCCTCGCGCAAGCTGGGGCCGGTGCTGAAGAGCGTCGGATTTGATGCGAAGCCCGGCGAAGGGGCGCAGGTGCCGGTGCTGCGGTCGGCGCTTGTTTCGACTTTGGGCAGCATGGGTGACAAGGCGGCGCTGGCCGAAGCGCGGCGGCGCTTTGCCGAGCCAGCGCTGATGGAAGGGCCGCTGCGCAATGTGTGGCTGCGTATCATCGCGCAGAATGCTGATGCTGCGACCTGGGACAAGCTGCGGGCGATGGCCAATGGCGCGACGAGCGCGCTCGATCGGAGCACGCTGTTTGCTTTGCTGGGCGCGGCGAAGGATGAGGGGCTGGGGCGCAAGGCGCTCGACCTCGCCATGACGGACGAACCGGGCAAGACGACGAGCGCCGCGATCATTTCGGCAGTGGGGGCGGAGCATCCGATGCTGGCGGTCGATTATGTGTTGGCGCACCGGCAGCAATATGAGGCGCTGATCGACGTGTCGGCGCGCAGCCAGGCGATCGCTCGGCTGGGCAGCGGGTCGGCTGACCCGGCAATGGCGGCGAAGCTGGACGCCTATGCGACCCAATATCTGACGCCGGAATCGCGTAAGGTGGTGGATCGGTCGATCTCCGCCATCAGGACGCGGATCGAGACGCGCGCGCGGCTGAAGCCTGCGTTGCTTGCCTGGTTTGCGAGGAGGTGAGTGGGGAGAGCTTAGCTGCTCGCTGACGCTCGCGCCCACCCCTAACCCCTCCCGCTTGCGGGAGGGGGACTTCGTGGCTCTATCGGGTGAGGTTTAGCGCCTTGGCGATATCGTTCCAGGCGACGAGCTTGAAATTCTGCGCGGCGGCGGCGTTGTGGCCGTCCTGCGCGACGAAGATGCCGCCGGGATAGGCCGGGCCGAAATCTCCGAGCATCAGGTCGATGCCGTCGGTTTCCTCCGCCCCGCCAATGGCGCCGTCGATGATGCGGAAGCGGCCGACATAGCTGTCGTCGGTCAGACGGTAGACCGCATAGGCATTGTCGCCCTGGCTGGACACGATGACATAGCCGTCCCGATCGCCGATCGGCGCGATGGCGACGCCTTCTGCGTCCATGACGATATTCTTGCCGTCGGCGGCGGCGATCTTGACGGGGGCGGTGGAGCCGGTCGCGCGGGCATCGAAGCGCCAGAGACCGACATCTTCTTCGGCCACGTAGAGGATGCCGGTGCGGTCGTCGACGGCGCAGCCTTCCGACTGGGTGCCAAGCTTCATCGTCCGCACGGTCCGGCCCGTGACACTTGCGCCGGAGGCATCGAGGGCGACCTGATGGATCGTCCCGTCCTTCAGCACGATGAAGGCGTAGACGGCGTCTGACGCGCGGTAGAGACAGACGCCATAGGCCTCGCCCTTGCCGCCATCGACCTTGCCCAGCGCGGTCAGCTTTGCCGTTGCGGGATCGAGGCTGAAGAGCGCGAGCTTGGCGTTCGCCATGTCATTGCGGTCGCTGGCGACGACGAGGATGCCGGGTTTGCCCCCGATCGTCACGCCATCGCGCAGGTCGACATTGTTGACCCGTCCCCCGTCAAGGAAGCTGCGGGTCTTGCCGTCGAGGCCATAGACATAAAGCCCCGCCTTCTTGTCGGTGCCGACGATGAGGCTCTGCGCCGGGTTCGCGGCATTGCGCCAGATCGCGGGATCGTCGGCGGCGTCCGCATTGGCCGTGCCGACAGGAGTGGTTTCCCCTCGCGCCGTCGCGGAGACGGCGGGGGAGGCATTGGCGATACGCACGGCGATGGGGGCTTCCGCCTCGCCGGTCGCGCAGGCGGCAAGGGCGAGGAGAGGCAGGGTGGAGAGAATGGTCTTTTTCATGGATCAGAAGCTCGCCGAGATGCCGAATTTCGCCGTCCAGTTATATTCCTCGAACTGGAGCAGGCGCTTGCCTCCTGCGAAATTCTGATAGGCGAAATAAGGTTCGTTGGTGACGTTGATCCACTCGGCAAAGACGCGGACGCCGGGAACGATGCGATATTTGGCGCTGAGGTCGATCTGGAAATGATCGTCGACATAGCGGTCGGTTTCCGCCGCATCGGTGATTTCATCCAGATATTTGTCACGATAGGTGCCCGCCGCGCGTAGCGAGATCGGACCCTTTTCATAGCCGATGACGACGTTCAGCGTGTTCTTGGACGAGTTCAGCAACGGGATCGAACGCGGATCGCTGATGTCGCCATCGTTGAGGACGGTGCCCTTGGCATCGGTGTAGGTGTAGTTGACGTTCAGCAGCAGGCCGTCGAGCGGGGCGGGCAGGAAGCTGAAGACCTGGGCGTAGGACAGTTCGAACCCCTTGATCTTGCCCTTGTCGCCGTTGATCGGGATCGTCAGTTCTTCATAGTCGATGCCGTTGAAGGTGCCGGGCGTGGTGATCCGCTGCGACACGACGAAATTCTTCACCGATTTCCAGAAGAAGCCGCCTGTCAGCGCGGCGTTGGTGCCGAAATACCATTCCGCCGATGCGTCGACATTCCACGCGCGGTAGGGCTTGAGGTTGGGATTGCCCGTGGTCGCTTCATCGTCTTCGTTGATGTCGAAGCGGGGCGCGAGGTCGGACAGCTTGGGCCGCACCAGGCTCTTGTAGCCGCCAAGGCGCAGGACGAGGTTGCGCACCGGTTCGTAGCGTAGCGTCAGGCTCGGCAGCCAGTCGGTATAGCTGCGCACGAAACGGTTGGGCGTGACGGTCACGGTGTCGCCATCCGACTGGGTGGTGAAGGCGTTGATGTCGTTGCGCGTCTGCTCCATGCGCACGCCGCCGATAACGCGCAGCTTGTCGCTGTCCCAGCGGCCGAGCAGGTAGGTGGCGAGGATATCTTCCTTTACGCCATAGTCGGACGATGCAGACGCCAGCGCCGTATCGACTTCGTTGAGGACGAAATTGTCGCGGTTGGCGTTGAAGAAGTTGGTTGGGCCGGTGTGGCTCGGCAGCGGCAGGATGTCCTGGATGCGGTAGGTCTGGCCGCCCAGCACGTCCGCCAGCGTGTAATCGCCATCATAGTCGTCATAGACGTCCGACTGGAGATTGTAGCTCTTCTTGCGCCAGCGCGCCTTCATCCCGGTCTGAACGGTGAAGGTGCCATTGTCAGAGGTGAAGGCACGGGAGATGTCGCCGCGCAACGCATATTCGCGATCGCGCGCGTCCGATAGGGTCGTGCGCTCCAGCTCGTTGAAGCCGTAGCTTTCCGGATCGAAGAAGGCATCGCTGTTGCCCGTGACGGCGAAGCGCGGCTTTTGCGGCTCCGAATAGTCGAAGCCGACATTGACGCCATCGTCATTGAAACGGGCGCGGAAGCGGGTGGGATCGATCGAGCCATTTTCCCGCTCGCTCGCTTCCGACCAGCTGCCCGAATAGGTGATCTTCCAAGGGCCAGTGTTGGTTTCGCCGCCAAGGGTGAGCGACTTGATCTTTTGCCGCTCGAACCGGTCCTTCATGCGGCGGCGAACTTCGATCCGGCCGTCCTCGTCGGAAAATTCGGCGCTGGTCGCGGTCGAGGAACGGGGCGCTTCGTCCATGATCAGGATCACGTCGCCGCGATATTCCTGATCGTCGAACTGGCTGTAGAGGCCGCGCGCATAGAGCTTCGTCGTGTCGGTCGCGAGCCAGTCGAGGCTGAGCGATCCGCCGATGCGCTTTCGCTGCACGTCATAGTCGCGATACTGGACTTCGGCGGCATAGGCATTGCCTTCGTCCGTCACATCCCAATCAGTGGCTTCGATATTGTCGCTTTCGAACTTGCGCTTGTAGTAGCTGAAGCCGCCCGCGATGCCGAAGCGATCGGACAGGCGCGTCGAAAAATCGAAGCTGCCCTTGGGCGTCAGCGCGTCGGCGAAGTCGTTATAGCTGCCTTCCAGCTTGACCGAATAGAGATCCTTCTTGCGATCGAAGGCGCTGGTGGTGTTGATTTCAATCGATGCGCCGATCGTGTCGGCATCCATGTCAGGTGTCAGCGACTTCTTGATTTCGATGGATTCGATGAGTTCGGAGGGGATGACGTCCAGCGCGACCTGGCGCGTGTCGCTTTCCGGTGCGGGAAGGCGGGTGCCGTTGATCGAGGCGGCGTTGAGCGCGGGGTCAAGGCCACGGACCGACACGAAGCGGCCTTCGCCCTGATCGTTCAGGATGTTGACGCCCGGAAGGCGGCGGATCGATTCGGCGACATTCTGGTCCGGGAACTGGCCGATGGCGTCGCGGGTAAGGACGCTTTCCACGCCATCGGCGGCGCGCTGGCGGGATAGGGCCGACGCCTGGTTGGCGACCTGGCCGACGACGATGATGGAACTGTCGATGTCCGAACCGATGCGGATGTCGGCATCGGCATCGCCGGTCGAGGGCACGGTGACGGTGGTGCGCACTGGGTCCGCGCCGACATAGCGTGCCTCGATCGTGTAGGTGCCGGGTGCGACGTCGGGGAAACGGTAGCTGCCGTCGCGACCGGCTTCGGCGACGCGGCCCAGCTCGACAATGCGCAACTGCGTCGATTGAAGGGCGCGGGTGCCGGTGCCGTCGAGTACGGTGCCGCTGATAGTGCCTGCCAGAGCGGCGGCAGGCGCCGTCAGGGCAAGAGCGATGGCTGCGCGGCTGGCGCCACGGAAAAAGCGGTTCATGGTGGAAATCTCCCTGTTGCCAAGGGAGATCGGCCCCCGCCGTCCCCCTTCTGGTCGAGGGGGTCAGTGAGATATTTTCCTTACACTGGCATGCCGGTTCGGTGACAGTTTGATGATGTTAGTGTGGCAATATGTTACATCGATGCCTGCCGCCGCAGCCGGGCGTAGAGGCCGCCGATGACGGCCGCGAAGAGGATGAGCGCGAGCGGCACGGCGAGTGGGTTTTCCGCCACCAGCGCGAGCGGCGCGTCGCTGTTGGTGGCCGCGACGATCCCGGCGAAGGCGACGCCGAACAGGCTTTCGCCGACGATGAAGCCCGTCGCCATCAGAACGCCCATGCGCTCGGCAAAATCGGGGCTCGGCTGACGGCGCGCCCAGCGATTGTAGAAGTGGCCGATGACCGCGCCGACCGGAATGAGCAGGGTGAGCGCCATCGGCAGGTAGATGCCCATGCCGACCGCGAGCGGCGGCAGGCGCAGCTTGCCAGCCTTGCCCAGCATTTCGTCGATGCCGACGACCACGGCGCCGATCAGCGCGCCGGTGCCGATCAGGCCCCAGTCCAGATCGCCGCCCAGCACCCCCTTTGCCAATGCGGAGATCAGCGCGGCTTGAGGCGCGGGGAGTGCGGTCGCCTTCGCCCCCGGCGCGCCTGCAAAGCCGAAGGCGCTGTTGAGGAGGTCGAGCACCGGGGGAATGACGAGCGCACCGAAGATGACGCCCAGCACCAGCGCCACCTGCTGCTTCCAGGGTGTCGCGCCAACCAGCTGGCCGGTCTTCAGGTCCTGGAGATTGTCGTTCGAAATGGTGGCGATGCCGAAGACGATCGCGGTGACGAACAGGGCGTAGGCAATGAGGGCCTGGCTCTGTTTCGGATCGCCGCCCGAGCCGTAGATGGCGGCGAGGATCAGTGAAGCGCCGAGGACGGCGAGGATCCCGACGCCGGAGATCGGGCTGTTGGACGCGCCGATCAAGCCTGCCATATAGCCGCAGACCGATGCGATGACGACGCCCGCGACCAGGATATAGGCGAGGGTCAGGATGAGGATCGGCACGGGATTGAGCGCGATCGGCCCGCCTTGCGCGAAATACCAGAGCAGCACGGCTATCGGAGCGAGCGAGGCGAGGATGGTGCCGCCGACAATGCCGATGGGCAGGTCCCGCTCGGTCAGTTCAAGCAGGCTGCCGTCTCCCGCCTTGCGCTGGCGGGCTGCCGCCATGGCGGATCGGATGCCGCTGATGATCGGACCCAATATCTTGAGCAGGGTCCAGATCGCTGCGACGCCGATCGTGCCTGCGCCAATGAAGCGCGCCTTCATGCGGAAAGTGGTGCCGACCACTTCGGCGATGTCGGCTCCGGCGGGCAGCGGCGCGGTGAGCCAGGGGACGAGGCCGACCCAGCTGATCAGCAGTCCGACGAACATCGCGACGCCGACCGACAGGCCGACCAGATGGCCGACGCCGATCAGCGCCATGGAGAAGCTGGTCGAGACCGACGTCGCGCCTGCGCCGAATTTGAAGAAGGTGGCGGCCTCTTCGGCGATCAGCTTGGTCTTGGCGGTGATGGAGAAGGCGGCGGCGGCGAGCGCGCTCATGATGATGGCGGAAAGGCCGCGCTTATTTTCTTCGAGACCCTCGCGCGAGCCTGCGCCCACTTTAAGCACTTCGGCGGCGGCGACGCCTTCGGGATAGGGGAGGTCGGACCCGGTGACGAGCGCGCGGCGGAGCGGCACGGAATACATGACGCCCAATATGCCGCCCAAGGCGATGGTGAAGGCGGACAGCCAATAGGGGAAGCCCTGCCACCAGCCGATGATGACGAGGCCCGGCAGCACGAAGATGATCGCGGACAGCGTGCCCGCCGCTGACGCGATCGTCTGGACGATGTTGTTTTCAAGGATCGTGCCGGTCGCGAACAGGCGCAGCACCGCCATGGAGATGACGGCGGCGGGGATGGAGGTCGCGAAGGTGAGGCCGATCTTCAGCCCCAGATAGACGTTCGCCGCGGTGAAAAGGAGCGTGATGAGCGCGCCCAGAATGACGCCGCGAAGGGTGAGCTCCGCCATGGGAGTAGGCGTGGGTGTGGCCTTGGCCGAATCAGTGGTCACCAGCATCATCCCCCTCTGGGTATCTTTTTCCGGTGTACGGTAATAATGTTGCTTAGCCGTGGATCAATTGGAAAGTGACAGCGGGCGCGGTGAAGGTGCTGCCGCCATCTCCATCCGGTCCAGCCAGCCATCGACCAGCCTGTTCCACCGGCTGTAGCCTCGCCCGTTCATGTGCAGGCCATCGGGTCCGAACAGCGATGCGTCGGGCAGGCCGTCATGGGCAAGCAGGCTGCTGCCGACATCGAGATAGTCGAAACCGCCCACCCGGCTGCGCGCCGCAACGGTCATGTTGACCGCGGCCATCTTCGGCCAGAGCGTCCACCGGATCGGCGAGGGTTTGAGCGAGAGATAGGCGATGCGCGCCTTGGGGTAATCAGCGCGCAACTTCTTGAGCAGCGCGAGTATGTTGCGTGCGACGGTGTCAGGCGTGGCTCCGGCCGCAAGGTCGTTCTCGCCGATATAGACGAGGACGGAGCGGGGTTCTGCCTTGGGGAAGAGCCGAGGATAGTGGCGCAGCACATCGGGCGTCGTCGCCCCGCCGAAGCCGCGATTGACGGTGCTTCTGTCGGGAAAGCTTGCCTGCGTATTCCAGAGCCTGATGCTGGAACTGCCGAGGAAGAGGACCGCGCCCGGCGCGCCGCTGTTCGCCTCATTCGCCTTTGCGAAAGCGGCGACTTCATTGGCGAAGGGGAAGGTGGGATCGGCGTTGACCCGGAGTTCGTCAGGGGCGCTCTCGGCCGGTGCCTGCGCAGCCGCGATGCCGGTCAGGCCGGGCAGCAGGGCAATGGCGGCGGCAATCCGCCACCATGCGCCCGTAAAAGGCCACGCCTTAGTGGCGATGGAGCGGGCGCAGCTGATATTTGCCGTTGGCATAGGTCCCGAACATCCCCGCGATCGCCGGATGATCCACCGGCTCCCCGCTGTCGTCCGCGAGCAGGTTCTGCTGGCTCACATAGGCGACATAGCTGGTTTCGCCATTTTCAGCGAGCAGGTGGTAGAAGGGCTGGTGCTTGTCGGGCCGGGACTGTTCCGGGATCGCCTGATACCATTCCTCGCTGTTGGCAAAGACGGGATCGATGTCGAACACGACGCCACGGAAACCGAAGTGGCGATGCTTCACGACATCGCCGATGCTGAAATGCGCATGGACAACGGGGGGCGCGCTGACATCAGCCCCGAAAATTGCAGTGGTGTCGGTCATGAACAGCAATTTAGGACGCCCGCGCGGTCTTACAAGAAAAATACGGACCTCTCCGCTTGGCAAGCCGGTCATCATTCGCTAATGGCCGCCGCTCGACCGGGTCGGCGCAGGCCGCACCTTCTGCGGAGAGGTGGCAGAGTGGTCGAATGCACCGCACTCGAAATGCGGCGTGCCGGCAACGGTACCGAGGGTTCGAATCCCTCCCTCTCCGCCACTTAATCATCCAACGGAATCCAAGATTGTCCAAGAAGTTCCGTATTAACGGGATTTTAGGCGATTCTCGTGTCCAAACGTATCCAGCGATATCCAGCCCAAGCCAACGCCATTTGGGGGCGTTTTGGGGGCATCGAATTGGGGATTTGGGGGCATGCTGACTGACGCGGCAATTCGCAAGGCGAAGCCTAAGGAAAAGGACTACAAGCTGGCCGATTCCGGGGGGTTGTACCTGTTCGTGACGAAAACCGGGCACCGTAGCTGGCGGCTCAAATACCGTTTCGCAGATAAGGAGAAGCGCTTGGTATTGGGAAGCTACCCCGATCTGTCGTTATCCGAGGCAAGGGACCTGAGGGACGACGCCAAGCGACTGTTGCGGGACGGTCGCGATCCGGTGATCGAGGCGAAGAAGCGCAAGCTCGCCAACGTGGTTCAGATGGAGAACACCTTCGAGAAGGTGGGCCGGCAATGGTACGGAGATCAAGTGGCTCGCTGGAAGCCTGTGCATGCGGCGGACGTCATCACGAGCCTAGAGCGAGATGTTTTTCCTGCCATTGGCGGGCTTCCGATAACGGATATCGACGAGCCCCTTCTTCTCGCCACGCTCAAAAAAGTTGAATCACGCGGGGCCATTGAAACAGCACATCGCTTGCTGCAGCGGTGTTCGTCGATATTCAAATACGGCAAAGGAATTGGCGCGTGCCGAGAGAACCCTGCCGTTGACATGAAAGTCAGCCTAAAATCGGTTCCTCCTGCTCGCAGGTGGCCTGCGCTGACGGACCTGGATCAACTTCAGGCACTGATTCGCGCGGTCGATTGCTCAACCTCTCATCCGATCACGCGTCTAGCATCCCGAATGATGGCGCTGACTGCTCAGCGACCAGGGATGATCCGGACTGCGCCTTGGAGCGAATTTGAAGGGATCAACTGGAATAAGCCGGATGACGTTGCCGATGGAGCGCAGTGGCGTATCTCGGCTTCACGCATCAAGCTTGTGCTTGAACTCCGTGAGGATGAGGCGTTTGAACACATTGTCCCGCTCTCCCATCAGGCGGTGGAGGTTCTGCGTGTCGCTCGTCGGCTATCGGGTCGCGGCCCCTTGGTATTCCCAGGGGCGCGAAGTGGCTTGGAGCCACTGAGTGAAAATGCGGTCGGATACTTGTACAACCGGATCGGCTACAAGGGGCGACACGTCCCGCACGGATGGCGTTCCTCCTTCTCAACCATGATGAACGGTTTGGTAGAGCGATCGCATCCAGGTTCAGATCGTCTCCTGATCGACCGGCTCATCATTGACCTGATGCTGGCACATATCCCCGCAGGGATGTCGGGCAGCGAACTAATCTACAATCGCGCAGCCTACATGGAACGGAGGAGAGAGCTAGCGCAGCAATGGGCAAACTTAATTATGGAGGGTCAGCTATCTGCCGCAGCTCTTTTGGATGGACCAAGAAGGTCAAAGTCTAATACGCGATAATGATCCGGGAAGATCAGGACGCCGATTATGTTTGCAGCCTATCTAGTTCATCTAATATGTAAGCTGGGCATCGGACTCAGCCAATTGAGGCCACACGTCACAAATTTGGGGGCATGCAACCCAAATCTATGCCTGAAGGCGGCGGAGCATCCGCTTCGCTATGTGCGGCGCAACCCTCTTATGCAGGCACATCAAATCCTCGCGGTGGCAGTTCCGGACAATCTTGCCGCTGCCACACGGGCAAGCCCAATGGCCTTTGGGCCACGCCTGGGACAACAGCCTCAGATGGTAGGTCAACGCGCTTCGCCGGTTGGCGATTCCCAGTGCGTCAGCAAAAGCTTCTTCCATCCCGGCATCACCATGAGGCCGCTCGCCGAAAGGCCATTTTCCGGTCTTCTCAAACCAGAACTGGCTGAGAAAATACTCATTGAGCGGGCCGTTGATGAAGCTGCCGATGGAGTGGTTAGAGGCGGTGGCCAGCCAATGCTCCCACACCGTGACGCAGCAATCGCCATCAAGATTGATATGGCGATCGGGGGTGCGGGGAATCCGGCTGCCCGTCTCGAAGACCTTGGGCTCAACGGAGGGATAGCGACGGCTTACCTCCATGCGGATGACAAATTCCGTGATCGGCCCACCGGGCACGGCAGCCATGCCGCTTTCGGTCACCAGAAACCCGCCCTCGATCAGGATTTGCTCTTCGACAAGCCGAGCGTGCAGCTTGGGCTGATCGAACGCGATCGCCGCCTGAACCGTTTCGAGCGTCAGCAAGTTGGCGGTGACCCTATGCCTTGGCCCAGGGCTTCGACTGCGAACCGGACTGCTTGATCTGATGGATCGCGTGCTCGGCGCGCCGCATGTCGTCTGCGCTGGCGGCGGTCGCTGCGATCGCAGGCATGCCAAGGGCCGAAGCCGGGACTGCCGCCTTCATCATGCGATCGACGAAGTCTCCACCCAGGTTCTTGCGCAGCTCGGTCGGCATCTCATCGTACTTGCTGGCGCGCAGGTAGAGACCAAAATCGCGGCGTGCCTGGTCGAGCCACGTGTAGAAATTCGCGCGCTTCTTGGGCTCGCCCACCCACTTGTCGGCGAAGTTCTCGCTCGGGTTCACCGGGTTCGCAACCCAGGCCACACCGTCACGATCCTCGATATAGCGGTCCATGCTGGTCAGGATGCTCTGCAAGGCACCAGCAATGGTCGGCTCTTCGTTGTAGGCATGGGCGGCCAGCGTCGTGATGATGATGGAGATCGGCCGAAATTCGCAATCGCCGACAAACATGCAGTCGCGGTGACGTTTGAGCAGCTGGATCGCGCGCTGAAGCGGCGTCTTCACCTTGTGGTCGGGGATCTGGTCGACGCTGGCGGAGATGTGCGCCCGCTTGGCGAAGGCGAGCTTGGCTTCATCGAGCCGCATCTTCATCCGGTTGCGGAACCAGGCCGCATAGCCGGAGGGGTTGCTGAGGGGCCAGTTGGCCGACGCGACTTCATAGTTGGGCAGGGTATTGTCGGTGATCGCGATGGCGTGCCCGGTGAGACCGGTGTCGCCTGCCAAGGCCCGGAATCCCTTTTGGAGCAGGACACCCTGATAGTGCTGGGCGTCCGGCAGGGCGGGCAGGATGTCCATGTGGAACTGCGCCCCTGCGGCATAGTTGAGCGTCCAACAGCGCCGGCCCTCGTCCGGGTCGGCCATGCCATGCGCCTCCGCGTAGAGCGCGACCTCGCGGCCCACCGCCTCCTTCAGGGTCTTCTGGGTGAAGTCGGCCTTGGTGGCCTCAAGCCGACAGACGAGATCGACGTCGTATTCCTCGGCATCCGTAAACGGGCGCGTCACGGTGCCAAGCACGAACGAGCCTTGCGGCGAGATTGCGGGCTTGAACTGCGCGATCTCGGATTCGGGACGATCGAGCCAGTTGCCGATGGCATGGTAGCGGTTGCTGGCCTCCTCAAACTTGGAGGGCGGAATATCGAGCGCTTCGGCCATCCGTTCGAGGATGTCGTCATGCGACTTGGCGAGATTCTTGTCGTAGATGGTCATGGTGTCACCTGTAGTGCGGCACGAATTCCTCGGCCGGCGCGCCGAAGAATTGCGGATGGAGAATGGGCTTCTGAATGCGGGCCTCGGCGAAGGCGCGGTCCTTCAGGCTGCGGATGCGGCTGGTGTCGTCGAGCGAATAGAAGCCGTCGGGCACTGGCTGGGAGACCCGGTAGATCGCCTTGCGATCATGGGGGTCGCCGGTCAGAATCTGTGCAATGCCAAGCGATCCGTGAGATTGGCCGGCCATGAACAGACTGGCCATCTGCGGAGCGAGGCGCGCGGCACCATAGGCCTCGCGAACAAGCTTGATGTCGTCGAGGCAGCCGATGCTCAGGACGCGGATTTCGTCAGCTGACCAACCCAGCGTCGCCACCGCCTCCACCACCGCGATGCCGGTCGGGTTGTTCGCCCACATTCCGCCATCGGCGAGCCCGACGTCATTGGCCGTCACGTGCTGGGCGAAATACGTGGGAGCCGCCGCCGTGGCCAAGGCCGCATCGATGGCCAGTTCCTTGTAGTCGGTCCGCAGGCGCGGATGGTGCGCGGTCTTGAAGATGTAGACGCCCTGGGTCTGGGGATGCCACGCCGGGATGACGAGCCGGGTCTGGGCTTCGCCAAGCTTGCGATCCCCCAGCACGCCATGAAGCGCATCGCGCAAGGGCTGCGTGCTGTATTTTGGTCCCCAGAACAGCCAGCGCCCGGTCCGCACACGGCGATCTATCCAGCCAGCAATGCCGGTGCGAGTTTGCGCGAATATCGCCGGCCCTTGCTCTTCGTAGAGCTTGAGGATGTCGGAAGCGCGCATGCCGAGCGCGAGGCCAATCGCGATGATGCCGCCGGTCGAGGTGCCGGAGATCAGGTCGAAATAGCGGCCCATGGGCTCGCCAAGGTCCTGTTCGAGGTTCGCGAGGAACGCGGCCGGGAACGTGCCACGGATACCGCCACCATCGATGGTCAGTATCCGCTTCACGGGCCTATCCTCGGGCACGGTCATGATCGGCTGGCTGGCCATGCTCAGTGCTTCTTGTCCTTGGACGGGCACGGATCGTTGCCCGGGGCCACGGTGTCCGAGTCGCGCCAGCGGCCATCGCGCCCTTGGATGCGGACCTCGCCGCCGCCGAGGTTGCGCACCGTTTGCTTGGCGGCCTGTTCGGCAGCCTTCTGGGTGGTATGAACGCTGCTTGCGCGTTCGCCGCCTGGTGCCTGAACGGCCCAGCCCCGCGGATGCTTGGTAACGTATCGATCGGCCATGGGAGACCCCTTTCGGCGTTGACTCACTAACACCATGAGTGTAGAAACTATACGTGACGTTTGTCAAGTACGTATAGTTTCTACACTCATAAAGGGCGATTGGGTGCGCTGGGGAATCGAGCAAAGGCTTGAGTTTATTGAGTTCCGCCTGTTCTGGGAGGGGGCGATCAACCGTGCCGACATCGTGGAATATTTCGCCGTGTCGGTTCCGCAGGCGTCGAAAGACCTCGCCCTCTACCAGGAGCGTGCGCCCGGAAACATGGAGTACGACAAGCGCGGCAAGCGGTACGTTGCCGCTGACAAGTTCATGCTGCGGTTTCTGAATCCTGACCCTTACGTCTACCTCTCGCAGCTGCGCTCGGTGGCTGAAGGCGCGGTTCCGTCACACGAATCGTGGATTGCCAATTTGCCGAGCGCGGATGTGGCCCTGACGCCCAAGCGCGACATCGACATGGAGGTCCTGCGCAAGGTGCTCGACGCGGTGCGGGAGGGTGCCTCGATCGAAGTCTTCTACCAGTCCATGAACGCTGCGCGGCCGGAGCCCACGTGGCGGCGCATTACCCCGCATGCGTTCGGCCATGACGGCTTTCGCTGGCACGTTCGAGGGTTTTGCCACCTCGAACACAAGTTCAAGGACTTCCTCTTGCCGCGCATTCTCGAGGTTCGCGGGAAGGACAAGCCGGGTGCCACTGGCGAAGAGGACTGGCTCTGGAACAACTATTTCGATGTCCAGATCGGACCGCACCCTGACCTGACCGACAGCCAGAAAAAGGTCGTGGCGAAGGATTATGGACTGGACCACGGCAACGGCGTCCTAAGCGTTCGCTATGCGATGCTGTTCTACGTGCTCAAGCGGCTGGGGCTGCTCGGGGATGCAGCCAAGCAGAGTGCTCGCACTCAGCATATTGTTACGATAAACCGCAAAGAAACGGAGGCTGCGCTTGAGAAAGCGGAGTTGCGCCTGTGACGGTATGGGGATTTGACAAGTAATGGGGGCGAGGCTTGAGGACATCAAGAACGGCGCATCTGTGCGAGGTATCGCCTCGACGCAGTCGGCGCAGGTTCTGTCCGTGGACTGGATTGGCGATCAGGCGATCAATGTCGTCTACCGCGATCACAACGGCACGGTGGCCGAGGCGGTTCTCTATCGCGACGATGAACATCGCCTCGAAGTAGAGCAGGACGGGCGGCCTTGGTCGTTCGATGCCGACGGCGAACTGTTGCGCCTTGTGACCGAGGCCAACCGCATCAAACTGGCCCACTACTTCGATCCCTATCTCGCCATCCACACCAGCTTGGTCGATCCGTTGCCGCATCAGATTTCGGCGGTTTATGGCGAGATGTTGCCCCGCCAGCCTCTGCGCTTCCTGCTGGCGGACGATCCCGGCGCCGGCAAGACCATCATGGCCGGTCTGCTGATCAAGGAACTGATCGCGCGCAGTGATCTTGAGCGCTGCCTTGTGGTTGCCCCGGGCAGCCTAGTCGAACAGTGGCAGGATGAGCTTGGCCAGAAGTTCAATCTCGAGTTCGACATTCTCAGCCGCGACATGATCGAGAATTCCCGGTCGGGAAATCCGTTCAGCGACCGTGATCGACTGATCGTTCGCCTCGATGTCCTGGCGCGCAACGAAGAGCTTCAAGACAAGCTCATGAGCGCCCGCGAATGGGACCTCATCATCTGCGACGAAGCCCATCGCATGTCGGCCACCTATTTCGGCGGCGAGGTCAAATATACCCGGCGCTACCAGGTCGGGCAGAAGCTCGGGCAGGCCGCCCGTCACCTGCTGCTCATGTCGGCAACGCCGCATAACGGTAAGGAAGAGGACTTTCAGCTGTTCATGGCGCTGCTCGACGGCGACCGGTTCGAGGGCCGGTTCCGCGACGGCGTCCACTATGCCGACACCGCCGACATGATGCGGCGCCTGACCAAGGAAGAGCTGCTCAAGTTCGATGGGCGACCGCTCTTCCCTGAGCGGCGGGCACGGACGGTGAAGTACCAGCTATCGGAGGGCGAGGCCGCCCTCTATACCGCTGTGACCGAATATGTGCGCACCGAGATGAACCGGGTGCAGCGCTTCGCCGAAGGGGATGGCAAGAAGCGGAACAATGTCGGCTTCGCCTTGCAGATCCTCCAACGCCGCCTCGCTTCGTCACCGGCTGCGATCTACCAGTCCCTGAAACGCCGCCGCGAGCGACTGGAAAACGAACTGGCCGAAGTCCGGCTTGCCTCGAAGGGGCGGCGCGTCGGGATCGAGGAGCCGAAGATCAACGCGGACATGCTCCGTGATATCGAGGAATATGGGCAGGAGGAGATCGACGAGCTTGAAGATCTGATCTCAACCGGAGCGACGACTGCGGAGACGGTCGAGCAGTTGGCGCTCGAGGTCGAGACGCTCAAGGGACTCGAGACGATGGCGCTCAGCGTGCTGCGCTCAGGCGTCGACACCAAGTGGTCGCAGCTGAATCAAATTCTCGACGACGATCTGATGATCGATGGGGCCGGCAATCGCCGAAAACTCATCATTTTCACCGAACCGAAGGACACGCTTCACTACCTGCTGGACAAGGTGCGCGCCCGTCTCGGCAATCCCGAGGCCGTGGACGTCATCCACGGCGGCGTGTCCCGCGAGGAACGTCGCAAGGTCGTTGAGCGCTTCATGCAGGACAAGGACATGCTGGTCCTAATCGCCAACGATGCTGCCGGCGAAGGCGTGAACCTTCAGCGCGGCCATCTGATGGTCAACTATGACCTGCCGTGGAACCCAAACAAGATCGAGCAGCGGTTCGGTCGTATCCACCGCATCGGCCAGACTGAAGTTTGTCACCTGTGGAACCTCGTTGCTGCCGACACGCGCGAAGGCGAGGTCTATGCGCGCCTGCTTGAGAAGCTGGAAGCTGCGCGCGAGGCGCTCGGCGGCCGCGTCTATGACGTGCTGGGTGAGCTGTTCGAGGGCACGGCGCTCAAGGACTTGTTGTTCCAGGCGATCCAGTATGGCGAGCAGGAGGAGGTCAAGGCGCGCCTGTTCCAGCAGGTTGATGGTGCGGTCGATCAAGGGCACTTGCTCGAACTGCTTCGCCGCCGGGCGCTCACCAACGACACGATGCCTGAAGCCAAGGTTGAGGAACTGCGCCTCGACATGGAGCGGGCCGAAGCAATGCGCCTTCAGCCGCACCACATCCAGAGCTTCTTCGTTGAGGCCTTCCAGCACCTGGGCGGTCGCATCAAGCGCCGTGAGGAAGGGCGCTGGGAGATCACCCATGTTCCTGTACGCATCCGGGAACGGGATCGTCAGATTGGCACGGCCGCACCGGTTCAGAAGCAGTATGAGCGAATCTGTTTCGAGAAGAGCAAGATCAACCAGCAGCCGGTGGCTGCGTTTGTCTGCCCCGGGCATCCGTTGCTGGAGGCGGTGATCAGCCTGATCCGCGAGCAGTATGACCAGATCATGCGGCAGGGCGCGATCTTGGTCGATGATACCGATGCCGGTGATACGCTGTCCGCTATCTTCCTGCTGGAACACAGCATCCAGGACGGTCGCATGACCAGCCTTGGCAAGCCGCATGTGATTTCGCAGCGACTTCAGTTCGCGGCGATCGACAAGACAGGTCACGCCGTCAACGCGGGCATTGCTCCCCACCTCAATCTCCGCCCGGCCAACCCGGAAGAGATCGACGCCGTGCGCGATCTTCTCGACGAGGACTGGCTGACGACCGAGCTGGAGAAGGTCGCCATTCGGTTCGCCACGGTCGAGTTGGCGCAGGGTCATGTCGCGGAGGTCAAGGCGCGGCGAATCCCCGAGATTGACAAGGTCGAGAGCGAGGTCCGCGCCCGTCTCAAGAAGGAAATCAACTTCTGGGATTCGCGCGCTTTCGAACTCAAGGAAGAGGAGAAAGCGGGCAAGAAGACCCGACTCAGCTGGCAGAATGCCCAGCGCCGGGCAGAGGACCTTGCGGAGCGCCAGAAGCGCCGGATGGATCAGCTTGAAAAAGAGCGGTTCATTTCCTCGCAACCGCCGCGGGTCCGTGGCGGCATGGTGGTGATACCGCGCGGCCTGCTGGACGAGCGGCGGGCTCCAGCGATGCCGAACCGTTTTGCCGAAGATCCCGTGGCGCGCCGGGCCGTCGAGCTTGCGGCGATGGAAGCGGTCATGGCGGCAGAGCGAGCGCTAGGGAACAGCCCGGTCGATGTGTCGACTCAGAAGATCGGCTATGACATCGCCTCGCATGATCAGGACACCGGCCACCTGCGCTTCATTGAAGTGAAGGGCCGGATTGATGGCGCAGATTCGGTGATGATTACGCGGCAGGAGATCATCACCTCGCTGCACGAGCCGGAGAAGTTCATCCTGGCGGTCGTCGCGGTCAACGGCGGCTTTGCGCATGCGCCACGCTACGTGCGCGGCCCTCTGCTCGACCGCGAGCCTTCCTTCCTGGAAACCGCTGTTCAATTTCATCTGCCACGTCTCCTTGAACATTCAAAGGAGCCAAGTTGATGGCACATCCCCTTTCGAGACTTGGCCCTTGGGTTGCGTTGCCGAAGCAAGTTCTCAGAGCGTTTAACGGTCGTAGCAGCCTACCAATTCACGAAATTGAGAAGGCAAAGGTCCAAAAGCATCGCGGCCACATTCGCCCCTTCCCGGCCGCGTCTGGGAATGTCGCGTTCAGTGCTTGGCGTTTGGCTCATGCGATCAAGAAGGCCGACTGTTTGCGTTGGCCTTCGGCACCAATGCTTTGGGCTGGTGCGAGCGGGTTTCTCCTCGAGAATGGCCATTTGTTCGACTGGGGAGTGAACGAATTCTCACTGAACGGTGGCATGGCGAATTTTTATGCCGACTTTACGGGTTCTGGGTTGGCAGGGCGCGTGGCCCAAGGGATGGCACTGCTATTCCTCGAGGAAAAAGGCTACGCATACGTTGGCCGCTTCGAAACGGAATGGAAGCAGCGGGCGGTCTTACAAAATAGGGCTTGGCCAGCGGGTAAGGAAAAAGCTCCAGATTTCATTGCTGAAAATAGCAAGAATGAATGGGTGCTGGCAGAATCAAAAGGCGGTTTTGCTCCGGTTGACACCAAGCCCAACATCAAGGGCGCGCTGAAGGATGGTCTCGACCAGCTAGATGGGTGGGATAAGCGATTGACCCCACAGCCGATCAAGAGTTTCGCGATTGGCACGTTCTTGCACGAGTCGGGGTGTACCTCTGACGAAACGCCCGTCATTGCGTTTGTTGATCCGGAGCCAGAGTCACCTGAAAACCCTGTCGAATTTCCGCGTGATGCAGTGCGGAGGGCGAACGATGCATCTTGGCTCTCAATCATGGGCTTTGAGGATGCATCAATTCGTGTGCGAGCCAACGCTGGAGAAACACAGAGACGTTTGGTCCCGGTAATTACGCTCGGCGGGCGCAAGTTTGCGGTTAGCATTGCCTCCGTTTCGCCCAAGGAAGCTGACCTTTCTACCCGCGAGTTCTGGGATGACCTTCAGGATTGGCCGTTCATTCCCTTTGGATGGTTATGGCGGGGCATCAGAGTCGAACTGATTGGTCTCGATCTGGCGGTACTTCGGACTCTCGGCACCACTCAAATTGCATCAAAAACGTCTGGCTTGATGGAGTTAAAGCCGAACGAAATGAGCGACGCGCCGATCGAAACGGCGGGCGGTGCATTCTATGGCAGCATTTTCTCTGACGGATCGTTGCTCGGTGAGCTGCGGCAAACTCGGGCAAAAAAGCCGATCCCTGACTTTGAATGGATAGAGGTGGAATTGTGACGACCCAAAAAAAGAAACTGATCGAGGTCGCTATTCCGCTGGAAGCGATCAATATTGCATCATCATACGAAAAACTTCCTGGCATCGGGCCGCATCCAAGGGGAATTCACCTTTGGTGGGCACGACGGCCACTTGCGGCTTGTCGAGGTGTTTTGTTCGCACAGCTAGTGGACGATCCCTCTAGCCATCCAGACCTGTTCCCTACACACGAAGATCAAGAGACAGAGCGTGAGCGCCTTTTCTCAATTATTGAAGATCTCGTGAAATGGGAAAATTCAAATAATGAAGAGATCCTGGCGAAAGCTACGTCTGAGATCGCGCGGAGCTGCGGGGGTGACCTACCTCCAATCTATGACCCCTTTGCAGGAGGGGGCTCAATTCCGTTAGAAGCGCAACGTTTAGGACTTCCAGCATTCGGCTCTGATCTCAACCCAGTCGCAGTTATGATTGGGAAGGCCATGATTGAGGTCCTTCCGCAATTTTCAGGGAACGCGCCCGTACATTCTGGACCAAAGGATCGGGCGTTTTACAAAGGGCTGCAAGGGCTATCTGAGGATTTCAGGCACTACGGCGAGGTGTGGTGCGACATAGTCCGCGAAAAAGTCGGGCACTTGTATCCGGAAGTTAGGTTGCCTCAGAAGTTCGGTGGCGGCAGCGGAAAAGCCGTAGCTTGGCTATGGGCACGCACGATCCCTAGTCCGGATCCTGCCCTTGGTGGCTTGCAGGTCCCATTAATTCGTTCATTTCAGCTTTCTAACGTCAAAGGGCGAAAGGCATGGGTTGAACCCATAATAGAAGGTGGCAAATTTCGGTTCGAAATCCGCGCGGAAGCTTTTGGAGACAAAGGCGAACCCCCAGAGGGAACGGTGGGACGCCAGGGCGGCCGTTGCTTGGTCTCTGGCGCAGCGATGCCGCTCTCATACATTCGAGAACAGGCTAAGGCGGGGCGACTAGGTCAAACCCTCGTCGCAGTTGCGGTCGAACGGAGCGGGGGTAAATTGTATCTTTCCCCGACAGACGAGCTATCTGCGGTCCCCAATGCCCCCGCGATGGAAGATTTCCCCTCAGGAACTATCGATCATTGGCCCGGGTGCACGAACTGTGTTGTCTACGGAATGGATGACTTCTCCGACCTATTTAGCGCGCGCCAGGCCCATTCACTTCTGGAATTTTCGGAGTCGATAAGAGATGTTCTCAAGATCGTAGAAGATGATATCGGCAAGGAAAATCGACAAGGTTTGGATGCCAATGAATATACAAGAGCTCTGGCGATACTATTGTCATTTGCATTAGATCGAGCGTTGGATTTCAACAACGTCCTGACTGGATGGCGTCCTGGAAACGAAAAGATTATGTATCTTTTTAGCAGGCACGCCATTCCCATGGTTTGGGATTACGGTGAAGCGAATATTTTAGAAGATGTCGTTGGCGGTATGCCCGGGATCATCAAATATCAGGCTAAATGCGTGGAAACCCTTCCCGCATCAGGTGTCGGCAGCATAATGCAAGCGGATGCACGACTTGTTCAATATCCGAAAAATGTAGTTATTTCCACAGATCCTCCATATTATGATAATGTTCCGTATTCTAACTTGTCAGATTTTTTCTATATATGGATGAAGAGGAATCTGAAAAAGTTTGTTCCTGATCTTTTTGGCACAGTATTGGTTCCAAAAGGAGATGAGATTGTTGCAAATCAATTTCGATTTGGTTCAAAGGAAAATGCTGAGATTCATTTTCTCAATCGAATGAGGGAAACAATCTCTAACTTTGGAGCGCAGGTAAATAATAACTTTCCAATAACTATTTATTATGCATTCAAACAGTCTGAAATAGAGGTGGAAGGCCTATCCTCAACTGGCTGGGCGACGTTCCTGTCGGCCATCATCGAGAGCGGTTTAACTGTTGATAGAACATGGCCGGTCCGCACCGAATCCAGTTCTAGACTGCGGGCTATTGGGTCAAATGCTCTCGCAAGCTCCGTTGTCTTGGTGTGCCGGCGTAGGAATGAAGCGGCAGAGACAATTACCAGAAATGAATTTATTAGATCTCTCAAGAAGGAATTGCCATCAGCCATTGCCGAATTGCAAGCAGCGAACATTGCTCCGGCTGATATGCCGCAATCTGCGATTGGACCAGGCATGGCCATTTTTTCCCGAAATCGTGCAGTTCTCGAGTCTGACGACAGCCCGATGACTGTAAAAACCGGCTTGCAACTTATCAATCGGGAACTCGACGAATACCTTGGTGGAATTCAAGGCGAATTCGACTCTGATACGCGATTCGCTATCACATGGTTCGAGCAGCACGGCATGGGTAAGGGGGAATATGGAGCTGCCAATAGCATTGCCACTGCCCGAGGAATTTCAGTTGATAGTGTAAGGCATGCGGGAATTGTTGAAAGTTCTGCAGGAAAAGTGCGCATCCTGACCCGTGAAGAGCTGAGCGATGATTGGACGCCCGAGAGTGACACTCATTTAACAGTTTGGGAGTGCCTCCAGCATTTGGTGAAAATTCATGAGAGTGACGGCATTTCCCATGAATCAGCGGTATTGCTCAAGAAGATTGGTTCCCAGGCAGAGGCAGTGAAGGATCTTGCGTACTGCCTGTATGACATCAGCGCGAACAAGCGGAAGGATGCGAAGGAGGCGACGGCATACAATGCGTTGATCGCGGACTGGACTGAACTGACGCGGCAGGCTGCGGCAGTCCACGACACGCGCGGGGATCGCCAGATCCGCATGGATATTTGAGGGGTATAGGACGTGGCAAAAAGTACCCGCCAATACGTGTTTGAAGGCATGGAGCTGCTCCCGGCGGCGCTCATCCCCTTTGTTGAAAAGCGGCTGGAAAACTCGCTTAAGGGCCATTGGCAGGTCCAAGTTCTTGAGAAGCTACCAAGCCTGCGGCCCAACAGCAGCGGCGAGGTCGGTTGGGATCAGGCCGCCTTGTTCAACGCGATGGACCGCTTCTGGGGCGAAGCGTTCAAGACGGTCCTCGGCCGTGCCGAGCGGTCACTGGTGAACGAACTTGGTGACGTCCGGAACAAGCTCTCCCACAACGAGAACTTCACATACGACGATGCCGAGCGCGCTCTCGACACGATGCGTCGCCTCATGGAGGCGATCAGCGCGGGCGAGACGGCAGAGCAACTGTCCAAGATGCGTGACACCATCCTTAGGACCAAATTTTCCGAACTTCAGCGCAACGAGGAACGCCGAAAGACTCAGCGTCTGGAAATCTCGGTCGAGACCGTGGCGGGCCTGCTGCCATGGCGCGACGTGGTCGAGCCTCATCAGGACGTTGCTACCGGTGAGTTCCAGCAGGCGGAATTCGCGGCCGACCTCGCCAAGGTTCATTCAGGCAGCGCGCCGCCGGAATATCGCGATCCGCGCCAGTTTTTCAGCCGCACCTACCTGACTGAGGGTCTTAGTGCGCTGCTGGTCGGAGCCGCCAAGCGGCTGTCCGGCAGCGGTGGCGATCCCGTCGTCGAACTCCAGACCAACTTCGGTGGCGGCAAGACCCACTCGATGCTGGCCCTCTACCATATGGCCGGCCCTACGCCGACGCAGGACCTCTCGGGTCTCGACCAATTGTTGGAACAGCATGGCCTGAGCGTCCCAAATAGCATCAACCGTGCCGTTCTCGTCGGCACATCGCGCGGGCCTCAGGACGTTTTGAACGCAGAAGGTGGCCGCAAGATCCGCACGACCTGGGGCGAACTGGCATGGCAACTCGGCGGTGCCGAAGCCTTCGACATGATCGCCGAAAATGACGCCAACGGTATCGCGCCCGGCTCCCACCTGCTTGAAGCGATCTTCAAGAAGTTTGCGCCGTGCCTCATCCTGATTGACGAATGGGTCGCTTACCTCCGCCAGGTCTACAAGGTCGAGGGGCTGCCCTCAGGGTCGTTCGACGCGAACCTTTCGTTCGTTCAGTCCCTGACAGAGGCGGTGAAGGCCAGCCCTGGCACCTTACTGGTTGCGTCGCTGCCTGCATCGCAGATCGAAGTCGGCGGCGAAGGTGGGCAGGAAGCTCTCGCCCGCCTCAAGCAGACGTTCAGCCGCGTGGAATCGTCATGGCGTCCCGCGAGCCAGGAAGAGAGCTACGAGATTGTTCGCCGACGGCTTTTCAAGGAAATCCCGGGCGACAAGTTCCACCATCGCGACAACACGCTGAAGCAGTTTGCCAAGCTGTATCGCGAAAATGCCGATGACTTCCCGCAAGGCTGCGCTGACGAAGACTACCGGCGGAAGCTGGAAAAGGCCTACCCGATCCACCCGGAACTGTTCGACCAGCTCTATACCAGTTGGGGTTCGCTCGAAAAATTCCAGCGGACGCGCGGCGTGCTGCGATTGATGGCGCAAGCCATTCACGAGCTTTGGATGAACGGCGACCCTTCGGTCATGATCATGCCGGGCAGCGTTGCAGTTAGTTCGCCCCGCGTTGAGCCGGAGCTGCTGCATTACCTCGACGTCAGCTGGCAATCGATCATCGCCGGCGATGTCGATGGCACGGCCTCGACGCCCTACAAGGTCGATCAGTCGGCCCCCAATCTCAATCGCTATTCAGCGACGCGCCGTGTGGCCCGCGCTATCTTCATGGGGACGGCGCCGACCCACCAGCAGCAGAATACGGGCCTTGATGACAAACAGATCAACCTTGGCGTCGTGCAGCCCGGCGAGCGCCCCGCGATCTTCAGCGACGCGTTACGCCGTCTGACCAACCAGGCGAAGTTCATGCATGCCGACCTCGGTCGGTATTGGTATTCGATGTCAGCGAGCCTCAATCGGATTGCGGCCGACAAAGCAGGACAGATCGAAGCCGCGCTGGTCGATGTGACCATCGATGCTGAGCTGGGCAAATACGTGAATGGCTTAGCCGATCGTGGCCATTTCGATGCAGTGCAAGTAGCCCCCACTACGTCGGCAGAGGTGCCTGACGAAGCGGGCGGTGTGCGTGCCGTTGTCCTGGGGGTTGCTCACCCCCACCATGGCCGGGACGGCTCCGAGGCGCTCAACGAGGCAAAGGACATCGTTCTGCAACGGGGCAGCACGCCTCGTGTCTACCGCAACATGCTCGTTTTCATCGCGGCTGATGCTCGCCAGCTCGACCATTTGAAAGACGCGGTGCGCTCAGTTCTGGCGTGGGGAGAGATTGTTCGGGACAAGGAACGTCTGGAACTGCGCCCCAGTGACCAAAAGCTTGCTGAGGCGAAGCTGGCCGAAGCGAAAGAAACGATGAAGACGCGCCTGAAGGAAGCGTGGTGCTACCTGCACTATCCTTCTCAGGAAAGCGCGCAGGCTGACGTAGAGTGGGTTTCCGGAAAGATTCCTGCCCAGGATGGATTGCTGGCACGGGTGAGCAAGAAGCTCGTCGCAGATGAAGGATTGCTCACCGAACTCGGGCCGACGCGCTTGGATCGAGATCTCCAGAAATACATTTGGAGTGGCAAACCGCATCTTAGTCTGAAAGACCTGCGGGAATATCTCAACCGCTACATCTACTTGCCACGCCTGAAGAATCAGGAGGTATTGATCAAAGCCGTTCAAGCGGCGGTTACTGGCATGCTGCCTGGCCCGTTTGCCTACGCCGAGCGCTGGGATGAGAAGTCAGACACGTATCTTGGCTTGGCAATCGAGCGAGGAGCCCACGCAGCCGTTGTAATCGACGGCGACAGCGTGATCATCAAGTCAGATGTTGCGGAGGCACACCGACCGGCAGTTACTCAGCCAACATCGGGCGGAGGTGAAACCGGCGCTAGCCCAGGAGAAGCGGTGCCAGGTCCCGGTGAGACTTCGGCAGGAGGTCCGCCTGAACCGCCACCAGCGGAAAAGGTGCCGACGCGTTTCACCGGTGCCGTCATGATCTCCGCCGATCGTCCTGCCAGAGACATCCATCAGATTGTAGAAGCAATCGTGGAGCAACTCACGACCTTGCCCGGCAGCGCGGTGACGCTGCGGTTGGACATCGAGGCAGATGTTCCGGCAGGTCTCGATCGAGCGAAGGTCAGGACACTAATCGAGAACACCAACACACTGGGATTCATTGAAATGTCAATAGAGTAACGTACGAAGAGGGATTTTTTGCGTAAAGAGGGCAGAGACTATATTAAATTTGGTACATCAAATTGGATTAGAACACCATTCACTTACTTCTTCCTCTCTCCAGCCTGCGCAGTTCGATGAGATATGAATTTGTGCCGGGAATGTTCCGGCGGCTATTTTATTGTATAATGTTGACCTTTTTAACCCAGTCCGGCGCATTACTTCAGGAATCCGTAGGAAAGCCGAAGTGGATCTGCTCGTCGGGGCCTCCGGCCCCGACGACCTCCCGTATGACACGCATATGGGAAGGATAGCGGAGATGAGGCATTGCCGCTCTTTGGCGGGAAGATGGCTAAGTGCCTGTGCCAAGCTCAACACCAACTCCGCTACGTCGTCAGAACCGGCTCGGTGCGCGCGGATTGCTGCGCGAGCGGCGGACGATTGAGTATTTATTGCGCGGGCGTTGGTCATGCCTAACCTTAGGCTCGGCCATGGCGCACTTCGCGGTAGATGATGGCAAATTTAATCCCAAGCGGTAGTCAGGCAACAAATCCAGCTCTTGCACTCCCACCATGCCTATCGTGTCGGCGAGCGGCACAGTGCCTCGACTAATCGCACTTTTCATCGGGTAATCTCGCTTTGCATCCTTTAGCAGGGATATGCCGGCCACGTTGCCATCTTTCTCATGCGATTCCATTTGTTTTAACAGAGCGAGAGCATCTCCGTTCGAGCTAAATCCTGTACCGGCTTGCTCATCCTTCAGGATCAGTGTTCTAATAACGAAGAGAATTGCGGTGGCGTCCTTCTGCCTCTTGGCGGGGAGATCCGCTGTTAGCCATGCTTGAAAGGCGATCTCGCGTCGATTTGCATTGATCGATGTCAGATCTCTTTTTCTTCTCGATAAGTTAATTAACCGGTGAGCGGCAAAGGCGAGTTGAATGCCCGCGCTTACACCAAAAAAATAGGTAGATGCAGCTGTACTTTTAAATCTATCGCTTCCATGTTTCGGGGAAGCCTTAAAAGATGGATCGGCTTTCACTTGGACAAGGTATTCTTTCATCTCGACGAAAAAGTCGTATATCTCTTTGCTGATATGACCGAAGCTCTCGTCGTGATCGATCTCGGAAATACCTAGAGAACTTGCAGTTTGTTTCGCAAAGCTTTCATCGAAACTTTGAGCGAGCACGGGAGGTTGCCCCCGAAGCATTGGAAGCTCGTTAATTTTTCGTCTATTTTGCTCAAACCGATAGATATACGCATTGACGATGTTGAACACGAGGTCAAACGCAGCACGTTCCGTCACGTCAGTGTAGCCGAAAGGCATAAATTTGCCAGCGTCCAACGCCACGGCTCGTGCTGCGATAAGTTGCATTTCGAACATCGAATAAAGCACCAACAGGTCCGCAGTGCATGAGGTCGCATGGACCAGATGTTTTCCAGCCAAGGCCGAAATTGCGATTGAATTTAGAGCGTCTTCTAAATTCCCGCTAATTATATCGACAAATAGCAGCGGATCTTTTTTACGAATCTTGATAAGATTTGATGCCAATTCCGGCAGCTGAATCTTCAAAGCTTTAGCAACAAGGTCCCGGCCCTCCGCATGAGGGCAGGCACATAGCATGTGGTTCAAAACATTTATAATGTGGTCTTCGCTTTTGTCCTCAAGGCTGAGGGCGAGATCGCGTGGCATTCGGATGCGATGGTCCATCAGGTGTCCGATGGGTAAACTAGCGAGATCCGTTTCTGTGAACAGGCGAGCTAGATACTCTTGTCGGTCCATCCCATGCGTCTGGACCCGCAGCACGACGTCCCTAGCCAACGCGCGGATCATCTCCATGTCCACCGGTCCGCTTCCAAAGCCGCGCGGGAAAAAATCTGAAAGATCTTCGAACATTTATTTTTGCTCCGGTGGATTGGATCCAACCCCGTGGAGGAAGACCCTAAAGGTCTGATTAAAAATCGAATCGTATACCGCGCGGCGTTCCTCGATTCCTGTCTAACATCGTCCTCATCGAGCCACTGTGGTTCGGTTTAGATGAGGACGTAAAGATGACTAACGATGAAGCGGAACTCGGCGCGGAGGTCGCGCGTGAGTTGCTGGCAGATCGCGAATTGCTTGCCGCGCCCCAGGTAGCGGCCGCCCGGTTCGTGAAAGCGCTACTGGCGGCGAACCCTCGGGTGAAACTGCCCGCGATTGTCGCCAACCAGAGGGCCAAGAATTGGATGGAGGCTGCGCGCGTTACGCAGTCGATCCTCCGTGAGGCGCTGGCTGCTGGTCGCAAGGAGTTGAAATCGGCTAGCGCTGAAACAGCGCTGAAAAGGCCAAAGAAGCGCCAGAAGTATGCGCCCGTCGATGCCGAGCCGGTCTCGACGCGAAATCCGCGGCAGCAAACCGCTTCGGGGACTTCAGCCCCCGCGGACGCGAGCAGCGCTCACAGCGTCATTGCTCCCAAGCGCGCACCTCACGCTGATCTCTACAGTGACGTGATGGTGCCGAACTAACTCTCCTTTCTAAAGCTTTTCATCAAAATGGCGGGCGCCTTGATCGTGTCATCTGCCCGCATTCTTTCGAAATGATGCCCAACAGGACTCAAAATCGTGACCATGATTATCGATCAAAATGCGGCCACTCACCGAGAGCCTCATGCCGTTGAAGGGGCCTCTGTGATCTTCGTCACCGGAGACAAAGGAGGCGCAGGTAAGTCATTAAAGGCCTTAAACTTTATGCGTTTGTCTCCCACTAACCGGCCACAGGCTCCCTCGCAGAAATGGCGTTGAAAGCTCCGGCAGGCGCAGATTAGCTAGCGTATAACCCGCGCCGGCATGGATTGAAGAACTGCCGCCAGGCGCTCTGCGCTTCCGTCAAGAAAGCTCATCAACTCGATCAGCGACCTACATTGATCAAATTTTTCGAGGAGTGCACGTTATGTCTGCAAAGACAGGATCAATTTGCCCTGAATTTCCGCCACTCGCGACTTCACCGCCTGCGCCTATCATTGTCGTCAATGGCGACAAGGGCGGAATCGGCAAATCTCTCATTGCGCGTATTTTGGCCGCATTTCTCCGGTCAGCCGGCTACCTCGTCATCGGCTTCGATTGCGATGCGCGCAATGCGCATTTGGATCGATATTATCGTAGCGTCATGCCCGTAACGAGGGCTTATCTTCGCCATACGGATGGTTGGGGACTGCTTCTTGATGGGTGGGAGAATTCCCCTTCAAACGCCGTCCTCCTTGTCGATATGCCCGGGAATATCGGCGACGCGCTGGAACGCGAGATGCACCGGGTGAATCGGGCCGTAGCAAAGCTCAATCGCGACATTTTGCATGTTTGGGTGATTGATGAGGAGGAAGACGCAATCACCCTGTTGAACCGCGTCAAAGATTTCGCGCCACCAGAGCAAACTCTGATCGTGATGAATGGCAGGTTCGGCGATAGTCCCCGATCGTTCGTCTTATGGCACGAATCGGAACTGCGCGCAGAACTGCTTGCGGGCGGAGCAATGGAAACCTTCATCCCGGCCCTGCAAATTCGGCCTCGGACCAAGATTGCACGTGCCCGCTGTCCGTTCGACGATTTGTCGTCGTTGCAATTACATGTGTCAGAACAAGTCGATTTCGAAATATGGTGGGAAGATATCGTACGAGCATTCCGTCCATTCTACAGCCAGGCGGGGTTGGTCCTATGAGAGATCTCGTTGAGCAGATGTATCGCGATCTATTGGAGCGCGAAGCAAGCCCCGAAGATTACATTAGAATGGAGAAGTTTCTTCGACGCCTTCCGTCGGAAATGAAGAATTCACCTGGCGTTCTTGCGGAGGTCATTTTCAGGGTGGAGCACGTCCGCCAGATGAATGAAGTTGTCCAAAAGGCGACGTTCGAGACACAGCAGAAAATACATCGGGACTTGCCCGGCCGAGTAGAAAAAGCTGCAGAAATGGCTTTCCACGCATTCCGTGATCTGATGCCAGTCGACAGTCGGGACGCTATGGCACGCCTCTATCGCTGGGGTGCATTTTGGATGCTGTTCGTTTTGATCTTCGGCTTCATCACCGGCGGGGCCAGCACCAAATGGTGGCTCTCGCGTCCGGAAATACGCCACCACGCAATTTCCGAGATCAACTTCAATCACTGCATCAATGCCGTTTTCGGAGCAGCAGCGATCAAACGGCGGAATGACGATAATGCTGCAGGACATGATGCTGAACAGTTCCGCAGCGATGCTCGCATTTGTGCGGCAGAGTATGCCGACCGTCTGACAAATCAGTAGTTAAACGCCTGTCAGCTCAACGTTGCTGTACTGGCAGGCGCTTCCCTCCGCCGCTGGCTCCGTCCGCAGATGCCTGCGGATTTAAGTTTAGTGTGCTTTTAAATTAACGTGAGAGGAAATTAGCCAGGGCTGGCCAACGACTACCGCGCATAGAACGCGTAGACGTCAGCTTTGTCGCGTGCCCGCTCTGGCGCTGCCTTAGTCGTGGCCGGACCTGGCCGGGGAGGAGCGCTGCCCTCCCCTGGACCCCTCCCTCCAAGACGCTCGAAACCCTTGTTTCTGGAGAAAATGAAATGACCCGTCGCTCAGGCAGCGAGGTTCGCGTGCGCACAGTCGTGCTTCCCACTCGCTGGTCTCCCGCCGAATATGATCTCCTGCAGGAGATTGCGCAACATTCGGACGTCACCGCTGCTGAGGTACTCCGCCGCCTCGTGCGGCAATCGCACCCGCAACTGGTCGCTTCGCGTCAGTTGGTTCATGATGTTCGACGCATCGGCAAGAACATCAACCAAATCGCGCGTCATGCGAATACAGCTCGCGCCGTTGAACTCCTCGATGAGCTACAATCCGCGTACGCAGATTTGCTCGCCGCCACCCGCAGGATGCTTGCGTCATGATTCCCGCCATCACCTGGGGGCGAGATTTTGCCGGTCTCGAAAAATACCTCACTAACGATCGCGATCACGAGATCCTAGATCTACGAGAGGTCTCATCCCTGCAAAATGCATCGGCGGAAATGGCCCTGGTAGCTGAGCAGGCGCCTCGGGCCAAAGCGGTCGTGATGCACATCTCGCTCTCCGCAGCGCTTGAGGATGGCCGGCTATCCGACGCAACATGGAAGCAGATAATCGATGATGTACTCGAAGAGTTTAACCTTCGCGGCCATCAGCTGGTTGCCGTTCGCCATCGTGATAAAGGCTACGACCACATTCACCTCATGATCTCCACCGTGTCGCCATTCACCCTTAAAACGCCTGCCAAGCAGGCCTTTCTCGCCCCGCATGCGCGGGTGAAGGGTGTCGCGTCTTTCGCGCTCAAAAAGGACGAGGTTGAGCAGCTGCCTGCGACCGATGTCGTCAAGCGCTCCTTCAATCAATTTGCGCTCTTCCGGCTGCAGGACCTTTGCCGCTTCATTGAAAAGCGGTTCGGCCTTCGCCGACTGCGTACCCATCTTGAAATGGATGGTGCTCGGGAGGTCGGTCCATCGCGTCGGACCAGGGCCGCACATGAACATCGAGCGAACAGAACTGGTGAGCAATCGCTCATCGAGAGGGCGGATGCGATTCGTGCAGCGCTGGATCTCCCGAGTTGGGATAAGGCCGGACGAGCTCTTGCTGCTATCGGTGTCGGATTTGAAGCAGCCCTGCGCAAAAGCAAAAAAGCAGGCGCAAAGATCGTTGGGCTGACGCTGTATGACCTGCGAAGCGTCGATAATCGAATGAAGGCCTCCGATTTGGATACCGCGGCCTGCCGGTACGGCTTACTTCAAATCGAGAAGCGGCGGCCACCGGATGCTATTGCGTTTGAGCGGTGGTGGCCGACGAATACCGACTATCTGGGCGCCTGTCCGGAGGTGAAACTCGAAGAGGCTAGGCCAAGTAGGACAGAATTCGAGCTTTACCGGACCCAGCATTTTGAAGCGCGCCGGCTTGTCCGCCTTGAGCGTGAAAAACGCAAACGTCAGCATCTGGCTAAGCGGAAGGCTCTCTCGCAGCAGCTGACGAAACAGCGTAAGGAGGAAGCCGCCCGGCTACTGCCTTCGCAACGACGATCATTCAGCGTAGCCTTCACCAAAAGCGTGCGGTTGCCTCAGCTCAAAGCGTTGGATGCCGAGCACCGGGCGCAGGTGGCCAAGCTAAGACTACCGCGGTTGTTGAGCTTTGCGGTTTTCATGGCGCAAAAAGCGGCTGAAAAATTGGCGGTCCAGGATAAAACCCCGGTCATTCGGGAAAAGTCCGTCAGCAAACCGATCACGAAGAAAGTTATTGTGGAGCCACCAGCGCCGTCCCGTGTACAAACTCAACCTAAACTCGAGCACCAGAAGATAGAGGCTGATTCTGACTTCGACCGTCAGCTGGCTTGGCTGGCGCAACAATCCGGCCATTCGCGTTGAATCTGTGATCGGTTCATGGCGGCTGGTGGCATTATCAAACCTGCCTCTGTATGCCGTCACTAGATCTGCGACCGTTAATGTCGTGGGACACGTTATTGTTTCTTTGTTCACCTGAGAGGGGTGAAATTTAACAAAAAACTCGTAGCTCGACCGAGCCGGCCGCGTTAGCTGAACGCGAAAAATGGGGGACTGATTTGCAAGAAGCGGAGTTTAAGGCTTGGCTTGCCGAGCGGGGAGCAAATACCGAAAGCGGGCGAAGCACTCGAGCGCATGCGGTTCGGACTATCGAGAATAATCTTGCTTCGCTCGGTTCTCCTCACGTGGATCTCGCAGCGGTATGGCAGGCTGACAAATTTCAGCATTTGCGTCAGCGACTGAAAGCAATGCAGGCCGATTTTCGTGATGGGGGCAGTGATTTCAAGATACTCATGCCGCAGTCTGAAAAGCCGCTAAACAGGTTAGCTAGCTGGCGCTCCTGGCTGGGCCAATATGGGCAGTTTTTGCAAGGCGAGGAACTGGGCGATCGATACGCCGACGCCATCCGACGTCACGTCCTCGAAACCTATATTGAGCCGGCACGTGAGCGCGAGGAGGATAGCGTTGAAGTTCTGGTACGCGACGTCAATGCGGCTCTTGGTCTGAAGGAAGCGTGGCCAAATATCTGTCAGGCTCTTGCCGGCCGTAAGTTTCGCGAGATGGCTGATGTGAGGCTTGCTGAGCGTGTCGGTGCGAATATCAGCCCAGCTACGATCTTGCGTTTCGACCTGGTGGCAAGTGAGGGTAACATCGAGGGCGAACTGCGTCAGCGCTACGGCATTCCGATTGTGGATACCGCGAAGATGCTCGCATTTGCTCTGCCCGATGGACGTCAGCTTGCGTGGGAGCGTACAGTCTCAATCACGCAAATTTGGATTGAAGACAGTGCGGATCGAGAGTCTTGCCCGCTTCCGATTCACCGCACTTATCTTGCTACGGAAGCGAGGCATTCCAATCTGCCGCCTCGGTTGAAGCACAAGGCGGCAAATGGGCATAGGCCTCGGCCCGTCTTGATCGTCCGGCCGGCGGATGCAGCCAACCTTGCGGAGCTCTTGGACTGGTATGAGGATGCCGCCCCATATGTCGATCGTGACTGGCTCGATCGTTTGCGTTCCGAGTTTCTAGAGCGTCATCCGGAATTTGTGAGCTTCCAGGAGGGCGCCACTTACGCGTCCGATGAGGGGCGCAAGCGTCGAGATCTGGTAGCGCATGTGCAGGCTTTGGCCGGTCAAAGAAATGATGATCCGTCAATAGGTGCATCGTTGCTCGACCTGCTCGTGGGCAAAGCCGAAGTGCGGTGCGAACTGCTCGACTGGCGGGTGATCAATCTGGTCCAAGCGATGCGGGGCGCCAGCCCTGGAGTGGTGGAGCAAGCGGCTGAAGATCTGGCTCGAGCTGTCGACGACGTTGCCGGGGTGATCTCTTTCGTTTCCACCACCTGGCCTCTGATGCTGCCTCATGCGCAAGCGAACCCTTATGCAGAGAGCCGCACGATCTCGACGATGCTTCGGGCGTTAGTCGCTCCCGAAGGAATGTTTGGCATCCGGTCCACGCCCACCGACAATGCATATTGGATGTTGAGCGGCAGCCCTGCTTTCGGACCAAATCCGCTAACCGAAGGCGAGCTGGTCGGCGTAATGCGCCTTGTCCGGACTGTGGAGCGCATCATGCGCGATGAATGGCAATGGGCGCCTCGCGACCTCTGGGATGTTCAAGGGTTCATCTGGGAAGCCTGCCAAAAGCGACTGCCCGATTCGGGCGTCGAGGTTAGCGCGTTGACCGATGAAACGCCCGTCTGGCTCGTCACATCTCGTAACGGCGACGCAGACGGTTTCGCCACCTTCGTAGAACGAGGGGTGTGGCATCTGCTCTACGATAGCGACAGCAAGTATAACCATATGGTTCGCGAGATGCAGGTGGGCGACCGTATCGTTTTGCGCGACTATCTACCGAACCAGCGAAACGCGCCGTTCGAGACCAACGGCAAGCCGGTGAGTGCCATGCGCATAAGGGCGACTGGTATTGTAACGGGCAACGGGGGTGACGGCCGTCAGGTTCAGGTGGATTGGACCCCACTGCCCGAACCTCTGCTTTGGTGGCTTTACACCAACAATGACACGATTTGGCGCCTTCCACTTGAGCGTGAGACAGCGCGTAAGCTCGCGGCGTTCATTTTCGAAGGCGAAGAGCAAGATATCGCCTGGTTTCTGAATCTACCTTTTTGGCGTGACCGCCTCAACGCATCGCAGGACGAAGAATTCATGCTTAATCCGACCAACCTCATTCTCTATGGCCCCCCCGGCACGGGCAAGACCTACTCTACGGCGCGGGAAGCCGTGCGCTTGTGTGATGGCTCTGTCGACTTTTCGGAAACGCCTGAGGGCCGGGCCGCTCTTATGGCGCGTTATCGCGAGCTTGAGTTGGAGAAGCGCATCGCCTTCGTGACCTTCCATCAGGCCTATGATTATGAGAATTTCGTAGAAGGATTGCGGCCGGCCGACGACGCTGAAGAACAAGGCGCCGGGTTCCGTTTGAAACACTACCCAGGGATCCTGCGTGAGATCTGCGCGCTCGCTGAACATGCTCGCAAAAAGGCGGAAGCAGGCGATTCCGGTCGAACAATTGATCTTTCCACCTGCCACTTCTGGAAAATGGGCTTGGGTGCCATTCGGCAGGAGGAAGACGTTTACGAGGCGGCGCTAAAGGATCATTACATTGCCTTGGGTTGGGGGAGAGCCGAGGATTGGAGCGATGAGCGCTTTTCGACGGTCGACGCAATCAAGTCTCATTGGTTGTCGCTCTATCCTGAAAGCCAGGAGCCCAGCAATTGGACTCAGACGCACCGCTTCCGCAACGATATGTCGATCGGTGATATCGTTATCATTCCATACGGCAACAGCGCGTTTCGGGCCGTGGGACAGATCGTCGGCGATTACGAATTCATCCCAGAAGCCGAAGGCTATTTTGCCCATCGTCGTAAGGTGAAATGGATTATGACATCTGATGAACCGCTTCCCTTGGATGCTATCATCGACGGTAATTTCACGATGCGAACGGTGTATGAGCTGCCTCGTAAGCGCATTAATATTCCTGCATTGAGCCGCCTGCTTACGGTCGACGAGGAATCGAGTGAACCATCGGGTAATGCGACCAAGCCTGACGAATTCGTCTTGGTAATCGATGAGATTAATCGGGCAAACATCTCCAAGGTTTTTGGAGAGCTGATCACGCTCCTGGAGCCGGACAAACGGCTCGGTATGGCCAACGCTTTGACTGTTCGACTGCCTTATTCGAAGGCGGAGTTTGGCGTGCCCGCAAACCTTCACGTCATTGGTACGATGAACACCGCTGACCGTTCCATTGCGTTGCTCGACACTGCGCTTCGCCGCCGCTTCAAATTTCGCGAAATTGCCCCTGATCCACAGCAGTTGAAGGATGCAGCAGCCACGACGGAAATGCCTCTCGTCCAGATATTAGAGGCTATAAACGATCGCATTGAATATCTGGTCGATCGTGAGCACCGTATTGGGCACGCCTTTTTCATGGGCTGTAAAACGGCTGAAGACGTTATCGATGTGATGCGGGACAAGATCATTCCGCTGCTCCAGGAGTATTTCTTCGAAGATTGGAGCCGCGTTCGGATGGTGCTGGGCGATGGCTTCATTGGCCAGGAAGTGATCAAGGCTCCTCCTGGTATGGACGGTATGGATCGCGAGCGCTGGTTTGTTCGGGATTTCTACAGCCCCGAACCAAAGATTTCGTTGGCTGATGCTTTTGCCCGTCTCTTGGGCAAGGGGGCAGCCCTCTCGGCTGTGAACGAAGACGCGCCAAATGCGGAGAACGACGCCGCATGACGCATCTCCATGTGCCTGAGTGGGGACGAGTAGCTATTGGTCCGGATGGCTTTTCCTTGGCTCAGGCTGAGGCGCTGCTCGCTGCTGCTCGGGCACATCCGATGGGAGGCGGGGATGGGGGCGCCATCCTTACCGACCATCGTCACCACTTGCGGGCCAAACAGATGGTGGGCGTCATCGCAGCGCCAGGGTGTAGCTTGGAAATCTTACCCAAGGTCGATCCCGACGGTGACCTAGGCGATCTCCCGACGGTTCGATCCCGCCTGATCTCCTTGCTCGATCTTGCGCTTGGGTTGAACTTGGCGGAGGGCGCTCAGACCGCCATGGCTCATGGCGCGGAAAACCTGCTCGATATCTTGATCCGCCTTTTCGCGCAGCGGCTGCTAGCCTTGGCTCGCCGAGGTTTACCTCGGGCTTACCAGGCCTGCGCTGAAGATCTGCCGACGTTGCGCGGAAGGCTCGATATCGTTCGCCAGTTGACGGCTCATGTGGCGCGCCCAGATCGGCTGGCTTGCCGCTTTGACGTGCTGTCTAGCGATGTACCGCTGATGCAGGTGATGAAAGCAGCCGTGATCTACTTGTCCAAGCTGGCCCGCGCACAGGACACGCGCCGACTGCTTGAGGAACTCCGCTTCGTCCTCGCGGATGTCACCGATGTGCCTGTTTCCGCGCTGCCCTGGGACAAGGTTAGGATTGATCGCACAAGCCAACGGTGGGAAGCCGTCTTCGCTTTGGCGAAGTTGCTGCTCAGGCGCGATTGGCAGGGAGCGACGTACGATCATCGGTCACATAACGGGATTACCCTGCTTTTTCCGATGAACGATCTGTTCGAAGCAGCTGTCGCCTCTCTGCTACGACGTGCTTTGTCAGGCAGCGGCATCAGTGTGGCTGAGCAAGGCGGTCTTCGCAACTGTTTGGGTGAATGGACGGACGAGCAAGATTGCGAGGGCCGCATATTCCAAACACGACCTGATATCATTCTCCGTCGTGGTGGGAAGGATCTGGCGATCATCGACACGAAATGGAAGTGCCTCTCTCCAGATCCATCGGTGGCGAAGAGAGGTGTCGCGCAGGGCGACGTGTATCAGATGATGGCCTATGCCCGGCTTTATCGGTGTGATCGCCTGATGCTGCTCTATCCCGCTGTTGCGGGGAACGGAACGACCCTGAGCCGCCGTTTCGGTATAGCCGGAGGGCGAGAAATGCTTGCATTGGGGCTAGTTGATTTGACGACCCAAACAAACCATGTCCAAGGCGAATTAAGAAAGCTGATTTTCGACTTCCTGCCTGGTGAGATGGGGAGTGACCTGAAGCTGGTAACAGCCTGATCTGCGCTACGCGCCGCCTGCGCTGGGGTTTCAGTCATTGCTGATCCCAGCTTTTCGCATTGCGAGAGAGGCGGACTTGTATCTATCTTCTACTCCAAGCACTATTATTCGTATCTGGGGTGCGACGATCATAACGTCGCGATCATAAATCTCTAATCGATGAAGAGGTATGAGCCGCTATGGGAATCGATCTCGACCGTTACGCAACCGTGTGCAAGCTGGTTCCTGGAGGGGAAGAGGAACTGGCCGAAGGCACTGTCCGTGAAATTTTCGATGATTTTGCAGCAGAAAAAATCGGTCGACCGGGTGCTCTTTTTATGCGTCTTGCAGGGCAAGCGGATCTCATTTTGGGTAAGCAACTTTTGACTCTTGTTGAAGAATATAAATTCACCAGCGCCAAGTAAGCCTGCACCGTCAACTTTACCGCTGGTGGTCTGAGGTGCAGTCCAGCCAATGGGCAGGCCAGTTCCAGCAAACCCTGCCCCTTCGGCACGGCCGCTCATCGATAATCTGTGGCGTCCGTGACATTCCGCAGCGATTTAATGGTCTGGAGTCCGAAATCGTTTTCGCTTGCTTCAAAGAGTTTCCGGAACTCGTCAATCGTGCTTGCAGCCTCATTCCACGGCGCAGCCCAGCGCGATAGAAATGAGCCCAGACCAATCAAACCGTCAGGACGAAATTCCGCATCGTCCTTGAGGGCGATAAGCGGAATAGCCTCAGGTGCGCAAAGCAGGCTTGTCAATTCTCGCGTAGCAAAGACTGGCGCGCCAATTTCCATCGCCTTGGCTATCAAGATTGTGCGCACGACCCAAGCGATCCTGCGGTTAATGAGAACGCTCGGCATACGATGATGAAATTGTAAGACAAACTTTCCAATCTGCGCGGCCAGGTCGATCTCACGACCGTATGACTGCTTTGGCGAGAAGCGCGTCCGCAATGCTTTCAGGAGGGAATGCGGATCCCAGATCTCCTTGGCCTCATGAACCAGATGGCTTGCAAACAAGTCTCCTTGCTCGGCTTTCCGCAGAAGGTACTCGCAAGGATAGACCGCCATCGCGTGCATGCCGAGCCGGATCGTGTGAGGTTGCGCCCCCTCAGACCAAACAAGAATATCGTAATCGGATTCGGCATCCTCATCGCCGCGCGCCCTGCTTCCAAACAGGGCGAACCCTATGACCGGGTCGCGCCAATCTAAGGCATGTAGGTCCGCCAAATTCATTGCGGTTCAACGCCACCTTGAAGTGCCATAACGCTCATACGCCTCGCCGATAACCTCAATTCCTCAAGTTCGTCATTATTAAGCAGCACGAGGTGGCGTTTGCGCTTGTCGATGCCGTCATCTGCGAGGTGATACTCTGAACGAAGATAGAACAGGAGCGCCAGGCGGCACGGCTTTTCTATCTCCTCGCCTTCGAAAGCGAACTCCCGCCGAACCGCTTCCTGCTCTTCGGGCGGGAGTTCGGGGTTTGGTCGCAGGCGCAGCCTCCCGATCGACTTCCATTCGAAGTCGAAGCTCGGATCGATCATACTGTGATCGCTGAGTTCGACGTTCTCCAACCGCCCGAGGTTGAAATCGCGAAAATCACCATTGCCCGCATCGTGAGCGCGGATGTGCCAGCGGCCCGCGACGTAGGCGAGTGAATGTGGCGCGAGTACCCTGTCCGTCGCGGGCTTGCCGCTCATCGTCCAATACTTGACCTTTATCTGACGACGCTCGTTGATCGCAGTGGTCAACAGCATGATCAGTTTGTCGCTCACGGGCCGTCGGCGAAGCTCTACGACCTCAATGTCAGGAACGGCTCCAAACCATGTGTGGTTCTTATCGAGCCATCCCAGCTTCAGTGCCTGCAATTGAAGGAGATACCGATGCGCCTGTCCGGCGACGAAGACTGGTTCATAGGTTTGGGCACGCACAAAGGACTTGGCGTGCTGATCGTAGGCCATGCTGCGGGGAGCGAACTCAGCAAACTTTTCTAGATCGTTGGACGCCTGCTGCGCCGAGATTTTGAAGTGCTCCCGAAGGTCTGATCGATTGATCCGGCCATCCCAAAAGAGCCGGAAATCAATGAATTCGAGGCGGCGGCGCAACCCCGGCTTCAGATCGTCGATAGTTTCGGCGCCATCCTGGCTCATGCATAACCCCACCACTTTATGTGCCTATCACCACCAAAAAGTTGACTGGTGTGTCGGATACAGTCACAGATAGTCTGTATCGCACGACTCGTCAAAGCGATCGAGCCCAAGTGACACGGCACTGCGCTGTGCCGGGCCAAGCGTCGAAGGCGAGCGATGCTTTGTAGAATTGGAGGAAGGAGACATGGAGCCATCGTCCCGGGAAATGCTTATCGCGATCGGCAGGCAACTGGACGCCAATGTCTTTCCTCACGTGTTCGACAACGGCGTGGTTATGCCCAGCGCGTCCGATGTCGCATCATCAGCACTGGGCAAGGAAACTGACGATGAACAGCAAAGACCGAGAGGACCCGCAGCCGGGTCACGGAAGGGGACCGCCCGACGGAAAGGGACGCCCCGTCGATCACGGCAGGCCGGTGCCTCCGCACGGATCAGCGGCGGCTTGCTTCGGACCGCCTACGAAGCGCAGATAGAGAGCCTTGAAAAGGCATATCCTGCGTCCCGCGTATTCCCTGATGATGACGGAATGTGGCTCCAGACCGAAAGCTCAATTTTACCGGGCTTAGACTACGGAGCCACATTTCTGGTCGCCCTGCCGTTTGCGCCCGGAGCCGGGCCACGTGCTTGGGGTTTCTGGAATGATCCCGGCCGTCCGCTTTGGATAGGGCCTCGGCACACCAATTTTTTCGATGGATCGATATGTGCGTTTTCGCCCGGCGATAATGCTTGGGCCGAGGGCGGCGATCTGACGTCGCTAATCGACCTTTATACGGTGTGGGCGCTTCGCCATCTGCACCTGAAAGCCTTGGGTCGATGGCCGGGGAGACAATATTCGCTGCCCCCACCCAATGAGGCGCTGAACCCCTATTATCGTCTGGCTCAATGCCACGACGCTGAACTCTGCGGCTGCGGATCACTGACGGCGCGATATGCGGAATGCTGCAAGCCGAAGGATCTGCGATCTGATTTTGGGCGGCTAGCGCAAGAATTTGTGCGGCGGATGGGCGGCAGGCTTGGGGACCGTAAGTCCCCGCTCGCGATTGCAGACTTCGCCACAGGCCAGGGTGCCGCGCCAAGTATCAGAGATGTGCACAACCTGATGGCCCCGACGGCCGAACTTCCAAACAAGCCTAGCAAGGAGAAGAAAAGACATGGCTAGATGCACAGCACCAGTACGAGGCCACATACGGGGCGGCGGAGCGGACTGCCCTGTGTGCGGCCCCCGCTATCGTGGCTCCAGGTCTTACCCGTCCTATTCCTCGCCCTCCTACACTCCGTCCTACACCCCTTCTTACGCCTCGTCGGGAAGCAGTGGCGGCGGCCGGAGTAGTGGTGGCGGGTCTCGCCGCACCGCGAAGCCCCGCTGGTCGGGAGCAGGTTCGGCAGTGTGGTACACGCCTGAACAAGTGCAGGCGCTCACACCGGTTCGCGAAAACGTCGAAAATCTGGCGGCGTCGCAGCCTGACCTTCGAGACGTATTTCTCTGTCACGCGTGGGATGACAGGCAGGGCTCCGCCAAGCAACTACATGATCTACTCGAAGCGCGCGGTGTTCGCGTATGGTTCAGCGAAAAGGACCTTGGACTCGGGGTGCCGATGATGCGAGCGATTGACAAGGGCTTGGTGAATTCGCGCGTAGGTATCGTTTTGGTGACCCCGGCTATGTTGCGTCGCCTCCCGGCAGAAGGCATCGCAGACAAAGAGCTTTCAGCACTCCTCCGGCGTGAGCGGCTTGTCCCGGTGGTTCATGGAACGACTTATGAAGAACTTGAACAGGTCAGCCTCCTGCTGGCCTCCCGGGCTGGGCTGAGTACTGCCGAAGAGTCCATGGCGGAAGTTGCCAACAAAATCGCCGAACTGGTCGCTACCTAATCAAGGCTGTCCTGCATATGCATATTTTCGGCACACCGCTACAGGACGGGCGCCAGGCAGAAACGCGACGCGCTTTGAGACCGGCCCGGAGCAGATGAATTAAGGGTAGCTATCAGGAAGTAGTTTCGGCCGCTGAAGGTCGGGTCCGTTGGCGGCTACAGTCATCACCGCTGCTGGTTGGAATGTCCACATTTCTCATATCATTACCTAGAACCCGAAAGTTGCGAATGCCCTAACGCTGGTCATTTGCGGATTGTTGAATCCAGAACATAAAGAGAGCGGATCAGGATGCGAAGTCGGAGAGTTATCTATCCGCTGACCACCGTTAATTCGCTGCGGCCTCGGGCGACGGGCGTCACCTCGATCTTCACAGGTATCCGTTCTTTGATTTCCTCGACATGGCTGATTACGCCGACCCGACGGCCCGTAGCATGAAGATGCTCCAGGACTGACAGGGCTTGGCCGAGGCTGGCGCCATCCAGAGCGCCAAATCCCTCATCAATAAACAGGCTCTCGATCTTGAGGCCACGGCCGGTGGACATCTCGGCAAGGCCGAGTGCCAAGGCAAGGCTGATCAGGAAGCGTTCCCCGCCTGAAAGATTGTGCACCCCGCGGATCTCGCACGCCATGTCATGGTCGATGACCTGGATAAGCATGTCGCCGCTAGGAGCGCGTTGGAGTTCATAACGGGGCTTGAGATCCGTAAGCCTCGAATTTGCGTGCGCAAGCAGGCGATCGAGGGTTAGCCCTTGGGCAAAGCGACGGAACCGGGCACCCGTCGCGTCGCCGATAAGTTCATCCAGGGCGAGCCACACCCGCGCCGCTGCGCGCTCGCGTTCTAGTTCGGCACGAAGCTTCGTGGTCTGTGTCCGCACCTCATCGTCCCGGCGCAGGACGAACTGTGCCTCCTGGAGCGCCTTCTGGGCGGCCTCGTCAGCTTGCTTGGCTTCGCTGACCGCCTGAGCAAGGGCGTCGCCAGAGAGGGCAGGTTGATCGGTCTGATCGTGGCGGATCAGATCCTCCTGTCGCTGCGCCAATAGGGCAGCAGCATTTTCGAAGGCTCGGTCGATTGCGGCAAGCGCTTCAACCTCCTTGTCGATTGCCGTCTGTCCTTCCCGCGCTGCGCCGGCGATAGCCTCTTCTTCAATGTCCAGCTCAACGAGACGCCCATGAAATCGACCTTGGCGATCGAGATGATCTTGGACCACGCGTTTGGCTTCCTGATCGGCAGCCTCTTTGCGGGCCGCTGAAGCCGCCTGATTTTCGCGACCGAGAGCCGCCGCAGTTTGGGCAGTCTCCAATGCCTGGCGAAACTGCGACAGCGCGACTTCATTTCGGGCAACGACGGCCTCCACAGCGTCGCCGTCAAGTAGGCCGCTCCTAGCGTTCGTTAGGCTATTCTGCTCTTGTTCCCAGCTTTTCGCTTGGGACTCGATTTCGTCGAAACGGACCATGGCGGCTGCGGTATCTGCACGAGCGTCAGCGACCGTTTTCTCCAAGCCAGGCACGGCCTCGACGATCCGAGAATGGTCCGCAAAATGCGTACGCCAGGCGTCGGCTTGTTCATCAAGCCAGTCTATGGGGTCAGCCAGCTGCCGCCAATCTGCGGTGCCGCTAAATCTCACATCAATTGATTTCGCGAGCCGATCCCGCGTTTCGGTAACGTGCGATTTGCGTTCCAGTAGGCTGCTCAATTTCTGTTCGATATCGCGCAAGGCCTGAGCGGCGACACCGGAGGCTGTGCGACTTTTCTCCCAATCGCTCCGGGCTTTTTCATCGGCGACCTGCGCGATTGTAACCGCCGTCCGAGCCTCAGTCATGGCCGTGCGCTGACGATCGAGCGCGGCGAGTGCGCTTTCTAGAGAGGCTTCGAAGTCTAGCGCGGCTGGATCAAGGCCTGCCAGGCTGCATTTCTCAGACAGGACGCCAAAAGCAGCTTGGGCGTTTCCATTGGCCGCCGCTAATGCGGTTGTCTGGCTTTCTATGTCGCGCTCTAGGCGGCTAATCAATTCATCGGTGGATTGGATGCGAGCGGCCAGAGCGGCCTCTTCAGCGGTCTTGGAAGTCAATGATGCGTCAAGATCGGCGATGCGGTCCCGTTGCTCTCGGAGCTGCATCCCCAAGAGTGAATCGATCGCGCTCAACGCATGTTCAGTGGCCCCGCAAACTGGGCAGGCCTGCCCTTCCTCCAGTGTTGCGCGAAGTTGCATTGCTGCTTCGCCCGAAGCCGCTTCGGCTAGCTCGCCGGCACGGCGTGCCTCGTGCAGTTGCGCCCGGAGAATGGGAAGGCTGGAGTTTACCTCTGAGTGTCGGGTGACAAAATCTTCGCGCTCGGTCTTGGCGCCATCAAAATTGCTGCGCAGTCGCCCCATAAGATCATGGCACGCTCCTGCCTGAGTTTCATGATGCTTCCAGTCCACCAGAAGAGGGGAAAGGCCTCCCAGGCGATCCCGCTTTTCAAGAATCGTGGAGAAGTCAGCCTCGGATGGTGCTGAAGCCTTCGCCTCGTCCAATATGTTGCGAGCCGAGGTAGCAGCAGCGGCTGTTCCCTCTTCAGCTGCCTTGGCGGCCTCCCACGCGTCGGAGGCCACGATTTTGGAGGCTTCGGCTTCGTCTGCGCTTGCCGAAATTTGCGACAGCTTGAGATCGACAGCTGCGATCTCGACGAGCTCTGCTGCAAGTTCTGTCTGCTGCGTTGCCAAACTGGCAAATCCAGCGTTCTTCGCAAGCCAAGATGCGTGACCGTCACGGGTTACGATGGCGTCAGACAAGGAACTGCCGGCAACCTGCTCAGCCTCTTGGCATTCAGATAGAGCTTGTGCGCGCGTAACGCGGGTGTCTGAAATACCGTCGAGCGATGCGCGCGTTTCGGAAAGCTTACGGTCGAGCGTCCGAGCTTCCTCTATCTCGGGAGATTGCGCTGCCACCCGCGCTGTTTCGACTTGGACGTCCGCCATCGCCTGGCTCTCGTCCGCTGCCGTCTGGGTTGCGCGTTCGCGTGCCTGATCAAGATCACTTTGCCGTTGGATGACATTTTGCTCAGCGTCGTGCGCCAGCATCTCTGCCTCACGGACGGCGGTCCAGTCTCCTGCAAGGGCGAATGCCGCTTTACGAAGGCGTAATGCTTCGTGCCGAGGGGCGGCTTCCTCACGAGCAGAGTTTGTGGTTGACGCAGCTAACTCACATTCTGTGACCTTGCTGACCAATGCGTGACGATCAGTCTCCCAGCGAACAGCTTTGGAAAGGTCTCCAAGCGCAGACGCGGTTCGATCCGCAGCATCTTTCGCGGTGCATTGCTCCTCTTCGGCGACCCGACGACCTTCGTCGTCGAGGCCATTTTGAGCTTCGATCCGGTCCAGAATCGTCTGCTGCTGCGCCCGGAGAATTGCTGCTTTTTCATGAGCGGCGCGGCCAAGGCTCGCATAAATATGCGAACCGGTCAGCCGTTCGAGCAGCTGCGCGCGTTCGTTATCATCTGCCTTGATGAAGGCCTCGAAATCACCCTGCGCTAGGAGGACGGCGCGTCGGAACTGCTCCGCTGACAAGCCGACTAGGCGGTGTATCTCCGCCAATGTTTCGGTCTTCGTCCCACCAAGGATCTCGCCATCGGCAATGCGAGTAAGGCTGTGCCGGGTTGCCTGCATCCGGCCGTCGGTCTTCTGACGGGCTCGCTGGACAGTCCACCGCGCGCGGTAACGTTCGCCGTCGCGACCGACGAAGTCCAGTTCAGCAAAGCCTTCACCCGAGCCATGCCGAAGGACCGCCCTGGGGTCGCCAGCCGACAACTCGTCACCTTGGACCGTCTCAATCCTGGCGCGTGCCGGTGCTGCACCGAGGCGCGGCACGGCATCGAACAACGCGAGGCACATGGCGTCGAGCAGGGTGGATTTTCCGGCACCCGTCGGGCCGGTGATGGCGAAAATGCCGGCGTCGCTCAGGGGTTCGGCTTCGAAATCGACTTCGAAATCGCCGTTCAGGCTGGCGAGATTACGGCCGCGGATCGCCAACACGCGCATCAGGCGTCCTCCCTCGACGTTCGTGTTTCAATGAGCAGGGTTTGGAACGCTTGGCTCAAATCCTCCGGCGGCTGGCTACCATGGGCGCGTTCGAATAGCTCTGCGAAAACAGCCTCGGGGAGGAGTTCGGCAAGATCGACTTCGCGTTCGGCTATGGACTGGTTGGTAGCCTCGCGCGCCGAGACGCGCGAGATCCGCGTTAACCGCAAAGGCTTGCCGTCGAGAGCCGCCATGACTCGTGCTTGCAGGCTCGGTTCAGGGCCATCAACGAGCACTGAAACTTCCACGAAGGGATGCAGCCCGCGAGGAAGCTCTGGATCGAAGTCCAATTCTTGGATCGCGAGCTCAACCTCGCCGATCGGCTTCGGACCCTCAGCGGGAACCGTGAGAAATGGAACAACGCGGGGGATTTCCTCCTCACGGGCGACTGCGCCACCCGCGGCAAGGTCGACTATGCAGATCGAATGGCGGTACAGACGCTCAGTCGCGGACAAGGGAAACGGCGATCCCGCATAGCGTATCAGAGTGTCGCCCTTGATCGTCTGCGGACGATGAAGATGGCCGAGCGCGACATAGGCGGCACGGTCGTCAAAGAGTGAAGTTGCCTGGGCCTCCTCACCGCCCACGGTGATCCGACGCTCTGAATGTTCGGAGACATCCCCCTCCGCTACATGGAGGTGGCCGGTCACGATCAGCGGCAGCCCGTTCGCACGTTCGGCACCGGCAGTCAGAACATTCTCATATAATTCTGGAAGCCCGCCCGACCCCATGTCCCCCGGCCGGCAGTAGGGCACCGCTGCTAACCACGCCACGATCGTGCCCGCCCGGTCCTTGAGTGGGACCAGCATCCTCTCGAAATCGGGTATGCCGTTCACACGGGGGAGAGAGCCGATAAGGTGGTTTCGTCCAGGACCGAGGAGTGCGGCGGGCAGATTGATTCTTGCTGCACTGTCGTGGTTCCCGCCGATAATGACGATCTGCAGATTGGGGCAGCGTGTCGTCGCATCCCGAAGGAACGCATAAAGGCGTGCCATCGCTGACACTGGAGGGTTCGCGACGTCGTATATGTCGCCCGTGACGAGCAGAAGATCCGCCTCTTCGGCGACGAGGCGGTCGAGGAGCCAGGATAGAAACGCTTCATGCTCCGCCTCTCGTTCATGGCTGAACAGCTCATGCCCGATGTGCCAGTCAGAACTATGGATCAGTCGGAAGGCGGGTCTTGATTCGGTCATGGCTTAAGCTTTGCGGAATTGGCGACAGAAATGGACGTAATTTCGACCATGGGTCTGGCCAGCGCTGCCTTGAAGCAGCAATATCAGTTTTGAGTGAGGTGCCTGGCTAGGACGATCATCGCTTCTGTGTCTCGCCCACAATAAGCTCGCAGCGCCGCATCTAAGGCAGCCCGACGATCGTCCGTCGTGGTAGGAGAGATGGCCTCCAGATAGGCAGCCTGGGCGTTACCACCGTCTTTCACCTCAAGCTCTGAATAATCGAGATCGGGGGCAACGGTCGGCAGCACGGCCTTGATTGACCAACTGCCTCGTTGGTCGCGGTGATACCAGTTGGCGCGAGTGACCGGCAGCAGATCAGCCACCCGGTCGATGATCGAATTGAGATCGTCTGCTAGATCGGGAAAAAATTCAGAGAGCTCGCGAAGGCGCGATTTCTCGAAGCCTGCATTGTAGGCGACTACCGCGCCTGAACTGGGAATCATCGTTACCAGCGCTTCGGCGCAAGCCCTTCGCGGGTCCGCACCATCCAGGCTCAGAAATTCATGGTGTTGGAGGCTTCCGTCTTCCGCTTCGACATGAGCGGAAAATTGGAAGGGCACCTGTTGATATGGACGGGTGCCAACCCAGCGCGGAATGGCGAATGCGATTGTCTCAAAGTCCAACCACGTCCGGGGGAAGCACCAATCCGCCATGGCGGTGCGGGCGCCCTCAACGTTATGATCGGGTTCGCCTGTCACGGTAGCCTGGTAAACCCGTTGATGGGTGGGGTTCGTCAGCATCGTGGGGTCAATCTCGAAAAGATCTTCAACCCCGCGTCTCAGCCAGTTATTCCCGCCGCCATATGGAAGAACGGTGACCGGCCATTGCGGGCCTGGCGGAAGTGCTCCCTCGCAATATGCCGCGAAATTACATGGTAGGCCGTCGCAATGTGATCCAGGGAGGATGCTGGGTTCCTCACCCGCGAGCGTTTCGCGCGCTGCGGCTACAACCTCGGCCCGTGTTTCGACCCGATCCTTGATGTTCGAAGTCAGATCGCTGTCGAAAAACAGCCCCTCAAGCGAACCATCTCCTTCGAGAACGAAGTCTGTGTCTAGATGGCGGATCGCTGCGCTCTCGATAGGCACCCCGGCTTCACGGGCGACCCAGACCTGAGTGGCCAGGTCATTCACGTGATAATCCTTGGGCTTAGTCGAACTTTTGACCTCAGCCATGTGCCAGCCGCCGATACCGTTCGGCTCGAGAATATCGACTCTTACCAGAACGCCATCATGCTGAAACGTGGCTTCGAAGATCGGATCCTCGTGACCGCTTTCGAGCAAAGCCTTCGTTGTGGCGAGCGCAGCGGAAAGATCGGGTTCAGCCTCGACCATGACCCCGCCCGGCAAGAGTGCGCATGCGGCGGCGCCAACCTCATGCCCGGCAGCGAAGCGCGCTTCTGCACCTTCATCGGTTTCAGCCAGTTCAGGACGATGCACCGATAACCACAGTCGCTTCGGGCACAGCTCGAAATAAGTGATCCTGGACTTGGACAGTCCAAAAGAGCGGGGCGTTATATTCATGCCGGCACCTTCACCGAAAGGCGGGCAGGGGTGGTGCAGAAGATGGAAGAGTTGATCGTCATGTCTTCAACCATGCATCGTTGGTGCGACAAAAGTGGTCGTGTTAGGCGAGGCGGCTTCCGGCGGCAGCATCGTCAGCGCAGCTAGGATGCGCTGGCGCATCATCTCAATGAGCGCGGTAGGATGCTCTATGATGAGCTCATTGCCCCAAGTGAATAGATGCTCTGCCAGCTCTCGCATGCCGCCGCTGGTGAAGCGAATCAGAAGATCACCATTCTCCAGCTGTTCTATTTGCTGATTGCGGTGGAAACGCCATTCGCGAGCTCGTGAGGCGGCCGATGCATGAATGCGAAGCACGACGTCTTGCTTTTCATCTCGCCAGACCCCGAAACTATCGGCCAGCCAGGCATCAATGTCCCAGTCATCCGGGGCGCACCCGAGCTTTTCGCTAAGGCGGGGTTCGATCATACGATCCAGCCGATAATAGACCGGGTCATTTTCTCGATCAGGCATCTTTCCTACCAGATAGGAAAGAGGGCCGTGAACAATGCCAAAGGGTATAACCCGTCGCCAGCGCGGTTCCTGTTGCTGTACCGCGGCGTAGCTGAATTCAAGGCAGCAACCGGACAATATCGCCGCTTGGACGACTGCAATCGTCTCAGGCGGCACGGTAGCGACGGGGCCGGCGGTGACCATCGTCCGCTGGAGCCGGGTGAGCGCTTCCAGATCAGGGTCAATACGGCGTTTCTCGCGGTCGTCAAATGCGCCCTTAACCTTGGCGAGGAGGCTCGCCAGTTGGTCGGCACGAACTGTTTGGCCAGCTCCTCGTCGCCCATCTGCCTCGGCCGTAAGTGCTGCAACTTCAGCCGCAGTGGGACGGGTATAGACGCGCCTAAGGCTGTCTCTGATGAGAAAGCGCTTACGGCGATCCTCGGTTACTTCCTCAAGGTCGAAGTGCCGCGCGATGACGTCGCGCATCCGCTCGGCGGTTCTTCGATTGACCCCCAGTGTTTCAGCCATTTCGTCGAGTGTCAGGCCCTCGGTCGATTCCGATAGCGCGTGTACGAGCGCCAATAATCGGTCCAATTTGGCCATACGATCGGTCATGCTGCACTACCCCCTATTCGTGCCCAACTACGACCGCATTCGCCGCCTTTTCAAGAGCGTAAAGAAGGAAATCGGGCTTCGCGATGTCGAGGGATCGGCTGCCCAGAGTGAAGGGGGCGCTTGTACAGCTTACCGAGATAAGAGTTGGTCGGCCATATCGCCAATTCGCTCATAACCGGCGATCCGATGCCGCCATGCTTCTGGGATTCCGCGCTCACCATAGAGGGCACCCGCGAGTTGGCCAGTAATGGCAGCCGTGGTGTCGGCATCCTCTCCGAGATTGGCGGCAGTCAGGACGGCTTCTGCGAAACTGCCGGTTCGACCAATGCACCAGAGTGCGGCTTCCAGCGAATGCGCGACATAGCCCGATGCGCGAATATCTCGCCTTGGCTTACCTCGCCAAGAACCACCAACGATCTCGGCGATCTTCCTGGTTAGGCCCTCGCCCCTGGTGTTGAGAACCTCGTCCAGGGTGCTGCCGGAAATCGCGCTCGCGATCGTTCGCGCATAGATGACGCAAGCCTCCACTGCCTCAGGCGCCGCGTGCGTGGTCCGGCTTTGACGTGCTGCCGCGTCATCAAGTGCTGGGATGTCGTCATGATATCGTAGAGCTACTGGCGCGAGGCGCATCAAACTGCCGTTGCCAGCGGTGGCGGGATCTGTCGATCCAGCGATGGGATCTCCCGATTGCTCCCAGCGAGCCAATGCCGCGCTGACGGTCATGCCTATGTCGAAGCAATGTCCGTTTGACGAATAAGATCCCTGATCCCGCCAAGCGGCGAAACGCTTCATGAGGTCAGCTTCATCGATACCGTTGCAGGATAGAAGGCTATTCGCCAAGGCGAGGGCCATTGACGTGTCGTCTGTCCATTCGCCAGGCCTCAAGCCGAAGGGGCCGCCACCGATCATGTCGGATAGAAGGGGATAGCTGTCCCTGCGCGCAAACTCCAATGTCGTTCCGAGGGCGTCGCCTACAGCCAAACCGATCAAAGCGCCTCGGCCGCGAGCACGGACCGCTGCGGAGGTCTTGGCGGGACGAGCCTCTTCGACTGTGGCCCTTTGCTGCACATATGTGAGTTGGTCGTGAGTCTCGATCGCTCCGGGGCGAGCCACCCGCACCTGCTTTATGGCAGCCTTCGGCTGGGTCCCCAGTTCGGCCAGTAGGCGCGCGGCTATCATTCCAGCGCGTCCCAAGCCGCCCTTGCAATGTAATACGATATCGAAGCCCTGGCGTAGGCGGGAGCGTAGATTGACGCCAATGATGGCCCATGCCTGCTCGAATGCCGGGGAGGGAATGCTTACGTCCGCGATGGGCAGATGAAACCAGTCCATGTGACGCGTGCGTACTTCCTCGCCGAGCCGGTCCACGCCAAGGCTAAGGAATTCTTCGGCTTCGATCAGAGAGACTACGCGGCAGCGCCACTGGCTTGAATGGCGTCTAGGTCTGCGCAGAGGTCGCGGTTCCATGCGCCCGTCAGCGCATCTTGCTGCTTTTTGCCCGGGCAGAATGTGATCCCTATTCTGCCGCCGCGAGTGCCGGTTGGGACGAACGCGATCTTCAACGGATGGCTCGCACTGGTGCGAGGCAGATTAGCAGCGTCTCTTTGGTCCATTCATATCCTTTCGGGCCATCTCCATGGCGCCAGCGTGAAGTTGGCGAGAGCTATTGCGACCGAATCTGACAGATGTGGTCGTACTTACCTCCTCATGGTCTCCGCGAGGCCGAAGAAGCTTGACCCAGCGGCTACGATCGGGTGGTGAAAGCACCAAAGGGGAAATATCATGAAGATTGATCGAGATACGCTGAAAGAGGCGGGAACCAGCGCCGCGAAGGTCGGCCAGAAAATCGGGGAGAAGACTGTCGATGGGGTGAAGAAAGCCTGGGACACGGAGATGGGACGCACCGCCATCACCGGCGCTGCGGCTGGTGCCGCTATCGCTGCGGTCGTGCCGTTCGTCACAGTTGGGGCAGGCCTGTTGATCGGCGGCGCGATTTCCGTGTTGGCGAAGAACATCAAGTCAGGTCAGTAAGGTTCAATTGCTAGCAGGGTGCGACCACTAGCAAAGGTCCCCAAAGGCTTTGTCCATTTAGTGGTCCGGCAAGTTCGCTACTGCCGGGCCGTCGGTGAAAATCGCTGAACGGAATCCAGGATGATCGGAATTTTATTGCTGGCGGCTGCTGTAACCGTCGTCGATGGCGATACCATCCGTTTGGATGGAGAACGCGTCCGCCTGGTCGGCATCGACGCGCCTGAAATCCATGGATGCCCGGAGGGGCGCGCATGTGCTCCTGGAGACGGGCAGGCCAGTAAGCGGAGCCTGCAGAATCTTATGAACGGTGCCATCAGCATCCGCCGCGTGGGATACGACCGTTATGGTCGTACCCTCGCCCACATATATGTGAATGGGGTCAATGTTGCCTGTGAGCAGATTGGCCGAGGGCAAGCGGTCTACATGAGAAAGTGGGACAATGGGCTTGAACTGGCGCGGGAGTGCAGGTGATGTCGCGTCGCTGGGATGAGCGGGATAGTGAGGCAGATGGTTCGCCCTTCCCCTATCTGGTGGCTCTAGAAGCGATTGTCATCGGAGGTCTTGTCCTGCTCGGCACGGGTATGATGATCGCATCAGGCGTGAGACGGCTCATTGGCCTGTTCGGCTGATATGAAAGGCGACGGTGCGGAGATGCATGCTAATCGCGTTGAAATGGCGCGTGATCTGATCAGAAATTCACGTTCTGGTTCAACAAGCCGATTAGCCAGGGAATTGGGAATTCAATATGCATATGCGCGCCGAATTATGGACGATTTAGAAGTGTCCGGTTTGGTGACTGCGCCAGACAAAAACGGAGCGCGCATGGTTGCATCAGGCGATTTTGTCAGGAACTCGTAAGTTGGGCCGGCTCATTTTCCTTGCGCTTGTTTTGCTCATGGGCGTGTTTCTACTGCGTTTGGTTGGGAAGGCGCTGCGCAAGGGACTACAAGGCCTCGTCAATGCCGCTTTCATCCTCGCAAATGTTGCGGGCGCCGCATTGGTGGCGGCATTGGCTGGCCTTCTTGCCTTCGTTGTGCTGCCCATCGCTCTGGTGGGTGATTGGTTCGGAATTGCCGTATCTGGCGTTGCGATCCTGGTGTTCGTTCTGTGTCTGAGAAAATTCGGACGCCGTGAGGCACTTGCTGATCGTCAGCTGCCGGCTATGGAGGAGGAGGCGACGATGTCCTCTGCGGTTGTCGAGGAAGCTTTCGAGCCCGAGACGGATCCACGTGTCGCTGAAGCTTGGAAGATTGCTGGAGATTTGGCGCCAGAACACGCGAAACGTCTTGGGTTGGCAAGGCGTAGCTGTGCTCGGGTGCTGGAGATGGCAGCCGGGGAGGCGGTCGAATGGAGCATCATCGACTGTTCTACATTCGTCTCCCGCACGGTTCCGGAAGCCGTGTCAACCGCAGCGGCACTGATGAAGGACGCCGCCCCCTCAGAGCGACGCTGCCTCGCTGATGAGCTGGTGGTTGACCTTGAACGGATCGCGCAGCGCGCGCGGGAGGAAATCGACAGCCGCCGCCTGCAGCTGCGTAACAGTTGGAATATTGTCCGTACCCATATTGCAAGCAGGACGTCCCGCGACGCTTTGTAGCGACGGTTCAGCCACACCAATAATGTGTCGATCGCGGCTCAGATGATCAGGACGCTGCTGCCTAATCGACCACCGGATAGTGCGGCATCGGCCATTCATGATCTGCATTGTCCATCATCAGGTCGATAAACAGCGGCAGCAGGCACCCCAGCAGAGCTGAGCCATCTCGAACTTGCGTCCGATTCACATCGCTGTTCCAGGTCGCGCCGCCATGGACCAGCTGATTTCGCAGGACGTACAGGCGTCCAAAGAGGATCGACAGTAGGGTCGCCGTGTCATGGCGACGAAGCGCGTTAGCCGTTGCGTCACGCTCACGTTCCAACATTCCGCGCCAGTCCTCAAAACCAGCAATATGATTATGATGATGCCAAAAAGGCGCGAATACGTAGCGGTTGTCCAGCAGCAGCCTGATTTCCTGGCTGAAGCGCTGCCAGACCATGTCATAAATCCGATGCTTGCCATCGAAACTGACCAGAGTGGAGAAAAAGCGCGCGAAGGCGTCGCGCTCGCGCTGACTCTCGCCACCCAGCGCTAAGCCAACGTCACCGGCATAGGCCGCGTTGAAACCGATCCACAGCAGGATGAAGCGTACGTCCTCGTCACCCTCGTCGGCTTCTGCCCTGCGGAGCCAAGAAAGTGCTCGGTGAACCCGAAGGGTGAGAGGCATAGCGAAGCCCTCGCGAAGGCTTCGCTGCTTCTGCTTGAGCGCTTCAGGATGCAGCGGGCTAGAAAGTGGGTAACGGAACGACATATACTCGAGCCTCGCTTTCTCGAATGCCTAAATCACAATTTGAGCTGCGCCATTTTCATGAATGCGGCACATCCTGTTTCGAGATCAAGAGAGGCGCAGCAGCCGGCTCCTCGCCATCGGCGATATACCCATGAATGATATCGCCGGCCTTGAGGGTTGCATTACCGCCCTTGTTCAGCAGGCCGAAAATGCCAAAGCCCAACACTCCCAAAATGACCCCGCCGGTGTTCGAGGCGCCTTCGGTACCTTTCGTGCCGGTCAACGCGACCGGCCCCCACTGGGTGTCGAGGTGAAGCAATCGGAGGCTTAGCTGCCCTTTGCCAACCGCCGCGCTCGTGCCCGAGACGGAAACGATCTCCCCCCAGGCGACAGCCCCGATTGGAACTGCCACTGCTCCATCCACGGTGACGGGTGAATTAACGCGCAGCCTGAAACGCTCGCCGGCCTTGGCGGATCGGCTGTTCACTTCGCGAACCACCATCAGTTCAACATCTGTACCCTTCACCCAGCGAGGAGCGGGTGAAGGGGCAGGGGCGATGATGGTTTCTGAAGCGGTAGCGTCCTGGGCAGCCATTGCCTGACTGCTGGCCAGAAGAGCGCCTGCGATAAAGGCTGCGCGCAACATCAATTTAGTGGGAGCCAGCAGGTGCTGCTGCCGCAGTGGTGCTGCCTGCTGGCAAGAAGCGAATTGCCGTGCCGGTCGCGTTCGCTTTGCCCCAGCTGAATGCCGACACATGAGCATCACCATATTGCGCTTTGATCACGGCATCAGCACCCAGCTTTTGTGCACGTTCCCACAGTTCTTTGTAGATTTTGTCCTGCGAAGGCGATTTGCTGAAGACGGTCGCCTTGCGGACCCCAGCCTTGACCTCACCCAGCACCTCATAGGGGCGGTCGGTGATATCGTAGGGGAAAACGGGGACGCCGACTTCCTCGTTCACGAGCGGCTGAGCCTGGGTTGGTTGGGCAAGAGCAGGCGATGCAATAGCCACCGAAAAGGCGGCAATCAGAACGAAACGCATAAGAATTTAAGCTCCGTATTGAAGTCGGATCACTTTGTAGACGGGGCAACCGCCGGAGCCGTTTCCACTGCGGCAGCAATAGAAGTTCCTGCTACGACAGGAACGGTCACAGGTTCAGCCGGTTTGGCTTCGGCGAAAACCAACGGGACATCTTCGCCGATGAAGCCCTTCACCTGGGATCCAGCGGCGATTTTGGCGCTTGTACCCGTGGTGAAGAAGCCCACAACCGGAACGAAGGCAACTGCGGCGACGACCCGTGCCGTGCCGGTGACGCCCTTATCGTCAAATGTGCCGGTAAGCCGGATTTGGCGGCCGTTTACGCTCACATTGAGGAGAGAGGCGGTCAGATGGCCGGATTTGCCCCACATCCCTTTGTTACGGACTTCGGTTATCTCGCCGACAGCAGGCGAACCGACCGGAATGACGATCTGACCACCTACAGATACGGGCTCAATCACCGAGAGCCTAAATGCTGACCCACACGCAGTTTCTTGCCTTCAGTCGTCAGCGGCTCTTCCATCTTAAGTTGGATCTCCGTGCCCGTGCGAAGAACATTGTTGGCTGCGGGGCCAACAGCCAGCGCAGGCGACTGGACCTGAGCATGAGCAAGCGTCGACAAGGCGATGGCGCAGGCGAGCGCCGCAGACATGAATCTCATTGAAATACCCCCATATTTGGCCTTCCCCAAGGCCAGTGGATTTGTTGTAGGGCGCCGACCGAGATGTCAAGCGGTCAGCGCTGTGGTTGAAGTGCGTTATCTCAAACGCGCGTGGCCATTATTGAACCGACCCTGCACGCAATATCTGATCCATTTTGGATGCGACTGTCTTCCAGAAGGTTAGTCCCTCCCAGTCTCCTTCGACGGCAAGTTCGCCAATCCGCGCTGCTACCTTGGTGGGTGCTTCGTCTCCATGTCGTCTCAGCAACATCATGGCCGCGCCCAGCGTGATTTGATCGTTGGTCATCAACTCGCTTCCATGGTTGCTGCGAAGATGGCCATGCTGCGAATCAGCCTCACGGATCCAGCTTCCAGTCGTTATCGGCGATGATGTTCCGCATACTCCAGACTACCCGCGGATTGGGGCCTCCTGCGCCGCTGAATTGTGGGTAAGCCGTGAAGTGCGTACGGAAACCCGGCTTCAGATCAAGCGTCAGATTGTCATGACTTTCGCTGACGGGGGTGCATCGATCAATCGGTTCTTCCGGCAAATCACATTCGTAAAGGCGACCGACCAGCAGCGCGCTTTCGAGCGCCTCGTTTCCGCGATTTTGAAACCATCCCTGCACGAAGTAGCGAAGTTGCTGATCGCTGGCATTGGATTGGAGATCCTGTGCCTCAATCTGCCATTCTGCATCAGGAGAGCCTGCCGGCAGCTCATGTTCGCTCCACCAATCTTGTACAAACAGGAAGCCGAGCCAGGCAGTGAGCGCGTAAACCGCCCAGCGGAATGGGGCCACTTGCATCATCAATGCGAAGACGATGCCCGTTCCCACCCAGGCTAAAAGGCTATTCTCACGCTCGGGCACACTTGCTCCCTGCTGTTGATGGGAGCCTGCTAAATTTCGTATGCGTCAAAAGCGGTCGTAAATTGGAGGCGCGCACCTCATCCTTCCGTCATTGGATTTCAGAGTTTGTCGAACACCGATCCCATCCGCGGCGCAAAGAGGCGCTCGTAGGTCCGCAAGAGATGGGCGTCGGTCATGCCTGAAACATAATCACAGATGACCCTCATAGGATCGGCAGATGCGCCGAATTTGATGTAGACGTCGTTGGGAAGGAATCGCTTCGGTTCGGACTTCATCACCTCGAAAACGGCGATCACCATCATTTGCCCTTTGAACTCGAGATGCTGGACGCTCGGGCTACAGATCACCTCTTCGTAAACCAGCTTCGTCACGGCGGCCAAGAAGTCCGCCACGGGTTTTGGAACCTCGGCTCGATATCTGAGCCTTGGCTCCTCAAACTCGGCTTCCTCGCGGATTTGAACGCTTGGGATGACGAAATTGAGAATCCGGTTGATCTGATGCTTGCGGCCGTTGCCATCGCCAAACAGGCGGTTGAGCAGGCCACCATACACGTCATTGCCATATTGGCCGCGATACTGACTGTTCAGATAGTCGAGTAGACCCTGACACGCCGATGCAGGCACATGTGTATGAAACTGCTGCTCGTCTATCAGCTTGAGGGCGAGTGCATCCTCCAGATCGTGGATGCCAAAACTGATATCGTCCGCAAGGTCCATGATCGAGCAAGCGAACGCCTTGTGGCGCGCTTTCGCATGCTTCCCCGACCGGAGGTCAAACTGCCGAAAGGCATCCTGATCACCCTTGGAGAGCGGAGAGAGGATCCAGTCCACGACGTCCTGCTCACAATCCAAGAAACATTTTGGGGGCTCGGAAGCGTTGCGGTCGAGCAGCGGCGTGCCGCTGGTGCCGGGAAGCATCCCCGGCCGGAGATCAGGGTTCACCACCCGGCTGAAGGCAACAGGGTATTTGAGAACACCCAACAGCGTTTCGCGGGTTAGGTTCGAACCGGCGGACTCGGAGAATTTCTCCAATCTCGACAGGATGCGGAGCGTCTGGCCGTTCCCTTCGAAGCCGCCATGATCTCTCATGCAGTAATTCAGAGCGACTTCGCCGCCATGCCCAAACGGGGGATGACCCAGGTCGTGGGTGCAGGCAATGGCTTGGATGAGAGCGTGTTCGGGTAGATAGGCCAGCGCGGGGTGGCCTGGAAGATTGTGAACGAGCTGCTTGACCAAGCCGCCAGCAATCTGCGCCACTTCTAGGGAGTGCGTGAGCCGGGTGCGGTAAAAATCGCTATCGCCAAGATTGAGAATCTGGGTCTTGCCCTGCAGTCGCCGGAAGGAGGCTGAGTGGACTACGCGGCCATAGTCAACATCGCCGGCAGATCGGGCATCGAAGGATTTTCGCGACTCCGGTGTTCTGCGGTCTAGCCAGTGCATCATATTCCCATTTCGTCGGCAAGATCATTGCCCGCTAGCATGGGGAGCAGGTTGCGGGAACCGAGAGACGGATTTCCAAACCGATATCTAGCAGAAGATGATCCACTCCCTGATCAGGTACCGTCTGTCCCATCGAGTCGAAAATGATTGTGTGGCAGCCAAATCCACTCGGACCTCGCAAATCGCGATCGTTGACTGGATTTTAACGGCACGGTTTCAAGGAGAGCCAAAGAATTTAATCACTGGAGTTCTTATGGGTTTTGAATCGTATACCGCCCTGCGCGCTCACCGTAGTCTTTTTCTCTCCCATGCGATCGCCGATGTGAAAAAGTGGTGCGCGCCTGCGGGCGAGATCGTCGAAGGGCGTAAACCTTCGGATCAGCACTGGCTGCGCAAATTTGGTGCTGAAATTCAGAGCGTGAATGGTGAGGATGCTCGGCTGTTTCTTATTACGTTTATGCTCATCCGTGCTAGCTGGAGCACGGAATCTGTCGCGACTGAGATCCGCAGCCTAGCGTCTCTTCCAGAGTTCGCTCCCACGGCTGATATACCGGCCTTTGCTAGACGATTACAGGCTCTGAACAAACGGAAAGCCCGCCAGACATCAGCGGCCTCCAAAATCGCTACGTTCGTGCACCCTTCGAGCGAGGTGTACATCTGGGACGCTCTTGCGACCAAGTCCGCGAGGCTGCGGGCTAGGGAACGCGGTGATGAGGCAGGTACCGATTTGGATGTTTATCGAAATGGAAAGGAACATGACTACGCTGCGTTTCATGCGGCATGTGCTAGCGCACGTGAGGATGAAAAGCAGCAGCCTGATTTCCAACAAGCGGTGGCAGATTTGCTTGTCTACTTCGCAGCCCAAGGATGTGAGATGAGCAACCGTAATAAGGTGCCGGATCACTTCATTGAACGGCGATTGCTCGATAAGCTTATGTTCTGGGAAGGTTGGGCAGTAGATCGGGGACAACTGCCAACTTTTGTTTAAGAGAACTTAATGCGCCCTTATTTTTATTAGGTCAACGTATGAGTCATCGTCCTTGCCGCATGTCACTCGCAAAAAACCTCCGACAATAGGCATATGGATGAAGAGCTCGCATGGGGCATCAGGCCGCGCCTTATCCAACGCGTCAGCGTAAAGTTGGATTTGCGGGCCGTGCCCAATAGCTCGAGCGTCCCAGCTGTCCGGAGAGCCCGGAAAGGATTTGTGGTCGATGATGGCGAAGCCGTCGTCATGCTCAACCAGCAGATCGATGCGTCCGGTGACCACCTGGTCTCCTATACGTGCTGAAATCGGGGTTTCGCGGTGAATTGTAGCACCAGGCCAACGCCTGGAGATCTCGCTGAGCAGCCGCTCGTTGGCTTCTAGGACATCCTTCGCGGCAACCTGATGTACCCCCCAGCGATCGAGGATCGCCTGTGCTTGAGCCAAGCGCTGATCCGCCGAATCGTGGGGTTGATCGGCCGCAATGATGGCGTGCACGGCTTCACCGAGCAGGGTCATGTCCGGGCTGCCCGTAAACGGCAAGCGCGGTCCGATTGTGGCCTTCTCCACTATGGTGAAGGTTTCGTCACCGGATGCCTCGCTTGGGCGGCGGTAAAGTGGCGCTCGTTGGGTTGTTGGTCGCGCGATGCGTCCGAATGACACGGCCGGAGGTTGGGCTTCGATGCCTTCGTCGCTCACCAACGTTGCGATCCTGGTTGGAAAGGTCTCCGTCCCAGCACGAATCCCGTCATCGGCGGCAGAAGGCAGGGTGAAATGCTCTAATCCATCCCCGTCGAGGACCTTCAACCAATGGAGTGTGCCCTTAGCCGGAGGCGCAAACACGAGATGATCGCGAGCGCGTGTCATGCCGACATAGAGAAGGCGGGCCTCTTCATCCCTTGTTCGAATCGCGGCTTTTTGCCCTAGCGCCGAACTGGGCGCGGAAGCATCGAGATATACGTCCTTCTTTTGGCTGGCGTAGGGCCAAGGCCAGTAGCGGATCCAGCGCCCGGTGAGTGGATTTTGCCAATCTATCTCACCATCGGCTTCGGCCGTTGGCTCGAAGAGCCTCGGCTCTGGTTCCTTGCCGAGTCCAGTCAGGATGACGACGGGCCATTCAAGCCCCTTCGCACCATGGTAGGTCATGACCTTAACGGCATCGTCCTGCAGGCTTCGTGGGCGTGCCGGATTTTCCGCAGCCAAAGCGAGCGCGAAGCCAGAAGGTGTTGCCGGGGATCCCTCGCTTGCGCAGCTTTCCTCGTAGCTCCGCGCGAAACCTCGAAGGGCTTCGAGATCGTCGACGCGGGCCGCGAAGTCACCCCAACTTTCTAGACGGCGATTAAGCTCCGGGAGAAGAATGATAGCATCGACGAGATCCGCCGGCGTCAACGACAGAATGCCTTCACGGATCGCGGAAAGATCTGAGGAAATAGGAACGGCGGCGAGCATCGCCTCTAAGGAATTGTCTGCGCCGAGTGCCTCAAGCCAAGAGTCCGATCCCGGGTCGTCGGCGAAAAAGCGAGCCAGTTCAGCAAGCGCAAGACGATCGGTGGGATCTGCGACCCAACGAAATGCCGCCATGACAAGTTGGACATGCGACGTTTGCGCAAGGCCCTCTCGCTCGACTGCGGCCTTGATGCCTTGTTGGCTGAGCGCAGCCGATACTTTCGCGATGTCCGCCTTGCTGCGACACAGGATGGCGATGTCTCCCGCGCGGAGCGCCCGCACGCCCTTTGGCTTTGCTGCGACTTCCCAGGGGGCGTCGGATTTCACCAGATCGCGTATTTCGGCGGCCAGTGCGGCATATTGGAGCTCAAGCTTGCCTTCGAGCCACCACACCGCCAGCGGGGCTTGCGTGAAGCCGTCTTCGCTGCGACCCGTCCCGATAAATGCATGTTCCTCAGCTTTCAGGCCCATCGCGCCCAACGCCGGTGGGAAGGCAGCATTGACAAGGTTTATAATGCCCTCGCGGCTGCGGTAGGAGGTTGCCAGCACATCTTGGGGTCCGCTGGATAATGCGGCGACACCTGCGAACGCAGCCTGGGTCAGGGCACTGTCAGCATTGCGGAACCCGTAGATGGCCTGCTTGGGATCCCCGACCCAGGTGCTTGCATCGACCAGGCCTGACATGGCGGTGAAGATGGCCACCTGTAGCGGGCTGGAATCCTGAAATTCATCGACAAACAACCGGCCGATGCGTTCACCGAGGCCAGCGGACATCGTCGGGTCGCGAAGGACTTCGAGCGCGAGCGCCTCTTGATCAGTGAAGTCCAATAATCCGCGCTCTGCCTTATAAGCTTGGAACGCTGCGAGTGCTTCGCCTGCGCAGGCGAAGACCGATCGAATGAACCGACTGCAATCCTCGCGAAGCCGCGGGTGTTCAGGGTGTCGCCCAGCCGCTTGTGCAACGGCATCAAGAGCGTCGATGAAAGCTTGACCGTCCTTCTTGGCACAGCCGACCTTCGACAGGCGGACCCAATTCGGCCAGGAAATCCGTCCGCCTCGGCGGATTTCGGCATCGATTTGACGGACCAACGCCACATGCGGTTTGGCGGTTGCGCTAAATTCAGCGGGCACCGCAGTCACTGCCAATCTTACGGCCGCTCGTAAATCTGCGTCGAACTCGTCGCTGCTGCGGGTCGAAGCCGCCGGGAGCAATTCCAGAAATGTCTCCACGGATCGTTCCGCAGAAATCTCTAGTTCGCTGGACGAAATGCCATTCGCTCGAGCGAGCTCGATCAAGCGTCTGACGGTCGCCCGCCAATCACTTCGCCCAGCATCAGCCGCTCGCTTAGGCTCGAAGAACCCCATGATTTCGGCCAGTTCGTTCAACGCGGGCGCGTGACGTTCAATTGCCGCATCGGCGGCGATTGCAAAGATTCGCGGCACGCTGCTTTCGGGAATGACCTCCGCGCGGGGCGATCGCCCAAGAGCGATGGCGTTCTCGGACACGATCTGGCCGCAAATCGCGTTCACTGTTCCGAAACGGGCGCCGAGCAGCCGCGCTGCCTTGTCCGGCATAGCTAATTCAAACAGCTTGGCGCGCGAGCGTTCGATCAACTCGTCAGCAGCCTTCACGGTGAACGTGGTGGCCACGATGGTTTCGGGATCGCGAGACGCAACCTCCGTAGCGATGTTTCCAACGATGCGCGTCGTTTTGCCGGCGCCGGCAGAGGCGACAACGGTTGTGATATTGGGGGCAGTCATCTTCAGTTGGCCTCCACGCCCACGCGACACAGAGCCGTGAGTTCGCAATAGCGACATGGTTCGGTTCCAGGTTCGATTGGAAGATCGGCAGGGATATGAGTGTCAGACTCGTGGACGCCGGCTGCCACTGCAGTCCCGCTTCGTGCTAGATCACGCCATACCTGCCAGGTAGAAACGAGATTGGTCCATGTATCTGGCAGACTATGGTTGGGTTCAACGACTTCCTCGGCGAGGAATGTGCCATTGAGACCGATCATTTGCCGCTGGTTCAGCATGTAGAATGCGCCCGGAGTGTGCGCGGCAGTGTTGGGGTTTGCTATCGCGCCATATGTCGCGAGTTGGATAGAGCGTCCCTCGGCCAGCTCGTTGCGGCGGTGTTTTACGCTCCTCGACCATTTCAGGTCGATCACGCCTGTTCCGTGAGCAGGGTGCTCCACCAGCATGTCAATCCGGCCCTTTACATGAGGGCCGTCGACGAACTTTCTCTCGCGTTCGATTTCCGTGCCGATCACCTTTGCATCCATCGCCTTCAGGAGCCGTGCCAGCTGGGCCAGAGCAGCTGGGACTTTGACGCGGGCGGCTGCCAGCTCGCCCGCATATTCGGGCTGCTGAAGCGGTGTAGCGATCGCACTGAGCAACTCATCAAACAGATTGCTGGCTTGCGAAAAAACTGTGTCTGGATCGGGCACCGAATCTGCGGGGAAGACGCGGTTGGCGAGTTCATGGGCGAGGTTGCCAAGCAGCTGGTTCGTGCCCGGTATCTCCGCAACTCGGCCGCGGGAGAGGCGCAAGACATCAAGAAGAAGCCAACGCATTTGGCAATCCGCCAGGTGCTCAAAGCTGGTAGCACTTTCGACGCGATCGTCGAGTTTGGCGACCACAGATGCGGGCAGCGGCCAGTGTGCCCGCGGCATTGGCGGGCATGTTGAAGTGATGGCTTCTCGGAGAAGCCTGCGTCCCGCTAGCTCATGAGTTGGTCCCTGCAGAATCTGCTCTGCCGACCATCGAACCCTGTCACCAGCGGGTGCCGTCAATGGGTTCAGCTGATGGGCGAGGGGATGACTGGTCGTCTCTTCTCCAGCCGACAGTGCCGGTGAGAAAAGAATGAGGCGCTCGCCAGCGCGATGCACGGCGTTGGCGTTGCTCCACCCGATTCGCGCGGCCGTCGCGGCCGGCGATTCGATGTCGCAGCCGGTAGCCTTTAGGACGGCGATCTCCTCCCTGCTCCATGGGAGGGGCGCCACGCGTTCTCCGGGACCTTTGAAATCCCACCAAAGAACATGCTTGGCTTGGTCCCAGATCGCCCCAGGATGACGCACGGCACGCAATCCTCCCGATGTTGCGACATGGTTGGGATTTTGAGCGCCGTCCGCGAGCACCTGATCGATCATTCGTCCGAGCAGGAGCGGCGAAAGAATGTCGATATTAAGTACGTCGATCGCTTGCGTCAGGGCCGTTGCGGCACCAACCAGCGTGAGGAAAAGCGGATCGGCGGTCCCCGCAGTTGTCTCAAGCGCCCATTGCGCGACACGAGAGGTAATTGACCTTGCTGCCTCCGCAGGCATCCCTTCGTGCCGCTGGTATAACGTCCCGGACGTCCATTGCCTCCAAGCAGCGAGTTTTGCGTCGCGCTTTTCTTGTGGCTCTTCGGGCATTCGATCGGCGAGATCTGATTCGATAGATGCCCATGCGCCGAGCCACGCGGCACCGCCCGTGCCAGGTTCCCGGCTGAGTGCATAGGCGAGCTTGCGGGCCACGCCTCGGGGGATCGGAGGGCGCGGTAGCATGAGCAAATCGAGCATCGCCTTGGCGTTGAAGGGTGCCCAAGAAGCAGCGAAGGCAAGCGGCAGCACCTGTAGCGCTCCACGCCAAGGAGATGAGGCGGACAAGCCCAGAGCCGGAAGACCGCGAGCCTGCAGCGCGCCGTCTAGGAGCGCCGTATCTCCGTCTGGGTTCACGATGACTGTGCCATGCAGCTCAGCTTCTGAGCAATGGGCGAGCCACTCTGCGGCTGCTTCGGCTGCCGTTAGGGCTGTGTCCGCCTCCACGATCACAAAGCTCCCATCGCCTGCTAATGTCGTGGGCGATCCGTCCGCAAGAAACGCTTGCACGTGGCTCAGATCGTTGACGGCAGTCTCAGAGGCCGAAACCTGAGAGATTTTGACCTCGGATGTTTCAAGCGCTTCGATGAGGCCCTGCCAGAGAGGTGGCAGCAAATCTCTCGGTTCGACCAGCTCGATTGAGGCGAGCGGTAAGCTGGCGCGGGCTTTGACCACATCGCAGAGCCTGCGCGCGCGGTCCGCGATGCCGAGCGGCAGCATGGGGCCTGCCCCTTCAATCTTCGCAAAAGCATCGAGTCGCGCCGCGCCGGCGATAGCGCCAGACCAGCCGCCAGCGACCAGCTGATCTCGCCATTCAAGCAAGGACGCGGCAGTGGCCCAAGGATCAAGGGCGAACGACTGAGCGAAGAACAATTCGGGGGCGGTGGCCAGCGCGGCACGCAGTTTAGCAGCATAGCTCGAGACTCGAACAGCATGTGCCACGCGGGGAGCGGTGAGGCCCAACTGCACTTCGAGCATCTCTATCAGGCCTTGAGGCCCTACGACGGCGGCATTGAAGACGCCTTCATTCGGCCCCGGAAAATCCGGAAAAGAAGGGCCATCGCATGAAAGGCCGAAGATAAGCTTCATTCTCAACTATCCCCCAACCGGCAGCTGCCTCGCCAGCGCCCATATCGCTGGCCCGTAAGCTGAAATGCTTTGTCATGTCATTAATGAATGCGCCTACGACAATGTCGGTCGTCACATTTTTGGCAAACGAAAACATGGCCTTGGCGTCTTGTCCAAGTGTCGCCAAGCTGCGCCTCATCGCTCGGAGAGGCGGCCGGTGACGCTGTCGCTGGGATCAATCCCGCAAGGCGGCTGCAGGAGCAGAATGTTTGAGAGGTTGAGTGAGGAATTTTGGCTGTCGCTGAGAAGTGAAATGTTCCTCAGGCGCCGGAGGTCAGCCGCCTCCGCGCCAAGTCGAAGAGACTAGATATGGTTTATGTGAATGAAGAAGATCGGCAGCGGATCTCGGACGGCGAAGAGGCCGTCCGCGCGCTTGCCAAGATGGCGGGCTGGACCACCCAACCGTGCGATGGGCTACTCCCGCAGATCCTGAGCGGATATCGTTACAGCGAGCGGGCAGGACTCATTCTTGGTCATTGGCGTCGCGAAATTTCATTCGGCAAATTGCTCGAGGCAGTCCGTCAGACACGAACGGACATCCTTATCCTTGAGCCGGGCCGGGACACTTCACGCCGGAAGACATACTATTTCTCCCTGATCCTCGCCCGCGCAGGCGAAGTCCGCATCCAAAGGGGTCTGCGGCTCTGGTCTGCCGACTTTGATTCGCCGCTGTGGGTAGTCGCCGATCCGCAGGATCGCGACCTCGATCCCTGCTTTTTCAGCATCAGGGCAACTGGGTTAAAGGAGGAAGCTGGAGCACCCTTTGGTGATCCGGTCTCCGTCCAGACAGGCCTGCGGATCGCCGATCTTCGCTGGGTCGCGGAAATCGGAGGGCACTTCGTATGAGCCAGGAAGAGAATTTGCATTGGGAATCGTGCCTTCCGGCTGGCTGGCAACCGCTGTTTCGCCAGCTGCTGTCCGATCTGCAGTCGGCGGGCATTGCGGTGAGAGTGACGCAGGCCAAGGAAAAGTTCGGAGAGCTGAGGGTCTATATTGATCGGCCTGGCCAAGCGGCAGCGCCGCTCATTGCAGCTGCTGAGCAGCGTTCAACTCGAATGTGCCAAGACTGTGGCGCTGCCAGTGAGCTGATGGTTCGTAACCATCTCTTTGCCACCCTCTGCGCTGAACAGGGGGCCGGTTTCACAAAGCCGCTTGGGCGGCCAATGATATCGCTCAACCTCCTGTCCGCCGTCAGCACCAATGGCACAGATTTGAGGTTGTGATTTAAGGAGGATCTGGGCTTCGTCGTAGTGACGAAGGAACGAAGATGAAGCCCAGATCCTCCAATGTAAAATCGCCCGCCAAGGCCCCAGCAGAGCGGGTAGTGAAGGACATCCGCCGACAGACCCGGCGCCACTTTTCGGCCGAGGACAAGATCCGCATCGTGCTGGATGGCCTGCGCGGGGAAGACAGCATCGCCGAGCTATGCCGCAAGGAAGGCATTGCCCAGAGCCTGTATTACACCTGGTCGAAGGAATTCATGGAAGCTGGCAAGCGCCGCCTGGCCGGCGACACCGCCCGTGCCGCGACCACCGGAGAGGTCCAGGACCTGCGCCGCGAAGCCCGGGCCCTGAAGGAATGCGTGGCCGATCTGACACTGGAAAACCGTCTGCTCAAAAAAAGCATGGTCGCGGATGGGGGCAACGACGAATGAGGTATCCCGCATCCGAGAAGCTCGAGATCATCAGAACCGTCGAGCAGTCGCACCTGTCGGCCAAGCGCACGCTGGACCAACTCGGCATCCCTCGTCGGACATTCTACCGCTGGTATGATCGCTACCTCGAAGGCGGGCCGGAGGCGTTGGAAGATCGGCCATCGGCGCCGAGCCGGGTGTGGAACCGCATCCCGGCGGGCATCCACGACCAGATCATCGAGCTGGCGCTGGAACAGTCTGAGCTGAGCCCCCGGGAACTGGCCGTGCGCTTCACCGATGGGCAGCGCTACTTCGTGTCGGAATCCACGGTTTACCGCCTGTTGAAGGCCCACGACCTGATCACCAGCCCGGCCTATGTCGTGATCAAGGCTGCCGATCAGTTCCACACGAAAACCACGCGGCCGAACGAGATGTGGCAGACCGACTTCACCTACTTCAAGATCATCGGGTGGGGCTGGATGTATCTGTCGACCGTGCTCGACGACTTCTCGCGCTACATCATCGCCTGGAAGCTGTGCACCAACATGCGAGCCGAGGACGTCACCGACACGCTGGACCTCGCCCTGGCGGCTTCTGGTTGCGACAGCGCCACGGTGCTGCACAAACCCCGGCTACTCAGCGATAATGGCCCCAGCTACATCGCGGGTGAGCTGGCGGAATACATCGAGGCCCGGAAGATGAGCCATCTCCGCGGCGCCCCGTGTCATCCCCAAACCCAGGGCAAGATCGAGCGCTGGCACCAGACCCTGAAAAACCGCATCTTGCTGGAAAACTACTTCCTGCCCGGCGACCTCGAAGCCCACATCGAGGCCTTCGTCGAGCACTACAATCACCAGCGATACCACGAGAGCCTGGCCAACGTGACGCCTGCCGACGCCTACTTCGGCAGGGCTCCGGCAATCATCAAACTGCGCGAAAGGATCAAGCGACAGACCATCGAACATCGGCGCTTGCAGCACCGCAAGTTCGCCGCCTAACATCAACCCCCTGACGAGGTCCGCACTCCGCTAATCTACGCCGCGAGTTGTGCCGAATGTTCTGACGACGGACAAACCTCCGATATCCCAAAGACGATTGAGGACGAAACCGGCTTTGAACGATTGAGAAGAGCTCAGGTGACTGAGCAGATGAGATGAAAATCTTGGGCGTGATGCGTGTCCAGGCTCAGCGGAGCGCGCCCCTTACAGGAAGATAATAGATATGTTTGACTCAACGAACGCGCAGCCCGGCACGGGTGCGCTGACCATTCCGTTCGTCCGTGACGCAGTCCAGCGTGCAATGATCAAGGTCGCATGGGAAATCGGTGGCCCCATCAACTTCGATCCGGCTCTTAGGGGAGGAGCGCTCCTGCTTCAGGAGGCGAACCTTCTGATTCTTGGCACATCTGCGTTCCGCCCTCTGGGGGAGCAACTGTTCGGCCAGATCGGTGACCTTTATGGCATGGACACCCTGCTCGTTCGCCTCGACGCCTGCGAGTGCAGTTTCGATTTGCGTTTCCACGGCAAGGGCGAGTGGCTGTCGAATTATCGGCAAACCCTTCTGGGAGGACAGGTTTGGTTTGTTCCCGCGCATGAAGACCAATCCCCCACGGTCAGGGCGGACAGTCAGGGGCTCTTCCTCAATCCCCCGATGCTGCCCGATTCATTCTATCGACTTGGCGATCCGAAATCGGCCGAGCGCCAGCCGACCGGGAGGGATGTGGCATGACCCAGAAGAAATCGAAGTCTGGTCCAGAGGAATTGTCTTGCTTCCACCTGGACTGGCCTGCTCACCCAGAGTTTCGCTATATGCGTTGGTATTGGAAGGTGGACGGGCCGAGCATCGGCATCGCTGCGTCGGTCCTCGGTAAGCTTAACCCTGCCGGCCATCAGGCGGCCCGGCATGACCTTCTGCTCCCTGGTAGCGCTCCCGGAGAATATGCGGATTTGCGCTATTTGCTCGAACGCTATGATGCCACCCAGCCGGCCATCGAACGGAACGGCTATGCGCAGTTCAACATCATCCTCGACGCCGAGCGGCCTCTCCATGCCGGTTGGGAATTGGTGCGCGCCTGGACTCTGAGCTATTTCGTGCGCGAGCTGCAGCTTGCCGCTGTCCTCGTCCTACATGCGCCATTCCTGGCAGGCTCGGCAAACGAGCCGCATGTCCACATCCTGGTGCCGGCTCGGCGACTGACTGCCAATGGCTTTGGTCTCCATGCGCGCGACACTTGCTCGGATGCAGGTGCCGCCGAGGCGCTTGCCAGCTGGCTGGCCTTTAACGGAGTAAAGGCGGCGTGAGGAGGCCTTATCGGCCGCTCTCGGCGAAGGCGGCTAAATCGAAGCAAGGGGTGATTCAGAGGCGACTGGAGAGGAGCCAGTTGCGTAAGGGGCGAAAGCTCCCGGTTGGCTACCCGCGGCGGATCGTACATGTCGACTTATATATGCTGCGGCAGCACCCAGCCGCCATTTGCGCGAGGGCGACGCAGGATGTGGTTGTCGTTCTGCGCTGTGGCAAACCTGCTTTTGCAGTCGTCCATTTTGCCTATTACCGGGATTATCTCGACATGCGGAGCGTTATGGAGAAACGCCTCTCGGTGCGAGTTCGGCATTGATCAGCTCTGGCGTCGATCAGGGATAACGGCTTAGAAAGGAATGATGAATAACGCAGGGGTGTGCATGCGATCACCCCTTTGGCGCTACCTGCGACTGACACATGGCCGTCCCTTTGGAGCAGCGTCAATATTTGGCGGGGACGCGCCATGGATGAATTTGCTCGTGCCGAGGCAGCCGTCAGCGAGGCGCTCCTACTATTATCCGGGGTTTCCGGGCGAGGCGACGCGGTAACCCTCCCGCACCTCGTGGGCCAGCGCTTCGCTGCGTTGAGCGAACTGGTGAGTGAAGATGGTGCCTTTGCCACGGAGGGGAAGGGCGTAGCCAAATCACTTGCCGAATGGGGCGTCCATCAATCGCTCCGGACATTATTATGCCATGGAATGGCGACGGTCACCGTTGATCATCGCGGCCGGTGGCATCTTGTATTGAAAATGCTCACCTTCCGCTCGGGTGAAGCCGTTCGCGAGTCCTTGATTCTGGACGAAGAAGAGGCTGCCGAGCGATTGACTGCGCTGCATGCGGCACGCCAGCGGCTCGAAGGTAGGTTGAGTGGTATGACGGCGGGTATCGGTCGTTGATTTAGGCGAATGGCTGTTTCCGCATCTAACTTAACGGCGAACGGCATCGGCTCGGTAAGTCATGCCTACGCCCGTTGGGGGTAGGTCCGTGAGCATATAGTTCCCGCACTCGATCCACCCACTGGGCGGCGTCTCCTGTGCTGCTCGCGTATAGGGGCGGGGCCTCGTTGATCCGGGGTACGTTGAAGTCGAGGCTCTGCCGTCATGCTTGCGCGCCTGCATCCTAGGCGTGCCCAGCTCAAGCTGGATCATGACCTTCAAATCTGGAATTCTCTACAATGCCAAAAACAACACGCCGGAGTAACGGCGACACGGATAAATCTGCCTCGTCGAAGCGGGGGCGCAAGCCTTTGCCAATCGTCGAACGCCCGGTTCCAAAATTCACAGATTGGGTTGATCCTCCCTCATTTCGGGAAGCGCTCGTCCTGCATCTGGGGCGCTTTTCCGAGAGCTATTATCAACTCCACCGATCTATCGTTCGGTCAGAGGAAAAGTTTGATCGCGCCACTCTGCAATCGTGGACCGAGGGACGTCGCGCCCCCCAAAGCGCTGCCAGCCTAGAGGTGCTTACGCGTATCGAGCGGCGCTACGATTTGCCTTTGGGCTACTTCAAGTCGAAGCTCCCAAATCCTGCGCGCGCCGCTTCAGGTGTGCTGGTGAAGGGCATCTCCAAAGCCGAGCAGCGGCGGCTGGCTTGGCACCTGCCCGATGATTTCAACTCAAGGTCACTTGAGGAGCAGGCGAACATTCTGGATTGGGTTCAGAACGTCGTCATATCTGGCGCTACCGAATATCGCCGCTTTCAGGCCCAGGCCATGAAGCTGCGCTATGCGATCCGCTTCCCTTCTCTGACGGGCAAACAGACGCGAGTTTCGCTGCTGAGCGATGAGACCTATGATCTCGATGACCAAGCCGACCATATCGGCGTGGTGGATGCGCCGCCTCGTCTCGTGGCGGAGCTCGCCGAGCTCATCCGCTTTAAGACCGCCACCCTCACCGATATCGGCTTTCAGCGCATCGGCGTCTGGAACGAGGAGACTACGGCCCAGAAAATCGAGCATTTTGGTCTCATGTTCGGTGCCTTGGCGGCCTCGCCGAAAGGGGCTGTATGTGGGCATGGCGTGCCGCTCAAGGACATGTCGTTCGCCATGCTTATCTTTCCGCGCGTTTGGGACTGGTATGTTCAATGGCGCGAGCGGCGGCGCGGCTTCTTCACACGCTGGGAATGCGACATGCTGCGCAATGCGATGGCGCTGGTTCGTTCCGAAACTGGCTGGCTGCGCCAGCACCCAGAAATCGCTTCACGCCTTGTCCCGGTCGCAGGCCTCATATCGGCTGAGGAAGTCGACGCTGTGCGCGCCGATTGGCCGGGCGCTTGCGATTTTCTCCATGCGCATGCAGGAGCCCGTGTGAAGGAAGTGGAGCGGGTAGCACGAATCCATCGTGATCCGTTCGAGCCGATATTGCCGATCCTTGAGGCATCGAGCCCGGTCGCGGAGTATCTGAAGATTGCCGACGAGACATTGAAGGTTCGTCCGGACGCGCGGCGTTACCCTCGTGCGGCGGCGGAAGTCACCCGCTCCTATCTCCTCATTCGTCTTGGCCTACATCTCGGATTGCGACAGAAGAACCTCCGTCAACTGATGGTCTGTCCGCGTGGGCATTTGCCGCGCTCAGAACGGCAGCTCGAGACTTTGAAGCGCGGCGAAATTCGTTGGAGCCAGCGCGACGAGGGCTGGGAAGTCTTCGTGCCTGCCGTTGCGTTCAAAAATGCCCATTCATCGTTCTTCGCTGGCAAGCCCTTCCGACTGGTCCTTCCCGATCTCGGCGGCCTATATGAGCATATCAGCGCCTACATTGAGCGGCATCGTCCTGCGCTGCTCAACGGAGCGGCAGACCCCGGCACCTTTTTTGTCAAAACAGTCAAGACGACCAGCCGGGATGCCTCATATAACCAGAACACATTCTATGAGGCGTGGAGGCTCGTGATCCAGCGCTATGGCGTCTTCAACCCTTATACGGGACGAGGCGCGATCAAGGGCTTGCTGCCGCACGGGCCGCACAACGTACGGGATGTTCTAGCGACCCACATCCTTAAGCATACGGGCTCCTACGAGCAGGCAAGCTATGCCATCCAGGATACACCCGACATGGTCGCCAAGCATTATGGGCGGTTCCTTCCGCAGGATAAAGCGGCGATGGCCGCGCAAATTCTAAACCGGGTCTGGGAGGCTGCGTGATGCGGAAAAGTGGGGCCGGCTTAGCCGGCCCCAGTGGAAGAACTTGGGTAACCAAGCCTTCGGGTCGCGGAACGAAATTGCTCAGGATGCAACCGATTCGGATAGGAAGAACGCGACATTCCTTCGGCAACTCTACGACAGCGGCGAAGCGCTTACCGGCCGACGCCGGTCGAATCGGCATCGGGAGCTTGCAATAGTAAGGGCGCAAAACCAGCAGGGGGCAGATCACTGCGGGGGAGCTTGTGATCCGCAGTCTGGTGTCAGTTCTGCAGGGGCGCCTCATTTACCGAGGTGCCCGCTATCCAAGGTCTGCGATCAGATTATGTCATTTTCGGATCGAATGGACACCTCGTACTGGTCGTCAGGAAAGTGAATCATCACCGCTTTCCATTCAGGACCACCCGATAACAGAAGCGTCGTTCCATCATTTGCCGATTGACCCGCTGATGCCACCTCCACAATCGAATAAACTCTGGTTATGTCGGCTGCTCGCGGCGGTCCATCATACACTTCCTGGACGACCAATGGGGCAACCAGTTCGTTCTTATCGCCTTTTGGATCGGCCAGTGGATCATTGCGAAGATTGATATGGTGGCCTTCTGAAACACAACCGACGGGCAGCCGGTGGAAAAAACCGTCGTCGTTATTCATGACAAAATTTAGCTCCGTCTTTCATGCTTTTCCCAGAGAATTAAGAGAGTTATCGGCTGATGGGTTCCCAGAGTCTTAACGGGACACATCACCAAATGAAGCTGGGCGCATATTTCGCGACAGCGGGAGCAGAAAAGTGCGTCTAAGGCTCGGTGGATTGGCCGTAGCTCTGCTTGGCGCTATTTTCTGGTATCGCAGCAGCTATCTTCTCGGCGCCGCCGCAGATTATATTCATTTTGGGGTGAAAGGCTTTTTCTCGTACACGTCGGTGATGCTCTTGCCGTCCCATCGGTAGGTGAGATGGGTTTTCTCGCGACAGTTGGAGAGGCAGATCGGCCGGAGGACAGCAACGCACGTGCCGCTGGCAGCACGAACGCTGGGATAGATGATCCCCATGGAACGCTTTGCCCGTAGGGCGCGCGCGAGTGTTTGGCCGGCGCTGTAGTCGGTTGGGTGGAAAAGCTCGGGATGGTGATCATGCCAGGGGCGTAGGTCATGAAGATCCGCGCGGAGCCGGGCGACATAGCAGCGCATATCGACATCAATAGGCCCTTCCTTGGTTCGGCGTAGGAAGGCTTCCCGGTGATGCTTCGTTTCTGCAATCGCGGTCGAAAGTTCATATCCGGCGTAATAGGCGCCGAAGCTGGCATCGGAAAAGCGGGCGCCGTCACGATTGAGATGCGTGAAGGCCGCCATGATCGGTGATGAGCCGGGTCCGACAACGCGATCTTCGCCGGGCACCAGTGAAATGTCGCCGGCCTCCTGGCGTAGGCGGTCGTTTGTCATGGCCTCAAGGGCGTAGATGTCATCCAGATCCTCGGGTTCCGTCACCTGTTCGAAGAGAAGGATGGTCGGATAAATCGAGGCGATCAGGCGATACACGCGTTGATCCGTGGCCGCGAGAGGCGGCACCACAGCATCGTTGGTCATTCCTAGCCCCGTTCTGCGTCGAGATACTGGCGGACAATGAAGAGGTCCGACACATTGCCGGAGGTGATCCGGTCGAGCGCGCTTTTGCCGCCGAAGATGGGAGCGTCGTTGGGCGCGTGCATCCAGCGGTCAGCCCGCTCGGCGATCGGCAGAAGGATATTGATAGCCTTGTAGATGCCCAGAACGTAGCTGATCCGCTCCAGCGTATCGCGGCCGAGCTTGATCTGTTGGCGCGCCTTCGCCTTCGCCTTCCAACTGTGAAGAGTGGAACGGCTTTCCACGCCGAGAATCTTCATCTGCTGTTGTTCACTTAGCGACCAGCGCTCGGCGATGTTCGAGAATGTCCGGAGGCCAGAGCCGGAGAGATCCGGCTTCCTTGCAGGAGCGGTCTTAGCCAAGGCTTGCGCCACTGTGATCTCCTTTCTTCCTCCGGACTATCCGATGTCCGAAATATAAGCGGATTTGTAAAAATGTCTATAAGATGTGCTTTGTGATCCTGTCAGGAGATTGCACGAGGCTTGGTGAGCCCTGAGCAATGGGGAAGTCGGAGCAAGCGCCCATCCCAATGGCCAAGAGTCAGCGCGTTGTAGGGCAGCTGTAAGCCTCAGGCGACGTTCGATTCGATCTGATCCCATTCGATCCCGGCAGCCTTCAATCTGGCAAAGGGGTCCGCATTCTCATCGTCAAAAGACCAACCTTTGGGCATGCTCACCTTAAGTCCAAGATCGAAGTCGAGCCGCAGACGTTCAGCCTTGGAGATCATCACTATTTTTAGATGCCGCTCTAACAATTTCGCGACGGCAGCTACATTCGCTCCAAGAGAAAACATATTTTCGCACTGGTCGCGAATAAGCGCCAATGGAACAACATGTTCACGATGTTCTGCCGCGGCCCGTGAGCGACCGGCCATGATGATGTGATTGGGGATTAATGGTTCATCCAACAGGCGTGAATGCCGCCAGTTTTCTTCCCATGATTGATGCATAACCCAAGCGGCTCGAGCAAAAACGCGTTGGGCAATTTCCTTATTGGTGAATTGGGGTCGCATAGCATCCGGCGGACTTGAGGAGTGCGCGCTATTGCGAGGTTACGTCATATTGCGCAAGCTGCCTCATTCGATCCATCCAGGGTTTGCGACCGAAAATGTCGTGCTTGGCTGGCACTCAAATTACAAAGGGGGCCATCATGAAAAAGCCAGTAAGCGTCGCAAGTCTGAGCGAGTTCGGGAGGGAGAGGCTGTCAAAGTCGTTTTTCATGCGCGACTTTCTGTTCTCCGACATCGCATCGATCCATGGGTTTGCGAACGTCCCGGACGATCCGGAGCTTGCGATAGCGGCAGGCAGCCGTTTGTGTCAGGATCTGCTGGAGCCGCTGCAGGATCATTTTGGCCGGATCGCTATTCGGTCAGCTTTCCGGTCGGCCGAGGTGAATGGGTTTGGTGCCGAAATGCAGGCGGCTGGCAAAGCCGGGTACAGCTGTGCTTCGAATGAGAGCAATTACGCCAGTCACATATGGGATCGCAGGCGTGATGGCATGATGGGCGCGACTGCCTGTATCGTCGTTCCGTCTTTCTGGGATGCCTTTCAGGAGGAGGGAGATTGGCAGAAGCTGGCATGGTGGATCCATGATCATCTGCCCTATTCCAGCCTCTACTTTTTCCCCAAATATTGGGCTTTCAACATATCCTGGTTTGAACAGCCCGCTCGGACCATCCACAGTTACACGAGTCCGAAAGGTTGCTTGACGAAGCCGGGAATGGAAAATCATTGTGGCACGCATGAGCATGAGTGGGCGGGAATAAACCGGATTTGAGTACCGAAGCAGCGTCAGTGCTTGTTCTGGCCGATGCGCCTCGCCTTCATCTGGAGCAACCTCATCGTATGCAATTTGCGGGCACCGGGAAAAATTTGACTTCACTTACCCTTGCGACCTTTTCTGTCGTGGGGCCGGCGAAAAAGCGACCACAAACAGGGGATCAATGAAATGTTTTCGATCGGCGATACCGTTAGTCTGAAGGATGATCCCTCTCGCGGGGGTATGATCACAGGCGTATCGGAGACGCGCCGGAACCGCAAATACTGGGAAGTCGCACTGACCGACGGTAGTGGACGAAGCAAGTTTCCCGAAAGCCAGCTCGTAGTCGGCGCACGTGACGTGGACCCGCTCGAAGAGCTGCGCGCAGGCCGTTTCACCGATCCTGACCGGCTCCGTCGCTCGCTGCTGCACCACCGTTTAACCGGTCGCCTGCGCGATGTGATCTACAGCATGGACGTCACGGATACGGACTTCCATGCTTATCAGTTCAAGCCGGTCGTGAAGCTCCTATCTTCGCCCTCGCAGGGTCTGCTAATTGCCGATGAGGTTGGTTTGGGTAAAACGATCGAGGCGGGTCTGGTCTGGACCGAACTTGTCGCCCGCTTCGACGCGTCGCGCCTATTGGTGGTGTGTCCCAAATCGCTGACAGAGAAGTGGCGTCTGGAACTATGGCAGAAGTTCTCGGTCGATGCGAAGATCGTGAGCGCGGGCGAACTACTCGAACATCTCAAGCGGGATGGGGAGGGGGGGGACGGCTTCGCCCTAATTGTTTCTCTATCATCGATCCGTCCACCACGTGGCTGGGACGATGGCACAGACGATAGCGATCGCGCTCGCTTGTGCCGCTTCATCTCCGATGCCGAGGGGGTGACGAGGCCTCTTTTCGACTGTGTGATCTTTGATGAGGCCCATCATCTGCGCAATTCCGATACGCTCGCGCATGTTTTCGCTCGGGCCGCTATGCAGGTGAGCGACTACAAGTTGCTGCTGAGTGCGACGCCGATAAACCTGCGCAGTGAGGATTTGCGTAATCTGCTTTCCCTGGTGGATGCTGACAGCTTTGACAGTAGCTTCGCTTTCACTGCGCTGAATGACGAGAATAAGCCGCTGGTTCGCGCTCGCGATTTGGCATTGGACCCGCAGACCGATTTTTCTGAGCTGCTAGGCGAACTGGGCGAAATTTCTAGTGGCGTGATGCTGCGCATCGATCGTCAGCTCGAGAACCTCAAGCGGGAGCTTTGCGCGCCCGACCTCGTCGATAGCAAAGATCTGCGCGTGAAAATCGCGGCGATGCTCGAGGAGATGTCGCTGCTTGGATCGGTGGTCAATCGCACCCGGCGGCGTGACGTTAACGACCTACAGGTGAAGCGCGAAGTCGATCATCTGCCTTGGGAGATGACCCCCGGCGAACGAAGATTTTATGATTTGGCCTCCGACATCGTTCGCCAGCATGCATATGAACTGGCCGCCTCGGAGCGCTTCCTGCTGGCGACGCCGCAGAGGCTCATCGCTTCGTCATTGGCCGCGTCGTGCCGGCACTGGGCGCGCATGACAGATGACTTCTCTGAAGACGAGGACGACGACCGCGTAACGAAGCGGTCGGCAGGGCCGCTAACTGCCAAGCTGGCACGGCTTTGCGCCTCACCCGCGCTCTTGGCTGAATTGGAGGCGGGAGACACTAAGCTGCAAAAGCTGCTTGGTGCAATCTGTGAGCACGACGCGCGCGGCGATCACAAGGTCATCGTCTTTTCAAGCTTCCGCACGACCTTGGACTACCTGGCTGAGAAGCTTCGCGCTCAAGGGATTGCGGTCCATGTGATGCACGGAGGCATCAAGGAAGAGCGCACGAAGATCATCGCCAACTTCGCGGAGAGCGAAGGCCAATGCGTGCTCCTCACCTCGGAAGTCGGGGGCGAGGGCCTCGACATGCAGTTCTGCCGCTCGCTCATCAATTATGATTTGCCCTGGAACCCCATGAAGGTTGAGCAGCGCATTGGCCGTATCGATCGTATCGGGCAGAAGGCGGCCCGGATCAATGTGCTCTCGCTGATTGCCCAGGACACGATTGAGGAGCGCATCTACCTGCGCCTCTTCCTCAGGTTGATGGAGATTCAAGAGACGCTGGGTGCTTTCGAAGCGATTCTTGGCAAGGAAATCGCCGATTTGGAGCAGCGCCTCCTTGACCCGGACCTGACGGGCGAAGATCAGGAACACGAAATTGAGCGCAGCGCAATGGCATTCATCAATCGCCAGCAGCAGACTGAGAAGCTGGAGGAAGAAGCGCCTGGTCTGATTGCCCATGGCGACATGATTTTGGCGCAGATCGAGGCGAACCGCCGGCCAGAGCGCCGCATCGCGGCAGCCGAACTCGCCGACTATGTGCACGAGGCAATTGCGGGCCGCTATCCTGGGAGCCGTGTAGACGACGTTCCCGGGCAAGCTGGTCTTTACGATGTGAAGCTCAGTGAGGCGGCGCACCTTGCTCTGAAGCGCATCTTGAACCGAGGTGCCCGGACCCGTACTCGGCTCGCGCGCCAGACGACCGTAAGAGCGGTGTTCGAGCGTAGGCCTGGGCTTCCCAAGGCGATTGAGATCGTCACCAATGTTCACCCACTCGTGCGCCTTGCTGCAACTATCCGCAACGAGGCCGCTAAGGCGCAAGTCGCCGAGCCAGTTATCGCGGTGCGGCTATCCGGCAAAGAGATGCCTGATCTCACAGCAGGGGTGTACGTCGCGGCTGTAGCGCGATGGACAGTCGAAGGGGCCATCCGGATCGACCGGATTTTTCATGGTGCGTGTAATATGGCGGGGGACGCGGTCGAGCCGGTTCAAGCGGAGCGGCTCGTTCAGGCGGCTCTGCGCGTGGGTACGGCCAACGAACGGCGGCGCAACGTTTCGGGACTGGATTCCGTCGCGCACCGCGTTGTCACTGAGATCCTCGACACCGCTTTTGATGATTTCCTCGACGAAGAGGAGGCGCGGCACGAGGACCGAGCCGATACTGCCTCGGCGCGGATTGATCGGCAGGGGGAAAAACGTCGGCGTGAATTGGAAGCCAAGCTGTTTGACTGGAAAGTCAGCGGCGATCCCAAGAAACTCAAGATGATCCCGGCCGAACAGGGGAAACTCGCCAAGCTGATGGCCCGGCTTGATGAGCGCCGGGAACAGCTTAAAAGCGCGCGCGCCAGGTTTTCGCATGATAATCGGCTGATTGGTCTGATCGTGGTTGATCTGGTCTGAGGAGAGGCAGATTGGGAACGAAGCGCAACAAAAGGAGGACAGGCGCCACATTAAGCGATGTGAAGGGGGCCGATCTTCTGGCGAAATTGGCGTCAGCCCTAGCACCCGATCGTCCTAGTGTTACACGGCCACCCGCGACTACGTCGGTGCCCATTGAAAAGGCGCTCGCGGATCATGCAAGCCGTGACCACAGGCAACGTCCACCGTCTCCACCTCAACGTTCTGAAAAGAAGCGACCGTCCGAGCCGATTAGAGTTAAATTGTCGGCAGCGGAGCGGCTCCGGATATTCGGCTCCAGCGCGGAGCCTGCTTACAAGATGCAGGCGGCACCCGTTGTCCCCAATGACTTTGGCCAGGGCGCATTTTCAAAGATTGCGCAGCTTCGCCCCGCATTAAGCGACTTTTTGGCCGACCACCGTGCTCCGGAAGGTGCGAGCTCCGATGTTGCTGATGTGGTCATACGCAGGATCGCGCGCTGTGTTGAGCGCCATGCGCATATCGTCAATCCGGATGCTGAGGGCTTCCTCGGCTATGACTTCGGTACAAGTTCGACGAAAGCCGTCATCCGCTGGCCCTACCGTGCGTCTAGCCCAGCCCATGCCATTTCTGTGCCGGCGGGCTGGTGCAGCGGTGGGCAACCTCACATATGGCCGTCCGTAGTTTTCTATGATCCTGTCACCCAGCAGTTCAGCGTCCTGCCCGCCATCGGCAGCATGCGTGTAGATGGCTTCAAGGCTGCTCTCGTTGAAGGAACAGCGCATCGTATGGCTCCAGGAGCGCCGGTGACATTGCTTGAAGCAGCAGTCGCGTTCCTCTCGCTGCACCTTGCTTACGTACTCGGCACCATCGATGAGCTGGATGGCCAAGTGAGCCTCGTGAACGTGGCGATACCAGTGGCCGCCCTCGACCGCGACGAAGCCACTGTGAGCGGAAGAGCGCAGGCTGCATTCGATCATGCGGTGCGGTCGGCACTTAGGTTGCTTCACTGCGCTGACAGTCTGACGCTTCACGACGTCAGGGCAGCTTTGGCTTCCTTGGAAGATCCGTCGCTCGATTATGAGCTGCATCCTGAGTTGTCTGGCGTGATTGCCGGATATTGCCGCGGGCCGCGTCATTATCTCGGCACCCATATGATTATTGATTGTGGGTCTGCTACCTTGGACATGGCCACATTCAAATTGGACAAATCCGACTGGCCCCTGGAGATATACGCAGCCAGCGTCGAGCTGCTCGGGTCGGATGCAAGTGTTACCTATTGTAATGCCGGGGCGACGACCGAGGATTGCGCCCGGGCGGCACGCTACCAAGATTATCAGGTTTGCAGCCGGTCAATCCAGTTGAACCGCACGGGCTTTTCTCAAACGGACGGGGGAAAATTGGGGTATCAGGTGATCCTGGCCGGGGGTGGAATAGCAAACCCCTGGATCGCCAGTATGCTTGAAAAATGGCAGTTGTCATTTGAACGCGATTTCGTACGTCCGAGACTGGATCCCAACCTCAAATGCGAAATGGGATTTACGTCCGAGAGACTCGTCCTGGCCGACGGTTTGGCGCGTGATCCAGTTGATCTCAAGCGGGTCAGTCTGCCTCGCCGTCCAGTCGCTGAATTAACCTTCAATCCCAATCACCATGATTGGACTTCCAATTAGGCGGCAGCTCAGAGTTTACCGACAACCTTGGCTGCGGCATTTGCGTCGGCGCTAGGGCATGGCCATAGCGAGCAGGCTGTGCTGGGCTCTTTCAACGCAGCGCAATTGCTTTCAATCGATTATGCGTCGTCGTCAATCATCCCGATAATCGGGAAGATCTGCTTGATTCTGCCGTGGGGGATCGATGACATCGCACGATCGCGATATTGCATCAGTTCAATAAGGCTGCGGTCCCGTGCAATCAACCGACCGATGGTCCAGAGTGACCGACCCAAATCTTCTCGTAACTGAACCACCACATCCGCGTTAATCGACGCGGGTTTGATGCGATCGAGAATGACCCGTTCGCCAGCGCGGAAACGTGGTTCCATCCCTTCGCCAGGGATATAGATTGCAAAGTAGCGCTCGGTGTCGCTCAAGCCGAACGGTGCTGCCATATAGGCAGCTGGGCGCGAAAGATCCCCTTCCCAGAGTTCAAGCTCATTGCCAAAGGCCGTGTCGCCTTCCTCGGGGAAGTGCAGGCTGACGGCGTAGACGGGAATAAGTTTCTTCGGCAGTCCAGCGAAGATGGGATCGTCCTTAGCGGTGATCTCGGACACCGGAGACGGCAGCGGCAACGCTCCAGTTTCACAGGTGGAAAATGCGTCTGGGAATGTGGCCTTGAGCTTGGCGACACTTCTATCTGATAGCGAATAGCCGACGGTAGGATTAGGATAGATCCGTGTTAGGGTAGAGAGCGCCAGGCCAGAACGGCGTGCAATCTGGCTCGCTGAAAACCCGGTTTCCTTGACCAGGCAGCCAACCAGGTGGCGGGCTCTATCCTGATCCCATTCATCGACAAAAGACATGTGTTTGCGCCCGCATTTTTTTAGCGCGACATTCGACGGCGGCCGGTTGATTCCGAGCGCCCTCCCGCTGCACCTGCGTCATTATGCGCTTCCGGCGCATCGGCGCAAATAATAATAGCGCAAATAAGCAAGCGCATATTTGCGCAAATTTTTAAAAAACGACGCGCATGTGCAACGGGGCAGGCGATAATACGACCGCCTCTGTCATTTCATGAGCCATTGCGCCGCAAAAAAGATTTGCGCGGTTTGCTTTCAGTGAATAGGTGTTTGCGAATGTTGCGCATATTTGCGCAACTGTGGGGTTTGGGGGCGTTCCCAACAGCATCAGTGCTCGGCCGCTTGCGTCCGATCAGTGCTGCTGCGCGGCGTTCACCACCGGGCCTCCTCAGAATCGCAGGCAATAGGGGTTTTGAATGAATAAGAATTCGAGGTTCAACCGGATGCTGCTGTTGTCAGCTTCCATACCGGCGGCGGCATTGCTCGCAAACGCCGGGGGCGCGTTGGCGGCTCCCGCCACCGTGAACGTACCGAGCGGCGCAGGGACCGGCGCGGCCGTGAACGCCGACATTGCCACGGCCATTACGACGCCGGCCAATCCCGATCTGACGGTAACGATCGCGAGCGGAGCGGACATCAGCGGCGCGAATATCGGTTATGATTTCGTTGCGGGCGGCTTTGCTGCAGGCGAGGGCGATGGCGCGGTCGTCGTGACCAATGATGGCAATGTGACCGGCCTGAGCTTCGGCGGCGTCGGCGCGGCCAGCGCGGCCAACAGTTTTACTGCGACCAACAACGGTGAAGTGGCGGGCGGCATCAGCGCCTCCAACTTCGGTGGCGCAGTTTCCGTCACCAACAACAATCTGGTTGGCGGCAGCATCAACGGCTCCGCGTTCGGCAGCGTCACGCTCGCCAACGGCGTTGCGGGCCAGGTCGACAGCCTGAACGGCCAGGGTCTCGGCGCGGGCACGGTGCAGATCACCAATGATGGTGCAGTCGACGATGATGTGTTCGGCTCGGCCTCGACCGGCACCGTTGGTATCGTTAACAACGGCGATATTGCGGGCGATGTTGATGCCGTCACGACGGAAGGCGCGATCTCCATCGCGAACGCGAGCACCGGCCGCATCAGTGGCGATGTCTTTGCCGGTTCGGATCAGGGCGCGATCACCATCGCCAACAACGGTCAGGTGCTCGGTCAGACCAATGCGGTGAGCCAGGACACGGTGTTCACTTCGACGGGCCCGACCACCACGGTTTCCGGCACGACCACGACGACCCAGTCGAGCTTCTCTCAGCAGACGGTCGGCGGTGATATTGACGGCACCTATGCCGGCATCAACGGCTCACTGAACTTCGGCACGGGCAATGACGGCAGTGTCAGCCAGTTCACCGGGGGGGACAGCACTGCCACGGTGAGCGGAGCGGTCTATGGCGATCTTTCTTCGACCGCCCAGGGCTTCTCGACCACTGGCGAAAACGTCTCGGTTGTCACCGACTCGCGCGATGCCGCAGGCACCGGTTCCGTCATCAGCAGCAGCACCAACACGCAGCAGACGGTCGCCACCGGCGGCACGAGCACGGTCAACATCAGCGGCACGGTGACTCCTGGCGATTCCAGCCAGAACGGTGATGTCACTTCCTTCGGCAATGCTGGCAGCAGCGTTGCTCTGAACGGTGGCAAGGTGTCGGGGAACGTCTCCTCGACCAGCCAGGGCCTGACCAGCGGATTCGAGTTCAGCTCGGAAACGACGGACAATTATGATGCCGGCGTGTTCCAGGGCTCCAGCTCGAATAGCGGTTTCGAGTTCACGCAGAGCCAGGCAGGTGGCGATGCCTCTGTCGCGCTTCAGGGGGCCAGCCTTGTCGGCGGGGATGTCAACGTCACTGGCGTGACCTCTGCGACCGCTTCGGTCGGTTCGGCTTCGACGGTGGAAGGTTCTGTCTTCGCCAATGCGTTCGTGTCGGGCGACCAGTCATTCGCCTCTTCCAACTTCAGCACCACGGACGCTGCGGGTGACGGCATGGCTGTCAGCTCCACTCTCTCCAGCTCGACAGCCGCTGCCAATGCGGGCAACGCGACGCTCACCAATGCCGGACGGGTGGATGGCGATGCCACGGTCGGTGCGAGCTTCGGCAATGCGGCCGCCACCATCACGGGCACCGTGGGCGGTTCGGTGAATGCCTTCGCTGGCACTTCTATCGGAAGCACCGAAAACGTCTCTGAGTTCACGCTCGATGGCGGCATCGGCACTCAAACCACCGCAACCTTCCGCGAGAATTCGGAAGATGTGGGCGGCACCGCCAGCGTTGTTGTCGACACGGCTGCCGCGCTGCAGGGCAAGGGCGTGCCGAGCGTCGCAGGCGATGTGAACGCTTCGGGCATCGGCGGCGCCTCGATCGCCATTGGTGCAGGCAGCGTTGTCGGCAATGCCGATCTCAGCAGCGGTGGCAACCTGTTCGCCAGCAGCCTTGGCGAAAGCAGCTCGCAAGAGACCGTCACCACTTTTGCGGCTAACGGCTTCACGCCCGCCAGCCAGATCTCCACGACCAGCTTCGGCTCCGTGGGTGGCGCGGCTTCGGTCACCAACGATGGTACGGCCATTGGCGACGTGGAAGTTGAGGGCTTGACCTCTGCCTCGCTCGTCAACAACGGCGTGCTGGGCTCGGGCGGAAACCTGTTCAGTGTTTCGGCTCTGGACTCCGAAGCGAACATCACGATCACCGACACGAACCCGACGGATGCCGGTTCGCGCACGATCGTCGCTACGGTCGATGCCTCGCCGGTCGGTGGCAATGCCAGCTTCACCAACAGCGGTGTGGCCTTGGGTAATGTCGAAGTCGCCGGCCTCACTGGTGCGGTCACCAACAATGGCGTTCTCGCCGGTGCGACCACCCTTGGTGAAGCGCAGTTCAGTGGCTCGGCAACGGTCAACGCGACGATCAACACCACCGACGTCAGCGTCGATCCGGTGCTGGCCACCCAGACCTATGCGGTCGACCAGAATGGCGTGTCGCGCGGCTTCGTCGTGACGGGCGCCACGATCTCGCAGGATGAGGTCACCTCGGCCCTGGCCTCGCAGCTGTCTCCGCTGGTGCCGCTCGATGCTTCGCTGGTTGACCCGGCGACGTTCAACCTCACGGTGAACGGCCAGGCAGCGGTCAAGACGGCTGACATCAATGCGACGGTCAACCTCAACAACGGCTCGATCACGCTTGGCGACATTGACGCCCAGCGCGATGACAGCGGCGCTTACCTGACCAACACCACCGTCAACCTGAACGGCAGCGGCTTCCTGGGCGCGAGCGAGTTCAAGCCGACGGCTCCGGCGGTTGCGAACTACAGCCCCGTGGCCGAATTGCCCGAAGAAGCTGAAGGTCTGTTCTCCCCGACCGGCGTCCGCGTGCTGGGCGTCAACGAACTGAACAAGACCGGCACCGGCACTTTCGTCGTCACCGGCGCCGAATATGTCCCGGCAGAAGGCGCGACCCCGGCTGCCTGGACGCTCGACGTCAACAACTTCAACGTGAAGGCGGGTGAAGTTCAGCTGGATGTCGTGGGTTCGGACGACGCCGTGTTCGGCATCAAGGGCAACATCAATAATGATGCCACCCTTGTTTTGGGGCGTCGTGCACCGACCTTCGTTCAGACGGTCGGCAACAGCATCGTCACCCCGGGTCCGGAAGCGATCAAGGGCATCGAAATCCACCAGCAGGGCAACTACAACCAGAGCGCCAGCGGCACGACGGTGGTGGGCGTCAACCCCTCGCTGGTTCGTTTCGGCAACCTGTCGGTCGGCAATGCCGGTTCCTCGCCTGAGGTGTTGGGCCCGATCACCGGTGGTGTGAACGTCCCTTACTTCACCACTCCGACCAATGCCGGCGTCTTCTCGACCCCGTCTTCGGTCTCGGTGGACGGCAACCTGAACCTGGCCGGCAAGGTCGCGGTGACGGTGTCGAAGGACAGCCTCTATTCGACGGGTGACGGCTATACGCTCTTCACCTACACCGGCACCGGAGATGTCACGGCGACGGCCGCTTCATCGCTCGCTTCGCCCTTCGTCACCTTCGGCCTGAAGCATGACGCGACGGCCAAGACGGTATCGATCGAGGCGACCCGCAAGAGCTACGCCACCGGCGCGACCAATGCCAATGCGGCTTCGGCTGCAGTGGGCCTGGACAGCGCTCTGGCCGATGTCATCGCCCGGGTGAAGACCGACGCCGCTGGCGGCAACGGCTTTGCGACGGTGACGGAGATCGCCAATGCGCAGGATATCGCCAATATCGCTGCTGGGCTTGATTGGCGCCTGAACAGCGCACAGGCGGCGCAGGTCTTCAACGAGCTTTCCTCGGCTGAGATCTACGGTTCGCTTGCCGCTGTCGATCAGAACGCGGTCTTCAACACCACCGTCAACCGCCTGGCCGCTCGTCGCAGCTATGGTGAGGCGCTGGGCACCCAGCTCTGGTTCAACCCCTCGGCGAACTTCGCCAAGACGGGCGGCACCAAGTCGGGCGCGTCGAAGATCAAGACCAACAGCTATGGTGGTGCCTTCGGTATCGACGTCGCCTATCAGGAAGATGGCGCCTTCGGCATCGGGTTTGGCTACGGCCAGCATGATGTGACCGCTCAGGGTTCGCCGGAAGAAGCGCAGGTTCGCACCTACACCATCGGTGCCTATGCGACCCAGGGCTTCGGTCCGTTCTACGGCAGCTTCCAGTTCGCCTACGGCTTCTCGAAGTTCGAAGTCGAACGGGACCTGACCCTGCTGGCTCGCACCATCAAGGGCGACTTCAAGGGCAAGCAGCTGGATGCGAGCATCGAGCTGGGCTATGACTTCGCTGCCGGCGGCAGCCTGGTCGTGACGCCTTACGGCAAGCTGGCGCTGCGCCGCTGGTCGATGGACGGCTTCACCGAAGAAGGCGGCGCGGGCATCGGCCTGCGTGTCGACGATGCGTCGAAGACGGTCTTCTCGCCGGTGCTGGGTGTCAAGGCGGGAGCCCTGCTGGGTGACGCCGATGGCATCGCCTACCGTCCCTATGCTAAGGTGCAGTACAGCTTCCAGGGCAACATCGGCAGCGACCGCACGGTCCAGTATCTGGGCGGCGGCGATGCCTTCCGCCTGAAGGGTGTTGATCCGGACGGTAACGGCCTGATCGAACTGGGCGTCGATGCCTCGGTCAATAAGCGCGTCAACCTGTTCCTCTCCGGCGGTTATGGCTTCGGCGGCCACAACTCGATCGGCCAGGTTCGGGGTGGCATTAGCTTCGGCTTCTGACACAACGCACTAGCAAAGGAAGGGCGCGGCGGTTTCGGCGCGCCCTTTCGTTTGCTTACCCGCTTTGCTCTCGGGCGTGTGTGATGGGAATGCCGAGCATTGGACAGGGGCTCGGAAGAATTCTGCTGCGTCCAAATTTGTCGCGCCGCCTATTCAGATCCAACGGAGAAGATATTGGTGCAGAATCAATGAGTAAACATAACGTGAACAACTTTGGACAAAGCGCAGAAGCGCACAAGACGCTTGCTCGTCTCCTTATGGAAAGGCTCGCGCATTATGGTGTGCAGATTTTGCCTAACGACAGCGGTGCGATATGTTTTTTCGTACCTTCTCCCGGCCACCTCGATCGTCCTTGGGCAGACGGTGAATATGCGCATGGGCTAGAAGATGGTGCGATACGCGAACTGCAGCAGCTTGTCAGATCTTCGCCCCTGCTCGCCCAAGCCATTTTGGAGGAAGTCGCGATTACCGGGCAGTGATCGGCTTCTGCATGAACAGCGACATTGCGGCACGTTGGACGAATGGAGGAGTGACGCAATGGCTGACGAAAAACGGAATTTGCTCGATGAGTTGATCGCCAACATCGGCCCAGAAAACCTGCCGGACGAGATTGATTTCGGTCCTCCGGTTGGAAATGAAGTTGGCAGCCGACAGATCGTCGCGGAACGAATTTTGCGGGTTCTTGAATTTGCATCGTCCAATTGCGCCGATGCATCCAACTTGCATGAGTTCATGCGCCACCCCCATCCCATGCTAGGCGGCGAGTCGCCAATCGTTTGTGCGGTCTCCAGCAAGGCTGGTGCAGATCGCGTGATGAATCTGTTAGGCCGCGCCGCGCACTCTGGAGGCGTTTAGGTGCCATTGGGGCAATGTCGCGGACCTTTTTGTCACTCGGCAATATCTGGACGATCAGCTATTGGTCTAAAAGGGCAAAGGAAATTATAAGAGTCTTCGCGATGGAAGGATGTTGTGATGAACGATGAAGACGTCCCTGGCGGCTAAGACCGTGATGCGTCCGGATATGTCGGAGGTGAATGGTGCCGACATTGAGGCAGTTTCCGGGTGAATCCCTTATTAAGCGCATTGCGCGCCTTCTCTTATTGAGGTTTTTGCCATTAAACCTTACTATGGCTATGTTTTAAGGTCTTATGGTAAGGGTTAATGAACAGAAACAATCTCGCGCATGCAGTTCGCGAGCGGCTTGTCCGTTATCCTGAACCTCATGCCAGTCACTATGGTGTCGTGCCGCTTCCGCCTCCAGAATCAGCCCTGCCGCTGGGATCAGCGCAGCCCGCACATGAACGAGCGCTCGCTATGCTCGGACGTGCCGAAGCTCTCGCGGCGAGCCTGCCGGACCCCTATATTATCAGCCGTACGCTGAGCCGTCGCGAAGCAGTCGACAGCTCGGCCATTGAAGGCACGAACAGCACGCTCGACGAACTCCTGACAATCGAGGAAGAGGATGACGACGCGCGCGACGCCGCCCGTCAGGTACGGGACTATGCGCTGACCCTCGATCGCCTCCTGCCTCGTGCTGCAGCCGAGGGCATCGACATCTTTACAGTGCAGATGATCCAGGAACTCCACCACGAGGCGATGCAGCACGACCCGGAATATCCTGATTCGGCAGGGGCGCTGCGCAATATCGTGGTCTGGATCGGCGGTACGGGTCATATTTCGACATCGACCTATAATCCGGCGCCACCTGGGCAGGTGGGGGCCTGCCTTGAGGATACGGCCGCCTATATGCGCTGCGAAGGCATGCAGGCGATGACGCAGAGCCTGATCACCCGCATGGCGATTGCCCATGCGCATTTCGAAGCGGTACACCCCTTCCGAGACGGCAACGGTCGTGTTGGCCGCCTTTTGCTGCCGATGATGATGGCAGCGGAAGGGCAGGTGCCGCTCTATCTCGCACCCTATATCGCCGCAAACCGCGACGGCTATTATTCGGGCCTCAAAATCGCTCAACAACGGCTCGAATGGGGACCGCTCGTTGGCTATCTGTCCGATGCCATAACTGGAACGGTGGAAGAACTCTTCGCAACGCGGGATGGGTTGAATGCCTTGAAGGAACAGTGGCGCGGGCGAAGGAAGTTCCGATCGAACTCCGCTGCACTGCGGGCACTGGACCTCCTTAGCGACTATCCCGTCGTCACTATGAAGCGGCTGGCTCAGAAACTTGGGGTATCGCGACCGCAGGCCCTTTCCGCAATTAACCAACTGATGGAGGCAGGCATCTTGTCGGAGCGGACCGGCTACAGTCGCAACCGGATCTTTGCAGCCCAAGAAGTCCTGGCCATCGTCAACAGGCCTTTCGGCAGCAATCCTTCCGAGCGATCGTGATCCCTTGTTCGCTTTCTTTCTGCGGTAGCCAAACACCTCTGGGCGACCGGCTTTGGCCGTTAGGGGACTGACAGCTTTCAGCGCAGAAGCAGCGTGAAGCTGCCGTACAATTCGACTTCCGCATGCATTGCGGCTTGACCAAATGCCTTCGTCATAAGATATGCGCTGGCAAGGCGATGGATTTCCGCCGGGCTTCGGCCAAACCGCCTTCGGGCTGATGATTCCTACCTGATGCGTTATCGCAACAAGGAGGAATCGTGCGCGCTAAATTCGCAATATTGCTATCGAACCTGAACGTCCTGGCCTTTGTCAGGGACCGGCATGACCATGCCTTGTCGGTCTTGCGCTGGCTGGCCCTCCTTGTTCCGATGGCTGCGGCGGTCGGCAGTCTTTGCGCTGCCTTCCTGTGGAGCCTCGATGTCGCGACACGGGCACGCTTTGCGCATCCATGGCTGCTGTTCCTCCTGCCGGTCGGCGGGTTCGTGGTTGGCCTGCTCTATCATCTGTTCGGTCGCAGCGTCGAAGGCGGTAACAATCTGATCGTCGAGCAGGTTCATGAACCGGGTGGCGGCGTGCCTTTGCGCATGGCGCCGCTGATCTTCCTTGGGACCGTTGTCACGCATCTGTGCGGCGGCTCGGCCGGGCGCGAAGGGACGGCTGTGCAACTGGGCGGTAGCCTTGCGAGCGCCTTCGCCACTATGTTTCGGCTTGATGCCGAGAGTACCCGCATCATCCTGATGGCCGGTATTGCCGCAGGTTTCGGGGCCGTGTTCGGGACACCGCTCGCCGGCGCCGTTTTTGCGCTTGAAGTGCTGGCAGTCGGCCGAGTGGAATATCGTGCACTGGTGCCGGCACTGATAGCTGCTGTTGTCGGCGACTGGACCTGTCACCAGTGGGGTATCGAACACGGGGTGTACCACATCGACTATCTCAAGGGCGCGGTTGGACCGATCGCCGTCGACCCGGTGCCCCTGCTCGAGGCGGCCATTGCTGGCGTGGTGTTTGGACTGGTCGGCCTGCTGTTCTCCGAACTGTCGCACTGCTTCGGTGACTTCGTGAAGCGCCACGTCCGGTTCGGCCCTCTACGTCCCTTCCTGGGCGGCCTTGCGGTGATCGCTCTGGTTTATCTGCTCGGTACGCGCGACTATCTTGGCCTCGGGGTCTGGGCACCCGAGGCCTCCACACCCACTATCGCTGGGTTCTTCTCGCCCGGCACGGATTACTGGAGTTGGGCGCTCAAGCTGCTGTTCACGGTCGTGACGCTGGGCTCCGGCTTCAAGGGCGGCGAGGTTACACCGTTGTTCTTCATCGGCGCGGCGCTGGGCCACGCCCTCGGCACCCTTTTCGGCGCACCTGTCGATCTCTTCGCAGGGCTTGGGTTCGTCGCCGTCTTTGCCGGGGCAGCGAACACGCCATTGGCCTGCACCATCATGGGCATTGAATTGTTCGGTGCGACCCATGCCGTTTACATCGCCGTCGCCTGTTTCGTCGCCTACCTGTGCTCAGGCCACAGCGGCATCTATCTGTCTCAGCAGATCGCCGTCCCCAAGCACCCGAGCATTTCCATCAGCCCAAGCATCACGCTGCGCGGCGTTCGCACCGCGCGCACTCAGATCACCAAGCAGGATCTCCACACAAATGACTGACACAGCTATTCTCACGTCCAGCGAGATCGGCATGCTGCGTATCTACATGGCGCCGCGTGATACGGCAGAGCCGCGCAAGGCATGGAAACTGTGGTCAGCGCGCCCGCTCTATCGCGAGCTTGTCCTCCAGGCTAAGTTTGCCGGTCTGATGAACGCTGTAGCCCATCATACCCACTACGGCTTCAGCAATCATGGTCCGGTGCTTGATCAGGGTGCGGAAACGAGCAATCCCTATCTGACGATGTGCGTTGAACTGATCGGCCACCGGGCCGATCTCGAATTCTTCTGCCAGCGGCATGCCGTCCTGCTGGAGGCAAAGGTCGTCATCTATAAGCATCTCGAACGTTGGTCGTTCGTAGCTCCAGCAAGGCCGCAGTAGGAGAACGAAAATGAAGAGGCTTCACTTTGTCGTCGTTGCAGGCGGTGCCGCTACATGACGCGATGCTGCCGTGCTGGCAGCACAATATAGGCTTCTTCCGATCAATCCCACTTACGTAAACGTACGGCAGGAATTGGGATCGCATAGCAGCGGCGGGGATGGCTAAAAAGTGGCGCGTTGCCGCTGGTCGCTGATCAACTTTGAGCTTCGCGACGGCAGACAGCCTTGCGACTGACATCCCGAACCGCAAAAATAGCCCGACCGTCGCTAGGGCAGTCGGGCTAGGGAAAGTCTCATCGGCCAAACAAGCCGCGAGTCTTCGGGTCGCAAATGCAACACTAACAGCTCTGTCGTGCCGCGTCATACCACGGATGGGGTAAGGTCGGCTTTATCCGAGCAGAACCTGCCGATCACCGAATCGATGTAAATCTGAAAAATCCCGTGGCTGGTAGGCCATCCATCACATCCGGAAGCTGCCCCCAAGCATTGCGACCAGTTCCACCTCACGAACAACGCCCAACTTGGCAAAGATGGATTTGAGCTGTGCCTTAACGGTTTGAACGCTGGTCCTGCGCACAGCAGCGATTTCTTCGCGGCTTTCACCGCGGGCCAGTGCTAGGGCTATGTCCGTTTCGGCGGCGGAAAGTTTGAATGCCGTGCGCAAAATGGTAGGGGCAGCATCGTGCCAGCGACGGCCGGACCGTACGATAACCAACAGCTGCGAAGAAAAGCTCAGGCGCCAAGGCTGAACGGGAAGCCTGCAGATATCGACGATCAACGGCATCTTCTGACCATCGCCCCGCAGCATCAAGGTCTCGAACCTCTGCTGCCGTCTATGAAGCCGGCCGATAGTCTGCAGCAGGGCCGCATTATCGCGAGGATCGGAGACACCGATCCGTCCATCGATGAGGCGGAAACAACCGCTGGACAGCAGCGCCTCCGCCTCACTTGTCTTGCCATTCACAACGCCGGTCTGGTCGCAGATGAAGATGGGCAGTCCCACATATTCCATCGCACCGTTCAAGAGAGCGGCGCCACGACTTTCCAGCGCGATCTGCATCTTCACCGCGTGCCGCACTTGCGGCGCGATCGCCGCAAATAGCGTCCGGGTATCGGCATCTGTCTTGCCGTCCTTGCGGCTACGGTTGAGCGCCAAGCCGATAAAATGGTCGCGACCCTCTAACAACTTGGTCTGACAACCGTCAAAAATGTCGTAGGCGTCGCACATCTCTCGGTAGAGATCGAAGCCCGGGCTCCGTCCGACGGCCCGATAATCCGCTTCGCTGCGGATGACGAAGGCTGGATCTGTCAGTGATGCCCGCACGCGAACGTTAATGCTGGGATCGCCGCGCTCATGTTCCACGAAGCGCGCAATTGCATCCTGATCGAGATCATTGATCCAGTTGAAAGGGACATCACCGGGCACAAAGCCGACAAGCTGGCCGTAGGTACTACCAGTCATTTCGGCCATCGCCCGCAAGGCGGGGAGCCATTCATCTCCGTCGATGGCGGCTAGGGCGAAATGCTCGCCAAGCGCCAGAATTCTGTCATCCACTCATATTGATCCTGGCTATGCGACCCGGATCAGAACGTCTTTTTCTTAGCGGCTACGGCTTTTCCGCCGCGTCCGCCAACCTAGCTAACCAGGCCCGTGCAAAAATACAACATATCAACTGATTGATCGTACATACCCTAATCGAGGGATGCGAACGGCGCCTGAGCCAGACTAACCACGCCCGCATATTTGTCTGGAGGGGGTTTTCATGATGGGTCGGAAGTCTACGCGTGCACCTATTCGTCTTGGGCTTGGCATTGGCGTGAGCGTGCTGGCGCTCGGCACCGGCAGTGCTTTTGCGCAACAGGCACCGGCCACGACCTGTCCTGACGGGAGCGCGGGTCCGCTCTGCATCATCAGCAACACGGGGTCGGTAGGACCGATCACCGGAACGCTGGGCACCGCCATTGTTGTCAACAACAGCGGCACCATTGCGGGCGATCCAGCTATCGGTGCGGGCCAAGCGGTCGTGTTGTCCGTAAACAATGCGACAGGCGGGGTGATTGGCGGCGGTACGAACGCGATTGTTGCGCCCGCAAGGACCGGCATTCCCCTGCTCAGCTTTAATGTGACCAATGCCGGCACGATCAACGGTGATGTTGCTTATGTCGAACCCACAGCCGCCCCCGGTCAACCGCCTTTGGCGGGGGCGCTCTATTATTATATCTCGGACGGCGGCACGCTGAACGGCAATCTGCAGCTCGGTACCGCCTTCAGCACCGCCAATTTCATCCAGCGTGGCGCGGATGACGGCGTCACAGGAACCATCTCGGCTGGCGGCGGCATTGATATCTACACCCGTAGCTACAGCCAGTCGCAGTCGCTTGAGCAGGCTACGGGGGCATTGCCGGCGACGTTCGAGATCGAGGGCTTCGAGGCACGCGGCGATGCGACCACGCTGACGCTGACCGGTCAAGGCACGTCGATCAGCCTGATGGGCGATGGCAATGTCGTGAACGGGGGCACGATCAACCTCCTCAACACCGCTGGCCTGTATCCGCCGGGGGTGAACGTCGTCCCGGCAGCGATCAGCTACTACCAACAGCGCTTCGCGACCTTCCAGCGCTCCAACGTGCAGCCCGGCACCGTTCCGCTCTACACGCCGACCTATGGCGACGCTCTGACCAGCTTCATCAATGAGGGGACGATCAACGGAGACATCCGGATCGCGGCGGCCACCTTCATCAATAATGATGAGATTAACCTGGCTACCAGCGGAATGGGTTCGGTCGTCACGACCTCCGCTGGTGAGGACTTCGTCTTCCGCAATACCAGCGACATCGAGATGGGCTTCAACGGCGTTCGGTCGGCGTTCGCCAATATCGAGCGCGAATTTGATGGCGGCGTAAACGCGGCAGTGCGAATCCGCCAGGCTCTGGAAACCACCGAACTGGCGGACGCAGAAATCGTCAACAGTGGCACCATCGTTGGCGGTCTCGACGCCAATGTGGCGGCCCGCACTTTCTCGTTCACCAACAGCGGCTCGATCACCGGCCTCGACGCCAGTGGATATTTCCAACGCGGGCTCACGCTGAAGGTGGGTGAGCTCGACCTTGTGCTTCCCAACGCCAATGACGAGTTCAACGCGGACAGTGCGACAATCATCAACACGGTGGATGGTGAAATTCGCGATGGCTTTTATGCCGGCGTCGCCGCGCAAAATCTGAATTTCGAGAACCACGGCAGGATCGCCGCATCGGCGCAAGAAGGTGGCACCGCGCTCTTCATTGAGACCGGCCTCTTGCAGGATGACGGGCCAGGCGACGACGACGTCATCGACATTCCCGCCCAAAGTTTCGCATTCACAAACACGGGCACGATCGACGGCGCCGCCGAGGTCAACCTCGGAAACCGGGTGGCGACCTTCGTCAACAGCGGCACCGTGACGCGGACCGAGCTTGCGATCGAACAGGGCAATCCTCCCCTATTCGGCGGAGTGCCCGCATTCGACATTGAATCGGAAACTGACGAGAGCCACAGCCTCACCTTCACCAACAGCGGCAGCATCATCGGGCAGGACCGCGGCGGATCGGGCCTTGTCATCGAAGCCGAAGCGGGAGATGGCGACGAGCCTGGCATCCCGACGGCGGATTCGACCATTCATCTTGTAAACATCGGCACGATCAAGGCGACCGGCGGGGCCACTGGCTTCCCGATGGGGATCGTAAATCCCAACAGCACTGATTTCTTCGTCAACCAGATTGCAGCCGTGGGGATCGACCAGGAAAGCAGCGGCGCCGGGCTAGTCACGATCGAAAACCGCGAAGGCGGCCTTATCGAGGCGTCCGGCCTCGCCAGCATCATCATGCCCACACCGCCCGTGAGTGCATTCGCCTATATGCCGATTTCCGGCGCTGTGGACGGCGGCATGGCAACCGCAATCGGGGTGTCCGCCAAAGCCGTAAACATCGTGAACTCCGGCACTATCCGAGGGGGCGCAGGGAGCGATTATTCGGCTAACGCCAACATCATCATCGACAATGCGATCGGCCAGCCCAACCGCTATCTGGCAGGAGCGATCCACACCAGCGGCGATCAGCTTGACGATAACAGCGGTTTCCTGCCCTCGACCGATCATGTGACGAACACCGCAACCGGCGTCATAATCGGCTCGATCGACCTCAATGCCGGCGACGACCGCATCGACAATGCGGGCCAGATCAGTGGCGACATCTATATGCGCGAAGGCAACGACGCGGTCGTCAACGCAGGCACTATCACCGGAACCGTGCGGATGGGGGACGGAGATGACAGCTTCACCCATTTCCTCGCCTCGGCAGTGCTGAACGGGACGGTCGATGGCGGCGCGGGTGAGGACACTCTCTCCTTCGACATCACCGGCACGACTTACACTGGCACTATCGATCCGGCCCTGCGCCAGCTGTTTACCAGCTTCGAGGTCGAGAAGATCATCGGCACGGGTCAGGTTGTGGTTCAGCAAACGGTCCAGGTGTCCAGCGGCGGCGCGCTCAATCTGACCGAGGGGTCGAGCATTGTCGTGGCTCCCGGCGAAACGGCCATTGATGGCGGCAGCGAAAGCGTCACGATCGCCAACAGCGGCGAGGTCCTCGGCAATGTCGATCTGGGCGCGGGGGACAATGTTCTTAGCAACGCGACCGGCGGCACGATCACCGGGAACATCATCACCGGCTCCGGCAATAACAGCATCAGCAATGAAGGCGGCACGATCAATGGCGAGATTCTGGCCGGAAGCGGCGCGGACAGCCTGAGCAACTCCGGCACGATCTCCGGCAATGTCGATCTGGGTGCAGGCGCCGACACGCTGACGATCGGCACGGGCGGGAGCTTCGGCGGCACGGTCGCCGCGGGCGGCGGCTCTGACACGCTCGCCTTCAACACCGGCAGCACCTATGAAGCGCAGACCACGATCGACGGGTCCAGCTTCACCGGTTTTGAGGAAGTGAACAACGCCGCTGGCGTGAACAGCTTCACCGGCGATCTCGACGTCAATCAGGTCAATGTCACCGGCGGTCGCCTGATCGGCCAGGCCGGCTCGATTCTGAGCGGATCGGTCGATGTGGCGAGCGGCGGCACCTTCGGCACGGCTGGAACGGTCAGCGGCAACGTCACCATCGGCAGCGGCGGCACGCTGTCGCCCGGCGCCTCGCCCGCGATCATGACGATCAACGGCAATCTGGCGATCGGCAACGGCACCACCACGATCTTCGAATTCGTGCCGGTGGGCCAGAGCGACCAGATCATCGTCAACGGCGGATCGGTGACGATCGGCGACAATACGACGCTGAACCTCACAGGCTCGCTCACCCCGGGCGCATCGCGCGACCTGATCATCGTCAATGGTGGCGGCACGATCACGGGCGACTTCGACATCGTCAATCGCGATCCCGGTATTGTGGGTGTGCTGCGTTACAATGCGACGACGCTGCAGCTGCTCGGCACTTTCGTGGCGCCGACCGGCGTTAATGTTCAGGCCAACGCCGCGATCAACTATGTCAACAACCTGCTGGTTGCTGGCACCGCCAGCACGGCGCTGATCAATGCCGTGCCCTCCCTGCTCAATGGCAGCACGGCGAATGCAGCAACCTTCGGCCAATTAACCGCAGAAGCTTATGCCAGCGCATCGCAACTGGGCGTCGAACAGGGTTTGGCGCTTGCCCAGGCGGGCCGTTCCGGCCTCGCTGCGACACGGCGCGACACGGCGGGGCTGTTCACCTTCGCCCAAGGGCTGGGTGACTGGCGCACGCTGAAGGGCAATGCGAACCGGGGCACCTCCACCGCCAAGAGCCACAGCTATGGCCTGGTCGGCGGCATCGGCTTTGGCTCTGAGGCGGCATCGGTCGGCGGGTTCATCGGCTATGTCGACAGCCGCCAGACTATCGCCGGCCTGGGCGCGCGCACCGAAGCCGACGGCGTAGTCGCCGGCCTGTCCGGTCACTTCGCCAGCGGCGGCTTCGACGCAGCGGTGACGATGGCTTATGACTGGAGCGAAGGCAGCACGCGCCGTACCGTTCCGGGCGCGACCGTCCTGTCGAACGACTATCGCTTGCGCAGCCTCGTGCTGGACGGATCGGTCGGCTACAGCATCCCGATGGGCAGCTGGGCGGTTCGGCCCGAAGTGGGCATCACCCACATCTCCACCCGGCGGGGCGCAGCCACCGAGTCGGGCAGCGCCGCCTTTGCGCTGGCTGTCGACCGGGCCAGGACCCATGCCACCTTCCTCGACGGCGGCCTCAAGCTGAAGGGCGGCGTCGGCGAAGGCGACCGCTTCCATCCCTGGGCGCAGGCTGGCGTGCGTCAACAGCTGGAAGGCGAGCTCTCCTCCGCCAGCGCAGGGTTCGTGGGCAACGCAGAGCGCTTCGCGGTGCTGAGCGCGGGCCGCAAGGAAACGATGGCGACAGCTGGCGCTGGCGCGAGCTACGATGCAGCTCCGGGCTTCAGCCTCTATGGCGCCTATCAGGGCGAGTTTGGCGGCGGTCGTAGCCATAACGTCAATATCGGGGTCCGCTTCGACTTCTGACGCGTCTGAGCGGTATTCATCGCTTGATCAAAATCGAAAGGAGGCGCCGGTCGTGAGGCCGGCGCCTTTTTATCTTGCTTTACTAATCGGGCAGTAAAAATGGCTGCTTGTCCACTTTCATTTTCTACATACACGATCTCCATGCGGACTGTACAGAGCAGTCCGTTTCTATGTCCTGACGTTCGCACTCTTCGTCTCGACAAGGTCCATGCGTTACTACGTGCTCGGCACCAGGGCCGTCACATTCTCTCGGTCAGTGCTGAACGGAGCAGTCCAAGCAATTACAGCGCTCTCGCTCCTTGTGGGCGGAAGCAAGCAAGATGACGGACATACTCTGTTCTGCGGCCCTGTCGGGGACGCTCCCGCGCGCTCGGGACTGGTTAACTCCTCGCCTCTGCTAACTTCAATAGTTCAGGATCAGCCCTGTTTCCGGATCGCATTTGCGCTTCTCGGTGATCTTCGCACCCTTGTTCCAGTCATATTCGGTGCCGTCGATCCAGAGGCGATGAAGGATGACGGCCAGCTTCCGCGCGAGGGCAACGATCGCGCACATTTTGCTGCTGCGCTTGACGATCCGCATCGCCCAGGCTTTGAGCGTCGAATAGCGTTTCACGCGTAGGATCAGGCAGGCAGCGGCTTCGCAAAGCGCACCCCGCATATCGACATCGCCCATCCGCGAGATGCGCCCACCCCAGTCAACCGAAGTCCCGGACTGGTAGCGTCTGGGTGTCAGCCCGAGATGCGCGCCTACGGTGCGCGAGCGCGTGAAGCGGTACGGATCGTCGATCGTCACCTTGAAGGAAAGCGCCGTGACCGGGCCTACGCCCGGCACCGTCATGAAACGAACGCAGACGGGATCATTCCGGACGATCAGCAGCAGAATACGATGCAATTTCTGGAAGCTTTCGAACAAAACCGTCCGGACTTCCAGCATGCTTTCGATCATGGTGTGGAGCATATAATCGGAATCGGTGATCAGCTCCCGGACCCGCGTGTCGAACTGGCCCGCACCAACCGTGCCCACCTTCAGACCATAGGTCCGCAAGGCACCGCGGATATGATTCTGCAGGTCGATCAGCTTGCGTTTGAGCAGACGCCGGTTGGCGAGGAATGTCTTGAGGCGCTGGGTTTCCTCCGTCTTGATATGCACCGCCCGGAACCAGCCCATGCGCATCATCTGGGCGATGCCGTGCGCGTCATTCCGATCCGTCTTGTTCCGCATGGCGCTCAGCGACGAGCGCATATGCCGGGTTTCCACGACAATCACTGGCAGCCCTTCGGCCTTAAGTTCGCGCGCCAGCCACATGCCCATCGCCGACGCCTCGATCCCAATCCGGGCGATCTCCCCGACATGAGGCCGTAGGGCTATGCAGATGGACTCCGGGTCACTCACCACGCTTATTTCAAGCAGTTTCTTGCCCTTTTCGTCCACGATGCAAACGCTCGTCGCGTCCAGCGACACATCCAACCCGACATGCTGTTCCATGATCCGGTCCTCCTGATCTCCCGCGCCGTCCCGCACGGAAAATCTACCGACTCTCACCGCCTGCGTCGCCTCCGCGACTCGCCCACCCGATTACGAGAGCCCCTGAACTGATCGTTCCGCATCCCAACAGTCTGGACGCTGGCAGAGACCGTTCGATTTTACACAAGGCCCATTACGATCGGTGGGTAGGCGACTCACCCATACGGGCGCATATTCCCTATTCCTCTCCCTTGGAGGAACCCGACAGCCCCGCCTCGCGCCTTCTGAGGCGGGGAAAACTGCCCTGGGGCAAGAGCGGTGTGCCGCTCACCGAAGGCCAGAAAGAGGACCAGCCGGCATAGTGAGCGGACTGACCGCTTCCAGCGTGGCGCGAGTTCACACGGAACAGCAAAAAGTGGCGCGAGGCGGAACGGCTGCTGATCGGCTCGATCTGGCCGGTAGCGGAAAGTCCGGTCTGGAGAGCGAGCGCAACGATAGTTGCCGTTCTCACGCTGGCAGTAGCCGACCAAGTCTCGCCATTCTGAAGTCGGCGCTTGAATGTCCGCTTGCGCGGAGAGCCCGGAACGTGCAGCAGCGACTATGCAATTCTGTGAATCACTCCGACCGTTACATTGTCGCCCCCGCCCTCCCGCAAGGCTGCCTCGACCAAATGCTCAACCGGCTTCTTCGTTGATCGCAGGCCGCATTCGATTTCTGCTTCTGAAACCATGTCTGTGAGGCCGTCGGAACAGAGCAGAAGTTGGTCGCCCGGACGCATTGGGATTCGACCGATCCATGGCGTCGACGGTGTGCTGTTGAATCCGCCGAGGCACCGCGTGAGTACATGACGACCCGCGACATGGTCTTCGCTGACTTGCTGGAGCGTGTCGGACAGCAGGTAGATTCGAGTGTCGCCGACGTTGAACGCAATCGCTTCCGCACCCATCAGCAGCACACCTGCGACCGTGGTACCCATACCGGCCAGCGAGTCGTCCTCCAACATGGCATTAATGATCGCCTCATGGGTCGCCGCCACAGCGCTGCGGATTCCGGCTTCGGTAGTCAGAAGGTCTGTCAGCTCGCTGAGACAGGCAATGGCAAGCTGGCTTGCCACCTCTCCGGCGGTGTGTCCCCCCATGCCATCGGCGAGCAACACCCACCCCCCTTCCGAAGGTACAAAACCCTCCCAGAATGCCGGTTGGCGTTCATCGCCGCTCGTTGTTGCTGCGCAGGCATCTTCGTTGGTCTGGCGGACCAAGCCCTGATGCGACGCCAACATGCAGAGATACTGCGGTTTCGCTTCCAGCAATGCTTTCCGATCTGTTCAAGAAGTTCGAGATGCGCGATCCACACAACCTAACCGTGTATCGTAATTCGCGCGTAGCACGCGCGATAATGCGGCATCCCCCTAGACACTAAGATGCGACCGATCTGCACAAAGTCTGAGCCAAGAAAGTCATGGATCATTTTGTCACATAGTTTCCAATGGAGCCGCTCGACAATGACGCCCTCGAGGAACGGGGCCACGACTGACAAAGGTGGATCACCCGCTTCCGCGGCGCAGATGATCTCATCGGCATGTGCCTCAACTACGCGCCACGCAGCGCGCCCCTCAAGGGTCGTCTTGAAGGCTGCAACAGAAAACGGATTGTCCAGAGCAAGCCTCATTCAGGATCGGTTGCGCGAGATGTAAAACGACGACCACGTCAGGCCGAGCGCCGGCCCGTGCTGACCAAACACCTCCCAGCCCCCATGTTTGGCCGGTTAGGAAAGTATCAGCGTTAAGCCGTTCAGGGGATCGTCCATGCTTCCCCGTCGGCGAGGCGGGTGACGGGTGGCAGCGGAATGCCCGGGTCGTCCCAGGCGGTGCCGTGGACGGGAAGCACCGTTTTAGGCGCCATCGCGGCAGCAAAAGCTGCCAAAGCCTCGGGGGATGCATGTCCGCTGGTGTGCAGCCGGACGGTTCGGGCACCGGCGCGTTCGGCCTGCGCCCAGCCGCTGCGCGGATCTGCAGTGTCAAGGTAACCGCTCCAATTGGAGAATGCGTAGGCGTCGTCCGCCGAGAAGCCGAGGCCGTCCTTGGCAAAGTCGGCCACCATGGAGTCGCGAAGCATGATGATCGCCCGGCCGTCGGATAGTTTGCGGCGAGATGTGCCTGCCCCGCCGGTCGCCATGCGCGTGACGAAATCCTCGCGGCCCTGACGCTCGTACATGCGCTTGCCACAGGGCGTGATCACGACCTGGAGAAGGTCGAACTCTTTGCCCGGTCGGGGAATGCCGGTGCCATCGGCCACTCGCTCCAACACGTCAGCACCGTAGAGATCGACCACCAGCGTGCGCCCCGAACGCTTGGCAGCGCGGTAGAGCGTGACGGTGCGGTCGATGTTTTGCGCTGACCATTGCACAAAGACATGACCCGGTGTGTCCCGGGCCAGTTCCACAAACTGATCCTCAAGTTCCTTCTCTGTGATGACGGGCTTTCCGGAACGCAGGTTAGTGCCTTCCATCATGAGCGCATCGATCCCTTGGGGAGGGCGTTCCATCATGCGCTCGACCAGCACTGCCTTGCGGCCATGCGTGCGAAAGTCGCCCGTGTAGAGCAACTTCCTGCCCCAGCCCTCGATCAGCAGCATGTAGGCGTCAAAGGCCGAATGATCGGTCAGGAACGGCGTGATCGTGAAACCGCCAATCGCGAAAGGCGCCGAACGGCTGTGCCAAGTCCGAATGTCCCGGTCGATGCGGCCACCGAACAGTTCGGTCGTCAGCCGCATCAGCTCGGCCGATTTCTCGCCCGACCAGATGGGCCACTCGCCGGGCAGTTCGTCGATCAGGCCCCAGTGATCCATGTGCGGATGGCTGAAGATCACATTGGCGGGACGGCTGGTGTCGACCGTGGCCGGCAGTAACCCAGTGGCCTCGCGCGGAGCGTCGAGTGGGCGGCCTGCATCAAGGAGCAGCCGCTCGCCCGAAGGCGCAGCGACCTCAATGCAGGAACCGCCAATCTGATCGGTGCCGCGATGTACAGTGATTGTCAGGCTCAGAGCTTTGCTCCCTTGGGATCGCCCACCGCACGAAGTCGTGAGCCTTGGGCCGCAAGAGACTCGGTCAATGCCTTCTTGTGCGTCTTCCAGCGGGGATGGTCCTTCTGACTGCCGTCGAAGCCAAAGACGAGTAGATTGACCTGAGGTGTTTCACCGAGCGTGATTGTGCGCCGGCCCTCGGCAACGTCGTGAATGAGTGGATGGAGCTTTGTGCCGGCAGCCTCACGGATGGCACAAATGTCACGACATAGCTGCGTGTAGCTGCGCTCAACATCCAAGCGAAATGTCTCCAGGATCGAGCGGTAAGCCGCGATTTGGGCCAAGACGGGCGCACTGAGTTTTGATTGCGCGCTTCCCAGTTCCGGGTTCTTGAAGGCCTTGGCTTCCCAAAAGACGAGGCGGGCCTGATCTTCACCCGACGCTTCCAGCGCCAGCAGGTCGATGCGGGGAGCTGTCACCTCTTCGCCAGACTCTCCCTTCTCGACCGCTCCCGGAAACGCGACTTCGACGTCGATGACGGTCGGATTGGCTAGAGCCACCCAGTGGCAACCCGTCTTCTCTTCCCCCGAGTAGAGCTCTGCGGCGCGCTTCATGCGCGAAAGCGAACCTTCTCCGTACTCGCTGAGGAACGCCTTCTTCTTAAGCTGATCCGTGTCGAAGGTCATCCCGTCGAATCTCACCTGACGCGAAAGTTTTGGGTCAAGCAGGTACTTTTCGTGGGTGGTTGCCTTGGGAGCGGAAGCGCCAGCCTCGACCTTGAAGATTGATTGGCCCTTCCAGTAGACGTTCAGATAGCTTCCTCGAAGGGCGATGAGCAGCTGCTCGTCGTCGAGGACATCTCTCCACCAACCGGACTCGGCAGCGGCAACGAGCTGCTCTCGGAACTTGGCCGGGAGCGAGCGATCAAAGGTTTTCAGAGCGCCATCCACGGATGTGTCGGGCTCGATTCGGCTTGTGACGTTTTTCATTTTCACATGTATGCCTTGTTCCTGCGTCAAATTGTGTCGTAGGTCGTGCAGGCCATCTGAGCGGCCAGCGAAATTCGCTCCTGTATCGTTTTGCGGAGAGCGTCCGGACCGAGAATTTCCAAATCGCCGGCCCAGGTGAACAGATGCTCCGCGACCTCGCGGAGGCCTCCTGCATCGAACCGGATGATGAGTGCTCCATCGGCGGCATCCTCTCGGCGCGCGCCTCCGCCCCGCTAGGAACCGGCCATCAGGCGATTATTATCGAAGCCAGGAAGATGTGAAGTGAATTGCGTCCGAAGGATGAAATTCAGGAAGCCGCGCGGCGATAGAAGGAGTCTGGAATATGATGGTGGTGAGCGTTCAGATTTGGCCCGGTGGCGACGAGTCCTTCAGGTTCGAAATCGGTCGAATGGAGGTTAGCAACATGAGCAATTTAGCCGAAATCAGCGATTATCATGCCCGTGTTATCCAGCAAAGTGCGCCTAGGCTGAATGTGGATGCCATCGACCGGATCGTCTGGGCAAAAGGGCACCCTCGTCGTGAAGGTGCCTGGGCCCTAGTCAAGCGGGTGCTTGACCATCTCGATGGGTAAGGGCTGGTTAACTGGTCAGAAACGACGCAGCGGTGACATTGCCCTAGACATGGTCCTCCGAGGCGTTCGGAATTTCTGGGCGGAACTGGGCGCGCTGCCGATCGGCTGAATTGCCCTCGACGGCCCGGCAAGTTCCGGACCAAAGCTTCGCGAAAGCCGCTATTCGGTTGATCCATGAGGGTCACGAAATAGGTGTGGTTTGCAGTGCCGGACATGCTACGCCCGACGCTTGAAGCCCGAGAAGTCCCTTCAGTTTTAGCCGGCAGAAGCGAGCTTACTTGTTCACTCTTGAAGAGTGGGGGCATTTGAAGGGGCATCTGGTAGAGAGTCCGTTCTAATAATTTAATGAAATCATGGACTTGTAGAAAATGTTCGTTTCCCTCCCTCTCCGCCACTCCAACTCACCGATCGGTGGCTGAACCGTTGATCCGTCCCGCCTTACTGCGCACGCTTGCCCTGCTGCTCTTGCTGGCCCCGGCGGCTGCATGGGGCCTGCCTGGCAATCGTCCGACGCCCGGCTACACGCGCGTGGCGATCGACACATCGGTGGGCACGATCGTGGTCGCCGTCGATACCAAGCGCGCGCCGCGCACTTCGGCCAATTTCCTGGCCTATGTCGATGATGGCCGGTTCGATGGCGTCACCTTCTATCGCGCGGCGCGGCGCAAGAGTGATGCGAAGCTGGGATTGATCCAGGGCGGAACCGATACGGATGCGCGCCGGTCCCTGCCGCCCATCCCGCATGAGCCCACCAGCAAGACCGGCATCCGCCATCTGGACGCAACCCTGTCGATGGCGCGGCCGAACCGGCCGGATTCGGCGATGGGCAACTTCTTCATCACGGCCGGAGCCACCCCCAATATGGACGCGCGCGGGACGTATATCGGCTATGCCGCGTTCGGGCATGTGGTCGCGGGCATGGATGTCGTGCGCCGCATCCTTGCCATGCCGACCTGCTGCGGGTCCGGGCCAATGCGCGGGCAGATGATCGTGAAGCCGGTAAAGATCATTCGCGCCAAGCGGCTGGATGGAACGGCGCGGCCGACGCGCGGTGTGAAGCCGTGGCTGATCGGATTGCGGCGCAAGGGCGCATCCTGACATTTCCTCTGTTCCTCATGCGCGTCAGCCGTCAGGATGGGCGTGGAAGGAGACGGCCATGGCGGCGGGACGGATCAGGGTAGGCATAGGCGGATGGACGTTCGAGCCATGGCGCGGCACCTTTTATCCCGAGGGCCTGCGCCAGAAGGACGAACTGGCCTATGTCGGCCAGCATCTGACCGCGACCGAGATCAACGCCACCTATTATGGTACGCAAAAGCCCGCCACCTTCGCGAACTGGGCGAAGGCGGTGCCAGACGGGTTTCAGTTCGCGGTGAAGGCTTCCCGCTTCTGCACCAACCGCCGCGTGCTGGCGGAAGCCGGGGAATCCATCGCCAAGTTCGTGGGGCAGGGCATTGCCGAACTGGGTGACAGGCTGGGCCCGATCCTCTGGCAGTTCATGCCGACCAAGACGTTCGACGCTGAAGATTTCGGCGGGTTCCTGAAACTGCTGCCCGACAGCATCGGCGGCGTGCCGCTGCGCCACGCCCTGGAGGTACGGCACGAAAGCTTCGATGATCCCGCTTTTCTGCAACTGGCCCATGATGCGGGGGCGGCAGTCGTGCTTGCCGACCATGATGAATATCCCGCGATCAAGGGCCGTGATGTGGGGTTTTCCTACCTTCGCCTGATGCGATCGCGAGAAGAGGAGGCCACCGGCTATCCGCCTTCGGATATCGAGGGCTGGAAAAAAAGTGCGAAAGGCATGGCGGATAAGGGGGATGTCTTCGTCTTCTTCATCAACGGCGCCAAAGTCCGCGCGCCCGCCGCCGCTCAGGCGATGCTTGTTGCGTTGAAGTAACAGCGACCGTTGCGTTTGCTGCAACTGCGAACGCGCCCTTTGCGATTGAGGCAAAGGGCGTCTTCCATCATATGCGCGCTTGTCCAAACAGGGCGCAAAACAAAAATTGCAGGAAACGAAACATGCGGCACACTTTGCAGGGCGTTGCGCTGATGGTTGCGGTCGGTGCGCAGATGCTGACCTTCTACTCGGTACTTTACGCTTGAGCGATTGATCGCTCTTATTCATTCCTCGTCTTGGGGAATTTCAAAAAGGCCGCCCGGCTATTGCCAGGGCGGCTTTTTTATTGCTAGCGGTTCTTGGCAATGAGCCAGGCTCTGCTCTTTGTGTACGGATCTCTCCGTCCCGGATTTGACGGAGAAATGGCCCGATGGCTTGCATCCGTGGCGCGTTTCGAGTGCGCTGCCCTTGCGAGCGGCGTGCTCTACCGAGTGGATTATTATCCCGGTTTTGTCCCCGGACCTGACGGAATTGTCACAGGTGAGCTGTTTCAGTTGCCGAATGCGGAGGCCATGCTTTCGGTGCTTGATGAGCATGAGGAGTGCACGGCGCATTTTCCTCAGCCCCATGAATTCCGGCGTGAACGGATAAAGGTGCGCAGCGCCGCCGGGCTGACCGATGCATGGACCTATGTCTTTGCTCGCGATGTGACGGGGCTGGAGCGCATCGCGAGCGGTGACTTCCTTGCCTGACCCGCTTGCGCCCGGCCGCTGAGCCGATAGTCTGCGGCGCGGGGGAAGCGGAGAGGACGCGCCATGAGCCATGAAGATGAACCACAGCGGGTGACGGATCGCCTGCCCGAAGACCGTAGCTGGATCGACAGCACGGGGCTGGACCGGCGCAAGCTGCTGATGACCGGAGCCTTTGCCGCCGGTTTCGCCGCCGCCTGCCGCCCGGTGTCGAGCAGCGCCGTTCAGACTTCGGGCAAAGGATTGACCGAGGAAACAGTGTCCATCCCGGCGAGTGACGGCTTTTCCATGCCAGCCTATGTGGCGCGGCCGGAAAAGGCGAAGAACGCTCCGGTCATCGTCGTCGTGCACGAGATTTTCGGTGTCCATGAATGGATTCGCGACATGTGCCGCCGCTTCGCGGGCCAAGGCTATTATGCGATCGCGCCCGATCTGTTCGCGCGCCATGGCGATGCCACCAAGATCGCCGATATCAAGCAGCTGATCGGCAGCATCGTGTCGAAGGCGCCCGATGCGCAGGTGATGTCCGATATCGACGCGGCCTATGCCTGGGCGGGCAAGCATGGCGGCGACGCGACGCGGCGCGGCATTACGGGCTTTTGCTGGGGCGGTCGTGTCGTGTGGCTCTACGCCGCACATAGCGCGCAGCTGGACGCGGGTGTCGCCTTCTATGGCAGGCTGGTGAGCGACAAGACGGCATTGCAGCCGCTGAGCGTGGTCGAGCAGGCGGCGGCGTTGAGAGCCCCGGTGCTGGGACAATATGGCGCGTTGGACAAGGGCATTCCCGTCACCGATGTCGAAGCGATGCGAACCGCGTTAAAGGCGGCGGGCAAGTCGCCGCCGGATGAGATCATGGTCTATCCGCAGGCGGATCATGGCTTCATGGCCGATTATCGGCCAAGCTATAATGAGGCGGCGGCGAAGGAAGCCTGGGCTGCTACGCTGGAGTGGTTCGGGCGTTATGTGAAGGGCGGGGAATAAAGCACCATCACTGACCAGTCTTTCCGTTCGGGTTGAGCTTGTCGAAGCCTCTTCTTTTTCTCTTGAAGAGCAGAAAGGCGCTCAAGACAGGCTTCGACAAAGCTCAGGCCGAACGGTGATGGCTGCGGCGGACGCCTTATTTCGCCTTCATCGATTGCACCGCGGCCAGCGTGCTTTTCACATGGCCGCTATAGTTCATCTCGCTATGGACGAATACGACCCGGCCGTTGGGCGCGATGACATAGGAGGTGCGGTCGGTGATCCCGGGCCGCATCTTGAGCGCTACGTCATAGCCGGAGATGATGTCGGGCCCGGCCGAGGCGACGGCGAACTTGCCGGCGCACTCCTTGGTCGAAAAGGCGACAAGATCGTCCACCGGATCGGCCGACATGCCGATCACGGTCGCGCCCGCCTTCTTGAAATCATCGATATGCGTCGCGAACTCGCGCGCTTCGGCCGAGCAGCCGGGGGTAAAAGCCTTGGGGAAGAAATAGAGGACGACTGGCCCGCGTTTCAACTGGTGGGACAAGGTGAGGGTGAAGGTCTTTCCCGCAAGCGCGCCGCGCGTCGTGAAATCGGGTGCCTTGGCACCGGCGGACAGCGCCGCCATGGCACCGGTCGATCCAAGCAAGCCGGCGGCAAGGCCCATGGCGATCATCATGCGCTTCATCATCACCTTCACTCCATCCTTTGGCGGCTGTGACAAAGGTGATGGCCCCTCTCCGGGCGGCTGGCAAGCCTGTAGCGGAACCCATCTGCGCCCAGCCGGTTCATTACGGATGCGCCTGCTTTTCGCCATGCCTTTGCTGCTGCTTTCCGCCTGTGACGACAAGGGCGGGGATACGCCCCGCATGTCGACCAACATCGTCGACGAGCAGGCAAGCTATGATGTGAGCAACGAAACGCCCGCAGAGGATGAAGCGCTGACCGCGAGCAATGAGGCGGAGGCTTCGCCGCCCGTCAACGCCGCATCGCCGGATAGAGCGGAAAAGGCGGCTTCTTCGACGCCTGCCGGGGCCATTCCTGCCGCCTTGCAGGGCAGTTGGACGGGCCTCAACGATCGCTGCGGCGACCGGTCGGCCGAGTTGGAATTGAAGGTCACGCCTGACAGCCTGATCTTTCACGAAAGCGTCGGCACGGTGAAGGGGGTCGTCACCGGCACCGGCGGCAAGCTGCGGGTCGACGCCGCTTTTACCGGCGAGGGCGACAGTTGGACCAAGAGGCTGGAACTACGTCCGTCAGCCAATGGCCGCGAACTGACCATCATCAATGACGGAGCGGCGGTGACCCGCAAGCGCTGCTGATGCTCCGCCTTTGTCGCGGCGTTGCTTTTTGCGCAAAACCGGTTCCCTCTTTCACGCGCGATGCTCTAGAGCGGGGCGATGATCGGCCGCCTGACCTTGAGCGATTTCCGCAACCATGCGGATGCGCTGATCCTTCCTGATCATGCCTTCATCGTGCTGACGGGGGAGAATGGCGCGGGCAAGACCAACATATTGGAGGCGGTGTCGATGCTGGCGCCTGGCCGGGGCCTGCGGGGCGCGGCGCTGCGCGACATGGCGCGGCAGGGCGGGACAGGCAGCTTCGGCATCGCGGCGGAGGTGGACGGGGTGGTGCTGGGCACCGGCACTTCCCCGCAAGCGCCGGATCGGCGGCAAGTACGGATCGGCGGCGTTTCCTCTTCGGCGAACGCCCTTGCCGATCATCTCGCGATCGTCTGGCTGACCCCCGCGATGGACCGGCTGTTCATGGACAGCCCCGGCGGGCGGCGGCGCTTTCTCGACCGGTTGACGCTCGCGCTGCATCCCGAGCATGCCGTCCATAGCGCGCGCTACGAGGCGGCGATGCGGGCGCGCAACCGGCTGCTGTCCGACCTGCCGCGTGCCGATCCATCCTGGCTGGCGGCGCTGGAAACGCAGATGGAGGAACATGGCGAGCAGCTTTCGGTGGCCCGCGCCGACCTGGTCGCGCGGCTTGGCGGTGAACTGGAGGGGCAGGCTGACGAGCCCTTCGCCCGTCCATTGCTGGCGATCGAGGGTGAGGACGGGGGCGGCGCGCCGCTTGCCCAGCGGCTCGCGCGCGAGCGGCGGCGGGATGCGGCGGCTGGGCGCACCCTGTCCGGGCCGCACCGGCAGGATCTCGCGGTAAACCACGCGGCCAAGAGGCAGGCGGCGGCGCTCTGTTCGACGGGGGAGCAGAAGGCGCTGTTGCTGTCCATCCTGCTTGCGCATGCCGCTCTGGTCGCGGGACATCGGGGGCAACCGCCCGTGCTGCTGCTCGATGAGGTGGCGGCTCATCTCGACCCGTCGCGGCGGGCCGCGTTGTTCGACAGGTTAACTGAAACCGGCGGTCAGGTCTGGATGACGGGGACGGAAGATAGCCTTTTCAATGACTTGAGTTCCGCGACACGGTTAACCGTAACTTCGGGCCGTGTTTTTCGTTCCGCAGAATAACGCGCCCCCACAACAACTCACCGCTCGACGCTTCTCAATTCATCCTTGCTCTGCCCTAAGGGCGGCACGGGGTTGATAACGCACAACAAGTCGGGGGTCGTTACACACATGATCGGTGCTTTTCGCGCATTTATCGCGACTGCCATGCTTGCGCTCGGCGCCTTGATCGTGACCCCTGCCGCTGCCGGCGTTCTCCAGTGCGCGCCCTATGCGCGGCAAGTTTCCGGCATCGAAATCTACGGCAACGCTAACACATGGTGGGGACAGGCCGAGGGCCGTTATGACCGTGGCCATGAGCCGCGCGAAGGCGCCGTGCTGGCCTTCTCGGCAAGCCGCTCCATGCCCGTGGGCCATGTCGCCATGGTGAGCAAGGTGGTCAGCGATCGCGAAGTGCTGCTGACCCACGCCAACTGGTCCTATCGCGGTGGTATCGAGCGCAACGTGCGCGCGATCGACGTGTCGCCCAACAATGACTGGACCGATGTGCGCGTATGGTACGGCCCGATCGGCGGCTTGGGCCTCCGCTCGAACGCCGCCAAGGGCTTCATCTATCCCAGCCATGCCCGTGAAGCCGCGCCGGTCCAGATCGCCATGGCCGACCGCGTGAGCCCGGCCGCAGCCGCCGCTGGCGCTGCTTTCTAAGACATTAACTATTTTCTAAGCGCCGCTGGCTAGTTTGACCGGCGGTGGGGCGATTCTCAATATTTTGAGGTCGCAAAAATGTTTCGATATCTTCGCGGAGCAGCATTGGTGCTGGCTTCGCTGGCCGCAACCCCGCTATGGGGGGCGACGGCTTTGCAGTGCGTACCCTATGCGCGGATCGTGTCCGGCGTGAATATCCGGGGCGACGCGCTGACCTGGTGGGAACAGGCGGAAAACCGCTATGCGCGCGGCCATGTACCCCGGCGCGGCGCCGTCATGGCGTTCCGCCCCTATGGCCCGATGGTGCTTGGTCATGTCGCAGTGGTGAGCAAGGTGCTGGACGACCGGCGCGTGCTGATCCGGCACGCCAACTGGTCGGTGCCCGGCGCGATCGAGGAAGATGTGCTCGCGCTCGACGTGTCCGAAGCGGGCGATTGGAGCCAGGTCCGTGTCTGGCACAGTCCGACCGGGCAGATGGGTGCGCGGACCAACCCGACTTTCGGCTTCATCTATCCCGACAAGGCGCAGCTGCGCGCATTCGAGGCCGATCCGGCGCTCGGCATCAGCGTGCGCTTCGCCAAGGTGGACGCTGATATGGGGAAGCTGTCGAAGGCAGCGGTCAAGGTGGATGGGGAAGAGGCGCCGGCGCGCCTTGCGAGCCTGGGCCGGTCCTTGCGCAAGGCGACGCGTGAGCCGAAGCTGGAGGTCGACATGCGGGCGGTGCAGTTTGCGGACGCCATGCCGTCGGGACGATCGCTGCGGGACATCATCGCCGATGTGAAACGGGATGCGCGGCTGCGCTAAAGACAAATGCCGTTCGGGCCGAGCCATTCGACAGGCTCAGCCCGACCAATATATTTACTCGGGCTGCGACGGCTCTTCGTCGCCTTCGGCTGCACGCTCGAACCAAGCTTCCACCGGGCCTGACAGCTTGATGGTCAGCGGCTGGCCGTGGCGATCCTTGGTCTTGCCGGCGGCGACACGGATCCACCCTTCGGAAATGCAATATTCCTCGACATCGTTGCGGACGCGGTCCTTGAAGCGTATGCCGATCCCCCGTTGCAGCACGTCCATGTCGAAATGGGGGCTGCGCGGATTGGTCGAGAGGCGGTCGGGAGGCGTGTCGCTCATGGCTGTTTCAGATCCTTCGTTTCGCGCCGCCTAGCCTTTCGGCTGCGCCGCCGTCAACCGGGGCGCATCGTCCACATCGCAGAAGATGCGGCGGATCACCCCCTGCTCCAGCCAGGAGGCGAAGCGAACTTCCGCATCGGCAAGCCCGGCGAAGGGATAGGCCACGGGTTGATCGTTGACGGCGCGGCTGGCCTGAACCAGCCGGATCATCGCGTCCGGTGCAGTGGTCAGAATGCGCCCCCGCCGGTCGGTCGCCGCGCTGTTGACGCCGACCACATGGCCATCTTCGGCAAATACGGGGCCGCCGCTGATGCCGGACAAAGTGTCGTCGCTTTCGGGCAGGCGAGCGACTTCCGCCCAGGCGAGAACTGGCTGGGTTTCCTCCGTCCGCCCGCGCCGGGCGCTTGCCGCGCCGATCAGTTCGGAGACGACGAGCGCGGCGCGTCCTGCGGGAAAGCCCATATGGAAGCCGACGGAGCCAGGCGCGGGAACCCGGCCCGACAAGGGCAAGGCATGATCGCTGGGCAGGCCGTCACGCACGAGGGCGGCGTCCGCCTCCCGGCTTTCCACCACGCGGGACACGGCGCGCGCGACGCCGCCTTCCTCCAGCCCGATGCGGGCGCAGTCGTGGGTGACATGCTCCGCCGTCAGCCAGGCACCGTCGCGGTCCACAGCGAAGGCTGTGCCCATGCTGTCCGATGGCGCGCCCGGGCGGTCTTCGATCACGAAAGCCTCATCGCTCCATTGCGGCATTGGGCGGCGCGGGGAACGCGGGTCGAAGGTTTCGACTTGCAAGGGCGTGGGCTGCGTCACCTCGCCGATCCAGGCGAGCGCCAATATGCCGCCCAGCATCAGCGGCAGGCATCCTATGCTCCGCCGCGCCATATTCAGCCCGCCACGGCCGCGGCCGTCAGGCAGGCGATCGCAACCTTCATCATCGCCAGGAAGATGGCGGCGGATCGCTCATTCGCCTCGATCCGGGCGGAAAGGGAGCCGAGCAGGAAATCGACGAAGCGGAAGGCGATCAGTTGCAGCACAAGCGTGACGCTGCCCCAGATGATGATGTCCCAGACGTTGACCGATCCGGCGAGGCACAGCGCCAGCGGAACCGCAAGGCCGATCGCCGCGCCGCCGAGCGAGATTGCCGCAGCCTCGTTCCCGGCGCGAATCAGGGCGAATTCATCGTGCGGCGTGATCCACATATAAAGCGCCAGTGCCGCGAGCCACGCCAGCGTCGCGCAGGCAAGGTGCAGCAGGAAGATGGGGAGCCCGGACAGCAGGCTCTGAATGACGGGCATGGGATCGCTCATGCCGCCAAGGATGCCGCAACCTGATCCCCGCTTCAATCAGGGATCGGGTTGCGGAAGTGTTTCTGTCCCTAAGCCAGACAGTTATGCGTCAGCGGCAGATGCGCACCCGCACGTCGCGATCGCGATAATAGTCATAGCGCCATTCGGTCCAGCAGCGTTGGCGGTAGCGATAATGATGCCGCCTGCCGTCCCGCCAGTAGCGCCGGTCGCCATCGCGCCAGCGGCGATTATCCCAGCGCCGGTCCCAGTCACGGTCGCCCCGCCACTCGCGGTCGCCATAGCCATAATAGCCGCCGCGATATTGCGCCTGGGCTGGCATCGCCGTCGCGCCGAGGGCCGTGACCGCCAGCCCGAGCGCGGCCGCGCCCTTCACGAAGATATTCATATCCTCTCTCCTCAACATGCATCCCCGGACGCAGAGCGTTGGACGGGGCCTATGGGAGAGAGGATGCACAAGCTTCACTGAACCGTCCGGGAACGGCACTGTCAGCCATCATTAAGGGAGGCTATTTGCCGCGCAGTTCGTCTTCTGCTGCGGTCATGTAATCGCGCGTGATCGGCAGCGCGCGGCGATCACGCGCATATTGGACCTGGTAATTCACCATGCCGCCATGTTCGAATACGGTCGCCGCGCCCGCGAGATAAAAGGTCCACAGGCGGAAGAAACGCTCGTCATAGAGAGCGATGATGTCAGCCCGCCGTGCCATCGCCCGGGCATACCATTGGCGGATTGTGAGGCCGTAATGGAGCCGCAGCACTTCGACGTCCGTGACCATCAGCCGCGTGCCCTCGCTGCCCTGAATCATTTCGGACAACGCCGGGATATAGCCGCCGGGAAAGATATATTTCTGGGTGAAGGCGTCGGTGATGCCCGGCCCGTCCACGCGCCCGATCGTGTGCACCAGCATCACGCCGTCGGGCTTCAGCAACTGCCGACACTTTTCGAAGAAGGTGCGGTAATGGGCGGTGCCGACATGTTCGAACATGCCGACCGACACGATGCGATCGAACGGACCCTCCACATCGCGATAGTCGATCAGTTCGAAGCGGACATGATCGGCGACGCCTGCTTCCTCGGCCCGTTGGCGCGCGACCTTCAGCTGTTCCTCCGAGAGGGTGATGCCGGTAACGTCCACGCCGCAGGTGCGGTGCAGATAAAGCGCCATGCCGCCCCAGCCGCAGCCTATGTCCAGCACCTTCATGGCTGGCTTCAGGTGCAGCTTCGCGGCGATATGCGCCTTCTTGTCCTCCTGCGCCTGCTCCAGGCTGATCCCGGCCTCATTGTCCGCATCGGGGAAATAGGCGCAGCTATACTGGCGGTCGCGATCGAGGAACAACGCATATAGCGCGCCTGACAGGTCATAATGATGGGCGACGTTGGCCTTTGACCGCGCGCGATGGTTGGCGCGCCAGAGCGTTTGGCGGATCGACTTGATGCCGCGTTTCAGCCGCCCCTTGGCGCTGATCGACTTGCCGCTTTCCCAGCTGTTGTTGGCGCGGATCAGCGAGACCAGCTCCATGATGCCGCCGCCCTCGATAGCGACGCGGCCGTCGATATAGGCTTCCGCCATGCCGAGGCGCGGGTCCTTGATGATGTCGAAGGGGACACGTGCGTCCCGGAATTTGAGGGCCAGCGAAGGGAAAGCCGGATCGGGGGTGCCTGCGGTCACTTTCGTGCCGTCATGATAGATGATGGTCAGCTGTCCCCGTGTGACCAGCCGCTTGATGACGCGATCGAACAGTTTCATGGGGCGGCAACCTGTCAGGTCATTACGTCGCCGTCAAATGCCTGCATACCAATCATAATTGGCGCGGTCCTCCCAATAGCCGCCCTTGCCGCCGCCGATGCTGGACAACGTGTCGACCGCCTCTATCTCCATCAGATATTTGGCATGTTTGTAGCCCAATTGCCGCTCGACACGCAGGCGCAAGGGCGCGCCATTGGCTACGCGCAGCGGCTCATCATTGAGCGCGAAGGCCAGGATGGTCTGGGGGTGAAAGGCGTCGATCATGTCGATGCTTTCATAATAGGGCCGCCCGTCGCCCATGAAATCCGCGCATTTGAAGACGAGATAGCGCGCCTTGTCGCTCATCCGCGCGGCGTCGAGGACGAGGCTGAGCGGCACGCCTCGCCATTTGCCGATGGCGCTCCATCCCTCGACGCAATCGTGGCGGGTGATCTGTTCGCGGTGGGGCAGGCTGTGCAATTGGGCGAGCGAGAGCGAGAGCGGACGGCCAACCAAACCCGAAATGTTGAGCCGCCAGTCGGCAAAGCCCGACCGCCACAGCGCGCGATATCCCGGCGTGTTCGGATTGGCAGTGCCGTTGGGCCGGAAGAAGGGCGAGATCTGGTCGGGCCTGAACTCCCGCGCCAGTGCACCGCGCGCCATCAGGCTGCGCTGCGCCCATTTGTGAAAATTCTCCGCCGAGAACAGCAGCTCCCGCGCTTGCTCGTTGCGGGCCAAGCGATCGCATCCCGAGAGCGTGGCGGCGGCGCCGAGCAAAAATGTGCGGCGGTTCAGGATCAGGGTCACGGCCGCGCCTCTGGCAAGCGGTAGCGGCCGGTGATGATGGAGCGCAACTCGTTCGCAGGACCGGCAAGCAGCACCATGCTGAGGTGCACCAGAAAGAAAGCCGCCAGCAGGAAAGCGGCGATGAAATGGATCGAGCGCGCCGACTGCCTGCCGCCGAACAGATCGACCAGCCACGGCCAGGCGGCATTCATGCCAGGCGACATGGTGAGGCCGGTGAAGATCAGCAGTGGCAGCGCGATGAAGATGACCAGGACATAGCTCGCCTTTTGCAGGACATTGTAGCGCATCGCGGCTTGGCCCGTGGGAAAGCGCAGCCGGGCGTGATCGGCGATGTCCTGCCACACATGGCGCGGCGCCAGCTCACCCCTGCGGAAGGCGAGGTCGCGGCCGATATGACGGCTGAGCCACGCCCAGAGCATATAGGCGAGCAGGGCGAAGGCGAAGAGGGGAGCCGCCGCCAAGTGCCAGTGGCGGGACATGGCGAGATCATAATGGGCAGGCAGGGTGATCCACCCGCCAAAGCGCTCCAGCTCCAGCCATGGCTTGTCGAAATTGGCGCCATAATGGCCCCAATAGAGGCGTGGATGGGCGTTGAAGATGCCAAGGCCACTGGTGAAGAGGATGTAGAGCAGTCCGGCATCCAGCCAGTGCCACAGCCGAACCTGCCAGCGGTGGCGCAGCACCAGCGGCGCCGTCATGCTGGGGGAGGCGGGGCTGCTGTCCATGAGATGCTGTTACCCTTTTGCATCAGTCGCGTCAAAAAGTCGGCCTTTGGTCAGAACGTATCCGAAATGATTGGCCGGTTCATCTTCTGGCCATATTCGCCGTGGATAGGGACGATCATCTTCCGGGGCTGGCAGGCACGGACGGCATGCGTGTCGAATGTGGAAGATGAAGACGAATGACTGTTGCGAAATAGCATCATCAATCAACAATCTTCATATCGATATTGCAACATTGATCAAAGGTCACCATATGCGCTTCAGCTCACGACGCAAGATCGGGGCAAGCAGGGATGGCGTAAAAGGGTCACTTCATAGCGGCGCTTGGGGCTGAAATGCTTCGATACCATGCCTGTTATATATCAAGAGTGCGGCTCACTTCCTGAGTAACGCACTTCTTATTGCATGAGGACTTTATGAAGACTGTGATTTTCGCAGCCGCTGCTGCTGCCGCTTTCTCGGCTCCCGCTTTCGCGCAGGACGCTGCTCCCTTCACCGGCCCCCGCGCTGGCGTGACTGTTGGCTATGACAGCGTCGAAGACTTCAAGGACGGCGTGAGCTATGGCGTGAGCGCTGGCTACGACGTGGCCCTGACCCCCTCGATCACCTTCGGTCCGGAAGTGACCCTGGGCGACAGCACGGCTGACGCCGATGTCGTTGGCGCGGAAGTCAGCCGTGATCTGGCCGCTTCGGTTCGTCTGGGCTACATCCTGAACCCGCAGGTTCTGCTGTTCGGCAAGGTTGGCTACGCCAACACCCGTTTCGAAGGTTCGAACACCAACAACGGCGCTTCGCTCGAAGGCGTTCGCTTCGGTGGCGGTCTGGAATATGCATTCAACGGCAACGCCTACATCTCGGCTGAATATCAGCGCACCGAATATGAGAACGAAGGCAGCCGTGATGCCGCCGTCGTCGGCATCGGTTTCCGTTTCTAATCCTTTTCGGATCTGAAACACAGAAGGGCGGTCCCATTGGGGCCGCCCTTTTTGTTTGCGTGCATGATTCAGTTTCGCGCGCCTCGCAACGTTCACCAGAGCGAATCGGCCAGCGCAAGCACGACGCCACTGACAACCAACAGCAGCCCCAGAACCTCGCTGCGCGTCATCCGCTCGCCAAGGTAGAAATGGCCGAAGCCGAGCGTGAACGCGATTTCCACCTGACCAACGATGCGGACGAGCGCGACCGGCGCTGTGGCAAAGCCGGTAAACCAGCAGGCTGACCCCATGGCAGAGAGCAGGCCGACTTGGCCGGAAATGCGCCAGCTTCCCCAGAGCTTGCGCATCTCGTCCGGTTCGCGCAGCAGCAGATAGCCGCCCTGCATCAAAGTCTGGAGCGCTACCGTCACCACCAGAACGATGAGCGCGGCGAGGATCGGGTCGCCGCCGCCCACTTCCTGCGTGGCGCGGCGGATGCCAATGGCAGTCAGCGCGAAGAAGAAGCCCGAAGCGATGCCGGTGAGCGCCGCAGGTTGGCCGAGCGCCCTCAGGAAATCGGCTGGCCCCATGCGTTTGCCGCCCGCGGACAGCAGCATCACGCCAGCGACGCCGCAGCTTATCCCCGCCCAGGCAAGGGGATGAAGCCGCTCCCCCATCAGCAGGAAGGAGAGGATCGCACCCTGCACCGCCTCCGTCTTGGAATAAGCGGTGCCGACGACGAAGTTGCGGTGGGCAAAGGCCATGATGAGCAGGTTGGTGGCGACGATCTGCGCGAGGCCACCCGCAGCGCAGAAGAGCAGGAATTTGGCATCGGGCGAGGGCAGGGCCGTCGGGAACGCCCAATGATATCCACCAAGCAGCAGCAGGGTGAAGGGTAAGCCGTAAAGATAGCGGACCAGCCCGGCGGCGTTGACCGACAGGCTCTTGCTGACGCGTCGCTGAACTGCCGTGCGCCAGGCCTGGGTGGCGCCTGCGAGCAAGGTGGCGGGGAGCCAGATGGGCGAAGATATCATGCTGGTCCTATAGCGGCTTGCCCGGCGCTGTCATGATGAAGATCGGCGGAAAAGCGCCATTCTTGCCCCGAAGTTCACAGTGTAGGCGCGCGCGTGCCCGAGCGCGCGTGTGCGGATGCGACGCACGTCGCGTAGAGCGACGGGATACGCATCCCTGCCGGAAATAGGACAGGCGATTATTGATCGGTGCAGCGGAAATAGGATGGATTTTGCGCAGGCTGTAGCGGCCGGGCCACAGATGCCCTTGTCCCGCGCCCCGCCGTTCAGCCCTGCGGATTGGCGCTGGCCGTGGCCCGCGGTTCGCCCGCATCCTTGGCGGAAGGCGGCATCAACTCGCGCATCACCCCCCAGTAGCTTTGCGTGACATGGGCGTTGGCGGCGAAATTGGGGTCGGTCATCAAATGCGCATGCAGCTGGCGCAGATTCTGCCAGGGCACGGATGGAAACAGATGATGTTCCAGATGGTAGCTGACATTGAGCGGCGCGATCAGGAACCGGTCGAGCAGTGTCGGGACGATCGTCCGCGTGCCGTTGAGTTCTCGTTCGTTGGCAACGCCATTATGCTCCGCGATCGCCCTGATCCGGTTGAAGACATTGGCCCAGATGAATTGCGGGATCAGGAGAAGGCCCAATATCTGCCAGCGCCAGGGTGAAACCAGGATCAGGCCGTAGAACAGCACCGCCCAGACGATGTAGCGGATGCGCAAGGCGAGCGGGAAGTCGTAGCCGAAGCGCCCCGGATTATGGAAATTGGCGAAGGGCGCCCAGATGCGGCTGTCGCGGGCCATGCGATAGAAATTGAGGCCGGTCACGCTGCGGACGAGCAGCCACAGCATGGCGAGGGGCCGTTTCGGGAAATGCTGGTCGGGATCACGCTGCTGCACCCGATAGTCGCGGTCACGCATCGTGTTCGTGTAGCGATGATGATGCATGTGGTTGGCGCGGTACAGGTGAATGCTGAAGCCAAGCGGATAGGCGACGAAAATGTCCCCTATAAAGTCATTGATGCGGCGGTTGCTGAACAGCATCGAGTGGCAGGCATCATGCATCATCACCGCCAGGCATTGGATGCGCGATCCGATGATGAAGCCCGCCACTATATAGACGGGTATGTTGTCGAGATGGATTGCGACGGCCCCGGCGGCGATCGCGACAGCCCATTGCAGGCACAGCAGCACCGCGTTGCGGCGGTCGTCGATGACGGACAGCTTGCGCACGGTCGCCAGCATGTCGCGCCGGGCATAGCGATAGCCGGGCGGATAGAGGTTGGCGTTGTCTTCCACGGGAATGCGTCTCCGAGCGCGGCGTCAGCTTGGCGGGGCGACGTTATGAGGGGAGCAGCGCTGCGTCAACGGCGGGGGCTTGGGAGAAGGCATGGCGGCAGGACGCTGAGGCCCTTCGACAGGCTCAGGGCGAACGGGGGTAAGGTGCTTCGCGCTGTCCAATGTGGGTGGAAGCGGCGGGAGGAAGAACAGCGCCGGGTCTGGCGCGGTCGCTGTTCTTCCTTATCGCGGGACCGGGATCAGGCCTGTTCCAGCAAGCCTTCCTTACGGATCTTTTCCTGCCAGACGAGCGGCGCGAGGCGATGGACATTCTGGCCTTCGCTATCGACGGCCACCGTCACAGGCATGTCCTGCACCTCGAATTCGTAGATCGCTTCCATGCCGAGGTCTTCGAAGCCGACGACCTTCGCGCCCTTGATCGCGCGGGCGACGAGGTAGGCCGCGCCGCCGACCGCCATCAGATAGGCGCTCTTGTGCCTGGCGATGCTGTCCGTTGCGGCCGGGCCGCGCTCGGCCTTGCCGACGCAGGCGGCGAGGCCCTGTTCCAGCATCATGTCCATGAACTTGTCCATGCGGGTCGCGGTCGTTGGACCGGCGGGGCCGACCACCTCGTCGCGCACCGGATCGACCGGGCCGACATAATAGATGACCCGACCCTTGAAATCGACCGGCAGCTGCTCGCCCTTGGCCAGCATGTCCTGGATACGCTTATGCGCGGCGTCGCGGCCGGTGAGCATCTTGCCGTTCAGCAGCAGGCGGTCGCCATGCTTCCAGCTCTGCACGACTTCCGGCGTCAGCGTGTCGAGATCGACGCGGATCGCTTCCTTGCTCGGCTTCCAATCGACCTGCGGCCATTCGGAAAGCTTGGGCGCTTCCAGATAGGCGGGGCCGGAGCCGTCGAGCGTGAAGTGCGCGTGGCGGGTCGCGGCGCAGTTGGGGATCATCGCGACCGGCTTGCCCGCCGCATGGCAGGGATAGTCGTAGATCTTGACGTCGAGGATGGTCGAAAGCCCGCCCAGGCCCTGCGCGCCGATGCCGAGTGCATTGACCTTGTCGAAAATCTCGATACGCAGGCGTTCGATGTCGTTTTGCGGCCCGCGCGCCTTGAGCTCGCCCATGTCGATGGGCTCCATCAGCGATTCTTTGGCAAGCGCCACGGCCTTTTCCGCTGTGCCGCCGATGCCGATGCCGAGCATGCCCGGCGGGCACCAGCCAGCGCCCATCTGCGGGATCATCTCCAGCACCCAATCGACGATCGAGTCGCTCGGGTTCATCATCTTGAACTTGGTCTTGTTCTCGCTGCCGCCACCCTTGGCTGCGACATCCACCGTCACCTTGTTGCCCGGCACCATTTCGACGTTCAGCACGCAGGGCGTGTTGTCCTTCGTATTCTGGCGCGAGAAGGCCGGGTCGCGCAGGATCGAGGCGCGCAGGCGATTTTCGGGGTTAAGGTAGGCGCGGCGCACGCCTTCATCGACCACGTCCTGCATCGAGCGGCTGTTGTCGTCCAGGCGACAATCCATGCCCCATTTGATGAAGACGTTGACGATGCCGGTATCCTGGCAGATCGGGCGATGCCCTTCGGCGCACATGCGGCTGTTGGTCAGGATCTGGGCAATGGCGTCCTTCGCCGCAGGGTTGGCTTCGGCCTCATAGGCTTTGCCGAGCGCGCGGATGTAATCCATCGGGTGATAGTAACTGATGAACTGGAGCGCGTCGGCGACGCTCTCGATCAGATCGGCGGTCTTGATGACGGTCATCTACCCTGGTCCTCTGGCCATTATAGCGATTTGCGCCCGGCTATAGGGTTTTGGCGGACGCTGTCCAGAGGAAGGGTAGGCCGAATTGGGCGCCTAGCTGGCGATCAGCGGTGGGGTCTGCTGGTGCTGGATGACGCGCCACTCCTCATGCGCCAGCCGCCGATATGTCGATGTGCAATGGGCTTCATAATCCTCACCCTCGCCCCGATGCGCCTTGGCCATGTAGGCGATCACGATCAGCCCCTCCTGTGGGCGCATCACCTGCCGTTCGGTGAGTTCGACGCTGTCCCAGCGCGGCGTCTGCGCCATCGCCTGCGCGGCGTCGCGGCCCTTGTAGATGAAGGGCGGCGCGGGCACGACCATCAGGCTTTCATCATCGATGCACTGCTCATAATCGCTGGCGTCGCCAGTCCAGAGCCGTTCCTCAAACTGCCACACACGCTGGTCCTCCATTTGTCGCGCCTTTCTGCCGGGTCGGATCAAAGAAGCGCCCGGCGAGCGCAAAGGCTCCCCGGCTTGGTCGCAGAGATGGGGCGGCCCGCCTATCGCTCCCGGTCAGCGGCCTCTTGCGCGTAGGGGAACATGTGCCACCAGGGCTCTTTCTCCTCCAGCACCCGGGCAAAGCTCGACCGCGCCTCCAAACGATCGAGATAAGCAGCCAGCACCGGGAAACCGCCGCGCATCGGCTCGACCTTGTCGGCATAGAAAAGGGCAGGGGCAGCGGCGCAGTCGGCCAGTGTGAAGGCGTCACCCGCAGCCCAATATCGCGCGCCGATCCGCTCTTCCAGCAGCGCATAGGCCTTGCCCAGCAGAATGCGCGCCTCGCCAACGCCATGCGGGTCGCGCGCTTCCGCCGGCCGCAGCCGGTCGGCAACGATCCTTTGCATCGGAGTCATCACATAATTGTCGAACAGCCGGTCCATCATCCGCACCTCCAACGCTTCCTCCGCATCGGCTGGGATCGCGCGGAAGGAGCCGGAGCAGTGCTGCCCCAGATATTCGATGATGATGCTCGCTTCCGCCAGCGTCTGGTCACGGGCCTCGTCGCGCAGTACCGGGAACTTGCCGAGCGGCCATAGCGCAAGCCATGCTTCTACGACGCCCGGCTCCTCCATCATCCGGCGATCAAACGGAATGCCCTGCTCGTAAAGGGCGATCAGCACCTTCCAGCAATAGGAGGAAAGGGGGTGATAGTAGAGAATCATCGGCTTTGCCTCTGCGCTGCATCGTCCGTGGGGAATTGCGGCTTTTATCACGCTTTTTCGGCGTTGGCCCATTCACGGTTAATCCACATCAGCTTGTGGATAAGTTGTGGATGAACCACCATCCTTAGCGAAACGGGACAAGGGTGCTGACCTGATCCCGGCAAATTCGATGATCGGGCAGAATTATTTTCGTTCTCAAATTGTTTCCCTTGCCTTTTGCGAGATGGCCGGAAGTCCGCGCGTCGCTGCGATGCAGGATCGGTCCATTGTCATATGTTTGCCATGTGAACCACCGCGCGGAGTCCTCCAATCGTCATTTACCCTCTTGCAAGCATAGGAAGCTGTGGCACTATCCCTTGTATCGGGTTAACGGGGGTTACCCAACAGATTGTGATTGCTCCGGCTGGACCATTTTCCAGGCGAGAGGCGTTTTGCCTCATGCGGTCCATAGTTGGTTGGCCCCCTGCTGGCAGGGCAAGCTCTCGACAAGAAGCTTGACCGAATCGAACGAAACAGGAACATTCGGGGGCTCGAATGGATTTTCGTGACAGCGAACAAACAGGTGCAAGCGACGTGGCGACGGTAATCGACGAAGTTATGGAAACGGTGGCGGAAAAGAAGAAGGCTGCGCCGGCCAAGGTGGCTGCGCCTTCCTCTTCGTCCATCCAGGCGCGCCGGTTCGATGTCGTGACCGACGACAGCCGCGATGCGTTGCTGACGGAGTTCGGCAAGGACACGCTGAAGGACCGCTATCTGCTGCCCGGCGAATCCTATCAGGATCTGTTCGCCCGCGTCGCGGCGGCCTATGCCGACGATCAGGCGCATGCCCAGCGCGTCTATGACTATATCTCGCGCCTGTGGTTCATGCCCGCGACGCCCGTGCTGTCCAATGGCGGCACTGGACGCGGCCTGCCGATCAGCTGCTATCTCAACAGCGTCGACGACAGCCTGGAAGGCATCGTCAACACCTGGAACGAGAATGTGTGGCTCGCCTCGCGCGGCGGCGGCATCGGCACCTATTGGGGCAGCGTGCGCGGCATTGGCGAGCCGGTGGGCCTCAACGGCAAGACCAGCGGCATCATTCCGTTCGTCCGGGTGATGGACAGCCTCACCCTCGCGATCAGCCAGGGCAGCCTGCGCCGCGGTTCGGCCGCCTGCTATCTCGACATCTCCCATCCGGAGATCGAGGAGTTCCTGGAAATCCGCAAGCCAAGCGGCGACTTCAACCGCAAGGCGCTCAATCTGCACCATGGCGTGCTGTTGACCGACGAGTTCATGGAGGCGGTGCGCAACGGAGCTGAGTTCCAGCTGAAATCGCCCAAGGACGGCTCCGTCCGTGGTTCGGTCGATGCGCGCAGCCTGTTCCAGAAGCTGGTGGAAACCAGGCTTGCGACGGGCGAGCCCTATATCGTCTTCTCCGACACCGTGAACAACATGATGCCCAAGCATCATCGCGATCTTGGCCTTAAAGTTTCGACGTCGAACCTCTGTTCAGAAATCACACTGCCGACGGGTCGCGACCATCTCGGCAATGACCGGACGGCGGTCTGCTGCCTTTCGTCCCTGAACCTGGAAACCTGGGACGAATGGAACAAGGACCCCGTCTTTGTCGAGGACGTCATGCGCTTCCTCGACAATGTGCTGCAGGACTATATCGACCGTGCGCCGGACGAAATGGCGCGGGCGAAATATTCGGCGGCGCGTGAACGGTCAGTGGGCCTGGGGGTGATGGGGTATCACTCCTTCCTCCAGGCCCGGGGCCTCCCTTTCGAAGGGGCCATGGCCAAGAGCTGGAACCTGCGCATCTTCAAGCATATCAGCGAGAAGGTGAACGACGCCTCGATGCAGCTGGCGGTCGAACGTGGCCCGTGCCCGGATGCTGCCGACATGGGCGTCATGGAGCGCTTTTCCTGCAAGATGGCGATCGCGCCCACCGCGTCGATCAGCATCATCTGCGGCGGCACGTCGGCCTGCATCGAGCCGATCCCGGCGAACATCTACACGCACAAGACGCTGTCCGGCAGCTTCGTGGTGAAGAACCCCTATCTGGAAAAGATCCTGCGCGACAAGGCGAAGGATTCGACCAATGTCTGGAATTCGATCCTCGAACGTGGCGGCTCGGTCCAGCATCTCGATTTCCTCAGCCAGGAAGAAAAGGACACGTTCAAGACCAGCTTCGAAATCGACCAGCGCTGGCTGCTCGAACTCGCGGCGGATCGTACGCCCTTCATCGACCAGGCGCAGTCGCTGAACCTGTTCATCCCGGCGGACGTGGAAAAGTGGGACCTGATGATGCTCCACTTCCGCGCCTGGGAACTCGGCATCAAGTCGCTTTACTATCTGCGGTCAAAGTCGGTGCAGCGCGCGGGCTTCGCGGGCGGGGTGGAAGCCGACAACACGATCGACGCACCGAAATTCGAGCTGGCTGGGGGAAGCACAGACTATGACGAATGCCTGGCGTGCCAATGAGCTAATGGGGGGGATGGGCGCGGCGGTGGCGACACCGGCCGCGCCCACACAATCACCCCCGGAGCCGTCACCCCTCGTCTTGTTCTTCTTCAAAGAGAACGGCGTTGGCACCGGTCGCAGAGAGCCGCACAGTGCCATCCTCATCAACCCCGGCGATCAGTCCCTGACTGATATAATGATGATGCCCGGAGTGACTTCCCTGGCCGCTATCCGCCTTGATCAGCTTGATACGATCGCCCTCGACGTGATCGACAGTGCCGACATGGACGCCATCAGCGCCGATAACCTCAGCATGTTCCTTGATGCTGGTAAGATCAACCATCATATTGCTCCTGTGCCGGGAATGACGGGGACCAAACGTCCCGCGCCCGCACAGGTTGCGCACATCCATTAATTCGCGGAGCCGACCCGATGCCCCTTCTTCAAGCCAGCAAGGTCTACAAGCCTTTCGAATATCCCTGGGCCTATGAGTTCTGGAAGCGCCAGCAACAGCTGCACTGGCTTCCCGAAGAAGTGCCCCTGGGCGAGGATTGCCGCGACTGGGCGCAGAAGCTGTCCGACCATGAGCGCAATCTGCTCACGCAAATCTTCCGCTTCTTCACCCAGGCGGACGTGGAAGTGCAGGATTGCTACCACGAAAAATATGGCCGTGTGTTCAAGCCGACCGAAGTGAAGATGATGCTGACCGCGTTCAGCAACATGGAAACGGTCCACATCGCCGCCTACAGCCATCTGCTCGACACGATCGGCATGCCCGAAACCGAATATTCGGCCTTCATGCAGTATAAGGAGATGAAGGATAAGCATGACTATCTGAGCCAGTTCGGCGTCGACACGGACGAGGATATCGCCAAGACGCTGGCGATGTTCGGCGGCTTTACCGAAGGGCTTCAGCTGTTCGCGTCCTTCGCGATGCTGATGAACTTCCCGCGCTTCAACAAGATGAAGGGCATGGGCCAGATCGTCACCTGGTCGGTGCGCGATGAGACGCTGCACTGCGAAGGCATCATCAAGCTGTTCCACGCCTTCGTGAAGGAGCGCGACTGCCTGACCCCGTCCGTCAAGGACGACATCATGGACATGTGCCAGAAGACGGTGCGGATCGAGGACGCGTTCATCGACCTCGTCTTCGAAATGGGCCCGGTCCCCGGCATGACGCCCAAGGACATCAAGAAATATGTCCGCTACATCGCCGATTGGCGGCTGGGGCAGCTTGGCCTCAAGCCCATCTACATGATCGACGAGCATCCCCTGCCGTGGCTGACGCCGCTGCTGAACGGGGTGGAGCACGCCAACTTCTTCGAAACCCGCGCGACGGAATATTCAAAGGGCGCGACGCGCGGCCAGTGGAATGAGGTGTGGGACGCGTTCGACCGGCGCAAGACGCTCAAGGCTGGCAGTGCCGCCAATGTGGATGAGCCGAGCGATCCGGATATGTTCAAGGCTGCGGGGATCGCGGCGGAGTAGCCGGTAGCTGATCAAATGCAGCTAGATCCAAGATATCAGCCTCCTTACGCACCTATGCTTCTCATGCACGGGGTGCGAGAGGAGGAGAAGGAAATTGCTCGTGCGATCACCTCCAACCTTAATGCCTTGTCTACGGAGGCGAATAACATTGCGGCCGCTGTTGCGCTGTTTGGTCTCTGTGCTGGAAAGCAGGAAAGAGGGCTTTGGCAAGATTGGATGAGAGTAGCCGCGCGAGACGGCGCGATGTCGATCCGAAACTTTGGTGAAGCTCTTGCAAAGATTAGAGGGCTGATCGGGAAAGTTCCAACATGGTGTTCGGTGGTCGATACTAAAGCTCTAAAATCTGCCGAAACCACGTTTAAGGAGACATTCCCTTTCGCTTATAAAATGCGTCACTCGGTGGCTCACCCTGAATTGTATAATGACCCATCTAAGAAGATGGGTATTTCTGGGTCTATGGATGAACTAGGCATTCGAGCGAACGATGTCACAAATCTATCGATCCAAGGCCTAATAACCGGTGTAACATTTGCATCGACGTTTGAGGGTGTGCTCGTTCGATATGATGTGAGTGCTGAAAGTCTCTCAGCAATCATCGATATCACAAATACGTGCTTTAGTTCTTTTCAGCGATTGGAGGGTTTTAGAAGAGAAGTACGCTAGTGCAGTATGCCTCGGTTACAAACATTGCGCCCGACTAACTGATAGGCCCTGCGATAAGGTGGAATTACCACCTGACTTCCCGCTGAACGCGACGTTTTATTCCGTTCATGCAACGTCCGCCTACCCCGTGAGTTTAGCTCCACAGCCTGATAAATATGGCAAGGAGCATCAGATGAACTTCTCGATCAAGCGCGCCATTGCCGCTTTTTCGCTGGGTGCGATGACGTTGACTGGCGTTGCTGCGACCCCTGCTTTGGCACAAGGCCGCGATGTGCGGATCGATGCACGCGACTTCGCTCGTGACCAGCGGGACGCACGTGAGGATCGGCGCAGGGACGTGCGCGACGCGCGGCGCGACTTCCGCGAGGACCGGCGCGACGCTCGGCGCGACTATCGCCGGGATGTCCGCGAAGCACGCCGCGACTATCGGGAGGATCGGCGTGACAATCGGTGGAAGCGCCCCGGCAGGACCGTCTACAACTATGATTGGAACCGCCCGGATCGCCGCTATGGCACCCGCTATCGTCCCGATCGCTATTATCGCAGCGGCTATGAGCCGATCCGGGTGACGCGCAACACGCGTATCTATCGCGGCTATGACGACCGCTATTATTGCCGCCGCTCGGACGGCACCACTGGCCTGATCGTCGGCGCGGCGCTGGGTGGGCTGCTCGGCAACCAGCTCGATCGGGGCGGGTCCAACCTGCTGACGACGCTGATCGGCGGCGGCGCGGGCGCTCTGCTCGGGCGGGAAATCGATCGCGGTGGCGTGAGCTGCCGCTAACGCTTGCCGTTAACCCCTGCTGTCATTGGGACACCAGGGCTGGCGTGACCCCATCCAGGGCCGCGCCAGCCCTTCTGCGACCAGCATCGCTCCGATCGACTGGTCCCCTCGCATGACCATCCGCAATGATCGCCCATAGCGATCCTGGTCGCGATCGATCGGTTGGAGCACGAAGGGACCGGCGTTGAGCAGCTCCCGCAGCCGCTCGGTCGCTTGGGCGCCGAGCGAGGCTTCCTCGGGGCAGCGGGCCGGATGGGTTTCCGGCGTATCGATGTCGGCGATTCGAATGGTTTCGCCCCCCAGGCGAAAGGTATCGCCGTCGATCACGCAGTCGCTGCCATAGCCGTCATCGCACATGGCGAAGGAGGCAGCTTGCAACCGTTCTTGCGGTATGGAATTCGGTGACGGGTTGAATCTGGTGCCAGGCAGCGATGGGAGAAGATCGCCTCCGGCCCAAAGTCCTGATGCGATGATCAGGAACGCGGCCAGAAAGCCGTTGAAGCGGGTGCGCGATGCTTGCGCGCTGTGCCGAGGCCGAGCGCTTGCGTGGACGAGGCGGAGATGCCTGTGGCGGACGGGCCTGCGGGGCTGGTAGGACATGTTGTCCACCTAGCCCGCCGCACATCATTGCCGCGCCGTGAAGCTGATCCGCTTTCCCTCCGTTCCGGCGCGAACGGGGGAGGGCCTTAGCCTTCCTCTTCCGTGCCGTCGCCCATCATATCGTCTTCATCGTCCATATTCTCGGTATCGACCTGGCCGAGGGCGCTTTCCTCGTCATCCATCTGGGGTTCGCCGGAGAAGGCGTCGAAATCCATATGTCCGGAACGGTTCATTTCCTCCATCCGCTCGACGAGGTCGGGGGTGTCGTCGGGGATGATCTGGGCCGGGTTGCTGCTGCCGCCGCGCTCGCTGTCTTCGGACAGGTCGGTGCTGCGGACGCGGGCGTCGTCGGTGACGGTCTGCGCCTGTGATCCTTCGTCGCGCTGCTCGTCATTTTCCTCGATGATGTCGGGGAAGCGGTCTTTCTCATTTGCGTCCATGGCATGTCTCCTTGCCCCCTCAACGGATCAGTCCCGCCGCCGTTCCTCCCCGCCCAAAAGCCGCTGGACGCGAGCGGCGGCATGGGGCAAGAGCCGCGCCAATCCCCATCCGTTTCCGTTCGAAGGAACTCCCCCCATGTCCCGCACGCTCATTTCCTCGGGCTCGCCTTTCGAGGCGCAGGTCGGCTATTCCCGCGCTGTCGTCCAGGGCGACTGGTGCTTCGTCGCCGGCACCACCGGCACTGATCCCGAAACCAAGACGATGCCGGAAAGCGTCGTCGACCAGACTAGCAACGCGCTGAAGGTGATCGGCAAGGCGCTGGAGGAGGCGGGCTTCTCCTTCGCCGACGTCGTGCGCGTGACCTATTATATCACCGACCCGGCCTATTGGGACGAACTGGGCAAGGCGACGGCGCCGGTCTTTGGCGAGATCCGCCCGGCGGCCAGCTGCATCGTCACCGGCCTTATCAAGCCGGAGATGAAGGTCGAAGTCGAAGTCACCGCGTTCAAGGGGTGATGGCCATGATCACCATGTACGGCATCAAGAATTGCGACACGATCAAGAAGGCGCGCAATTTTCTGGACAATGAGCGCGTGTCCTACAGCTTCCACGACTACAAGGTGTCGGGCGTGGACAAGGGCAAGCTGGAGGAATGGGTGATGGAACATGGGTGGGAAACCATCCTCAATCGTTCCGGCACCACCTTCAAGGCGCTGGACGCGGGCGACAAGGCGCATATCGATGCGGACAAGGCTATCCTGCTGATGAGCGCCAACCCATCCATGATCAAGCGACCGATCCTGGACGTGGGCGGCCGGACCATCGTGGGCTTCAAGGCGACGACCTATGAAGAGGCGCTGAGCGGCGTAAAGGCCTGACCGGCTGCGCGGCGGCTTGTCAAATGAGGCGCGGGGGCGAATAACGGGATCATGCTTTCGCAGAAGACCCGTTACGCCATCCGCGCTCTCCAGCATCTTGCCGACCGCTACCGTCAGGGGCCTGTGCCGCTGAACGAAATCGCGACGCGGCAGAATATCCCGGCCAAGTTCCTGACGGTGATCCTGTCGGAGCTGTCGCGCGAGGGGCTGGTGGCGACGCAGCGGGGACGCGACGGCGGCTATTGGCTCGCGCTGGCGCCCGTCGACATCAGCTATGGCGACATCGTGCGGCTGACGCGGGGATCGCTGGCGCTCACCCCTTGCGCGAGCCGATTCGCGCATGAAACCTGCACCAACTGCCTGCCCGAATCGGAATGCAGGCTGCACCGCGTGATGCTGCGCGTGCGCGACGAGACGGCGCGGGTGCTCGACAGCATCAGCCTGGCCGAGCCGCTGGCGATGGAAGAGGCCGAGTAGCCCTTGCGCCTGGCGCGCGGCTTCGCCACATCTCCGGCATGACTACGCCTCCGCTCAAAGCCGCGCTTATCCCTGTCACGCCCTTGCAGCAGAATTGCACGCTCTTTTGGTGCACAGCCACCAATCGCGGCGCGTTCGTCGATCCGGGCGGCGACCTGCCACGGCTGAAAGCCGCCGCGGAGCAGCAGGGCGCCACGATCGAGAAGATATTGGTGACCCACGGCCATATCGACCATTGCGGCGAGGCGGGGACCTTGGCCAAGGAACTTGGCGTGCCGATCGAAGGGCCGCATGAGGCGGACCGCTTCTGGATCAGCCGCCTGGAGGAAGATGGCCGCAACTATGGCGTCAACGGCAAGATCTTCGAGCCCGACCGCTGGCTGGCCGATGGCGACCAGGTGACGGTGGGTGAGCTGGTGCTGGATGTCTATCACTGCCCCGGCCACACGCCCGGCCATGTGGTCTTCCACCATGCGCCCAGCAAACTCGCCATCGTCGGCGACGTGCTGTTCCAGGGATCGATCGGCCGCACCGACTTCCCGATGGGCAATCATCAGGATTTGATCGACGCGATCACGGGCAAGCTGTGGCCGCTGGGTGGCGATACGGCCTTTGTGCCCGGCCATGGCCCGATGAGCAATTTCGCCCATGAACGCCGCACCAACCCCTTTGTCGGGGACGCCGTGCTGGCCTGACCGCTTAGACCTGGGCGGCAAGGGCCGGAGGAGCCGGTACGGCGCGGGTCGCGCTGTATGCGGCATAGAGCGCTGCGATCGCCAGTCCCGCCATGACGACCCAGGTCAAAAGCGCGCCGACTGCGCGGGCAGGGGAAGGGCTGTCACCATCCATCCCGATCGGATGAGCGACACGCGCGATGATGAAGGCGCATGCCGCGATCCAAAGCCATAGCGGCGAGCCAAGCGCCAGTTCGACAAGCGCGAACAGGATGAGGACCATCGGCGCATATTCGGTGAAATTGGCGTGGGCGCGCATGCGGCGGGCGAGCAATGGGTTTCCGCCATCGCCGTGGAGCGTCTTGGCTGACATGCGAATCCGTACGCATCGCGTCGCCAGCCACAGGTTCACAAAAGCGCAGGCGGCGGCCAGTGTCAGCGTGATCGGCAACAGCATGATGGTCTTCTCCCCTTCTCTCTCTGATGATCAGGGTAACCGGGATGCCGCCAAGGGCAAGGAAGGACTTGCGCCGGGATCAAAAAGCGCTATAGGCGCAGGGCTTCGCGATCACCCGGGCCGCATGGTCTGCGGCGCCTGTGGCGTCGGCATTCCTCGGATATCGGCCAGTCGCTCAACCAGATTTAATTATGGAATAAGGTGCCGACATGGCTGTCCCAAAGAGGAAAACTTCCCCGTCCCGCCGTGGCATGCGCCGCAGCCACGATGCGCTGCGCGTCGAAGCCTATCAGGAATGCTCGAACTGCGGTGAACTGAAGCGCCCGCACAATCTGTGCGAGGGCTGTGGCCACTATAACGGCCGCGAAGTCGTTGCCGTCGGGGCCTGACGACACCCTCTCTCCTGCAAAGGTGTCCTGAAGTGTCCAGCCAACCGCGAATCGCAATCGACGCGATGGGCGGGGATGAAGGCGTGCGCGTGATGATGGCGGGTGTTGCGCTCGCCCGTCACCGCCACGAAGGGCTGCGCTTCACCCTTTTTGGAGACGAGGCGCGGATCAAGGCCGCCCTCGACAATCATCCCAATCTACGGGCCGCGTCCGAAGTCGTACACGCCAGCGATGTCGTGTCGGCCGGGGACAAGCCCAGCGTCGCGATCCGCAAGAAGGCCAGCTCCATGAGCATGGCCATCGCCGCCGTAAAGGCAGGCGAGGCGGGCGCTGCCGTGTCGTCCGGCAATACCGGCGCATTGATGGCGATGGCCAAGCTCGCTCTGCGCACCATGCCCGGCATCGACCGGCCTGCCCTGGCGGCCTTGCTGCCGACGCTGGGCGACAATGACGTGGTCATGCTGGACCTTGGTGCCAATACCGAGTGCGACGCCCGCAACCTCGTGCAATTCGCCGTGATGGGCGCGGCCTATGCGCGCATCGCCTTCGATCTGGAACGCCCCCGCGTCCGCATCATGAACATCGGCACGGAAGATATGAAGGGCACGGAGGAAATCCGTGACGCCGCCGCCATCCTGCGCGCCGCCACCAGCCTTCCCCTGTCATTCGACGGCTTTACCGAAGGCGACAAGATCGGCCGTGGCGAGGCTGACGTGATCGTCAGCGACGGTTTTTCCGGCAATGTAGCGCTCAAGACGGCGGAGGGGACGGCACGCTTCGTCACGGACCTGCTGCGCACGGCCTTTACCAGCTCGATCCGGTCCAAGATCGGCTTCCTGATTTCCAAGCCCGCCATGCATCTGCTGAAGCACCATCTGGACCCCAACAATCATAATGGCGCGGTCTTCCTGGGGCTGAATGGCGTGGTGGTGAAGAGTCACGGCAGCGCCAATGACAAGGGCGTCGCCAATGCTGTCCATGTCGCCGCCCGGCTGTTGGAAGAAGATATCACGCGACGCATCGCCGCCGACATGGCGGGTGTCAGCGCGCTTTCGGGTGTGGCGTCCAAGCAGGAGCTCGCCGCAAAGTGATTCGCAGGTCCGTTCTTCTGGGTACGGGGTCAGCTCTCCCGGTTCGCGCCGTCAGCAATGCTGAACTGGCGGAAACCGTGGATACGAGCGACGAATGGATCGTCGAACGCACAGGCATTCGGAACCGCCATATAGCGGGCGATGGCGAGACGACCTCAACCCTCGCCACCGATGCGGCCAAGGCGGCGCTGGAGGCAGCAGGCCTTGAGGCCCAGGACATCGACCTCATCATCCTTGCGACGGCCACCCCGGACCAGACTTTTCCTGCCAGCGCGACCATCGTTCAGGCAGCGCTTGGCATCGATGATTGCGTGGCGTTCGACGTCGCGGCTGTGTGCTCGGGCTTTCTCTATGCCGTCACGGTTGCGGACAGCATGATCCGCTCTGGCGCAGCGCAACGCGCGCTGGTCATCGGTTCCGAGACGTTCAGCCGCATCCTCGACTGGGAAGACCGGACGACCTGTGTCCTGTTCGGCGACGGCGCGGGCGCGATCGTGCTCGGCGCTGAAGAAAGCGCGGATGGTGCGCGCGGCATATTGGCGGCCAAGCTGCATGCCGATGGGCGGCACAACCAACTGCTCTACGTGGATGGCGGCCCTTCGACGACGAAGACGGTTGGCAAGCTGCGCATGAAGGGACAGGAAGTGTTCCGTCATGCCGTGGTCAACCTGGCGTCCGTATTGACCGAAGTGATGGACGTCGCTGGCCTCCGGACGGACCAGATCGACTGGCTGATCCCGCATCAGGCGAACGCCCGCATCCTGGACGCCACTGCGCGCAAGCTGAAATTGTCGCCGGACCGGGTGGTGATGACGGTCGATCGTCACGCCAATACTTCTGCCGCTTCGGTGCCATTGGCGCTTGACCTGGCGATGAGGGACGGGCGGATCAAGCCGGGTGACCTGCTGGTGCTGGAGGCGATGGGCGGCGGCTTCACCTGGGGCGCGTGCGTCCTGCGGGTCTAACCCAAGGTATATACCCCGGAATTCTTTAGATTTCTTCGGCTGACCATCTTGCCGAATCGCTTATGTTATCGCAGGATTTACCATTGGCGTCGGCATTTGACCGGCGGATGAAGGTGGGGACTTTCGATGACTGGCAATGGCACCCTGACACGCGCGGATCTGGCGGAAAGCGTCAACCGGCACATCGGCCTCTCCCGATCCGAAGCGGCGGCGCTTATCGAGTCCATATTGGAGCATATGACGTCCGCGCTCGAACGCGGCGAAAATGTGAAGATATCGAGCTTTGGCACCTTCGTCCTGCGCGACAAGACCGAGCGGATGGGGCGCAACCCGAAAACCGGGGTCGAGGTGCCGATCGAGCCACGCCGCGTGCTGACTTTCCGCGCCAGCCAGACCATGCGCGACCGCGTCGCTGCATCCTGACGCAGGCGGCGGGGCCGACACGCTTTTCCCACGGTTGACCTTTGCGCCGCGATAGGTGCAACATCATGCGATGGAAAAGGCAGAAGGTGCATTCCTGACAATCAGTGAGCTGTCCGGGGAACTGGGGCTGCCGCAGCATATCTTGCGCTATTGGGAGACGCGCTTCCCCCAACTGCGTCCGCTCCAGCGCTCGGGTAATCGCCGCTATTACCGGCCCGCCGATGTCGCCCTTGTCCGGCGCATCAACCAGCTGTTGAATGTGGAAGGCTTTACCGTGCGGGGCGCGCAGAAGGCGCTGGCCGATGGGCTGGCTTCGCCAAGTCCCGTCGCTGCCCCGGTTGCTGCTGTCCCGGTCAAGCCCGAGCGGGAAGCGGACCTGTTGGATCGGCTCCAGGCAATCCGCGCAGCCTTGGCAAAGGCCATTGGTGACTAAGAGGAGCTTTGTGCTTTAAAAAGGCGCTATCTCCCGAACCGTTCGCCCTGAGCCTGTCGAAGGGCCTTCGCTCCTTACTGAAGAAGAACAGGGCTTCGACAAGCTCAGCCCGAACGGGTTGAGTGTTCAGAGGGAACACATTCCGCCCTAGCGGAGGCCTTGGGTCGCCTCTTAGCAGTAAATCTTAACGCGATTCCGGGCCCAGTGCGGGATCCAGGTCACGGGGCCGGGTGAAGCTTACCAGCGTGCCCCCGTTCGGTGCGACATCTGCCCAAGCATCGATCTCCAGGTCCAGCACCGCAAGGCTGGCCGTGGGGAACTTGACTTCGACATCGTCGCGGAGCGGGCTGGCGCCATCGTCCGGAACCAGTTCGAGGATCAGTTCCTCCAAGCCCGGATTGTGGCCCGCAAGGATGACGCTGCTGGCTGTGTCGGGCAGATCGCGTAACACGTCGAGCAATGTCGCGACCGACGCCAGGTAGATGCGCCGGTCCCAATGGGGATCGAGCGGCTGGCCATACCCCTCCAGAAACGTATCGAGCGTCTGCACCACCCGGACGGCGGGGGACGCGACGAGATGGTCGAACTGCATCTTCCGGCTGCGCGCATATTGACCGATCAGCAGCGCCGCCCTTTCCCCACGCCGATTGAGCGGCCGGTCGAAATCCCGCTCTACCGGATCGTCCCAGTCGGACTTGGCGTGGCGCAACAGGGTCAACCGCTTCATCTTTGCTCCAGGTGGTGGGTGCCGGATTCGTCTTCCTGCTGCCCTAGCGACATGCCGTGGCCATGACCAGCGCGGGAATGGGCGCTCACCGCAATGATCGCTTCGTCCAGGGTGACGCGGCGAATGGGGGTGTCTGGCGGAAAGGCGCTTAGCAACCGGCTGGGCATTGCGGCGGACAATATGACGAAGCTGCCGCGATCCTCGGCGCGGCGGATGAGGCGGCCAAAGGCCTGGGCCAGACGCGCGCGGATCAGCCGGTCATCATAGGCGGCGCCACCTCCGGCGAGACGGCGGGCGGCGTGGAGCACCGTCGGCTTCGACCAGGGAACCCCCTCCATCACGACGAGCCGCAGCGAATGGCCGGGCACATCGACCCCGTCGCGCAAGGCGTCGGTGCCGAGCAGCGATGCGCGCGGATCATCGCGGAAGATGTCGATCAGCGTGCCGGTGTCCATCGGATCGACATGCTGGGCGTAGAGCGGCAGGCCCGCCCGCGCGAGGCGGTCGGCAATGCGCGCATGGACCGCGCGCAGACGCCTTATCGCGGTGAACAAGCCCAGCGTGCCGCCGCCCGCCGCCTCGATCAGCCGCCCATAGGCGCCCGACAGCGCGGCGATGTCCCCGCGCTTGATATCGGTGACGATCAGCACTTCGGCCCGGCCGGGATAGTCGAACGGGCTTGCCGCCTCGAACCGCTTCGCTCCGCGTGGAAGATGGCTGGCTCCGCTGCGGCTTTCCGCATTGTCCCAATCGCCGCCGCCCTTCAGCGTTGCCGATGTGACCAGCACGCCTTGCGCCGGTTTCAGCACGGCTTCGGCAAGGGGGCGGGTCGGGTCCAGCCAGTGGCGATGGATGCCGATGTCATATTCCCGCCCTTCGATCCGGTCGACCGTCATCCAGTCGACGAAATCCGCGTCAGCCGGGCCGCCGATCCGGGCGAGCAGCGCCAGCCATGCAGCGATCAGGTCGCGCCGCCAGCCAAGCGAGGCGATCGCGCCTTCGATCCGTGCCCGGGCCGCGCCGTCCAGCCAATCGGGCGCATCCTCGATGACTGCTTCCATCCGCTTGCCCAGCCGGTTGAGCGGCCGCAGCAAAGCGTCGAGCGCAAGCGCGGCTTCCTGAGCCGCTTCCACCAGCGGGCCATCGGGCTCGGCAACTTCGGTTTCCAGGCCATAGCCTGCATCCGCCTCACCCACGTCGGCCGCGCGGGCATAGACGGTGCCGCGCACTGCGGCGAGCAACTGTTCCAGCGGCCCGAAAGGCTCGCCCGCGACGATCCGCTTCAGCCACTCGTCGGCGGGCAGGGTGCGGGCTGCATCCGCTGCGGCGCGAATCGCCTCGCCGCCTTCCGCATCATAGCTGGCGAGGTCCGACAGGCGGGCGGCAAGGCCGCGCCTGCGGCCCCGCGAATTGCCCTCCGGACCCATGACCCATCGGCGCAGTTCGATCGCTTCCTGCCCTGACAGGGCGACGGAAAAGGTGGAATCGGCCGCGTCGAAAAGATGATGGCCTTCGTCGAAGATGATGCGCTGGGGCCGTTGACCGGTTTCTCGCCCACGCGCCGCGTTGATCATGACGAGCGCATGATTGGCGATGACGATGTCCGCGTCCGCCGAAGCGCGCGCCGACCGTTCGATGAAGCATTTGCGGTAATGCGGGCAGCCAGCGTAGATGCATTCGCCCCGGCGGTCGGTCAGCGCCGTCGATCCGTTGCGGCGGAACAGCGTCGGCAGCCAGCCCGGCAAGTCGCCGCCGACCATGTCGCCATCCTTGCTGAACGCTGCCCAGCGCGCGACGAGCTGGGCAAGGATCGCCGCCCGGCCGGAAAAACCGCCTTGTAGCGCATCTTCCAGGTTCAGCAGGCAGAGATAATTTTCCCGCCCCTTGCGCACCACCACGCGGCGCGCCGCCGTCGCCGGATCGGGAAAAAGGCGCAGGCTTTCCCGGTCAAGCTGCCGTTGGAGCGCCTTGGTATAGGTCGATATCCATACCGTGCCCTGCGCCTCCGATGCCCAGAGCGACGCGGGGGCGAGATAGCCCAATGTCTTGCCGATACCGGTGCCCGCCTCCGCCAGCAGCATGTTGGGTTGATCCCGATGCTGGCGCGGGCGGAAGCTTTCCACGGCGGCTGCGGCATAGGCGCGCTGGCCGGGCCGGGCTTCCGCCGCACTGCCGGTCAGATGGGCCAGCCGCGCCAGTACCGCGTCTTCATCCAGCGAGATGGTGCGCGGCGCTGGACGCGGGGGTGTTTCCTCCCATTCGGGCAAGCGGGAGAACAGCCAGCGTTCCGCTTCGGCCGGCCGGTTTATCCGGGGCGTGACCAGCGGCGCCCACGGCCAGCGGAGGCGAAGAAGCGTCTGGGCGGAGGTCCAGCCGCCCTCGCGCTCGGCCCATGCCGGCGAGCCGAGAATGTCGAGCAGCGCTGCGGTCGCGGCTTGCAGCAGTTGCGGAATGTCCGCTTCGCTGCCCGGCCGCTCCAGGCCAAGCGATTCGGCCAAACCCTTGGGCGTTGGCACGAGGAAGCGGGCCGGATGAACGAAAGCCCACAGCTCCAGCAGGTCGAGGCCATTGAGTTCGGGATAGCCGAGCCTTTGGCCGGTGAGCGGTGCGTTGAGCAGCAAGGTCGGGGTTTCGGCAGCGCAGGCGATGGCCGCTCCCTTGGCGACCGCCTGCGTGTTTCCGCCCTCGCGCAGCCAGATCCCACCATGGCTGGCATGAAGGGCGGGCAGGGCAGTCGCGTCGATCACTCCCGTCGCTTAGGCGAGCGGGAACAAAAGGGAAACCGGAAAAAGGCGCGATTCAGCTTGCGCGGCGGCCAAATCCATTTGGTTGCGAGAGGAAGGGACGGACCATGAATGCGCCTTCGCCACGCTTATGTGCGAGCGGCGATCGCAGGCGGGTCCGCGCCATCTCCAGCATGTCGAACAGCGGGCCGTCCACCAGCTCATAGGGGAAGCGGACGCCCATGCGATCGGGTTCGGACCACTGCACCGTGGCGAAGACGATCTGCCCTTCAAAGCCGATCTGGCATTGGCTGCGAGCCGCCAAGCTGCATCCACGGATCAAGGCGCCGCCTTCGCTCAGGTCGACGATGCTGCCCTCCAGGCTGTCGAGCACCGTTGTCACGACGATGTCGATGTCGACCATTATGCGTTGGCGACTGCGCGCGATATGCATGGTGCCTGTAATCCCCCTTCGATCGGGGGAATATGCCGCATCATAGTTAATCAAGGTTAAACATGACTGCCGTCGTCGAAGCGCGGGCGGCAAACAGGGATCGCGGAAAGCCGTTCCATTTCGCGGCTGCCAAGGCTAGGGGCATCTGCATCATGACTGTGTCCGATATCGTCCGCACCGCCGCTCAGGCGTCCAAGGCCTGGCCCTATGAAGAAGCGCGCAAGCTGCTGAAGCGCTACCAGAATGGCGCGCCTGAAAAAGGCCATATCCTGTTTGAAACCGGCTATGGCCCGTCGGGCTTGCCGCATATCGGGACCTTCAACGAAGTGTTGCGCACGACGATGGTCCGCAACGCCTATCATGCGCTGTCGGACATACCCACGCGCCTGATCGCGTTCAGCGACGATATGGACGGGCTGCGCAAGGTGCCGGACAATGTGCCGAACCAGGCGATGCTGGCCGAACATCTCGGCAAGCCGCTGACGCAGGTGCCCGACCCGTTCGAAAAGTTCGAAAGCTTTGCGCACCATAATAATGCGATGTTGCGCGACTTTCTCGACCGCTTCGGCTTCGACTATGAGTTCGTCTCGGCCACGGATCGCTACACGTCCGGTGCGTTCGACGATGCGCTCAGGAATGTCCTGCGTCATTATCAGGACATCATGGACATCATGTTGCCGACCCTGCGCAAGGAACGGCAGGCGACCTATTCGCCCGTGCTGCCGATTTCCGCGAAGAGCGGCATCGTCCTTCAGGTGCCGGTCGAGGTGCTGGACGCCGACGCAGGGCTGGTGCGCTTCGAGGATGAGGGCGAGATCGTCGAACAGTCGATCCTCTCGGGCGGCGCGAAGCTGCAGTGGAAGGTCGATTGGGCGATGCGCTGGGTCGCGCTGGGCGTCGACTATGAAATGGCGGGCAAGGATCTGATCGATTCCGTCACCCAGTCTTCACGCATCTGCCGCGCGCTCGGCGCCCGCCCGCCCGAAGGCTTCAATTACGAGATGTTCCTGGATGAAAAGGGAGAGAAAATCTCCAAGTCCAAGGGCAACGGCCTCAGCCTCGAACAATGGCTGACCTACGGGCCGCAGGAAAGCCTGGCCTTTTACGCCTATCGCGAGCCGAAGAAGGCCAAGCAGCTGCACATGGGCGTGATCCCGCGCGCGGTGGACGAATATTGGCAATTCCGCGGCAATTATCCCAACCAGCCGGTAGAGCAGCAACTGGGCAATCCGGTGCACCACATCCATGACGGCAAGCTGCCGCAAGGAAAGCTGCCCGTGACCTTCGGGCTGCTGCTCAATCTGGTCGGCGTGATGGGGGATGCCAGCCGCGAGCAGGTGTGGGGATATCTGCAAAATTATGTCCCGGACGCCAGTGCGGAGACCTACCCTGAACTGGATGCCCTGATCGGGCATGCGCTGGCCTATCATCGTGATTTCGTCGCGCCGACGCTGAAGCGCCGCGCTCCCGAAGCCAATGAAGCAGCCGCCCTGCGCAGGCTGGACGACGAACTGGCGGCTTTGGATGACGGCGCGACGGCTGAGGACATCCAGAATATCGTCTATGCCATCGGCAAGGACGAAGCCTTCGGCTTTGCGGAACTGCGCGATTGGTTCAAGGCGCTGTACCAGACATTGCTGGGTGCTGATCAGGGGCCACGGATGGGAAGTTTCATTGCGCTCTACGGCATCGGCAATAGCCGTCGCCTGATCGCCGAAGCGCTGAGCTGACCTACGGGAACATTCACAGCAGGTGAGCGTTCCTATTCTGGTCCACCCCCTTTCGGACTGATGGCGCGCCCTGCGCGCGTCATCGGCCGCGCCCGCTCGGAGACGGGCGGCGCGGCCAAGGGGCTTCTCCACAATTTGGCTGACCTGTGTAGGCGCTGTGCGCCGTGGCCAATCTTCGTGTCTGGACGCTCGTCGCTCACATGAAAACGGCTCCGGACTTTCGCCCGGAGCCGCTCGTCATGCGTGATACTGCCGATTACCAGAAGAAGCCCCGATGGACCTCCATCACGCGGCCGCTGCGGACATTGACCAGCAGCACGTCATTATAGTGCCTTACCCAGCGAAGATTGGGGTTACCCGGCCGGGACAGGCGATAACGATAGGGGTCGCTGATATAGTAGCGGGAATTATAGTAGCTCGGGCGCAGCTGCGATCCGACTTCCCAGCGATTGTAGCGGAACGGCGCGCGCCAGTTGCCGCCGCGATAGACGTCGCGGTGCGAACGGCGATAGTCGCGCCAATCTTCGCGCAATTCCTGTCGCGCGTCGCGGACATCGCGGCGTTGTTCGCGCACGTCGTGGCGTGAGCCATAGCGGCGTGCATCACGCAGCTCGCGCTGTTCCTGACGCAGTTCCCGCGCACTGTCGCGTACCTCGCCGCGCGACTGGGCCATGACGGCGCCTGGCATCGCGGTCGCTGCGATAAGGCCGAGGATGATCAACTTACGCATATATCTTCTCCCATCAGCTTGGCGGCCCTGAACCGGTGAGGGATCAAACTTCTTTCCCCGATGACCAGTTCCGCCACCAACAGGCTGCTTATGCGCCCCCTCCGCTGAACCTTCAGGGAATGAGGTAGTCAGGAGTCAGACATTTATGTCTCAACTTGTATCACCGTTATGAACCGCGGCTTCGGCTTCAGGCCGTCCAGCGGCGCTCGCGAAACCATTTGGTGACGACATATTTGATGCCGCTTTCGACGGGCCGCGCGGCGTGCAGGCTCATCGGGTTGGGAGCGCCGTCAGCCTTCATGTTGTTCCAGATGAGGATCATGCCTTCCACCGGCGGCACCATGAATTCGCAATGGGGAAAATGCGTCTCCCCGCCAGCCGCGACGGGGGAAAGATAGATCATCGCCGTCCAACTGCGCTGTCCCCCTGTCTTCATCATTGCGGGCCAGTAGCTGGCGGTGACCGGGAAATAGTCGCAATGCGCCTTATATTCCTGGCCCGTCGCATAGCGCTGACCCTGCAGCGTCTCGCCATATTCGGGCGGCAGTCCGGTCAGTGCGCAGATCCGGTCGCTGATGCTTTTGACGAGCGGATCATACGGGCTGAGATTGCAGCTCTGGCTGGTGCGGTAATCGGCGTTCGCGCTGCCGGAGAAGAGGGTCGAAGGCTGCGCATCCGCATCGATCAGCGTGCGCAGGGCCTCGCACTCCTCGGGGCTCAGAAAGCCGTGCCGCCCGTAAATCTCCAGATCGGGCGCATCGATCCGGCTGACCATGGGATTGCGGTCCAGCTTTGCCCGCACGGTGTTGCCGATCTTCGCCCTTATGGTGGAGGCGGTGCCGCCATCATCGATCATGTCCGTCATGCCTGCTTCCTGCCGCCGCTGATGAGAGGGTGCAAATGAAAAGGGCCCGGCGCGCCTGGCGCCGGGCCCAGATGATGTCCGCCGGACGATCTCCAGCTTACCAGAAGAATTCCGGGATCACGTCCACGACATAGCCGTCCCGAATATCGACGAGCAGGGCATCGTCATAATAGCGGATCCAGCGCAGCGTCCCATAAGCTGGGGGCAGGCGGTACGACCATGGATCATCGATCCAATAATTGTTCGCGAACAGCAGGCTGTTCAGGAATATGCCAACCGACACGCGTCTGTAGCCATAATCCCAACCGCGCGGGGCATAATAGCGGCCGATGCGATAGCGGTCGCCATAACGCGCCCGGTAGCCGCGCCAGTCATAGCGGCGGTCCTGCCGCCAGCCATTGTCCCAGCGCCGCTGGCTGCTCCAGCGGGTGCGATCGTCGAAGCGGCGCGGCCCGGCCAGGGTGCCGCGCCAGTTGTTGCCGCTGTCGAGCCTCCCGCTCGGCCGGTAGCCGTTCCAGTCGGGGCGCCGCTCGGCGCGATTGTCGCGCCAGTCCGGCCGGTCCCCGCGCCGATCATCCCGCCATTGCGGACGCTCGCCGACAGATCTTTCCCTGATGCGGGCATCGTTGCGCCATGCATCGCGGGCCGCATCGGTGCGGACGTCGCCGCTGCCCCTCCATTGGCGATCGGTCTGCTGCGGAACGGCTTGAGCGCGAACACGATCATTGGCCCGATCGCCGCCACGGTCCTGCCAGCGCTGCGTTGCCGCCCGGTCACCGCGCATACCGCCGTCCCCGCGCTGGCCATATTGCCCGCCATCCCGGGATGCCCGGCCATCGGCGCGGCCCGATTGTTCGCCGCCGCGATCGCGGCCGCCATCCTGCCAGCGTTGGGCATATGCCGGAGCAACGCCGCCCAGCACCGTGGCGGTCATCAGGCCCGCCAGCATCATCTTCCTCAACATGATCTTTGACTTTCCAAAAGGGGCGCCATGCCCCGCATGTTGCCCTTTTTATGTCCCCCGCCATGTCGCGAGGCTGAACTTGTTCGTCAGCGATCAGAAAGAATCTTCTATCATGAAGATGGATAATGGAGCCAGGCGGGCAAAAATCCGTTATGCAGCTAGAAAATAGATCAACTGCTGTCGTTGGCCTTAAAAGCTGATCTAGATCAGTGCGCGGCTTGTTAACAGCTTTTAGGAACGACGAGTGAAGAGAACGTCCAGTGCCGGCCGTGTCCGACAGGCCCTCCGTGATGCCACCATGGCGAATCACCAGCGCGTGGACGAAATTTATTCAGACTTCTCGCTTGGTTCACCGGCTGAATATGCCGCTTTCCTGAAGGCGCATGCTCGTGCCCTCATGCCGCTCGAAAAGCTGGCTCAACCGGATTCGCCACGTTTGCCCCAGCTTGTCGAGGATCTTGCGGTCCTGGGCGAAGCGCTGCCCGAACCGCTCGCTGCTGAAGCAGGTGTAAGTGAAGCCTTTCGCTGGGGCGCTCTCTATGCCCTCGAAGGTTCGCGCCTGGGTGGTGCCATGCTGGAGCGGCGGGTGGCTCCCGGACTGCCGCGCGCTTATCTGAAGGCCGGGCACCACAACGGCAGTTGGATCGCATTTCAGCAGGCGCTGGACGCGGCCGCCGATGGCGGCGGGCAGGAATGGATCGACAGTGCGGTGCAGGGCGCAGAGGCTGCCTTCGCGCTCTTTGCCGCAGGCGCCGCGGCGGAGCGCCTGAATAATGGCTGAGCGCACGGACGCGGATGACGCGAGCTTCGCGGTCGACATCAACAATTGCGATCGCGAACCCATTCATGTGCCCGGCACCATACAGCCTTTCGGCTTTCTGATCGCGGTAACGGCCGACTGGCTTGTCTCACGCGTTTCGGCAAATTGTGAAAAGTTCATCGGCCTCGCGCCTGAGCAGATGCTCGGCAAGCCGATCAACGATATTTTCAGCGCCGACGCCATACATTCGTTACGCAACCGCATCACGTTGCTGCGTGGTCCCGACGCGGTCGAGCGGATATTTTCGCTGGTCCTGATCGATGGCATCAAGCCGTTCGACATTGCGGTGCATTTTTCCGGCTCGCTGGTCGTCATAGAGGCGGAGCCCGCCTTCGAGGATGAGATGGAGGCCACCAGCATGGTTCGCTCCATGGTTTCGCGGCTGGCCCAGACGGACAGCATGGCGGCCTTCCTGCGTGATGGCGCGCGACAGGTGAGGGCGCTGACGGGCTTTGACCGGGTCATGGTCTATCGCTTCGCCGACGGTGGAGATGGCGAGGTCGTGGCCGAAGCGTTGCGATCAGGCATCGACAGCTTTTTCGGGCTGCACTATCCCGCCTCGGACATCCCGACCCAGGCCCGGGCGCTTTATCTGCGCAATATCTTCCGGGTCATCGCGGACGTGAAAGCGGCGCCCGTTCCTATCATCCCGACGCTTGATCCGTCCGGTGCCGCGCTCGACATGTCGCTCAGCCTGCTGCGCGCGGTGTCGCCGATTCATATCGAATATCTCGGCAATATGGGCGTTGGCGCCTCGCTCTCCATCTCGATCATCGTCGAGGGACGCCTGTGGGGCTTGTTCGCCTGCCACCATTATGGGCCGCGCCTCCCCACCTTTGCCCAACGCAGCGCGGCGGAGTTGTTCGGGCAGATATTCTCCATGATGCTGGAAAGCCGGGAGCGGGCCGAAACCGCGGAATATGAGGGCAAGGCGCGGCAAGTGGCCGATCGCCTGATGTCCGCCGTGGCGCAGGATCATGATCTGCTGTCCAACGCCCGTTGGCTCGGCGACGTCATCTTCGACACCGTGCCCGCAGACGGCGTGGGCGTGTATATAGATGGGGAGATGACGCTTGCCGGGCTGACGCCCGACCGGTCGGCTTTCACGGCCATCGTGTCGATGCTCAATCGCGCAGCGGCAAGCCAGGTCTTCGCCACCGATTGCCTCAGCGGGATCATGCCTGAGGCGGCGGCCTATGCCGATCGCGCCGCTGGCCTGCTGGCGATCCCGCTGTCACGGCGGCCGCGCGACTATGTCGTGTTGTTCCGTGCCGAACAGATGCGTTCCGTGCGCTGGGCGGGCAATCAGGAAAAGCATATCGAATATGGCCCCAACGGGCCGCGTCTCTCACCGCGCAAGAGTTTCGAGGAATGGTCGCAACTGGTGAAGGGCACCTCCGTGCCTTTCACCCCGGCCGAACTGCGCGTTGCCGAGGCGCTGCGGACGGCATTGCTGGAAGTGGTGCTGCGCCTGTCCGACTCCGCCAATGAAGAACGGCAAAAGGCGCATGAGAAGCAGGAACTGCTGATCGCCGAACTGAACCACCGGGTGCGCAATATCCTGTCGCTCATCCGGGGGCTGCTGTCGCAGACGCGTGACAATGCCCGGTCGGTGGACGAGTTCATCGACAAGTTGGAAAGCCGGGTCCACGCGCTGGCTCGTGCGCATGACCAGATCACGGCCGACCGCTGGGCACCGGCGCGGTTGCAGGACCTGATCGATGTCGAGGCCGGGGCTTATCTCGGTGAGAAGCGTGACCGGGTCAGGCAGACGGGCCCCAATGTCCTGCTGACGCCTTCGGCCTTTACCGTTCTGGCGCTGGTCATCCACGAAATGCTGACCAACGCCGCGAAATATGGCGCATTGTCGGATGGCGGCACGGTCAGCATCGACTGGCACGTCGATCCCGATGGCAGCTTGCTGATCGACTGGAATGAGAGCGGCGGCCCGGCGGTCGTTGCGCCGACCCGCCGTGGCTTCGGTTCGACCGTCATCGAACGGTCCATCCCCTACGACCTGGATGGGAAGGCAGAGATCGCCTACCGCTTGGCTGGGCTGGAGGCGCATTTCTGCATTCCTTCGACCCATGTCGTGTCGATATTGCCTGACGTTACCGGCAGCGAAAAGGCAAAGCCGCTGCATGCTCCGACGCCCGGGTTGCTGAAGGGCCGCAACGTCCTGCTGGTCGAAGATAATATGATCATCGCCATAGACGGCGAAGATGCGCTGCGGGATTTGGGAGCCGAGGTGATCACCGCCGCCAGCGTCGGGCGCGCCCGCGAGGCGTTAGCTTCGCATCGTATCGATTTCGCGGTCCTGGATTTCAACCTCGGCAACGAAACGAGCCTGCCGGTCGCCGATTTGCTTGCGGAAAATGGCATCAGTTTTCTGTTCGCCACCGGTTATGGCGACGGGCTGGACCTGCCCGATCGCTTTGGCCAGCTCACCTTGCTCAAGAAGCCTTATTCCGGCGCCACGCTGGCGCAGGCTATTGCTCCAATGATTGGTGCGGAAAACGCCTGAGGTACGGCGAAACACACTGTTTCAATCCCCATGCTTGCATGGCGGGGCGCGCCACGCGATCTTCATGCCATGAAACAGCCAAGCCTTTACATACCGCATGGAGGCGGTCCCTGCTTCTTCATGGACCCAGCCGATCCGAACCGGCCTGCGAGCGATCCGATGTGGCAGTCGATGCAGGACTATCTCGCACAGCTGATCGAACACCTGCCGGAGCGGCCGCGCGCGATGCTGATCGTCTCCGCCCATTGGGAGGAGCCGGTCTTCACGGTGCATAAGGGCGATCGTCCAGAATTGCTGTTCGACTATTATAACTTTCCGCCGCACACCTACTCGCTGAGCTGGAACGCGCCCGGCGCGCCAGAGCTTGCCGATCGCGTTGCGGGTCTGCTGCGGGAGGCCGGTTTTCCCGTCGCCGAGGAGCGCGAACGGGGTTGGGACCATGGCGTCTTCATCCCGATGAAGGTTGCGCGGCCACAGGCGGACGTTCCCGTCGTTCAACTCTCGTTGCGCCACGATCTCGACCCTGCGGCCCATATCGCGGCGGGCCGCGCGCTTGAGCCATTGCGGGACGAAGGGGTCGTGATCATCGGCTCGGGCATGAGCTTCCACAATATGCGGGTCCAGGATTCGCAGGCGAGAACGCCGTCGCTCTTGTGGCACGCAGCGCTCAACGATGCCGTCATGGATGATGATCCGCAGCGGCGATCGGCTCGGGTGGCAGCGTGGGACCAGCTGCCCGAGGCGCGCTTCGCGCATCCGCGCGAGGAGCATCTGCTGCCCCTGATGGTGGCGGTCGGGGCGGGCGGCAGCGACCCTGCCCGGCTGGACTATGACGATGCGGTGCGCGGATGGCCGGTGTCGGCCTATCGCTTCGGATAAGCGTTCAGGGTCGGCGGAGCGCGGGAACCGCGCGGGCGGCGTCCTCGGGCGAAACGCCGGGCGGCGGGGCGGCTTCGACCTGCTCCTCGCCTCGCATGACCTTTCCGGCGCGCTTTATGGCGCCGCGCAGGCGGGGGTAGATGCCGCACCGGCAGATGTTGGTGATGGCGGCGTCGATCTCCTCGTCGCTCGGGTCGCTGTTGCGCTTCAGCAGCACGGCCGCCGTCATGAGCACGCCCGGAATGCAATAGCCGCACTGTGAAACATTGTCGGCGGCGAAGACCTGCTGCAATGGATGCCCCCGGTCGGGGGACAGCGCCTCTATCGTGGTGACGAAACGGCCTTCGGTTTCCCTGATCGTGACCTGGCATGACCGCACGGCCTGGCCATCTATATCGACGGTGCAGGCCCCGCAGTCGCCCGTTCCGCATCCATATTTGGTGCCGGTCAGGTTGGACGCGTCACGCAGCGCCCATAGCAGGGGCGTGTCGGGGTCCATGCGATATTGAACCGGGCGGTCGTTCACCGTGAACTTGGTCATGACGCCTCTTCCGCCTCCGCTTCATGGTACAGCACTTCGTTGCGGATATGTATGATCCGCGATGCCAGGCGGATTTCCTGGATGAAAGTGCCAAAGGCAGCAGCCTGCAGCAGCATCGACAGACTGAAAAGGATCGCGATCAGCGTGCCGAGATGCGCGCCGAACAGATTGCCCGCGAACAGCAGGATGACCACCAGGCAGACCGCGCCAGCGGACATTACCGTCAGGAAAATGGCGCTGTTGACGACGCTCATCCTGCGGTCGAGCACCCGGATTTCCGCCACCATCCGGTCATGTTCCCGGCCCCGGCTGACCATGATTTTGCCTTCCAGCAAACGCGCGCGGTCGATAATGCGCGCGAGCCGCCCCACGCAGACGTTGAGGAAGGCGCCGATGCCTGCCAGCAGGAACACCGGCGCGAGCGCCAGTTGGATCGTTTGCGCGACCTGGGAAACCTGCGGAAGGGAGTTCATCGTCTGTCTGTCATCCTGTCGACAAACCAGCGCACCAGCAGGAAAATGACAAGGGCTGAAAGAGGCGCGATCCACAAAATGTGAGCCGCATCATCCTTGCGCCCACAAGATTGCGCATCGCCGCAGTCACCGATCACCGAACCGACGAATACGATGGCGGAAAAGCCAAGGAATGCGATCCCTGCCAGGCAGCCGCACACTCCGCCAAGAATGCGCGGCCGATAGCCTCCGTCCTGATTCAGGCAGCGCCCTTGGCGGGCGTGTTGATGCCCATCGACTTCAGATATTGTTTGATGTTGCGTGCTGCCTGCCGAAGCCGCTGCTCATTTTCCACCATGGCGATGCGGACGAAACCTTCGCCATCCTCGCCATAGCCTACACCCGGAGCGACAGCGACCTTGGCATGGGTCAGGAGCTGCTTGGAAAATTCCAGGCTGCCCATCTCTTTCAGCGCAGGCGGCAGCGGGGCCCAGGCGAACATCGACGCCCTGGGCGCGGGGATTTCCCATCCTGCGCGGCCAAAGGCTTCCACCATCACGTCGCGGCGCTTGTGGTAGAGTTCGCGGTTCTTCTGGACGATGTCTTGCGGTCCGTTGAGCGCGGCGCAGGCCGCCGCCTGGATCGGCGTGAACGCGCCATAGTCGAGATAGGATTTCACCCGTTTGAGCGCAGTGATCAACTGCCGGTTTCCTACCGCGAAGCCGATCCGCCAGCCTGCCATGGAATAGGTCTTGCTGAGCGAAGTGAACTCCACCGCGACATCCTTCGCGCCCGGCACCTGCAGAATGGAGGGCGTCGGATTGCCGTCATAATAAAGTTCGGAATAGGCAAGGTCGGACAGGATCCAGACCTTGTTCTCCTTCGCCCAGGCGACCAGCCGCTCGTAAAAGGCGAGGTCGACCGTCTCAGCGGTCGGATTGCTCGGATAGCCGACGACCAGGATCGAAGGACGCGGCACAGTGAAGGCCATCGCCCGTTCCAGCGACTTCCAATAATGTTCGTCCGGCGTCGTCGGCACCGACCGGATGGTCGCGCCCGCGATGATGAAGCCGAACATGTGGATCGGGTAGCTGGGATTGGGCGCCAGCACGACATCGCCGGGCGCGGTGATCGCGGTCGCGAGGCTGGCGAGCCCTTCCTTCGATCCCATCGTGACCACGACCTCGGTCTCGGGATCGAGTTCGACGCCGAAGCGGCGGCCGTAATAATTGGCCTGCGCCCTGCGGAGCCCCGGGATGCCCATCGACTGGGAATAGCCGTGCGCACTCGGCTTCTGCGCGACTTCGACCAGCTTGGCGATGACATGGTCGGGCGGCGGCAGGTCGGGATTGCCCATGCCAAGGTCGATAATGTCCTCTCCCGCGGCTCGCGCGGCGGCCCGCATCGCATTGACTTCAGCGATGACATAGGGCGGCAGGCGCTTCATGCGGTAGAATTCTTCGGACATTATAGGGCTTTCCTGAAAGGTCTCCATGAGGGATAGTGCGGCCTGCACTTTCGGTGCGGCGCGCCTTGGCTATAGCCCGCAAGGCGGCCTCGCGCCAGCGAAAGCGGCGGATGTCAAGGATGCCAGGAGGAGGAGAGTGGCCATGAAAGCGCAGGACCTCAACGAGCCGCATCTTCCGACGCTGGAGCAGATGCAGCAATGGACGCAAGTGGTGGGCCGGGTACAGCAGCTCTTGCTGGAGCAGGCCGCCGGGGCGACGGGCCGAGCGCTCCCGTTCGACCCTGACGCCGTCGCTCGCATCCAGACCGGCTTTGCCAATGAAGGGCTGGCACTCTGGCAGCGGTTCCTCGATTCAGGCGGCGTGCTGCGCGATGAGCCCGACGCGCCTCCACCCGACAGCCCCGCCGCGCGCAAGGATCGCCGCTTCGCCGATCCGGCCTGGACCAAGCACCCTTTCTACGACCTCATCCGGCAGAGCTATCTGCTGCTGTCGGACTATCTGCTGAAGCTGACCGATGCGGTGGACGGGGTCGATCCCAAGCAGAAGGCAAAGCTGCGCTTTGCCGCCAGCGGCATGCTGGATGCGGTCGCGCCCAGCAATTTCCTGCTGACCAATCCGACCGTGATGGAAAAGACCCTGCAGAGCGGTGGCGAAAATCTGGTGAAGGGCCTGCAACATATGCTGGCCGACCTGGAAAAGGGGCAGTTGACGCAGACCGACGGCACCGTCTTCGAGCTTGGCCGGAACATCGCGGCCACCCCTGGCAAGGTCATCAAGGAAACGCCGCTTTATCAGCTGATCCATTATGCGCCGACCACCGAACAGGTGCTTGAAACGCCGCTCGTCATCTTCCCGGCCTGGATCAACCGCTTTTACATCCTCGATCTTTCGCCGGAAAAAAGCTTCGTCAAATGGGCGACGGATCAGGGGATCAGCGTCTTCCTGCTGTCCTGGAAGTCGGCGGATGCGTCGATGAAGGATCTGCTGTGGGATGATTATATCGTCCATGGACAGATCGACGCGATCGACACGGTGCGGGAATTGCTGGGCGTGCCGAGCGTCCATGCGATCGGCTATTGCGTGGCGGGCACCACGCTCGCCGCAACGCTTGCCCTGCTCGCCGCGCGCGGTGAAGCGGAGAAGGTGGCGAGCGCGACCTTCTTCACCGCGCAGGTCGACTTTACCGAAGCGGGCGACCTCGGCCTGTTCGTCGATGATGAGCAGATGCAGCTGATCGACCAGCTTTCGGCCGGGGGCTTTCTGGACGGGCGCTACATGGCCGCCACCTTCAACCTGCTGCGCGGCCGTGACCTCATCTGGAATTATGTGGTCAACAATTACCTGCTGGGGCAGGATTATCCGCCGTTCGACCTGCTCTACTGGAACGGCGACACCACCAATCTTCCGGCGCGCTGGCACAAAAATTACCTGACCCAGCTTTACCGCGACAATCAGTTGATCAAGCCGGGCGCGCTGACCGTCGATGGCACGCCCGTCGATCTCAGCAAGGTGCAGACGCCAGTTTATGTGCAGGCTGGGCGGGAAGACCATATCGCGCCGCCTGAAAGCGTGTGGAAGATCACATCGCACTTTTCGGGGCCGATACGCTTCCTGCTCGCGGGGTCAGGCCATATCGCAGGCGTGGTGAACCCTCCGGCTGCGCAGAAATATCAATATTGGACCTGCGACGAGTTGCCAGGCAGCCTTGGCGATTTCCTAGCGGGCGCGAAGGAAACGAAGGGCAGCTGGTGGCCCGACTGGATCGAATGGATTCGGTCGCTTGGCGATTCGACGGTGCCCGCCACGGGTGCCCGCATCCCTGGCGAAGGCGCGCTCAAAGCCATAGAGGATGCGCCCGGACGCTACGTCAGAGAGCGTTAAGTCCCTGCATTTGCTGGGAGTGGAGACATTGCCTCCCAGCTCCGCCGGACTTTTGCTGCACTGCACAAAATATTCTTGCGTCAAAGCTGCGGCATGTGTATTGTGCACTGCAGCAACGGAGAATGTTCGAATGGCAGTGACTCCAAAGCCCTCTCGGCAAAAGGCCGTGGTTAAGAAATCCGCTTCGACGCTTTCGGCGGCCGAAGCATTGAAGGCCGCGGAAAGCGCGGTCGGCTCCGAACCTAAGGCGGCTCCGGCAAGCAAGCCGACGGCGCCCAGGAAAGCTGCGGTCAAGAGCAGCGCCTCGGCTGATCCGGTCGCGATCATCGCTGCCACCACGGCGGCCGATGCAGCGCCCGAACCGGCTGCGCCGCCGCAGATCGAACCCGTGCCTGATGCGCCTGCGCCGCTGGTCGAAGAAACCGCTGCCCAAGTTGAACCAATCAAGAGCCTTTCGTCCGAGGCCGGGCCGGTAGAGCCCAAGACGCTGCCTGCCACAGAAGGAACCAAGATGATGAACGACGTGATTGAAACCGGTAAGAAGTTCGCTGAAGAGACCAAGGCCAAGTTCGAAACGGCCTATGCCGACTTCAACGTGAAGGCCAAGGCTGGCGTCGAAAAGTCGACCAAGGCGATCGAGGAACTGAGCGATATCGCTAAGGGCAATGTCGAAGCGCTCGTCGAATCGGGCAAGATCGCGGCCAAGGGCATTGAGACCATGGGTCAGGAAGCGGTCGACTACAGCCGCAAGAGCTTCGAAAAGGCGACTGCCTCGCTCAAGAGCTTCTCCACCGTCAAGACGCCGACCGAATTCTTCCAGCTGCAAAGCCAGCTTCTGTCGAGCAGCTTCGACGAGCTGACCAAGGAAGCCGCCAAGAACAGCGAAGCGCTGATCAAGCTGGCAGGTGAAGTGGCCCAGCCGCTTACCGCACGCGTCACGGTCGTCACCGACAAGGTGAAGTCGCTCGCGGTCTGATCTGCGATCGAACTTCAAAAGGAAGAACAGGCTCCCGCCGCTGTGGTGGGAGCCTTTTTTCGTGGTTACCGCGTCCAGTAGCGCGATGACTCGCCATCTGCGCCCCTTGCCTTGACGTCTGGAATCGCCATATTCTCACCCGTCATGAGCAGCATCAGCACATATCGGGAGAAGATGGCCGGCCGGGACCAGGACGACCAGGGCGAAGGCCCCGGCGGTCCCAATGTCGGCATCGCCACGCGCACCCGCGCGCGCACCAAAAAGCCGTCTCTCTACAAGGTGTTGATGCTGAACGACGATTACACGCCGATGGAATTCGTCGTGCACGTCCTCCAGCAATTCTTCCGCATGGATATGGAGGAAGCGACCCGCGTCATGCTTCACGTGCACCAGCGCGGCGTCGGCGTGTGCGGCATCTTCAGCTATGAAGTGGCGGAAACGAAGGTGAACCAGGTGATGGATTTCGCCCGGCAGAACCAGCATCCGCTGCAATGCACGCTGGAAAAGGCCTGAGCTTCCGCTCCGGCAGGGGCTGATCGGCCTTATATCCCCTGACGCTATGGAGGCCTGCAGCGCCTGGCATGGTTATCATATTTTAAGGATGGATCGCTAGGCAGGCATCGTCATGTCTGCCGCTCTTCGTTCCCCATCTCCCAGACTGGCGCCGCTGATTGCCGGTGTTGCTTATTTCACGATCGCGTCGGTGGCCCTGCTTTGCTCCCGCTTCGAAGGCGGCATCGCGTTCATTTGGGCTGCGAACGCCTTGTTGATGGCCGAACTGCAGACGTCGGAGACACGTTACTGGCCGCGTGCGATCACGGCATGCGGCATCGCCAGCATCCTTTCGACGGCCTTGTTCGGCATGGGGCCGTGGGCGGCCGCTCCGATGGCGATCATCAACATAGCCGAATCGCTGATCGTCGCCATCCTGTGCCGCCGCTTCATTCCCGTTCATCTGAGTGACGGGTCCAGGCGCTCCCTTCTGGTCTTCATCTTCGCGCTTTGTATTCCCGCCAACATCGTCGCCGCGACAGGGGCGGCTCTGGTTGCGTCGGTGCTTACCCCGGTCTCGTTCGGGGCGTCCTGGCTGCAATGGTATAGCGGGCATATTCTGGGCGGCCTGGTCTGCACGCCGATCCTGACGATGCTCCTGCAGGGGCAGGTGAGCGAATGGCTTGGCGAAACGTCCGGCCGGAAGAAGTTGGAGGTGCTGTGCCTTCTCCTGCTCTTCTCGCTCGTCGCCGTTCATGTCTTCTTCTTCGCCCGTTACCCGCTTCTGTTTCTGCTGGTGCTGCCGCTGGTCACGATCGCCTTTCGCATAGGTTCTTTGGGTGCCGCGGCCTCCATCGTGCTGCTCGCGCTGATTGGCGGAGGGGCGACCATGACGGGCCATGGACCGATCGCCCTGATCAGCAGCGACATTGGTGACCGCACGCAACTGTTCCAGCTGTTCCTAGCCCTGAGCTTCCTGCTTGCCATGCCGCTCGCCGCCGAACTGAACGGCCGCCGCCGCCTTTTCCAAACGTTGCAGGCGAGCGAGGCGCGTTACCGCGCCATTGCCGAACATAGCGGCGATGTGGTGTTGAACATCAGCGTCGATGGCATCATCCAATATGCGTCACCCTCGGCTGCCGAGCAGATCGGCTGTGCGCCTGCCTTGTTGGTCGGCCGCGCGGCGGAAATCGTCGTGGATCCTCAGGACCGGGCTGAGGTGAACGGGGCGCATCAGCGCGCGCTGGCGCGGCCGGGGGATGTGCAGACGGTCGAATTCCGCCCTGCTGCTTTCACCGACGGGGCCGACTGGTGCGAAATGGTGACCCGCGCCATGCTGGACGAACAGGGGCTGCCCACGGGCGTCGTCAGCACGATTCGGGACATGTCGCGGCACAAGGCGCGTCAGCGGGCGCTGCAACGGGTTGCGGCGGTGGATACGCTGACCGGGGCGGACAGCCGCTGGGCCTTCCTGGAAAAGCTGGACCAGGAAATCCAGCGGGTCGCGCGCGGCGCCCAGGCTTGCCTGCTGCTGATCGACATCGATCATTTCAAGTCGATCAACGATCGATATGGCCATGGTGTTGGGGATCAGGTGCTTTCCAGCTTCGTGGAGCGGCTGCGTCCGGGCCTGCGCGGCGGCGACAGTATCGGCAGGCTGGGCGGCGAAGAGTTCGCCATCCTTCTGACCGGCGCCGACATCCAACGGGCAAGCATGGTGTGCGAACGGCTACGGGACATGGTTTCGGAGCGGCGGATCAGTACGGTCGGCTGCGAATCCGTCATCGTCACCTTCAGCGCCGGGCTTGTGGAACTGAAGGGCAGGGCGGACCGGGCGGGGCTGCTCGACGCTGCGGACAAGGCGCTCTACCGCGCCAAGAACAGCGGCCGCAATTGCCTGCGGCTTGCCGCCTGACTTTTCCGATTCCGGCGTCCGCTATGTCCTGAAACAAGCTCATATTTATGCAGATGATATGTTGTAACTTCATCTGGTCTGGCCTATGTAGTGGCCACCATGCCGATCAGCATCCGCTCCAGCCTTTTGAATGGCCGCCTAGACCGCGCCGCGATCGCGCTATCGGGCCTGTGCGTTGCGCATTGCATCGGCACCGCCGTGTTGCTCGGTCTTCTCGCTTCTGCGGGCGGCATTTTTGAAAATCCGCTGTTCCACGAGGTCGGCCTCGTGCTCGCGATCATGCTGGGCGCGATCGCGCTCGGTCATGGCGCTATGAAGCATGGTTTCATGATGCCCGCCGCGATCGGATCGCTCGGGCTTGGCATCATGGCCGGTGCGATGACGCTCGACCATGGCTGGCAGGAAAGCGCCTATACCTTGCTGGGCGTTGTGACGCTCGCCCTCGGCCACGATCTTAATCACCGCGCTGGACGTTAAAGACTTCAAACAACAGGCCTGATCTGCGAGCAGAAAAAAAGGGGGCGATCTGCCCCCTTTTTCTATTCATTCATGCATTCCGCTCAGAAATGCTTGCGATCCACATGATGCTCGCCCTTCACCCAGCGGACGGTGCCGGTGCTCGCGCGCATGACGACGCTGTCCGTGGTCAGCTTGCCGCCCGGCAACCGCTTCACTCCTGCCAGCAATGACCCATCGGTCACACCGGTCGCTGCGAAAATACAGTCGCCTTTCGCCAGTTCCTTCAGGTCATAGACCTTGTCGAGATCGGTGATGCCCCATTTGAACGCCCGCGCGCGCTCGTCATCGTTCCGGAACAGGAGCTTGCCCTTGAACTGCCCGCCGACGCAGCGAAGCGCGGCGCAGGCGAGCACGCCCTCGGGCGCACCGCCCGATCCCATGTAGATGTCGATGTTGGTTTCAGGGTTGGTGGTCGCGATCACACCGGCCACGTCGCCGTCCGGGATCAACATGATGCCGCACCCGATCGCGCGCAGTTCCCCGATCAGCTTCTCGTGGCGGGGCCGGTCGAGAACGCAGACGATGATCTCGTGGGGATCGACGCCCTTGGCCTTCGCCACGGCCTCGACATTTTCCTTCACCGACTTGTTGAGGTCGATGATGCCGTCGGGATAGCCGGGGCCTACCGCCAGCTTTTCCATGTAAACATCAGGAGCGTTCAGCAGGCCGCCTTCTTCCGAGATGGCAAGCACCGCAAGGGCATTGGGCCCGGCCTTCGCCGTGATCGTGGTCCCTTCCAGCGGGTCGAGCGCGATGTCGATCTTCGGGCCTGAGCCGATCGCGTTTCCGACCTTCTCGCCGATGTAGAGCATCGGCGCTTCGTCGCGCTCGCCCTCGCCGATGACCACGGTGCCATCCATGTAGAGGTCGTTGAATGCCATGCGCATCGCTTCGACAGCGGCAGCATCAGCCGCCTTTTCATCGCCGCGTCCAATCAGCTTCGAGGCGGCGATGGCGGCCGCTTCGGTGACACGCACCATCTCAAGCACCAGGACACGATCGAGAACTGAGCTAGCCTGCACCATGATAATCCCTCTGCTGTCTCTTTGTGATCAGCGCGATAGGAGGTCCTCCTTGGCTTGTCGACCCATCCAGCGGACATGATCCCGCTTTTCGCGGCGCCAATGCAACGGAAGGTCGTCTGCGGCGTTGGGCGGGCTAATCAGGATAAAGGGTCGTGATGATGATCGCCGCGCTGCTTGCCGCCAGCTTCGTTCAACCTGCAATCATCACGGCGCAGCATAGGGTACATGGTTCAGCACCGTGCTTGGCGTCTCCGCAACTGTGCGCTTCGGGATCGTCCCCATCGGCGCGGCTCAAGGGCGATGCCATGGCTCCAGGGCCCGATAACAAGATGAGCGCCTACCGCTTTGACGCGCGCCCCTGCCGGATAATCGGCAACATGGGCTGCCCCAAACAAGCGCGGTTGCGGCTGTTCCGCTTGGGTGAACCTTTGCGCGATACGCTCATGCGCAGCTTCGGGCCGCCTTGACGCGCAGGCTCTTTAGTCGAGTATGTGCATGACCATCGGCGTTTGAAGCACGCTATCCGACCCTTGGAGCCGTTCCAGCGTGCTGCGGACGCACCGTTCTTCGCCCGCATGCGTGACGATCGCCATGAGCACGCTGTCGTCGTGGCTGGCGCCGCGCTGGATCATGCTCTCTATAGATACGCCTGCATCACGCGTTGCCGCCGCGATTTCGGCGAGCACGCCCGGCCGGTCCTGTACCTTGAACCGCAGATAGCTGCGGCCGATGCGGGCGCCTGCGTCTGCCGCGGGCTGCTGCGCCAGTGCAGCGACCGGCATGGCAAGCGCATCGCCATACTCATCGCGTGCCACGTCGATGAGGTCCGCCACCACTGCCGAAGCCGTCGGGCCGTCCCCTGCGCCCCGGCCCTGGAAGAAGAGGCGGCCGACGAAATTGCCTTCCGCGACAACGGCGTTGAGTGATCCGTCGACATGGGCGAGCGGATGGTCGAGTGGCACCAGCATGGGATGAACCCGCTGGAACAAACCCCCGGGACCATTTTCAGCCATGCCGACCAATCGGATACGATAGCCCAACGCCGCTGCTTCGGCGATGTCGGCGGCAATGACGTGGCGGATGCCCGTCACCGCTACATTGCCAAAGTCCAATTCAGTACCAAAGGCGAGGCTGGCAAGGATGGTCAGCTTGTGCGCGGCGTCGACGCCATCGATATCGAAGCTCGGGTCGGCTTCGGCATAACCCAGTTCCTGTGCTTCCTTCAGCACATCATCAAAGCCGCGCCCTTCCTTCTCCATTGTGGTCAGGATGTAATTGCAGGTGCCGTTGAGAATGCCATAGACGCGGCTGATCTCGTTGGCGGCCGCTCCTTCGCGCAAGCCCTTGATGACCGGGATGCCGCCCGCGACGGCCGCTTCATATTTGAGCGCTATCCCGGCCTTTTCCGCCAAAGCCGCCAGATCCAGCCCATGATGGGCCAGCATGGCCTTGTTCGCGGTGACGAAGGGCTTGCCGGCAGCCAGGCACTGGCGGGCGAGGGTAAGCGCGGGGCCGTCGGCGCCGCCGATCAGTTCGACTACGACGTCGACATCTTCCCGGCCGGGCAGGGTGGTCATGTCGTCCACCCACTCATAGGGCAAGAGGTCCACCCCCCGATCCTTGTTGCGGTCACGGGCGGAAATGGCGACGATCTGGATCGGGCAACCTGCGCGGCGGGCAATCAGGTCCGCGTTCGTCTGCAACAGCCGGATCACGCCACCGCCCACCGTGCCGAGGCCGACAAGCGCGACGCGCAGCGGGGCATGGCGGTGCAGATTGGTCATGATGTTGGCTGTCCTCAGGCTGATATGAAGCCGCGCTGATAGCCGCCAACGCGCTGCTGTCCAAGCAAAAGGACATGTAGCGCGCGTGGGACGGCCATCAACCGGCTGTTCTGGTGCGCCCGCAATTGCCTAGCGACTGGATGACGAAAGCGTAGTCCGCGCGCGCCTGCTCTGCGTCGATCGGCGCGAGAGCCTTGACCGATGACATTGGCAATGTCGCTGGCAAGCTGCATGCAAGTCGATACCAGAGCAGGCTACCGGAAGCAGGGGGACGCGCTGCTTCATCGACGATTTCGCCAAGCGCGACTGCCCATCTGGGATCCTGCCCCGGGCGCCGGAGAATCGAGAGCGACACGGGGTCTCCAGTGGCCGTCCGCAGGAAAATCTGTGTCTCGCCCTCACCGGCGACGGTCCCGGCAACATGGAATGCGTCGCCGATGCCGAGAATCCTGGGCGGAGCCTTCGTGGCGACAAGTTCAGACAGGATAGCCTTCACCTGCTGAATGTCCGAAGGCGTTGCAAATATCTGGGCGTCGCGGGCCACAAGCTGAATTTCGCCCGGCCGGGCCGCGGGTCGGGCAAAGAGGATGACCTGCGCTTTCTTGAGCTTGGGGAGCTTTCCGCGCGCGGTGAGGGTGGCATCATAAAGGTAACGAACGCGCGGGCTGATTCCCCCTTCACCGCGAATCAGTGACTGAATTTCGGCTTCGACATAGACTCGTTTTTGACCGGTAGGGACATTTTGAGCGGCTTTTTGGGGTAGTGCAATTATGCTTCGGATGCGTGCGACCGCGACCAGCGGCGCAGCGTCGGCCAAGTCCGCAAGATCAGCATAGGACAGAGTGGCGGATTCGGTCGGCTGGCTCGTTTGAGCCGCCGAAACCAACGGAGATGCGGCCAAAATGAGGCATGCTGCAGCAGCAGTCTTGAAGGTCATGGAGGATTTTCTTTTCATGTTCGTCCTGCCTAAAGTCATCCGTGACAATGTTGTCACAGGCAAGTCATTCTGTTTTAAAATGCTCATCGGAAATCAACCTATCGATAAAGCGTTTGCGTGCCACGATGCGCCGCGATAGGAGTTTCGACGGTAGCAAATGCGCGGATGGGGGCCAAAGGTGGCCAGGGACGACCTGGTCAACTGGGGCCGCTTTTGGCTTGTTTGCTTATAACAATGGTAAGTTGAGTTAAGGAGTGTCGTTGCCGAATGGCCTATGCTGACCACTCGCAAGGATCGAGTCGCACGATCTCGATTATCATCGTCGCCCTGATTCACGCTGTTCTGGGTTATGCCTTTGTTACCGGCCTTGGCATGAAATATGTCAAAAAGGCGGCGGAACAGCTGAACGTGATCGACGTGAAGGAGGAACCGCCGCCACCAGACGAGGAGCCGCCGCCGCCGCCGCCAGACCAGCCGGTCGAACCGCCGCCGGTCGTCGCGCCCCCGCCGATTGTTCAGACGCCGGCTCCTGCGCCGCCCATCCAGACGGTGCGTACGCCGCCGCCGGTATTCAACCCGGTGCCGGTTGCGGCTCCGCCGCCGCCTGCTCCGCCGCCGCCGCCAGCCGTTCCGGCTTCGCGCGCTACGCCGCGCAGCTCGCCGGGCAGCTGGCTCAGCGATGCCGACTATCCGAGCCGCGCACAGCGCGAAGAGCGTTCGGGTACGGCTGGTTTCCGGCTTGAGATTGGACCTGACGGTCGTGTCACGAGCTGCACCATCACCTCTTCTACGGGTCACCCCGACCTTGACGAGGCGACGTGCCGTCTCCTGCCGCGCCGTGCGAAGTTCAAGCCCGCTACGGCAGCCGGAGGCGGACCCATGTCCGACACCTACAATGGTCGCATCACCTGGCGACTGCCTGAATAATTGTAACGGGAAGGCTGGCGCTGCTGCCGCCTTCCCCTTTTATTGATCCTTTTGAGAGGGAAGTCTTGAAAATGTTGATGTATCTCGCAGCAGCTGCGGCGCCCAAGCCGGAAAATCCCTACGGCCTCATGGAAGCCCTGGAGCAGGGCGGCACCATCGCATGGACCGTGTTCATCATCCTGGTCGCCATGTCTGTCGGCACCTTCTACATCCTGTTCACCAAGCTGATCGAACAGCAGAAGGTTCTCAATCAGGGCAAGAAGGTTCGCGCGACCTTCTGGCGCGCCGCGACCCTGAAGGAAGGTTCGGCCAAGCTCGAAAAGAACTCGGCATACAAGCAGATCGTCGACGACGGCATCAAGGCTCAGGAAGAACACACCAAGCTGACCGACCCGGTCGAAGCTCATGACTGGCTGCACGGTTCGCTCGCCCGTTCGGAAGCGTCGATCAACTCGAAGCTCGGCGGTGGCCTGGCGTTCCTCGCGACCGTCGGTGCGACCTCGCCGTTCATCGGTCTGTTCGGTACGGTTATCGGCATCTACCGCGCGCTCATCAAGATCGGTGCTGCCGGTCAGGCATCGATCGACGCCGTCGCCGGCCCGGTCGGTGAAGCTCTGATCATGACCGCGCTGGGTCTGGCCGTGGCCGTTCCCGCGGTGCTTGCCTACAACTTCCTGCAGCGCCGCAACAAGTCGATCGCCGAACAGCTGAATGGCTTCACCGTCGATCTGCTGGCTCACCTGGTGTCGAACGGCGCCGTCAAGCCTTCGTTCGCGACTGCCCCGGCTGCACCTGCTGCCAAGCCGGCTGCTGCTCCGACCAAGGCCTGATTGGGTCAAGGAGCCGGTGCGGGATAGTGGACGGCTGCGACTGCTGCTCCCCACCGGCTATGGGCCCCAAATGATGGGGCACCATCGACACGCATGTTAGGAAATTAATCAATGGCAATGAGTGTTGGCTCCGACGGCGGTGATGAAAAGCCGATGTCCGACATCAACACGACGCCGCTCGTCGACGTCATGCTGGTGTTGCTCATCATCTTCCTCATCGCGGTCCCGGTCGTCGTCCAGACGGTTCAGCTGCAGCTCCCCAAGGTCGCGTTCGAGCCGACGACGACGAAGCCGGAGAATGTCTCGCTGTCGATCACGCAAGCCGGAGACGGCAGCTGCGCGGTTTACTGGAACCTGACCAAGGTGTCTTCGGACGAGTTGCTCGACCGTGCGGTCGCGAAGCTCGAAGCGGACATCAAGAAGGCGGGCGGCGTTGAAAACCTGACGCCGGAGGATCTGCCTGAAGTGCATATCCGCGGCGACATCAATACGCCCTACCGGTGCATCGGCGGCACCATCTATACGATGCAGCGCGCCGGTTTCCCGAAGGTCGGCTTCATCTCCGAACCCGAACCGGGTTCGCAGACGCAGCGGCTCTAAGTTTTAGGAGTATCGCCCCATGGCAATGAGTGCCGGAAAAGATGATGGCGAGCCGATGATGGAGATGAACACGACGCCGTTGATCGACGTCATGCTCGTTCTCCTCATCATGTTCATCATCACGATCCCGATCCAGACCCACGCGGTCAGGATCGACCTGCCGCAAAACGCGCCGCCGACCGACAGCGTTATCGACCCTGTCAAGAACAAGGTCGCGATCGATGCCGGTGGTATCATCACCTGGAACGGTTCGGCCATCGACCTGCTGACCCTGCGTCAGTATCTGCAGCAGTCGCTGCGCTTGCCGGTCGAACCCGAATTGCAGTTCCAGCCTAACGCGGCCACCCGTTATGTGGTCGTTGATGAGGTGCTTGCGGAGATCAAGCGCGCTGGCGTCACGAAGCTGGGCTTCGTTGGCAACGAACAATATGGAAATTTCTAAAGGCTGGCTACGCCGCCGCCGTCTGGCCGGGAATATTCGACTTCCCGTTTCCGGGCGCGGGCTGGGGTGACGCAATCAGCTTTTGGCAATTGATCAAGGGTCGCTTCGGCGGCCCTTCTTTTTTTGCCCGCTCATCTTCAACACTTCTTAACTGCAATCAGCGACAATGCGCCGCAAGGGACGCATCTGACCATGGGCGCAGAAATTCACATTGAGCCGAGCGCAAACGGCAGCCGCCTATCGGAGCGGCGCTATGTCCACGTGCCAGTAAAGGTGAGGCGGCCGGGTGAAACCTGGTTCAAAAGCCGCGTCGCCGATCTCTCCGTCAGCGGTTTCCGGTTGCAGAGCTTCATGAAGCTTGCTGCGGGCGATTGCCTCTGGGTGATGCTACCGGGTTTCGAAGGGCGCCGTGCCCATGTCCTCTGGACGCGTGGCCACGAAGCAGGTTGCCAGTTCGAACGGCCGCTCCACCCCGCCATCCTCGATCATATCGTGCGGATCAGCGACTAGTCGAGCGGCGAGTGGTGGAAGCCTTCAGGCCGGCGCTACATCTTGAAACTGAAGGCTCGCCAGCCGCGCGTACAAGCCCTTTTCCGCCATGAGCGCGGCATGGTTGCCCTGCTCGACGACCCGGCCTCCATCAAGCACGATGATACGGTCCGCAGCACGCACCGTCGCCAAACGATGGGCGATGACGATCGTCGTCCGGCCCAGCATCAAACGCGTCAAGGCGTCCTGCACCAGCCGCTCCGACTCCGCGTCCAGAGCTGATGTCGCCTCGTCCAGCAGCAGGATAGGCGCATCCCTCAGCAGAGCGCGAGCGATCGAAAGCCGCTGCCTTTGACCTCCGGACAGACGAGCACCCCCTTCGCCCAAAAATGTATCAAGCCCTTGCGGCAGCGCGCGCAGAAAAGTCTCGGCATTCGCGGCGCGCGCGGCGTTCCAGATCTCGTCGTCCGACGCATCCCACCGGCCAAAGCGGATATTGTCCCTGGCGGAGGCAGCGAAGATCACGCTGTCCTGTGGCACCATCGCCATCATGTCGCGAACGGCTGCCGGATCTGCTTCGGGCAGGCGAATGCCGTTCAACCGGATTTCGCCCGCATCAGGATCATAGAAGCGAAGGGCCAGTTGGATCAGCGTCGATTTGCCAGCCCCTGACGGTCCGACGATCGCAACCGTCTCACCCGCCGCGATGTCGATCGATATGCCGTGCAGGGCCGCCTCGTCAGGCCGGGTCGGGTAGCTGAAATGCACATCATCGAATTGGAGGTTGGCGCCCGTTGGAAGCTGAGGGATTCGCCGGGGTGACGTGGGCGCGACGATGTCGGGCTTCGCCGTCATCAACTCATGCAGGCGGCTTGCAGCGCCCGCGCCTCGCAGCAGGTCGCCCCAGGTTTCGGAAAGCGCCCCGAATGCGCCCGCGACAAGGCCGCCTGTCAGAACGAAGGCTGCGATGCTGCCTCCTGACAGTCGGCCCGCAGCGACGTCGAGCGCGCCTTGCCACATCACCGCAGTGATCGACCCAAAGACCAGCGCGATGACCACGGCGGTCATGGCGGCGCGGAGGAGGATGCGGCGACGGGCCGTCGCAAACCCGGCTTCGACGGTTGCGTCGAAGCGCGCGGATTCGCGCGATTCCTGCCCGAATGCCTGAACGATCTTCATGGCTCCCAGCACTTCGGCGGTGACGCTGCCGACGGCGGCAAGCCTGTCCTGGCTTGCGCGGGAGAGCAGGCGGACGCGGCGGCCGAGGCTGATCATCACGACTAGGATGATGGGGATGCCGAGCACCAGGAGCCCCGCCAGCTTGGGCGCCAGCGCGAACAGGTAGATGAGGCCGCCGATCCCCGTGACCAGATTGCGCAAGGCGACGGACACGGTGGAGCCGACGATCTGGTCGATGATGGCGGTGTCGGCCGTCATGCGCGACGCGATCTCCGACGGGCGGTTCTCTTCGAAAAAGCGCGGTTCCAGGCGCAGGAGATTGGCCTGGGTTGCCGACCGGATGTCGGCAACCACGCGCTCGCCAAGCCAGGACACGAAGTAGAAGCGCGCCGCCGTGGCAAGGGCCAGGATCAGCACGATCAGCAGCAGATATTGAAACCACCGGCTGATATCGCCACCGCCCATGAAGCCGCGGTCGATGACCAGGCGGAAGCCGCTGGGAATGGCGAGCGTGGCGGCGGAAGAAATGATGAGCGCGGCGAGCGCGGCTGCGATCCGTCCGGGATAATGCGAGGCAAAACGCCACAGCATGGCGAGGCTGCCAAGGGACGAACGCGCGCCGCCGCGCGGCATGGATTGTTCCGCATCTTGCATGCGCGCGCGCTTAGCAGCCCGGGGCGCAAGCCTCAACGAGGATCAGTGGAGCGGGGGCTCAGCTGGCGGGCGTGATCTCCGCCGCCAGCGTCATGATGCGGCGGGCAGCGGTGCGGCCGGTAAGAGCGTAGGCCATGTCGCCCGCTTCCCAATAAGCGATGATGTCGGTCGCGCGCCGGGCGATCAGCGGCCGCGCTTCGGCAGGGGTTTCCGCCTTGTCCGCGAAGAAAGAGAGCTGTTCGCCCGCCGGTGTCACGAGAGATATGGCAATGGCCGGACTGTCCGGTGTCGGGAAAAGCTGAACGTCAGTGACGCGCCAGCTGCGCGGGAAAGAGGGTAGGATGATGCCGGTCGAACGGCGTATCTCCTCGCTGTTGAGGGTCGCGCTCTCCACCTGGGACGCCATGTTCTGGCGCAACAGGCCGGCACGATGGGACGCGGCGGCTTCGTCAAGGAAGGGACTGGCCTGAGCCGCCTGCGGAAATTCGCCCAGCGCGCCCCTCGCGATCCAGCCAGTCGCCAGCAGGGCGGCGATAGCGGCGGTCCGGCGTAGATGTTGCCAGCCGCGTCCGCTTTCATTGTCGTTGGCGACAGGAATCGACATGTCTCGCCTGCGGCCCACCAGCGTCCCTTTGGTGCCGTCATGCATCAGGCGGAAATCGATGTGTGGCCAGCGCTGGCGCCAGCGTTGCGCCACGATCCGTTCGCCCGGCCGTGCCGCATCATCCAGCAGGACAACGGCGTTGGGCGACAGCCGTGCAAACAGGCTGTCCGCTGCGCCCCGCACCAGTGGGTGAACGGACCATGGCGGCCCGTCGATGATCAGAAGGTCGATGCGCTCGGGCAGATCGTCCAGCGCATACCAGCGACCCGGCCAATCGCTGCTTTCCGATGCCAGCGGCGCGTGGCGCAGATCGGCGTGGAGGCCATGGTCGGAAAGCCAGGTCCGGGTTGCGTCAACAAAGCCGCCATGCTGGTCAAAGCTGGTCAGACGGCCGCCGCCATGCATCGCCAAAGCCTTTGCCGCGATCAAGGTGGACGCCCCTGCGCCCAGCTCCACCACTTGGGCGGGCCGCAGACGCGCTATTTCCCTGACGATATGCCGCAGAAAACCGACATCCGCTTTCCAGCTGCCGAGATGCGGGAGCGCGTCATGCGGCAGCTTGAGCTCATCCAGCAGGGCGCGTTTGTCAGCCTTGCGGCCGCCCGACAGGCTGGCGAGCAGCCAGGGCCAACTGATGGCGCCGAAGCCGATGCGCCAGGCAAGGTCCGACATGCGGCTTTGCGCTGTCCCGGCTTCTTGCTCGGCCAAAGAAAGAAAACCAGTCAACTCACGGGAGGTCACGATGCACCCATCCTCATATTAGAATTCGGCGGGACTATGCGGCGCTGCGCGATTTTCGCATAGAGCCTTGTGTCCGCCCTTGTTCCGCCGCTCAGGAAACGCCGATGAACCGCATAATTTCCGCTACCGTCGAACGCTGGCCAGTCGCTGGCGCCTTCATCATCAGTCGGGGCGCGAAGACGTCGGTCGATGTCGTGGTCTGTACTGTCGGCGATGGAGCGCATGTGGGCAGGGGCGAGGGCACGCCCATCTATTATGAAGGGGAGACAGCCGAGGCCTGCGCCGCTGCCATCAACGCCTACCAGGGGCCTCTCGACCGGGAGGCCTTGCTGAGGGCGATGCCCCGAGGTGCTGCCCGCAACGCGCTGGATTGCGCCCTTTGGGATCTGGAATCGAAGCAAGCGGGCGTGCCAGTGTGGCAGTTGGCGGGCGTGCAGCCGCCGACGCCGCTGCCGACAGCCTTCACCATCAGCTTGAACGACCCGGCCCAAATGGAACATGATGCACGTGCTGCCGCGGGCAGAGGCTTTGCCCTGCTGAAGTGCAAGCTGACTGGAGAGGGCGACCGGCAACGGATCGCGGCGGTTCGTGCCGGTGCGCCGGGTGCGCGCCTGATCGTCGACGCGAATGAAAGCTGGCACGACATCGATATCGCGGCTGAAGCGGAAGCGCTTGCGGCGCTTGGCGTCGAAATGGTGGAGCAGCCGGTTTTTCACGGGCGGGAGGACAGGCTGGCGGGCGTCAAGTCCCCATTGCCCCTTTGCGCCGATGAAAGCTGCCATACGCGCGCCGACCTGGATCGCCTGGGGGACTTCGATGCGGTCAATATCAAGCTGGACAAGGCGGGGGGCCTGACGGAAGCGCTGGCCCTCGCCCGCGCCGCAAGGGAGCGGGGTTTCCGCATCATGGTGGGCTGCATGCTCGGCACGTCGCTCGGCATCGCTCCCGCCGCGCTGGTGGCGCAGGGCGCGGACTGGATAGACCTGGACGGAGCGCTGCTGCTGGCCAAGGACCGGGAGGGCGGCCTGTCCTTGCAGAACGGACTGCTGCAACCCGGAAGCCTTTGGGGCATGGGTCAGTAGCCGAGCGTCAGGCCCGCGGTATAATATTTGGGACCGACATTGCCTTTTACGCGCAGCTTGGGAAGGATCGGCATTGCGATGGTAGCATAGGGCCTGGCCTTGTCGCTGCTGAAGCGGACGCCAGCGCCCACCGTTGCAAAGGCGGGCAGGGCGTATGTCGCTTCGACCCGGCCATAAAGCTTCGCCGCGCCGTCGCGCAGATAGACGCCCGCGCCGGGTGTCAGGCTGAACCCGGCCACGTCCAGTGCATAGCCTGCGCCGATTTCAGTGCCCCAATGTCCGTTTGCCCGGCCGTAATTGGCTTCGGCTCCAAGCCCTTCGGCATGGACGGCGGGAGCGGTGGCGAGGGATGCCGCCAAAGCGGCGGCGGCGAGTGTAGCGCGTGAAATCATCTTCATGTCCCCGATCGGATTTGCCGCTGCCTGACCCGCTGGCAGGGACGAGGCAAGCGAGGGGAAGATGAAGCGAATCGAAAACCGGTTCAGGTGAGCCGCGCCGTCCCTTCATGGTCGATATGCAGAGGATCGGGATAGGGCATGATCGTGCGCCCGTCCGGAGCGGCGGTGAAGCTTGTCTGGGTGGGATAGGCAAATTCGATGCCTTCCGCCTTGAACCGCTTCCAGATCGCCAGGCCGATGCGATGGCGCGACTGGAAATAATCATGCTGGTCAGGGTAGGGCACGTCGAAATTCAGCTCATAATCGAGCGAACTGGCACCGAAACGCACCAGGCCCGCGTTGACGAAGTTCATCCCTTCGGCAGTCACGATCTCTTCAAGCAGGGCCGGGATGGCATCGGCCTTTTCATCGGGCGTCTGGTAGATGATGCCGAGGGAAAAGGTCACCCGGCGCTGCTCCAGCGTTTGAAGGCTGGTGATCTCCTTCTGCAGGAGGTTGGCGTTGGAAATGACCTTCTTCTCGCCCGTCATCGCGCGAAGGCGGGTGCTTTTGAGGCCGATGCGTTCGACGCGCGCGGTCGTCTGGTCATAGGTGATTACTTCGCCCCGGCGGAAGGGCTTGTCGAAGATGATCGACAGCGCGGCGAACAGGTCGGAAAATATGCCCTGCGCCGCAAGGCCGATCGCGATGCCGCCGATACCGAGGCCAGCCACCAGCCCGGTGACGTTGACCCCTAGATTGTCGAGCACGACCACGGCGGCGATGGCGAACAGGCCAAAAGTTACCAGGACGCGGATGAGCCCCATCGCGTTGGCAAGGGTTTCGCCATGGGCGTCTTCACCGACCGTCTTGCGTTCGACAAGGCCCAGGATGATCTCGCGCGCCCAGATCGCCGCCTGGAAAACCGCAGCGATGGTGAAGAGGAAACCTACCGTCTTCATCACCATCAGTGGAGGATTGGCATAGCTCACCACCAAGCGGGCAGCGACGAGGGCCATGAAGAAATGGGTGGTCCGGGCGATCGCGCGGCCAACCACGTTGGAGACGGCCAGGGTGCTGCCCGGCTTGCCACGGAAGCGCTTGCCGAATCCGCGCAGTGCGGCGAGGCCGAGATAGATGGCTATGCCGATCCCGACGGCAATCACTATCTGCAACGAGTGAACCGCGAACCAGTTCGCCGTGGCATGCCACATTTCCGAAAGGTTGGGAGGGCGAACGGTGATTTCGGTGAATGCAGGCTCTTTCTTCGCGGCCATGGGGATCCCTGAAAATTGAAGAGCGGTCAGGCCGCCAAGGGAAGGGAGGGGCTGGCCCCGCGTTCTTCCAGAAAGGCGATCAAACCGCGTTCGTAACGGGTCAGATAGCGTGTACTGCGCGGCAAGCGAAGCCCCGCCCGTGGACGAGGCTTTGCAGCATGGGCTCCTTCTCAAGAGCCTCTAACCCGCCCTCCCGCATTTACGTTCCCGGCCCTAACCCATGTGGGTCAGGAAGGGCCACCGAAACGTGCCGCTGCTGCGCAGCCGCCAATGGTCCGGATGACGGCGAATGACGGACAGATGGGCGAGCGTCAGGGTCGTGGCCAACAGGGCTGCAGGCATGGCGATCATCGTGGCGCCGGGAATGAAGAGGGCTGCGCCGAAGCATCCGACAGCTGCCGCTGCCGTGAGCAGCGTAGCCCGCGCTTCGCCATCCGGTCCGCGCATCCAGAATACGCAGCCGCTCACGCCCAGCGCGAACGCCATGGCGAGCCGGGCGGGCTGGCCCTGTCCGGCAAGTCCGCAGCCGATGATCAGCAGAATTATGAGCAGCGCGATTCCCGCGCGCGGTAGTCGGCCAAGCAGATAGGCACCGGCAGGATAGAGCAGCAGCTCTGCCATCAGCACCGCCGCCAGGATCGATCCGGCCAGGGTCGCCTGCTCGGGACCCGCGATAACCGCCACGACCGCCGTCGCCGCCCATGGGACGAGGCGTCCGGGCGCCATGCGTATGTGGCTGATCCACCCCCGCAGTCCAGCGCGCGTATCCCATCGCCGGTCGGCCAGGCGCAGCTGGAACGCCGCGATGATGAACAATGCCTCAACGCCCCAGGGCAGGAATGCCTCGCCTATCATGGGCGACGCCAAGACAAGGCCCAGCAGCAAGCCGTGCGCCATGCCCAGAATGCGGAGTTCTCCGCTCATCATACTCTCCCTGTGACCGGCTTCAGCGGCCGCAACGCCATGGCCGGGCTCCCCACCATCTCCCGCTGCTTGCGCGCGAGATAGGTGTCGAGGCCGATTTGCAGCGATAGCATCATGAAGATGAAGGGTTGGTAAGCGATGCCGACGAACAGCGATCCGATCATGTAGATGACATGCCCCTGCTGAAGCGCCAGCGCGAAGGGCGCTATCCATGCCTCGCCCGGACCGTCGCGGCCGCGATAGCGCCGCCGGATCGCTTCGGTCCGGATGAAGCAGATCAGATGTATGAGCAGCCAGAGCGCGAAGCCGAAATAGCCTTGCTCGCCGAGCATTTCGAAATAAGCGCTGTGATAGGCGCGGCCCTTGTCGGTGACGAGCCGCCGCTCGACTCGCGATCCCCCGCTGTCGATTACCCGTTCCTGCGTGAAATAGGTGAAGCTGTTCTGCAGGTAATTGTCGAAGCCGCCGCCGCCGGGATGCTCCTTCACATAGTCCAGCGTCCACTTCCACACAGCTAGGCGCGTGGACGCGCTCTCATCGCCCTGATGATTTTCGATGGTGGACATGCGCTGGGTGAAGCTGGCGGGCAGGAAGGGGATGGCGGCCAGCGCTGCCACGGCCATGAGCGGGCCGTAGATAAACCGCCGCTTCGACCGCATCAGCATCATGCCAGCGAGGATGACGATGCAGACGAGGCCCGTTCGGGCTTCCGTCCCGATCGGCATCAGCAGACAGGCAAAGCATAGCGCATAGGCAAAGCCGCGCACCCGCCAGTCGGGGGGAAAGATAGTGCCATGCTTCGCCAGCCACAGGATCAGCGGAATGAGCGAGACGGCAACGCAGCTGATGATGCTGCCTTCATAAAGGCCGCTATTATTGTCGACCATCAGGTTGAGCACGCCATAGCCGCCGCCCGACAGCGCCGTCTTCATGCCGCCATTGATGATGATCGTGCTTGCGCACAGCACCATGAAGAGCGCCAGTGCCTCAAGCCGCAGTCGGGTGCGGAGCGTGAGCGGCAGGAAGATGGCGAAGATCATCGCCTTCCACACCCATTCCCATTTCGTGTGCGCGTTGAGCGGGAAGTCGGCCGTCGCGGTCGTGTAGCCGCACCAGGCTAGCAGGATAAGCAACAGGAGCTGGCGCATGGAGAAGCGGCAGTCCGTTTTCTTGTCCACCAGCAGCCAAGCGCCGACCGCCAACGCAAAGGCGATGGCGGAAATCGGGATTCGGTTCAGCAGGAAATAGGACAGCCGCTGCGGCGAGACGATGTCGATATAGGCGTAGACTGCGACCAGCAGGAATGGACGCCGCAACCCCAGCAGGAAGAAGGCGCCAAGAAAAGCGAGGAAGAAGAGATCACGCATCGGGCGATTGCTCCGCCCGCGATTCGTCATCCAGGTCCGGGCGCGACAGCAGCCGCCAGGCCGCCAGCATGATCACGCCATGGCTGACCAGCAGGGAAAGGGCGTCAATCATCGCGCGAAGGGTTCTTCCATGGCCACGGCCTTTCCCTAGCGCGGCAGAGTTGACGGGCCGTTAAACCTTTTCCGGCACAAGAAGCGTCATGACTCGGATACTCCATGTGCTCGATCACAGCCTGCCGATGCATAGCGGCTACACGTTCCGGACGCGTGCGATCCTGCGGGCGCAAATGGCGCAGGGCTGTGACGTGCGGGGCATCACCGGATTGCGCCACGGCGCCAAGGGACCAGCGGAGGAGGTCGTCGATGGCCTCCATTTCCATCGCACGCCGGGCCACCCGGCGACGGGCAACCCCCTGCTGCGCGAATGGCGAGATATCGCCGCGCATGCGGACGCGATCGATTCGCTGATCGCCCATTGGCGACCGGACATCATCCACGCCCATTCCCCGGTCCTGAACGCCATGGCCGCCCAGCGCGCGGCCAAGCGGCACGACATTCCCATGATCTACGAGATTCGGGCCTTCTGGGAGGATGCAGCGGTCGGCAACGGCACCGGCACCGAGGGAAGCCCGCGCTATTGGCTGACTCGGCAACTCGAAACCCACGCGGTGCGCGCAGCCGATGCCGTAGCCGTCATCTGCGAGGGGCTGCGCGGCGATCTGGTGGCAAGGGGGATTGATCCCGCAAAGATCATCGTCTCGCCCAATGGCGTGGACATGGAGCAATTCGGGACGCCGGTGCCTCGGGACCCGGCGCTGACGACCCGGCTGGGGCTGGATGGCGCGGACGTCGTCGGCTTCATCGGCAGCTTCTATGATTATGAAGGGCTGGACGACCTGATCGCCGCCATGCCCCGGCTTGTCCGCGCCCGCCCCAGGGTGAAGCTGCTGCTCGTCGGTGGCGGACCCTGTGAACGGGCGCTGAGGGATCAGGCGACAGCTTCGCCCTTTGCCGACCATATCGTCTTCGTCGGACGCGTGCCGCATGACGAAGTCGAGGATTATTATGCGCACGTCGATGTGCTCGCTTATCCGCGCAAGGCGATGCGGCTCACCGATCTTGTGACTCCCCTCAAGCCGCTGGAGGCGATGGCGCAGGGGCGGCTGGTGGCGGCTTCCAATGTTGGCGGCCATCGCGAACTGATCGAGCATGGGGTGACCGGCACGCTGTTCACGCCTGGTGATCCGGCCGCGATCGCGTCTGCATTGGCGGAAATGTTCGCCGATCGGGGCTTCTGGGATGATCGCCGTGCAACGGCGCGCGCCTTTGTCGAGCGGGAACGTAACTGGTCGTCAAATATTCTGCGCTATCAGCCGGTTTATGAGCGGTTGCTGGCGCAGCGGCCCGCCCATGTCCGTGCCGCCGCATGAGTGGGAGCTTGATTGTAGGACGATCTCATCGGGTGATGACCCCGGCCATATTGGCGGGGATCGCGGTGGGCATGATCCTGCTGACAATGCCGACCGGGCTGGTCGAGACGGTCGTGGCGTCGAGCGGCCTCAGCGAGGCCTTGCCCGCTGCCGCGCCGCCATTGGGGTTGAAGGCACGCTTGCTGCTCGCCGGGTTCGGCGCGCTGATGGCGACAGGCGTTGCATGTTTGGGCGCTGCGCCAGTGCCGATGAAAAAGGATCGACGCCGTCACAGCGTCACGGGAGTGAGTGATATGGGTTTTGCATTGCCGAAGCTGAACTGGCTGTCTCGCGGCCGGGCGACCGGAGCGTCCAGAATATCGCGCCCGCTGGCGCGCCGTGCTGACGCGCATCCCGATGCGCCTGCACGCACGCCGATCTTCGCCAGCCGGGACTTTGGCGGGCTGGAGATCTTCCCCCGGATCGCGCCCGCGCGCGGGGAGCAACCGGAACTGCCTGAGGTCGAAGAGCAGGCGATCATCCAGCCGGGCCCATCCTATTTTGAAGAAGCTGGCCAGGATGAGCCCACCTATGCCGAGTTCGAGGATATTGCTCCTCCTGCTCCGGTAGAAACGACTCGGACGGAGGCTCCCGTATCGGCGATGCCGTCCCTTGCCGAGTTGACGGCCCGATTCGAAAGGGGGCTAGCCGAACGCGTGCGGGGAAGCAGGACGGCTCTCGAGGCCGGTGTCATCGCGGACATGCCCGTCGAACAACGCGTCCCGGTGCGGGATCATGTCGAGGATGACGTTGATCAGGCGCTACGGGCCGCGCTCGGCACATTAAGGGCCATGGCAGACCGCACGCGCTGATCCCCGCTGCTCACCGGTCTTCGATGGTGAGCGCGGAAAGCTCGATCCATTCCTGATCGGCAGCCGAACGGCCGCCGTCAATCTTGATGTCGGCAACGAAATGCCGGGTCAGGGTCCACTCGGCATCCTCCAGCCCCAAGGCGAAGCGTGCCCGCCTTTCCTTCGCGTCCGGACCCGTTATCCGCAGGGCGATGACGTGCCGACGTCCCTGAAACAAGGCGCTGGCCCATGGGCGGCTGGTCGCCCGCTCAATACTGGCGGGCTCGCCTGCGCGTTCGATGAGTTGCGCCAGCAGCCGTGGCAGCGGGTCAGTGCTGCGGCGCATTCCTTCGTTTGCGACCGGACCTCGCCTCTCGCGGAGATGATCCATACTTGTCATTGGCCCGCGCTCCTGCGATACGTGTTCATGAAATGTTCTATACGTCTCTTGATCCGTTCCCCCGGCTCCCGCCCTTGGCGCAGGTCGAATACCAAACGAGGATCGCGGACGCTCTCCCGGCCAAAGCGGGTCGCTGGAATGCCGTTGTCCCGCAGGAACCTCTCTACGGCGCGAATCAACATGCGTTTCAATCTCCCTCTTCAACACGATTCGCCCTTCGCGAATCTCTAGGATGTTTCCTATCTGTTCCTGCATTTCCTACTTGTCTAGGAAAAATCCTATCGATAGGATTCCGTTATGGCCGTTGATTTGGAAGATCCGCGCATAGTGCTGGAACGGCTGATCGCGGAACGGGGGGAGAATTATTCTGACCTCTCCCGGCGGCTGAAGCGTAACCCCTCCTATATCCAGCAATTCATCAAGCGCGGGACACCGCGCAAGCTGGATGAGGAAGACCGGCGGATTCTCGCCCGCTATTTTGGCGTTTCCGAGGACGTGCTGGGCGGACCGGCGCGGCAGGAGTTCATGGTGGAACGGAAATCGCGGCCGTTGCCTGCCGTGGTGCCGGTGCCGCGCCTCTCCCTGGGCGCTTCGGCTGGCCCCGGGTCGCTTGACGAGGACGAGCGCGCGGCCGGCGTGATGGCTTTCGACGCGAAATGGTTGCGCCATCTGGGCGTGCGGCCACAGCGCGTTTCGATCATCAGGGTGGACGGCGAATCGATGGCGCCCACGCTCAATGATGGCGATGAGATCATGGTCGATCATGATGATGACGCGATGCGGCTGCGCGACGGCGTCTATGTGCTGCGGCTGGATGGCGTGCTGATGGTGAAGCGGATCGCCATGGGGCCGCGCCGGGGATTGTTCAGCGTGCTCAGCGACAATGTCCATTATCCCGATTGGGTGGATATCGATCCGGCGCTGGTGGCCATCGTTGGCAGGGTCGTCTGGACCGGACGGCGGCTGGTTTAAAGCGCGCCGCGTTTAATCGGACGCAGGTCGCGCGCTCTGGTTTTTGTTATTGCATCGTTTGAAGCGCGAACCCGGTCCCCACTTTTGCGCACGATGCTCTAGCTTGGCGCGACGGCGGAGGCTTCCTATGTGCGGACGGCGCAAGGAGGCTCCGATTGAACGACAATGACGCGGTGATCCGGAAGGCGATCGAATGGCGGGGGCAGCCGATGGCGCTGGCCACGGTCGTATCGACATGGGGATCTGCGCCCCGGCCGCGCGGCAGCCATATGATCGTCCATCGCGATGGCCGCTTCGAAGGCAGCATCTCAGGCGGCTGTGTCGAGGCGGATGTGCTGCAACGCGCGGAGGACGTCATCGCCGGGCGTGCTGCGCATGTCGAACGCTATGGCGTTGCCGATGGCGATGCTTGGGCGGTGGGGCTTCCATGCGGGGGCGAGATCAGCGTGCTGGTGCAGCCGGTGGCCGAAGGGAGTTTCGCGCCGCTGCTCTTCGACCGGATTGCGCAGGCGCGGGATGAGGGGCGGGCGCTCACCCTTTCCACCCACCTTGGCACATGCATCACCCGTGAGGGCGTGGTCGAGGGCCAGTTCCAGAACCGGTACGATCCGCCGCGCCAGTTGCTGATCGTAGGCGCGGTGCAGATTGCCCAATCCTTATGCGCGCTCGCGCAAGCCATGGGGGTGAGGCCTGTGGTGATCGATCCCCGAGGCCGCTTCCTGACGCAGGAGCGTTTCCCGGGCGTCGAGTTGGACGATCGCTGGCCCGATGAAGCCATTGCAGCGCGAAGGCCGGGTGAAGCGACAGCGGTCGTGACGCTCAGCCATGATATCAAGATCGACGACCCTGCGCTGGCCGAGGCCTTACGCGTGCCGACTGGCTATGTCGCGGCGCTGGGATCGCGCAAGAGCCATGCCGCGCGGCTTGAGCGGCTCTCCGCCATAGGGTTTTCCGAAGAGCAGCTGCGCCGAATCGACGGCCCGGCGGGCATCGACATCGGCGCGGTGGGTGCGGCTGAAATCGCCCTGTCGATCGCGGCGGGCATGATCGCAGGCTTCAACGCGCGCGGCTGACCCCAACGGTCAGCAGCATTTTCCGCCATTCTTGCCGCCATAGCGGGCTTCCTGCCGTTCCCGGAAAAACTGGGTGCGGGTCATGACCGGGTCGCCGGGATGGTGCGCCTGCATGTGGCCGACATAGCCGTCATAGTCGGGCATGCCGACCATCATCAGCGCTGTCTGGCGAAGCTTGGCGAACAGCCGGGTCATTCCGCTGGCACCAGTGATGCGGGGATTTCGCGCGCGGTGGGCGCATCAACGCGCCGCGCGGCGATGCAGGTGCGGAAGGTGAAGAACAGCAGGGACAGCACCACCAGAAGGAAGATGCCTACCAATGCCGCATCCACCCGATCGTTGAAGATGATCTGCTGCATTTCCGCCATGGACTTGGCTGGGCTCAGCAATTTGCCTTCATTCGCCGCCGTGGAGAATTTGGCTGCATGCGCAAGGAAGCCGACCTTCGCGTCCGCCGAAAACAGCTTCAGCAGCCCGGCCGACAAGGTGCAGACCAGCAGCCACGCCGCCGGGATCATCGTCACCCAGGCGTAGCGGTCGCGCTTCATGCGGAACAGCACCGCCGTTGCCAGCATCAGCGCGATCGCCGCCAGCATCTGGTTGGAAATGCCGAACACCGGCCACAAGGTGTTCACGCCGCCCAAGGGATCGGTGACGCCCTGATAAAGGAAGAAGCCCCATGCCGCCACGGTGAGGCCCGTTGCCACAAGGCCGGGGCCAATGCCAGACGTATCCTTGAAACGAGGCACGACAAGCCCGATCAGGTCCTGCAACATGAAGCGTCCCGCTCTCGTCCCTGCGTCCACCGCCGTCAGGATGAACAGCGCCTCGAACAATATCGCGAAATGATACCAGAAGGCCTTCATCGCGGGCCCGCCGATCACATGGGAAAAGATTTCCGCCATCGCGACGGCCAGCGTCGGCGCGCCGCCTGCGCGCGATATGATGCTATGTTCGCCGACATCCTTGGCTGTCTGGGTGATGAGCTCGGGCGTGATGGGGAAGCCCATCGCCGTGACCGCCGCCGACGCGCTTCCGGCGTCGGTGCCGATCACCGCCGCCGGGCTGTTCATCGTGAAATAGATGCCGGGGTCTAGGATCGACGCTCCCACCAGCGCCATGATCGCGACGAACGCTTCCATCAGCATCGCGCCGTAGCCGATCAGCGGCGCGTCGCTCTCGCTCGCGATCAGCTTGGGCGTGGTGCCGCTGGCGATGAGGGCATGGAAGCCCGACACTGCGCCGCAGGCGATGGCGATGAAGAGGAAGGGGAAGAGCCCGCCCGACCAGACCGGGCCGTTGCCGTCCACGAACTGCGTGACGGCATGCATCTTGAGCGGCGGCGCCATGATGACGATGCCGATGGCAAGCGCGGCGATCGCCCCGATCTTGAGAAAGGTGGACAGATAGTCACGCGGCGCCAGCAGCAGCCAGACCGGCAGTACCGACGCCACCGCGCCATAGCCGATCAGTATCCAGCACAGCTGCACCGGCGTGAAGGTGAAGATCGGTCCCCACAAGGGTGATTCCGCAATCGCCTGCCCATAGATGATCGCAGCCAGAAGCCCGACGAGCCCGATAAGCGACACCTCGCCAATGCGCCCCGGCCTGATCCAGCGCGTGTAGGCACCCATCAGCAGGGCAAGCGGGACCGTCGCCGCCACGGTGAACATGCCCCAGGGGCTCTCCGCCAGCGCCTTCACCACGATCAACGCCAGCACGGCTAGGATGATCACCATGATCATGAAGGCGCCGAACAGCGCGATGGTCCCGGCGGCCTGGCCCATTTCCATGCGGATGAGCTCGCCCAGGGATCGCCCGTCGCGGCGCATGGAAATGAACAGGACCATGAAGTCCTGCACGGCGCCCGCCAACACCACGCCCACGATGATCCAGAGCGTGCCGGGCAGATAGCCCATCTGCGCGGCTAGAACCGGCCCGACGAGGGGACCGGCACCGGCGATCGCCGCAAAATGATGCCCGAACAGCACCACCCGGTCCGTCGCGACATAGTCCAGCCCGTCCGCCCGCCTGATTGCGGGCGTCGGCCGTGCGGGGTCGAGCCGCATCACGGCTCGGGCGATGTACAGCGCATAATAGCGGTAGGCGACGAGGAAACTGCTGACCGCAGCCACGACGATCCAGAGCGCATTGACCGCCTCCCCGCGCGATACGGCAACCACCGACAGCGCCACCGCCCCGACTATCGCCATCAGGATCCAGGGGATGTGCCGGGTCATCGCTCTCTCTCTGTCATTGTCGCAGTGTTGGCCGCCACAGTAGGGCCGCGCCCTCCAAAGACAATCACCGATGTGGGCGGCTCGCTGCTTTGCGATTGAACGGCCATTCGATCGCGGTGCTGGCCCAGAGCGCCCACCATATGATCACCGGCTGCAACAGCAGGCGCGGGCCATGATACCACCAGCCAAGGTGCACGCCGCCCAATGGAATGTCGTTCAGCGCGTGATTGATATTGGCGGGCCAAACGCACAGGGCGTAAAGCGCGAGGCCAATTCCGGCCGCTCTGCGGACTGACGGGACATGCAGCCCTATGGCGCCCGCAATCTCAGCGATCCCCGTGAGGGTAATGATGTCAGCCGGATATGGCACCCAATGCGGGGTAATGGCGATGAAGCCGCCCGGTCTGGCTATATGGGCGACGCCGGCGATCAGGTAGAATGCAGAAAGCAGCCAGCGCGAGGCCGTTCTTACATTATTGCCATCGCCTCGCGCATCGCCACCGTCAGAGCGTGATCTCCCCCTCATCTTCGCCATCCCAATAATGCGCCCTTTCCGCGCGTACCTTGATCATCACCAGGCCCGGCGTGTCGACGCCTTCGTCGAACCAGCGGTCAAGATCGCTGTTCCAATGCGCCGCAAACTGCGCCTTGTCACGGATCAGGTCAGCGCGCCCTTCGACCGCCACGAACAAGGGGCGCTGCTTCAGCAATCCGGCCGACCCCTGGAATGACAATCCCACCTTTGGATCGCGCTCGATATCACGAACCATGACGGTATCGTCCGTCGTGAAATAATAGCTGTCGCCGTCATAATCGACGTCACCATTGTTGCTCATCGGGCGAGCGGCGATCTGGCCGCCCTCAGCGCGGGTAGAAAGCATGGCGAAGTCGATGTCCTTCATCTTCTTTGCCAGCTGCGGCAGCGTCAGTTGAACCATCCAGTACACTCCTTTGACGAGATCATGCCAACGTCCCGCCGCAAAATAAGCTCCGGACTCGTCACCGGCTGAATAAGAACATATAGTGAACAAACGAATCGGAAAGGATCAGCCATGCGCCACGACAAGCGCGCCGCAACTTTGTATCGTCTCTTCTTCGCGCTGAAGCCGCCTGTAACGGTGGCGCGGCAGACCGATCATCTTGCGGAAAAATTAGGCGGCGGCGAGCGGCGTATCCGCCTGGAACATCAACATATGACGCTCGCCGTCACGGCCGATTATATCGAATATCCCTATGCAGTGATCAAGGCATTGCTGCGCGCGGGCACGAGCGTGGAGGCCGAACCCTTCGACATGCGGCTCGACAAGGTGAGTTTCACCAACCGGTCGGTCGCGCTACGTCCGTCCCGATCCGTGCCGCTGCTCAATCAGCTACAGCGCTCGATTGCCGATGCGATGTGGAGGGCAGGGGTGGCCTTGCGTCCGGGCTGGAGCTTCAGCCCCCATCAGACATTATTTTACAGGGACGGGCCGCCATCGCAGCAGAGCATCGATGGCTTTTCATGGTCACTCGACCGGTTTGTCCTGGTGTGCAGCCATGTCGGTCGCACGCGGCACGATATTCTGGGCACGTGGACGCTTAAAGGCGACGGGCAGTATGAGTTGTTCTGATGCTCAAGCGAAAGTGCGTCTAACAGAATCGCTCGAGCCGTTCGAGCTGAGCTTGCCGAAAAAAGCCCTCTTCTTGAAAAGTAGAGCCCCTCCGCAGGCTCAGGGCGAACGGCGTGGTGCCGGTATGAAGCACAAGATTTGAGGCCGTAGCTCGGTATCGATGGTTATGCCGTGGAGCAGCGTGCAGATGTGCGGTTAGTATGAACGCTGCCAGATAGCCGCAGGTGGAGAGTTTCTCAGCCCTCGGTCACGCTGGCCAGCACGGCGGCTCGAAGTTCGGCTATGCCCATCCCCTTGTCGCTCGATGTCGGGATGATCTCCGGATGGGCGGCCGGCCGCTTGCGGATGGCATCGCTCGCGGCCTGCATGATTTCGGCCAGATGGCTTGCCTTCACCTTGTCCGCCTTGGTGAGCACGATGCGATAACTGACCGCTGCTGCGTCCAACATGTCCAGAATGTCGTTGTCGACATCCTTGATGCCGTGGCGACTGTCGATCAGCACGAGCGTCCGCTTCAGCTTCGCCCGGCCGCGCAGATAATCATTCACCAGGAAGCGCCATTTACGCACCATGTCCTTGGGCGCGCGGGCATAGCCATAGCCGGGCATGTCGACGAGGCGAAAGCGCAGCGGATCGCCCACATCGAAAAAGTTGAGCTCCTGCGTCCGCCCCGGCGTGTTGGACGTGCGCGCCAGGCTGTTCCGCCCGGTAAGAGCGTTGAGCAGCGACGATTTGCCCACATTCGAACGGCCCGCAAAGGCCACTTCATTGACCGACATGTCGGGCAGGAATTTCAGATCCGGCGCCGATTTGAGGAAGGCGATCGGCCCGGCGAACACCTTGCGCGCTTCCTCGATCAGTTCGGGGTCGACAATGTCGGTCACGTGATTTCCGTTCGTCTCGTGGACTATGCGCTATTTCGCCGGGGCCGCGCTCAATGCAGGATGGCGCTTGTAGAGCCACCACTGCTGCAACATCGACAGGCAGTTGTTGGTGATCCAGTAAACCAGCAGGCCTGCCGCGAACGGCGCCATGATGAACATCATCATCCACGGCATGATCGAGAAGATCTGCTGCTGCATCGGGTCCATCTGCGCCGGGTTCAGCTTGAACTGCAGCCACATGGAAATGCCCAGCAGCAGCGCCAGCACGCCGATCGCCAGGAAGGACGGCGGGGTGAAGGGCAACAGGCCGAACAGGTTGAGGATGTGCAGCGGGTCGGGTGCGGACAAATCCTTGATCCACAGGACGAAGGGCTGGTGACGCATTTCGATCGTCAGCTGCAGCACCTTGTAGAGTGCGAAGAAGATCGGGATCTGGATGAAGATCGGCAGACAGCCGGCGAGCGGGTTTACCTTCTCGCGCTTGTAGAGCTCCATCATCTCCTGCTGGAGCTTGGGCTTGTCGTCCTTATATTTCTCCTGCAGCGCCTTCATCTTCGGCTGAACCGCGCGCATCGCCGCCATGCTGGCGAACTGGCGCTGGGCCACGGGGAACATCAATGCGCGGACCACGAAGGTCAGGCAGATGATAGCGACGCCGAAATTGCCGATATGTTCGAACAGCCAGTGCAGCAGCGCGAAGATCGGCTTTTCGAACCAGTAGAACCAGCCCCAATCGATCGCCCGGTCGAACAGCGGAATGCCCGCGTCCTGATAGGCTTCGAGCGTTTTCACTTCCTTCGCGCCGACGAACAGGCGCACGGTCTGCGTCACGGCCTTGCCGGGAGCCAGCATGGTGGGCGCAAGGCTGTAGTCGGCCTGATATTGCGTGCCTGCCCCCTTACGGAACTGGCCTTCAAAAGCGGCCTTCTGGTCAGGCACCAGCGCGGACAGCCAATATTTGTCCGTAAATCCGATCCAACCGCCCGTGGATTGGAAGCTCTGGCTGGAGGGACCCTTGTCCAGATCCTTGTAGTTCACGTCATAATTGGCCGCGCCGTTGAACACGCCCATGGGCCCTATATGGATGGTCCAGGTGTCGGGATCCTGGGGAATGCCGGTCCGGCTGATATAGCCGAATGGCTTCACGCCCACCACGCCAGTGCCGCTGTTCGCGACCTTCTGCTGCGCGGTGATCATGTAGTTTTCATCGACCGTCAGGCGGATTTCGAAGGTCTGGCCTGCGCCATTGTCCCAGCGCAGCGTCACGGGGCTGGTAGGCGTCAGCTCCTTGCCGTCGGCAGTCCAGACGGCGTTGGCGTCCGGCGCCTTCAATCCTTCACCTTGCCAGCCGAAGCCCGCGAAAAAGGCGTCTTTCGTGCCAGAGGGGCTGTAAAGGCGGATCGCTGGGGAATTCTTCGCGATCGTCTCGCTGTAGGTGGGCAGCACGATGTCGTCGATGCGCGCGCCCTTCAGGTTGATCGAGCCGACCAGCTTGGGAGTCCGGATCGCGACGCGCGGGCTCTCCTTCAGGACGAGGGCGCGGTCGCGAATCGCGGCGGGGCTGCTCGCCACGGGACTCGATCCCTGCGCCACCGGCGTCGTCTTGCCACCTTCGATCTTGGTCGCGGGCGGATTGGCGGCGGGGAAGAAATGATTGGCGATATAGGGCCAGCCGAACAGGATCGCTGCGGTCAGCAGCACCGCCAGAACAATATTCTTCTTGTCGTCCACGCTTGTCGGCTCCGCCGTCTTTTAGTGAAAATTCGTGTCAGGGCACCGGGTCGTAACCCGATCCGCCCCAAGGGTGGCATCGCATTAGCCGCTTCGTGGCGAGCCAGCTACCCTTCACCGCACCATATTTACGGACAGCCTCGATCGCATATTGCGAGCAGGACGGCGCATAACGGCAGCTTGGCGGCAATATGCGGGACGGGCCGATCTGCCAAAACCGTGCGATGAGTATGAGGAGGCGGGCGATCATGAGCTCGACTCGCCCTGTTTCTGCGAAGCGGGGAAACCAGTGCTGCTGTTGCCCGGCATCGCTGCGTCAGGACTATGCTTCTGATCCTTTGCGCGGGCGGGCCGCTTCTTTGCCTTGCGCGGTGCGTCGCCGACCGGTCGGCTCATCACCTTACCCAGCGCCTTTTCCAGCTCCGCGCGCAGCAGGGCGAAGTCCCGCTCGATCCCTTCGGACCGGCCGATCAGCACATGATCGGCCCCCGCCACGCCATGGACCGGCAGCAGCTCGCGTGCCAGAACGCGAAAACGGCGCTTCATCCTGTTGCGGATGACAGCGCCGCCAATCTTTTTCGTCACCGTGATGCCGATACGCATCGCCGGATCACCATCGGCCCGTTCGCGCACCAGCAGGACAAAGCCCGGCATTGGCGCGCGCCGCCCACGATTCGCCGCCAGGAAATCAGCGCGCCGCCGCATGACGGCTGGCGCGCGATCCGGCGGCGCGTCGTTCAGGCGCTCAGGCTCTTGCGGCCGCGAGCGCGACGGGCACGCAGCACGTTGCGGCCGCCGGGCGTCGCCATGCGAGCGCGGAAACCGTGACGGCGCTTCCGAACCAGATTGCTCGGCTGATAGGTGCGCTTCATCGTTCATTCCTCAAAGCAAAACGTCAAAATCGGGCGTGACAAAAAAGGGCCGCCGTTGGGCGGCCGCATGTCAGGGGGCGTCCGATAGGCAAAAGCGGTGGACGAGTCAATGGCGGAGGAGGGTGATCGAAGAGGATGCGCAACATGTTCTCACTCCCCTTCAGGGGAGAGGGAGTTCAGCGCCTCTGCTTCGCCCGGACCGTCGCCACCGCCTGCTTGAGCGCATCATATCCCACCGCGCCGTTCAGCACCTGATCGCCCACGACGAAGGTCGGCGTGCCGGTCGCGCGCAGCTTTTGCGCCAGGGCGATGTTGGACTGGATCTCCGCATCATATTTGCTGCTGGCCATGGCCGCCTCCGCAGCCTTGGCATCGATGCCGACCTTGGCGGCAGCGCCGAGGATCGTTTCCCGAGTAACCTTGCCACTATCATACAGCGCCCGGTGGAAGGGCATATATTGGCCCTTCTCCGCCGCCAGCAGCGACACCTTGGCCGCATCCGCGCTCGCGTCGGACAGGATCGGCAACTCGCGATAGACGACCTTCAACCCCTTGTCCTCGCCGACCAGCTTGGCAAGGTCCGCCAAAGATGCGCGGCAATATCCGCAGGCATAGTCGAAAAACTCGACCAGCGTGACGTCGCCATTGGCCGCGCCTTCCCAGGCACCGGCATAGGGCGTCTCGATCGCCTTGCGGCTTTCGCCGATGCTGTCGGCGACACGCTTCGCCTGGAGCCGTTCGACCGCTTCGGGAATGATCTCGGGATGTTCGAGGATATAGTCGCGCACGATCTTCTCGATCGCCGCCTTGTCTCCCGCCGCCACGCTGCCTGTACTCTGCATGCCGAGGGCCGCGCCCGCGGCAGTGGCGGCGATGAAGGCGAGGGCGCCAATCGTCATCTGGATGGTCCTGTTTGAAAGTGCGGCGCGAAAACCGGGCCGAGAGGTTTCGGTCATTTCTTCTTTCGCTTCTGCTCGATGGCCGCACGTGAAACCATGGCGATATCCTGCGCCCGCAGATAGTCAACCGTGCCAGGCTTTAACGCCTGCATGGCCGCGTCCGCGCTGCGCAACGCCATCTGGTCCTGACCCATGAGCGCGTAGCGTTCCGCCGTGGCGAGCGCCGCACGGGGCGTATCGCCCCGCCGTTCATAAACGACCCCCAGCTGATACCAGGCGAAGGGATTTTCCCGATCCCGTGCGACGGCGTTGCGCAGCACCTGTTCGGCCTCGGCGAAATTCTTGTCATCCTCCGTCGCGATCAGCGCATGGCCCAGCATGGTTGCGATCAAGGGCTGCTGGGTGAGCTGCACGGCTTCGCGCAGAGGAGGAATGGCGTCGGCGGGCCTGCCGCTTTCCAACAGCACCTGGCCTTTCAACTCCAGAAAATAAGGGTCATGCGGCTGCGCTGCAAGCAAGGCGTTCACCTCGGCGATCGCCTTGTCGGGGTAGGCGCTCTTGTGCCAGGCATAGGCGCGCGCGTAATGCGCCGGAAGAGACTGGTCGCTCTCGGGATATTTTATCAGCGTCTGGGTGGGTTCGGAAACGAAGCCGACCAGCTTGGCCTTGATCCTCTCGAACCGCGCTTCGAGCTTCGGGTCGACCGGCCTGTCCCAAGCGGGATCGACGGTGTACACCTCCCTCAGGACGTTGATGCGCTCGCCCGACAAGGGGTGCGTGCGGCCGTAGCTGTCCTCCTGCGGGATTGCGAGGCGATATTCCTGGTTCTGCAGCTTCTTGAAGAATTCCAGGCTGCCTTTGCCGGACAGGCCTGCCTTGCTCAGATAGCGCGCACCCGCAAGGTCGGCGGAGCTTTCCTGCGCGCGGGAAAAGGCGAGGAATTTGCCCATCGCCGCCTGCTGGCCCATGCCCAAAATGCCCATGCCCGCTTCCGCGCCGCCCGCCGCGATTGCCGCGGCGCCAAGGACGAGGCTGAGCAAGGTAATGCCCGTCGCGGCCTTCATGCCTTCCGACGAGCGGATGATATGGCCGCCCTCGATATGGCCAAGTTCGTGCGCGACCACGCCTTGCAGCTGGTTCACATTGTCTGCCGCGGCGATCAGGCCGCTATGAACCCAGACATATTGGCCGCCCGCGACGAAGGCGTTGATTTCCGGGTCGTTGAGAACCAGCACCTGGACATTGCGCGGCTCCATCCCCGCCGCGCTCACCAACGGTCCCGACATGTCTGCCATGAAGGCTTCGGTTTCGGCGTCGCGCAATATCTGCTGCGCCATCACCGGTTTGGCGACGAGTGCCAGCGATGCAACGGCAATCGCAGCGGCGCGAAGCCAGCGGCGCATCATGGCCGATCACCATGGAGCAGGGATGAAGGCAGCATGCCCGCGCCCCTGCCAGCGCCGCGATGAACTCCGCCTGAAGCGAGAACGCCGCCGCCTTTCCGGAAAACCGGCAGGGCGGCGGCGTTGCTCATCAGACGGGCGTCCTTACTTACTGGCCGAAGGTGCGCTGCCACCATCCACGGCGCGGTGCGCTTTCCGTTTCGGCCTGCTGGGCATCGGCAGTCTCGCCGCCGTCAGCGGCAGCGACGGCATTCTCGTTCGCGCTGGCCGGTGCCGCATCACCTTCAGGCGCCACGGTTTCCGCGATCGATGGGGCTTCCGCTGCTTCCTGAGCAACGGCCTCCACCTTCTTGCGCCGTGTGCGCTTGGGCTTGGCGGGTGCTTCGGCCTCGGGCTCCGCCGCAACCGCCGGTTCGGCCGGTGCCTCCGGAGCAGCTTCAGCCTTCTTGCGGCGCGTGCGCTTGGGCTTGGCAGGCGCTTCCTCTGCGGCCACTTCGGCAGGAGCCTCGACAGCCTCGACAGGGGCAGCTTCCGCTTCCTTCGGCTTGCGCGCCCGGGGACGGCGGCGCGTCTTCGGCGCCTCTTCCTCGGCCGGTGCTTCCGGTGCGGCTTCTGCTACCACGTCAGCGACCGGTTCAGCCTCAGCGGGTTCCTCGGTGGGCTCGGCAGCCTCGGCGGCTTCGCTGATCGCCTCGTCCGAAACCGCTTCGCCCTCGCGGCGGCGGCGTCCACCCCGGCGGCCGCGCCGGCCACGGCGGCGGCCCGCCTCTTCTCCCTCGCGATCGGCTTCGACGGGCTGTTCTTCGGCCCCTTCGGCCACCGCTTCAGCGTCTTCGTCAGCCTCTTCGGCGGGAGCGGCGGCAGCTTCTGCCTGACCCTCTCCATGATGGTCGTCGCGCTGACCGCCCCGGCGACGGCGACGACGGCGGCGGCGACGTCCACCCTCGCGGTCCTCGCCCCGGTCACCGCGCTCGTCGCGCTCTGCAGCCTCGACTTCCTCGATCTCCTCGTCGTCCAGCTCCTCGACGATGTCGAGATCATCCTCATCCTCGACGAGCGGCGCATAGGTCACCACCCGTTCCGGACGCGGACCGCTGGCCTCCACCGACATGCGCGCGCCTTCGACCTCGCCATCCGGCAGGATCGCGATGGTGACGCCATAGCGCTGCTCGATCTCGTCCAGCTCGCGGCGCTTGTTGTTGAGGACATAGAAAGCCGCTTCCTGGCTCGCGCGCAGTGTGACGAGATTGCCGCGCCCGCGCGCCGCTTCCTCTTCCAGCATGCGCAGCGCGCTGAGGCCTGCCGACGAAGCGGTGCGGACAAGGCCGGTGCCTTCGCAATGCGGGCACTGGCGGGTCGATGCTTCCAGCACGCCGGTGCGCAGCCGCTGACGGCTCATTTCCATCAGGCCGAAGCCGGAGATGCGGCCGACCTGAATACGGGCGCGATCATCCTTCAGCGCCTCCTTCATCGCCTTCTCGACCTTACGGATGTTGGAGTTCATCTCCATGTCGATGAAGTCGATGACGACCAAGCCCGCCATGTCGCGCAGGCGCAGCTGGCGGGCGATTTCCCGAGCCGCTTCCAGGTTGGTGGCGACGGCGGTCTGCTCGATGCCATGTTCGCGCGTCGAACGGCCGGAGTTGATGTCGATCGACACCAGCGCTTCGGTGGGGTTGATGACCAGATAGCCGCCGGACTTGAGCTGAACGACGGGATTGTACATCGCCGCCAGCTGATCCTCGACGCCCGCCCGCTGGAACAGCGACACGGCGTCGGCATATTGCTGCACCCGGCGCGCATGGCTGGGCATCAGCAGCCTCATGAAATCCTTGGCGGCCTTGTAGCCATATTCGCCCTCGACGATGACCTCTTCGATATCCTTGTTGTAGATATCGCGGATCGCGCGCTTGATGAGGTCGCTGTCATTGTGGATCAACGCGGGGGCTTCGGACTTCAGCGTCTTTTCGCGAATCTCGTCCCACAGGCGCGCGAGATAGTCGAAGTCGCGCTTGATCTCCGGCTTGGTGCGCTGGAGCCCGGCTGTGCGGACGATGCAGCCCATGGTGGAGGGCAGGTTCATTTCCGCGATGATCGACTTCAATCGCTTGCGGTCTGCGGCGTTCGAAATCTTGCGCGAAATGCCGCCGCCATGGCTGGTGTTGGGCATCAGCACGCAATAGCGCCCGGCAAGCGAGAGATAGGTGGTCAGCGCCGCGCCCTTGTTGCCGCGCTCCTCCTTGACGACCTGCACCAGCAGCACCTGACGGCGCTTGATGACGTCCTGGATCTTGTAGCGGCGGCGCAGCGCCATGCGCTTGCGGCGCAGTTCGTCGGCGGCTTCGTCACCACCGCGCTTGCGGCGGCCGCCCCTGTTGCCGTTGCCCTCGGAGCCCTCGCTGCTTTCAGCGGCCTCGCCTTCATCATCCTCATGATGCGTGGCTTCGACGACTTCCAGCCCATCGTCGTGATGATCCTCGTCATCCTCGACCTCGGCGCGCAGCGCGGCCTCTTCCTCGGCATGCTCGCGCTCTTCGCGCAGCAGCGCCTCGCGGTCTTCGCGCGGGATCTGGTAATAGTCGGGATGGATTTCGCTGAAGGCGAGGAAGCCGTGGCGATTGCCGCCATAATCGACGAACGCCGCCTGAAGCGAAGGTTCTACGCGGGTGACCTTGGCGAGGTAGATATTGCCTTTGAGCTGCTTGTGCTCGGCCGATTCGAAATCAAACTCCTCGATCCGGTTACCCTTGACGACCGCGACCCGGGTTTCTTCCCGGTGGCGCGCATCGATCAGCATACGCATTGTCATTCATTATTCTCCGGCGAAGGCGGCCAGCGGCACTGGGCCGGGCTGCCACGCGATAGTGGGGGGACGAACGCAGTCGCGCCGCCAGCGGCGCGGGTGTTGCTATCGTCCGGTTTGACAGGAAAAACTGCGCTTCTGCTGCATTGGCAGGGCCGGGCAAATCGCCGGTCCGCTCCGTCCAAGCCGCATCGCCCGTCATCGGGCTCAGCGTGGAACGGAAATCATGCCTCATGCAGCGTCAACCTGTTCGTCGCATCGGGCCAGAGCGTTGGGCGCTCGCCGATGCTGCCGTAAATGTTCCCGATGAAGAAGCCCATCTGACATGGGCGTTTCTTTCAGGAATGTGAATGGGTAGCAGCCTAAGGCCAGCCTAGCAATGTCCCGGGCGAAATTGTTTCGTCCAGGATGAATGCCGCCATTCTGCCGTTCAATCGCCGAACATGGTGAAGCAAAGGTAAACGCCGCGCGGATGCACGCGCATGGAGAAGGGGCTGGACGTCATGGCGCGGCGCGTTGCAAAAGCGCGCCATGCTTCACGCGCTAGCTCTGGCAGCTGCTTTCCTGACCGGCCCTCAAGGGTCCGGGCGCATCCTCTTCGCCCCTCCAGCGGCCATGGCGCCGCGCCCTGCCAAGCGGTGGCACAGCATTACCGTGCCGATCCCGCCGGTCGCGCGAGGCCTGTCTCTGCCGAAGGTGGAAGGGTCGACCGATCCCTCGCGCCCGCTGATCGTCATCGACGCGGGCCATGGCGGGCATGATCCGGGCGCGATCAGCGCCGAAACGGGCGAGAAGGAAAAGGACCTGACGCTGTCCATCGCGCAGGCGATCCGCGATCAGCTGGTAAGGTCGGGCCGGCTGCGGGTGGCGCTGACGCGGGATGACGATCGCTTCCTGGTGCTGCAGGAACGCTATGGCATCGCACGGAAGATGAACGCCGATCTCTTCATTTCGGTGCATGCCGATTCGGCCGACAATCATGAAGCACGCGGCGCGACCATCTATACCTTGTCGGAGGTGGCGTCGGACCGGGAAGCGGCGCGGCTGGCGGCGCGGGAGAACAGGGCGGACGTTCTGAACGGCGTCAACCTCAGCGGCCAGACCGATGCTGTGTCATCCATCCTCATTGATCTGACGCAGCGTGAAACAATGAAGGAATCAGCGAATTTCGCTCGCCTTCTCCAGCGGGAGGGGAGGCCGTTCATGCTGTTCCGGCCTGCGTTTCATCGCTATGCCTCACTCATGGTTTTGAAGGCGCCCGACACGCCGTCCGTGCTGTTCGAAACCGGGTATCTCAGTAATAAGGACGACGCCGCTTTCCTCGCCTCACCTGAAGGGCGGAGCGGCATCGCGAAGGGCGTGGCAAAAGCGGTCGAGATCTATTTCGCCCGCAGGCTCGCGCCCGGCGGCGGCTGAGCGCCAAGATCCCGTCGATCTGCACTCCGTCGATCCGCACTGGCGCTGGCCGCATTTTGACCTTAGAGCCTCCTGTCGTCATGGAAGAGGCCCGTCCCCATACCGCCCGCTCGTCCTTCGCCGACCGCCTGAGGGGCAGGCTGGCGCCCCTTTGGCAACGACGCCGGTTCCGCTGGGCAGCCATTGCGCTGGGCGGGATGTTCACTGCGATACTGCTGTTCTGGCTGATCTTCGCGCGCGGCTTGCCCGACGCCGCCACGCTGCTGGAATATGAGCCGCCGCTCCCCACGATCGTGCGCGACATCAATGGCCAGCCGGTGCACAGCTATGCCCGCGAACGCCGCGTCCAACTGCAATATAGCGATTATCCGCCGCTCCTGATCCGCGCCTATCTGGCGGCGGAGGACAAGACCTTCTTCGATCACCATGGCGTCGATATTCCCGGCTTCTTCGGCGCAGTGTTCGACTATGTGACCAAGATCGGGTCCGGCCAGCGCGCCAAGGGCGGGTCGACCATCACCCAGCAGGTCGCCAAGAACCTGCTGATCGGCGATGAATATTCCCCCACGCGCAAGGTGAAGGAGATGATCCTCGCCTACCGCATGGAAAATGTGCTGTCCAAGCAGCAGATTCTGGAACTCTACCTGAACCAGATATTCCTGGGCCGGAACGCCTATGGCGTGCAGGCCGCGGCGCGGGCCTATTTCGGCAAGGACGTCGCGGACCTCAAGCTGCAGGAGATGGCCTATCTCGCGATCCTGCCCAAGGGACCGGCCAATTACCGTCCGGAAAGCCCCACAGGTCATGAGCGCGCGCTCGACCGGCGCAACTGGGCGCTTGGCGAGATGTACAAGAATGGCTGGATCAGCCAGGCGCAATTGAGCCAGGCGCAGGCCCAGCCGCTCGGCACGGTCGCACAGCATGGCTCCAGCTTCGACGCGCGCGCGGGCGGCTATTATATGGAAGAGGTGCGCCGCCGCCTGATCGACCTGTTCGGCGAAAAGGCGGAAGATGGCCCCAACAGCGTCTATGCGGGCGGCCTTTGGGTCCGCAGCCCCTATGATCCCAAGCTGCAGGAAGGGGTCGCCACCGCCCTGCGCAACGGCCTTTTGCGTTTCGACGCAGGGAAGGGTTGGTCTGGTCCGGTAGGCAAGATCGACCTGACGCGGGGATGGAAGCGCGAACTGGCCGCCAGCTATATCGGCATCGATTACGCCGGTTGGCGCGTGGCGGCGGTGATCGACCGCAGCTCTTCCGGGGCCGAAATCGGCTTTTCCGATGGGACCACCGCGACCCTGCCCGCGAGCGCGGCGCAAATGCCCTATCGCCGCGCCGGCGGGCCTGCGTTCAACAGCATGAAGCCCGGCGACCTGATCGTGGTCGCGCGCAACGGGTCCAGCTGGGCGCTGCGCAACGTGCCCGAAGTGTCCGGTGGCATGTTGGCCGAGCAGGTCCATTCCGGACGGGTGCTTGCCATGCAGGGCGGGTTCGACAACCGCCTGTCGTCCTATAATCGCGCGACGCAGGCGATGCGCCAGCCCGGATCGACCATCAAGCCGTTCGTCTATGCCGCCGCGCTGGACAATGGCATGACGCCTGCCTCGATCATCGTCGATGGCCCCTTGTGCGTCTATCAGGGCGCGGGGCTGGGGCAGAAATGCTTCCGCAACTTCTCCGGCGGCAGCGCCGGGCCGCAGACGATGCGCTGGGGCGTCGAGCAATCGCGCAACCTGATGACGGTGCGCGCCGCCAGCCAGACCGGCATGGATCGCGTCGTGCGAACCATCAAGGCGATGGGGATCGGCGATTATCAGCCCTATCTTTCCTTTGCTCTCGGCGCTGGCGAAACCACGGTCGAGCGCATGGTGAACGCCTATGCGATGCTCGCCAACCATGGACGTCAGCTTTCGCCCAAGGTCATGGACTATGTGCAGGACCGGCGCGGCAAGGTGATATGGCCGCTCCGCTGGCGCGCCTGCGACGGGTGCAACATGGCCAATTGGGATGGCAAGCCCATGCCCCGCTTCGGCTTCGAAGGGCGGCAGGTGATGAACCCGATGACCGCCTATCAGGTCGTGCATATCACCGAAGGCGTGATCCAGCGCGGCACCGCGACGGTTCTTGCGGATCTCAAGCGGCCGCTGTTCGGCAAGACGGGCACGACGAACGGCCCGACCAACGTCTGGTTCGTGGGCGGATCGCCCGACATCGTCGCTGGCGTCTATATCGGCTATGACCAGCCACGCAGCCTGGGCGGCTGGGCGCAGGGCGGCCGGGTCGCCGCGCCGATCTGGAAAGCGGCCATGGCCCCGGTGCTCGAAACCATGCCCAAGACCCCCTTCGTCGCGCCCGCGGGCATCCGCATGGTCACGATCGACCGCCGTTCGGGCAAGCGCGTTTATGGCGTGTGGCCCACCGACGATCCCAAGCCCGCCGTCATCTGGGAAGCGTTCAAGCCTGAAAGCGAACCCCGCCGCTCCATCCGCAAGGAAGAGGTCGCCGCGCAGGAACAGGCCGCCCAGCGGCGTGAGGCAAGAGCCCAGACGCGACAGCGAACGGACAGCGACTTCCTGCAGGAACAGGGCGGGATTTATTGAGAGGTGCAGGGGGACGCCGGGCTGGGTTTCGCGCGTCCTTCGACAGGCTCAGGACGACCGGGGGTTTGGAAAGACCGTCAACTTGGACCAGTAACACAAATTCCGTTCGTCCTGAGCTTGTCGAAGGACGCGCGCGCCAGCTGGACGCAAATCATGGCCTTCCATGCATATCTTCTCCGTTGCAGCGACGGCTCCTTTTACACCGGTCATACGGATGATCTGGAAAGCCGGATCGCGGGCCATCAGGCGGGCGTCATCCCTGGATATACTGCAACGCGGCGGCCCCTTGCGCTGGTCTGGTCGGAGAGCTTTGGTACGAGGGACGAAGCTCTGGCCGCTGAACGTCGTATCAAGGGCTGGAGCCGCGCCAAGAAGCTCGCGTTGATTGATGGGGACTGGGATAGGATGAGAATGTTAGCGCGTAACCGCCAAGGCAGCTCAGCGTCCTTCGACAGGCTCAGGACGAACGGGGGTGGTATAAGCGCGCTGAAGGATTGAACCTTCCCAAAATCGCATCCCTCGGATAGGGGCTGGCGTTTAGCGCGTTTAGGATGCGCCCCGAAGTTTCTGGAGACTCCCCATGCGCGCCGAAGCGCAGCAATATATCGATCGCATCGACGCCGCGCTGGACCTGCTGCGCCGCTTCCTCGACTGGGACCGCGCCTTGCGTCGCCTCGACGAATTGAACGCCCGCGTCGAGGACCCGACGCTCTGGGACAATCAGAAGATGGCGCAGGAAGTCATGCGCGAACGCACGCGCCTGGAAGCCGCGATCGGCGCGACCCGGGCGATCGACAGTGAAAAGACCGACACCGCCGAACTCATCGAAATGGCCGAGGCCGAAGGCGATGAGGAGATGGTCAACGAAGGCGTCGCTTCGCTGAAGGCGCTGGCCGACCGCGCGGACGAGGACAAGATCAAGGCGCTCCTGGCCGGAGAGGCGGACGCCAGCGACACTTATCTGGAAATCCATGCGGGCGCGGGCGGCACGGAAAGCCAGGACTGGGCGGAGATGCTGTCCCGCATGTACCGCCGCTGGGCCGAACGGCGCGGCTACAAGGTCGAACTGGTCGACTATCAGGCAGGCGATCAGGCAGGCATCAAGTCCGCGACCTTCTTGTTCAAGGGCGAGAATGCCTATGGCTATGCCAAGACGGAAAGCGGCGTCCACCGGCTGGTGCGCATCAGCCCCTATGACAGCTCGGCGCGGCGGCACACCAGCTTCTCGTCGGTCTGGGTCTATCCGGTGATCGACGACAATATCGAGATCGAGGTGAATGAGGGCGACCTCAAGATCGATACCTATCGCGCGTCGGGCGCGGGCGGGCAGCACGTCAACACGACCGACTCCGCCGTCCGCATCACGCACATCCCTTCGGGCATCATCGTCGCGTCGCAGAATGACCGGTCGCAGCACAAGAACCGCGCGACGGCGATGAACATGCTCAAGGCCCGGCTCTACGAGGCCGAGTTGCAGAAGCGCGAGGCGGCGGCTTCGGGCGAATATCAGGCGAAGACAGAGATCGGCTGGGGCCACCAGATCCGATCCTATGTGCTCCAGCCCTATCAGCTGGTGAAGGACCTGCGCACCGGCGTTACCTCAACCTCGCCCGACGACGTGCTCGACGGCGCGCTCGACCCCTTCATGGCGGCCGCCCTGTCGCAGAAGGTCACGGGCGAGAAGGTCGATGTGGAGGATGTCGACTGATGATCCGGGGCGCGCTGGCGGGATCCTTGTTCCTGCTGGCAGGCTGCGGCCTGTTGTCGTCCGCCAAGCAGGATGACCGGCCCGCCGCCGCGCGGGACTTTCCCCGTGCCGACAGGCCGGTGGCGCCCATCGTCTCGACCCGCTGGTCCAACGAGGAAGCGCGCGACCGCGTCAACGAGGCCGAAGACATCATGGATCGTGCGGGCATCCGGCCCGGCATGACCGTTGCCGACATCGGCGCTGGCGAAGGCTATTATACCGTTCGGCTCGCCAACCGCGTCGGCGCCAAGGGCAGGGTGCTGGCCGAAGACATCATGCCCGAGGTGATCGAGGCGCTGTCCCGCCGCATCACGCGCGAGGATTGGCGCAATGTCAGTGTCAGGTTGGGCGCGCCGGAAGACCCGAAGCTGCCGGAAAACAGCTTCGACCGCATATTCATGGTCCATATGTATCATGAGATCGCCGAGCCCTATGCGTTCCTGTGGAACCTCAGTCCCGCGCTCAAAAGTGATGGCGAACTGATCGTGGTCGATGCCAATCGGCCGACGGCACAGCACGGGACGCCGCCGCGCCTGCTGGTCTGTGAACTGGCAGCCGTCGGTTTCCGCCTGGAGGAACTGGTGCCCAAGCCCACGGCAGGCGGCTATTTCGCCCGCTTCCGCCGGGTCACGGCCCGGCCATCGCCGCAAAGCATCGTACCCTGCGCCATGAAAAGTGCGACTAACGTAAATTAGCAGTTTCCCTAGGGTAAAAGGTAGCTAATGGCGGGTTAACCATGATTCTGTGCGCCGTCTTGACCTTTTCATGGTTGGATGGCCCGTGGGAGTAGCTCGGTATGAACAACCAAAGCCCATTCCTGGCGGGCAACGCCGAACAGCGGCGGCACAGTGCACGGCACAAGATGTTCGGCCCCGTCACCCTATGCGTGGCCAATGCCGAAATGCGCGGCCATTTCCTGGACCTTTCCACCTCCGGCGCGCTTGCTCATTGCGAAACACCGCCCGCTGCTGGCAGCTATGTCGAGGTGAAGGCCTTTGGCGTGGAAACCAGTGGGCGCGTTGTATGGGCGCGGGGCAAGCGTTTCGGCATTCAGTTCAGCCAACCGATGACGGATGAAGCGATCGACACAGTCATCCGGGGAAGTTGAGCGTCAGCCGCGCTTGCGCCATTTCCGAAAGAGTGAAGCGCTGACCAGGCCGCCGCCCAGCAGCGCGGCGATGGCGCCACCTGCGGAGGCGAGCGCCCAGGCACCGGCGGCGAGCAGGCCGGTCAGGAAATCGACGATGATCAGCGTCAGATGGATCATGGCAAGAGGACGGCTGGCCTAGCGGCCAAGTTCCTTGGCTTCCTGATATTTGAGTTCAAGGAAGCGGTTCTGCACCGCCAGCTTGTCGATATCGCCGCTGGCCAGCGTCTCGCTGATCCGGGCGAGCTCTCCGTCGATGACCTTCAGCCCTTCGATCAGCTGCTGCTCGGGCACGCGGCCGTTGCGTTCCTCGCGGCGAAGCGGGGCGGGAATGGATTCATAGCCGGTGACCAGTTCGGGCAGGTGATCGGACAGCAGCTTGCGGATTTCCTGGGCGGCAGGCTCCTGATCATTGAGGCGTTCGAGCTGTGGCGCCAGCGTCTCCAGCTTGACGCCGATGCTGTCGGCTAGGGTGACGGCGGGGGCGGGCAAGGCCTTGCGCTGATTGTCGAGCCAGATTTCGGTCTGGAGCGGCAGGGCGGTGATCGGGGCGGTGGCGAGCGCCTGCGTCCCGACGCGTCGTTCGGAGGGGAGGAGGGCGATCAACAGCAGCGCCGCGATGGCAAGACCCAGCGCGACCATGACGCCAGTCGTGCCGAGTGGGATGAAGAAGCCTGCAACCATGCTGCCGACAAGGATGGCGAGTATCGACCAGAAGGCCCATTTCACCTTGCGCATCAGCGCGGTGCCGCGCCTCTGCCGCGCCCGGGTCGATAGGCTGCGCCCACGGTCGCCGTGGCGGCGCAGCACCGCTTCGGCATCGGCCAGGACACGGTCGGATCGGCTCACTGCCTTAGGCCTCGATCGCGCTCAATAGCGGGTTGTCGGCGCGCGCCTGTTGGGCGGCCTGGGCCTGGCCCTCTGCGCGGGCGATGTAGCCCTTCGACTTTTCCACCTCCGTCGACAGCGTGTTCACCGTCGTCTTCATATTCTCCAGCGCCTTGGCCTTGAACGTGTCGATATTGTCCATGGTGTCGTAGATATTCTGGAAGGCGCGTTGCAGCGTCGCGATGGGGATGGTGCTGGACGCGGCCTGCTCATGGATTTGCGCCGTCTGGTTCTTCAGCATCTCGCCGGTCGAATCGATCATGTTCGCCGTGGTCGTGTTGAGCGCGCTGATCTGTTCGAGCACCAGCTTCTGCCCCGCCAGTGCCTGCGCCACGGTGACGGCGGTGCGCAGCGCGGCAACGGTGGTGGTGCTCGCGCGGTCGACGCCCTTCACCAGTTCGACATTGTTCTTCTTGACGAGGTCGAGCGCCAGATAGCCTTGCACGGTCACGGCCATCTGCGTCAGCAGGTCCTGCGTGCGCTGGCGGATGTAGAAGAGCGCGCTCTCCCGGATCGCCTTGGCCTTCGCCGGATCGGTCGCGTCCAGTTCAAGCGCCTTCGCCTCCAGCCGGGCGTCGAGCGTCTTGGAGATGTGGATCATCTGTTCCAGGCGGCCCATCGCCGCCCACATATTCTGCCGCTCGACATCGATGGCGGCATTGTCCTTGATCAGCACGTCCTTGCCGCTGGCCAGGCTGCCGAGGATCGAGTTGATATGCCCCTGCGCGCTTTTATAGCCGTCGAAATAGTCGCGCAGCCGGTTGCCGAAGGGAATGATCCCGAACAGCTTCTTGGGCGCAAGCAGGCTGCCGCGCTTGCCCGGATCGAGATCCTCGACCGTGCGGCGTAGCTCAGCCAGGTCCGCGCCAACCTTGTTGTCGCTGTCCATCGCGCGGACGGGGCGATCGAGGAAGCGGTTCGAATGGCCCGCCGCCTCTGCGATCTCCTTGCGGCCCATATTGGTCAGCTGGTCCACCCGCTGGCCGAATTCGGGCGAGTTGGCGTCCTGTGCGACAAGGTCGTCGATGAAGGCATCTACCTTCTCGTCCAGCTTCGAACGCTTTTCGTCATCAAGGGGTACGAGACCCGCTGCCTTTTCTGGCGAGACCGGCGGCACCGGATCGGGCGGCGTCAGGTTGAGCGTGTCGGCTGTCGCCGTGGTGGGCGCGGTGCTGGCCATAACGTCTCCTTCATGCTGTTATATGTAGCTATAACAGTGGCGCTTCAATCCGGAATATGGTCCTGCGTCCGGGCCGATGCAAATCCTTGCCCTGCCCTTGCCGCAACGCATCATTTCCTGTAGGGGCGCGCGCGATACTCTGGTCAGGCGTGGTGCCGGCCGGGAAAACAGAAAATCCCAAAGGCACATGCATGTCCCTGCGTAATATCGCCATCATCGCACACGTCGATCATGGCAAGACCACATTGGTGGATCAGCTCTTCCGGCAGTCCGGCACCTTCCGCGACAATCAGCGCGTCGAGGAACGCGCGATGGATTCGAACGACCTCGAAAAGGAACGCGGCATCACCATCCTGGCGAAGCCCACCTCGGTCGAATGGAACGGCACCCGCATCAACATCGTCGACACGCCGGGCCACGCCGACTTCGGCGGAGAGGTGGAGCGCATCCTCTCGATGGTCGATGGCGTCATCCTGCTGGTCGATTCGTCTGAAGGCGCGATGCCGCAGACGAAGTTCGTGACCGGCAAGGCGCTGGCTCTGGGCCTCAAGCCCATCGTCGTCGTCAACAAGGTCGACCGTCCCGACGAGCGCATCCAGGAAGTGCTGGACGAAGTGTTCGACCTGTTCGTGACGCTCGACGCGACCGACGAGCAGCTCGACTTCCCGGTGCTCTACGCTTCGGGCCGCAACGGCTACGCCAGCGAAGATGCTCAGCGCCGCGAAGGCACGCTGGAGCCGCTGTTCCAGAAGATCGTCGATCATGTGCCGCCGCCGTCGCTGGACGTGGACGCGCCTTTCAGCTTCCTCGTGACGCTGCTCGACCGCGACAATTTCCTTGGCCGCATCCTGACCGGCCGGGTCCAGTCCGGCACGGTCAAGGTCAACCAGCCGATCCACGCGCTCGACGCTGACGGCAATGTGATCGAAACCGGCCGTGCGTCGAAGATCATGTCCTTCCAGGGCCTGGACCGCGTACCGGTGGACGAAGCCAAGGCGGGCGACATCATCAGCCTCGCGGGCCTGACCGTCGCTACCGTCGCCAACACCATCGCCGACCCGCAGGTCAGCGTTCCGATCAAGGCGCAGCCGATCGATCCGCCGACCCTGTCGATGCGCTTTGCGGTCAATGATTCGCCGATGGCTGGCCGCGAAGGCAGCAAGGTGACGAGCCGCATGATCCGCGACCGCTTGGCCCGCGAAGCCGAATCCAACGTCGCCATCAAGGTGACGGAATCGGAAGACAAGGACAGCTTCGAAGTCGCGGGCCGCGGCGAACTTCAGCTCGGCGTTCTCATCGAGACGATGCGCCGCGAAGGTTTCGAGCTCGGCATTTCGCGCCCGCGCGTGCTGTTCGGCGAGGACGAGAATGGCAACAAGACCGAGCCTTATGAAACCGTCGTCATCGACGTGGACGATGAATTTTCGGGTACGGTCGTCGACAAGATGAACATCCGCAAGGCCGAGATGACCGACATGCGTCCCTCGGGCGGCGGCAAGACCCGCATCACCTTTTCCGCGCCCTCGCGCGGCCTGATCGGCTATCATGGCGAATTCCTGTCCGACACGCGCGGCACCGGCATCATGAACCGCCTGTTCGAGAAGTACGGCCCCCACAAGGGCAAGATCGAAGGCCGCAAGAATGGCGTCCTGATCTCGAACGGCGCGGGCGAAGCCAATGCCTATGCGCTGGGTCCGCTGGAAGATCGCGGCATCCTGTTCGTCGGCGTGGGCGAAGCGCTCTACGAAGGCATGGTGATCGGCGAGAACGCCAAGCCCGAAGACCTTGAAGTCAACCCGATGAAGTCGAAGGCGCTGACCAACTTCCGCGCCAGCGGCAAGGACGACGCTGTCCGCCTGACCCCGCCGAAGAAGATGACGCTGGAACAGGCGATCGCCTATATCGACGATGATGAAATGGTCGAGGTGACGCCCAAGACCATCCGTCTGCGCAAGCGCTATCTCGATCCGAACGAGCGCAAGCGCATGTCGCGCGCCAAGGCGGCGGCTTGATCCAAGAGGCCGGTGTCGAAGGACACCGGCCTTTTTGTTATGGGGCCCCCATCAGTAGTGCATGTCCGGCGATGCGGCATGCCGACAAGCCACTACCGCTCCACTATAAACTAAGTTATAGTTAACTCATGGGGGACAAACGCTTAATCACGTTGGCGGCGATGCTGTCGGCGTTCATCGCATCCGCGCCGCTGGGGGCTCAGGCACCACGGCCCGGCGCCTTGGAAACCTACAAGGATTGGACGATCGGTTGCGACAATCGCAGCCGATGCGAGGCCGTGTCACTGCTTCCCGATGGCGGTGAGTGGCCGGACAAGCCCGTCGCGCTCGGCCTGGTGCGCGAGGCGGGGGGAGCAGCCGACCCGGAAATATGGGTCAGCCGCGATGGGCGCGGGCAGGAGGAGGTCAGCTTCCTGGTCGACGGTCGCAGGATCGCCACGGCCGCGGGCAGGGATGGCGAAGCCCGGCTGCAAGGGCCCCAGGCGGCCGCTCTCGCCATCGCCATGGCGCGGGGCACGAAGCTTGAACTGCGATCGGCCGGTGCAGTCATTGCCCGGCCGTCCCTTGCCGGAGCGGCGGCGGCAATGCGCTATATGGACGCGCGGCAGGGGCGTGCAGGCACGCAGGCGGCGCTGGTCGCGACAGGAGCGCTGGCGGCGAATGCGGTTCGCCCGGCGCCTCCGCTTCCTTTGATCCGCCGGGCGGTCATACCGGCAGGCGCGGCGCCCGTGACCCTGTGGCGCGAAGAACTGGCGGCTGTGGGGAAATTCACCGGTTGCGCGGACGAGATGCGTGATGCGTCGCCGCCGGAACTGCATCGCCTTTCAAAGACGGAAACGCTGGTGCTGGTCCCCTGCGGCGCGGGCGCTTACAATTATTCGGCTGTTCCGGTGATCGCCACCGGCATTCCGGGACGGCGCAGCTTCCGCCACGCGGCCTTCGATTATCAACCCGGCTGGAGCGAGGATGCCGCGCATCCCACCTTGGTCAACGCCTCCTGGACGCCAGAAAGTTCGTCGCTTGAAAGCTATGCGAAGGGTAGGGGCATTGGCGACTGCGGCAGCAGCGAAAGCTATGTCTGGGATGGCATCCGCTTCCGCCTGGCATCCGCGAGCGCGATGGGCGAATGCCGGGGGGCCTGGCATTGGATCACCACCTGGTCGGCCAAGGTCGTCCCATAGCGGTCACGCCGCAGCGGTGAGGATGAGGGAGAAGAGCCCGTCGGGATCGGTCCATTGCCGCGCCGGTTCCCATCCTCCTGCACGCAGCAGCAGTTGTTCGTCGCGCGGCCCATATTTGTGGCTGCTCTCGCTATGGATGGTCTCGCCCTGCTCCATCGCGAACGCATGGCCCGCAACGTGAAAACGCAGAGGCCGCAGTGCCTCCAGATGCATTTCGATCCGGGCCTTCCCGTCATTCCATATCGCGCGATGGGCAAAGTCTTCGATCGGCAGGTCGCCTTCCAACTCGCGGTTGATGCGCGCCAGAAGGTTGAGATTGAAGGCGGCTGTGACGCCCGCTGCGTCGTCATAGGCCGCGATCAGCCGGGCAGGGTCCTTGATCTGGTCCATGCCGATCAACAGCATCGCGCCCTCTCCGAGCAACCTGCGCATCGATCGAAGCAGGTCGACGGCCGATGACGGTTCCATGTTGCCGATGGTCGATCCGGGGAAAAAGCCGAGCCTTGGCAGATCATCGACCATATTGGGCAACGTCAGGTCGGCATGAAAGTCGCCGACCAGCGGCAGCACGGGCAGGCCGGGGAATGCGGACGCCAACGCCGCGCTGCTCGCGTGAAGGAAGTCGCCGCTGATATCGATCGGCACATAGGCGGATGGATCGATCGCCCGAAGCAGATGCGGCGTCTTGCGCGCGCTGCCTGCGCCGAATTCGATGACGGCCCGACCGGGGCCGACGGCATCGGCGAAGTCCGCACCATGGCGTTCCAGCAATGTCGTTTCGGTACGGGTGGGATAATATTCGGGCAGGTCGGCAATTTCCTCGAACAGTTCCGATCCGCGCCGGTCGTAGAACCAGATCGGTGGCGTCGCCTTGGGATAGCGGGAAAGCCCCTCCACTATGTCACGGCGAAAGCTGCTGTCCGCGACGGGGTTCGCGGCGGGGGCGTCGAGTGTCAGAAGCACAGGCTAGAGATCCTTGGCCAGGCGCAGGCCAGTGAACTGCCAGCGTTGATGGGGGTAGAAGAAATTCCGGTAGCTCGGCCGCACATGCCCGCGCGGGGTGGCGCAACTGCCGCCCTTCAGGACGAACTGCCCGGCCATGAACTTGCCATTATATTCGCCTGCCGCGCCCTCATTGGGGCGGAAGCCGGGGTAAGGGCGATAGCCACTGCCGGTCCATTCCCACACATCGCCGAACATCTGGGTAAGCGAGGCGCGGCCGTCCGTGGCTTGGGGGCGGGGACATTCAGCGCCGTCGAGTTGATTGCCGCTGGTCGGTGCGACATTCAGCGCGCCGCTTTCCCACTCCTCTTCCGTCGGCAGTCGCGCGCCGGCCCAGCGGGCATAGGCATCGGCCTCATAGAAGCTGATGTGACAGACCGGCGCGGCGGGGTTAACCGGTTTACGGCCGTCCAAACCGAAGCGGGTCCAGCCTTGAGCATCGTGGCGCCAGTAGAGCGGCGCTTCCACGCGCTCCGCCTGAACCCATGTCCAACCGTCCGAAAGCCAGTGCGCGGGATCGCGGTAGCCGCCATCCTCGATGAAGGCGATCCATTCGCTGTTCGTGACCGGCCGGTGGGCCAGCGCATGCGGGTGGAGAAGCGCCTTGTGCCGTGGCCCCTCGCAATCGAAGGCAAAATCGCCTTTGCCATCGTCGCCTATTTCAACAAGGCCCTGGCGTCCTTCGATCCAGTGGATGGACCCCGGAAGCGCCGCTGGCTTGGACCTTGGTGTTTCAAACAAGGCGGGTTCCAGCGGGTTTAGCGAAAAGAGGTGCTGCATGTCCGTCAGCATCAATTCCTGATGCTGCTGCTCATGATGAAGGCCGAGGAGGGCGAGCGACTGCGCGGATGAGGTAAGGGTAGGGAGGACCGCCAGCAGCGCTTCATCGACATGGGCCCGGTAAGCGAGAATATCCGCAAGCGGCGGGCGGGTCAGCATGCCGCGCAGCGGGCGGGCCTGGCGGGGGCCTTCCGCTTCATAATAGCTGTTGAACAGGAACGCATAGTGCGGATCGAACGGACGATAGCCCGGCACATGGTCGCGCAAGACGAAGGTTTCGAAGAACCAGCTCGTATGCGCCAGATGCCATTTGGCTGGGGAAGCGTCCGGCATGGACTGGACGGTCGCATCGGCATCCGACAGCGGGGCGCACAGCGCTTCACTCAGCGCGCGCACGTCGCGATAGTGTTGCGTCAGATCATGCTGACCCGGTGCGACCCGGCTTTTCGCCATGCTGGCCCCTTCCCATAGGCTTGTGCTGCAATCGCAAAAACAAGCGCATGGGAGGCGATTTCGGTTCCGCTGGGCGGCGGAGCTTCTTTGAAGCTAGCGCGAGGCGCCGGGCACCCACTTCACATCGGCCGCGCCATTGCCGTTGAGGCGGCGAGCCATGACGAACAGCAGGTCCGACAGGCGATTGAGATAGGCGAGGGCCTGAGGATTGAGCGCGACCTCCGCCGCAGCCGCCGTGGCGCTGCGTTCGGCCCGGCGCGTGATGGCGCGGGCGAGATGGACGGCGGCGGAAGCGGGCGAGCCGCCGGGCAGGATGAAGCTGTCGAGCGGCTGCAAATCGGCGTTCATCGCATCGATCTGGTCTTCCAGCCGCTTCACCTGGGTGGCGACGATGCGCAGCGCCCAAGGTTCGTCCTCCCCCTCCGGCACTGGCGTGGCGAGATCTGCGCCGAGGTCGAAAAGATCATTCTGGATCGTCGTCAGCCAATCCGCTTCGGGCGCTGTGCCGATAGCGAGAATGGCGAGGCCGATCGCGCTGTTGGCTTCATCGACATCGCCGACCGCCTGCATGCGCGGCGCATGCTTGGGCAGGCGCGATCCATCCACAAGGCCGGTGGTCCCCGCATCGCCGGTGCGGGTGTAGATCTTGTTCAGCTTCACCATCGGCGGATCAGCCGTTGCCCTTCATCAGCAGCAGGATGGCCACGATGATGACGGCCGCCGCCTGAAACAGGATGCGGTTCATCATCATCTTGTTCTGCTTCAGGCTGGAAGGGCTGGGCGTGCCGTCCGGCGCGTTCAGCTGCTCCTTGGTCGTCTGCAGAAAGGCGATGATGCCCCGGACGAGCGCAAAAAGCGTCGCTGCCATGGCAAGGACAAGCGCGATGACGAGAATGATGTTCATGGCCTGAATCTAGGCCTTGGCCAGTGAAATGCCAACCGGAAAGCGACCGCCGCGCAGATCGGCGGCAAGAACTGCGGGATCGGTGCCCTGCCCGCGCAGGTCCGCCAGGGCGATCGATCCATCGCGCTTGGCCAGGCGCTTGCCGTCGGCGCCGACGAGCAGCGGATGGTGGCAGTAAACGGGTGTCGGCAGGTCGAGCAGCGCCTGAAGCAGCCGGTGGACATGCGTCGCGGCAAACAGGTCATCCCCGCGCAGCACATGGGTGACGCCCATGGCCGCATCGTCGAGGGTGCAGGACAGATGATAGCTGGCGGGCGCATCCTTGCGCGCGAGGACCACGTCGCCTGCGGTCTGGGGCTCCGCCTCGATCATCCATCCATCCCCGGCACTCAGCCCGAGCGGGGGGAAGGGAGCGGACTTCCAATGCAATTCACCTGTAGTCGCAATCGCCTTGGCCATATCCAGCCGCCACGCATGGGGTTCGCCTGCCGCAACCCGCCGTTCCCGTTCGGGCGAAGGCAATGCGCGACAGGTGCCCGGGTACACAGGCCCCTCCGGCCCATGCGGCGCACTGGCGCTGGCGGCTATGTCGGCGCGCGTGCAGAAACAGGGATAGAGAAGGTCCATGTGCCGCAATCTCTCCAGCGCCGCGTCATAAAGGTCGAGCCGCTCCGATTGAAAGACCAACTCGCCGTCCCACGTCACCCCCAACCAGTTGAGGTCCTCCCTTATGCCCGCGACATGCTCCGGCCGGCTGCGCGTGCCATCGATATCTTCGATCCGAAGCCGAAATAAGCCGCCATTTGCGCGGGCAAAATCCATCGCCAGCAATGCCGACCAGCCATGGCCGACATGCAGCTTGCCGGTGGGGCTGGGGGCGAAGCGCGTTACCACATGCTGTGGCGGGGAGGATTGGATCATACAGGCCCTTGACGGGTCGGGGTGGTTAATGCTGTCATGTTGCCGTCACGTTCCTGATCGATCAGGATCTGGCAATTGGGGGTTCGAGGGTTCTTATGTACCATCCCGACCTGATACGACATCCGGAAAACTGTCCGGCGCTGGTCCTGAACGCTGATTATACGCCGTTAAGCTATTATCCGCTGAGCCTCTGGCCATGGCAAACCGCTATCAAGGCGGTTTTTTTGGAGCGGGTGGACATCGTCGCCAATTATGAGCGGGAGGTGCACAGCCCCAGCCTGCAGATGAAGATCCCGTCGGTGATCGCGCTCAAGCAATATGTGAAGCCGTCCGAACACCCCGCCTTCACCCGGTTCAACCTGTTCTTGCGGGATCGCTTCGCCTGCCAATATTGCGGATCGCCGCACGATCTGACCTTTGACCATGTCATTCCGCGCCGGGCAGGTGGCCGTACGACTTGGGAAAATGTCGCCACGGCCTGTTCACCCTGCAATCTCAAGAAAGGCGGCCGCACGCCAAGGGAAGCGGGCATGCGGCTGCATGTCGAGCCGATCCGGCCGACCAGCTGGCAGTTGCAGGAACATGGCCGGGCCTTTCCGCCCAACTATCTGCACGAAAGCTGGCACGACTGGCTCTATTGGGACGTCGAACTGCTCGCCTGATGCTTGGCCCGCCGGGTCGCCAAGAGCCGGTCAGATGTAACCAGGCAGCCAGTCGAGATCCACATCCTTGTGCCTGTTCGTGTAGTGGCCGATCTCTTCCAGCCGCTGCATATCGAGCAGGGTGATGCGACCATTCGCGCGGCTGATCAGACCTTCCTGTTCCATCTGCCGCACCATCCGGTTCACATGGACGGAGGTCAGGCCGATCGCGTCGCCAATCTCCTCTTGCGTCAGTTTGAGGTCGAAGCTGTCGGTGACACCGTCATCGGTAACGCGCAGCCGGTCGAAAATGTCGAGCAGGAAGGACGCGACCCGCGCCTTGGCCGACGTGCGGCCCAAGGACGCGAGCCGGTCGGTCAGCGCCACCCTTTCCGTGTTGGACAGCAGGAACAACAGGGCTGCGACCCGCGGATATTCCTCCAGCAACCGGCGCAAGGCATGCTTGTCGAAAGGGCAGACGATCGCGTCGGAAAGCGCCACCAGTGATTCGGGCGCCTTGCTGTAGATGGTGCTGGCGGAGCCGATGAAATCGCCGGGGAAATAGACCCTCAGGATCTGCCGGCTGCCATCGGGCAGGATGACGAAACTCATCACCCGTCCCTCGCGCAACACGAACAATTCGGTCACCGTTTCATTGACGCGCTGAATCATCGCCCCGCGCTTCACCTTGCGCGGATTTTCCTCAAGTCTGGTAAGTGCGTTCTTTTCCTCGTCGGACAATGGCACATGCTTTGCGAGCCTGTCCGCGAAACAACCTGTCGCCACCCAAAGCACCTTTTATCAAATTTGTCGTTACGGTGGCAAAACGCCCCTTACGTCTTTTGGCTGCATTTTGGGCCCGCGCACTAAACTCGATCAATTTCGTTGGCCCGAAAGTGCAAATGTTTCCCCAGCGTATCCCAACGATCACATGCGGCTGCTTGGGCACGCTGGTCGCTCCCGCCTTGCGCCGAACGCAATTAACGTTAAGAACCCAGCCGATGGACCGCATTCATATTCGCGGCGGCAAAGTGCTGAGCGGCCGCCTTCCCATCTCCGGTGCGAAGAACGCCGCGCTGACATTGCTGCCTTGCGCATTGCTGACCGATGAACCGGTGACGCTGCGCAACCTGCCCCGTCTGGCGGACGTCGACAGTTTCGGTCATTTGCTGAACCAGCTTGGCGTATCGACGATGATCGAAGGCGCGCGGCCGGAGGATTTCGGGCGGGTCATGACCATGCGCGCGGGCCGGGTCACATCGACCGAGGCGCCCTACGACATCGTGCGCAAGATGCGGGCGTCCATTCTGGTGCTCGGCCCCCTGCTCGCGCGTGCGGGCGAAGCGCGGGTTTCGCTGCCCGGCGGCTGCGCCATCGGCAACCGCCCGATCGACCTGCACCTGAAGGCACTGGAGGCTTTCGGTGCGGTGATCGAGATCAACGCGGGTTATGTGCGCGCCTCCGCACCTGATGGCGGCCTGCCCGGTGGCATCTATACTTTCCCTGTGGTGTCCGTTGGCGCGACCGAAAATGCCGTCATGGCGGCGGTGCTCGCAAAGGGAACCTGCGTCCTTGAAAATGCCGCGCGCGAGCCAGAGATCGTCGATCTTTGCAAATTGCTGATCGCCATGGGCGCGGATATCGAAGGGGTCGGGACCGACAAGCTGATCATCCATGGCCGGGACCGGCTGCATGGCGCGACCTACAGCGTCATGCCGGACCGCATCGAGGCAGGCAGCTACGCCTGCGCGGCGGCGATCACCGGGGGCTCGCTTGAACTGGCCGGGGCCTGTGCCGACGACATGCATGCCATCCTGGCCGCCCTGCGCGACGCGGGTGTCCAGGTCGATGAGCTGAAGAACGGCATCAGGGTTTCGGCAGACAGCAAGCTCAAGCCGCTGACCTTGTCCACCGCGCCTTTCCCCGCCTTCCCGACCGACATGCAGGCCCAGTTCATGGCGATGCTGACGAAGGCGGACGGCGCGTCCGTCCTGACCGAGACGATCTTCGAAAACCGCTACATGCACGTGCCTGAACTGGCTCGCATGGGGGCGGATATCGGCGTGAACGGCCGCACGGCCGTGGTGCGCGGCGTGGATCGTCTGGTCGGCGCGCCGGTGATGGCAACGGATTTGCGCGCTTCCATGAGCCTGATCCTCGCCGGGCTCGCGGCGGAAGGGGAGACGCAGGTCAACCGCGTCTATCATCTCGATCGCGGCTATGAGCGGCTGGAGGAAAAATTGTCAGCCGTCGGCGCGGACATCGAACGGGTCAGCGATGGCTGACGGCACAGGGCTGGAGACGGATCGGGCGGCCTTGCTGGCGCGCTATGATCTGGATGCCGGCGGCTTTCGCACGCTGGACCAGATCACCGACTTCGCCGCTGCGCTTTGCGAGGCGCCGATCGCGCTCGTCAGCATCGTTGAGGAAGAGCGTCAGCGCTTCCTTGCGCGCACGGGCCTTGATGCCGAAGAGACGTCGCGCGACGTGTCCTTCTGCGCCCATGCCATGCACGGCAGCGACATTTTCGTGGTGCAGGATGCCAGCGCCGATCCGCGCTTTGCGGAAAATCCGCTCGTCACGAGCGCACCGCACATCCGTTTCTATGCTGGAGCGCCGTTGTTGAATGGAGAGGGAGTGCCGCTGGGCTCGCTCTGCGTCATCGATGACAAGCCAAGGGAGGACCTGACGCCGGTTCAGCGGCAGGGCCTGTTCCTGCTGGCGCGCCAGGTGATGGTGGAGCTGGAGGGGCGGCGGCGCGATCAGGACATCATCGCCCGCCAGGTCAAGGATGCGGAGGCTGTGGCGGAGAGCGACCGGCTCTTCCGCACCCTGGCCGATACCATGCCGCAAATGGTCTGGTCGACGCTGCCGGACGGCTATCATGATTATTATAACGCCCGTTGGTATGAATATACCGGCGTGTCCGATGGCGCGACGGATGGCGATGGCTGGAACGGCACCTTCCACCCGGACGATCAGGAGCGGGCATGGCAGCGGTGGCGGCATTCGCTGAAAACCGGCGAGCCCTATGAGATAGAATATCGGCTGCTCCATCATAGCGGCGAATATCGGTGGACCTTGGGCCGGGCGCTGCCCATCCGCGATGGTGAAGGCAGGATCACGCGCTGGATCGGCACCTGCACCGAAATTCACGAACAGAAGCTGATGATGGAGGAGCGTGAGATCATCGCGCACGAACTTTCCCATCGGATCAAGAATATCTTTTCCGTGATCGCGGGCCTGATCGGTTTGTCGGCGCGTCAGAACCCCGCAATCCGGGTGGCGGCGGATGATCTGCGGGACCGGATCATGGCTCTTGGCCGGGCGCATGATTTCATCAGGCCGCACAGCATCGAAACCGGCGAAGACATGCAGCAGGGGCGGCTGCACGGCATATTGGAGCAGATCTTCGCGCCCTATAATGACGCTGGTGGAAACCGCATCATCCTGTCCGGCGAGAATCCAGCGATCGATGATCGATCCGCCACGCCGCTTGCGCTGCTGTTCCACGAACTCGCGACCAATGCGGCCAAATATGGCGCGCTGTCGGTGTCGCAGGGGCAAGTGCGCATCGATGTCCAGCGCGAGGGCGCAGACATCTGCATCGAATGGCGGGAAGAAGGCGGTCCACCAGTAAAGCCGTCAGACCGCGAGGGCTTTGGCAGCCGCCTCATGCAGCTAAGTGCTGAGCGGCAACTGGGCGGACGCATGGAGCGCGACTGGCGGCCCGAGGGCCTTCGTATCAGCCTGCGGATTCCATTCCGCTCCATGAGCCGGGCGAAAGTCGAAATGGCGTAAAGCCGAAAATCTCGGCTGTTTCGAGGTCCCTTTGTTCCGACGCGGCGAGGCGTAGCGTTTCGGCGATACTATGGGCGCGAAACGGCTTGGTTATCACGCCAAGGGCCGCTTCGGCAGCGGCGCCGATCTGAGCCGGGTTGGCGGTGACGTAGATCACCTGGACGCCATATTGAGCGGCAAGCTCCAACCCGATGCCAGGGCCGGTCGGCCCGTCGCGCAGGTTGAGATCGACGAGCGCGATGTCGCAATCATTGGCGGCAATGAGCGCGCTTTCGCGATCAGCGGCAATCGCGCTGACCGCAAAACCTGCGTCTTCGACGATCTGCTCGATCTCGAGTGCGACGAAAATTTCGTCTTCGACGATTAAGACCTTCTTACTCATGCCTCAGCCCGCGGAACTGGAGCCGACAATGTCCAAACCGCCATCTGGTTCCCAAAATCCGAAAATTTTCAAGCCGTCTCGTCAGGCTGATTGGTCCAGAGCGTCTCGAACTTGGTCCCCTGCATCAGCAGCACGCTGGCGGTATAGCCGCCGTCGCCAGCCTTTCGCGCCGTATCGGTGGCGTTCTCGACTGCGGCTTCACGGGTGGCGAATGGGCCATAATAGCGGTTGTCGAGATTGATCTTCCAGACGCCCTCATGTTCCAGGACGATGTAGCGGGCATGGGGCAGGGACATGAGCTTAGAGAACCTCCGTATTATAATGATGCCAGGCCATGATCGCGGCAGCGCCCCTGTGGGGCCGCCATGCTTCGGCAAGGGCGCGGGTTTGCCGCTCGCTCGGCCGTTCGGGCAGGCCGAGGATGCGGCCCACCTCGATCTGCACGGCAAGATCGCCAGCGGGCCAGACATCGGGTCGCCCTTCGGCGAACAGCAGGTAGATTTCGGCTGACCAGCGCCCGATGCCCTTCACCTGGGTAAGGAGCGCGATCGCCTCTTCGTCATCCTCCGGCAGGGCATGCAGGTCGATCTGCCCGCTCGTGACCAGTTCAGCGAGGCTCCGGGCATAGCCCTGTTTCTGGCGCGACAGGCCGCAGGCGCGCAGTGCGTCGAAATCGCGGGAGAGCAGCTGGTCCGGCGCGCACCCCTCGCCAAGCTCCGCCTCCAGCTTGCGCCAGACGGCTGCCGCCGCCGCGACGCTCACCTGCTGGCCGACGATGGTGCGCAGCAGCGTCTCATAGCCGGGCTCCCGCACGCGGGGCAGGGGATAGCCGACGCGCGCCAGGGCAGCGGCAAAGCCGGGTTCGAGGACGGCGATCGCGTCCAGGCTGTCGCGCAGCTGCTCAGGGGTGGTGACCATGCTCTGCTTGTTTCCGGCTCTTGATTTATCGGCTCCCCCGCCTATGAGCGGCGGTGGAAATTTTAGGATCGAGGTACATGCCTAAACTGATAGTGGTCAACCGTGCGGGTGAAGAGCAGGCTGTCGAGGGCGACAGCGGCCTGTCCGTGATGGAAGTCATCCGCGACAATGGCTTTGACGAGCTGCTGGCGCTGTGCGGCGGTTGCTGCTCCTGCGCGACCTGCCATGTCTATGTCGATCCCGCCTTCGCAGACAAGCTGCCGGCGCTGAGCGAAGACGAAAACGACCTGCTCGACAGTTCGGATCATCGCAACGAAAGCAGCCGCCTGTCGTGCCAGCTGGTGATGAACGAGGATCTGGACGGTCTGCGCGTCACCATCGCGCCGGAAGACTGATCCTTCTCATCCGGGCGCCCATCACTGGTTGACGCGCAGCGTCGCCATGGGCGCCTCGCTGGTGAGCGGCGTGATCCGCCAGACGATCCGCCTGCCGCCTGCGATGGTCTGCGCGCCGTCTTCCTGATTCTGGCTGACGATTTCGGCGTCGGTGGTCAGCGTGAAGTGGCCGTCGAGCGCCTTTGCCGCATCCTCTCCAGGCCCGCTTTGCCCCATCGGCTCACGGCTCTTGTCGAAGCCGTTGGAATAGCCCGGAGCCTTCACCCGCACCCTGTCGCCGCCGCGCAGCTCGACCGCCACGAAGGGCAGGACGATTTCCGCGTCGCTGTTGAAGGGGAAGAGGAAGCTGTGGGTCAGCCGCCCGCTGATCGCATAGTCGATCTCGAAGCGGTGATTGCCCATGTAGCGGGCGAAACGAAATCCCTTCTCCTTGGACAGGGCGGCGGCGATCGCCTGCATCTGCGCCTCGTCGCCGGATGCGCCGCCTGCGCCAAATCCTTCTTCATGGCCCTTCTGCATCGCCGTCTTGTGAAGGGCGCTATCCTTCTTTTCCGGCGCGCCATCGCCAATGGAATCCCCACTGGAGGAGCCGAACCCCTTCATGTCGGACGATATGATCTCACCCTTATAGGTGAAGCTGAACTGCCGGTCCGCGCGGATGTCCAGGGTGGATTCGAACTTGCCCGGCGTGACCAGGCAGGCGCCCAGCAGCAGGCAGCAGGCAAGTGCGCTGGCGGCGCGAAGAAAAACAGCCATGTCGTCCCCCCATTTCCGGCGCTGCATCATCAGCGCAGCCTTGCCCTGCTACCGGCTTGCGGCGGCGTACAGGGCGATGGCAGCCGCGTTGGAGACATTGAGGCTCTCCATGCGCGGGCTGATCGGCAGTTTAGCCAAAATATCGCAATGGGCCATGCTGTTGTGACGCAGCCCTTCGCCCTCCGCACCGAGCACCAGCGCGACGCGCGATTCGCCGATCGCCTCGCCCAATGTGGTATCCGCCTCGCCATCCAGGCCGATGCGCCAATATCCCGCCTCGGCAATCTCATCGAGCGCGCGGGCGAGGTTCACCACGCGCACCCACGGCACGATCTCCAGCGCGCCGGACGCAGACCGGGCCAACACACCCGACTCCGGCGGCGCATGCCTGTCCTGCGTCACGATGCAAAGCGCGTCGAATGCCGCCGCCGACCGCAGGATCGCGCCGACATTATGGGGATCGGTGACTTGATCGAGAACCAGCACGGGCCGCTTGTCGTCCTGTCCAGCCTCCAAGACATCGCCCAGCCACACATCATCTAGCGGCTCGACTTCCGCGACGATCCCCTGATGGGGCGCATCGGAGGGCACCATGCGGCCAAGGTCGGCCACATCGGCATAGACGATGGGCAGCACCGGCGGCAGGTCGAGCGCATTCAGCGCGTCGCGCGTGCCCCAGATTTTCCGGACCACCCGGTTGGGATTGGCCAGGGCCGCGATGACGGCGTGCCGTCCGTAGAAGCGGGGAAAGTTGCCTTTGGGCTTAGCGCCGCGATGTCCTTTTTTCATGGAAGCGCTCTTTTCACATCCGGCCATTGACAGGCAAGCCTCCATTCGCCATTGAGCGCGCCTCCAGCGCGGTAAAAGGCAGTTTTGCCTGCCGCGTCAGGGCACTGGACAGGTGGCCGAGTGGTTAAAGGCAGCAGACTGTAAATCTGCCCGGGTTTCCCGTACGCTGGTTCGAATCCAGCCCTGTCCACCACCCTTTGGCTTTGGCCTTCGGGTATCTGCCCCCTTCCGGCGCGCCGCCTCTTTCGGGTTTCCGGCCTGCGCGCTTCCCATTCGAGCCCGTCTGAAAAGAAGGACCGCTCGTCATGGCGTGGCTTGTGCTTGGCATTGCTGTATTCACCGAAATCTGTTGGGCGCTCAGCCTCAAATGGGCGGCAACCATCGGCAGCTGGCAGGCGTCGTCCGTGCCGATCGCCTTGAGCTTCCTGAACATGGGCCTGCTTGCCCTGGCGATGAAGGGACTGCCCGCCGGGACCGCCTATGCGATCTGGACCGGCCTTGGCGCTGTCGGCGTCATCATTGGCGGCATGATCCTGTTCGGCGACCGCATCGCGCCGGTGCAGGCCGGTTTCATGGCGCTGATCGTCATTGGCGTCATGGGGACGAAGCTGTTCGCCCCCGGCTGATCGCGCGGCGGCACCATATGGCGGAGCCGGGCGTTGGCCCCGCACCAATCATCCGTTACGCTGCCGTGCAATGACCATCGATCGTCGCGCCTTCCTGGCTGCCGCTCTATCCGGCTCCTTCGCCTTTCCATTTGCTCGCCGGGCGCTCGCCGCGACGGAGGTCGAACGCGTCGACGCGCTGATCGCCCGGATGACCGTCGAGGAAAAGGCGGGGCAGATGACCTGCCTTACCGACAGCTTCCGGCCCTATAATCCGCCCAATCCGCAGGTCGGCATCCAGGATGAGAAGCGGCTTGCCGAAGAGGTGCGCAAGGGCCGGGTAGGCTGTCTGTTCAACGGCATCGGCGTGGCAGGCGCGCGCCGTGCGCAAGAGATCGCCGTCAAGGAAAGCCGCCTTGGCATTCCCTTGCTGCTGGCGGGTGATGTCATCCACGGGCTCAAGACCATTTTTCCCGTGCCCTTGGCCGAGGCCGCGAGCTTCGACCCGGCGCTGGCCGAACGCACCGCGCGCGCCATGGCGCAGGAGGCAAGCGCGGCCGGGCTGCACCTCACCTTCGCGCCCATGGTCGATGTGGCGCGGGACCAGCGCTGGGGCCGTGTTGTCGAAGGTTCCGGGGAGGATGTCTATCTCGGTAGCCTGTTCGCCGCTGCCCGCGTGCGCGGATTTCAGGGGCGCGACCTGCGCCGGGACGATTCGCTTCTGGCGTGTCCCAAGCATTTCGCCGCCTATGGCGCGGTCGCGGCTGGCCTTGAATATGGCAGCGTCGATATTTCCGAAGAGACGCTGCGCGAAACCCATCTGCCGCCCTTCGGCTCTGCCTTTGCGGCTGGCGCGCTTACCACCATGGCGGCCTTCAGCGAGATCAATGGCGTCCCCGCCACCGCCGACCGGGAATTGCTGACCGACTTGCTGCGTGGCGAGATGAAGTTTCGCGGCTTTGTCTTTTCCGACTATACCGCCGACGAAGAACTGATCGCGCATGGCTTTGCCGAGGATGAGCGCGATGCCGCGCGCCTGGCGGTGCTGGCTGGCGTCGACATGTCGATGCAAAGCGGCCTGTATATCCGCCATTTGCCCGATCTGGTGAAGAGCGGCGCTGTGCCAATGGGTACGATCGACGTTGCCGTGCGCCGCATCCTCTATGTGAAGATGGCGATAGGTTTGTTCGACAATCCTTACCGCTCCATCAGCGAAGAGGCGGAGCGGACCCGCATCGCCACGCCCGCACGTCATGCCCTGGCGCGGGAAGCCGCCGGGCGGTCAATCGTTCTTCTCCAGAATAGCGGCGTCCTCCCGCTCGATCCCGCCAAGCGCCAGAAGATCGCGCTGATCGGCCCCTTTGGCGAAGACCGGGACAATCTCTACGGCCCCTGGGCATTTTACGGGGAGAAGGGCAAGGGCGTCGACATCGCCGCCGGGCTGCGCGCCGCCATGCCCGATCCTGCCCTGCTCAGCATCGCAAAGGGATGCGACATCATGACGCCGATCGACGGCGGGATCGCGCAGGCGGTGGAGGCGGCCAAGGCAGCGGACATCGTGCTGCTCGCGCTCGGCGAATCGCAGGACATGTCCGGCGAGGCGCAGTCGCGCACCGTCATCGAATTGCCTCCGCCGCAACAGATGCTGGCCGACGCGGTGGCTGCCACCGGCAAGCCTGTCGTCATTCTGCTGCGCCACGGCCGCGCTTTGGCGCTGCACGGGTCGGTCGCGAGTGCGCAGGCTGTCCTCGCCACCTGGTTCCTGGGATCGGAAGCGGGCCATGCCATCGCCGACATCCTGTTCGGCCGGGTCGATCCGTCCGCCAAGCTGCCGGTCAGCTTCCCGTGGGAATCGGGACAGGAGCCCTTCTTCTACGACCGCAAGTCCACCGGCCGCCCCGTGGTTGACAACCGCACCGAATATCGCGCGCGCTACATGACCACGGACAACAGCGCCCGCTATCCCTTCGGCCATGGCCTCAGCTACACCAGATTCGCGCTGGAGAATCTCAAGCTGTCTGACACCGCCTTGCGCTGGGATCGGGCGATAGAGGTGACGGCCCGGCTGACGAACAAGGGGGACCGGCGGGGCAGCGAAGTCGTGCAACTCTACATCCGCGATCGCGTGGCGAGCCGCACCCGCCCCGTGCGCGAACTCAAGCGCATCGAACGCGTCACGCTTGATCCCGGAGAGAGCAGGACGGTGCGCTTCTCCCTGTCCCGCGCCGACCTGCAATTTGTCGGATCGGGCAACCGCATCATCGCGGAGCCCGGCCTGTTCGACCTGTGGCTCGGACAATCGTCGGAGGGTGGGCTCCACGCCCAGTTCACCCTCTATGCGGAGGCAGCCGCGCCCGCGTCCGCCTGATAAGCCTGCCATCTCCGCGAAGGCCGAACAGGCACCGCGCGCTCCAACTCGCTTTCCTACAAGGGCGGGTCCATGGCATGATGCCACTGGCTCTTTCCCACCGTGAACCTTCCCCGCCCCATGGGTCCGGGGCGTCATTTCGCAAAAATTTTCCTATTGCGAAATCGACGCCACCCGTCCGTACTCACGCAAATGCGTCGGCCACAACGGTGTGAACTTCGCAACGTCCTGCGTGACTGCAAAACTCCCCGCCTGCACCTTCACCACTCCGCGCGGCTCTGCTAGAGGGCGTCCCATGCTGAATCTCAGGGATATCACCGTGCGGCTGGGTGGCCGTACCATCATCGACCGCGCCAGTGCCGCGCTGCCGCCGCGCAGCCGCGTCGGCCTGATCGGCCGCAACGGCGCGGGCAAGTCCACGCTGATGAAGGTGATGATCGGGCAACTCGATCCCGACGATGGCGGTTGTGAGATGCCCCGCGACACGCGCCTTGGCTATATCGCGCAGGAAGCGCCCGCCGGGACGGCGACCCCCTTCGAAACCGTGCTCGAAGCCGACAAGGAACGCGCCGCCCTGATGGCGGAAAGCGAAACCACGCAGGACCCGGACCGGCTCGGCCATATCTATGAGCGGCTGACGACGATCGACGCCTATACCGCGCCTGCCCGTGCCGCGCGCATTCTGGTGGGCCTAGGCTTCGACGAAGAAATGCAGGGGCGCCCGCTCGACAGCTATTCGGGTGGCTGGAAAATGCGTGTCGCGCTCGCCGCGCTGCTTTTTTCCGAGCCCGACCTGCTGCTGCTCGACGAACCCAGCAACCACCTCGATCTTGAAGCGACGATGTGGCTGGAAAGCTTCCTCAAAAATTATCGCGGCACCGTGGTCGTGATCAGCCACGAGCGTGACCTGCTGAACAATGTCGTCGACCATATCCTGCATCTGGAAGGCGGGAAGGTGACGCTCTATCCCGGCGGTTATGACGCGTTCGAGCGGCAGCGTGCCGAACGGCTGGCGCAGCAGGAAGCGGCCCGCGCCCGGCAGCAGGCGGAGCGCGAGAAGTTGCAGGACTATATCGCCCGCAACTCCGCCCGCGCCTCGACCGCCAAGCAAGCCCAGTCGCGGGCCAAGGCGCTGGCAAGGATGCAGCCGATCGCCGCCGCGATCGAAGACCCCACCCTGTCCTTCGCCTTTCCCAGCCCGCCCGAACTGCGCCCGCCGCTGATCACCATGGACATGGCGGCGGTCGGCTATGGCGACACGCCAGTGCTGCGCCGGGTGAACCTGCGCATCGACCCTGATGACCGGTTGGCGCTGCTTGGCCGCAACGGCAACGGCAAGACGACGCTTGCGCGCCTGATCGCGGCGCAGCTCGCGCCGATGGAAGGGTCGATGAACAGCTCGGCCAAGATGAATGTCGGCTATTTCACCCAATATCAGGTGGAGGAACTCGACATCGCCGACACGCCGCTTCAGCACATGACGCGCGTGATGAAAGGCGCGACGCCGGGCGCGGTGCGCGCGCAGCTTGGCCGTTTCGGCTTTTCCGGCGAGCGGGCGACGCAGCAGGTCGGCTCCATGTCTGGTGGCGAGCGCGCACGGCTGGCGCTGGCGCTGATCACGCGCGATGCGCCGCACCTCCTGATCCTCGACGAACCGACCAACCACCTCGACGTCGACAGCCGCGAGGCGCTGGTGCAGGCGCTCAATGAATATTCGGGCGCCGTCGTCATCGTCAGCCACGATCGCCACATGATCGAACTGGTGGCTGATCGCCTGGTCCTGGTGGACGGCGGCACGGCGCAGCCGTTCGACGGCAGTCTGGACGATTATACCGACATCATATTGCGCAAGACAGATGGCGGCGGCAGCGGCGGGGACGCGCCCAAGGCGGATCGCAAGGCGGAAAAGCGCAACGCAGCCGAATGGCGCGAAAAGCAGAAGAGCCTCAAGGCAGTGGTCAGCAAGGCGGAAAAGGAGATGGCAACGCTCTCCGCCGAACGCAGCCGGATTGATCAGGCGCTGTTCGATCCCAAGGCGGCGACGGGTGCCGAGGCGAAGATGACGACGACCGACCTCATGGTGCGCCGCGCCTCGATCGAGAAGAAGCTGGAGGCGATCGAGGAAAGCTGGATTGAAGCCAGCGCGGCGCTGGAGGAGCTGTAAGGGCCGTCAGCCCGCGTCGATGCGCAGGCGCGTCAGGCGGATTTCGCTGATGCGCCAGCCATCGGCCAGCCGCACATAGCGCTCATGATAATGGCCGTAGCCATGCATCCAGCGGAAGGGCAGGGGTGAACCTTCCTGAACCCACAGCTTGTCCTCCATCGCGCAGATGCCGCTGGCCTGCGTGTCCGTTTCGATGTGGATTTCGGGCATATGGCCGTGGTGCACGGTTGTGACCTTCTCCAGCATCGGCGCCAGGCGCGCCACATAGGGCGCAGCGCCGTGGATCAGCATGCTCTCGTCCCGTTCCCCTGCGGCGTCGCGGAAATCTGCGACTAGGTCGGGCGCGAAGACCGCCTCCAGGGCGGGCCAATCCTTGTTGTCCATGGAGCGGAAGTAGCGTGCTTTCAGGGCATATATCGCCAAGGTCGCTACGATCTTGTCGGTTTCAGTCACGCATTCCTCCCGCACCGGCCTAGATTTGTCGACCGTTTGCGAGAACCCTAACGCAGCGGGTGCCGCGTTCCAAGCAAGGCTTTTCCCGAAAGATGGGGTCGTGAAAATCGTCCTGCCGCTTCGTGACATCGGACAGCGGCGGGGATTTCCGCTGGGACCAGCACATGCCAAAAACAACTGGAGCGCGCCGCTATGTGCGGGCGCGCTCCAACTTTGAGATATAAGGAGCGGCGCGGAGCAACCGTACCGCTCCACGCCAGTCGCTTCAGAATTCGCGCAGGATCTCGCGCAGCGTCGTGCCCTCATATTCGGTGCGCACCGCACCTGCCCTCTGCAGGGCAGGGATGACGCCGTTGACGAGGTCTGGCAGCTGGCGGTTGTAGCCCGATCCTTCGATCAGGAAGCCGTCGCCGCCCACTTCGTCCATCACCGCCATCATCTTTTCGGCAACCTGCTCGACGGTGCCGCTGAAGTCCATGCCGCTCGCACCCTTGCCCGCGGAGAACAGGTCGCGCAGGGACTTGCCCTCTTCGCGGCCCGCCTTCTTCATATATTCAAGGGCACTGGTGTGGCCGCCAGCAGTAATGTCCTGCGGCACCGGCGCATCCACGTCATATTGGGAGAAGTCGACGTCCAGCGAAGAGGATGCCATTACGATATTATGCTCGAACGCCGACTGCTTTTCGGCCTCGGTCATTTCCGGCCGCTCTCCACCTTCGGGGAAAATTTCCACCGGCGTCAGGAAGAAGACCTTGATGTCGTCAGGATTGCGCCCCTGCTTTTCAGCGCGGTCACGGATTTCCTGGCGATATGCCTTCATACCCGGAACGCCGCCTGTCATCATGCCCAGCACGACTTCGGCGTTCTTCGATGAAAACTGCTTTCCGCGTTCGGAAGCGCCCGCTTGCGCGAGAACGGGATAGCCCTGCGGCGATCGCAGCGTGTTCAGCGGACCGCGCGAACGGAAATGCTTGCCCTCGAAATTGACGGTGTGAACCTTTTTGTGGTCGACATAGACGCCTGTCTCAGTATCCGCGACCAGCGCGCCTTCTTCCCAGCTATCCCACAGTTTCTTGCACAATTCGACGAACTCATCGGCAATGTCATAGCGCTCGTTGGGCGGCAGAAGCTTGTCCATGCCAAAGTTCATGGCGGCATTCCGCTCGCTGGACGTGACCATGTTCCACCCGGCGCGTCCTTTGGTCAGGGAGTCGATCGTAGAAAGCAGCCGGGCGAGCAGGTAGGGCGGGTAGAAAGTGGTTGAAGCCGTCGCGATCAGGCCGATGTGCGACGTATCCTGCGCCATCAGAGGCAGCAGCGGCAGCGGATCGAGCTTGGGTGAAAGCGTCGCGTTCTTGAGGTCGAGTTCCATGGAGTTGGCGTAACGATCGCCGACGATCAGGCTGTCCTCGAAGAAGACGAAGTCGAACTTCGCTGCCTCCAGCATCTTGGCCAGCTCTTTATGGTAGGACCCGTCCGCCCATTGCGAGCCGAATTCCTTGCCGTCACCCGGCCATGAGGTGGCGCCGAACTTGGTGAAATAGCCAAGGTGGAATTTCGTGTGGGCCATAGCCTGATACTCTCTCTAAAGGTTTCTCTCATTGCGTCTCAATGGTGCGATGTAGCCGCGACTCCGGCAGCTTCTCCTTCAAAGCCGCGTCCGGGAAGCGCGCGACTGCCGACCCACCGGTCCCTAATAGTTGACAATGATCAACCTTTGTCAAGTGGCAGAAGCGTTTCGGTTCGACAGCGTTACAAAAAGGATCGGGTGAATTGCTCGTGCGTCGGCTGGCCTTGCTTTGGCTTGCCAGGGCACCGATTTGCAGGAACAACGACGGGCAAAATCTGCCCCCCTACGATCATCAGGAGCTTTGGCCATGCGTAAGGTTGCAATGGTGACCGGTGCCACTCGCGGCATTGGCAAGGCGGCCGCACTGGAACTAGCAAGGAGCGGCTTTGCCGTCGCGGTGACCGGCCGCACCCTGCGCGAGGGGGAGGGGCGGCTGGCGAGCCCCGGCGGTTCGGAGGCTATCAAAGTGCCCGGCAGCATCGAAGCAACCGTGCGCGAAATAGAGGCCGCGAGCGGCGAAGCGCTGGGAATACAGATGGATATATTGGACCGAGTATCCATCGATGCTGCGGTAGATGCCGTCCTCGCCAAATGGGGCAGGATCGACGGGCTTTTCAATAACGCGCTCTTTCAATCTCCCGCCATCACGTCGCCCATTTCCGCGATCGATGCGGACATTGCGGAGACGGCCATGCGCGGGCTGATGGTCAATCAAATGCACATCACGCAGCGGGTGCTGGACCCCATGCTGAAACAAGGCGGCGGCCGGATCGTCTTCATCACCAGCGGCGCGGGCAGCATGCTGTGCGAACGAAAACTCAGCGAGGGCGGTTGGGGCATGTTGTACGCCGCGGGAAAAGCGGCATTCAGCAAACTCGCGGAGTTTGTCGATCTGGAATATCGGGACCAGGGCATTGCGAGCTTCCACATACAGCCCGGCCTCACCATCACCGAAGCCATGACTGCGCAATATGGCGAAGCCGCCAAGGGTTTTGGCGGCGGACTGCCGTCTTACACCCCCGCCGACACCGGACGCACGGTCGCCTGGATGATCGCTTCGCCCGACGCGCCAGCCTATGCCGGACCCACGCTGTACCAATCCTCTACCTTCTTTGAAGATAATGGCATCGTTCCGCGCTTCCCGGCCACCGGCATCTGATCTGGTAGCCGCCTCAAACCGTCAGCCTCTGCCATCTATGATGCGCCGCCGAGACCTTCTGGCTTCTGCTCACTCGTCCCGGAATGCCCTTGCGAACTGATCCCGTAGCGGTTTCGTGAGGTAAGAGATCATCGTCCGGTTTCCGGTTTCGATGAACAGCTCCGCAGGCATGCCGGGCTTCAGCTTCAGCTCGGGATATTTCTTCAATTGCGCCTCGTCTATCTCGACCCGCACGGGGTAGAAGCTCACCTGTCCTTGCGGGTCGGTGGCCCGGTCGGCCGCTACGAAGGTCACCTTGCCCCGAATTTCCGGCGACGCTGCATTGTTGAAGGCGGTGAAGCGGATGCGCGCGGCTTGGCCGACATGGACATGATCGATGTCAGCAGGGGAGACCGCTCCTTCGACCAGAGGCTGATCGCTGTCCGGCACGATTTCCATGATGACTTCGGCTGGTTTCACAACCCCGCCGATCGTGTTGAAGGCGAGCTTGTCGACCACGCCGCCATAGGGCGCGCGCACCACGCTGCGGTCCTGCGCGTCCAAGGCCGACACGCTGCGCATTTGCTGCTGGTTCAGCGCGGCGTTCAATTGCGCCAGGTCCGTCCCTGCCTGCGAGCGCCGGGTTGCGCCAAGCTGGATCATCTGCTCTTGCGCTTCGGTGATGCGCGCCTCGGTCTGGGCGATGCTGGCGCGCAAGGCGCCCACGCTACCCTGCAGGTCGACGGCGGTGCGTTCCAGCTGGTTCAATCTGCTGATCGTGACGAGGCCCTTGTCCCACAGCTGCCTTACGCCCTTGCGTTCCGGTTCGATCAGCACGGCCTGCTGCTCCAGCGCGCGGATTTGTGCCTGGTAACCACTTATCTGCTGCCGATGCTGGCGGATGCGCGCCTGTAGCTGGGCCGCTGTGCCAGCTTGCTCAGCCTGTCTGATCTGGAACAGCTTGGTCTCGTCAGCCATGGCTTGCCGCGCAGCAGCGTCACCGGGCGCCAACTCCTTGGGGAAGGTGATGGTGCTTGCGCCCAGCCGTTCTGCTTCCAGCCGGGCGCGCTGCGCCAGCATTTGATCGACGCTGAGGCTCGAATATTGCGCATCCGCTCCTGTCACGCGGTCGTCGAATCGCATCAGCACCTGTCCTTTTTGGACATGGGTGCCGTTGTCGACCAAGATGTCCTCGATCACGCCGCCTGCCGGATGCGCGATCTTCTTGATGTGCGACGCGAGCCCGATATGCCCTGACGCTATGACCGCGCCGCCGATGGGGATCAGCATGGCCGCCATGCCGAAGCCCAGGACGAGCACTGCAATGGCGATCAGGACGGCCTTCACCTTCTTCTGAACATGTTCAGCCGGATCATATGGGATCGCGGGTTGATCCAGGACCATGAGCCCGGCGGGGAGATTGGTTGTCATCCTATGGCTTTCCCACACTGGCGCCCTGCATCGCCACGACATTTTCCTGGCGCAGCTTAGGCTTCTGCCGCAAGCGCGCCATGATTTCGGCGGCCGGGCCAAATGTTTCCATTCGGCCGTTACGCATCAACAGGATGTGGCTGACCCGGCCTAATATATCGGCTCTGTGGGAAACCACGACCAGGATGCCCCCGCGCTCGCGCACCGATGCAATGGCGGCGGCCAGTGCGGCTTCGCCTTCGCTATCGAGGTTGGAATTGGGCTCGTCCAACAGCACGAAGAATGGATCGCCATAGAGCGCGCGCGCAAGGCCGATGCGCTGGCGCTGTCCGCCCGAGAGCGCTTCGCCATCCACCCCAACGCGGGTTTCATATCCCTGCGGAAGACGCGTGATCAGGTCGTGGACAGCCGCCGCTTTGGCCGCCGCCAAGATCGCCTCCGACGTTGCGGCCGGATCGAAGCGCGCGATATTTTCCGCGATGGTGCCATCCAGAAGCTCGACCGATTGCGGCAGGTAGCCCACCCATTCGCCGAAATGCTCGGCATCCCATTGGCCGATCGACGCGCCATCGAAGCGGATGGTCCCCTTGGCGGGGCGCCAGGCGCCGATCAGCGTGCGGCCGAGCGAAGACTTGCCCGCGCCGCTCGGGCCAACCACCGCGCAGGCATCGCCCGCGTTCAGCTGGAATGAGACGCCACTGACGGTCAACTGGCGACTGCCCGGCGGGAAAACGACCAGCTTTTCCACCTCCAGCTTCCGGTCGGGCCTGGGCAGACGCAGCGACACTGGCTGCGGCGCAGGTACACGCTTCAGCATCGCTGTCAGCGTAAGCCACCCAACGCGGGCGCTGATGAACCCCTTCCAATTTGCGATCGCCTGATCGACCGGCGCCAATGCGCGCGCGGACAGGATCGAGGAGGCGAAGATCACCCCGCCGCTTGCCTTGTCATCCAGCACCAGTAATGCGCCTACAGTCAGGATGAGCGACTGGAGCGCAAGCCGCAGCATCTTGGCTAACCCGCCCAATGCCGCGCTGGAACGCGCCAGCTTATTCTGCGCGGCTCCATAGGCGCTGTTCAACTGGGCCCAGCGCTGCTGCATGCGATCCCGCATGCCAAGTGCGGTCAGAAGTTCGACATGACGCAGATTCGTTTCGGCTGCCCCATTGCGGTAAGCCGACAGCTGCGAAAGCTGCTCGGCGGGCTGCTTCATGACGCGGTTGGTGATCAGCGTCAGCGAAAACAGCACGGCCGCTCCGATCAGCGTCGTTACGCCCAGCCACATATGGAGCGCGAACAACACGCCCAGGAAGAAGAGTATCCAGGGCAAATCGATCATCGCGACAGCGCCGCTCGACAAAAAGGCGCGCACATTTTCAAGGTCGCGCATCGGCCCCAGCCCGTCGCCCGGCAACTTCTGACCGGCAAGCGCCATTTGCGAAATCGCGCTCTGCACCCTGCCGGACAGCTGCTGCTCAACGGCATTGGCGACATCGGCCAGCATCCCGGCGCGCATATTCTCGAAGAAGCCCTGGAAGGCGTAGACGATCATCACCAGGATCGCGAGACCGGCTAATGTCGGGACGGATCGGCTCGGCAGAACCGAATCATACACCATCATCATGTACAAGGAGCCGCCAAGCAGCAGCACGTTCAGTATGGCACTGACGCACAGGACAATGATGAACACTTTCTTATAGTTACGGACGGCGTCCCACAACTCACCGTCACGTCCCCCGCCCGACATGAACACTTTCACACCCTCTCAGCGTGTTTCCGAATAGAAGAACTAGGCCATTTAGACATGACCGGGCAGATCCCGCCGTACCCCCCCGCCATGCCCAGCTCACCGCCGCCGCACTCGCCCCCGCGAGCTCAGCCTTACCCTAGTACCAAATGCCTTACGGCTGCTTACTGCATTTACGCAGATATGCCGCGCGGAAAGCGCGCAAGAACCGCCCCATGAATGGCCGATATGCAGGCCATCCCGGGCGCAGCACAATGCCGCTGAGGTGAAGCGTGACAAAATATGGATCAGGCCGCACGTGCGGCCCAGGCCTATCTGCTTTAGCGAAATCTTCCGGGGGCTGGCGGTGCTGTCAGACAAAGGCGAACCGCTCTCCACACGATGCACTTCGATCAGGGAGGGCAGGGGATCAGTTCATGGGAGACTGCCACTGGGCCAGTGCCGCCGAGCGTCTCTCCTTGTGAGTCTGTCGGTCGATGATGTGGCGTTCCAGTGACAAGTGGTTGTGGACGTTGGCGTGAACGGATGCGAACTCCTGTAGCCCTCTGATTTGTCTGAACTGCAGCAGCGCCGCCTCTTGTCGTCGAAAGGAGAGGTGACCGTTCTCGACTCGGCTGCTCGCCCCGACCGACCTCCTGCTTTGCCCAGATGTCCAACTCTCGCATTGCGGCGCAATAAGAGCGGAGGCGCTGAGCGGTGATCGCTTCAGGCGCTCCTTCCCGATTCAGCGCCTTCTTCATGAAGGTCAAGGCGGCGGCCTTATCGCGGGTCTTCGTGACATAGCTCTCCAAGATCTCGCCCATTTTTATTGACGGCGCGCCAGATGTAGACCATCGCGCCAGTCGCCTTCACGTACATTCCATTACGATGCCAGCGCCAGTGGCGAAACGCTCGCATGCGGTTGATCAGCCACCGGCGGATGTCGTCTGCAAACAGTGGGCCGACCTGTTCCGCCAGTAGCGCACCGTCTCGTGGCTGATGTCGATACCGCGCTCGAAGAGCAGATCTTGAAGTTGCGCAGCTGAGCGACAACGGACGTACATCATCACCGCAAGCCGAATCACCTCCGGCGAAGGGTTGAAGTAGCGGAACGGTTTGCCAACTCGGAGCGGCTCATGACACGAGTGTAGCAGCTGCTTCAGTCGCGTACTTTATTCTCACAGCGGCACCGAAGGTCTACGGAGCGCGTATTCGTGTAAAGGCGATAGTCAGGAAAAATGAAAATCGCCCTTACGAATCGATATATGACTTATATTATCATGTTGGACTAGATGACTTTTCCATTTCTCGTGCTCTTGCGCGTCGGTCGAGGGCCATCTGCTCTGTCTTAGTCTGACCTCCCTCCATAACTATGTCAGACCGGCGCTTGTATTCATCGAAATCAAGGTCCTTTGCACCCCGAATTTCTAGAATTTCACGCACTTCTTCAACAGGAAGGTGAAGGTAATCCTCGACTTTTTTGAGAAAATAGGGTCCGGACTGCCGACCCATTTCAACACCTTGCGTCATCAAATCCCAGAGCCAGGGGAACGCCGGTCCATAATGTAACGAGCTCCGCATAAAATAAGGGAACCACATGAACATGTTAGTTGTGCAGAGTTCGCGCGCGAGTTCGGGCTCAAAATACTTATAAAAGCTGCCAAAGTGAATCATATTTGGAATCGCTTCGCCGAGGTAGTCGAAACCCGCTCCTGTTAAAACGTGCATAAAATCATGGATTTCAACCTTGCGACGACGGAAATATTCAAAGTGATTTCTGATTGGAAAGGCGACACTCGCCATGGTATTGTCATACCCATACTTGTCGTAATGCTGGAAAACAACATTTCCAAAGGATCCTTCTGGGCATCCTTTGAGATCTGATGTTGTCCAATATGACATATAACGCTCATCCAAGAACCTCGCGAGTTCCGGCCAGTCGGCTGCCGCCTTTTCTAACTCGTTGCTAAGGAGGTTGGCGTCCTGAAGTTCCTCAGCCGCGCGGTTCAGCTCTGGAATGCCATTTGTGGAAGGCATGTCCAGCCCATTGCGACGGAGAGACTCGCGGACGGTCCATTCTCGAATTCTACTGTCATTCAACCATTTCGATGAACTGGTGAGATCGCTTGTTTGCGATATCGGCGTCTTGTAGCCATCTCTCATATATTCTTCGTAGAGAGCCTTGTTCTTTTCTACATTGATCGTTCGAGACTCAATCACAACCAGTCCTCCATCATGGTGTCGCAGTTACGCTGCGCGGGCTAACACATAGATGGTTGATTCTGGCGCCGGTGTCGAATGCCGTTTTGGCGAACCGATATGCCGCTGCGGCATCAACTTTCGCGTTTTCATACGCAGTTTCCTATTTGAGGCTGAAAGGAGATCCGTCCGATAGAGCTTTACCTACGCATGCTGGAGGCGATATCCTCCATCCTTGTTCGTCTTTCGGCAGGCGATCCTGCGTTGAAAGCCGATATTTGATTGAGGGGAAAAGGTTGGATCTCCGTCGTCTTCGCTATTTTGTCGCAGTGGCTGAACTTGGAAGCTTCCGGATGGCGGCCGAGCGGCTCCATGTTTCCCAGTCTGCGGTTTCGCGCCGGGTGCAAGAATTGGAACAAGAGGTCGGTCATGCTCTCCTCGATCGCAGTGGGCCACGTCCTCGGCTGCTCTTGGCAGGTGAGGTGCTTATGGGGCACGCCTTGGCTATATTCAGGGCCGTTGACGATGCCAGCCAGCATTTGGCCCGGTTTAGCAGTGGCCAAATAGGCCTTCTTCGTTTGGGAATGACACCGCTGACTGGCCAAATTGACTATGTCGTCGATGCAATCGGCCGCTTTCAGCGCGAACGGCCGGACGTACGACTGCAGCTGCAGCTGTTGGAGAGTTCGGACCTCTTGCGCGAAGCGGTCAGAAAGGGAGCGCTCGAGGCCGCAATAATTTATCGTGATGGTGTGGCGCTATCCGGTATGTGCGTCTTGCGGTCCTATGGTGCACTGCTTGCCGTAGGCGCATCTCACCGGCTAGCAAGTCGGTCAGAGGTGTCCCTGGCCGACTTGAAAGATGAAAATATCATCTCCTTTTCTCGTACGCTTGATCCGGCCACCTATGATCAACAAATAGCTGCCTTCCACCGCCATGGAGTGACACCCAATCTCGTGCATGAGCTAGCTTCGGAAGACGTGCGGCTATCGCTGGTTGCGGCGGGCCTTGGTGTTAGCATTGTAGGAGGCGCTGTTGTTGATCGCCCCACGCGCTCCGACGTCGTGTTTATTGGGGTAAACGGATTGGACCTTCGCCGTAAGTTGGCCTTGCTGTCTCAGCCGTCTATGCCTCTTCCTGCAGTCGAGGCATTCGCGAAGATTATTTCAGCGTGTGCAAGCAATGCTCAGCCTGAGCGACGCCGCGTGCGAGAAGCATAGGTGGCGGGCCTGCGTGTATGCCAATCCGTCACTTCCTGAAGTGCGCCGCTAGCGTTAACAGCCGCTCCTCGATCGTCACTCAATGACCATGGAAAATGCCGCGCACATCAGCGAACAGAAGTGGCCAACGCTCTTGCGCGGCGGCGCGTGGTTCAAGGTTCAATTGATATGCGGTGGCGGAAATGAACGGTCCTGCTCCTATTACTCTGCGGATGCTACTTGTGTAAATTCCGGTGTTCCGTGCCTCGGAGATATGGATGTTTTCATGTGCGCGAGGGGGTGATCCGTCCCTCACGCACATTTCAACGCAACTATGCCCCTATGCGAAACGTTCCATCCTCCGTCACTTGTGTTTTTACAGTCCTCGCCAGCTCCCATACATGGCCGTCGGGATCGGCGAAGAATGCCTTAGCCGAACCGTCCGCAAATTCTTCCAGATCGCTGAGTATGGTGGCGCCGTTAGCAACCGCCCGATCGAGCATAGCCCGCAAATCATCTTCGGGGCGCACTACGTATACGAGTATGCTGGATGAAATGGGGGAGGTGACCGGTGACCTGTTCGTCCGGTTCAGATCCTCTCGCTGCAATATTCTGGACGCAAGAGCCTTTCGCTCCGAGAAAGAAATAACCATGCCATGAGCGTTGAACAACGCTACTTGGTCTCGGCTCGCAGAAGCGCGCTCCCATCCAAGTGCCTCGTAGAAAAGAGCTGCTCGTTCGACCTCAGCCACTCCCAATGCGAGGTGACTAAGGCGTTGCTCCCAGCTGCCGACTTTTGACATCGAAACACTCCAAATTTGATCATGAATATACTGATTGGCAAGGTCGGTTGACCTGTTGATCGCACTAGCCTTCTTCCCCAAAACGGAAACGAAGCTGGAAACCGTACATCCGAGGCTCGCTGTAAAGGTAGCGAGCCACACCTTGGCCGTAGCTCGCGCCATTCCGACCGAATGTACTCTGTATCTGCGTCGGGAACGTATTGTTCGTCACATTCGTCATTATGAACGCCAGATCGATCGGGCGTCCCGAAAGATTGTTCCAGTCTACACGTAAGTTCAACAGGTTGCTGGCGGGCAAATAGCCGTAAGGCTCTGTGCCACCAGGTTGGCCGATGGGGATTGTGATTTGCGTGTAATGCCGATCTATATGAGCGAAGCTTGCAGATGCGATCACATTGCCCATCTCCCCGAGACTGAACGCATAACTTGCAGCTATATTATACTGATTCTTGGGCGCAAATGCGAAGGGCACCCCGCTGCGGTCGTCCGTAGTCACTTGACCGTTCAAGAGATACTGAAAGGCAAATTGATCGTACTTCGCGTGCATGCGAGAGTATCCGGCGGAAAGGTTCAAGCCCTTGAAGGGCGATATCGAACCTTCGAGTTCTATGCCCTTGATAGTCGCGCTGCCGGCATTCACTGTGGCGGACCCCGCCGACAAGTTGCCATCTGGCGTAACAGTTGTTGTCGATCCAACGCGCTGAATGTCTTTGTAATCGGTATAATATGCCGCGGAATTCAGCCGGACTGGCATGGTTCCAAGATAAAATTGGGTTTTTAATCCAGCTTCGTATGTTGTGACAACCTCCGGATCAAATGTCAATGCAAATGCATTTGTTCCATTAAAGTTAAAACCCCCAGACTTGAAGCCTCGGCTGATCTTGGCGAATGCCAGCGATCGTTCAGATATCATATAATCTAACCCAGCTGTCCACGTCAGTGCACTGTCACGGATCTGTTCTGATACTCGGCATTCTGGAGGAGTTGCTATTGATAGCAGGCAGTTCCCGTTCACTATAAAACGATAGAAGCTGTTTCGCCTATCCCAGGTGTATCTTGCGCCCCCCGTCAGGCGCAATTTATCAAGAGACGATGAAAGCAGGCCCAAGTCGATCGACCCTTGCGAATATACCCCGGTTGACTTGCGTTCATCACCAGAAAATATATTGGTAATCGAGCCGAGAACCGGAACGAAGGTTCCACGAAACTCGATTCCAAGTGGTTTAACATCCTCGTAATATATGCCAGCTGTATAGTTGAGCATATTATCGAACCCTGTCCCCTGCAGCTGAATTTCCTCAGTAAGCTGGCGCGCATCAGTGCTATTCCAAGGTCCGGATTCAGAGGTTGATATATGCAGGTAAGATCCATCCAGATCGAACACCGTGCTCGTCTTATAGCGCGCATAGCTAGTGATGTTCCGCAGCTTCAATGCGTCGGAAAGATCGATAGAGAGGATGTTGGTTAACATCCACATGCTCCGCTTGTCATAAGGGTTGCCATCAAGTTGGACCCTCCGGGGCCCGCGTCTTCTTTGCTCGTCAACTATTCCGCGTAAAAGGTCCTCTCCGTAGTATCGGGCAACCGGGCTGAGAAATCTTCCAGTGCCATCGCGGGCAGTGTTGAAATCCTGTATAACTGATCCAGTGCCGTTAGTCGAAGATCTAAATGCAGTGGCGAGAAAATAGTTATCGACTCCTTCGGCCGGTCTCCAAGTAACGCCTAGCCGAAAAGCCCAATATTTCCGATCGTCATAATCGCGCCTTGTTATAATATCGCGTGTATACCCTTCCCTGTTAACTGTTCTACCAGCTAAGCGGACAAGCAATTTATCTTCAATGACGGGAACATTCAGCGCGCCTTCCAGCTGCCGATCTAAATAGTTTCCAATCTGCCCCTGCAAATATCCGGAAAATTTGTTTTTTGGTTTCTGCGGCTCGAGAAGCACTGCGCCGCCGGTCGTGTTTCTTCCGAATAGTGTGCCCTGGGGCCCCTTCAAGACCTGAACATTCTGAAGGTCGTAGAACAGCGTATCAGTTCCCAGTTGAGCAACGGTGTCGCTGGCCGATGGAATAGGAACTTCTGCGAAATACGCGGCAACACCGGGACCGCCACCATAGGTCGATCCTTGCCCCCGCAATGTGAAGCTCTGAGTATTTCGCGATCCTGAATTTTGACCAACTACTAGAGATGGAACTTTTCCGGCAAGATCTTGATTGGAAACGATATTGTCTCGGCGGAGCGCTTCGCTGTTCAGTACAGATACTGTAACGGGAACGTTCTGAAGCGACTCTTCTCGGCGATTGGCGGTGACGACGATTTCGTCAAGCGAGTTAACGTCTGAGCCGGGTAACGTATCAGATGGACTTTCCGGTGAACCCTGTCCGGAGGCCGGACTGGTCATCATCGCTACGAGAGCAACTGCTCCCGTTATACCTGCAGCTCTACCCTTCGTTCGGATCATCTACTCGCTCCCTCTAACTTGCTCGTGATACGAGATCGCATTGATAAGTAACGCTGAGCTATGCCGCGGCCGCCCGACAAGCGAGCAGCGCTACCGGCAGCCTTGCCATCCACTCTGCAAGCAAACGGTCGGTTGGTCAATGGGGTTGTATGGTTTTCCGTTGGATCGGTGGGGCGTGCAGGGAAGTTTTCGGCTCTGGCATCTGGTTGGCGGGTCGGCTTCTCACTGGCCTCCGCCGTTACGTTTGCTCGGCACGTTCCACTCCGGGTAGTCAACAATGGCTTTACGGAGAATGAAACATAAGCTACCAATCGTTTGGAAGGCGACTTGTCTATTTAGATGGGTTGCGGTGAGTGCTATCGTCAATCGAAAGGTATTTGATGTACAGGCCTGTCTATGCCCGACAACATCTGGCCCGAGTTCTCTCGCCGCGGAGTATTGCTGTCGTCGGAGTCTCGAACAATCTGTCGTCATTTGGCGCGAGGACCATGGCGAGGCTGGAGCATTTTCAAGGCCAGTTGTTCCAGGTTAACCCTCGCTATGAAAATATTGGGGCGCGCACCTGCTATCCCTCGGTCAGCGTTTTGCCGGAAGTGCCCGATTGTGCCGTCGTGGCGACCGGAAGGGATCAGGTCGTAGAAATAGTTCGGGAATGCGCGGACGCGGGTGTAGGCGGCTGCATCATTTACGCATCGGGCTTCGCTGAAGTGGGCACCGAACGTGGCGTGCAGGAGCAGGATGAACTAACACGGATCGCTCAGGACAGTGGCATGCGGATCATAGGGCCCAACTGTATCGGCCTTGCTAATTTCACGATTGGCGCGAACATCACTTTCTATAGCGAAACGCAACTGGTAACGCCCGCCGCTCAATCTGTGGGCATCGTCAGCCAATCGGGCGCGCTTGGCAATGCGCTCATCCAGTCTATCGAGCGCGGTACGCAAGTCAGCCACATGCTAGCGTCGGGCAATAGCTGCGACGTCGATGTGGCCGACTTCGTATCCTATCTTGTGGATGATTCGGCATGCCGGGCCATCGCATGCCTTTTCGAAGGAATGAACGATCCGAGCCGGATGGTCGAGGCCGCAAGACGGGCGTGGGCAGCGGATAAGCCTCTGATCCTGTACAAGATCGCTGAAAGCGAACAGGGCGCCAGTGCCGCGATGTCGCACACCGGATCGCTTGCCGGATCCCACGCAGCCTACCGAGCCTCGCTCGAACGATATGGTGTGGTCTTCGTGGATCAACTCGAAGCGTTGATGGAAACTGCAGCCTTCTTCGCGAAGACGCGACGGGCAACGGCAAAGGCCGCGGCGGTTATCGCCACGTCCGGCGGAGCAACCGTCATCGCTGCGGACAAGGCGGAGGCGCATGGCATAGCGCTTCTTCAGCCCCAAGCAGCGGCGCAAGCAGTGCTGGATGCAAATGTCCCCGACTTCGGATCGGCGCGTAATCCCTGCGACGTGACGGCTCAGGTGGTGAACAATCCCACCTCGCTCACTGCATGTCTAAATGCGCTGTTCGCCGATCCTACCTACGGCGCCATCGTGCTGGCTAATCCTTACGCGTCCAGCGGGACGGTCGAGCGGATCGACACGTTAGGGCGGGAAGCGGCGCAGGCAGGGAAGGCAGCCTGTTGGGTATCCTTTACCGACTGGCTCGAAGGCCCAGGCCTGATCCATGCCGAGCGGCATCCGCATGTGGGTCTGTTCCGGTCCTTCGACCGTTGTTTCCGTACCTTGTCCGCTTGGCAATGGCGCAGCGCGCTGCGCGATGCGCCGGTGCAGGAGGAGGCTCCCGCCCTGCCCGCATCAAATCGGGATCAAGCCGCAATGCTGCTTGATCAGGCTGGCAGTAACACATTGACCGAGCGGGAGGCGAAAGCGATAATGGCCCTCTATGACGTGCCGGTAGTTCAGGAACGGCTCGTTCAAAGCGCCGACGAAGCAGTGCAGGCCGCGTCAGGAAAGTATCCCGTCGTCATCAAGGTTGAATCTCCCTCCATCCCGCACAAGACAGAGGCGGGCGTGATACGCCTGAACCTTGGCGACGAAGCTGCCCTACGCGATGCCTACAGCGCCATCATGGCAAATGCCCTGCGAGAAACATCGCCTAACGATATCCGGGGCGTATTGGTACAGCCCATGGTCCCGTCAGGCGTGGAACTGATGATTGGGGTACGAAATGATCCGCAGTTCGGGCCGCTGCTTGTCGTCGGGATGGGTGGCATAATGGTCGAATTGTTGCGTGACACCGCTTTGCTGCCAGCTCCCGTGACGGTCGCCGAGGCCGAAAATATGCTGCGAAAACTCAAAGGTTTCGCGCTGCTAAACGGCTTTCGCGGCGCCGATCCGGTAGATTTCGAACAACTCGTCCGCGTTGTTTGCAATGTAGGCTGCTTCGCCGCAGATCACGCAGATCGCATCCTTGAGGTCGACATCAATCCGCTGATTTGCGCTGGCGGAAGGATCACGGCCGTCGATGCCCTTATAGTACGGAAAGATAAACAGGGAGGGCCGCCGCGGTTCGCGTAAGAGAATGCGCATGACGTCTGGTCTCCATGGTTCGACTCTCTTCTTGAAGAACCTGTGAGAGTTTCAGCCTGTTTAATTGGATGGGTACTGACGGACTTCTTCCCGCAGCATGGATCGGGAAGAAGTCTATCGGCGGGTGGATGCGGGCCGCAGTGGCGGTCTCAGGCAACGAGGATATCAGTTTAAATGAGCCCGCAGGAAAGATTTGATGCCTACCTAAGAGAGGGTCGACTCATGATCCAGCGCGCGTTGAGGAGTGGGGCTTGCATATTCTATCCGCGGATTGCTGAACCGGGCTCAGGCGATCCGGACCTGACATGGGTCGAAGCGAGCGGTCGTGCTACAGTTTATGCTACGACCGTTGTCAGACCCCGTCCACCCGAAGAACCATATAATATTGTCTTGGTCACATTAGTAGAAGGACCGCGGATGATGTCGCGGGTAATTGGCATTGATCCGGAAGATGTCTGCATTGACATGGCTGTGCGTGCCGAAATCATTATGGAAGCCGACAAGGCGCTGCTGGTCTTTCGGCCCGAGGAACAAGGCTGATGACCGATGCATCGCTTCGAGGCAAAGCCGCGATCGTAGGCGCAGCGACATTCGGTCTTGGCATTGCGCGAGGCTATGGCGCGATCGACCTGGCCGCGAAGGCAGCGCTAATGGCTCTGACTGACGCCGGGCTTGGTCCGAGAGACGTCGACGCGTTGTTCGTCTGTCTGCCCCAGGATTTCCTCTCCGGACTTTCGATGGCCGAATATCTGGGGATCGATGCCGTCATCAGTGATAACAACCGCACTGGCGGCTCGGCATTTCTCACCCATGTTGAGATGGCCGCCATGGCTTTGAGCGCCGGCCTATGTGACGTCGCGCTCATCGCTTACGGCAGCAATCAGCGCAGCGCATCGGGCAAATTGGTTGGCGCAACGGGAACGACCAACGATCTGGAGACGCGCTACCGCCCGCTCGTACCAGTCAGCGCCTATGCGCTGGCGGCATCGCGGCACATGCATGTCTATGGCACGACCCGCGCGCAGCTTGCGGAGGTTGCCGTTGCGGCACGACGCTGGGCGACGCTCAACCCCGACGCTTTCATGCGCGAACCGCTAACCATAGATGATTGTCTCTCGTCGCGCATGATTTCCGATCCATTGACAGTCCGAGACTGCTGCTTGGTGACAGACGGGGCAGGGGCCCTCGTAATGACGCGCGCGGAACAGGCGAAGTCGATGCCGCGGCTGCCCGTTTACGTGCTAGGGACTGGTTCCGCGACAACCCATCGGGAAATATCCTCCATGCCCGACCTGACTGTCACGGGAGCGGTGGATTCCGGTAAACGCGCCTATATGCAGGCTCGTCTAGGACCTGGCGATGTGGACATGGTGCAACTATATGATGCTTTCACCATCAACCCGATCCTGTTTCTGGAAGACCTGGGATTCTGCCCAAAAGGCGAAGGCGGCCGATTTGTCGAAAAGGGAACTTTGGCCCCCGGCGGCGCCTTGCCTGTAAACACCAACGGAGGCGGACTGTCCTGCGTTCACCCTGGCATGTACGGCATATTCACCTTGATCGAGGCTACGCAGCAAATCCGGCGCGAATGCGGCGCGCGTCAGCTCCACAAAGCCGATGTGGCGCTCTGCCACGGCAATGGCGGGTCATTGTCGCATCAGGCTACCGTAATCCTGGGATCTGAGGCGGCTCTGTAGCCTGTTGCAATCCGGAAACGGGACTGGGCTCAGGAAGCCGCGCCTGCTTTTTCCTGTAATGCCTGAATCTGCGCGATGACCCGATCGGCCAACGCGAAACGGTCCTGACCAGGCGATTGGGGCTGCAGCGACGCGATCACGAAAGCGGCACTGTCCCGCGCAAGATCATGCGGAGTAATCGGGCCACCAGGCTTGTACCAGCGGATATAGGAGGTGATCACGCCCAATATGGTGAAGCTGGAGATCCGCTGATCAATTCCTGCATCGAAAATGTTTGCCGCCATGCCCCGGCTGATGATTGATCGCAGATAGGCTTGATAAGCATCGCGTTCAGCAAATATCTGCTCGCGCTTATCGGGCGCCAGATGCTTGGCATCCTGGATAATGACGATGCCGCGGTGAATGCGATCTGGAACGGCGTTGAGCACGATGTGGCCATAGCAGAACGCGATCAATTGCTCAGCAGGACTGGATGCGAAATGATCGCAGAGGCGCATATTCTCGGCCAGCCCTTCGCTGCCGACCTTGATAACTTCGTAGAGCAAGTCCTCCTTCGAGGAGATATAGTGATAGAGGCTGCCCTTCAACACACCGACCGCGTCGGCGATGTCGTTAAGGCTTGTCCCGTTGAACCCGCGTTCGGAAAACAGTTCGCCCGCAATCAGGACAATGTCTTCGAAACGGCGCTCACCATTGCCGGTCTTGGGCGCTCTGCCTCTGCGCTGCAAAGGCCGTGCCGCCGCCGTCTCGTTCGTCTTGTTCTTCATCCCGCCCATAGTCCCAGAATGCCGTATCGCGGCTTTGCTACACGAGAGCGCCGCCACACGCCAGCACCTGCCATGATTGCGCAGTCAGTCCGAGGAAGCTCAGCTGACTTCATCCATGAAGCGGGCAAGGCTCAGGTCCAGCGTTGTCACTGTCCCCGCGTCATGGGTGGTCAACTCCACCTCTACCCTGTTGTAGACATTGCGCCATTCGGGATGGTGATCCAGCTTTTCCGCCTGCACGCCCACGCAGGTCATGAAACCAAGGGCACGGGCGAAATCGGCAAAGACAAAGTTCTTTCCAATCGCCTTGCCGTCCCGAGTTGCGGTCCAACCCGACAGCTGCGTCACAGCCTGCGAAGCGTCCAGTTTTTCAAATCGCGCCATCATATCCCCTTCAATCGCATATTATAGCCCGATCAGGGCCATGATTTCCCGCCGTGCCTTTTCGTCATCGCGGAAAACGCCCATCATGCGGCTGGTCGTCATCTGGACGCCCGGCGTGTGGACACCGCGCGCCGTCATGCAGGCATGACTTGCCTGAACGACCACCGCGACGCCCAGAGGCTTCAGGTTTTCCCAGATACAATCCGCAATTTCCGCCGTCAGCCGTTCCTGCACCTGAAGCCGTTTGGCGAAACCGTGCAGCACGCGTGCGAGCTTTGAGATGCCGACTACCCGATTGCGGGGCAGGTAAGCGATGTGAGCGGTGCCGATGATTGGTGCCAGGTGATGTTCGCAATGGGACTGAAAGGGGATATCGCGCAACAGCACGATTTCGTCATAGCCTCCCACTTCGTCGAAGGTGCGCAGCAGATGTTGCGAGGGATCTTCATGGTAGCCGCGAAAATATTCGCGCCACGCCTTGGCGACCCGTTCGGGCGTGTCGACGAGCCCCTCCCGTTCCGGATCATCGCCTGCCCACCCGATCAGGGTGCGAACGGCTTGCTTTACTTCCGAAGGAATGACGGGTGCTTCGATGGGTGATTGCGTTACCATCATCGCTCTCAGTTGAAGAATGCTGACAGGGCGGGTGCGGGGATCTCGGCTCCCGTAACCCTGGCGCGCTGAAGGGCGCTCCAGAAATAGCGATAGGTTGCACGATCGTGCAGTTCGCCCTTGTACTGGATTGGCCCCCAGTCGGCCTGCTGCGCAGCGATCAGGATCGCGGCTGCGTCCTCGATTTCGGAATGATCGGGACGCATCGCTTCGACGATGGGCAGGATCTGGGCGGGGTAGATGCTCCACATGCGCAGAAACCCAAAATCGTCGCGGGCGCGGCGCGCGTCAGCATGGATGCGATCGGAATCCTTCAAATCCAGGCAGACATTATGGGCGGGTATCAGGCCCGCTCCCAGCGCTGCGGCAGCCACTTCGGCCTTGGCACGGGCCAGCAGGCGATGTTCGAACTGCCCGGGCGAACGCATGGCCGAGGCGGGGATCGCGCCATTATGCGAACTGACGAAGTCCATGAGGCCAAAGTCCAGCACCTGCATCCAGGGGAGCGCCGCGATCGCCTTGACGTCAGCAAGCGCGCCATGCGTTTCGATCAGCGCATGGATCGGGATCGTCCGCTTGATACCCCTGCTGGCGCAGCCCTGGCGAATATAGTCGATGACCTTGGTCAATTGGGATGCGGACGTAGCTTTGGGGACGGTAATATAGGCGACATCGTTGCCCGCGCCGGACAGGATGATATCGACATCGGCGCGCCAGTGGTCGTGCGAGGGATCGTGAATGCGAATGCCTGCCTGACGATACCGGTTTTGCGGCGATGCGATCATGGCGGCGACCATTTTTGCGTGCTCGGTCTCGGTGCCAGTGGCGGCTCCGTCTTCGCAATCGCAGGTTATGTCAAAGATCGGGCCATGCTGTTCCTGAAGCTGGAAAGCCTTCGCTACCAGCTTCTCGCTGCCGGCAAAATGCTCGCAGCTCGCAATCGTCGGGAATGACTTTTCGCCGTTAAACAGGGCTTGGTCGGGATGAATGGCTTTGGACATGAACTGGCCTTTGTCGTTGAATAGTTTGGATCATCTGCGTGGCAGAAGGACGCTGTAATCGAGATCGAGGACGACATTGGGATGGCCGCGCAATGTCGCCGCATCACCATCCCAATCGAAATCGGAGGGAGGCAGGTCACGCAATCCGATCAAACGGAGCCGCAATACACCGACGTCATGCCGATCTGGCACAGTCATTGTGTCGATCACCTGGGTCACGCTGTAGAGGGTGTCGTCGGCAAAGGTTGGGGCAACATGTGTTCCGCCATTGATCGCTAGAATGGCCAGGATGTTCTCCAACCCGTCAGACGCCAGCGCCCGGCAAAGCGAGATGACATGGCCGCCATAGACCAGCCGTCGGCCATGCCGCGTACCGCGCATCATCAGGCCGTCGAAATGGACCTTGGCGTCATTCTGATAAAGGCGAGTGGCGGACATATGGTCGGCCTCCTCCACCGTCATCCCCGCAGAATGATCCAGCCGCTGGCTCGGGATATAGTCCTCCCAGCAGGACGTCGAACCGGTTGCTCGACTGAGAAGTTCGAGATCGACAGCGCCTGTTGGGACGGCCAGGCGGTCGGCCGGAACGAAGGACGGCAGGTCGGGACGGACATCGGTGCCATCGCCAGACACGGCTGTTCGTTTCCGCACCAGCACCCACCGAACCCATGTCAGAACGGGTTGTCCATTCTGGTTCACTGCTTCGGACCGAACGTAAACGACGCCGCTGTCGCCTCCGCTCGTTTCGCGCAAGCCGATGACGATGGAACTGGCGGCGAGCGTGTCCCCGTCATAGACTGGCGCGAGGAACCGCACATCCGCGTAGCCCAGATTGGCTACGGCATTGAGGGAGATGTCCGTCACCGTCTTGCCAAAGACCATGTTGAAGACGAGCAGGTCGTCGAGAGGCCGCGCCCGATACCCGAGACTTTTCGCGAGCGGGGCGGAGGATGTAACCGGATTGCGGGTGCCGGTGAGGGCGACATAAAGGGTAGCATCAGCATCGGTCACTGTGCGGGGCAGCGGATGCTGGAACCGCTGGCCGATATGAAAATCCTCATAAAAATTGCCGCGTGGCATGGGTGATTACTCCGGTGCCGCCAAGGATGAATCGGCTGGTTGGCGAGAGCGACCTTCCCCGAGCCGGGGGGCGCGCATGACGGGGCGACGCCGCCTGTCGATGGTGAAGGGGCTGGGCACCATCTGCACAACGGCTTCGCCATCGACGATGGGATTGAGCATGCCGTTGGCATGGATTTGTGAGTCCGCTAACACTTCCTCGGGCGATGCGATCTTTTGCCATAGTACGCCCGCCCGGACGAAACGATCTTGCCAGTAGCTCAGGGGTTCTGACGCAAACAACTGGTCGAGCAAAGGGATCAACGCCGAGCGGTTTTGGCGGATGAGGCGTGCCGTCGCGAAGTGGCGATCGCTGACAAGTTCCGGCCGGTCGATGGCCTCACATAGCCGGACGAAGCCGCGCCGGGCGTCGATTTCGGTCAGGAAGAACCAGCGCCCGTCCCCCGCGCGGTAGCTGTTGACAAGAGGTGTGCGACAGTCAGTTCGAGGTTGCTGCGCGCCCATGCCGCCGTGGACCGCCTGCACTGCGAGGTCGCCGCTCATGATATAAGCGCCGGTCTGAAGCAGGGAGGTTTCCACGATGCCGCCCTTGCCGGTCCATTCCCGCCGGAGCAGCGCCGAAACAATCCCGGCATAGGCGGCGAGAGCCATCGCCATATCGCCATAGCCGCCGGTCGGGACCGGTGGTGTCGCTCCAGGGACCAGCAGCTGGTGCATGAGGCCGCTGCGTGCCCAGAAGCCGCCGACGTCAAAAACGCCGGTGTCCTTCTGGGAACCGCGCAGCCCAAGACCCGTGATGGACGCGTAGATGAGCCGCGGGAAGCGTTCTACCACCGCATCGGGGTCTAAGGACAATCTCTGAAGAGAGCCCGGCCGCAAGTTGGTGATGAAGACGTCGGCGTCGGCCAGCAGCCCATCCAAGGCATCTTTTCCATCTGCTGTGCCAAGATCCAGAATGATGCTGTCCTTGCCCCGATTGAGCAGTGAGAAGGTGGGACTGCTCTTGTCGCTGCCCATCGCACCGAGAAAATCACGGCCAGGGTCTCCGGCCACCGGTTCAACCTTGGTGACCTCAGCGGATAAGTCAGCGAGCAGGGCCGCGGCCCCTGGGGCGGCGAGCCAGCTGCCCAGCTCCACCACCTTGAGACGCCGCCCTGTTCCTGGTGCCATAAGTCGCGTTCCTTCAGGCAACCGCTGCCGGTGCGGGCGCGACCAGGCCGAGCGCGCGGCCAGTATTGTCCCGCATGATGAGGCGCAGTTCTTCGTCCGTCAGTTCAGGCAGATGGTCGACCAGATCCGAAGGCATGTGTACGCCTTCGGGGTGAGGCCAGTCCGATCCGCCAAGCACGCAGGGCGCGCCGAGCGTCTGCACCAGCCCCGCGATGTCGTCTTCCGGAAAGGGCGATACCTTGATGTGGCGCTTGAACACCTCGCGCGGCCGTTCGCCGATATTTCCGAAGGCCCAATCCTCCTTGCCGGACATTCGTGCCGCCCGATCCATCTTGCGGATCATCGGCAGCACCCATTCCGAACCATATTCCAGCACAAACACGTTGATGTTGGGGAATCGGCCGAACAGATTATGAGTGATGAGGGCCATCAGCGTGTCGCCGATCGCACGATCCCCAAAACAGGTAGCGCGCATGAAAGGTGTCCAGCGATGCAGCGGGCGTGTGTAACTCTCTCCCCAAAGCGCCCCGTAATACTCGGCTTCACCTGTGTTCGATAGGTGATAGCAAACGGTCACCCCGGCCTCGTTGACGCGCGCCCAGAAAGGATCGAAGCGCGGATCGGCGGGAGACAGATTGCCGCGCACCGGGCCTGCGCGAAGATGAATAAGTTTTGCGCCGCGTTCCAATACGCGGTCGAGCTCGCGACAGGCCCATTCCGGGTTTTCGAGCGCCAGGCAGGGCGCGGCGAACAGACGGCCATCTGCGCCAAAGCCCCAATCTTCCTCCAGCCACATATTATAGGAAGTGAGGTTGACCCCCAGCGCTTCGGGATCGCTGGAGAGCAGCCATTCGGCGCCGATTTCCAGCGAGGGGAGCATGATCGCCGCCTCGATATTGTCATTGTCGAGATATCTGAGGCGCACATCGCGGCTGCGGGATTCGGGTAGATCGTCGGCAGTGATCATGCCTTGGGCGAACCAGCCTTTGCTACCGTGGCCGCCTGACTTATAATATTCCAGCATCGCGCCCGGCTGCCCCGTAGAATGGGTGGGAGCCGCGCCATAATAGGTTACTTTGCGGTCACCGAACATGACCCGACCGGTCGCTTCGCCTTCGCGCCGGACAACTTGGATCGCCCGGCCCTCATCTATCCACTTACGTGGCAGGTGGCGTGTGAAGCAGTCATCGGTTTCATAAAAATGCTGGTCGGCATCAATCATCTTAAAGGGCAGCTTGCTCATCACCCGGGCCTTTTCTCGCATTAAATACCAAACGACCGGTAGATTACATTCATGAGCGACAATGTGCAAGACCCAATTCTCCCAGCTCCTTGCTCAGGATGTTCGACGCGAATTTTCAAAATAATCATGAAACAAGTTACGTTTATTATGTTTCGAACGCTCGGTCTCGGGAGATGGCTGATGCAAATGTAGCTGCATGGTAATCACCAACCAAACGACCGGTTTACAATTTGTCCTGTTGCAGCTAGTTGGGATGCGAAAGCTGATTCAGAGAACAAGATGACCGTGATATCGCCGAACCCGCGCCATTCGCATCAAGCTTCGATCCCCGGAATGCGTCGATCCGATGACCTTGTGGATAGTCTCGTTGGTAATTTTGAGAGGCTGTTGAACACTATAGTCAAGGGGCTGGCCGACCGATGCGCAGCTGCGGGAAGGGTTCAGGCAGATGCGCTCAATCGTGAGCAGTCAGCTTGTTATGAACTGGCCTTCGCCAGCGCCGAAATACTCGCGGCGCGGCAATTTTTCGCGGCTAGCGTGGAAATTAAGACTGGCAGGCATGACGCCGGGTTGGTCGCAATATATGTCGCCGATGTTCTCCTTGGTACGCTCGACCGGCTCGAAAGGATTGCTCGCCATCTTGGTGTAGCCCTCGATGATGTGGCGGATCTGCGCAATGCTGGCGAGTGGCGGGCGATCCTCGAGCATGGAGGTTTTGCGGCCCAGGAACGACTGGGCGCCGCGATCATCGCGGGGGATGGTTTCGGCGACGTTGCCATGTCGGTCGACGCGCATATGAGCTTTGACAGCTTTGCCCGTTTCGCCACCGACGTCGTTCGTCCGCTTGCTGAAGACATTCATCGCCATGACCTGATCGTTCCAGAAGCTCTGCTTGGGCCGATGCGGGAAATGGGCATTTTCGGGTTGGGCGTGTCGGCCCGCTTCGGCGGAACGGCGCCCGATGATGGCGACGATAATCACGTCATGATCGCCATCACGGAAGCGCTGTCGGAAGCATCGCTCGGCGCTGCGGGCAGCCTTATCACGCGGGCGGAGATATTGGCGCGGGCCATGGCGGCTGGTGGGACGGAGGCGCAAAAGGCCCGCTTTCTGCCCGGCATCGCGGCGGGTGCGCCCTTATGCGCGATTTCCATCACTGAGCCTGATTATGGGTCCGATGTCGCGAGCATTTCGCTGCGGGCTACGCGCACGGATGGCGGGTGGCTGCTGAATGGCGCCAAGACCTGGTGCACCTTCGCCGGCAAGGCGGGGCTGCTGATGGTCGTTGCTCGCACCGGCGAGAAAGATGCAGGACATAAGGGCCTTAGCATCATGCTGGTCGAAAAGCCTTCCTTCGAAGGACATGAATTTTCCTACGAACAACCCGGTGGCGGACTACTGATGGGTCGTGCAATCCCGACCATCGGTTATCGCGGGATGCACAGTTTCGATCTGGCGTTCGAGAATGTCTTCGTGCCGGACGATCATCTGCTCGGTGGCGAAGCGGGGCTCGGCAAGGGTTTCTATTACACCATGGCAGGAATGACCGGCGGGCGGATGCAGACCGCCGCCCGAGCCTGCGGCGTGATGCGCGCCGCAATCGGGGCAGCGCGTAGCTATGCGGCGGAGCGCAAGGTCTTCGGCCGCACTCTGGGCGACTATCCGCTGACGCAGGCCAAGATCGCCCGAATGGCGGCGCGCTTCGTTGCATGCCGCCACCTCACCTATGCTGTCGGAACCTGGCTGGACGAGGGGCGGGGGCAGATGGAGGCTAGCCTGGTCAAGCTGCTGGCCTGCCGTTCGGCGGAACTGGTGACGCGGGAGGCGCAGCAGATCCACGGCGGCATGGGCTATGCCGAAGAGATGGCGGTCAGCCGCTATTTTGTCGACGCGCGCGTGCTGTCGATTTTCGAAGGGGCCGAGGAAACGCTGGCGCTCAAGGTGATCGCGAAGGGATTGCTGGAGCGCGCACTCGGTGACCGGCAATCCCAATCATCTGGCGATGCGAGCTGACATGACTGTAGATATGATCACGGACTATATGATCGAGGATGGCGTTGCCGTCATCACGACTGACTATCCCCCGGTCAACGCCTTGTCCCATGCGGTGATGAGCGGAATGGTGTCGGCGCTGGAGCGGGTCTATGCCGATGATGATGTGCGTGCGATCGTTATCGCTTGCGCCGGACGGACTTTCCATGCGGGCGCCGACATCACAGCGATGGGAAAGCCGCGAGAGTGGCCGGAATTGCGCGATCTGCAAGGGGTGGTGGAGCGCTCCCCCAAGCCCGTGGTTGCCGCTATTCATGGCACGACGCTCGGCGGCGGCCTGGAACTGGCACTGGTCGCGCATGCCCGTGTCGCTGCGGAAACCACGCGTGTGGGATTGCCGGAGGTGAAGCTGGGCATTGTGCCGGGCGCTGGGGGGACGCAGCGATTGACCCATATCGCTGGACCAGAACTCGCGCTCGACCTGGTGACAAGCGGGCGGCAAATTGGCGCGGATGAAGCGTTGAAGGCCGGTCTGGTGGATGCCGTAGTGGCGGATAGCGAATTGCGCGCGCAGGCTGTGTCGCTGGCGAAGGACCTAGCGGCACGTGACGGCATGCCAAGATCGGACGGCAAAGCCAGGGATTTTCCGGCGGAAGAGGCCGCAGGGCTGTTCGAGCGCTATCGCCAGATCAACGCCCGCAAATATCGTGGCTTCAAGGCGCCCGAATATGCCGTGCGCTGTGTCGAGGCGGCGATGAGCCTCCCTCTGCGGGAAGGATTGAAGGCAGAGCGCGCCCTTTACGAAGATCTGCGCGACGGGGACCAGGCGCTGGCGCAACGGCATATATTCCTGGCTGAACGGCAGGCGACGAAGCTGCGCCCCGACCTTGCGGGCAGCCGCACGAGGCCGATTGAAACCGTGGCCGTCATTGGCGCGGGCACAATGGGTGGCGGTATCGCCATGAACTTTCTGAGCGCGGGGATTCCGGTCGTTCTGATCGAGCGGGAAAGCGAAGCGCTTGAACGAGGTGTTGCTACGATCCGGCGCAATTATGAAAGAGGCATCTCGAGCGGGCGCGTCACGGCGGAAGGCATCGATGCGGCTATGGCATTGTTACGGGCGACCACGCGGATCGAAGATGTGGCCGTATGCGACCTGATCATCGAAGCAGTTTTTGAAAATATCGCGGTTAAGCGTGAGGTCTTCGAAACACTCGACCGGGTCGCGCGGAACGATGCGATATTGGCGACGAACACATCCTATCTCAACCTCGACGAGATAGCGGGTTTTACTGCCCGGCCGGAAAATGTCGTAGGCATGCACTTCTTTTCGCCCGCCAACATCATGAGGCTGTTGGAAATAGTACGGGGCGCCCGGACTGCGCCTGATGTGCTGGCCACGGTTGTTGGCCTGTCTCGCCGGATTGGCAAGGTCGGGGTAATCGTCGGCAATTGCTTTGGCTTTGTCGGCAACCGCATGCTGGCGCAACGGCAGAAGGAAGCGGAAAAGCTGCTTTTGGAAGGAGCGATGCCATGGGATGTGGATCGCGTCCTCTACGACTTCGGCTTTCCCATGGGGCCGTTCCAGATGCGTGATCTGGCGGGAAATGACGTGGGCTGGAACCGGGAGACAAGCAGTTCCTCCACCGTGCGGGAAATATTGAACGAGCGCGGGCGGCTCGGCCAGAAAGCGGGCAAGGGCTATTACGACTATGACGCGGGAGGAAAGCCCGTCCCATCGGGCGAGGTGAAGGACATCATCCTGAAACTGGCAGAGCGTAAGGGCATCACGCGGCGCGAAATAGGAGAGCGCGAGATATTCGAACGGTGCCTTTATCCAATGGTGAATGAGGGCGCCCGCATTCTCGAAGAAGGGAAGGCGCTAAGAGCCTCCGATGTCGATGTGGTCTGGGTGACGGGCTATGGCTGGCCGGCCTATCGCGGAGGGCCCCTATACTGGGCAGGTCAGGAGGGCATCGGACGGATCGTCGAGCGGCTTCGGGCGCTCGCACCCCTGCTCGGCGATGAATTTATGTTGTCCCCGCTACTGGCCCAGCTTGGTTCTGAGGGTAGCAATTTCTACAGTTTCGACAGCGGGAAGGGGCAGGCATGAGAATGCGGCGGGCAGCTATCGTCGATCCAATCCGGACGCCGGTCGGCAAATATCTGGGTGCGCTGGCTGACATCGGTGCGGGCGACTTGGCGGCCACGGTGCTGCGGGCGCTGGTGGACCGCACTGGCATCGACCCGGAACGTGTGGACGATGTCGTCTTTGCGCAAGGCTATGGCAACGGCGAGGCGCCTGCCATAGGACGATGGGCGGCCCTTGCAGCGGGATTTCCGATATCAGTGCCGGGATATCAGCTCGATCGGCGCTGCGGTTCCGGACTTCAGGCGGTAATCGACGCGGCCATGATGGTGCAGACCGGCGCTGCGGATGTCGTGATAGCCGGTGGCGCCGAAAGCATGAGCCAGGTCGAACATTATACGACGATGATGCGACGAGGTGTGCGCGGCGGTTCCACGGAACTGCACGACCGACTGTCGCGCGGGCGCATCATGTCGCAGCCGATCGCGCGGTTCGGCGTCATCAGCGGTATGATCGAAACGGCTGAAAACGTCGCGCGTGATTTCGGCATCACGCGGGAAGAATGCGACGCGTACGCGGCCATGAGTCACCAGCGGGCGACGGCCGCTTGGGCGGAAGGCCGGTTCGATGACGAACTGGTGCCTGTCGCGGTGCCGCAGCGTCGCGGTGATCCCGTTGTTTTCAACCGGGATGAAGGATTCCGCGCGGATGCGACAGTGGATTCCCTTGGCCTGCTGCGTCCTATCGAAAAGGGGGGGGTCGTTACGGCTGGCAATGCCAGCCAGCAAAATGACGCAGCCGCCGCCTGCATGGTCGTGGCGGAGGATAGGCTCGAGGAATTAGGGCTGGAGCCAATGGCGTGGCTGCATAGCTGGGCAGCGGCGGGGTGCGAACCCTCCCGCATGGGGCTTGGCCCGGTTCCGGCGGTTGACCGGCTGTTCCGGCGGACGGGCCTCGGCTGGGATGACATCGGGCTGGTCGAACTGAACGAGGCCTTCGCGCCGCAGGTGTTGGGTGTGCTCAAAGGCTGGGGCTGGGATGATCGGGACCGGTTGAACGTGAACGGCTCTGGCATCTCGCTCGGCCATCCGATCGGAGCGACTGGCGGACGGATATTGGCCACCCTGTTGCGGGAAATGCAGCGTCGGGACGTGCGCTACGGGCTTGAAACGATGTGCATCGGCGGCGGCCAGGGACTGGCCGCGGTTTTCGAACGTGCCTAGCGTGCGGTCAATCGCAGACATGGAGAGGCTGTCATGGGAGTCATCGTAGTAACAGGAGCGTTCGGGGCGCTGGGCAGGAGCGTGGCGCAAATGCTTGCCGACCGTGGTCATGCAATCGCCGCCATCGATCTGGGCGCGGCGCCGGAGGGCTATCCTTATGGCACGGCTCTGGGGGGCGTCGATCTGACCCAGCCGGATGCCGTCGCCAGAGCCTTCGAACAGATTGCGGAACTGCGTGGGCGGATCGACGGACTGGTCAATATCGCAGGCGGCTTCATGTGGCGGATGGTGGCCGATACCGATCCGGCGGATTGGGACCGGATGTATCGAATGAACCTGCTTTCGTCTGCGCTCTGCTGCCAAGCGGCGATGCGGCATCTGGCGGAAAAGGGTAGCAGCATCGTGAATATCGGCGCGGCGGCGGCTCGTGCACCAGCGGCAGGCATGGCGCCTTATGCCGCGTCCAAGGCGGCCGTGATGGCGCTGACGGAAAGCCTCGCCAATGAGTTAAAGCCGCATACTCGCGTTAACGCCATCTTGCCGACAATCATCGACACGCCTGCAAACCGCGCGGACATGCCGGACGCAGACATAAGCGAATGGGTGGCTCCGGCCGATCTGGCGAAGGTGGTTGCCTTTCTGCTGTCGCCGGAAGCTGCAGCAATCACGGGCGAAGGGATCAAGGTGTCGCTAGGCGCACAGTCGTAAACTAAAGAGATAAGCAGGAGATGCAAATGGAGAGGATCAGCACCCCAGACATGGACGCGGCGATTGCCCGCGCCTTGCAGCTAGGGGAAGTCGGTTTGCAGGTTGCCGCCTATCATCGAGGACGGCTGCTGATCGACACATGGGCGGGCAAGGCCGATGCGGCCACTGGCAGCGCGGTGACGAGGGAGACGCTCTTCCCCATCTTCTCGGTCACCAAGTCGTTCACGGCGATTGCCTGTCATATCCAGGTTGAACGCGGTTTGATCGACTATGATGCGCCTATCGCACGCTACTGGCCTGAGTTCGCGGCGAACGGGAAGGAAGGGATTACGGTTCGCCATGTCCTGTCGCACCGGTCGGGCGTGCCTCAGATGCCGCCGGGGGTCACGGTGGAGACGATGTGCGATTGGGGCTGGATGATCCGCCATATAGAGCAGATGGAACCGCTGTTCCCCGCCGATTCCCAGAGCAGCTATCAAGCTTTCGTCTTTGGCTGGTATATCGGAGAGATCGTGCGGCGCACCGACCCAGCGCGCAGACCGATCAACCAGTTCATCGCCGAGGAAATCTGCGCGCCGCTCGGCATCGCGAATTTCCATCTTGGCCTCGATCCTGCGCTGGAACCGCGCGTTGCAACGCTTACCAATGTTGCCCATGGCGGGCAGGCTCCGGCAGGAGATAGTGGCGCGGTGTCGCTGACGACAGCAGTGGCACCTAGCCATGCGCGGGCAGGGGAGGACGTTGCGCCCTATCTCAGCCTGGCGGTGCCGCCAGCGGTCGCGACCGGCCCCGCCAATTTCAATCGCGCCGACGTTCATGCAGCGGTGCTGCCTGGGGCGGGCGGGATTGCAGATGCGCGGTCGGTTGCGCGGCTCTATGCGATGCTGGCCTGCGGGGGCGAACTGGATGGCGTCCGCATCCTTTCGGAAGCTACTGTGCAGAGCCTTACGAAGCTACGCACAGATCCTTTCCAAACCGACCGCGTCGTCGGGCGAGTCGCAATATTGGGACAGGGCGGCTTCTGGCTTGGTAGCGATCATCCCGGTGTCGAAGCAGCAATCGGAACCGCGCCGTCCATCCTGTGCCATCCGGGCGCGGGAGGATCGATCGGTTGGGCGGACACGGCCACCGGCCTTGCCGTCGCGATTTGCCACAATCGAATGTTCAGCCGGATCGAAGATCCGTCACAGCAGCCCTGGATCGCCATCGGCGATGCCGCGCGGACGCTGGCCGCGCGGCAGGATGCACTCGCCTGATACAAGAAAATGGGCGGCCCCTCACTGGGCCGTCCGTCCTCCATCCACGGCTAAAGATGTGCCATGGATATTGGAGGCTGCGTCCGAACAAAGGAACAATATCGCGCCCGCCACTTCATCGGCCGTTCCATCGCGTCCCGTCGCCGGGTGATAGGATTTGCTGCGCGCTGCCCATTCTTCCGCCGTGTAATTTGACCGCTGATGCGCCCGGATCGGGCTGTCGATCGCGCCGGGACAGACGGCGTTGATCCGCACGCCTCTCATTCCGTATTCCAGCGCTGCCGCCTTCGTCAGGCCAAGTACGGCATGCTTGGTCGCCGCATAGATGCTGACGCCTGCCTGACCTACAAGCCCCGCGGAGGAGGACATGTTGACCACGCAACCGCCGCCGCTGCGTTCGATCGCGGGTATCGAATATTTCATGGCCAGCCACATGCCCTTCAGATTGACGGCGATCAGACGGTCAAACTGCTCTTCTTCCACATCGCATAGATGCTTCATTCCGGTCTGGGTGATGCCGGCATTGTTGATGAGTGCATAAAGTCCCCCGAAATGTAGGCTCGCCTGCTCGACCATGCGTGCGACACCATTGGCATTGGAGATGTCGACCCTGTGCACGATCACTTCCGCGCCCGTCGCGACGAGCGCATCTTTGGCAGCGGCTAGGCCGCGGTCGTCAACGTCGGCGAGCAGCAACCTAGCTCCCTGCTGGGCAAAAGCATGCGCGCTCGCAAGGCCGATGCCTGACGCGCCACCAGTGATGATCACTGTCTTGTCACGCAGTTCCGGCAATATCATGCATTTTGCTCCCTGTGGGTGTGGTTCAGCGGACTTTCTTCTCTCGCGCGCTGAATCGATGTCCGCGCTCCTTCTGGCAGCAAGACGCCGGCTTCAACAGCGGCTTCGGCAGCTTCGCTGAAGCGGCGGAGATAATCTTCAGGGCCGTCATAGAGCGCCGCCAATTGTTCCCATGTCAGCGGTTGGCTTGATCCGCGAAGGAACGCCCAATCGGGTGTATTGAATCCCGTATGCACGGCCGTCGGCACTGCGACCTCCGGAAGGCGAACACCGCCCCGGGCGATCCCGAGTTTGTCGCGGACAATCCGAGGTGGGATGCCGCCGCTTGCCGGTTCGACCTCAATGCGCGGTTGGACAGGGGGCGGAACGCCTTCTTCGATCCAGCGCCGCATCCAATGAAGAGCGGCGTCGCGAAATGGTTGGATGTCAATGTTGTTGGGCGGCAGATCCGTGGCGGTGAAGGCTGCGCTGACTTTGATACCTCCGGCATGGGCGATGCCCGCCGCTTCCCACAACCGAAACCGCTCATTGTCTGGTTGGCGGACGGCGGCAAGGCTGCGGGTTTCGGTTTCGCTGTTGATGATGAAGACCGGCACGTCGATATCCCGGAGGCGGCTGGTGCCGGCTGGGCAGCAGCCATCTATCAGCTCCGACAGGTCGTTCAGGTTGCCGGGACGCTCATCGCTGTTCGTGTCGATCGCCGACGGAGTGCCAAAGTAGACGTCAAGCATGAAGCCGGAAAATGGATGACCCAAGGGAGCGATGGCATTGATATAGGCCGCTAGCCGAGCTGCAGACTGCGACGCCCCACGAGCGATTACTTGTCGTACGGGAAGGTCGCCCAGAGGGTGCAGGAAGCCGGTCCGATGCGGGCCTATCGCTTCGCCGATCTGAGAGAAGATATCGAAAGAGATGTCGTCGGTGGGAATTGAAAGGTCTCGATATCGCTCAGGATCAAAAGCTAACAATCCCTTAGGATTTGGACCGGAAAATCCTTCTATCCCGACGCGCTGAACAGACGCTGCGACGATGACATAGCCGTCCTCGTACATCAGGGGGTGCGTCCGGATATTGTCGAACCCTGCCGACACATTGCTCCACAAAAGGATAACGATCCCATTGAAGTGGGAATCATCTTTAGGACGCCGGACAACAATTCTGGTCCGATACGGAAGGACTTCACCTTTTCTGATCTGCCACTCGCCATCAGGGGAAGGGCCGGTTCCGTGCACGAAATGGAAGCGTGCGGCATCACCGGAGAGGAGATATTCCTCCTGTTTGTAGCCGACGCTGGTGCAATCAAATGGCGGTTGGACGAAGGGATGACCAAGTCCACCAGTGAGGGGCGCGATCATCGTCCGATTTTGCATTGGTAATCCTTTTCTGGGCAGTTTCTGACTGTGGGCTGCCGGTGTTCTTTGCTCGTCACAGATGGCGACGCAGCTGGCGCGCAGTAAATGGGACAAGCAAAACCGCGCCGATCGCCAGCAGGCCGACAAACTGGGTGTTGCCAAGGCGGGGTCCGGGCAGATCGGTCAGGAGACCGCTCGAGACAGCTGCGCCGGCCCCGCTCGCCAGATACTGAAGCGCTCCGAGTAATGCGCCAAAACCTGCCCGCTCGGCTGGATCAGGTGCTTGAAGCGTGAGCGTTGTCATGGATACGCTCAACGTCGATATGCTTATGATTGTGACGCACATCGCCGCCGCGCCCACCGCTAGGCCGACCGGCAGCACATAGCTCAGCAGCACTCCTCCGCTGAAGCTGACAGCCGCAGGCAGTATAAAAGTGAGGGGACCTAGGCGGTCCATCATCCTTCCGACCAGACGGAGCAGCGCGAACGTCACGCTGCCACAGCTCATGTAGAACATCGCCAGCCAGTCCCGCGGCAGATGGAGGTTCAGCATTAGAAGAGACGCATTATTCGCTGTCAGAAGGCCAAAGGCAAAAGTCATGGTGAATATGCCCGCGATCGCCGCTCGGAACACCGGGCGATGGATCGCGTAATTCAACTGGAAACCCGCTGGACGCGAAGGGCTATCTAAATGGGCAGTTATCGGCGGCAGCGCAAAATGCGCTAATGTCATAAGCACCAGGGCTGTTAACCCAAGAAGCAGTAATGGCAAACGCCAGCTCGCTATAGCAGCTAGCTGGATTGCTATCGGCACGCCAATGATTGATACCAGCGGCCCTGTTCCCAGCACCATCGCGAAAGCTCTACCCCGCCTTGAGGGTGAAACGGTATCAGCGACGATTGCGGTCAACAGTGCCGTCCCTATCCCGCTACATCCCCCCGCGATGAAACGCATGAGCATCAACATAGGCAGGTGGTGGGCGTAGCTAGCTCCTATGTTGGCAAGGCCGATCAGGACGAGAGCAAGGGTCAACGGCGAACGGCGATCATAGCGGTCAAGAAGCCCCGCCGAGCAGAGACCCGTCACAAACCCTGCGAGTGCATATGACGAGGTCAACAATCCCAGGCCGGCTATTGGTAGTCCAAGGTCTGTCGCGATGTCTGGGCCGATCGGCAGGATCACTGTGAAGCCTAGCATCAGCAGGAACTGCGTCGCAGTGGCCATCGCGATCGTCCGGGTTTCCATCTGAACATCCTCAGACGGGAGCGGCCACCGCCGGGTCTGGGCGAAAGTGGCCCCGCAACCCAATACACAGTAGCCCCGCCCCCACGAGAGTGGCGGCCGCCAGCAGCGTGAATGAGGTGGAGAAGCCGTATATTCTGTTGACGGGCCCAAAGGCGATTGGGATCAGAAACGGCCCGACGTGGAATGTACTGAATATCGCTCCCATTGCGAAAGCTCGACGACTTGGGTGGATTCTGTCCAGCAGGAAACTGCTCAGCGCAGGTTCAAACAGAATGGTTGCGCTGCCAGTAACGGCTGACGCAATGAGGAATACCATCACATTGCCAGCATGGACGAACAATATCGTGCCGAGGCTGAAAAATGCGAGGGAGAGAGCAATGATGGCCAAGGGATGCATCCAGCGCCTCAGGCGGACGAAACAGAGGCTGATACCAATGGACGCCAGCGGTGCAGGCAGCATTACCGCAGCATAGGTGCGGGGATCCAGAAATCCTTTTTCCCGGAGAAGGAACGGCAACTGTGTATAAAGATTATACTGGGCCAAAGCGAGGAAGACGTTGCCAATCATAGCAAGAATGAAGATCGTATTGATCGTCTCGCGCAACGGTTGCTGCACTACCAACCGTGGTTCCGGAGCTTCTTCCTTTCTACTAGCGACGGGTTTCACGCGCAGCAATGCAAAGATAAACAATGGAACTCCGACGAGATATAACAGCATCGGCGCTGACCATCCATGGCTGTTCGCCAAAAACCCGCCCGCCTGTACGGCAAGCATGGAGAAGAACGTCATGGCACCCCAACGATAGCCCAGCATCTTCGTGCGCGCTTCGCCTGAATAATAGTCCCCAATCATGGAAAGGCTGACTGTCATCAACGCCCCCACGCCCAAGCCCAGAATGAAGCGAAGAATGATCAGCACGGTGAAGTCGGTCGTGAACATACACCCCAGGCCCGCGGCCGTATCTGTAAATAGCGCCGCTAGCAGCACTGGACGTTTACCCCAGCGGTCGGCAAGCCATCCGAGTAAAGGCGACGCGACCATCGCGATGCCAGGAATTGTCATCAGCATCTGAGCATAGGCGATGCCGCGCGACCCACCTCCCAGCTCGGCTGCTAGGATCGGTAGGCCTGGCGAAAGCAGAGTCGTAGTGAAGGTATTGGGCAGTGTCGCAAGAAGCAGAAAGAGGAATATCGGCCATCCAGGCGAAAGAACGGAGCTTGACGTTTTCATCACCGGAACCTCACTCCCATCATCTTTGCTGTCGCATCTGATTTGATGTAAAATATGTTGTCTTATAGACACGGAAACGCGAAGCGATCCCTACTCTAAGTGTGTGCGTTTGCCACTGAATAAAATATTGGATGTTTTTGCGAAAGGCGAAAGAATTGTTGCGTATTCGTCCAGCATTGAAGCGGTCTTAAACAGCCCCATTCCTATACCAATGATTCGGATCGTTGCTACCAGAACTTCAGAGCGAAGATGAGGGACGGGGGAGTTCAGGAAGCGTCCGACCCGCACGGGCGGCCATATCACGGTGATCGGGGATGGCGTTGCCGAACAACTCAGGCTGCTCGCCCTTCCAAGCGGAAGGGCCAGCCGAAAAAGGTCCTGCTTCATGCTCATCTCACAGATATTCCAACCTAAGTTCCTATAGTATACCAACCGAACGGTCAATAGACTTATTGATCGGCGACGGAATTTGCCGTTTTCAATTCGGCATTAAACAGGAATTTGCACGCAGCCTTGACAGAATGAGTCTAAATAAGTTACCAACCGGTTGGTCAAGATCGTGTCCCTAAAGAATGGATTGTATGCAGTCACCAAACAAGGGCAGCCTCAGCGCTTTTCAGGGGCTGCGTGTCATTGAAATCGGTTCCTGGCTCGCGGTACCTAGCGCTACAGCGATGCTAGCAGATTTCGGCGCTGAAGTTGTGAAAATCGAGAGTTCTGACGGCGACCCCGTCCGGCGCTTCCCCCAGTCTATGCGTGGCAACGACGTTCCTTCCGCAGCTTTTGCCATGCTCAATCGCAACAAGAAAAGCGTGGTGCTCAATCTTGATGAGGCAGGCGATCGCGCCCGCTTTGATAAGCTACTTGGTACAGCCGACGTGCTCGTGAACAATCTTCGGCCAGCGCAGATCTGCCGGCTTGGTTTGGATGCCGACGCTCTAGCCTCACGCCATCCTCGCCTGATCATAGCCAGCCTGACGGGTCTTGGTTTGCGCGGGCCAGACGCAGACAATGGCGGCTTCGACGTCGGCGCCTTCTGGGCGCGATCGGGTTTCCTCGCGCAAGTCACGCAGGATGGCAGCGAACCCGCTGCATTAACCGGCGGCTATGGTGACCTTATGACTTCGCTCGCCCTGTACGCAGCCATCGTTTCCGGGTTGCTGGAGCGCGCCAGCACGGGGCGCGGTGGGCTCGTCGAGACCTCACTGCTGCAGACCGCTGCCTTCGCCATCACCGGAGATTTGGTATCGCACCAGGCTTATGGCCGAGTGCCACGTGCCCGGCCTAGGCTAAAATCACGGACACCTTTGAACAATAGTTATCGAACGGCTGACGGACGGTGGTTCTTCCTGACCTGCGTTGATGCCATGCGGCATGTGCGGGGAGTTGCGCGTGCCTTGGGTATGCCAGAACTTTCCGAAGATCCCCGCTTTGCTTCACCGCGCATGATTAGCGAGAATGCAGCTGCGATAATTGCTCTATTGGATGAAGAGTTTGGTTCGCACCCACTATCTCATTGGGCCGAGCGTTTTGCGGCCGAAGGTGTGACTTGGGAACGGGTCGCCTACCCCGATGAGTTGCTGAACGATCCGCAGGTCGCCGCTAATGAAATGACTTGTGACTGGAATTGGGATCCCGTTTCCCTGCGCGGCGTGCCTTCGCCATTCTCGATCTTCCGCAAGAAACAACCCGCCGCGTCTGCTGCGCCAGCATTGGGGGCGGACAATGCCCTGCTGCAGGATGCGCCCCTTGAAACCGCAAAGGCTAGCTAATGTCGCTGATCACAGGAATTCTGGACTTCCCCGACGACGTCGCTGATCTGAAAAGTGCGACCGCGGATTTCGTGAACCGGCGCATCCTCCCGCATGAGGTGGAGATCAGTTCAAGCGGCGAAGTGCCTGATGCGCTCCAGCAGGATTTGCGGGAAGGCGGATATTTCGGGCTCACTATCCCAGAGGAATATGGCGGGGCAGGACTCTCGCACCTGGCCTTCTATGCGATCCATGAGGAACTGACGCGTGCGCCCAAGCCGGTGTGGGTGCAGCTGAACAACACCAACGGCATCGCCGCCCGTTTCCTGGAATTCGGCGGGTCCGAAGCGTTGAAGCGGCAATATTTGCCTGGTATTGCCGCCGGTATGATTCTGCCCGCCATCGCGGTGACGGAGCCCGAAGCGGGATCGGACGTGCAAGGCCTCAAGACCAAGGCTGAGCCAATCGCCGACGGCTGGCTGCTGAACGGCGGTAAGCATTACATCACCTTTGGCGCACGAGCCGATATATTATTCGTGCTCGCTCGCACCGCCGGACGTGAGGCCGGATCCAAGGCTTTTACGCTTTTTCTGGTAGAGAAGGGTGCTCCCGGTCTGAACCTCGCGCGGCTTCAGGAGACGATGGGCGGCCGTCCTCTAGAGCAGGCCGAGCTCGTGTTCGATAATCTGGAACTGCCCGACAGCGCGGTGATCGGGGAGGTCGGTGGCGGCCTGAAGCTGGTGTTCAAGACCTTTGCCGAAGAGCGGCTTACCATGGCCACAACGGCGCTTGGCACGGCCCAGCGGGCGATCGAACTCGGCGTCGAATATGCCAAGACGCGAAAAGCTTTCGGCAGCGTGATTTCGGATTATCAGGCGATCCAGCATTCGCTCGCGGATTGTGCGACCGAATTGTTCGCCGCCCGTTCGATGACGTTCGCCTTGGCGCGGCAATTGGGCGATCGCCAGGTCGCGCCTTATGAGGCTGCGATGGTGAAGCTATATGCTTCGGAAATGGCGGGCCGGGTGGTCGATCGCGTCCTCCAGATATTTGGCGGGGCAGGCTTCATGGCGGAAACGCCGATCTGCCAGATGTACCGCGACGTCCGAGTTCTGCGCCTTGCGGGCGGCACCTCCGAAATCCAGCGCAACATGATTGCGCGACATCTGCTAGGCCAATGACAATGACTGAAGAACGGGTGCCCGGCGTCTACATCGACAAAGTTGATGGCATCGCGACGGTGTTGTTGCACAATCCCAGCGTCGGCAACGCGCTGACGCGGGAAATCTATGAAGGTTTGCGCGATGCATGGGCAATGCTGGATCGCGACAGCGATGTGCGCGTGGTCATCTTCACCGCTTCGGGAAGCCGGCATTTCTGCACCGGCGCCGATGTGAGCGTGCTTACCACGCAGGGGGAACTTCGACGTCCCGGTGAACGCACAGGCGAGGCGTGGCGTCTGACCTGGGTACACGCCGGCTTCACCAAGCCCGTGATAGTGTCGGTAAATGGCACCGCGGCCGGTGGCGGGTTGGGCTTCGTCGTCGATGGCGATATCGTGTTTGCGGCCAGGCACGCCCGGTTTATGGACACCCATGTCAATGTCGGCCAGATTTGCGGCTATGGCGCGCTGCGGTTGGCCGGGATCATTGGTGCGAGCGAGGCGAAACGGATCGCATTGGCAGGCGGAGTCCTGGGCGCGGAGCGAGCTCATGCGCTGGGGCTGGTGAATGAGCTCTATGATACGGCTGAAGATAGTCTGGCTGCGGCAATGACAGCGGCGCGGAAAGTCGCTGAGGCATCACCTGCGGCTGTACGGGAAACCTTCGGCCTTCTGCGTGCGCTGAGCAAGCCGCCGCACGAAAGCGCCGTGATCGCGGCCGCAGATCGGGCGCTTGACGCGCATATGCGGCATCCAGATGCGAGCGAAGGCGCACGCGCCTGGACAGAAAAGCGTGCGCCGCAATGGCAGAGCTGAGCGAAACGGCAGTCGTTCAGGTGGAGCGCCCGAGGTCAGCAGTGGGGCTGATCCGGCTCAACCGACCCACGGCGCGCAACTCGCTCACCTTTGCGTCATGGCGTGGCATAGATGCCGCCCTCCAACAGCTTTGCGGAGAGCCTGACGTGCAGGCGATCATTTTGGCGGGGGCAGGGGATTTCTTTTCGGCAGGGGGTGACGTCAAAACCCTCCCTTCGGAGGGGTTCCGCGCGACGGCTCCGGCAGAGCGGGTCGCGTTGGGACATCGGATCATCACCGCGATCCGCACGGCGCCCGTACCTGTCATCGCCGCGGTTGAAGGCGCGGCGGTCGGCGCAGGATGGAGCCTTGCACTGGCCTGCGACCTGATCGTCGCAAGCCGGACGGCCCGCTTCGCCGCCCCCTTCGTGAAGCTTGGCGTGGTGCCAGACGGCGGCATTGCATGGTTCCTTACGCGCAGAGTGGGGCGGCATCGCGCCGCAGCGCTTTTGCTGGGAGATGCGAGCTTGAATGCGGACGATGCCCTGACAATGGGGCTGGTCAACCAGGTGGCAGAGCCTGGGGAGGCAGAGATGGACGCAATTGCGCTGGTTGATGCGCTGCACGGCGACGTGCCTCAGGCGGTGGAATTTACCAAGGCGCTGATCGACAGCGCAGAAGCCGAAGATTTGAGCAGTTTCATGCGGACCGAGTTGCTGTCGGCCACGCTCACGCAGCTTGGAAGTGAAGCTAAGGCCGCGCGCGCGAAAATAGCGCGAAACAGGAAAGATTGAAGATCATGAAAATTGGCCGGGCATTGTTGCCGGAGGAAAAAACGTCACTGGTGCTGGTCTTGGACGACGGGCGCGTCGCGGAGATCACGGGCGCGGCGCCAGACGATCTGATCGCTGTGGCGATGACTCGGCAGACGCCTGCCCTTGGACGAACCTTCGCTGCTGAAGATGTGCGCTTCCTCGCTCCCATATCACAGCCACGGTCGTTTCGTGATTTCTCCGCGTTCGAGATGCACACGAAGAATTGCGTGGAAGGCATCGGCGGTGCGATGAACCCGCTTTGGTATGAAATTCCGGTTTTCTACTTCAGCAATCCCAGTTGCTTCATCGGTCACGGTGATCCTGTCATCCCCCCACGTAAAGCGAAGTCGATCGATTATGAACTCGAGGTAGCGCTGGTTATCGGATCACCGGTGCGCGATCTCAATGCTGATGATGAGAATTGGACTGATCACGTCGCGGGGTTCATGCTGCTTAATGACTGGTCCGCCCGGGACCTGGGAGCCCAAGAGACGAAATTGTTCATGGGTCCCGCTAAAGCCAAGGACTTTGCTACATCTAGTGGGCCTTGGCTAACGACACCTGATGAATTCGATATCGTTGAGGGCCGCCTCGACCTGAGCCTGCGGGGCTATGTCAACGGAGAATGTTGGACTGACAGCAATCTGAACGAGATGTACTTCACCTGGCCCCGCTTGCTCGCACATGCCTCGGCTGACGCTACGCTCTATCCTGGCGATGTGGTTGGCTCGGGCACCTGCCCAAGCGGCTGCATTATCGAACTGCGCTTCACTAAGGGGCGTGATCGGCATGGTTGGTTGAATGCTGGTGACGAAGTCGTTCTTGAAGCCCCAAAGCTTGGCAGACTGCGTAATCAGTTGGCATAGGACTCCTGAGAGCGCGAGAGAGGCTCCTGAGATGGTCGTGGGCGTCATTATGATATTATCGAGATTAGAACAACTGGTGGATCGACACCAGCCGTTTCGAACTCTTCTAGTCTGATTGATCCCGGGTATAATTTTGCAATGCAAGGAAATGGAAATTGAGTACAGACAACGCAGCAATGGAGCAGCGCATAAGCTGTCTTGTGATTTGTGTGGACGACGTAGGTGTTGTGCGCGCATTCTACGAAGCGATGGGTTGGAAGGTGTCCTCAGTCAGCAGAGAATCTCTGCCACTGTTTAACGTCAACGGGTTTGTTTTCATGCTAAGCGCTCGCAAGCCAGCTGCTGAAGAAGCATTTGGCCACCCGCTACCACCGGAGGTGGCTATAGCGGTGGACAACCCACCGGCCTTCAACGGGGTTGTTTTAAGCTATGTTGTTCGCAACGAAGAGGAACTACGCACCGTCCTTGACGAAGCAGTTTTGCATGGTGGTCGGCTGCTTTCTCCGCCCGCGGAACTGCCATGGGGCAATTTGGCGGGCTTTTTCGCCGATCCAGGTGGGACCGTTTGGGAAGTGTCACTAACTCGGCGCACCCCGCTTCAGGCAAACGGCAATTTCAAGATTGGTGAGTGAACTCACTTCCGATCGAGACAACGCCTTGCTGGGGCGTTTTGTCCGAGAATCAGTCCAGCGATGATGCGCCTTGGCCTTGCTTGGGAACATCAGGCAAGGCGCTGGGCGGGTTGCCGCGTACGAGGCAGCAGAAGCTTGCCCAGCTCGCAGGACGGAAGAGTCGCGCGATCGAGGGTAGGGCGGGCATGCGCTTCATCCGTCAGTGCGAAGGCACCGCCCATGCGGTCACCATTGGGGAAGACTGGATCATCTGCTGGAATGACCGTGAGTGGCGGTCGCTCAGAGAGGTTGCTCGAAGGATCACCGGCACCCGTTGGTCAGGGCCAGCTTTCTTTGGCCTGAAGCAGAGACTAGCAGGATGAAGCCGCTCCGTTGCGCGATCTGCACGAGGAAGACGAGCGACGCATTGAAGGCGTGGCGGTTGTATCATGGCAGGATAACTGCGCTACTCTGGAAATCCGGTCGTTCGGAGGCTTCATCTTGAATACTGAACAAAGCTCGCAGTCTGATCCGCTATGCTTCATGTCAGCGCGCGAGCTTGCCAATGGCTATCGCGCCGGGCGGTTTACGCCTGAGGATGTTATTCAAGCGCATCTGTCGCGGATCGGCACGCTCGAGCCCCAGCTACATGCCTACACCGAAGTATTTTCCGAAGAAGCTAGGGAAGCGGCCGCTCGCTCGGGCAGGCGGCACATCGAAGGACGGGCGCTCGGACCGCTTGATGGTGTACCCGTGGCAATAAAGGACCTTATAGACGTTGAAGGCAAGATCTGCGCTGCCGGCTCGGCAACTTTATCCGGACGCATCGCTCCGCAGACTGCAGAATTGGCAGAACGTCTGTTGGCAAATGGCGCAATCCTGATCGGGAAAACGCATACGGTCGAATTCGCGATGGGAGGCTGGGGAACCAATGCGCATCTGGGTAGTCCACGCAATCCCTGGTTTCCCGATGAGCCTTACATCGCCGGAGGATCATCGAGCGGCTCTGGCGTTGCAGTCGCTGCGCGCACGGCGACACTCGCGGTCGGCACCGATACGGGGGGATCGGTGCGGATCCCGGCCGCGTTCAACGGCATTGTCGGGCTCATGACTACTCCAGGACTGATCAGTCTTGAGGGGGTCATGCCTCTGAGTCCTTCGTTGGACACGGCGGGACCGATGGGCCGCACCGTCTTGGACGTCGCGCTGCTATTTGATGTCCTCCTGGAGGTGCCAAATCCTGGCAGGTTGCAGATAAACGACCTGAACGCGGGTGTAGGCGACCTCCGCCTCGCGGCGATTGCCGCGGCCGAACTGGAAGGCGTGGATGCTGAACTGGTGCAGGCTTACCGGGCGTCACTGCGGCATCTCCAAGCATCAGGCGCGGAAGTCTCGGTCATCGACCTTCCACGCAGCTTGCGCGATTTTCAGCGTCAGTCCGAAATCATGATGGCGGAAGCCTACGCGCTCTACGGAGAAGTTGCAGAGGACCCGGCAATGCAAATGGACCCGGCAGTACGGTCTCGCGTGCTTGCAGGCGACATGCCGTCACGCAGATATATACTTGCACGCGAGCGGAGCCGGCAGAACGCCCAGGAGATGCTGGCAGCGCTGGAAGGCTATGACGCGCTTTTAACTCCCACGACCGCAATGCTTCCCATTCCGCTGGCTAAAGTAGACGAAACAACGAGCCCTTCCCTGTTTACCCGCTTCGTCAACCAGCTAGGTTTTTGTGCACTGGCGCTGCCTAATGGTTTGACCGCAGAAGGTATCCCTACTTCGCTCCAGATCGTCTGCCGTCCTCACGACGAACATTTGGCACTGCGGATAGGACGAGTGTGCGAGGCGAGAGATCCGATGGGAGGGCGCTTGCCCGCAATGTGCTGATCGCCAGAGAGCTCGTTCGCTACCTTCTCGATCTCGTCAAAGCTGAGCTCATTTCTGAACAGGATCGCCTTCTGCCAGGTCAGCTTCCACCACCGCCGCACCGCGACCTTGACTTAGCACAGGTCCTTCTTCACTGCGTGCTCCGGCCCGTCTGCTCGGCTGCGACATCGTGGTCGCCGGGTCGGAAAAGCGTGAAGGACGATGCCGCCATGGCGCGACCAATCCGGCTGGCGTTGGCTCCGATCATTACGGGCTTCACCTGGGATCCATCCCAAGTTCGTCGGCAGGAGCGGCCGTCAGCAAATTGAGGCCGGCATAGTCCTAGGCATCGGTTGGATAGCGGCCATGCTGCCCCAGCTCCAAATCGTTGATGTGCGCTGCATTGCCCTTCCTGAACACAAAGATCAGCTCAAGCTCGGCGCGATAGATTGTACCCATCCCCCCACTGTCCTTGTTCCAGACGACAAGGTTGTGCAATCCCATTTACCGGCCTCAGACGCGCGGCTGTGATCCGACCATCTTTGCAGACGAAGTTCTGTCCGTTGCCACCCAGACCGGCGGCTGGCCGGGCGGACCGCGTGACCTCTGGATAGCGCTGTTCCTTGAGCACCGCCGCTGGCGGTTGGTCAGTCAGCATAAACCGACGCGGCGCAGCGCGCGCTGCTCGATACCCTTGTCCGCCAGCTCCGGGAGGCCCTTGCGTCATGAAGATCCGTATCAGTACCCTTGCTCTTGTCGCGCTCACCATGGCTGGCCCGGCCGTAGCGAAGGGCAGAGCGCCCCAGGCCTGGCAGGCGACCCGCACCACCGACCCGGTGACCGGCGCCACCCGCTGCGTCGTCACTGCACTCGATTATTTCGGCAAGTCCCGCTATTCGCGGACCGGCTTTCTCTATCCGGTGATCGAAAAGCATCCGGACCATGGCCTGCTCGTCGGCGTCAACAGTGGCGCAGGCAGGAGAGCTTTGCAGCGCTGATGGGCGCGCCCGGGCCCGTCTCGTTTTTTCCGACCCACCCTTCAACGTGAAGATCAACGGTCATGTGGGTGGGCTTGGAAAAACGAAGCACGCCGAGTTCGCGATGGCCACGGGCGAGATGAGCAAGGCCGAGTTCACCGGTTTCCTTGAGACCGCATTCCGCAACGCTGCTGACGTCAGCATGGATGGTGCCATCCATTATCAGTGCATGGACTGGCGGCACGTTGAGGAGATGATGAAGGCGGGATCGGCGGTCTATTCCGAACTCAAGAACATCTGCATCTGGTCCAAGGACAATGCCGGCATGGGCAGCTTCTATCGCTCGCAGCATGAGCTGGTGTTTGTATGGAAGGTGGGAAGCGCACCGCATCTCAACACGGTCGAGCTTGGGAAGAACGGCCGCTATCGTACCAATATCTGGAACTATCGGGGGGCCACGAAGACGGGAGCTGATGCCGAGCTTGCGATGCATCCGACGGTCAAACCCGTGCCCATGATCATGGATGCCATCAGGGACACTTCAAAGACGGGCGACATCGTGCTTGATCCGTTCGGCGGGTCAGGCTCCACCCTCATTGCCGCAGAAAAGACGAAGCGTCTGGGCAGGCTCGTAGAATATGAGCCCGGCTATTGCGAGGTGACGATCCGCCGTTGGCAGACGCTGACTAGGAAGCCCCCCGTCCTTGAGGCTACGGGCGAGAGCTTCAATGAGGTCTCAGCCCGGCGCGTTGCCACGATGGAAGATGCGGCGGATGCAGCGCTTACCGCGAGTGCAGCTGATGACTGAGCGGGCTGAGGGGGGGGCGGTTCGCCAAGGGCAGCTCGGGTAATCGGCGTGGCCGGCCCAGGACCGTGATCAGACGGATAGAAACACCACAGGATCTAGAGGAGGAGGTTTTGGACGTCATGAACATGACCACGACTATCTGCCTGTTCCACCGACCATTTTAGTTGATTTGGACACAAATCTGCACCTGTTTTGACCTGTTAATGTCAAAGCGTTCTTTCTGCCGGGTAGCTGAAATTGTCACATGAAATCATCAATATATGCAGTAAGTCTGGGGAAAATCACTGGCGCGGAGGCGCGGTATTTTTTTGTCAGCTAGCAGCGATACACGGTGCATGCATTCGGTAGTGCCCGGGATAGCAGCAGAGAAAGTGGGGCCGATTTCCGTATCTTCGGTTCGCATCCGCCTCTCTGCAGTACCGAACTAAACTGAACGCGCGCGAATTTGCGCCGCTTTACGGCGAATTTCCTAACGTTTCCAATAAGTTGAAACTAGGTGGCGGAGCCAAAAGGATTCGAACCATCGATATGCTTTTGCCCAACAACCGGCGGAAATGTCGGGATAAGATTTTCAGGAGCGTAGCAGGAGAGAATTCCTGCTGCATTTGGAGATGGAGATGGCCGAAAGCGTAGTGAGAAATGGTTCGATCTGTATCGATCGGTTTCTCCGAAACCCTGCAAAATCAAGGACTAGCTGGCGGAGCGGGAGGGATTCGAACCCTCGATACGCTTTTGACGTATACTCACTTTCCAGGCGAGCGCCTTCGACCACTCGGCCACCGCTCCGCATGCACTGGAAGGCGGCTCCCTATCGCGGCGCGCGGCGGGTGGCAAGGGGTGGCGGGACTTTCCTTTGCAATATCGTCCGCCCTCCCAAGACGCCCCGCCATGGTTGCCTTCCAATGGGCTTTCGCGGATAGATTGTAAGGGTCGGCAGCGCATTTTCGGAACAATCGCCGCATGTCGGGCGATGCCATGTCCTCGGCGCGATTGCTTGGGGCGGAAAGGCTGAACATGATCGTAGGCACGGTAAAGGAAATCAAGAACCACGAATATCGCGTCGGCCTGACGCCAGAGAGCGTGCATGAACTGGCAGCGCATGGTCATCGCGTGCTGGTGGAAAGCGGCGCGGGGGAGGGGATTGGCGCGCATGATGCGCTGTACGCCGGCGCAGGCGGCGAGATCGTGGCAAGCGCAGCCGAGGTGTTCAAGGCCGCCGAAATGATCGTGAAAGTGAAGGAGCCGCAGCCTGAGGAACGCGCCATGCTGCGCCCCGGCCAGATACTCTATACCTATCTCCACCTCGCGCCCGACCCGGACCAGACGCGCGACCTCATGGCGTCGGGCGCGGTCTGCATCGCCTATGAAACCGTCACCGACGCAAGCGGCGGCCTGCCGTTGCTCAAGCCCATGAGCCAGGTTGCCGGACGCATGTCCATCCAGGCAGGCGCGACTGCGCTGGAAAAGGCGAATGGCGGCCGGGGCGTGCTGCTGGGCGGCGTCCCAGGCGTGCTTCCGGCCAAGGTCTGCGTCATCGGCGGCGGGGTCGTCGGCTTCAATGCAGCGCAGATGGCGGCGGGCCTTGGCGCGGACGTCACCATCCTCGACCGCAGCCCCGAAGTGCTCGAACGGCTGGGCATCTACTTCGAAGCGCGAGCGAAGACGCGCTTTTCCAACCGCGCCAATCTCGCCGAATGCGTGGCGGAGGCTGACCTTGTCATCGGCGCCGTGCTCATCCCCGGAGCCGCCGCGCCCAAGCTGGTCAGCGCCGACATGCTCAAGAGCATGAAGAAGGGCTCCGTACTGGTGGACGTTGCGATCGATCAGGGCGGCTGTTTCGAAACCAGCCACCCCACCACGCATGCGGAGCCCACCTATGTGGTCGATGGCGTCGTCCATTATTGCGTCGCAAACATGCCGGGCGCCGTCGCGCGCACCAGTACCTATGCGCTCAACAACGTCACCCTGCCGCATGCCCTGCGGATCGCCGATCTTGGGTGGAAGAAGGCGCTGCAGTCCGATCCGCATCTTCTGGCGGGGCTCAATGTCTGGGACGGCAAGGTGACTTATCAGGCCGTCGCCCAGGCGCTGGGCCTGCCATTCAGCCCAGCGGAAGAAGCGCTCGGCTGACGTCGGCTCGCATCCTGTAATCTTGTCCGGACCCCCTGCGGGTTCCCCGGCCTCGTTCGTCTTGTTTGCCGGGGGCAGTTGGTTCCCTGCCCCCAGACAAACACATCCGAAGAGAGGCCCGGGTTCACGTCATGGTCCATCCTATCCGCTTTGCCGCCTTGCTGCCGCGTGTGCTTCATTCCAGCAGCAGGGAGGCGCTGTGATGCATGGCGATCTCATGACCTGGCTCGTGCCCTTGATCGCCATGCTGGGAGCGGGGCTGTTCGCCGGTTTCGCAGCGGGCATTTTCGGCATCGGCGGGGGCTTCGTCGTCGTGCCAGCGCTATTCGTTGTGCTGCCGCTGCTGGGCGGCACGCATGAGGCGATCGCCCATGTCGCCATCGGCACATCGGCCGCGACAATCATCGTGACCTCGATCCGCTCTCTCCTGGCCCATGCCAAGCGCGGCGCGGTGGAATTTGAAGTGCTGCGCGCCTGGGCGCCGTGGATCATCCTGGGCGATGGGGTAGGAGTGTTGCTTGCAGGGCATGTGGATGGCCGGGTGCTGACGATGATCTTTGCGTCGGGCGTGTTCCTCATGTCGCTCAATTTCCTGCTGCCCAAGGTCGGGGGCAAGGTGATCAGCGAGGACATGCCGTCCGGCATCGCGCGTGTCGGCATAGCGGGCGGGCTTGGCACTTTTTCGGCTTTGCTCGGCATTGGCGGTGGTACGATCGCGATCATGGTAATGACCTTGTGCGGCCGATCGATCCATCGGGCGATCGCCACGGCGTCGGGCGTAGGCACGCTGATAGCCATCCCCAGCGCGATCGGTTTCGCCCTGATCGGCCTTAAGGAAACGGGCCTCCCCTGGGGATCGCTGGGCTTCGTCAACATGCCCGCGACGCTGGCGATCGCTTCGATGTCGATCCTCACCGCGCCACTGGGCGTGGCGGCCGCGCACAGCCTGCCCGCGCATCTATTGAAGCGCGTCTTCGGCGTCTATCTGGTCATCATCGCCTTCATCATGTTCCGCAATGCCATCCACATGTGATCGGGATTGGGGCGGACGGATGGCTCGCCGGTCAGTCCGCATCGGGATTGCGGAAGTTCAGCCGCCGGGTCACGGTGTAATCCAGCACCCCGACCAGGAAATAGCTGATCCATTGCTTCACCAGGGTCAGCACGCCGCGCTGGGCCTTGTATCGCTCCAGCGTGATCTGCCGACTTTCCTCGGCTCGGCGGCTGATGAACGCCCTTGCTTCGTCAGCCAGCGCCTTGTCCTCTATCCGCAGCATGATCTCGAGGTTCAGGAAAAGGCTGCGCATGTCGAAATTGGCTGAGCCGATGAAGACGGCGTCATCGATGACGATCAGCTTCATGTGCAGCTTGCACTTCTGATACTCCCATATCTCAACGCCGCGTCGCAGCAGCGGTCCGTACAGCAGCCGCGCTGCCGCCACCGTCGCGCCATTGTCGGACCGGGACGGCAGGATCAGCCGCGCGCCCTCCCGCCGCGCCGCGCGCGCGATGCGCTTCAGCATGCCGCGCCCCGGCGAGAAATAGGCGGCCACCATGTCCACCCGCCGCGCATGTTCCAGGTCATGCTTCACCACCTGCGCCCAGGGGCTTAGCCGCCGGGTCGGCCCGCCGATCAGCCATCGCATCGGCTCATCGGCGCCATGGTTAAGCGGCGGGTGCCAATGGCGCACCATGCGCCGCAATGTGCGGAAACGCTGATGCCTGGTCGATACCCAGCGCCACAATTGCCCATACCAGTTGGTCATCGCCGCGACCTGAGGTCCGTCGATCAGAAGGCCGAGGTCGACCCAGGCATCATCCTCCGGCAATCCGAAATAGGCGTCCTCCACGTTGAAGCCGCCCAGCAGCAGCCGCCGGTCGTCCGCGATGGTCATCTTCTGATGGTTGCGGATCAGATAGCGGGTCGAACGGCGCGCCCCGAATCGGCCAAACCGACCTCCTGCGCTGATCAGGGGAGCAAAGAAGGCGACGGGCGTGTCGGCCGATCCGAACGCGTCGATCATCAGCGTCACCGCGACGCCCCGTCCTCGAGCAGCGATCAGCCGGTCCAGCACCATCCGCCCGCTCTGGTCGTCGGCGAAGATATAATAATAGAGCTTCAGGCTTTCCCGCGCGCCATCGATCAGGGTGATCAGGGCCTCGCGCAAGGCTGGCCCATTCTCTATCACGCCCAGCCGATGGCCCCGGATCGAAAGGTTGATTCCGGCTTCGCCGCTCTTTTCTGGGGGCTGCCGGTTCGTCGCCATATCCCGTTCATGCCCCCAATTGCCGTGACGCGCCATGGATTTATGGGCTTTTCATTGACTCCTCCGCCGCCCACTGATAGGCGCGGACCTCATAATTTCCATCCTTTTGCCAGGAGCGCCCGTTTGGCCCGCGTTACCGTCGAAGATTGCGTCGACAAGGTTACCAACCGTTTTGACCTTGTCCTGCTTGCGGCGCAGCGCGCCCGTGAAATTTCCGGTGGCGCCGAACTGACGCTTGACCGCGACCGCGATAAAAACCCGGTCGTCGCCCTGCGCGAGATCGCTGAAGAAACCGTTCTCCCGGCGGATCTGCATGATTCGCTCGTCGGTTCGCTGCAGAAGGTGCAGATCGACGACGACGATACGCCGGACGAAATCGGATCGATCGCCCAGTCGGCAGAGGCCCTGCGCCTCACCGCCGCAGCCCCGCCGCGCAACCAGAATGTCGGCGGCGACTACGACGGCTGATCCGTCTATCGGTTTGGAGAGGGAATGAGGCTCGGCTTGCGCAAGCAGGACCGGGCCTCGATCCGTTTTGGGGGGCGTCGTGCCAGCGAAAGCTGGCATCTCATGCCATATGCGTGGCCCAACCTCACGAGATCCCAGCTTCCGCTGGGATGACGAGAATTGTTTATCCCCTTTTCCCTTCAGGGGTCGGCCAGAGGCATGTGACTCTGGCGGAGGTGCCAAGCGAAGCAAAGGCGAGAATGCCATCCCCTCTCTCCTTCAGGGGAGAGGGTGCCGAGCGAAGCGACGGCGGGAGAGGGGACCGTAAACAGGCAACCCTTGCTCCCCTCTCCTCTGAAGGCGAGAGGGAACATCTCACTCCCTCAATTCCCCAAACAGAAATCCCGCAAAGCCCGCGCATCATGCAGCGCATTATGCGGAATCCTGCTATTCGCCGCCGCGCTGAATCCCGCTGCATTGACCAACTGCAATTGCAACCCATTCATGTCGACCATCTGCCCCGGCCCAATCACCAGCAGTGCGCAGAAATGGGCCAGGTCCTCCGGCCAGTCGGCGACGATCACCGGGTCGGAATCGCCCGCCAGATAATCCGCCAGATGATGCGCCGCCTCGACGCGGCTCAATTCCATGTCGATACCCGGAGGAACGTGGCGCAGATAGGGGATGACGTTGCGCTGGACCCAGCCATGCGGCTCCTCATCCAAGGGCAGCGAGACGTAAAATTCATCGTCGCCAAATTCCGGCACCAGCGCCACGCTGATCAGCGCGCCTGCAAATCCGTTGAACTCAGTATCGAGGAAATAGCGCATGGACGAACGGACTGCCTGCTGGAAGAGGAGGGGAGGGGGCTGCCCGCGACATAGGGGCAGGGCGTCACTTGCGCCAGCCTTGAAGATTTGCGTCGCGTGGAGCAAGCTGCCATGCGGGGCGCCCATATAAGGACCTGCCAGTGACCCCTCGCATACTCATCGACACCGCCGCCGTGCCGGGCGGACAGGAATTGAAGCTCTATCGGCGGGGCAGCGATCACATGATCGTGCTCGACCGGAACGAGCTGATGAGCAGCCGCATGAGCGGTTCGGAAAAAGCGCTTGCCGTCATGTCGCTTGAGCGGCTGAGGGGGCGAAAGGCGCCGCATCTGCTGATCGGCGGCTACGGCATGGGCTTCACCCTGCGCGCGGCGCTGGCGGGCATGGGGCAGGACGGCCGCGCCACGGTCGTCGAACTGGTGCCCGAGATCATTGCCTGGGCGCGGGGTCCGATGGCGGAACTGGCGGCCGGTTGCCTCGATGACCCGCGCGTCACCCTGATCGAAGGCGATGTCGCGGCGGAGATCGCAGTGAGCCGACAAGCCTACGACGCGATCCTCCTTGACGTGGACAACGGCCCCGACGGCCTTACCGCTCCCGCCAACGACCGGCTCTATTCGTCGGCTGGCCTTGCCACCGCCAAGGCAGCGCTGAAGCCGGGCGGCATCCTTGCCATCTGGTCCGCCGCCCCCGACGCGGCCTTCACCCGCCGCCTGCGCGACGCTGGCTTTCAGGTCGATGAGGTGGCGGTCAAGGCCCGCGACAACGGCAAAGGCCCCCGCCACGTCATCTGGTTCGCCCAGAAGCGGTAATGAATGCCAGCCTCCTTCTCCCGCTGGCGTGAGAAGGAGGCGCAGCCTTGCCAGCTCGCTGGCTAGGCGAAATTGGATGAGGGCGGCCACCCAACCTTGACCCTCCCACCGCTGTCGCGGCGGGCCCCTCCCTCTCCCGTAAACGGGCGAGGGCTAGAAGTGCCCATCTCATCCCGTCATCCCAGCGAAAGCTGGAATCTCATGCCGCCGGGCTGAACGCCATCGACACAGACGCCAGCCTCCGCTGGCATGACGACAAATCGCGCCCGATCAAACTCCACATTCCGGCAAAGCCCAATCAATCCCCCCACGCCCCTTCGCTTCCAGGAACGCGTTCGCCTGCGAGAAATGGCGGCACCCCAAAAACCCATTATGCGCCGACAGCGGCGAAGGATGCGCCGCCTTCAAAACCAGATGCCGCGTCTGATCCACAAAGGCCGCCTTGCGCTGTGCATAGGCGCCCCACAGCAGGAACACGACCGGTTCCTCCTGGCCATTGACCAGCCGGATGATGGCATCGGTAAATTCCTCCCAACCGCGCTTCTGATGTGACGCGGCGCGGCCCATTTCGACCGACAACACGCTGTTCAGCAGCAGCACGCCCTGCCGCGCCCAATGTTCCAGGAACCCATGGCGCGGCGGATCGATGCCAAGGTCGCTCTTAAGCTCCTTGTAGATATTGACCAGCGACGGCGGCGTCCGCACCCCCGGCCGTACGCTGAAGCACAGCCCATGCGCCTGCCCTTCGCCATGATAGGGGTCCTGCCCCAATATGACCGCCTTCACATTGCCGAGCGGCGTCAGGTCGAGCGCGCGGAAATATTCGCTGCCTTTGGGAAAGATGCGCTTTCCCTGCCGCTTTTCCTCTTCCAGGAATGTTTTCAGCGCCTGCATATAGGGGCGGTCGAACTCCTCGCGCAGCGGCGCGCGCCAGCTTTCGTCGAGCTTGATCGTTGCGGTCATGCCCGCGTGATGACCTGCCCGGCAACAGCCTGTCAACCGCACGGCAGTCTTGCTCCGCGTCCGCAAATGAGGGAAAGGGCAATCATGCCGCGCCTTTCCTTCACCACCGCCCTCGTGGCGGGCCTTGGCCTGTTTCTCGCGCCCCTGCCAACCGCTGACGCCTTCGGTCCTCAGCCCAATGTGGTGCATCAAACGGCGCAATCGCGCCTGCTCGGCGAGTTCTCCCGTTTCGCAAGCCTCAGCGACGGCACCGTCGGCATAGCCGTGCGCGATCTGCGCAGCGGCGAGACGCTGGAACTGAATGGCGACACGCTTTTCCCGATGGCCAGCACCTACAAGGTCGCGGTGGCGGGGAAGATCTTGTCGCTCGCCGATGCGGGCATGCTGCGCTTCGATGAGAAGCTGCCACGGCTCGGCACGGCGATGCCGGTCACGGCCTTGCTCGACCTGATGCTCACCCGCAGCGACAATGAAGCGACCGATGCGCTCGTCGCCCGCGCGGGCGGGCCGCAGGCGGTGAATGGCTGGCTCCAGTCGCTCGGCATCCGTGGCCAGCGGGTGGACAGCAACACCGCCCAACTTCTCGCCCGCGCGAAGGTGGGAGCAGGCGGGGCAGGGGATGAGGCCGAAACCCCCATTTCGGCGCGGGCGCGCGATGCGATGGACATGCCCAACATCGCCTTCGCCGCCGATCCGCGCGATACGTCGACGCCCCGCGCGATGAACGACCTCCTATCGACCATCCAGCATGGGAAGGCGTTGAAGAGGGACAGCACGGCCATGCTGCTCGGCATCATGGCGCGTTGCAAGACGGGCAAGGCGCGCCTCGTCGGCATGCTCCCGCCCGGCACGCCGGTCGCGCACAAGACGGGCACGCTCAACGGCCTGGGCAATGACACGGGCATCATCACCCTGCCCGATGGCCGTCCGATCGCCATCTCGGTTTTCGTCATGAAGGATCATCGCGGCCATGCCGTACGCGACCGCATCATGGCTGAAGTGGCCCGTGCGGCTTACGACTATTTCCTCTTTGCCCCTGAATCGCACACGGTCTGACGCATCTCGCTTAACTTGAAGCAACCTTATCTTTAGCTGTCGGCCGCGGAAGGGGCCATGGCATGAGCGATATCGCAATGTTCAGCGAGTTCTGGCCATATTATCTTCAGGAACATGCGCGTCCTGGGACGCGAGCCTTGCATTATGCGGGGACGAGCGCCGTCATCCTGCTGCTGGCCGCCATGCCGCTGACCGGCCGCTGGTGGCTGCTTCCAGCACTGCCCGTTGCGGGCTACGGCTTCGCTTGGGCGGCGCATGCCCTGATCGAGCGCAACAGGCCCGCCACCTTTCGCCATCCGCTCTGGTCCCTGCGCGCCGATTTCCGCATGTGGTTCCGCTTTCTCACAGGACGCATGCGCCGTGATCTCGCCCATGCAGGCGTGCGCCCGGATGGATCGATCGACCCGGCCAAGCGCCTCACCCTTCTAGGCGTCTCTCCGCGCCATTGACTTGACCGCCCTTGCAGCTCTGTCACAAGGGCGGCGATGGCTCTTTCCGCCCACTTCTCCCCCTTGCCCGATCTCGCCGCGCTCGCTCCCCGCTGGCAGGCGCTTGAGGCGGCATCGGACGCCTCCTTCTTCCTCGGCTGGACCTGGACCAGCAGCTGGCTCGAAAGCTACGGCGTCCGCCCCGACCTGCTGTGCGTCACCGATGAGGGGGGCAGGGACATCGCGCTCGCACTCACCGGCCATGCACTGCAGCCGCGCCTGCTCGGCCGCTGCGCCACCCTCTCTCTCAACCAGTCGGGCGATCCGGCCGCCGATCGGCCCTATGTCGAATATAATGGCCTGCTCGCTCGGCGCGGTGCGGAGACGCAGTCGGCCCAAGCGTTCCACGCCGCTCTCCAGCGCCGCACCGACTGGCGCGCCCTTCGCCTCAGCGGCATTGCCCCCGGCTCACCCTTGCTCAGCCTGCCCATTCGCCGCGCCACCCGCGTCGACAGTTCGCCCGTCTACCAGATTGATCTCGCCGCCGTCCGCGCCGCGAATAGCGGCTATCTCTCGCTCCTCAGCGCCAACACCCGCAGCCAGATTCGCCGCGCGATGAAGGATCATGGCGGCCTGCCCACCGTCACCGCCGCCGCCCCAGACGAAGCCGCCACATGGCTGGATGACATGCGCGCCTTGAACGACGGCCGCCACGCGGACAATGCCTGGGCAGACCCAGCCTTCCGTCGCTTCCTCCTGACCCTCACGCAAAAGGGCATTTTAACCGGCGAGGTCGAACTGCTCCGCTTCAGCGACGAAGGCGGCGCCGTCGGCTTCCTGGTCAATTTCATCCATCGCGGCCAGGCGATGAATTATCAGTCCGCCTTTGCCGCCCCGCGCACGGCCAAGGACAAGCCTGGCCTGCTCTGCCACTCCGCCGCCGTCGCCCATTATGCGGGCAAGGGCCTCAGCCTCTATTCGCTCCTCGCAGGCAAGGACCGTTACAAGCAAAGCCTCGCCACCCGCGAAGAGGCGCTGGAATGGTGGATATTGGAACGCTTCTCACCTGCCCTTGAAGCCGAAGCGCTGCTCCGCCGGGTGCTTAAACGCCCAGCTTCCGCATGATCCGATAGGCGATCCGCCGCGCGCCCTGCCGCTCCGGCGCAGTGCCGATCCGCCCCACCGGCAATCCCCGCCGCCGCAGCAGCGCGTTCAGCCCGTGAAGCTCGCTCTCGGCAACGCTCCGCTCAGACCGCCAGGTCACCGACAGGCTGACCGACACGCCTGCGCCATTTTCCACGAAATGCGGCGCCTTCACCGGCACATGGATCGCGTCGCCGGGTAGCAGTCTCACTGCCGTCCCCCGCCCACGAAAATGCTCCTGCCAATGAAGGTTGCGATGCCCGCCCGCATGAAAAGCCTCGCTCTGCATCGCAGGCACCAACTCCTCGTCCCCCGCCGGAAAGACGGTCATGACCTTCTCGCCCATGATCTGGAGCAGGATATTATGCTCCGGGTCCATGTGGAACGGCGTCACGCTGCCCGGCGATGACAGGAATATGAAGGCTTCCCGATTCAGCATCGCCCCCGTCCGCGCATCAACGATCGGCGCGAGCTCCGCCAGCGCCGCGTCCAGCAGAGCGCCATAGGCCGCATCCCGCTCGACATTCTTCAAGACCGCCCAGCTGCCATTGCTTTCGATCGTCCGGATCGTCTCGCCCAGGCTGAGCCCATTGGCAGGCGTATCCTCCGGCCGGACGCCCAGCGGCAGCTTGCCCAGATTATATTCGACCGACGCCGCCGGCATCCGCTCGGCAAGCCCCGCCAGCGCCTCGATCGCCAGCAGCGGATGCCCGGCAAGCCCATGATGCAGCTTCACCGGCGCATCCGGATAGGCTCCCGCGAATATCCGCTGCGCGTCCTCATCGAAAATCTGCGCGCTGATGGCTGAGTGACGGGTCATCCCTGTCCTTTCATATGGCTCGCAATCGCCTCTATGCCATTGGCGATCGCGAAGGCCGCCGCGCGCCCCATCCGGCCGACGCCACGGCCATGCAGCGCCACGCGATATTGCACGATCGTCCGCCGCTCGGCCCACAGGCTGTCGATCATCGGATGGTCGGGCGCAGCGCAGCTGTCCATCCAGCCGATCGCCGGATCGCCTTGCACCGCATGCAGGTTCGCCAGCTCGATCAGCACGCCAGGCGAAAAGCGGCCCATTTCCTCGTCAAAGGCGATCTTGAAGGAAAAGGCGCCATCGCCGTGACGGAAATTCGCCAGCATCGCGATCGGCCGTCCATCAAGGTCGATGCGCAGGAAATGCAGCAGCCCCGCGTCGAAAGCCGCCGCGCAGGCCGCCCGGAAAAAGGCTGCGTCGCGTGGTGAGCAGGCAAGCGCCGACCCTTCGCGCCCCTTCCATCCCGAAGCCTCCAGCGCCAGGAAATCGGCGCACCAGTGCGGCAGTTCGGCCCTGTCCACCAACAGACGCTGCTCCACCGCGCCAACGTCTGCCAGCCGTTTCTGCAGCCGCCTGATCTCCTTGCGCTTCTTCGCGCGCACGTGACTTTCCCAATAGGCGTCTGCATCCAGATCGGACCGGAGCATGGCGCGGTCATAGCGATGCACCTCGCGCCGTCCACGCCGCTGCTCGACGCACAAGGCCTCCAGCGCCGCCGCATTGGCGCCCGCCGCATCCAGTCCCCGAAGGTACAGGAATCCCGCCGCCCAATGTGCATCATCCAACTGCGTGAGCAACCCGCGCCAGGCCGCCATCTCCGCACCCCGCCGGATCAGCGGCGCGCCAAAGAAACAATGCTCATGCATCCAGTTGGTGACGCAGGAAAGCGGCAGGCGGCCGTGGCGGGCAGCCACCGTCACCGGCAACAATCCGATCAGTTCCCCTCCCGCCTGCGCCTCGATGATGCGCACGCCTGGCGTCCCCGCCAGATGATCCAGCGCGGCGCACAGCATGTCGGGCGCGTAAAAGGCGTTGGCTTCCGCCGCCTCCGCCGCCAATGCGGTCCAGCGCGCGCGCTGGGCTGGGCCATAGGCACGGGTGCCGCTGGGCAGGGGATGCGATGCCATGTCCATGACACAAGCGCATAATCTTCAATGATTAGGGAAAGACTAAACTGCCTCATTTGGGGCAGCAGGCCGCCTCTTTGGGGGAAAGCCCTTTACATCGCCCGCCGGATTGTCTGTTTACAGGCGGCTAACCTTCGACGGCTGAAAGACAATCCCATGGCGACCTCCTCAATCCAGTCACGCTCCATGGTGGCCGCATGACCATCCTCGTCACGGGGGCCGCGGGCTTCATCGGCATGGCCGTCGCTGATCAGCTTCTTGCCGCCGGACGGGCGGTGATCGGCATCGACAATATGAACGACTATTATCAGGTCTCGTTGAAGCGCGACCGGATCGCCGCGCTGCAACAGCGGCATGGCAAGCTGTTCACCTTCGCCGAACTCGACTTTGCCGATCTGGATGCGCTGAACCGCGCGCTTGCCGATCAGACGGTGGAGGCGATCATCCATCTGGGCGCGCAGGCGGGGGTTCGCTATTCGCTCATCAACCCGCATGCCTATGTGCGCTCCAACCTTGCCGGTCATGTGAACATGCTGGAACTGGCGCGCGAAAGGCGGGTGCGGCACCTCGTCTATGCGTCCTCCTCGTCCGTCTATGGCGGCAATGACAGCCTGCCCTTCCGCGTCGAGGACCGCGCCGATCATCCCGTATCGCTCTATGCCGCCACCAAGCGCGCCGACGAATTGATGAGCGAGACCTACGCCCACCTCTTCCGCATACCGATGACCGGCCTGCGCTTCTTCACCGTCTATGGCCCCTGGGGGCGGCCTGACATGGCGATGTGGATCTTCACGAAGAAGATCCTCGCGGGCGATCCCATCCCGGTCTTCAATCACGGCCGCATGCAGCGCGACTTTACCTATATCGACGATATCGTCAGCGGCGTGATCGGCTGCCTCGACCATGCCCCGGTCGACGACGGCGCTCCCAAGGCAGGGGGCAGCCGTTCGCCCCATCGGCTCTACAATATCGGCAACAACCGGCCCGAAGAATTGATGCACCTCATCTCGGTGCTGGAACAGGCGATCGGGCGCAAGGCGGAGATCGATTTCCAGCCCATGCAACCCGGCGATGTTGCCGCGACCTTTGCCGACATCAGCGCGATCGCGGAGGATATCGGCTTTGCGCCGACGACCGGCATAGAAGTGGGCGTGCCGCGCTTCGTGTCCTGGTATCGCGACTATCACGCAAGCTGAAGCGGGCGAAAATTCGCCGCAATACGCGCGGCCTGGCGTAAAGTTCCAGCTACCTACAAAGAAGCATCGATTTGTGCCGCATGTGGCAATAAAGGCGCGCAAATTTTCGCACCTGTTGGCAAATTAAATTGCCATTCAGCTGTCAACTATCCTATCTGCTTCGCCGGGCCGGCTTGCAGCCGGATGGGTCGCTAATGAATTGGAGGGCAGTACGCTGATAGGGCGGCTGCTGCCATGCTGCACGGATCAGGAAAACCTGGCTGGACGTCATGGAAAAAAGGGCGAACTTGTGTCGACAGTAACGAAAATTGTGCCTTTTGGTTCTGGCAGCCGGATTGTGGAAACAGCCTGCAGGACCTTGTCTGTCGCGTCCCATGGCTTGAACGCGCTGGAAGCGAAGTTCGCCGACCGGGATTTTTCCGCGATATTCCTCCGCGTCGTCAGCATGATCATGAGCGTGCGGGGCCGCCTGATCGTCACCGGCATGGGCAAGAGCGGGATCGTCGCGCGCAAGATGACCGCGACCTTGACTTCCACGGGCACGCCCGCGCTGTTCATGCACCCGGCCGACGCGGGCCATGGCGACCTTGGCATGGTGACGCCTGACGACATCGTGCTCATGCTGTCTCACTCGGGCGAATCCAGCGAACTCGGCCCCATCATCCAGTACTGCAAGCGCTTCGGCATACCTCTGCTTGGCCTCACCGCACGTGCGCAAAGCACCGTCGCGACGGCATCGGACGTGTGCGTGCTCCTGCCTGCCGTGCGCGAAGCTTGCCCCAACGAACTGGCGCCCACGACCTCCACCACGGTCCAGATGGCGTTCGGTGATGCGCTGGCCATCGCGCTCATGGAAATGCGCGGTTTCTCCGCCGACGACTTCCACAAATTCCATCCTAATGGCCGTCTTGGCGCGCAACTGCTGAAGGTACGGGACCTCATGGCCTCCGGCGACAATGTGCCCCGTGTGCCCGAAGACGCCTCGCTGCTCGACGCCACCATCGAAATGACCCGCGCGCGTCTTGGCGGCACGGCGATCGTCAACAGCAGCGGCGAACTGATCGGCGCTTTCACCGATGGTGATCTGCGGCGCACGCTCACCGGTACGCGGCAACTGACCGAAGCGGTCGGCCAGTTCATGACCGTGCCGCCGCTGTCGGTCGGTCCCGACGAACTGGCATCCGAAGCGCTGCGGCTCATGCACATGCACAACATCACCCTGCTCTTCGTCTGCGAAGGCGGGCGGTTGATGGGTGCGGTCCATATGCACGACTTGTTGCACGCCGGGGTCGCCTGAACAGCCTCATCGTCATTCCGGCGCGGGCGGGATCGTCCCGTTTACCGCGCAAGCCCCTGCGCCTGATCGCCGGTCGCACGCTGCTGCACCGGACCATCGCCATGGCCCGCGCCGCCATCGCGGGCGCTGCGGACGCTGAGCTGGTCGTGGCGACCGACGACAGCGAAATCGCCGATCACGCCAATGCTGTTGGCTGTGCCGCAGCCATGACGGAGAGCGCCATCGCGACCGGCTCCGGCCGAGCGCTCGCCGCCGCGCTCCAGCGTCCGGAATCCCCGCATTTTGTCGTCAATCTGCAGGGCGATTCCCCCTTCCAGCCACAAGGGGCGCTGCGCGCCGTCATCGCCGCCCTTCATTCGGGCGCTGAAGTCGCGACCCCCGTCATCGCCCTCGACTGGAGCGCGCTCGACGCGCTCCGCGATCACAAGCTGCGCTCGCCGTTCAGCGGCACCACCTGCGCCCGCGCTCCCGATGGCCGCGCGCTCTGGTTCTCGAAGACCATCATCCCCGCCATCCGCGATGAGCAGGCGCTGCGCGTCACCCAGCGGCTCTCCCCGGTCTGGCGCCATGTCGGCCTCTATGGCTACACATTGGACGCGCTCACCCGTTTCGAGGCTGCGTCCCCCACCGCGCTTGAGCAGCTGGAGGGGCTGGAGCAGCTTCGCCTCCTAGAACTCGGCATCCCGGTCACCACCGTCGCTATCGATCCGCCGATCTTCGACAGTTCCGGCATCGACACCGAAGCCGACATCCAGCGCGTAGAGGCCCTCATCGCCACCTATGGCGACCCTACGCCACTCTGACCCCATGCGGCGCATCTTCATTATTCGCCATGGCAACACCTTCGAAAGCAGCGCCGCCGCCTGCCGCATCGGCGCGCGCACCGACCTGCCGCTCGTCGAAAGCGGCCGCGCCCAGGCCGACCGCCTCGGCCAATGGTTCGCCGCGCAAGGCCTCGCCTCGTCCCGCATCCAGAGCGGCCCGCTCAGCCGCGCCCGCGAGACCGCAAGCCGCATCGCCGCCGCTCTCGACCAGCCCGTAACCGGCACGCTCTCCTGGCTCGACGAAATCGACCATGGCCCGGACGAAGGCCGCCCGGAAGCTGAAGTCCTTGCCCGCATCGGCGCGCAGGCGCTTGGCGCATGGGACGAGCAGGCCCTTCCGCCCCCTGGATGGATCGTCAACGCGCCCTCCCGCATCGCCGCCTGGCAAAGCTATTTCGCGCAAGGGGGGGAGGGGACGGACCTTCTCGTCACCAGCAACGGCGCGGCCCGCTTCGCCCTGATCGCGCTCGGCCTCTCACCCGCGTCGCTCAAGCTGCGCACGGGGGCCTTCGGCGAACTCACCATCGCTGCGGACGGCAAGGTCATGCTGCGAAATTGGGATCGACGGCCCTGAGGGCTAGAGCATCGTGCGCAAAAGTGGGAACCGGTTTTGCGCCTAAAACGAGGCGATAATAAAAAACTAGAGCGCGCGACCTGCGTCCGATTAAACGCAGCGCGCTCTAGCTGAAAGCGCCTTGGCTTCAGGGGAGGGGACCCCCGATTGCTCCTCATCCCACCGGTGCCGCGCTCGCTGTTATGGGTTGCAGCACGGCCGGCTTCGCCTCGGGCGCCGCGGCAGGCTTGTCCGGCACCGCCTCCGGAGCCGCAGCCTGTGCCTTCAGGCTCGCCGCGGCGTTTTGCAACGCCACTGCCGCCGCCTCCAGCGCCGCCGCTGCGGACCTGGACTGGCCGACCGTCGCCTCTGCGGTGACGGCCATCCCCGCAGCCGTGACTGCCTCATGCGGCGCATTGACCTGTGTCACCCCGCCGATCCCCGTTGCTGGAGCCGTCGTCACCACCGGAGCCGACGCCGCCGGAGCAGCCGCCGTCACCACCGGTTGCGCCTCGCACACCGCGTCGATGCCCATCGCGCTTTCGGAAAAGTTCGTCGCCAGTTGCGGCAGTTCCTTATCCTGCGCCTCGGTCGCCAGCGTCAGCAGCGTCTCGATCGTCTGGCAATAGCTCCCCGCCTGCGCCATTCCAGAATGGCCGTTGCCCAGCTTCGTGTTGAACTGTTCATACACCCGCTGCCCTTCGGCGATGCCATTGACCCGCATGAACCGTGTCTTGAGCACATTATTGTAACTGCTCAGCAGCCCGATTTTCTTGTCGACGAAGGCGGAATATTTCGCCTCGATCTCCTTGTTCACCGCCTTGCATCGCAAAGCCCCCAGCATCAGCATCACGTGCAGATCCCGGACTTTCGCCGCTTCGATTTCATAGGGTTGCCAGCACTGATTTGGACCGGAGGCGGCTAGCTGACCGGAAGAAAGCGCAACAAAACAACAGGCAGCTGTCGCCGCCATCAGCAAGCGTGACATGATGGACCTCGCAGAATCGAGAGACGACCCCGCTACATCCATTGTAGCATTTTGCCTTCAAAATGCCATATTTATTGATGCAGCCGTGCAGCTTCCCGCGCGGAAACCCACGCCTCCAACCCTTCGCAAAGATTTTCGAAAAAAGGCTCAGTTGTTCCGCTGCGGCACGGTAAAGGTGCCCGACACACGGCCTCCCGATCCGCCCGATACACCCGGAGCGCCGCCAGAGGACCGCCCGTCCACGGTCGACCGCCCGCTCGTCAGATCGATCACCAGCCGCCCGCCCGACAAGCGATTGCTGCCCTGCGTCAGCGTCACATTGCCCAGCATCGTGATCAGGCGGCTGTTAAGGTCGTAGATCGCCACATTGCCGCGCGCCGTCTCATTGCCCTTGGTCACGACGACATTGCCCGAAGCATCGATCCGATCGACCTCCACGCCGCTGCCCGCGCCGTTGCGATAGGCCACCGTCATCCGCGCGGCGTTCAGCTTCATGCCCGCCTGCGTCACTTCGACATTGCCGGACACGACCACCCGGTCGGCGCGGTCCTGCACTTCGATCCGGTCTGCGGTGAAGTTGACCGGCGCGTTGCTGTCATGATTCTTCAGCACCTGCGCCCCGGCGCCAGCAAAGACCATCGCCGCGCAAAGGGCGCCAGCGCTCGACAGCAGGATCAGCGATCTCTTCATCACTACCGCCCTTTGATGCCATTTTGTTCGATGCGCAAGCTCGCCCTGCCATTCAGCGTCACCGTGCGAGCGGCCAGGTCCGCTTCCAGATGGTCGCCGCTGAACGTGCCGATCGGTATCCGCCCGTCCACGCGGCCCGCGCTGCGCATGCGCCGGGTCTTGAGGTCGATGCCCACGTCCCGCGTCGTCAGCCTGTATCCGCCCGCCGCTTCGAACTGCACCGGCCCGTCCACCGCGACGCGCTCCTTCTCCATGTCGTAGCGCCCCTTGCGCGCGTTCAGCACGGCGGGCCCTTCGGACAGCAGCACGCGCGCCGACATGTCATTGAGGTCCACGATCGGCTCGCGCGAGCTTTTCTGCACCGCGCTGCCCGCCCGCAGGGAAAAGGGCTGCCCCTTGCTGTCCTCGCCACGATACAGCGCCTCGCTCACCCGCATGCGCTCCTTCGCCACCTCAACCTTGTTCTTGTCGAGCACGAAGCTCACCTTGTCGCCGCCGGTAAAGGGCGCCATCACCAGCAAGGCCGCCAGCACGCCGACGAACACCGGCAACCAGTTCTTCAGCCGCGCGACCAGCCTGTCATGGCTGCCGCCCGGCCGCGCCCAATCGCGCCTGGCATGACGTTGCTGATCGGCCTGTATGGACATGGAAAAGCGTTACGTCCCTCACATATGCGCGAAGATGTCGATCTCCGGCCATCCCGCCAGGTCGAGCTCCGCCCGGTGAGGAAGGAAATCGAAACAGGCCTGCGCCAGTTCCATCCGCCCTTCGCGGATCAGCCGCTTGTCGAGTTCGGCCTTCAGCGCGTGCAGGTAGCGCACGTCCGACGCCGCATAATCTTTCTGCGCGTCGGACAGGGTGGGCGCGCCCCAGTCGCTCGACTGCTGCTGCTTGCTGATTTCCTGCCCCAGCATTTCGCGCACCAGTTCCTTCAATCCGTGCCGGTCCGTATAGGTGCGGATCAGCCGCGACGCGATCTTGGTGCAATAAACGGGCGCTGCCACTACGCCCAGATAGTGGCGGATCGCCGCGATGTCGAACCGCCCGAAATGATAGAGCTTCAACCGCGCCCGGTCCGCCAGCACCGCGCGCAGGTTGGGCGCGGCATAATCGCTGCCGGGCATGAAGCGCACCAGATGCTCGTCGCCCTGTCCATCGCTGATCTGAACGACGCATAAGCGGTCGCGCGGCGTGATGAGGCCCATGGTTTCGGTATCGACGGCGACAGGGCCGGGGGCGAGGACGTCTGCGGGCAGGTCCTCTTCATGAAAGTGAACGGTCATTCGACCCCTCTATGGCGAAAGCGGCGGCAACTCAATCGACCCTTTTGGCCGTGAACGAAAAGCCTCATTACGGGGCAATCCCGAATTGTGGCGGCAATCGGGCTAAAATCATTCGCGCATGGCTGAAAAGTTGATATAGTGATTCTCAAACCCGCATATCTGCGGTGGATTCTTCATGTCATTCGCCCGGCATGTTTATCCGGTATAGTCTGGGCGAAGCGAAAGTGACCAACAGGGCATGAGTTTTGATAGAGGTCGCCGCGGCGGGCGCGGCAAGGATAAGCGCGACGGTTTCGGCGACGACAATTTTTACGGCGGCGGTAATGATCGTGGCGGTTTCGGCGGTGGTTTTGATCGCGGCGGTTTCGGTGGCGATCGCGGTGGTTTCGGCGGCGGTGACCGCTTCGGCGGCGGCGGTGGCGGCGGTGGTTTCCGCAGCGGCGGCGGCGGCTTTGGCGGCGGTGGTGGTGGCGGCTTCGGCGGCGGCCGTGGCGGCGGCATGCCCGCGCAGGTCGTTGGCGAAGGCACCGGCGTAGTCAAATTCTTCAACGGTCAAAAGGGCTTCGGCTTCATCGTCCGTGATGACGGCGGCGAAGACGTGTTCGTCCACATCAGCGCCGTTGAGCAGGCGGGCCTCACGGGCCTTGCCGAAGGTCAGCAGCTGGGCTTCACCCTGGTTGATCGCGGCGGCAAGGTGTCGGCGACCGATCTCAAGATCGAAGGCGAACCGCTCCCCGTTCAGGAACGTGCGCCCCGCGAACCCCGCGCAGGCGGCTTCGGCGGTGATCGTGGCGGCTTCGGCGGCGGCGATCGTGGCCCGCAGCGCCAGCTGACCGGCGAACGCGCCAGCGGCACGGTCAAGTTCTTCAACGCCATGAAGGGCTTCGGCTTCATCCAGCGCGACGACGGCCAGCCCGACGCATTCGTGCACATCAGCGCCGTCGAACGCGCAGGCATGTCCGCCCTCAACGAAGGCGACCGCCTGGACTTCGAACTCGAAGTAGACCGCCGCGGCAAGCACGCAGCCGTCAATCTTCAGCCCAAGGGCGACTGATAAAAAGCCCTGCCCGCATCAGCGGAGAGGATAGAAAGGGGTCGCCTGCCCGGCGGCCCCTTTTTTGTTGGGGAGGTTCAGTTAAGGCTGCCTTGTGCCACGTGTTGGGCACTCATTCGGCAAAATACTTTCAGCGGCCCAGCCATCCGATCAAGCCCATAAAAGGAAACTGCGCGCAGAAGGGGGGGTGTGCCTGTAGCATGGCCGGTTCGCTATGCCTCTTCTCCCTGTGACGCCGCTCAGCTATGACTAGCCCTTTGGAGGCAGGTAAGAATTGCGAGCGATGGCCAAGATAACAAACTTCGTGAATTTGGATGCGCTCATTAAGCGGGCAGACATGGCCGAAACTGGCGAGCCCGGAGAAGATATAACTTCTATGCCTGTTACTGGGCTAGAATTGAGGGGTTGGCTTTATCCCGCGTTACGTAAGCCTGACTTTCAGCGCGAAACATCCAATTGGTCAGCAGAACAGGTTGCTGATCTCATATCGACATTCCTCCGGCGCGAATTGATTCCCTCTGTTATCTTATGGCGGAGTGGGCAGGATGTATTTGTAATCGACGGCGCGCATAGATTGAGTGCTCTGATCGCATGGGTTCATGACGATTACGGTGACGGTGCAGTAAGTCAAAAATTCTTTCAAAACTCTATTCCAGAGCAGCAAGTTGACGCCGCGCAGCGCGCTAGGGAGATTGTCAATGCAACCATTGGATCATACAGAGAACACAAAGATGCAAACGAAAGGCCTGATAGAGCGCGTCCCGAAGTTCTAGAGCGTGCTCAGCGGTTAGGATGGCAGAACATCGACGTTCAGTGGATCAGGAACGCCGACCACGGTAAAGCCGAGAAATCATTCTTCCGTATAAATCAGGGTGGGACTAAAATTGACGCCACTGAGCAACGTATTCTTTTGGCTCGGACAAGTGCTACCGCTCTCGCGTCGAGGTCAATTCTTCGTGGTGGAACCGGCCATAGCTACTGGGCAAAGTTTGGAGCAGACACTCAGCGCCAAATAGAAGATCTTGGTGGTGAGATCCATCGACTTCTATTCGAACCGACCTTGATGCTCCCGATCCGGACTCTTGATCTGCCCATGGCTGGTCATGGTTATGGCTCGCATGTCCTGCCCTTTGTTTTCGATCTTGTGAATATTACCAATAAGGTTCAAGTTTCAGACTCGAGTAACAAGAGGGTAAAAGAATCAGAAGAAGGGTTCTTATTGGATGACGATGGAAGTAGAACTATAACTTATCTAACAGATGTTAGAAGAATCCTATACCGCTTGTGTTCTAACCATGCTTCATCCCTGGGCCTTCATCCTGTTTTATATTTCTATAGTCGAAATGGTACATTCCAGCCATCGGCTCTACTGAGCTTCGTAATTCTTATGAGGGATTGGGACACAAGTGACTTCTTGGGATTTACAGACGTTCGGGCCTCTTTTGAGACCTTTCTGCTCTCGAATCGCAGTATGACAGAAGCGATAAGGCAGCTTGGTACCGGCAACCGGAGTCGTCCGAGGATAATAAGTCTTTATCGGACGATCATTTCTAAACTTAGAGAGGGAAAGTCTCCAGAAGAGATAGCAGATGACTTAAGAAATAACAGAGATTTTGCATTTTTGATTGAACCCTCGGATGAGCCACCAATGCTCGCCTTGGAGGGAGGGTCATTTACGCGAGAAACGAAGGGGGCAGCGTTCCTCGCGGATGCACTTCCATCTGCCCCAAAGTGCCCAACCTGCGCAGGGCTTATGCATCGCAACGGCATGCAGGTTGGGCATAAGCACGCAAAGCGCGACGGCGGCAGCGCCGACCTGTCAAACGCGATGATGCAGCACCCTTTTTGTAATAGCACTGTGAGCAACTAGCTCGAGAGGTGAACGCTTATCTTGCTAGCTGCCGGTCCGAAAGGGCCGAAAGCCAGCCTCCCGCGCGTCGAGGTGATAGTCGACAGTCTGAAAAAGGCGAGCCGAGCCTTTCGCGCCATCTACGATCGTCTAAGCCAACCGCTCCCGCTCAAGCACCCCGATGATCTTCCCATAAGCACGGGCCAGATCATCATGCTTCAGCCGCGCTTCCCTGCACGTCGCAACGGCTGCGCTTTGCAGAGCCAGCAGTTGCTGGCTCCGCAGATGATCGACCCGCTTCCTCATCGCGTCCGGTAGGAAGGCGGCGGCTGCCGGGATACATGGGCGGGGGAGCGTTTGACGTCGCCGGAGATCATCTGCTTCTTCATCAGGACGCGCACCTGATCCGCTTCCCGACCGTCGAGCAGCACCACTCTGGAGCCGCCCGACAGCAGCGGCTCTATCGTCGATATGCGGAAATCATGGGTCCGGCACAGCCGCTCGACCTCGGCCACCGATGCCGTCAGGTTGACGACCCGGCTCATGAATGCCGCCCTTCGCCGCCGAAGGGATAGGGGGCAAAGGCGGCCCCGCTCCTGACCGCGCCCGACCTGTAGGGGTGGTGATGCTCGCGGATGCGGCGGCCATAGCCCCGCGCACGCGCGCGATGCGCGGCCCGTGATGTGGCGCATATCGAATGTTGCTCCTTGAGGAGCTCCATCTGTTCGCATTTCAGCAGATAATTGAGGTCTTCCATAGAGCATGCTCCGGCTGGCAAGCGGGAGCACAAGGGACTCTCGGTCGAGGCGAAGGCTTGCGGGCTGTTTTCGCTCGATGCCGCCTTCTAGCACAGCCCCGTCATTCTGTCGCACGAATTCGGGACGGGCGGGCATCCTGCCGGATCGGCCCGTCGCCGCCCCCGCGCTCCCGCTACTGCGCCCCCCGGTAAAAGCGCACAATATCCCTGGGACCCAAACTCTCCTGGCTCTTGCGCCCAAGAAAATAGGTGCCCGAAGCCGTGTCCAGCGAATCCCGGTCGCCGATCAGCCGGTCGGCATAGTGCAGCCAGAAAAAGGCGAGCTTGGCGATCTTGCCCGCCGTGCGGGACCGGAACAGCGCGCGCACGAAATAGTCGATCGACCATAGCAGCTGGGTGCCGGGCCCGCCTGATGTGCCCGCGTCGATCATCGCAAACCGCCTGAACAGGTAGCGATGGCCGCTGTCGGTGAAGCGGGTGAAGTCATAGGGCCCCTCATGCACCTGTTGCAGGAAGGGGGTTTCGGCATAGACGATGCCGTCATCGGCCAGCACGCGCCAGATCTCTCGGACCACCTGTTCGGGCTGAAGCACATGCTCCAGCACCGCCTGCACCAGCACCGCGTCGACTGACCCGTCGGGTAGCGGGATATTATGCGCGTCCGCGACGAAATCGACCCGGTCGGACAGGTAGATGTCGAACGCGATGATCTCCACATCGGGCGCCGCGTACAGCGCCTCCGTCCCCTGTCCGCGCGTGCCTCCGCCGATTACCAGCACCTTGGGCCGCTTCCGGTCCGCCAGCAGCGCCACCAGCCTTTTGATATTCTCGCGCGTCGATTTCTTTTCCGGCGACACCAGCCGTTTCGCGAAGGCCGTGAGCCCCTGATGGGGGGAGCGTTTGACCGGGCTGCTCGTCTTGCTGTTCTGCGGGTAATGGTCGATCACCGATCGTTCGATGTCGATCAGGAAAGGGGTGCCCTCGATGGTCGGATAGCGGCACGCCCCATCGGGCGAGGCGAGCCATCCGTCCCCCTGCGGCTCCAGCGGCTGCCCCGTCCGGGGGCAACGCAGCAACGGCTGGACTTCCTGTTTCATGGCGCGCCCCTCAAGGTCCAGATGGATAAGCGCGCTATACCAAACTACGCGCTCCTCCTGTGCGGCCCCTCAGGGGATAGCCCGTCAATTGAGGGGCTATCCGAAAGGAGAGGGGGATGGGGGTGAGGGTCATCCGGGCAGCAAAAATAGGAAAAATAGGAAAAATAGGAAATCGCCGGCGGAATCTCTTTTAATTCGCCATTTCATTCATGACCTTATTCGGCGGCGCAATCGTCACCGTCTCAAACCGCTCCTTCTTCCGCACGCCCTCCAGCGGCGCCGGCGGGACTTTCACCTGCTCCACCGGCACCCGCTGCCGCATGCATTCCCCCCGGTTCTCCCGCGGCGTTTGCCCGCAATTCCACAACGCCCGCTGCAATCCAGTCGTCGCATTGTGAATATAGGCAAAGCTCATATTCTCCAGCTGATCGCCCGACAGCGGAAAGCCCGGCGGCGCAATCCCCGCCCGCCACGCCATGATCCGGCATTCCAGCCGCCCCGCGCAAAAAGTCTGCGCCATCACCGGCCAGCTATCGGCGGCCGTCGCCTTGCCCAATTCCACCAGAAAGGCTCTCGCTCCCGGCGCGATGGCGATCAGCCTCACTCCGCCCATGATCTGACCGACCGAACCCGCGCCAATCGCCTCCTGCGGTTTGGCCGTCAAAGCCGCCAGCTCGGATCCGCCCGGCACCAGAATGCCGGGCAGTTCGCTGCCTCCCTCCCGATGCGCGATCGACAGGCGAGCGATCCGCCCGATCACCGGCTCCACGCTATCCCGCCCCAACCGGAAAGCAGGCGGCGTCCCCCACCAGCCCCGCCAGCGGAAGAAGAGGTGCGTTCCCACCGCCGTGATCTTGTCCAGGCTGCTGCTCCAATAGGGCACAACCCAATCGGTATGATAATGGGTTGCATAGCCGACCGGCTTGAACACCTTGCCAGCGAGCGCCGCCCTGGCAATTTCCCGCGCCCGCTCCCAAGCGGCAGGGCTCGGCGTGCGCGCCAGAGCGCCGTCGCAAGTGAAGGTGAACTGACAGCCGGTGGATCGCTCCTGCCCCTGAAAAACGACGCCGCAGACGGTTTTCGGAAAAGCGGGATGGCGCACGCGGTTCAGCACCACCTGCGCCACCGCGCGCTCACCCACGGCATCATCTCCAGCCTCGTAAAGCTGCGCGGCCGCCAGACAGTCGATCGCCCGCGCCAGATCGCTTTCCGATCCATTGAACAGGAAAGGCCGCGCAGCCGGATTTGGCAAATGCGAAAATGGCACGGCCGCGTTGAATGCCTGCGCTTGATCACGATCCAGTTGGTAAAGCTCCACAGGCTGCACCACCGGAGCGGCCGTCGCTGGTTGCTTCAGCCTCGCTCGCTGCACCAGCGCCACCCGCGCGGCTTCGGCCGCAGGCGCGCGCGCCTCCCACCGCGCCACCAGCGCGGGGAGGCCAGCGAACAGCAGAAGCCAGATCAGCCACATCGCCCGATGCGGCTGGCTGCCGGTGGTAGCGTCAATCATCCTGTGTCCAGCGCTGACCTATTCGGGCAGGAAATCAGGCACCGACAGATAGCGCTCGCCGGTGTCATAATTGAAGCCCAGAACGCGGCTGCCGGGGGCAAGTTCCTTCAGCTTCTGCGCGATGGCGGCGAGGGTCGCGCCGGACGAAATGCCTACAAGCATGCCTTCCTCACGCGCGGCACGGCGGGCATATTCCTTGGCATCGGCCGGATCGACCTGAATCACGCCGTCCAGCAATTGCGTGTGCAGGTTCGCGGGGATAAAGCCAGCGCCGATGCCCTGGATCGGATGGGGGCCGGGCTGTCCACCGCTGATGACGGGGGATAGGGTCGGTTCGACCGCATACACCTTCAGACTGGGCCAAAGCTTCTTAAGCACCTCGGCAACGCCGGTGATATGACCGCCTGTGCCGACGCCGGTGATCAATATGTCAAGCGGGCTGTCTGCAAAGTCGGCCGCAATTTCCTGAGCCGTCGTACGAACATGCACGTCGATATTGGCGCTGTTCTCAAATTGCTGCGGCATCCACGATCCGGGTGTCTGCTCGATCAACTCGAGGGCGCGCTCGATCGCGCCCTTCATGCCCTTTTCGCGCGGCGTGAGGTCGAAGGAGGCGCCATAAGCCAGCATCAGCCGGCGCCGCTCCACCGACATGCTTTCCGGCATGACGAGGATCAGTTTGTAGCCCTTAACGGCCGCGACCATGGCCAGGCCCACGCCGGTGTTGCCGGACGTCGGCTCGATAATGGTGCCGCCGGGCTTCAGGTCGCCTGACGCTTCGGCAGCCTCGATCATGGCGAGCGCGATACGGTCCTTGATCGACCCGCCCGGATTCGCACGTTCCGACTTGATCCAGACCTCTACCCTTTCAGGCGCGTCGGCGAACAGGCGGCTTACCCGGATATGCGGCGTGTTGCCGATAGTTTCGAGAATATTGGCAGCTTTCATTTGGCCTTCTCCTGGCTGATGTCGGCCTCCCGTAAGTCGGGTGGGTCAAAGGTACGTGCAAGGCGCAACTCGGGAAAAAGCCGCGCCCAGACGAGGGTGATCACGATCGCGCCGATGCCGCCGCCGATCACCGCGGCGACAGGCCCCACCAGCGCGGCGAGGAAACCGGACTCTGCTTCACCCAATTCATTGGATGCTGAAATGGTAAGTTGGGAAAGGCTGGACACCCGGCCGCGCATGGCATCGGGCGTGTGAAGCTGGATCAGCGACTGGCGGACATAGACGGACACCATGTCCGCAGCGCCCAGCAGCACCAATGCGCCGATGCCGATCTCCATCGCGATGTTACGTGGGATGAAGGCGGTAGCACCGAACAGGATGGTTGAGAGCCCGAATATGATGACGGCCGCGAGCATCTTCAGCCCAACGTCCGATCGCATCGGACGGAAGGAAAAGAAGAGCGCGACGATACCCGCGCCAATGGCTGGCGATGCGGCGAGGTGCCCGAGCCCCGCCGATCCGACTTTCAGGATATCGCGGGCGTAGATTGGCAGCAGAGCCGTTGCTCCTGCCAGAAGGACCGCGAAAAGATCGAGCGTGATGGTAGCAAGGACGAGCCGGTTCGAACGCACATAGGTCAGTCCGTCCAGCATCTGCCGGACAGGATGCCGGCTTGTGTCGCGCGGCGGCTGCTTGACCGGACCGATCAGCAACATGCCGCCTAGTGCGACCGCGAACAGGCCGGACGCCAGAGCATAAGCGCCCCATGCCGTCATCGCATAGACATAGCCCCCCAATGCCGGGCCAATGATCATGCCTGCCTGCCAGGCGACGCTGGACAAGGCGATCGCGTTTGGCAGCACGTCGCGCGGCACCAGATTGGGCGCCAGTGCGCTGTAGGCCGGCCCATTGAACGCCCGCGCGATACCCACAATGGCGGCGATCCCGAAGATCAGCGGCAGGCTTACCCATCCTTCATAGGTCGCAAACGCCAGCAGCGCGGATGCCACCATCAGCATGGCCAATGTCAGCCGAGCGATATTGCGCCGGTCGAAATGATCGGCGACCCAACCCGTCAAGGGAGTGAGAAAGAACAGGGGCACGAACTGCGCCAAACCGATGAGGCCCAGCTGAGCCGCGGCGCCCGACGTGCTCATGCTCTCCCGGGCGACATTGTAAGCTTGCCAGCCCAGGACAGTCATCATGCCATATTGAGCGAGCACGCCCGCAAGCCGCCCCAGCAGATAGCCACGGAAGTCGCCGAAGTGCAGCGGATGGCGGGAGTCGGTTGGCGCCTTCATGAGATTTTCTTACTGCCTGCGCCGTGATACGCAATTGCGCGGGTAGAGAATGGCAACAGCAGTTTTTGCAACGGCAAAACTCCTGCTTGGCCACTCCCTGAACCTAGCGGTCGGGGTCAAGCAGAATGCCGCTGACCGACCCGTTGCGGACGGAGCATATGAAGGGAAGTGACCGCTGGCCACCGGCTGGGCCCACCTCGCCTTCGACTTCCCATCCTGTCGCCATCGACCTTGTGTTCACGCGCCCCACTATGCGCGCGCCCGCACCTGCCTCGTCACGTGCCTTTGCCGCGCAGGCGTTGCGTGCAGCGGTGGCGCTGCGGATGGAACCGTAGACGGGAGAGACATAGGGCTGCCGCTTCGCGTCACGTTCGGCTTGGCGGTCGCGAACGACGTCGCTGACGATCGCAGCGTCGGCTGCGCGGTGCAGATCGCGATAGTCCTGCGCCTCAACAGGCAGGGCAACAATCAAGGCCAGAGCGCAAATGGCAGTGCTTCCGATACGCATCCTGCTTCTCCCTTTGGGGCGATGCCCTATTTGAACAGGCTGCCCAATATGCCGCGCACAAGTTGCCCCGCCAACCCTCCGCTGGAAGAGCGGCGGCTCGATCCTCCGAACACCGCGCGGCCGAGTTCATTGGCGACTTGCCGTCCTACCGATGATGCGGCGGAGCGGGTAGCGGACTGGACCGCCCGGTCGAGGGCAGACGGTTTGGCGGCCTCTCGCGCAGCGGCTGCGTCCCGCTTCGCCTGCTCCTTGAGCTCGGCCTCGCGCTGCTTTGCTTCCAACTTGGTCTGAATGGCGGCCGCCTTGTCGGCCTCAACCTTCGCTTTTGCAGCCTGAGACGCCGCAGCGGCTGCTTGGCCCCGAGCCGCCAATATTTCTTCGGCAGACTCGCGATCGACAAGCGCGTCATATTTACCTTCACACGGAGAGAGGGATTGGATGACTGCCCGTTCCTTGGCGTCGACCGGACCCAGGCGGGAACGGGGCGGGGCGATCAGGGTACGTTGAACAATCCCGGGAGAGCCATCTTCCTGGAGCAGCGAGACCAGGGCCTCGCCTACCTTCAGTTCGGTGATCGCCATTTCCACGTCCAGATCGGGATTCACGCGGAATGTCTCGGCGGCAGCCTTGATGGCCTTCTGGTCGCGCGGCGTGAAGGCGCGCAAGGCGTGCTGAACGCGGTTGCCAAGCTGGCCCGCCACCTCTTCGGGAATGTCTATCGGATTCTGTGTGACGAAATAGATGCCCACGCCCTTGGAACGGATCAGCCGGACGACCTGCTCGATCTTGTCCGTCAGCGCCTTGGGAGCGTCATCAAATAGCAGATGCGCCTCGTCGAAGAAGAACACCAAAACCGGCTTGTCCGGGTCGCCGACCTCAGGAAGCGTTTCGAACAGTTCGCTGAGCAGCCAAAGGAGGAAGGTCGCGTACAGCTTCGGGCTCTGCATCAGCTTGTCTGCGGCCAGGATGTTGACATAGCCGCGTCCCTGATCGTCGACCTTCAGGAAGTCGTGGATATCAAGCGCGGGCTCCCCGAAGAAATGCGCACCGCCCTGGCTATCCAGTTGCAGCAACTGGCGCTGGATCGCTCCGACGCTTGCCTTGGTGACGTTGCCATAGCGGCTGGAAAGTTCTTCCGCATTCTCGGCGCAGTAGGCGAGCATCGATTGCAAATCACCAAGGTCGAGCAGCAGCAGCCCCTCCTCATCGGCATATCGGAACGCGATGGAGAGCACGCCTTCCTGCGTCTCATTGAGGCCCATCAAGCGGGCGAGGAGCAGCGGTCCCATTTCACTGACAGTAGTGCGGATCGGATGACCCTGCTCCCCGTAAAGGTCCCAGAAGATCGCCGGATTATCGGCGTAGCTGTAATCTTCCAGGCCGATCTCCTTTGCGCGGGCGACAAGCTTGTCGGCATTTTTTGCCGTGGGCGATCCCGCCATTGCAATGCCTGATAAATCGCCTTTCACGTCGGCGAGGAAAACCGGAACACCACGGGCGGAGAAGCTCTCCGCGATCCCTTGCAGCGTCACCGTCTTGCCGGTTCCCGTAGCGCCTGCGATCAGCCCATGACGGTTGGCCCGGCGCAAGTTAAGCGTTTGAGGAATGCCGCCGCCCGTGCCAGCTGCGCCAAGGCCGATGAAAATGCCGTCGCTCATGCGTCATGCTCCCCATAAGCATCGGGCCGCGCCTGCCGGACCCTGCTCACCATCTTAGTGGTGAGACAGGCAGTCCGGCAAGCGCGGCCCGATGCGATCTTAAACGCGTTATTCCCGGAAACTTACTTGTCCCGCAGACGCACCGGCAAAAATACCGCGGGTTGCCCGCGACGCAGTACCTGCAAGAGAATGGCACTTCGTCCTTGCGACGACACCTGCCGCACGGCCGCGTCCAAATCTGCCTGGCTGGCGACCGGACGGTTGTTGGCAGTGATGATCACATCGCCGCGACGCAGGCCCTTCGCTCCTGCGTCGGTGGAAGTATCGACAGCGGTGATGACGACGCCGCGCGTGTCGGCGGCGATGCCCAGCTGGCGGACGATGTTAGGCGTCAGCGGGATGGCCGAAATGCCGAGCGACTGCTGCGTCGCTTGCGCGCCACCGGATTGGTCGTCCGGCTGCTGCTGGTTGAAATCATCGTCCTGTTGCTGGGCGAAGCTGTTGAGCTCATCCTCTGATGGACGCTGGCCGACAATGGCGGTTACCGTCTGGCGCTGTCCATTGCGCAAGAGGACGATCGGCACCCGCGATCCGATCGGCTGCGATGCAACGATCGACGACAGGTTCTGGTCGGGCGTCACTTCCTGACCGGCCACGCTGACGATGACGTCGCCCGCCTTGATGCCTGCGCGGTCCGCGCCCTTGCCAGGTTCGACGCCCTGGACGAATTCGCCGCGGTTCTTTGCAAGACCAAGGGAATCTGCAAGGTCTTCGCCAAGCGGGCTGATCTGGATACCCAGATAGCCGCGCTTCACGCTCTGTCCCTTGCGGAGCGTGGCGACGATCGGCGCCGCCTGTTCGGACGGGATCGCAAATCCAATGCCCACATTGCCGCCCGATGGCGAAAGGATCTGGCTGTTGATGCCGATCACATTGCCGCGCATGTCGAACATCGGGCCACCGCTGTTGCCCTGATTGATCGACGCATCGGTCTGGATGAACTTGTCATAGGTCCCGCCCGTGCCGCGATGGACGGCTGAGATGATGCCCGCGGTGACGGTGCCCGACAGAGCGAAGGGGTTGCCGATGGCGATCACCCAATCGCCGACGCGCGCCTTCGTGCTGTCACCGAACTTGACGAACGGCAGCGCCTTCTTCGGCTCGATCTTCAACACTGCGATATCAGTGGCGGGGTCACGCCCGATCAGCTTTGCCGAATATTCCTCTCGGTTAGTGAGGGTCACCGTGATGGCATCGACCGACGCCCCTTCGGCGCCGGCGGACACGACATGGTTGTTGGTGACGATATAGCCGTCAGCCGAGATGATGAACCCTGAGCCAAGAGACTGCGCCTGCCGCGTCTGCGGCTTGGCACCAGGACCCTGGCCGAACAGGTCGCCGAAGGGCGTGCCCGCGAAAGGATTTTGAACCTGCACGCGCTGCTTGGTGGAAATATTGACCACCGCAGGCTGAAGCTTTTCCACCATGTCGGCCAAGCTGGCAGGCGCGCCGGCAGGTGCTGCGGCCTGCATGCCTTCATTTTGCGCGACCTGCGCGCCGACGTTCGGGCTGGATGTTACCGCGATGGCGGTGCCACCGAGAAGCAGGGCACCGGTAAGGGCATAAGCGTAACGCACTCGTGACGGTCCTCTCGTGATCTTGGCGAAGGAAGGGCGGGACTCGGAAGAGAGTCGGATGCGCCGCCCAGCCTTAACCCTCATTGAATGAAGCTGGTTCCGAAATGATCCCTGAACCTCTTCTGCATCTTACAGCTTATCGATCCCTTCCCTGGAATTGCTTCAGGAATTCATTGTCACGCGACAGCACCATAGTGGTGGAACCTGTCCGATCGGGCGCGAACGTGAAGCGGTAGGCCTGCATCGCCCGATAGAAGTCGTAGAATTGCGCGTCCTTGCCGAAGCTTTCCGCATAAATCCGCGCCGCATTCGCATCGGCTTCCGCCCGGATGATCTGCGCCTGCTTCGCGCCTTGCGCCCTGATAGTCAGCGCTTCCTGTTCGCGCGCAGTGCGCATCCGGGTGAAGGCGCTTTCCAGCGGCGCGCCATCCGGCAAGTCGGCGCGCTTGATCCTGACGTCTACGATCTCGGCGCCATATTGCCGCGCCACCCGGTTAAGCCCCGCTTCGATATTGTCCATCACCTGGCCGCGCTCAGGCGAGAGCAGGGCGGCGAATGGGCGCTTGCCAAGCTCGTTGCGAAGGGCCGAACCCAGGATGGGCCGCAGGGCGTCGGACACACGTTCCTCATTGCCTGCTGCGATGTACATGCGCAGCGGATCGACGATGCGATAGCGCGCAAACGCATCGACCTGCAACCGAAGCTGATCGGTCGACAGCACCTGCTGCCTCTCCATCTCGACCGACAAGACGCGCTTGTCGATCCAGACGATCTGATCGATGAACGGCCAGCGCAGGATCACGCCTGCGCCGGTTTTGCCGAAATCCTCATTGGGACGGTAGCGATTGACGATCTTCTTCGGGTCGCCGAAGCGCACGATCACGCCTTGCTTGGTTTCCGGCACGATCGCGATCGTGCTGCCGAGAAGCAGCAGGAGGGCAATGACGGAAAGTGCAAGCGCAACCGGATGGCGGACGAGCGTCGGCATTATTGACCTCCTTCCGCAGCAGCCGCACCGGACGATGCAGCCGCTCCCTGCGCGCGCCGCTTCAATTCCGGCAGCGGCAGGAACGGGGTGACATTGCCACTTTCGATTAGCGTCTTATCGACGTTGGACAGGACGCCCTCCATGGTTTCATAATACATGCGGCGGCGCGTCACGTCCGGCGACAGCTTATATTGTTCATAGACCTTGTCGAACGCAGCGGCTTCACCCTGAGCCTTGGCCGTCACCTGCTGCGCGGCCGCCCTTGCCTCGTTCAGATAGGTTTGGGCGGTCTGCTGAGCGGCCGAAACAGCCTTGAACGCATCGTTGACCGCAGTCGGCGGGTCGGCTTGCTTGATGGCAACGCCCTGCACCCGGATGCCGGACCTGTATCCGTCCAATATCTCCTGCATCCGCTGCTCGACCTGCTGTTCGATTTCCGTACGCCCCGCCCCCAGTGCATCGTCCAGGCTGACGCTGGCGACGACGGACCGCATGGCGCTTTCCGCGACTTCCCTGACAGTTGCGTCGGGATCGGACAGTTGGAACAGGTAAAGCTCAGGGCTGCGAATGTTCCAACGGACCGAATAGGCAAGGTCGATGATATTCTGGTCGCCGGTCAGCACCAGATTTTCGCTTTGCGCACTGGGTGAGCCGATGTCGATTGCGCGGATTTCCTCCACGTCGACGGTCGTCACATTTTCCAGCGGCGCAGGCAGAGTCAGGCTGATCCCAGGCGAGAGCGTGCGGCTATATTTGCCCAGCAACGTCACGACGCCGCGTTCCTGTGGCCCCACGCGGTGGAAGCAGGTGAGCACCAGCCACAACAGGATGAGAATGCCAACCGCAGCGGGCCAAAGCGTTTTTCCGGCAGGGCGCGGCGGCAGGTTGCCGAAGCCACCACCGCCGCCACCTTGGCCGAAGCTTTCGCGGCTGCGGCGCAGCAGTTCCTCTATAGCGGAAGGTCCTTTGCCGCCGGGAGCGCGGCCCGGTTGCGTCCATGGATTGCGTGGGCCGCCGTCGCCGCCCTTGCCCGAACCGTCACTGCCGTCAGGGCCATCGCTCTTGCCGCCCCAGGGGCCTTGGACCATGGCGCTGGCGATGCCTGGCATCCACCCGAAAAATCTCTTCATCCCGTCTCTATAGGAAGGGAGGGCCACGAAAAACAGTGCCCTTCGCAACGATTATTGCCTAGGAGGCGCTGTCATGACCGATCTTGAGAGTTTTGCCGCCCGCCTGAAGACACTGACCGATGGCCGCGCCAGCGCGCCCCGGATCAAGGATGGTGTCATGAGCCTGGCCTTGGATGTGGGCGGGCTTTCTCCCGAGCGGCGGGATGCCGTTGCTGCCGCGATCAAGGAAGGCGGCTTGCTGGTGCCGGGCGTGCAGGACGTGCGCATCGCCATGACGGCCGAAAGAAAAGCGCTCCGGATCATTGCCGTTGCTTCGGGCAAGGGAGGGGTGGGCAAGTCCACCCTTTCGGCAAATCTCGCCGTGGCGCTCAAGCGACTGGGCTTCGCGGTGGGATTGGTCGATGCCGACATTTATGGCCCGTCGCAAGCCAGGTTGATGGCGAGCGAAGATCAGAAGCCGCAGGCGCGGGACAAGCATCTTATCCCAGTGGAGAGCCCGTTCGGCATTCCAATGCTGTCGATGGCACATCTGGTCGAACCCGGCAAAGCACTGGCTTGGCGCGGGCCGATGGCGGGCAACGCCCTTTCGCAACTCATCGATGCCGATTGGGGCGACGTTGAGTTGCTGATCGTGGACATGCCCCCCGGGACCGGGGACGTTCAACTCTCCATGGTGCAAAAGCATAAGCCCGCCGGGGCTGTTATCGTGTCTACGCCGCAGGATTTGGCGCTTATCGACGCCACCCGTGCGGTCGGTCTGTTTGAGCAAACGAACGTGCCGCTGATCGGGCTTGTCGAGAATATGGCGGGCTATAGCTGTCCCCATTGCGGGGAAATCTCCGATCCGTTCGGCGCAGGTGGAGCGGAAGCTGCGGGCACAGCCATGGGCATGGCCTTTTTGGGGCGCATCCCGCTGGCGATAGACATTCGACGCCGGTCGGATGCGGGTGATCCTCCTGCCGCGGGCGATGACGTTTCGGGTCAGGCATTCCACGCCGTGGCAAAGCAAGTGGCCGACTGGCTACGAAGGTGAGCAAGAGCCGTGGGAACGGTTCTGCGGAGTCCGCGTCTTTCACCCCATGGCAAGGAAGGAAACAGAGTCATGCCGCTGACGCAGCCGCAGGATATCGCCGATCTGCTTGATGAGACGCGTACGATTGCCTTGGTCGGCATCTCCGACCGGCCCGGCAGACCGAGCTATGGCGTGATGAAATTCCTGCAGGACCATGGCTATCGCGTATTGCCGGTCAATCCCCAGATCGCCGGGGAGCATGTGCATGGGGAGTTTGTCTGGGCGCGCCTGGCCGACATTGGCGTTCCGATTGATCTGGTCGACATTTTTCGGCGCAGTGAAGCGGCTGGCGAGGCCGTTGATGATGCGATCGCGGCGGGTGCCAAGGCGGTTTGGATGCAACTGGGCGTGATCAACCAAGAGGCGGCGGAGCGCGCGGAAGCTGCTGGATTGAAGGTCGTGATGGACCGCTGCCCGGCCATCGATATCCCGCGGTTCAATATCCCACGGATTAGCGCGGATTAGCGCTTTCCAGTAGCACCAAGCCTCTTTATCACAATCATCATGACGCGCGCACTGCGGAGGCAGGCAAATCGTAACGGCACGGGAAGGGGGCTCGATCGGCGGACGCTGCTCGTCGGCGCCGGCGCGGCAGGAAGCCTGTTGCTTGCTTGGGGCGCATGGCCACGCACCTATCGCCCCAATCTGAACGCAGCTGCGGGCGAAACGGTCTTCAACGCCTTCCTCAAGATCGACAAGGCGGGCAGGATCCTTGTGATCGTGCCGCAAGCAGAGACCGGGCAGGGCGTGACGACCCTGCTGCCACAGATTTTAGCGGACGAACTGGGTGCCGACTGGCGAACCGTTGGCGTCCAAAGCGCGCCTGTCAGTCCGCTCTACGCCAATACGTTGCTGGCCAGAGAGTGGCTGGCTGATGATTGGTCGAGGCTGGCCGGTGGCGCGGGCGAGTGGGCGATCGGACAATATGCGACGCGGCGTGCCTTGATGTTGACCGGTGCTGGCACATCTGTCCCGATGTTCCATACAGCTTACCAAGAGGCAGGCGCCGCCGCCCGCGTGCTCCTGTGCAAAGCCGCTGCGGCACGCTGGGATGTGCCTTGGGAAAGCTGTGATATTCAAAATGGCATCATCACTGATGGGGGGCGGCGCACCCTAAAGATCGGTGAGGTCGCAGCCGAGGCGGCAGAATTGGACTTGCCGGACATTTTGCCCTTCCGGCAAGGTCAGGCTGACGGGCTGTTCGGACAGGATCTGCCGCGTCTCGACACGCCGTCGAAGATCGACGGCAGCCACAACTTTGCCGCCGACGTCCGATTGCCCGACATGCTTTTCGCTTCCATTCGCCAGGGACCGATAGGCAACGCCCTGCTTACGCGCGTGAACGAGCAGGCGGCAAAATCTGTCACCGGCTTTAGCAAGCTGGTGCGCACTGATCGTTGGGTCGCAGCCGTCGCGACAAACTGGTGGGCAGCGAACAAGGCGCTCGACCTGAGTGATCCAGTCTTTGAGCTATCGGGGTCTCCTGTAAGCAGCGCGGGCATCGATGCGGCTCTTGAACAGGCTTTTTCAGGCTCCTCTGGTCAACGGCTTTATTCGCGCGGTGATCTAAAGCCGCTGTTCGACAATGCGACGATCCTTGCCAGCGAGTTCAGCGTTGCGCCGGGCCTGCATCTGACGCTGGAACCCCCCTGCGCAACTGCTCGGGTCGGCGAGGGCGTCGCGGAGATATGGATGCCCGCCCAAGCTCCCGCGCTGGCGCGTACGGCGATAGCGGATGCCCTCGACATGCCGGAGGAGCAGGTGGTGCTTTACCCCCTCCACGCTGGCGGGTCGTTCGGCCGCAAGATGGATTTCGAGGTGGGCGTTCAGGCCGCCTTGATTGCCAGGGAAGTTGGACGCCCTGTCCAACTGCTCTGGTCCAGGCTGGAAGATGTAATCCAGGACCGTCCCGGCGCTCCGGCACATGCTAGGATGGCGGCAAAGCTCGGCCGCAATGGCGCGATCGAAGGATGGCTGGCGAAAGTGGCGGCGCCTTGCGCGATGACACAGACATGGAAGCGGATCGCGGACGGCAAATCCCCTCATGAAGCAAGCCGTGCCGCAGTTGATGCTTCAACGCGGCTCGCTGTGGCAGGCATGGAGCTGCCATATGCCATGCCGAATTGGGCGGTAGATCATTTTCCCGCCGATGTCGGCCTGCCGCTAGGCTTCACCCGGGGCAATGCGCATCTTTACGGCGCCTTCTTCACCGAAAGCTTCATTGACGAACTTGCTCACTTGGCGGGGATGGAAGCGCTCTCCTTTCGTATTCAGATGCTGGGTGGCAATCCGAGACTGGCGCATTGCTTGACCACGGTCGGAGCCATGGGCGGATGGCAGGGGGGCATCGAAGGAAGCGGTCAGGGCCTAGCAGTGCATGCGATCAATGGCGCCTATATCGCTGTCATGGTCGAAGCCGCCATCGATGGAAACAAACTGAACGTCGGCCGGATCATCGCTGCGGTTGATGGCGGTGAACAGGTCAATCCCGACATCGCACGTCAACAGGTCGAAAGCGGCCTCCTGTTCGGCCTGGCAGTGGCCATGGGTGCATCAGTGCCTTATGCAAAGGGAATGCCGACGCGTTCGATCCTCTCCCGCATGGGGTTGCCCCGCTTGCAGGATATTGGCGAGATTACCGTGGAGATGATCCGTAGCACGGCACCTCCTGCTGGTCTTACCGATATTGGGGCTCCCCCGGTTGCTCCAGCTATCGCCAATGCCCTCTTCACAGTCACGGGTCAGCGTTTCCGTCAACTCCCCATCTTGTCGCGGACATGACATCAAACATGGCAAATATCGGCGTTCTTCTGATCAATCTGGGCACGCCCGATGCACCGGATACTGCATCTGTGAGGCGCTATTTGGGTGAGTTTCTGTCTGACCAAAGGGTCGTGGAGATCCCAAAGCTATTGTGGCAACCCATATTGCGCGGACCGATCCTTCTCACCCGTCCAGCCAAATCCGCGAAGGCTTATCGGGAAGTCTGGCTCGATGAAGGCTCTCCGCTCGCGGTCTACACATGTGAGACCGCCGCAAGGCTGCAGGAACTTACAGGGCCTGAGATCAGGGTCGATTGGGCCATGCGCTATGGGAAGCCGTCCATCGCCGACCGGCTGAATGCGATGATTGCAGAGGGATGCAGCAGGATATTGCTGGCGCCGCTCTATCCGCAATATTGCGCGGCGACGACTGCAACGGCGCTCGATGCCTGTTATGCCGCTCTCGCGCGCCTGCGTGTCCAGCCCGCAATCCGCACCTTGCCGCCCTATTATGCTGACCCTTCCTACATTGAAGCGTTGCGCACCTCCACCGAGCGGCAGTTGGCTGCGCTGGATTTCAAACCGGACCTGCTGCTTGCCAGCTTCCACGGTATGCCTGAGCGTACGCGAACCCTGGGCGACCCCTATTATGATCAGTGCCGCGCCAGCGTTAAGCTTCTTCAGGATGCGCTTGGACGGGAAGTGAGGCTGTCGTTTCAGTCGCGGTTCGGGCGTGCGAAATGGCTGGGACCAGCAACGGATGAAACCCTGCGAGAGCTACCGGCTCAGGCTGTTCGATCCGTCGCCGTTCTCACCCCCGGATTTTCGGCGGATTGCCTGGAAACGCTTGAAGAAATCGCGATGCGTGGCCGGGAAGATTTTCTGGCGGCCGGTGGCGAGGCATTCGCTCATTTGCCCTGTCTGAACGCCTCGCCGGAAGCTATGATCCTTTACCGGAATCTGATCGGCCGTGAACTGGCGGGGTGGGTTCAAGATGGGTTTCGTCCAATTCGAGAGGGGAACTGACATGGACAGGGTAGCTATCGTAACGGGCGGAACGCGGGGTATTGGAGAGGCGATCAGCCTGGCGCTCAAGGAATTGGGCTGCAAAGTTGCCGCCAACTACGCTGGAAATGACGAGAAGGCGCGGGCATTTACAGACAGGACAGGGATCGACGCTTTCCGCTGGGACGTCGGCGATCATCAGGCTTGTCTGGACGGTTGCGCTGCGGTTGCCGAAAAACTGGGACCGGTCGATATCGTGGTGAACAATGCGGGCATCACACGCGATGGCGTACTCGCGAAGATGAACTTCGACGATTGGAACGAGGTCATGCGTATCAACCTTGGCGGTTGCTTCAATATGGCCAAGGCTACCTTTGGCGGCATGCGAGAGAGGAACTGGGGACGGATCGTCAATATCGGATCGATCAATGGTCAAGCCGGACAATATGGTCAGGTAAACTATGCTGCCGCCAAGTCCGGCATTCATGGCTTTACCAAGGCTCTTGCGCAGGAGGGGGCCAAGTTTGGCGTCACCGTAAATGCAATCGCGCCCGGCTATATCGACACCGACATGGTGGCTGCAGTGCCTGCCCAGGTCCTGGAGAAGATTGTCGCGAAGATCCCTGTCGGTCGCCTCGGTCAGGCTGAAGAGATCGCACGCGGTGTGGCATTTCTGTGCAGCGAAGAGGCAGGTTTTGTCACGGGCAGCACCATGTCCATCAACGGCGGCCAGCATATGTACTGATGGTCCAAGACGACGGAATAGAGGGGGGGCCGGGCTTAGCGGAAACGCCGTTCGCCCCTCCTGTTAAGCGCAGCGTGACGATCGCCGGACATCAGACCGCAATCAGCCTGGAGCCCATATTCTGGCAAGCCCTTCGTGCGAGCGCCGCGCGCAAGGGGCTGCCGCTTAACGCGCTGATTGCGCAGATCGACCTAGCAAGGCTGGCGGTTTCCGAGCCTCCAAACTTGGCGAGTGCTATCAGATGCTGGCTCTTTGCAGCGCTGAAAAATAATAATTATTCGCAATAGCGTTGACTCTGCGAACAGTTCGCAATAGCTGCCTCCTCAGCAATTAACGAAGAAGGGGGTTTCTGTTCGATGTCCAGCAGTTCCAAGTCGATCCCGTCATTTTTGGCACTTGGTTGCGTGAGCGCGATCGCCTTTGCGTCCACAGCGCATGCGCAGGATGGTGCCCCGGGCCCGAAGCTAGGTGGGATGACGGTAACGGACACAGCGATCGACGCGTCGGAGGTCAAGGTCGAACGAGCGGAGTCCCCCAAATATGTTCGCCCGTTGCTGGACACGCCGCAGACGATCACGGTGATCAACAAGGAAACGATCCAACAACAAAACCTTCTGACCCTGCGCGACGTACTTTCCACAGTGCCGGGCATCACCTTCGGCGCGGGGGAAGGTGGCTTCGGTTACGGCGATCGCATCATCCTGCGTGGTCAAGACGCCAAAAATGATGTCACGATTGATGGAGTGCGCTCAGGAGCATTCCTCAACCGCAATGAAGTCTATAATATCGAGCAGGTTGAAGTCACCAACGGCGCGAACTCCGTTATGAATGGTGGCGGGTCTGTGGCCGGAACCATCAACTTGGTTACAAAGCGCCCGCTAGCTGATGACCAGATCATTTTGAATGCCGGAATAGGCACGGATAATTATTACCGGGCGATTGTTGATGCCAATAAGCGTCTTAACGACCTCATTGCTGTTCGCATCAATGCCGTCTATCACGAAAATGACGTGCCTGGCCGTGATGTTGAATATTACAAGCGTTGGGGTATTGCTCCAGCAATTACCATCGGCATCGATGGTCCTACCAGCCTTACGTTGCAGGGCGAATATCTCGACGACGATGCGATGCCTCAATATGGCCTCCGCTACTATCCTGCGCAGGGCGGCATTCTGGATGAATTCGATCGGTCTGGCTATTATGGCTTTGCCAATGTCGATAAGCAGGACAGCACGACTAAGTCGCTGCAAGCGATTTTTAGCCACGCGTTCAATGATAGCTTGAAGATCCGCAATCTGACGCGTTACGAGAAGATCCATCAAGACACGATTACGAGCCAGCCTACGGGGGATTTTTGCTTCTCCTCGAGCCCGGCTCCCTGCATCTTCACTCCTTCGACGGGCACAGTCACTGTGCCTCCAGGCTTCTTCATGCCCAATCGCGGCAATGGTCGTGGGAACACGCGCTTTATCAATAACGAGACGGCCTACAATCAGATCGATCTTAGCGCTGATTTTGCGACGGGCGGGATAGAGCACACGCTGGTTCTCGGCGCCTCGGCGCTTTGGGAAAAATATAACCAACTCGCGGGCAACAGCCTTCGTGCGGCCGACGGTACAAACCCATTCGCAATTGCCTATCCGCTCGTAAGCATATCCAATCCGGGCGAAGTGGTGCAGGGCCCCGCAGGCTTTGTCTATGGCAGCAACAACTATGTCGGCCCGTTCAATTTTATCCGCGCTACGCGGACGTTGGGAGAGCAAACAAGCTACGCTGCCTACCTGTTCGATGCTATGAAGTTGACCGATTGGCTCGAGTTCAACGGCGGTATTCGCTATGAGAAGGTGAAAGGCACCAGCAGGACGGTCAGCTTCAATACGACGGCTGGCTCAGCTACTCTGGGTGATCCAACTGGCGTCACTACGCCGGCCAGGGTTGATGATAACCTCTTCTCCTACCGCGCCGGTTTGGTCGTCAAACCGACACCGAACACCAGCCTCTATGTCGCCTATGGCAATTCTAAACTGCCCTCGAAGGCTTCAGTGGACGGTTCGTGTGCCATTGACACAGGCACGGGCGGCGGAAATTGCAATGTGAAGCCTGAAACTACCAAAAATTACGAAATTGGTGTTAAGGCTGATCTGTTCGATGCCAAGCTCCTGCTAACTGCGGCGGCATTCCGTAATGATCGCAATCAGATCAAGGTGCTTTCGGGTGACCCACTGCTGCCGGATCAGGCGACCGATGGTAATCAGCGAGTCGAAGGTATTTCTCTCGGCGCATCGGGCAATATCACCAGTAACTGGACGATCTCTGCGAACTACATGTACCTGAAGAGCAAGATTCGGCAGGGTGTATCGGACTACTGTCTCGATAATCCCGGGTCGACCAGCACGACTGCTGGCAATTGCGCGAACAGCTTGGCTTTTCCTGATCCTACCCGCGGGTATGCGCTCACCAATACCCCCAAGCACTCTGGCAGCCTTTTCACAACCTATCGCTTCGACTTCGGCTTGGAACTGGGCTACGGCATCACTTACCAGGGTAAGTTCCTGCTGAACCAACCTACTCTCGCGCAACTTACTGCTGGCACCTATGTCGGCTACTATGTGCCGAGCTATACGATCCACCGGTTCATGGCGAATTACCCCATCACCGAAAATCTCAAGGCGCAGCTCAACGTCCAGAATTTCACCAATGAAAAATATGTGACGACGGTGCGCAACAATGTGAACGGTAGCTGGGCGCAGCCTGCTCCGACCCGTTCGGCGGTGTTCAGCCTAAACTATACTTTCTAACCCTGCGAAAATCCCCGGCGCTTGTCCCTTGCCGCGGGAAAGGGCGGGTGGCGATGCACTCCTCTCCTCGGGTCGCCACCCGCCTGACCTTAAGAAAAGAGAGGGGTGCGATTGATTCGCATTAGAACCCGCGCTATGTGCTTCGTCCGCAGGCAGTAGCCATAAAAGGGGAATGGGCATGCTTGGTGCGGCCGAACGGTTCATTGCAGATGATATCGCACCCGCCACTTTCCCGTCGGATGCTCCCCATCTTCTCCCACGTACCAGGCTAGATGAGGTTACGGCGACTGCGGGACCTCGCTATGGCGAGCGGCGGTCGATCAATCTTCCTGCTGTTTTGCTCATCATTCTTGTTCATGGCATTCTGATTTTCGTCCTGATGCAGGCGCGGCAACATGCTCAGCGCGTGCGGGAGACCCGCCTTTCCGTCGTTAACCTGATGCCGCCTCCGCCCCCGCCCGCCGATGACACTCCACCACCACCACCTTCAGCACCGCAAGTGGTAGCGCCGCCGCCTCTGGTGCACGTCCCGATGCCGCCGGTGCCGATCGCCACGACACCTGAGCCGACACCCGTCCGGGCTCCCGTGGTCCCTGTCATCGGCCCCGCTCCGGCTACCGTCGTCTCATCTGCTCCGGCTGCGCCCAGCACCGTGCAAGGTGGGGATCTCGCGACGCAGATGGTGTCTGGCAAGCCACCTCGCTATCCGATCGAGAGCCGCCGTAAGCGCGAGCAGGGGACGGTGTTGTTGGCATTGACCTTGGGGATCGATGGCGCAGTCGAGAGCCTGACCATTGCCCAGAGTAGCGGCTTTTCACGCCTGGATGCGGCTGCGCGTGACGCAGTTCGGACATGGCGCTGGAAACCGGCAATCCGCGATGGGCAGCCCGTCAAAGTAAAGGGCGTGGTGGAAATTCCCTTCGTCCTGCGCACCGAAGGCGCCTGACCCCAGAGCTGTTCAACAGAGTTTTCGATATGCTCACCGTCATTCCCGACCTGCTCGATGCTGCACATGTGGAGCGCATCCGCGTGCTGATTGGGCAAGCGCAGTGGGTCGACGGCAATGTGACGTCCGGCCATCAATCGGCGCTCGCCAAGCGCAACATGCAATTGCCCGACGACGCGCCTGAAGCTCAGCAGGCGGGGCAGATCGTCTTGGAGGCATTGGGGCGTTCGCCGCTTTTCATCGCTGCTGCATTGCCACTCAAGATATTCCCCCCGCTGTTCAACAGCTATGAAGGCGGGCAGGCATTTGGCGTTCATGTGGATAACGCCGTCCGGGTGCAGGCGGGGACCGGCTTCAGGGTCAGGTCGGACCTATCGATCACGGTCTTCCTGGAAGACCCGCAAAGCTATGACGGCGGCGAATTGACTATCGAAACGAATTTCGGCGTGCAGCAGGTGAAGCTCCCGGCAGGGCATGCGGTTTTGTACCCTTCGTCGTCGCTTCATCGCGTGGAGCCGGTTACGCGCGGGCGGCGAACCGCCAGCTTCTTCTGGATCCAGTCGATGGTCCGGGACGACGCTGCGCGTCAGATGATGTTTGACTTGGACAGCAGCATACAGGCTCTGGCCGTCGATCTTGGCCATGACAATGCCCAGGTGATCCGGTTGACGGGCGTCTATCACAATCTGCTGCGGCGATGGGCAGACGCCTGAAGCGGCTCGGCTAATCAAGCATCGAAGCCAGGGCAGGCGTCATATACTCCATGACGCCATCGCCCGCGCGGAGAATGAGGCGGGCGGCGACATCATGACGCGTCGCCAATGCCATGCCATGCTCATGCCCCAAAATCGTGATCGCAGTTGCCCAAGCGTCAGCCAGCATAGCGCTTTCGTGCAAGGCCGTGACAGACGCGACATTATTGCCGATCGGCCTACCAGTTGACGGGTCGATACTGTGGGCCAAATGCGTCCCGTTTTCTGTGCGGAAACGAACATAGTCGCCTGATGTAGCTACAGAGAGGCCGCTCAGGGCGATGCGCAGGGTGGGCACTGAGAGATGCGGCGGCGCCTCGACATCGACCCACCAGGGCTGGCGATCGGGCTTAAATCCTTCGCCGCGCAGTTCCCCCCCGATCTCGACCAGAAAATGCCGGGCGCCTAGATCGCGGAGGGCTTCTGACACCGCGTCGACTGCAAAACCCTTGGCTATTCCAGAGAAGTCCAGCTTCACGTCAGCAAGGCGGCGAGCGCTCTGATCCGCGATCTCGATCATGGTCCATGGTGCGGGATGAGCAGGCACTATCTCAGGGCCTGTCATGCCTGAGGGGCCGAAACCCCACCGTTCAACAATCTGTCCGATTGCCGGGTCGAATGCACCACCCGACAATCGCGCCATAGCCAATCCGGCCGTGAGAACCGTCATCATGTCTGACGGCAGCGTCGTCCAAGCCCCGATCGGCAATGCGTTGAAGCGGCTGATGTCGGAATCTGCTTCCCAGTTGCTCATCTGCGCTATGATGCGCGCGAGAACGTCTTCGATCGCGCTTAGGCAGCCCGGCGGAGCATCGACAATCCGGGCCGACCAGCTTGTGCCCATGGTCGGCCCGGAAAGCTCTGTAATGTACCCCGTTCCATCCCGCTGAGCCGAAGGAGGCTGTGGAGGCGGAATGTCAGGGATGGCGACGCGAATGCCGGTCAGGGGGCCAGCACTTCCAAGGTGGTGACATAGGAGGCGCGGCGCGGTGCCGGAGTGGCGGGCGATGCCGCCTGTGCGCCTTCGCCACCTTCGCGATTTCCGCCTACTGAGGCATTCAACCAGTACATGCCGGGCTGTGGCCAGTTGATGGAAACTTTTCCGTCCTTGCCGGTGACCAGATCCTGCTGGCCAAGCGTGTCACGGTAGCGGATGCCGCCAGGAATCACTGTTACCTTAAGGTCTGCAGCGGGCTTTCCGTCGACGAGAAACTGGAAGGTCGCTGCCTCGCCTGCGACCAAATCGTTCGGATGGGTGACGGGCACCATTTCTATGCCAACGCCGGTCGGCTTGAATATCGTAGTGGTAGGCGCTCCCAGCGTGAGGAAAATCTCGTTGCGGTTGGAAGCCTCGACTGTCTGGACATTGGTGGCTCCCGCCGGGATGGCCGCCGACAGCTTGTCCTTGGTTGTGCCGCGGGGCAGGCGCTTCACCTCACCGTTCAAGGTGTAGCTGCCCATGATGCCCGTCGAGACACTGGCGACGCGATACGTGCCGGGCTGCGTCAGGTGAACATCGAAGGTGGAGCGATATTTGCCAGTCGCGGCGTTTTCGATCTTGCCAGCCGATCCATCGGGCTGCGTCACTGCGACGGCATCGGTGCGCATCGGCATATGTTCGAAGTAAAAGAGGTCGTTCGATACCGCAGCGTCGACAGTGACCCAGCTGTCCGTGCCGGACAAGGTGGTCGAAGACGGCAACATCCACTGGCGGTGCGCCTCAGCGCTTGTGGCCATCAACGCAGTGAGGGTCGCTGCGATCAGATATTTGGCTTTCATCGGAATCCCCTTATTTGCTGACGCTGAGGCTGACCTGCCCCAATTCGTTATTGCCCTTTGCGCGGACCACAGTGCCGGGCTTTGCCGGCCAGCTGAACGGCAGGCGGAGCAGTTCGCGGCCGCCGACTTCGCGCGCGGCCTCTACGACGAGCGTGTAGTTGCCCGGTGTGAGTTGGCCGAGCGGGCCTTTGCCCGTGGTGAAGGCGACCTTTTGATCACCCGGAGCGCGTGTGGCGCCGGTGATGCCGTCGGCGGGAACTTTGAGCGAACGTCCGGAGACGCGCCACCATTGGCGGATGTCGCGCAGCCATTTGGTGCCTTCGCCCTTCGCCTTGTCGACATCATACCAGACCGACAGGGTGCGCGGGGTGGCGCCTTCCTTTTCCAGCCAGATGGCGACGTAGGGGCGGTGATATTCGGCGACGGAGAGGCGCGGGATGGCGACGTTGACGTTCAGCGTCTGGGCGGTGGCGGGGATGGCGGCTGCGCCGAAGGCGGCGCTGCTGCCCAGAATGAGTTTGTAGCGGCTTTGCATTGGCTGCTGGTCCCCTGAATTAATGAAGGAAGAGAAGAATTAAAAGCGTTGGGATAATGAGGCCTGCCCCTACCAGGGGCCAGGTGCTGGGGCGCTTGGCGGCGTGGAGTTGGAGGAGGAGAAGGCCGGTCATTGCGAAGACGAAACAAGCGACGGCGAAGATGTCGATGAACCATTTCCAGGCAGTGCCGGTGTTGCGGCCCTTGTGGAGGTCATTGAGATAGCTGATCCAGCCGCGGCTGGTGCTTTCGCTGGTCACAGCGCCGCTTTGCCGGTCGATCGAGACCCAGCCGTCGCCGCCGGGGCGGGGAAGGGCAAGGTAGATCTCGTCGGCGGACCATTCCGCATCGCCCGAAGCGCGCGCGCCAATTTCCTTTTCGACCCAGGCGGCGACAGGCGCGGGGAGAGGCTTTTTGCTGTCGGCCTGGTTGTCCGGAGCCACCTGCTTCAGGAGCGGGGCGGGCAGGGTCGCGGACTTTTCCACGGTCTGCGGCGATCCTTCGACGTCGGCGGCGTGGTTGAGCGTGATGCCGGTGAATGCGAAGAGCAGGAGGCCGATGAGGCTGATCGCGGAACTGATCCAATGCCAGCTGTGCAGCTGCTTCAGCCAGAAGGTCTTCTTCTTTTTCTTCTGCTGCTGAAGGTGAACGGGGGCATGCATGGGATGGATCGGTCCTGATGATGAGGTGGACCGGATAACGCGAACGACTCGCAATTGCAAACGGGGAGAGAGGGTAAATTGTATTAAAGTGTATGGGTTGGTGCGAGCTTTTGGGTGCGTTTGGCGGAAAGCGCATTGAGACACGAGATCCCAGCTTTCGCTGGGATGCCGAGGTAAGGCGGGAGAGAGGGCGAAGATGGGTGAACGAGGTTTAGCGGCCCAGCAGCCCCCGTGCCTGGCCCGCTATTTCGGCCAGCATGGCGACGTTGGGAGCGGCTGCGGCCTTGGCGCGTTGGACGAGGGCGCGGAACTGGGTGATGCGGGGCTGCTTTTCGGCGAGCCATGCATCGACACGGGCGATGATGTCCTTGCCGCCGGACTTGCCATCGCTGAGCTTGCCACCCTGTTCGAGGAAGTCGAGCCGGACCTGCTGCATGTCGCGGGCGACGCCGGAAATGAGCAGCCTTTCCCACGGGTCGCTGGGCGACATGCGGGCGGCGGTGGATTGGACCCAGTCGATGCCGACCGCTTCGCCCAAATGGGTGAAGGCGCGGGTGAGCGCGACTTCGTCGACCTTCAACTGCCCGGCAAGGGCGGCGATGCCGACCGCGCCATCGAGTTTGAAGAGACCGGCGGTGCGGCGCACGAGATCCTCCGGCGCGCCGAGGGTGGCCAAGCGATCGACAACGGCATTGGTGCGGCGCAAGGCTTCGCTGGTGAGGAGGCCGTCAACCTCCCGCGCGAGCTTTTCGACGCCCTTGGCAAGCAGCGCGTGACCAGCCCCGGGGAGTGTTCCTGCGGGCAGACTGCGCAATATGTCGGCGATCTGGGTGCGCACGCCGATGGCGACATCCGCGAACAGGGCGAGGCGAGCGGTTTCCGACATGGCTGTAGCGTCGATGTCGGCCCAGAGGGTGCCGATGTCATAGAGCCGCTCTGCGATCAGGAAGGCGCTGGCGAGGTCGGCCAGCGAGCAGCCTTCCTCTTCGGCCAGTTCAAAGGGGTGGATGAGGCCGAGCCGGTTGACGATGCGGTTCGCGACCTTTGTCGCGACAATCTCCCTGGCGAGCGTATGGGCCGCGATCGCATCCCCTTCCTTCTTCTGCATGGCAGGGGGGAAGGCGGCGGCAAGTTCAGGCCCCATGCTGGGATCAAGGGCGAGTTGCCCCTGTTCGATCGAATCCTGAAGCGCGAGCTTGGCGGTGGACAGGAGCACGGCGAGTTCGGGGCGGGTAAGGCCTAGGCCGTCCTGACCACGCCGGAGCAGCACATCGTTCGCTGCGAGCCCTTCGACCTGCCGGTCGAGGCGGCCGCTTTCCTCGAATGTTTCGATCAACCGGACATAACTGGCAAGGTCGGCCGCGCCCCCGCTTTCAGCGATGGAAAGGCCAAGCACCTGGAGCCGGTTATCTTCCAGCACGATGTCGGCGACGGCATCCGTCATGCTTTCCAGCAGCTTGTTGCGCGCGTCGAACGTCAGGCGGCCTTCGGCCATCTCCTTGTTCAGCGCGATCTTGATGTTCACTTCATTATCCGAGCAATCGACGCCCGCCGAATTGTCGATGAAGTCTGTGTTGATGCGCCCGGCACGCAGCGAGAAGGCGATGCGGGCCGCCTGGGTGACGCCGAGATTGGCCCCTTCACCGACGACCTTGACGCGCAATTCCTCTGCATTGACGCGCAGGCGATCATTGGCGGGATCGCCGACTTCGCCATGGCTCTGCGCCGCCGCCTTCACATAGGTGCCGATGCCGCCAAACCATAGAAGGTCCGCAGGGCTTTTGAGGATCGCGCCAATGAGGGCGGTTGGCTCCATCTCCGTATCCGTGACGCCGAGGATCGCCTGAACCTGAGGCGTCAGAGTAATGCTTTTCAGGGTGCGCGGGAAGACGCCGCCGCCCTTTGAGATCAGCGACTTGTCATAATCGTCCCAACTCGACCGGGGCAGTCGGAACAGGCGGTTGCGTTCCTCCCAGCTTTTCGCCGGGTCGGGATCAGGATCGAGGAAGATGTGGCGATGGTCGAAAGCGGCGAGCAGCCGGATCGACTTCGACAGCAGCATGCCGTTGCCGAACACGTCACCCGACATGTCGCCACAGCCGACGACGGTGACGGGCTCGCTTTGCACATCGATGCCCATTTCGGCAAAGTGCCGCCGGACGCTGATCCAGGCGCCGCGCGCGGTGATGCCCATCGCCTTGTGATCATAGCCGTGCGATCCGCCGCTGGCGAAAGCATCGCCCAGCCAGAAATCATGGTCGAGCGCGATGGCGTTGGCGACGTCGCTGAAGGTCGCCGTGCCCTTGTCCGCCGCGACGACGAAATAGGGATCGTCCCCGTCATGGATGACGACCCGGGCAGGATGGCGGACCTTGCCCTTCACAATATTGTCGGTCACGGACAGCAGCGCGCGGATGAAGATGCGATAGCTCTCGGTGCCTTCCGCCATCCAGGCGTCGCGATCGACTTGCGGATTGGGAAGCTGCTTGGGATAGAAGCCGCCCTTTGCGCCGGTGGGCACGATGACGGCATTCTTCACCCGCTGCGCCTTCATGAGACCAAGGATTTCCGTACGGAAATCGTCGCGTCGGTCCGACCAGCGCAGGCCGCCACGGGCGATCGGCCCCGCGCGCAGGTGAATGCCCTCAACGCGGGGGGAGTAGACCCAGATTTCGCGCCAGGGAAGGGGAGCGGGAAGGCCAGGCACTTGCGCACAGTCGAGCTTGAAGGCGAGCGCTTCGGCGGCGGCTTCGCTGAAGAAATTGGTGCGCAGCGTCGCGGTGATGACGGCGCGCAGCAGGCGCAATACCCGGTCCTCGTCGATGGCGCTGACCTTTTCAAGGCCAGCGGTGATCGCCGCCTGCGCCTGTTCGGCGCGGGCGGGACCATCCTTCATGGCCGGATCATGCAGTGCCTCGAACAGGATAACGAGTTGGCGGGCGATGTCCTGTTCCCGCCGCAGCGTTTCGGCAAAGGTCGCCATGCCATAGGCCATGCCGGTCTGGCGGAGGTAGCGGAACAGCGCGCGGAAGAGCACGACGGCGTGAGGCGCGAGGCCCGCCGTCACAATCAGCTCATTGAAGCGGTCATTTTCAGCCCGGCCCTCCAGCACCTGGGCGATGGCTTCCGTGACGACCGAGGCGCGGGCGACGACCGCGTCGCCGCTGCCGCCCGGCGGGAGTTCCAGAACGAAGCGCTGCACATGGCCCTGCGCGCCGCCATCGACCGCCGTCGTCATTTCGTCGATCACGCGGAAGCCGAAATTCTCGAAAGCGGGGACGACTTCGGACAGCGCGATGACATCGTGGCTGTAAAGCTTCAGGCGCAGTTGTTCGGGCGTGTCTTCGCCATTGCGGTAGATGCGGATCGACTTGTCACCGGGGCCGCCCAGGCCATGGAGCAGGCGAATGTCGATTGCCGCTTCGGAAGGGCCAGCGCCATTGCGGTAGGCCATGGGAAAGCCGGGCGCATAGCGTTGGGCGAGCGCGGCGGCGCGGCCCGGCTCCTCGGTTTCCGCTAGGGCTTCCTCGACGGCGGGCAGCCAGCCGCGCACCATCTGCTTCAATTGCCGGTCGAGCGGCGCTTCGTCGGGCACCACGCCGCCATCGCGCAGGTCGAGGGTGATGCGTAAGAGCGCGAGTCCGCTTTCTTCAAGCGCGATCGACCAGCTGAGCACCGGCGCGTTGGCGGCCTGCGAAAGCATGTCCTGTACCGCGAGGCGGCGGGCGGTGCTTAGTTCGTCGCGTGGCAGCCAGGCGAAGGCATAGAGGTGCCGGGCGAGCGCGCTGGTGCCGAGCGCCAGTTTCGGACGCGGACGATCCGTCAGCGACATGAAGGTGAGCGCCAGCCGTTCCAGCGTTTCATGATCAAAGCCGATCAATATGTCATGCGGCAGGGCGGTGAGCGCGTGGACCAGCACCTTGCCCGCATGGCCGCCCGGATCGAAGCCGAACTTGTCCATCAGCGCCGACAGGGCGGAGCGGAGCAGCGGCACCTTGTCGGGGCTGGCGGACAGCGCCGCGCTGGTCCACATGCCGGCATGGATGGACAGGGCGACGACCTGTTTCCCTTCGCGCATCGGCACGATGATGAGGTCGAGCAGAACGGCGCGGTGGACGCGCGACAAGATGTTGGATTTGATGATGAGCGGGTTGCGGCGGCCTTCCTCGAACCAGGTGAAGGCTGCTTCAAGCGAGGCGGGCGACAGCAGCGGCGCGTCGCCGAGCGAACATATGCCAAGCCGATCTTCCGCCCGGCCGTCACGATGGCGGACTTCATGTCCGGTCTGGGTGAAATGGCGGGCAAGGAACCAGCGGAGCAGCGCCGCGCCTTCGCCATCGGGGATCGCGTCTGCATCCCGGCTCATGGCTTCGCGCATCCGCGGCCAGTCGGCGACGGCGATGCGGACATCGGCCAGCGTGTCGCGCAGCGCCTTTTCCAGTGCGCGGCGGCCCTTCGCATCGGCGCGGTCCGCTTCGATATAGATCATGGATTCGCGACGGGCGCCGGGGGCTTCGTCGTCCAGGATGGCGCCGAGCCTGCCGCCGTCCGCGCGATCGACCGACAGGACCGGGTGCAGCAGGCGGTAGATGGTAATGTCATGGGCGGCGAGCGCGTTGGCGATCGAATCCACCAGGAACGGCATGTCGTCATTGACGATGGCGATGCGCATGTAGCGCCCGGTCGCCCCTTCGCCGAGCGTTTCGATGGCGATGGCGAGCTGGCCGGGCCTGCGGACGTCAGCGGTGCGGGCGAGGAAGGTGGCGGCGGCGGTCGCCGCGTCATGACCGAAATCGTCGCTCTCGCCGGGGAGCGCGCCCCGTTCCAGCGCGGCCTCAAGCGCCTTGCGGATCGATGCGTCTACTTGGCCAGACTTCGGCTCGGACAATGCCGTCATGCGTAACCCTCTTCCCGCTGCGGCTGTTGCCGCTTTGCCTGAACGGAGAAGGCGCTGGAACGTTGCCGCGCGACTCTCCGGCTGGCCTTAGGTTATGCGCCAGGGTTTGGAGCGGCTCAACCGGAATGGTAAGAAAATTACATTTGGCCGAAATAAAATGATCCGGCCTTTATGCTGCCGCGGCGACGATTACCCGCTGGCCAAGGTCCAATCCGTCGGGCAGTGCGCCAACGATGGCGAGGCTGCCGTCCGCTTCCCGCCGGGCGACGACGACGGCAAGGCCGTCTTCATCAGTTGGGATCGCGATGGGATCGAGGGGCGCAGCCGCCTTCATCGCGGCGCGGGCGGTCTGGCGCGGGTCCTTCGCGGCGGGCAGGGCGGCGCGGCGCTGGGCGCGTTCGTCGCGGACCAAGGCCTTTAAGCCGCCGGGATATGCGCCGAGATAGTCGCCAAGCGCGCCGAGGCCGAGCCCGGCGCTCTTCGCATGCTCAAGCGCGGTCGCATATTCGGTGATGCGCGTCTTGTCATAGGTGGAGCCGAAGACCAGCTTCACCACGGCGGTAAGCGGGCTGCGGGCCTGGGCCTTGATACCGGCGTCGGCCAGCATCTCCGCATAATCTGCCGGCGATGCCTCGCTCATCAGCGCAAAGTCATAGGCAAGGCCGATGGCGCGGTAGAGGGCGCCATGGGTGCGGACTTCGCTGGTGCGGGCCTGCTCCGCCCCATCGCGGGCGAGGGCGAGCCAGTCGGCAAGCGGCGCGTCCTCGGCCGGGCTTTCCATGCCGGACAGGTCGAGCGTGTCTTCATCCTCGCCCGCCGCAGGACCATCGGCCCAGATCGGCGCGACCGCATGGGGCGCGGCGCTGCTGCGCAAGGCGGCGTCCACTTCGCGGCCCAGTTCGTCGGCGAAGGCCTGGCTCGCCAGTTCCTTCCAGCTGATGACGCCGAACACGAAATCGATCGTCTCGCCATCCGAGGAGAAGGGCATGAGGATGCCGCGATAGAGTATCTCGGCGCCCCGCTGGTTGACGAACCCTGCCTCGAACCCGATCGGCGCGGCGTTGGCGATGATCTGCAGATAATGATCCGTCAGGCGTGACAGCAGTGAGCGCGAGGGGACATCGTTGATGAACTGGATCGACCCGGTGACCTCGCACTCCCGGCGGAGCGCGGTGCCGAGATAGACGACGGCGGGATTGTCGAGCCCCGTGCTGAAATCGAGAAGCACGCTGTTCGGGCCGAAATCTTCCAACTGATCGGGCGAGAGATCCTCGATCGAAGGAAGTGCGCGGTCGCCAAGCAGGGACGCCCAATAATTATAGGCACGCACCTGCATGCGCCGCTCGTCGGAGCCGACCTCGCTCGGCGGTTCGATCGCGCCATTGTCGGCATAGTCGAAATCATCCTGATCGCTGGAGATTTCCTGCCCCCGCAGAGTGTCCATCCGGCTGGTCCTAACCCAGAAGAAAAGCTTTCCTGAGACTCGACATTGCCATGGGATGGTAAACATGCCGTGAAGAAGGCGGCGGCCGATGAGGGGGCGGCGAAGGAGCATGCCTGCAAAGATGATGCGCGAAGATGCAATGCCCGCTTGTCCTGCGCACCAACCGCTGTTATCTGGCCCACCCAACGCCGCTTTAGCTCAGTTGGTAGAGCACATCATTCGTAATGATGGGGTCACGTGTTCGAGTCACGTAAGCGGCACCATTCCCCCCTCCGCCAGCATCCACATCAGGTTGAAAAAAAACGGCGGAAATCTGCTAAAAATTCACTCTTTCTGGTCAGGTGCGTTTGTCGCGTCCATGCCTGTCCGTTCCCCATTGGGGGTGTCGGGAAGGGGTATGAGGTTAAAGCGTGAAACGCGATACCCCCAGGAAGCGGACGAGGCAGATGGGATGGTCGACGGATGGCGCTTTCAGGCACGAGAATCAGGGGGTTGAAGTCTCAGGACATGCCTTGCAAGGTCGCTGATGAGCGCGCCTTGTTTCTCCTGATCAGCCCGAATGGCTGTCGGCTCGGAAGATGAAATTTCGGATCGGTGGGCTTGATGCTTAAGGACGGTTCAAGAAGGTCGAAACGTTACTCTCCCTTGGCGCCTATCCGGATGTGTCTCTCAAGAGAGCCGCATCTTGCGGGACGAGGCGCGGGAGGTCCATGCTGCTGGCTTGGACCCCGCTCTCGAAAAACAGAAGGCGAAGGCGGCTGCCAGGATCAGCGCGGAGAACAGCTTTTCCAAGGTGGCCGAAATGTTTATGGAAAAGCAGGAGCGCGAAGGGCTAGCGGAAGCGACGATCAAAAAGAGGCGCTGGTTCCTCAAGCTCGTCTTTCCTGTTCTGGGGAAGCGGCCCGTCTCTGAAATCCAGCCGATGGAGGTGCTGCTGGCCTTGCGGCCAATTGAGAAGAAGGGGCGGCATGAGAGCGCGAAACGTGCGCTGAACTTTATCGGGCAGGTATTTCGTTACGCAGTGCATCTCAATTGGCGCCCGGTGATCCCACGCGCGATCTTCGTGGCGCGCTGACGATACCCAAGGTCAAGCATCACGCGGCCATTCTCGATCCCGAACGGGCGGGCGAGATGCTACGTGCCGTAGATGGATATGAGGGGCAGCCGCTGACGCGCTGGGCCCTGTAGTTGTCGGCGCATCTTTTTGTTCGGCCGGGTGAGCTCCGAAAAGCGGAATGGGCAGAGATCGACGCGGTGAAGTCCGTATGGCGCATTCCGCCCGCAAAGATGCCCGAGCGAGGATGCCACTCGCGACCTGCTCGAAGATGAAGCCCCCACCCATGCCGTGCTGGATTTCAATCTCGGTGGGGGCGGCCCACGCTTCGAAATTGCCCACTTACTAAAGGCGCGCGGCGTCCCGTTCGTCTTCCTGAGCGGATACGATCCTGACGTTATTGTAGCCGACCTCGAGAACGTCTCACGGCTGCAGAAGCCCGTGCCGTTCCGCAACATTGTCGATGCTATCAGCCGACTTTAGGCTAGCACCGAACTTCTAATGCCGAGAGCCGATTGGCGGATCTATAAGCTTGTGCGGTCCTCCGCTCATGAGGCTAGTACCCGCTTTCGGCTGAAGCAGCGGTTGGTAGCAGAGTTGCCGAACGACCGAAGTTAGTCGCGAACTGCCCAAACCGGACTGTCTGCAGCTGCACATCGGGATTTGTCGTCTGAACGACAACAAAGGGTCGGCGCCTGCCGGCAGTCGAATGTCGCATCGTGGGACTTTCGCGAATGTCGGCTTCAGGATCAGAAATCAGGGTAAGCCGACGTTCACAGCGCCTACATTCGAAAAATTGTGGTGACAGCAATGCGCCACTTTTTGCCGCTCACGAGGTTGGTCAGTGTTCCCGGAAACTGTCATTCAACGCAGACCACGACTATCCCTGCCGCCCGTACCCCGCCGAAAATCTCACGCGACGGCGCAGCAACTGGCCTCGATCAGTGCTTGCGAACGAACTCGGCCCTGAGCACGAGTCCTTTGATACCTTCATAGCGGCAGTCAATTTCCTGCGGGTCGCCAGTGAGCCGGATCGATTTGATCACGGTCCCCTTGCGCAGCGTCTGCCCAGCGCCCTTGACCTTCAGATCCTTGATCGTGATGACGCTGTCGCCGTCCGCCAGGAGGTTGCCGGCGGCATCGCGTACTTCGACCCGGTCAGCCTCCGATGCCATCGCCGCGGCCGCTTCTGTGGAGATCCACTCACCTGAAGCTTCGTCATAGACATAATCATCATTCGCATCGTTCATTTCGGGTTCCATCTGTTGCTGATCAGTTGAGCCGTTCGGCTGCCGTCGCGGGTGCAGCGGCGATTGCCCTTGCAACGCGTATGGCGTCGGAAAAATCATCACTGAAGATCATATGCCGGTCCGCTGGCCCCAATGAAACCCGCTGGAGCATTGCCATGGGCTGCGGCTGGATGCCTGAGACGATGATCTGTGTGCCGGCTGACGCGGCTTGCCGCACGATTTCCTCGATCGTTGTCACGCCGCTGGCATCGAGCAGCGGCACACGCCGCATGCGAAGAATGATGATCTTCGGCGGCGGCCCGAGGCGCCGCAGCGTATCGAGCAATTCATTTGCAACGCCGAAGAAGAGAGGGCCATCGATACGGAAGACTTCGACGCCTGGCGGAAGTGCGTCACGCTGATGGATGTCCTCCCCTTCCTCCTCTGACGGCAGTGCAAATTCGCTGCTGTCGTTTGCAATCTCCACCGTTCGGCTCATGCGCATCATGAAGAGGAGCGAAGCGAGCGTCACGCCGACCCCGATCGCGACCGTGAGATCGACGAGCACCGTGAGGCCGAAAGTCAGCAGGAGGAGGGTGCGGTCGCCATTGGGCATGCGCAGCAACTGTATGAAGCGATGATGTTCGCTCATGCCCCAGGCGACCATGAACAATATGGCCGCGAGCGCCGCCAAGGGCACATAGGCCATGAGATCCGAAGCGAACAGGATGAACAGGAGCAGGAACAGCGCATGCATCATGCCGGCAATGGGCGTGATCGCGCCGGCCTTGATGTTGGTCGCAGTGCGAGCGATGGCGCCCGTCGCGGGCAAGCCGCCAAACAGTGCCGAGGCGATGTTCGCCACGCCCTGACCCACCAACTCCTGATTGGATCGATGTCGTGAGCCGATCATGCCATCGGCAACGACCGCCGAGAGGAGTGCCTCGATCCCGGCGAGAAAGGCGATGGTGAAAGCCGACGGTATAACCGCCTGAAGCTTGGCAAGGGAAAAGTTTGGAAACGCAGGGGCGGGGAGCCCGGTCGGCAGGTCCGGAAAGCGCGACCCGATCGTCTCGACCGGAAGATGAAGAAGCGCCACGGCCGCCGCGGACAATATGACGGCGATCAGGAATCCGGGTAAGCGTGGCGCCCATTTGCGGAGGGCTATGATCAGCGCCAGCGACCCCGCACCTATCGTCAGGGTGACGAGTCGGATGCTGTCCAGCTCGGCAAAATAGGTTCCCCATTTCCGCAGGAAATCGGCGGGAACGCTTTCCATCGGCAGGCCAAGAAAATCCTTCACTTGGCTCGACGCGATAATAACCGCGATGCCAGCGGTGAAGCCCGTGACCACCGGCTGCGGAATGAAGCGCACGAGGCTGCCCAGGCCGGAATAGCCGACGATGATGAGCATCACCCCCGCCATCAGTGTCGCAAGCAGCAGGCCATCATAGCCATGCTGCGCGATGACGCCGAAAACGACAACGACGAAGGCGCCGGTTGGTCCTCCGACCTGAACCCGCGAGCCACCCAGCGCCGAGATCAGGAAGCCGGCAATAACAGCCGTGACGAGCCCCTTGTCGGGCGATGCGCCACTGGCGATCGCCAGCGCCATGGCCAGGGGGAGGGCGACTATCGCAACGGTAAGGCCGGCAACGCAGTCGCGGCGCAGTCGGTCGACCGAATAGCCCTCTTGCAAGACCGTGATCAGCTTCGGTGTGAAAGCGATCAGGCGCCCGTCAGCATTCATCGTCTTGCGCCGATTGATCGAACAAGACCGATGGTATGCGCCTGCTTTGTCCGCCACCAAGGGTGTCCTTGAGGCGCACGCCGCGCCCTGCGCCGCTGCTCGGCGCATTCTCTCCTATGATCTCGATCCCTGCGGACTCAATCGCGTTGATCACCTTAACCAAGGTATCGACCACGCTTCGTACCTGCCCGTCGGACGCTTCCATCCGCTGGATCGTCGGCAGGGAGACACCCGCCAAGGCGGCGAGTTGGCGTTGATCGATGCCGAGCAACGCTCGCGCAGCCCGCATTTGCTGAGACGTGATCATAGGGTACTCAATGATATATTAAACATCAAATTGCAATCTTTCACAGCATATATGCTATGTGATAGATAAATTATAGATCATCCTTCATCTGCGTGCAGCTTGAGGGGGAACACGCGGTGGACCGGATTGGTAAAGACTTGAGCCGCCGAGGGCTCTTCATCGTGAACCAAAGGATCGATCAGGAAAACGGGCAAGAATGTGTGCGAGGAAAGCATGACAGAAAATGTGCGCATACTCGCCAACGTCGCCGTCCGCGACATGGGACGGCGGATTCCGCAATGGTTGCGCGGCGACCTGAACGCGATTGACCCCATGCTTCGGGAGCGGGCCCAGGACGAATTGGCGGCAATGATCGCTGCGCTTCAGGAAAAGGGTCGGAGATGAGAGTTCATCCCCGTGTCAAATATCTTGAACTACAGCTGTGCCAGTTTGATGAATTCTGCTCTCGAAAGACGGTTCGTCAATCGTTTACCCGGGAGGAGAGGATGCTTCTCCATTGTATAAGCCGAGCCAATCATTTGAATATAGCCGCATGGCGGGACACGTTAGCCGGACGATAGATGCATCGATCTGGCCTTGCACGTAAAGTCGGGTGGAGCTGGATGCTCATGCTCGTACATCATCAGCCGGCTTCTGGCTGAAGGCTGTTTCGGCCAACAAGAGCCCCATATCCTGCCGTTTGTCCATGAGGTCCGCGAGCGAGTAGCGATCCAGCACGGCAAGGAACGCGCAGAGAGCTTCCTTCAGCACACTAGTCAGGCTGCACGCAGGCGCGATCACACAGCTTGCGCAACCGACGAGATCAAATCCACCCTCGGTATGGCGGACAAGCGTGCCGATGTTGATCTCCTCAGGAGCCCTGCCAAGACGGATACCGCCGCCACGTCCGCGGACGTTTTCAATATATCGCGACCGCGCCAGATCATTCACGACCTTCATAAGGTGATTCTGCGAGATGCGATAGGCCTTGGCGACTCCGTGATGGACTACAGGTGATCAGGCCGTGCGGCGAGATAGAGCAGCACGCGCATTGAACAATCCGTAAACAGCGTCAGCTTCATGACCGTTCCGAAAGCCCCGACCGGCCTGCGCGAAGCATTACGGCCATAACTGATTGCGAGGTGGGTTACGTAAGAAAGGCTGCCATTGATGCGATCACTCGCTCGACACCAGCACTTACCCGCGCATTTGGAAGCCACGTTAGTTGATGAGGCGATCTTGCGGCAGTGGCTAGTGAATGTAGGTCGAAAGGAGGCCTATGCTGCCGTCGCGCACCTTCTATGTGAGTTGCATCAGAGGCTGCAAATCGTCGGCCTGGCTGAAGGCGATTCCTTCGAATTACCGCTAACCCAGCAGGACCTGGCGGACGCCACCGGAATAACAAATGTTCACATCAATCGGGTGCTGAGGCGGCTTCTGGAAAACGGCCTAGTAGAGCAGAAGCGAGGCATGCTACGGATACAGGAATTGGCCTGCCCAGTGAAGATTATGGTACCCATTCGCTGCGGCGGACCAAGGCATCGATCATCTACAAGGCGACGGGAAATCTTCGTGCGGTCTAGATACTGCTGGGGCACACAAAGATTGAAAGCACGGTCAGATATCTTGGGGTGGATGTGGAAGACGCACTGACATTGGCGGAGGGCACGGAAATCTGAGGTTGCCTGGCTCCTCGCCGATGCGAGGAGCCAGGACCTAGTTTGCGGCTGCAACGCGCCACTTTTTGCCGTTCGACTGCGATTTCCCTGTAATCGAAAACGGCCAGTCAAATAATGACTGTGCTTGAACTTTCGGGACAGCCCCCTTCGGAGCGCAGATCCCAACAAGCGGACATTCCCCGCTTTCGGCGCCGATATCATCTGTAGCCAACATGTCGAACGGACCATAGCACTAAGGCAGAACTACCTTTGTAGATAGAAAGCTATCCGCAGGCGAAGTGGATCTTACCTCATGTGCCCGCCTATCCTATATGCTGCTCTCGTATGCAAATTCACGAAACGTAGCTGAAGCACGCCAAGGCAGTTTAGGCTTGGCGTGCTTCCACCCATTAGGCTAGGTCTAAGGCAGCGGTTCCGGTTTACATTTTGGCGAAGAACCGAATTTTGTCAAAAGGCACCGCTCCGATATTTCTTAGAACTCGCGCAGGATTTCCCGCAGCGTGGTCCCCTCATATTCTGTGCGGACGGCGCCTGCCTGCTGGAGAGTGGGTATGACGCCGTTAACTAGGTCGGCCAATTGGCGATTGTAGCCCGTTCCCTCGATCAGGAATCCATCGCCACCAACTTCATCCATCACTGCCATCATCTTCTCGGCGACCTGCTCGACCGTGCCGCTGAAGTCCATGCCGCTGGCACCCTTGCCTACGGAGAACAGGTCGCGGATCGATTTGCCCTCCTCGCGACCTGCCCGCTTCATGAAGTCAAGCGCGCTGGTGTGGCCGCCTGCGACAATGTCCTGCGGCACGGGGACGTCGAGGTCATATTGCGAGAAGTCGACGTCGAGCGAAGAGGACGCCATGACGATGTTATGCTCAAACGAAGCCTGCTTCTCAGCTTCTGTCATTTCGGGCGGTTCTCCGCCTTCGGGATAGATGTTAACCGGCGTCAGGAAGAACACCTTGATGTCGTCCGGATTGCGCCCCTGCTGTTCAGCGCGGTCACGGATGTCCTGACGATAGGCTTTCATCCCCGGCACGCCACCAGTCATCATACCCAGCACGACTTCGGCATTTTTGGATGAAAATTGGCGGCCACGCTCGGATGCGCCAGCCTGCGCCAGAACCGGATAGCCTTGGGGAGAACGCAGCGTGTTCAGCGGACCGCGCGAACGGAAATGTTTGCCCTCGAAATTGATAGTGTGGACCTTGGTGTGATCGACATAGACACCCGTTTCCGTATTCTCGACCAGCGCGCCCTCTTCCCAAGAATCCCAAAGTTTCTTTACGAGTTCGACGAACTCATCGGCAATGTCGTACCGTTCGTTCGGCGGCAGCAGCTTATCCATGCCGAAGTTCATCGCTGCGTTCTTCTCACTCGACGTCACCATGTTCCATCCAGCCCGACCCCCCGTTAGCGAGTCGATCGTTGAAAGCAGTCGGGCGAGAATATAGGGAGGATAGAAGGTGGTCGAAGCCGTCGCGATCAGGCCGATGTGGGTGGTTTCCTGCGCCATGAGCGGCAACAGGGGCATCGGATCGAGCTTGGGCGAGAGCGTCGCATTTTTGAGGTCGAGTTCCATGGAGCCACCGTAACGATCGCCCACGATAAGGCTGTCTTCGAAGAAGACGAAGTCGAACTTCGCGGCCTCCAACATCCTGGCCAGCTCCTTATGGTAGGAGCCATCCACCCATTGTGAGCCAAACTCCTTGCCATCGCCTGGCCAGGAGGTTGGACCGAACTTGGTGAAATAGCCGAGGTGGAATTTTGTGCGGGCCATTATTATCTCCAATATGGGTAAGTTGTTATTTGAATCACAGACTATAGTTCAGCATATGTGCTGTTGAAATCACGAGATAATTTCCGGTAGAACGATCATCATCAATGATTTTATGAAATCCTTCAGAGCGCGTTCTACAGTCTATCCAGTGCCTCATTGACACTGATCGTCCGAAACGTTTGACGGAAGACACCCCCTTGAAACATCGACATATACCGCGCTCTGGCAGTCATTTTGTCATTCTGGCTTACCTCTTCCAATCGTCTTCGAACGCGCTGCGCTAGCCTGGTCGAATAAAGCTGAACGTCGGCGTCGCCTGCATCCATATAACGTTCGATATTCTCAGCCAGCCTGACCGTTTCCAGCGCCAGTTCCACATCGTGGTGCAGTTCAGCGTCCTGGGAAGAAATCGTCACATCCGCTTTGTTGGCCCGCCCATCCGCAGAATAGGCAAAGCAGTGCCGGATGCGATCACGTGCGGCATCTGCCTCCGTCCACGGAAAAGCAAGCGGCCGACTAGGCCCGTCCGGGACCGCGAGGTGCGTAATAGCGCGGTCGTTGATCGCCTCCAGCAAGGCAGATGCGTCAGCTGGAAGGAAGACTTCGCGGCGGGGCACTATATCGAAGCTTGAAAAATCCCCATAGCGTCCACCCACGTGAAACAGGTAGATTTCGGCATAATGAGGTGCCTCTCGCCGGCCAGGGCGCAGGTCATAGTAAGCGGTGGTCACGAGTTGCATGAGCATGCTGGCGCCCAATGCGCAGAGAGGCGAATCAAGAATCACGCCCAGCCTGTCACCAGATCGCCAATCCAGCAGCGCCTCTCGATCAGCAGGTTGCCCGTTGAGCTCGATCTCGAACGCTGAGCCTCTCAAGGAAAATGCGGTATGCATGTGCTGTATCCCGAACACGCCATTCATTAGGTCGTTTGAGGTGCCCAAGTGGAGAGGAGCATCGGGGCGGCATGCCGGGAACATCTTCACCCGCCCCGATCTTGAACCAATCCGTCGAAGGCGCGGATCGATCAATATTCGATAGTGGGTGGGACGGTCAGCGATCGCAGCCGTTCCGGAGCCGAATTCCAGGGTGAGTCAAATCCGTTCACTACGGACCCATAGCCGAGCAATTGGCGGATCGTAGAAGACGAACCTTCCACAGTGTGGGGATCAAGCACCAGCGGGAAGTTGATCAAAGGCCGACACCATGGCGGGCAGTAGCCGAAGTTGATCGATGCCCGCTGCCGGTCCCTCGAAACATTCGCGCCCGTCCCGTGAAGCAGCATGTCGGTGTAAATGAGCAGCGATCCTGCCGGCGCGACCGCTGGGACAGATTCGTAGAATGTCGCCCCCGACATATCTATCCGATCGTTCCAGCGGTGGCTGCCCGGGACTACCCGGGTTGCACCATTTTCCTCGTCGAACGGATCAAGGCACCAGATGAACCGTGCTTGATATGGAACAGCCTGATCTCGGGTATCCCGTGCGGCATCGAGATGGATGAATTGTGCGCCGCTACCTGGGTGCGTGACATTGGCATCAAGGCTTTGGACGAGATAGCTCTCGTTGAGTACAGTAGGACCAAGAATATGCTTGACCAGATCCAGCAGCACCGGCTGCTCCAGAAGCTCCAGGAACACCGGATGGCGGTCCGGCAAGCGGTCCAGGCGCCGGTTCTTGGCGTCCGGATCGACAAAGAACTGACTGACGCGGTTTATGTCCGCCGCTTCCTCTTTCGCGATTTCGGTAGCCAGCACCTGCCGGGCGAGCTCGACCTTGTCTGGAAGAACCGATCCAGTCAGGATCGCGTATCCTGCCCGCGCGAGGTCAGCCTTCGCAGTATCTAAGTCCGGTGTAGGCTGCGGGAGAGGCTCCTTGAAATCCAGCGGAACCACCACCGCAGCATCCTTCTTGCCGGTTTGATAGTCGTCTATCGACAGTGTGTTTCCAACAGCCATGTGTCATTCCTCCAACGTCGGTAATGTTTCCCTTCCCCACTGCCGTTGCCAGCCTTGGTGGAGGAAAGGACAGGGGCGGCCAAGGACCACCCCTGTTAGTTTGACTGGGCAGGAGAGAGACAGCCCAGTCCTGGTACGCAAATCTTCAAGCGTCATTCGCCTTCCGGTACCTGCTTTTAGTCCGGGCCTCACTGTCGCCGCTTTTGATATTCGAAACGCTGTTCTCCAAAGAGTACGGTATATGGATCCCGCATCTGTAGCCGGTGACTGAACACCGGCATGTCCACACCATACACGTGGTAGCCAGCGAAGCTGCAGAGCTCCCGGATACGCCGCGGAAGCTTATGCAGCCGCTCCGGCGTAACCGACAATGTGTGCGCCTCTTCCGGCTTCAACCATCCAAGCGTGAAGGAGATGGCAATCGCACGCCGATAGAAGTCGTCCGTCTGGTTCGCGCCTCCGCCATGGATCGTCTTGCCGGTAAAATATAAGGCGTCACCCGCCTTCATCAGCGCAGGAACGGAGGCAGTTGCAGGATCAAGAGCATAGGGATCGATCGACAGATCCTTATGACTTCCAACAACCACCCTCGTTGCGCCGACTTCTTCAGTGAAATCGGAAAGCGCCAACAGGCAATTGACCACCAGCTGTTGATCACCGCCCGCCAGCTCGGGCCATGTGCCCTCATCACGGTGCAAGACCTGCGCAGCCTCGCCAGGGCCGATCTCGATCAGTTGCGCCGCGTTGAGTTGGATTTCACCACACCACGGTAGGCTCCTTTCAGCCCAGGCGAGATATCTTTCATCGAGGATGGCTTCGACCACAGCGTCGCTCTTCTCGACAAGGCCTTCCAGCCTCTTGGTATTGGGCAGGAACGCGCCATAGGCATCCCCATCATAGTCGGTTGCGGGGTTAATACCGGCTAGGTGCGGCTCAAGATCGGCAATGATCCGAGCGAGCAGGTCAGGCGAGAGCACCTGCTGCACCACGACCGCGCCATCCCGGTCGGTGACATTCTCGATATCATCTACTGTCGCACTGGGCGACAAGGTGCTCAGGCCCGCTCCTGGTATCTCCGTCACAGGAGCAGAATTGGGGGAGGTCGTGCCGATATTCATATTTCGTCTCCAGCGGACACTGAATTTCTGAACATTCCGAGCAGTTACTGTCCGAAAATGCGGCTCAAACAGTCATATCCGCGACATGACTTGTTAATACTTCGCTCAGGCACTTTGGGGGGTGACCAGTCAACATTTCCACATCACCAGTCACGATGTCATATCCGGATTCTGCAGTCTTCACCTTTATGTCGAGAACAAGGCCAATATACTCAGGCGGATACCCAGCCAACTCAAGCTCTTGCCTAATATCCTCGACAGAGGTTTCTACAATTTCGACCCTTTTTCCTGTTATCCTGGATACGAGGGCAGCGCGGTCGGCCACCGAAAGCGACTCAGGGCCGGTGGCGTTATAGATGGCTCCTGAATGCCCCTCCCCAACCAGGATGGCCGCTGCCGATGCCGCCACGTCGTCGCGACTAACAAATCCGATCCGATTTTCACTTAGCTCCGCCAAGCGCCCGATAGTCTGCCACTTCAGCACCTCTTGTGCGAAGGATTCCATGAAATAGCCGGCACGGAGGATCGTCCAGACCGCCGCACGCTTCATAAGATGCTGCTCTCCCACCCAGCTAGCAGCGCCAAAATGAGGTTCAGCTTCCTTGCGCGTTCCGACATCGGAAATTAGGACGACGTACCCGACTTCAGCTGCGCATGCCGCATCGATCGCCTGACGCAGATGCCGGGCTCGAGCGCCGTAAGAGACATCAAGCGTCGGGATGATGAGCAAGCGATCGAGACCAGTATAGGCTTCTTTCAGGCGATCCGGAGCATCATAGTCCCCAAGCCGCGCCTCAAGTCCATGTTCGACGGTCTCCGGAGAACGAGATATCGCGACTATCTCATGGTCGCCCGACAACTCCATCAGCTGCTCCAGGACAGTTCTGCCAAGATGCCCGCTGGCACCGCTTACACCGATTTTCATCCTAAACCTCGTTTCCGAATGCGATGTCCGCATTACTGAAAGCACGCCCCTCCTGCGTCCTGGCCGATGTTAGTCTCACCATCCTGGTCATGTGGTGGTCCGCGCCCGGTTTCCTGCTCCGATCTTCGAAGACCATCCGGTCGCGGCCACATAACCGATTCCATTGATCAGAATGCGTAACGTGCTCGCACCCCGTACATTCTCGGTTCCCCGAACAAAGAGTTTGAGAAAAGCAGTGTCTCGTGAAGATTGCTGTTCCCCACCCGATAGAGCTTGTTCGTAAGATTGGTCGCATAAAGGCCGAGATCGAGCCCGCTGCCCCCAACTTTTCGCCAATCCACCGACAAATTGAGTATGCCATAGGGCTCCAGCACGGCATCAGGCTGGCCGGGCAGGACCAAAGCCGTAGACGTATGCTGTGCGGAGGTGTGCGAATAGTTCAGGAACAAGGCCAGCGTTCCAAGATTACCATTGAGCGGCTGCTCGGCAGATACATGGAAACTATAGATGTAAGGCGCCACGAACTGGAAGGGTAAGCATTTCAGGCTCGCGGTTTCGCCGGGCTGGATTATGCCGCCGCTACAATCAGCCGTCGCGACGTTTGCCGTGAATTCATACTCCTTGTACTTGGCGTCGGTATAGCTGAACGTGCCGCCGACCTCGACCCCCCTGATCGGGCGGATCGACGCTTCCACTTCCACGCCTTGTATCCTGGCTTTCGCCCCGATAACCCTGGCGCCTATGCCATTTGTCGCGGGATTGAAGTCGCCGCCTGCACGCTGGATGTTAGAATAATTGAGATAATAATAGGCCGCATTGAGCCGGGTAGGAATCCCTGCCAACTTAATATCCGACTTGAAACCGCCTTCGTAAGAAGTGACTGTTTCTGGAGAGAAGGTCGCAGTGTTCGAAAATACTGCGTTACTGTTAAATCCACCTGCCTTGTAGCCATGGCTGACCTTTGCATACATCATGATTTCGGACGACAAGCGATAATCAGCACCGATCGTCCATGTGGGTTTACTAGTCTTTAGCGTAGCGCTGAACGCACAGTCTTGGGCCGGATTGGTCACAGCGATAGCCGGTTTAAGGGTGCATCGGATCGTACCGGGCAGATCTGCGGGGTCGGAACTCGGACCATAGGCATATGCGGCACCCGTGACCTTGTCCCATGTGTTACGGATGCCTCCAGTCAGCCTCAGACGATCCAGCGCCGGTGTCAGCACACCTAGGTTTAAGGTCGCTTGCGCATAAATGGCCTTTGAGTTGTTCTTTACGGAATATCCCTGGACACTGGCGGGACAAAAGCCGGTGAAGACGGCCGGACAAAAGCCGATATAACTGACTTCCTGCGAGCTGATTGGTCGCTGATCGAAGAAGAAGGCACCTACCGTAACTTCAAGACGCTTGTCCAAAAAGCTCCCTTGCAGCTGGATTTCTTCTGTGATCTGCCTGAAATCATCCAGCGGGCGAACATCGGCAGTATTCGCGTAAAAGAGCGGTGTACCGTCTCCGGGCAGTGTCACCTGGCCAGGTGCGGGAAGCCTGGCAGTGTTGTCATCTTCAGCCTGAAGCACGGTAGCGTCTGGGTCCGAGCCATAGATGGTGCGATATTGCTGGTAGCTGGCGATATTACGCAGGGTGAGCTCGTCACTGACGTTGAAGGTGGTCGTATTAGTGGCGCCCCATGTTCTGGTGCGGGAGAATGCGTCATTACTGAACGCCGTCCGACGGGGGCCTAATGCTTCTGCATTGGCCGTAGCGGCACGATATACATCGCAAGAGGCAATCACGCCCGGAACCGTAGGCCCTTCGTAGCAAAGGCCGAAAGCCGTCAGCCCCTCAATGTTAAATCCGCGATGAATGAGGCCGGTGCCATTATTCTTCGACTTTGAACCATATAGCATCGTATAGTTTTCAAACTGTTCGTTAGGACGAAGTGTTAATCCTATGCGGCCCGAATACCAATTCAGGTTGTCTCTATCCTTGTCCCAAGCGACATCGCGAGTATATCCATCACGGTCCTGATAGGCTCCTGCAACGCGGAGCAAAACTTTGTCATCGACGATAGGGATGTTCACCGCGCCTTCAAACTGACGGTTGTCATAGTTGCCGATCTTGGCGTCGATATAGCCTTCAAATTCATTCGTAGGCTTGTGCGGCACGAGGAGCACGGCACCGCCAGTAGTGTTGCGGCCAAACAGGGTTCCCTGCGGACCATTTAGGACTTGCAGATTTTCAAGATCTACAAAGTTGCCAGGTCCGCCTTGCTGATTGGCTGAAATCGCCGCTGGCAGCGGAACCTCGTTAAGATAGACCACGACGCCAGGCGAGGCCTGGTATGTCGAACCTTGACCGCGGATTGTGAAAACCTGCGCTTCGCGATTGGACGCGCCATTATTGCCCACGACCAGAGATGGAACCGACGCTTGCAGGTCTTGTGCCTGGGTGATGTTCTGCTGCTGCAGGCGCTGCGGTGAAAAGGCAGTCAGAGAGATGGGTACGTCTTGTGCCCGCTCTTCGCGGCGTTGCGCGGTCACGACAATCTCTTGGCCCTGCTCGGCGTACGCGCCTTGAGCTGAAGCTTCAACGCTCCAAAAAGGAATTAGAATGGCGGTTGCGCAAAGGAGCTTCGGACGCATCTGGTTCCTGATCTTTCGGCTCATTTTCTTCCCCTCAAACAGCTTGCTCGATGATGTTTCACCAACGGCTCAGTCGCTTTTATTTTGTTGATGAGTCTCAACAATCGGCAATGTTGATATTATTCAACTTCGAGTCAAGTGCTTTTCTGAGCCACGAGCTAGCTTGCCAAATTTATGAATTAGGTTCGATCAGGCGCCGAAATGCTGCGCTATACTGCTGACCTTATAAGCACTTGCTATGATGCCGGTCACACGCACGGCTGGGCGTCGTAAACAGCCGCCCTACTTAGCTCAAACCTGCTTCAACGCTTCTAGCGGATCTTTCTGCGCACCGGCATGCCCATATCCAAAGCCAATCTGATATCCCATCAGTCTGAGCAGATCATCCGGCAGCGTTCGGGCGACGTCCTGGGGACAGGCTAAGAATTGATTTTCTTCCTGCCGGACCCAACCAACGCAATAGTTGATTGACTGAGCACGACGAACCTCGGTTGACCGGTTGCTCCCGCCAGCATGCCATAATTTGCTCGTGAATATCATCACGGACCCGCGTGCCATTTCCGCCGGCAACGTGTCTTCCATTTGATACTCTTGTCGGGCGCGAGCATGGCTGCCGGGAACAACCCGGGTCGCACCATTTTCTTCCGTGAAATCGGTTAGAGCCCACAGTGTATTGCATGAGACAATATAATCGTCGGGGAAGGGGAAGCTGTCGAAAGTGAGCTCGTCCTGGTGAATATATTGCGCTGGGCAACCCGGCTGCAGCGAAATCATTTCCGTTGCGCCAAGTTGAACGACGGAAGCATGGTTAAGCACATTCCTGACGGTCCCTAGCACGAGTTGATTCATGACGAGGTCACGGCCGGCGGGTGAACGCGCTATCAGATTCCCGATACGTTGCGAACCGTTGCCGAACCATTCATTTTCGCTGAACGGGGTCGTGTCGGTATAGGGCCGCATATCGGCCAGAATCTGGTCAATAAGGGAATTAGGGGCTAATTCGTCTATGATGACATGGCCATGTTCCCGGATCACCTCCGCCGCTTGCTCAACAGTCGCACTATTGGGTAAATGTTGAAGATTCATCCAGACACTCCTCAAAATATAACTCGTTGAGCGGCCCACTGGTGGGTTCAAATCGCGAATGCCTTCGTGAGGCGATGAGATCTCACTGCTGCGTTCACCAGATCACCTAATTTAATGGCCCGGAGCGGGGAACTGACGAGGCGAATTCTTTGCCCGTGCCAAACCAATGCTCGATGTTGATGTTTCTCAACATTCGCTCATGTTGAATCATTTCAACTATCTGTCAAGCTGTTTTGGCGTGGGGCGGCATTGCGGCGTCGCGCGAAACCTGCGCATGTGCCTAACCGGTCGCAGCGAAGCTGACGGGCAAACCTTTAAAAAGCACCGCTTCGGTGATTTCGGAGCAGCCACCGGTATGGTCGTGATCGCTAAGGTGACAAAAACGCTAACGCAGCTTTGAGCTTTATAGGAGCACTGAGGGGAATAGCAGTCGCGGCTGGCAATTCTCTGGCTTGGATGCAGATATCAGGATTAGCGATCGCAGCTAAGGGGATAGCAGCGGGTCGCCGAACGGCTTGTGTTCACTGAGGCCGATTGGACGTGCGGACAGAAGCCTGCAGCCGCTGTATGTCCTCTGAAGTGATTGTCTTCACCATATTGATGAGGGAATGGGCCGCAATCGCCTTCATGAGAGGCAATTTCGCTCTCCAAGGTTTGCCATAGCCAGCAAGTACGGTCGTTCCCTCCATCGCCGCATTGATAAAGAGCGAAACGGCTTCCACTTCATCTTCTTTCAACGACGGATTGAGCTGCGCCACAAACGAGCCGATTAATGTGTGGACGTATCCATAGAGCGCCTCCATTCGCTCGGCCACGAATTCGTTATGATTGCTCATGGCCCAGAGTTCAGTCAGCAGATGGGTGGTGCCTTTGGTCTTCGCACCTTCCATTGTGCCCGTAATCACAAGCGCAAGCGCTTCTTCCGCTGGCATATTAGCTTCATATACCTTGAACTTTAGAAGCTCTTCACCGGTATCCAGGATTTCATGAAGAAGCAGTTGGACAAGCATTTCCTTGCGAGGAAAATGGCGCGTCACATTGCCGATCTGTAAATTGCATTCTTCCGCAATCCGCTTCAACGTGAATGCCGCAGATCCCTCTTCGATCAAGACGTGAACGGCCGCTCGGAGGATCATGTCAACGGTCTTCGAACCTCGTGAAGACTTACCCGGCCGCACAATACCGAGGTCCATAGAGAGGTCGTTGTCTGCAATCTCGTTCATGGTTCTTCCTAGTCCGTCGCCCTGCCTTCAATCAAGGATGTCAGGAATAATTCTGTGAGGCGAAGCTGTTGTTCCTCTTCAGCCCTTGGCTAAATTCCTCAGTCATGTGTGAGACGAGAAATACGCAGCCGATTCAGGCTGGGAGCAGTGGCTGGCGCAGGCTTGATAGCTAACGAAAGGGTGCGTATCGAAGTGACTGAAGGCTAGTACCCTCATCTTCCTTGACAAATATGTTATACGTCTTCAACATTTGCGCTCTCGCAGATGTTCAAATCTGGTCGGACGGCTACCAACAGGCCGCGTACCATCTGAAAGTGTTGCGCATGCATATAACGATGTCGATGCCCGCTTGCTCGCCACGCGATCGCAGTTCTGAAATCGCTTGGTATCGTGGGATTGATGAAGGTCCATGGGATGGCTTGGCAACGTTTGATCGAGTTGTTCATCCAGCAACTTGGGCGCTCACCGTGCAACTTGCAGCGGCGGCAGCCATGACGGAACGAGTTCGGTTGTGGTCGTGCATCGCCATTCTTCCCATCCGGAATGCGGCACTGTTCGCCAAAGAGGCTGCGACAATCGACGTTCTGAGTGGCGGCCGACTTACGCTGGGCCTGGGAATAGGCGCTCATGACGTCGAGTATCTTGCAACAGGAGCTCCCCTTGAGAAGCGACGCCAGCGGATGGATGCGCAGGTGGAAGAGATGCAGAAGATATGGGCTGAGGTGCCTCCTGTGGAGGAACATTACCCTGTCGGCCCAAAGCCGGTGCAAAGCGGCGGCATACCGCTCATTGCCGGCGTCGAAGGTCCCAAAGCGATCGCTCGCGCGGCAAAATGGGCCAATGGTGTTATGGATGGAAGCCATGCCATGCATTTTGACCCTGAGCGCGTAAGTGAGCAGCGCCAGCGTGTAGTTCAGGGATGGAAGCAATCCGGCAGAACCGATGTTCCGCATTTCTCGTCGTGCCTGTTCTTTTCATTGGGTGATGATCCGAGGGTGCAACTCGGCGAGTTTCTTGTCGACTTTCTGAAGCCCTATGGAGTCGATGCGAGCTTCATCGCATCATCGACCAGCCATGGCGCCGACAATCTGCGCGCGGCCGTCTCGGGCGCCCGCGACGCTGGTGTCGACGATCTGCTACTCCTTCCGACTACGGCCGATCTGAACGAGCTTCCTCGGGCACGTGAGGCTCTGGGGATTTAAGGATGCTCAGGCGCTGGAGGCGCCGCACGACCAATTCCAGAGACACTTCCAAAGCAGAAATGATACGCGGGTCCCCGCCGCCTCAATCGCGTGCCTTTGGGGATTAAGACTTGATCTCTGAGGGTCTTATAAGGGGCGGCCGTGCACACGGCTGCAATGCGCCACTTTTTGCCTTACCTGGCGAAATTGGCGTTCCTATAAGCGGACATTCAGAGTGCGGTGAGTTCACTCCCTCGCAGACGTTGGCGGCCGTCATGAGCCGTGCTCAAAAATGTACCTTGATCATTTGCTGCACCGGACGTTTGACGCGTTTTCTCGCGAACCAAAATGACCAGAGGGTCAACGT
>NZ_CAJHOG010000002.1:0-749086 GCF_905120495.1 Sphingobium sp. S6 | reverse complement strand
ATGATCCCCGATCCTTGCGTTCCGGGGGACTGGTGTCCGACTATGTTGGCGACCGGCCGTTTCAGCGCCGTGTTGGCGTCGTTCCGTCCGGTGAGGCGGCATATATGGAGGGGTTCTCGAACCGTCAAACAGTTTTTGCATTTTTGTTTCAGAAATTTTTGGACTTCCTCCTTTAGGGGTCGATCGGGCGCATGGTGCGCCAGAGGAATGGGTTTAGAATGGCTTTGCAGGATGCTGACGCAGATGATGCGGGCTTTGGCGCGCGCATAAGAAGCGCGCTCTTCTGGCGATCAGGCAGCCAGATCCTGTCGCAGATGATCAGTTGGGTCGTCACATTGGCAGTGATCCGGCTGCTCGATCCTGCGGATTACGGCCTGTTCGCGATGACGCAGGTGATCCTGAACTTCGCGACTTTCCTCAACGGCTATGGATTGGTGAGCGCGCTGGTTCAGTCGGAGACGCTCGATTCGCATAAGCTGCGGCAGGCGTTTGGCATCATGCTGCTGCTGAACGGCGGCCTTGCCCTAGCACAGCTGATGATCGCGCCGTGGGCAGCCGATTATTACGACCAACCCATGGTGGCGGACCTGCTGCGGGTGCAGGCGCTGCTTTACCTGTCGACTCCCTTCATCTCCATCCCTGAAGCGCTCATGGGGCGGGCGCTGGATTTCAAGCGGCCCGCCCTGGTCAACCTGATAGCGGCAGCGGCATCAGCCGCTGTAGCCCTGACAGGTGCGCTGTCAGGATGGGGGGTCTGGACGCTGGTATTTGCGCCGATGGCGGGCTTTTGGGTCAAGGCGGTGGGCTATATCATCGCTACCGGCTTCCGGCCGATTCCCAGCTTTGACTTTCGGGGTACGGGCGCGATGGTCGCCTATGGCGCGTCGCTGCTGGGCGGCCAGCTTTTCTGGATCATCCAGAGCCAGGCGGATATCTTCATCGGCGGTCGCGCGCTCAATCCCCATCAGCTTGGTCTTTATGCCGAAGCACTCTTTCTGACGCAGATCTTCGTGTCCAAATTCATCCCCCCGCTGAACGACGTCGCCTTTCCCGCCTATGCGCGGATGCAAAAGGATCCGGCGCGAATCGCATGGTCATTCTGCAAGGCCGTGCGGCTGCTGCTGCTCATTTCCTGCCCGGTATATTTAGGCATGGCGGTTACTGCCGAGCCGTTGGTGGAAACCCTTTTCGGAGCGAAGTGGCTTGAAATGGCGCCCTTTGTGTCGGTCCTAGCGCTCGCGATGCCGTTCATGACGCTGCAGGTCATGTTCGCCCCGGTAAGCAATGCCCTCGGGCGTCCTGGGATTACGGCGCGAATCGCCGCCGTGGGGGCTGTGCTGATGCCGATCGCATTCCTGCTGGGCATTCGATTCGGAGCGATCGGCTTGGCCTGGGCGTGGCTTGGGGCCTTCCCGTTGCTAACCGCGGTCACTGCGCGCCTTGCCGGGGGAGCGATGGGATTGCGGCTGATGGACCTGATTCGCGCTGCGGCTCCGGGCCTTGGCTGTTCCATTATGATGGCGGGGATAGTGCTGATTGTCGATTCGCTACTGCCCGCACTGCCGGCACCGGTGCGGCTTTGCGTCCTAGTGCCTTCAGGCGCCTTCGCCTTCCTTGCCGCGCTGATGCTTTGCGCGCGCGGTACGTTGATGGAACTCGTCAGCCTGGTGGTGAGGCGGACAGCGCCGCAGCCCGCCCCCGCCTGACTTACGCCGACTGTATGTAATCGCGCAGTGCTGCTGCTTCCGATTCGATGCTGTCGATCCGGAATTTGACGAGGTCGCCAATCGACACGAGACCTGTCAGCTCACCATCGACAACAACAGGAAGGTGGCGGACCCGCTTCTTCGTCATGAGTGACAGGCAATGGATCACCGGAGTCTTGTCATCGGTGGTTATGGGAGGAGCGGTCATCACCTCCCCCACCCTGCGTTCCAGCACCGACGCGCCATCTCGCGCAATTTGATGGACGAGGTCGCGTTCGGAGAAAATCCCGAGCACCTGACCATCATCGACAACAGGCACGCAGCCGATCCGCCGTTCGGACAAGAGCTGGACTACCGATAGCACGCTGTCCTCCGGTCGGACCTGGGTGACCTCATGGCCTTTGCCCTGCAGAATCGCGGTGATCGTCATGCCCCGTCTCCTTGCGTTCAGACATTATGCGTCCGTCCCTTGATGATCCCACTTTCGTTCCCCAAAGAAAAGGGATGAGAGATAAACAGGGCCTGGATGATCCACGGATCGCAGCTATCGCCTGGGGGCGGTTTCGGCGCATCATGCTTTGGATGGCGCTTGGCGGAGCTTTGTGCGTTGGCGTGGCACTGGGCTGCCTTCGCCTATGGGCTGGCCCGATGCCCTTGCACATGGTCCTGGCCACCGTCATCGGCGTCTGGTTGACCTTCATGCTGGGGACCGGCCTGATGGCCCTGGTATTTCTTTCGAGTGGGACGGGCCATGATGATCAGGTCATGGACCCGCTGAAGGACGAGGTATCCATCGATGACTGAAAAGAGGGGCGAACTGGTTCTGCGGGTGGTGCCCGGCATTACCGAGATCAACAGCAATGGCCATATTTTCGGCGGATGGATCTTAAGCCAGATGGATATCGCCGGAGGGATCGTGGCGGGCCGATTGGCTGAAGGCGCAGTGGCGACGGTGGCTATCGACGGCATGAAATTCATTTCGCCGATGCTGCTGGGCGATATTGTCACGGTCTATGCGCATGAAGAACGGCGCGGTCGAACGTCCCTCGGCATTCGCGTTGACGTGGTGGCGACACGCGGGACGGATCAGCGGCAGATCGACCTGACGAGCGGTATCTTCACCTTCGTCGCGCTTGACGATCAACATCGGCCGCGCGTGTTGCCCGCGCGCTGAGTTGCCGCAGCCGAAAAGAAAAAGGGAGCGGCGCGTACGCCACTCCCTCTAAAACCCGTTTCGCTGTTTATCCGAAGCGAAACGCTAGATCATTCCGCCGCTTCGGCAGCCGGACGCGCGCGGCGCGTACGCTTGCGCGGCGCTTCCTCGGCAGCGGGCTCGCTGTCATTGTCGGCACGGGCAATCGAAGGCGGCAGGACGGAAAGGTCGAGCCCTTCGCTGCCTTCAGACTTTGCCACATCCACCTTCCGGGGACGGCCGCGACGGGCGCGGGGCGCTTCCGCTGCTGCCGCAGCTTCCGTTTCAGCCTGAGGTTCAGGCGCACGCTCTGCGACCGGTGCCGGAGCTTCCGCGGCTTCTTCCTCCTGCCGCTCGGCCACTTCATAGGCTGGGCGCTCGCGGCGCGGGCGGTCGCGGCGGTTACGGTTGTCGCGATTATCCTGCTGGTCACGCTGCTGATCGCGGCGGCGATCGCCTTCATAGCCACGCTCGAACTGCTGCTGCGGTTCGCTACGATTGTCGTCGCCCGCGAAGTCCGGGGCGTCGAAATCATCGCCTTCATAATCGCCATTGTCTTCCGGACGGCGGAAGCGCTGCTGCTGCTCCTCCTGCCGGGCGCGATTGTCGGCCAGCACGCGGAAATAATGGTCCGCGAACTGCAGATAATATTCCGCATTCACACGGTCGCCCGCCATCTGGGCGTCGCGAGCCATATTCTTGTACTTTTCGAGAAGCTGGACCGCGTTACCGCGTGCGCGGCTATCAATCCGGTTGCCGCTATCGCCGCCGCCCCGGTTGCCGCCACCCGGACGTCCGTTATTGTTCCGGCCGCGATTACGGCGACCGGCCTGCCTGTTGTTGATCAAGAGCTGGTCCTTGCGTTCACTTTGCCATCATTCACTGAAAACATCGTTCAGTCGCATCCTAAAACACCGCCTGCTCATCAGGCCGGGTAGGGCTCCGCCGGACAGGGGCTGTGCGACAACCCTTGCCCTTACGCTGCCAGAGGCGCCTGCGCAGCAGCGCCATCGTGACTTTGAAGGAGCGGGAAAACGGCCTTTTCTCAGCTAAGCCCCACAGGGCAGATCCTCAGGATAATGCCGTCCCTGCTCTCCATGTAGTGTCTTTGCGGAGATAAACCAAGCAATTTTCACTTGAGCCGAAGCGATTCCGGCGAGTTTGGCGGGCGAACCCACAGGTGGTCGTCCGCAGCCGTCAACGCGGCGCGATACAGCGCGGTAAAACCAGCATATTTCCCGCTCTTGAAGCAGCCCCGGCGCGCCCTCGCCTTTCAAGATTGCGAGGGGCGAGTGGCGATCAGGCAGCGGTCGAGCCCTGCCATGTCCTTGCGGACCGCCACTACAAGCCCCTCCGCGCGAAGCAGCCCGGATACGCTTTCCCTCTGGTCATGGCCGATCTCGATGGCAGCCACGCCGCCCTCCGTGAGAAGCCCGGCGATCATGGGCGCGATACGCCGATAGTCGTCCAGACCATCTGCTCCCGCAAAGAGAGCGCTTGCGGGTTCGTGCAGCACGTCGCCGGTCAATTCCTCTTCGCTCGCAATATAGGGCGGGTTGGCCAGGATGAGGTCAAAGGGTCCGGTCATCCCCTCCGCCCAATCCCCCAACCGAAAAGACGCCCGCCCGGCAAGGCCGAGACGTTCGGCATTATCTTGCGCCACCGCAAGCACTCTAGAGGAAAGATCTACTCCAATCCCGCTCGCTCGCGGCCATTGGTCCAGCGCCGCGAGCAGCAGCGCGCCCGATCCGGTGCCCAAGTCCAGTATCCGTTCCGGCGAACGATCCTTGAAATGCTCGATCGCCGCCTCGATCAACGTTTCGGTATCGGGGCGAGGGATCAGCACATCGGGCGTGACCCGCAGGCTGATCGTCCAGAAATCCCGAACGCCGGTGATATAGGCGATGGGTTCACCGCCAAGCCGACGGTCGAGAAGAGCGGCGAAGCCATCAGGCACGGACAGATCCTGCTGGCGAAGCAGCAACGCATTCCGGCTCAGGCCCAGCGCGTGCGCGAGCAACAGTTCGGCATCAAGGCGCGGCGTGCCGCTGACCTTGTCAAGACACGCAGCCGCATCGCGGAGCGCTTGGGCGATGCTCACCCGATGCCATCCAGCTGGGCAAGGCGTGCGGCTTCATCCTCGGCAATCAGCGCATCGATGATTTCGGCCAGGCCTGCGCCTTCCAGGATTTCCGGCAGGCGATGCAGGGTCAGGTTGATGCGGTGATCCGTCACGCGTCCTTGTGGAAAATTATAGGTGCGGATGCGTTCGGACCGGTCGCCTGATCCGACCATCGCCTTGCGCGCGCCTGCCTGCTCGCTCTGTGTCCGCTCCCGTTCCGCCTCGTAAAGACGAGCGCGCAGCACCTGCATGGCCTTTGCCTTGTTCTTGTGCTGCGACCGTTCGTCCTGCTGCGTCACGACGATGCCGCTCGGCAAGTGGGTGATCCGCACGGCGCTGTCGGTCGTATTCACATGCTGGCCACCAGCGCCCGACGCCCGGTAGATGTCGATCTTGAGGTCGCTGTCAGCGATCTGCACATCGACCTCCTCGGGTTCCGGCAGGACAGCGACGGTCGCGGCGGAGGTATGGATGCGCCCGCCGCTTTCGGTCACGGGCACACGCTGCACCCGATGGACGCCGCTCTCGAATTTGAGCTTGGCGAACACGCCTGTGCCCGTGATGCTGGCAACCACTTCCTTGAAGCCGCCCACTTCAGCTGCGTTGGCGGAGATCATCTCCATCTTCCAACCCTGCGCGTCGGCATAGCGCTGATACATGCGGAACAGGTCGCCCGCGAACAGCGCAGCCTCATCTCCACCGGTTCCGGCACGGATTTCCAGCATCGCCGGGCGCGCATCGGCTGCATCGCGCGGCAGCAGTTGCAGGGCCAGCGCACGCTCGGCGCCCGGCAGCTGGCTCTTGATCAGCTGCATTTCCTCCTGCGCCATCTCGCGCATCGCGGCGTCCGCGTCGGCGCCGTCGCCACCCGCCATATATTCGAGCGCCTGAAGCTCCTGCCGAAGCCGCCGCACTTCATGCGCGGCGCGCGCGACCGGCTCGATCTCCGCATATTCCTTCGACAACCGCACGAACTCCTCGGGCGCGAGGTCGGCACGCGTCATCGACGCCTGCACCTCGTCCCGGCGCGCCTCGATCTGCGCGATGCGTTCGGCGGAAATATGCATCAAAGGGCCGTCAGCTTCTCGACCAGACCGGCCAACGGCACGGCCTGCTGTTCCCCGGACCGCAGATCGCGCAGACCCGCTTCTCCCCGAGTCAGTTCATCCTCGCCGATGATGACAGCCCAGGAGGCGCCCGAAGCATTGGCGCGCTGCATCCGCTTCTTCATATTCCCCCGAAAACCCATGTCGCACATAATCCCGGCGCGGCGAAGATCAGCGACAAGGCCCGTCGCCCTTGCTTCCGCCGCCTCGCCCAGCGGGATCATGACCACTGTGGGCGCGGAAGGTTCCGGCGCATCCACCAGCATGGCGAGCCGCTCAATGCCCGCAGCCCAGCCAACGGCGGGCGTCGCCGGGCCGCCGAGGTTCTCGATCAACCCGTCATAGCGTCCGCCGCCAAGCACGGTGCCCTGTGCGCCCAGCCGGTCGGTGATGAACTCGAACGCGGTGTGGCGGTAATAATCAAGGCCGCGCACCAGCCGGGCGTTGCGCTGCCAAGCGACGCCCGCCGCGTCCAAGCCCGCCGTCACCTTATCGAAGAAAGCACGGGCCTCGTCCGTCAAATAGGCATCGATCTCGGGTGCGCTGTCCGCCACAGGCCGATCGCGCGGGTCCTTGCTGTCGAGGATGCGAAGCGGGTTGCGGCTCAGCCGGTCGAGACTTTCTTCCGAAAGCTGATCGCGATGCGCTTCGAAATGGGCGACTAGCGCGGTGCGCCAGGCGTCACGGCTTTGCGCGTCACCCAGCGTGTTGAGGTTCAGCGTGACGCCCTCGGAAACGCCAAGCTCGCGCAGCAACTGGTCGGCGAAGACCAGCAGCTCGATATCCGCCCCTGCTTCGCCAGCGCCGATGATTTCGGCGTCAAGCTGGTGGAACTGGCGAAAGCGGCCTTTTTGCGGACGCTCGTAACGGAACAGTGGGCCATGGGTTGCCACTTTGAGCGGCGCATATTGCTGCCAGCCTTCGGTGACATAGGCCCGCGCGATCCCCGCGGTGAATTCGGGACGAAGCGTGATGCTGTCCCCGCCCCGATCCTCGAAGGTGTACATCTCTTTCGAAACGACATCGGTGCTTTCGCCAAGCGAACGGGCGAATACGGCGGTGGCTTCAAACACCGGGACTTCGACCCGGTGAAAGCCATAGAGCCTGCGGACGCGATCAAAGGTCGCGATCACATGGGCAAAGCGTTCCTGGAACGCGTCAGCGGTGCCCCCCAGCATGTCCTGCGTGCCGCGCACCGCATTGGGTGTCTTTGGGCGCGGATTTTCGATTTTCGCCATGGGGATGCGCCTTTAGCGGCAAAGAAGGCTCAAGGAAACGCGCTTTTTTGTCACATAATGTCGCCGCTCTTCTTCCGGGTGGACGCGGTCATCTTGGTTCGTCATGCTGATTTCATAAGGCATTCCTGCCGCGTCTTTTTTCGGAGACAGACATGATCCGCAGCCTCGCTGCCGCCCTCTTGCTTTCCACCGCCATCATCAGCCCGCTTGTTGCCCAGGATGCCGTAAGGTCAAAGCCTGCCGCACTGCCAGTGAACGACGCCGCTCCGGCGCCCCGCGACGTACCTTACCCCGGCGGTACGATCCGGCTGGAAGTCGATGCGACCGACACAACCCAGAGAATCTTTCGGGTAAAGGAGCATATTCCCGTCGCGACGAGCGGCCCTATGACGCTACTTGTGCCCGAATGGCTGCCGGGCAATCATGCGCCGCGCGGGCAGATCGAGAAGATCAGCGGGCTGACTTTCACCGCCGATGGCAAACCGGTCACCTGGAAACGCGATCCGCTCAACGTCTACGCCTTCATCATCGACGTGCCGCAGGGCACGCGCGAAGTCACAGCATCTTTCCAATTCCTGTCGGCTACCCAGCCCAATCAGGGCCGGGTCGTGGTGACGCCCAAGATGCTGAACATCCAATGGGAGTCGGTCTCGCTCTACCCCGCAGGCTATTATACGCGGCAGATTCCGATTCAGGCGACAGTGACCTATCCCGACGGTTGGCAGGCGGCCACCGCCTTGCGTGGACAGAAGACCGGATCGACCGTCACCTATGAGACGATCGACTATGAGGCGCTGCAGGATTCGCCGGTCTTCGCCGGGCGCTATTTCAAGCCGGTGGACTTGGGCCACAACGTCACCCTCAACATCGTCGCCGACGAGGCGGATGAGCTGGAGGCGAAGCCTGACCAGATCGCCAAGCACAAGAAGCTGGTCGATGAAGCGGGGGCGCTGTTCGGCACCTATCATTTCGACCATTATGATTTCCTGTTCGCGATCACCGATGAAATGGGCGGCATCGGCCTTGAGCATCACCGTTCATCCGAGAACCAAGTAGAGCCGGGCTATTTCAAGAAGTGGAGCGACAGCGACGCGCTGCTGGATCGCAACCTTCTGCCTCATGAATTCGTCCATAGCTGGGATGGCAAGTTCCGCCGCCCGGACCTGTTGTGGACGCCCGATTTCAACGTGCCGATGCAGGATAATCTGCTGTGGGTCTATGAAGGGCAGACGCAGTTCTGGGGCTATGTGCTGGGCGCGCGGTCGGGCCTGTTCACCAAGCAGGAAACGCTCGACGCCTATGCCCATATCGCGGCCAAGCTCGACACCACCCGCGGCCGTGAGTGGCGGGCGATGGAGGATACGACCCATGATCCTATCATTTCGGCTCGCCGTCCCAAGGGCTGGACCAGCTGGCAGCGGTCGGAGGACTATTATAATGAAGGATTGATGATCTGGCTGGAGGCCGACGCCATCATCCGCCGCCAAACGCGCGGTGCAAAGGGGCTGGACGATTTTGCAAAGGCATTCTTCGGCATCAATCCGGGCGATTGGGGACAGGTCGTCTATAATCGCGATGATGTCATCCGGACGCTGAACGGCGTTGCGCCCTATGATTGGGGGGGCTTCTTCTCCCGGCATGTCGACAGTACGACGCGGGAAACGCCCAAGGGCGGCTTCACCATGGGCGGCTACAAGCTCGTCTATGGCGACACGCCCAACGCCTTCACCAAGGCGGCGGAAAGCGCAGGCAAGAATGTTGATCAAAGCTTTGGCGTCGGCATGATCGTCAAGAGTGACGGCGAGATCAGCAACGTCGTCTGGGACAGCGCTGCCTTCAAGGCCGGTCTGGTCACTGGCGCAAAGATCGTCGCGATCAATGGCGATGAATATTCGGGCGAGGTCTTCAAGGCTGCGCTAAAGGCCGCCCAGCCGATGCAGATCATCGTCAAACAAGATAAATACTACCGCACTTTGACGCTCGCTTATTCCGGCGGCCTGCGCTATCCGCGCCTCGAAAAGACAGGAGAGGGTGACGGCAGCCTCGACCGGCTGCTCAAACCAAGGACATAATCACCCGCAACGCCAACGTGCATCAAAAGGCTTTGAAGTCCATGAATATCGAACTGATCCCGGTCGGCGACGATCCGCCCAACAGCCTGAACGTCATCATCGAGGTGCCGACTGGCGGCGAGCCCGTGAAATATGAGTTCGACAAGGCATCGGGCGCGCTGTTCGTCGATCGCATCCTGCATACGCCGATGCGCTATCCGGCCAATTATGGTTTCGTGCCGCACACCCTTTCGCCCGATGGCGATCCTCTGGACGCGCTGGTAATCTCGCGCTCGCCCTTCATCCCGGGCAGCGTCGTGCGGGCCCGGCCAATCGCCGTCCTCAATCTGGAAGATGAAGCGGGCGGCGACGAAAAGCTGGTCTGCGTGCCGGACGACAAGACATTTCCTTATTATTCCAAGGTTGGTGAAAAGGACGATCTGCCCGGCATCGTCATGGAGCAGATCGAACATTTCTTCACCCACTATAAGGATCTGGAAAAGCAGAAGTGGGTGCGCATCGGCACATGGGGCGGCGCTGAAGACGCCCGCCAGATTACGCTGGAAGCAATCGAGCGTTACAAGGCTGACAAGAAGGCGGCGTAAAGCTGCGCAGTGAGATAGGAGCCGCGCAGGAGATGTCCTGCGCGGCTCTTTTTCATCAAGGCTGTTGCGTCCCCAAACCCTCCTGCCAGCGACAACCGGCATCTCAGTAGATGGCGCGCAAGTTGGCCTGAGATTTCGAGCTTCCGCTGGGAAGATGCTTCAATCGGGACCTGCCCCCGATCCCCCCTCAAATCAGCCGATCCGCCTCCAGCGCCGCCGCCAGCGAATCACGCCCACGCGGCAGACGCGCATGGAGGCGCGCATCCGCCTCCGCCAGCCGCTCGACGCCCAAGGTCAGCTGCTCTTCCGGCAAGGTGAAGGGCAGGCGCAGGAACCGCTCGAAAGCGCCACTCACTCCAAAGCGCGGCCCAGGCGCAACCCGCACGCCATGGCTTTCCGCGATCGCGGCCAAGGCGGTCGCTTCCGCGCGGGGCAGTTCCGCCCAGAGCGACAGGCCGCCCGCTGGCGATTCGACGCGCCAGTGCGGCAGATGCTTCTCGATCTCCGCGATAAGATGGTCCCGCCGCGCCCGGAGAACCTCCGTGCGCGGCCCCAGCCCTTCCTCGCTGTCAATCAGTTGCGCGGCGGCAAGTTGCTCCACTACCGGGCTTGCCATGTCCATGGTCGTGCGCAGCCGTCCAAGCGCGGCGATCGTCTGCGGATCGGCCCGAATCCAGCCAACCCGCAAGCCACCCCAATAGATCTTGCTCGCTGACCCCATCGAGATGACCTGCCGTCCTGACGGATCATGGATCGCGACTGGCGGCGGCGCGGGGAAATCGAGCCCCATCGCCACCATGGTCTCGTCAATGATCAGCGGCGTATGCGTCCGCGCGGCCGCAGCGACCAAGGCGCGCCGGGTCGCCGGATCCATGCTGCGACCGGTCGGATTGTGGAAATCGGCGATGATATAGGCGAAGCGCGGGCTTGTCTGGCGAAACGCCGCCTCCATGGCGTCAATGTCCCAGCCTTGGTCGGGGAGTCCGACCGGCACAGGCACGACATGGGAGCGCTGCAAGGCCTGGATCACATTATGATAGGTCGGATGGTCGATCACCACCCGGTCGCCCGGTCCCGTCAGCCATTGCATCAGTAGTGCAAAGCCCTGCTGCGCACCATTGGTGACGATGATCTGGTCGGGACTGGTAGGACATCCACGCCGCTCGAACTGCGCCGCAATCGCACGGCGCAGCGGCGGCAGCCCAAGCGGGTCATAGCCAAGTTCGCCCAGGAAAGCGGGCAGCGCCTCCACGGCAGCCTTACAGGCGCGCCCCACGCCAGCGGCTGCGGGCAAAGCGGCATGGGTCCAATTGAGGATATTGCCATGCGATGACATATCCAGTTCAGGCGGCTCTGCCTCCACCCGTCCCGTTGGCAGACGGGTAACGCTTCCGGACCCCTGACGACTTTCGAGATACCCTTCGTCCCGCAGCCGATCGAAGGCGGCAGCGATAGTCGTACGGCTGAGGCCCAGCGCAGCGGCCAGCTCCCGCTCACCCGGCAAGCGTACATTCAAGCCGACGCGCCCATCCAATACCAGCATGCGTAGCGCCTGCGCCAGTTGGCGATAGGCTGGTTCGGCGCTTTCCTCCACACGCCAGGCGCCAAGCAAGCGAAGCAGAGAGGGCGGACGTAGGGCAGAGGTGGACATGGCCAATGGTCATCCAAACGGGATATTCAAAGTCCACTTAGGAAAAAATGGACGTTTTGTAAAAGGCCATTTGGCGCCACATGTTGATCGAGACCCTTGTCCCCTGACCGGCCAGCCTGAACCCGCTGGCCGGTTCTTTTCAGTTTCAGTCCGCAACGAACCGGATCGAAGCGCTCGAGACCCAGCCGCTAAGGCATGGCCCTTCATAAGGCTGCCTGCGCTCGACTGGTTCAGACAGGCCGCAATCATTGGGAGCAGGCATCAGCACGACCACGCCCAGCCATTTCTGATCAAGGCTCCGGGTACAAACATGAACGCGCCCGCCCTCTGCCAGCCGTCCGACTACCTGCGCATCGGCAAAGGGGGCTGCGCGGATCGCAAGACCTCTCGCGCCCACCCGCGCCGCCTGCCCCATCGCGCCGCATGCATCGAGGCGGGGACCATCTTCTCCGATCGTCACCGGGCGGATGATCTTTGCCTCCAGCCGAGTTTCCGGCATGGCGTCGCGCGGCGCACCGGCGATGGAACTGTTGGGCAGCTCCTCCAGGACGTCGCTGCTGTCGGAGCAGGCGCCAAGCATGAGAAACAAGGGAAAGATGGCGCGCATGCCACCCTGATAGACCGCCCCACCCTCAAGCGGAAGCAGGCATGTTTCGCTTTAGTTTCGGCGGGCCTTTCCCTATATGCTCGGTCATGAGCGAGGAAAGTCTAAGCAGCCCCAACAGCAACGCCTATGGCGCCGACAGCATCAAGGTCCTCAAGGGCCTCGACGCAGTACGCAAGCGGCCCGGCATGTATATCGGCGATACCGATGACGGGTCGGGCCTGCACCATATGGTGTTCGAGGTCAGCGACAATGCAATCGACGAAGCGCTGGCCGGGCATTGCGACCGTATCCTGATCACGCTTAATCCCGATGGATCGGTCAGCGTCGAGGATAATGGCCGCGGCATACCTACCGATATCCATAAGGAAGAAGGCGTGTCGGCGGCCGAGGTCATCATGACCCAGCTGCACGCTGGCGGTAAGTTCGAGAACACCTCGGACGACAATGCCTACAAGGTTTCCGGCGGCCTGCATGGCGTGGGCGTCAGCGTCGTGAATGCGCTGAGCGAATATCTCGACCTCAACATCTGGCGGGACGGCAAGGAGCATTATATGCGCTTTGCCTATGGCGATGCCGTGGCACCGCTCAAGATTATCGGCGATGCGCCGGAAGGCAAGAAGGGCACTCGCGTCACCTTCCTCCCTTCGACCGAGAAGGTTCCGGGTGACGGCGGCACGTTCAAGAACCATACCGAGTTCGATTTCGACAAGCTGGAGCATCGTTACCGCGAGCTCGCTTTCCTGAACTCCGGCGTGCGACTTTTCCTGATCGACGCGCGGCATGAGGAAAAGAAGGAAGTCGAGCTGTTCTATGAGGGCGGCATCGCGGCTTTCGTGAAGTGGCTCGACCGGAACAAGCAGCCGCTGATGCCCGATCCCATCGCGATCGCGGGGAGTCGCGATGATGTGACGATCGACGTCGCGCTGGAGTGGAACGATTCTTATTATGAGAACGTCCTTTGCTTCACCAACAACATCCCGCAGCGGGACGGCGGTACGCACCTGGCCGCTTTCCGCGCCGCGCTGACCCGTACGCTCAACAGCTATGCCGACAAGTCGGGCATGCTGAAGAAGGAGAAGGTCTCGCTGACTGGCGAGGACATGCGCGAGGGCCTCACCGCCATCGTGTCGGTGAAGCTGCCCGATCCCAAATTCTCGTCGCAGACCAAGGACAAGCTGGTCAGCTCCGAGGTCCGCCAGCCCTTGGAAAGCCTGATGGCCGACAAGATGGCGGAGTGGCTGGAGGAGAACCCCAATCACGGCAAGATGATCATCCAGAAGGTGATCGACGCCGCCGCCGCGCGCGAAGCCGCGAAAAAGGCGCGCGAACTGACCCGGCGCAAAGGCGTGATGGACATCGCATCGCTCCCCGGTAAGCTCGCTGATTGTCAGGAGCGCGATCCTGCCAAATCCGAACTCTTCCTCGTCGAAGGTGACTCGGCGGGCGGCTCTGCCAAGCAGGGGCGCAACCGCCATAACCAGGCCATCCTCCCGCTCAAGGGCAAGATCCTGAACGTGGAGCGTGCCCGTTTCGACCGGATGCTCTCGTCCAAGGAAGTCGGCACGCTGATCCAGGCGATGGGCACCGGCATCCGCGACGATTTCAACCTGGAAAAGCTGCGCTACCACAAGATCGTCATCATGACCGACGCCGACGTCGACGGCGCGCATATCCGCACGCTGCTGTTGACCTTCTTCTATCGCCAGATGCCGCAGATCATCGAGGCGGGGCATCTCTACATCGCTCAGCCGCCGCTCTATAAGGCGACGCGGGGCCGTTCTGAGGTGTATCTGAAGAATGAAGCGGCCCTGGAAAATTATCTGGTCGACAATGGCGTTGAGTCCATGGCGCTGGAAACGAGCGGCGGCATGCGTTCGGGCGAAGACCTGCGTCACCTGATCGAACATGGCCGTCGGATGCGGGCGGTGATGCGCTACGTGCCGCGCCGCTATAATCCCGCCATTATCGAAGCGCTGGCGATCAACGGCGCGCTTGATCCGGAACTCAGCCAGCAAGCCCAGGCCGAACGGCTGGCCGCCACCGTCCGCTGGATGGACGCGCAGGATGAAGAAGGAAAATGGAGTGGGCGGATCGCCGAAGAAGGCGGCTTCCACTTCGAACGGCTGTGGCGCGGCGTGACCGATCACCACATGATCGAACATGGCTTCATCGGTTCGGCCGAGGCGCGCAAGCTGCACGCGATCGCCGCCGAAGAAGCGGACAGCTATCGTACCACCAGCCGCCTCGTCACCGCAAAGGCCGCGGCCGCCGCTGAAGAGGCTGGTGACGATGATCTGCCGGTCGTATCCAAAGGCGCGGTATCAGTCACCCGGCCGAGCGAATTGCTGGAGGCGATCCTCAGCTCGGGCCGCAAGGGTCTGGCCATCCAGCGCTATAAGGGCCTTGGCGAAATGAATGCCGAGCAGCTTTGGGAAACAACGCTGGATCCGGACAACCGCTCGATGCTGCGCGTCGAGGTCGAGCAGGCGGACGTGGCGGACGAAATCTTCACCCGCCTCATGGGCGACGTGGTCGAACCCCGGCGCGAATTCATTCAGGACAACGCCCTTAACGTCGCGAACCTGGACGTTTGATCTTAGTAGAGTGAAGCGGCTCTTGCAGCCGCTTCAACTTATCAGCCGAACCGCGGTCACAGACCATTTGGATGCTCCACCTGGAGGATCGCATGTGTTCGTGATGGTAGCGTTTCCGCTAAAGGACAATCGCATCGCGACCATCTGAAAGCAGGTGAGCGACATTCCGGATGTGCCGTTGAAAGTAAGCGTATCGTTGGGGAAGTAAAAAGCGCCGCTCAGAGTTGAATATGAATTGCCGTTGACCTGACAGCACTGATTGCTCGCCGCGGCCCTGCTGTCCCGATAGACGGTAATGCCATTATAGGTGCCACTGGTTGACGGAGAAAGGTCTACTTCCGCCCCACCATTTATGTCCATCGTGGCAAAACTGTTCGCATTGTTGGGCGTGGTGCTGGTCAGCACGAAAGTACAGCCCATGCAGGTAAGATGCCCCTGAGCACCAACCTGAAGACCCGCGTTATTAGCCCCGTTGGCTAGGTAGTAGACGCCCGGCTTCAGCGTCAGCGTGCCTTGGACATTGATCGTCCCATAACAACCCGGAGCGTAAGGACTTCCGCTGCTGCTATCTACCGTCGTCCCGGAAGGGACTTCGATAACCCTCCAGTTGTTGCCACTTTTGCATTTGTCGTTGGCATTGGAAACGTCACTGCTGCTCGGGTCATAGTCGTTCCCTGCCAACGGATCAGTGAGCGCAGAATGGTTGGGCATCAGCATCGTGCCGGACGCATAGGCGGTAGACGAGGGAATGCCGCCCATGGCTACGATGGGCGACACCCTGACGGTCGGCTGGCCGTTAACATTCACAGCATTATTGCTGATCGAATTGGTTCCGGCCCCGCAGCCTAGGTCCAGCGTCGAATTGCCCGCAAAGGTGATCCCCGTGTTGTTCCCATTCTCCTTGGCGAAAAAGCAGACTTTGCCATCGGAAACGACCGCTGCCCGAGCTTCGGCAGCCACCGTGGAGGTCGACATCCCGAACAGGGCCATCAAGGCAGTGGGCTGCGTGCTCACCAGCCGGACGTACATTGCCGAGGTGTAGGTGATGCTGCCGCTGGTATAAGCCCCCGGCGTGATCGTAGACGTGGCCCCCGGCACAAGGGCATTCTGCGTCAGCGCCTTGTTCGCCTGAGCGGTCGCGGCGCTATTCCCCTGGTCCTGATACAGCGAATAGGCCCCAGCCATGGCCGCGGAGTCAGCTTCGCGCTGCAATTCCCGCTTCACATGCGCTAGCTGCATCGTATGCACGCCAAGGCCCGCTGCACCGATCATGACCGGCAGCGCCAGCGCCGTGAGCATGAGGGCATTGCCTCGGGCATCAGACCAAAGTGTGCACAAGCGGGACAGGCAATTGGAGAGGGGCATCGTCAGGTCCTAGGCTTTAGCTCGCGACATAGGCTCGGCGCGTTTCAGACAGCGTGATCGTCTTGCTGACGAACAGGAAGTTCACCGCCAGATTGTAGCCCATGGTTATTGTCACATAGCTGGGGGACGAACTGCTGGTGCCAGACGTAAAGGTGACGGTCGGCCCAACGATGTCCGCCGGATTCATTCCGAACCGGTTCGACGCGATTCGCGCTTGTATGTCTGCTTCGCCTGGCTTGGGCCAGGTCGTCGCATATCGCGCAGCATCCTCGACGGTGCTGCGCAAACCTGCTTGCGCATAAAAGAGGATGCCGAGCGCCGGAATACCGATCAGCATTGCGAGCAGGACGGGCGCCACGATCGCGAATTCCAGCACGCCGACGCCGCGGCAGTCGCGCGCGAGTCGGTTGAGAAGGCGAAAAAAGCGGGTCATTGGATCCTCAGGACGCCCGTTGCCGAAATAGGCACGACGCCATTGGAATTGCCCAACATCTTCGCCAGCGCGCTACCCGCAAAGGACGGGGTGAAGGTCGTCGAAATCTGGATCTGGGTATAACGGGCAGCTTCGCCCGAAGCGCAGCTGGTAGTGCTCCAGTTCGTCGCCGTGCCACCGCACTCGAACGTCTGGGTAACCGTCACAGCGCTGGCCGGCACATCCGCCTGAGCGGCCGCCTGCGCTTGAATATCGCTCGTGGTCACGTTCGGGCCACCCATCCACGACATTTCCAGCCCACGGTTTACGGCCTGCTGAACCTTCATCTTGGCCGCGCCGTAGCGGGCGGCATCTGTCGTTCCCATGATGATCATCGCGAGAAACGGAGCGACCAACGCCGTTTCCACAAGCGCCATGCCCGATTTGTCGATCCGCAACCGGTTCATCATGGCACGAACAGGCGCTCGATCAGCATCGAACGCTGGAACGCGAGGCGAAACACTGATCGCACCGCTCGACAACGCTTGGCTGAACATAAAAGGACGCATCGAAAATCCCTTCGCACCGGGATTTTCTACTCAGCACATGCTGTCCATTGCGTTAAACAGCATGCTTAATAATATGCTAATATGCTGTTTATGTTCAGGTATATATCTGACGTTATATTAATTAGCGGTAAAGAAGCGGGGAAGTTTATGAAGCTTTGGCTTTTTGTTGCGAGCGGCTTGCTCCTCACCGGCTGCGGTCGGAATGAGGATATGGCTGATCGGCCCGCAAAGGACCTGCACATGGCAAATACGCAGATCGTCGAGGGCCAGACGACGGAGCAGCAACCGGCCATTTTCTCCAAAGCTGAAGCTCATGCCGACCCGGAGATCGCTTCACCGCCGCCACAAACTGTCGATACGGCGCCGCTGAGCAGCGAAACACGCTACAGGGCGCTCGGCACGGAGCCCTTCTGGTCCGTGACCGTCAAGGGATCCGTTGCAACCCTGGAACGTCCAGGCAAACCTCCAAGACATTTCACGGTCAGCCGAACGGATGATGGCCGCGCCATACGCTATTTGGCAGACGGATTCGCCATGACGGTGACCGAAGGTCCTTGCAGCGACGGCATGAGCGATGCGCACTGGGCCGATAGCGTCGCGCTGTCCTTCGGCGAAGGCACCTTGAAAGGCTGCGGCGGCGTACGCGAGGACTTCTAATCCGTTCGCATCGCCTCTGCCACCAGCGCCTCGGCTTCCATGAGCAAGGCGTCCTCCGCCGCCGCCTGCGCCACCTGTTCACGGCCGATCAGGATCAGCACCGGCACGGCCAACGGACTGACCCGATCAAGGTCGACGTGCAACATCGTCGCCGAAGCGCGGTCGATCAGATCACCGAGCCGCCCGACATCGGTCATGCGCGCACGGGCGTCGGCCCAGGCCGCCTTCAACAGCAAATGATCCGGCTGATATTTGCGCAGCACGTCATAAATGAGGTCGGTCGAAAAAGTGACCTGCCGCCCGGTCTTCCGCTTGCCGGGATGCTGGCGTTCGATCAGGCCCGCGATGACGGCGACGTCCCGGAAAGCCCGCTTCAACAGGCTTGATTGTTCGACCCATTCGACAAATTCATGATCCAGAATGTCTGCGGAAAAGAGGCTTTGCGGGTCCGTCACCGGTTTCATCCCATAGACGGCAAGCGCATAATCGTTGGACACGAAGCCGAGCGGCATCAAACCCTGCGCATCCATGCGACGAGTGAGCAGCATCCCCAGTGACTGATGGGCATTCCACCCTTCAAAACTGTAGCAGACGAGATAATGCCGCCCCTCATGCGGGAAGGTTTCAATGAGCAGTTGCCCCGGTTCGGGTAGGGCCGACCGATATTTCTGCACTTCCAGCCACTCCCGCACATCGTCGGGGAAGCGATGCCATTCCTCCGGCTCGGCCAGAAAGTGGCGCACCCGGTCGGCAAGCCGCGTGGACATGGCCATCCGCGTGCCGCCCCAGGCGGGCACCCGCGCCTGCTTAGACGTTGCGCGCACGACCAGGTCGGTGACGTCCATACGCACCACCTCTAACGCCAAGCCGGAAAAGAAGAAGCTGTCGCCGGGACGCAGCGTCGCGGCAAAGCCCTCCTCCACCGTGCCAAGCTTTCGCCCATTGGCGAACCGGACGTCCAGCACCGGCTGATCGACGATGATCCCGGCATTCATGCGGTGCTGTTGAATGAAGCGCGGGTGCGACACGCGCCACAAGCCGTCCTCGTCATGGGTTAGCCGCTTGAACCGGTCATAGGCCTTCAGCGCATAGCCGCCCCCTTCGATAAAGTGCAGGACGTTGGCGAACCCCTCATCGGTGAGCGCACTGTAGGGCGTGGCCGATCGGACTTCGTCCAGCAACTCCGATTCCGCAAACGGTGCCGCGCAGGCCAGCGCCATCACATGCTGCGCCAGAACGTCGAGGCTGCCGGTGCGGAAATCATCAGCATCCCGCTCCCCCGCCTCCACCGCATCCAGCGCGGCGCGGGCTTCCAGATATTCAAAGCGGTTGCCCGGAATGATGATGGCCTCGCTCGACTGGTCCAGCCGGTGATTGGCGCGGCCGATGCGCTGGAGCAGGCGGGATGAACCTTTGGGCGCACCCATCTGGATCACGCAATCGACATTGCCCCAATCGACACCCAGATCGAGGCTGGCCGTGGCGACAAGCGCGCGCAGCCTGCCGTCGGCCATCGCATTTTCCACCTTCCGCCGCGCCTCCACCGACAGGCTGCCATGATGGATGCCGATCGGCAGGTTGGCCTCGTTCGCGGTCCAAAGCTCCTGAAAGATCAGCTCCGCAAGTCCACGCGTATTACAGAATATCAGCGTCGTCTGCCGCCGCTCGATTTCGGCCATGACCTGCTTTGCGGCATATTTGCCGGAATGGCCCGACCAGGGAATCCGCCCTTCCGGAATGAAGATGGCGATGTCGGGATCAGCGCCTTCCTCTCCCATGACCGGCGCGACGCTGTTGATGTCACCGTCAGGCGCAAGCCAGGCGCGATAAGCGTCGACATCCGCTACGGTCGCCGACAGAGCGACGCGGCGCAGTTCGGGATTGATCCTCTGCAAGCGCGCAAGCGACAGACTGAGCAGATCCCCCCGCTTCTGCGTGGCGAAGGCATGGACCTCGTCGATGATCACCGTCTTCAACTGCGCGAACATCAGGAAGCTGTCGGGGTAACTCAACAGGAGGGACAGGGACTCCGGCGTGGTCAGCAGGATCTGCGGCGGCCGAGCCCGCTGCCGCGCCTTGCGGTCCGAAGGCGTGTCGCCCGTGCGCGTCTCGACCCGGATGGGAAGGTCCATCTCCTCGATCGGGGTAAGGAGATTGCGCCGCACATCGACCGCCAGCGCCTTGAGCGGTGATACGTAGAGGGTGTGAAGACCCTCGCCCGGTTCTTCGATCAGATCGGCAAGCGTTGGCAGGAACCCCGCCAATGTCTTCCCCGCACCCGTCGGCGCCACGAGCAAGGCATGATCCCCTGCTCGTGCGGCTGCCAGCATCTCCATCTGGTGGCGACGCGGCGACCAGCCGCGCGCGGTGAACCATTGCTCCAGTTGTTCAGGAAGGCTTTGGTTCATATCGATAGATGTAGGAACGCGCACCGGCGCTGTCACGATCCCTCCCTCGCAAGATCATGAAGGCGGCCAGATAAATGCCGAATGGCTGCTCTCTTTCCCTCCCAAAGGCGTTACACTCCAGGACATCAGAGCAAGGCTGCAAAGCCGCCAACTCAGGAGAACAGCGATGACCGGCGAAACAGAGGCCGACCTGTCCGGGGCCGAGCCCACCCGCAACCGGCGCCGTGCCAAAGCCGCCATCATGGAGATCGGCGGGCGCAAGCTGAAACCAGCGACGCTCATGATGGGCCATGGCTATGATCCCATGTTGTCGGAAGGATCGCTGAAGCCTCCCATCTTCCTGACATCGACTTTCGCCTTTGAAAGCGCGGCCGCTGGCAAGCGGCATTTCGAAGGGGTGACGGGGATCAGGCCGGGCGGCGCGGAAGGGCTGGTCTATTCCCGCTTCAACGGCCCCAATCAGGAAATCGCCGAAGACCGGCTAGCGGTGTGGGAGGAAGCGGAAGATGCCCTGCTTTTTTCCAGTGGCATGTCAGCGATAGCGACAACGCTCCTCGCGCTCGTCCAACCCGGCGATGTCATCGTCCATTCGGCGCCGCTTTACGCAGCAACGGAATCACTCATCGGCCGAATCCTCGGCAAATTCGGCGTGCAATGGCTCGATTTTCCAGCGGGCTCGGCCGAGGAGGAGATCGGCGCGGTAATTGAACAAGCAAAGTCGCTTGGCCGCGTCGCGCTTATCTATCTGGAAAGCCCCGCCAATCCCACCAATGTGCTGGTCGACGTGGAAGCGGTCGTGGCCCGGCGGGACCATCTCTTTGCCGGAGAGGATCATATTCCGCCGGTAGCGATCGACAATACGTTTCTCGGGCCGCTCTGGCACCATCCGCTCGCCCATGGCGCCGACCTCGTCATCTACAGCCTCACCAAATATGCGGGCGGGCATAGCGACTTGGTGGCAGGCGGGGTGTTAGGGCCGAAGGACCTCATCAACACTATCCGGCTGATGCGCAACACCATCGGCACGATCCTCGACCCACATAGCGCCTGGATGCTGCTCCGTAGCCTGGAAACGCTCGAACTGCGCATGAGCAGGGCTGGCGACAACGCAGCGAAGGTCTGCGCGTGGCTCAAGGACCAGCCGCAGGTGGAGAAGGTCGTCTATCTCGGTTTCCCGGAAACGGAGCGCCAGGCAGACATATACAGCCGCCACTGCAAAGGGGCGGGCTCGACCTTCTCCCTCTATCTGAAGGGCGGCGAGGCCGAAGCCTTCGCCTTCCTCGACGCGCTGAAGATCGCGAAGCTGGCGGTTAGCCTGGGTGGCACAGAAACGCTGGCCAGCCACCCGGCAGCCATGACGCACCTATCCGTGCCCCCTGAGCGCAAGAAAACTCTGGCGATCAGCGACAATATGGTGCGCATATCGATCGGCTGCGAAGATGCCGACGACCTGATCGCAGACTTTGCGCAGGCGCTGAAAGCCGTGGGATGAGCGATGGCCGTCCCGTCGTCCTGGTCGGACAGCGGCTTCTCGCTCCGCTGCTGCCAATCCTGCGGCCACTCTATGACGCCTGGCCGCTGTGGGAAGATGAGGGCGAACGCCGATGCAGTGAGGCCCGGGCAGTTGTTTGGGCCGGAGAATTCCCGCTGGCGCCAGCGCTGCTCGACATCATGCCGCAACTTGGCCTCATCGCCTGCTTCACCGTGGGCTATGATGGCGTCGACCTGATGGAGGCGGATCGGCGCGGTATAGTGGTAACCCATGGTGCCGACGCCAATGCGGAAGATGTTGCGGACCACGCTATAGGGCTCATGCTCTCGCACCGCCGGGGCATTGTCGAAGGTGACCGGCTGTTACGGACGGGCCTGTGGATCGCTGGCCCTGAAAGGCTGTCGCATTCGCTGGCAGAAGCAAGGCTCGGCGTCGTCGGCATGGGCCATATCGGGCAAGCAGTCGCCAGGCGCGCGGAGGCGATGCGGATGCAGATCGGCTGGTGGGGCCCGCGCGACAAGCCGGCACTGCCTTGGCCGCGATCGGAAAGCCTGAACGCGCTGGCGCGTGATAGCGATATATTACTCGTCGCAGCACGTGCCGACAGCGGCAATCGCGGGATGATCGATGCGGGCGTTATGGATGCGCTCGGCCCGAACGGGCTCCTCGTCAATGTCGCGCGCGGGCAACTGGTGGACGAACCGGCTTTAAGGCAGGCGCTGCGACAGCGGAAACTCGGCGGCGCGGCGTTGGACGTGTTCCAACAGGAGCCTACTCCGGCCGATATCTGGGCGGATGTCCCCAACTGCGTCCTGACGCCGCACATGGGCGGCGCCACCCATGAAGCGGTAGCGCGCATGACCCGGATGGTGCTGGCGAACCTTGAGGCCTTTTTCGCCGGAGAAGCACTGCCGAACCGCGTCAGGCCTGATTGACTAGGCGAGCCTTAGAGCCAGTCCACGCGTGGCCACCCCTTCGCCGCCGCCAGCCTGGCGAGCGGCTTGTGCGGATTGGAAGCAAAGGCCATGTCGGCAAATTCCAGCATCGGCGCGTCGGACACATGGTCTGAATAAGCCCTGATCTGCGCCTGCTCGCGGTCGATGGCCTCTGCCGCCATCCACGCCTTGATCATCCGCAGCTTGCCGGTGTCGTAGCAATTCTCGCCCGCGATCTTCGCACGAACATAGCGCAGATCCTGGCTCAGATGATCGGTCGCGATCACGGCGTCGAACCCCAGCCTGCGGGCGATGGGTTCCACATAAAGGCGGTAGGACGCGGTGGCGAGCACCAGCCGGTAGCCGTCCGCCCGGTCCCGCGCGATCTGCTCGAGAGCGCCCGCTCGAACATTGTTGGCCACGACCTTCGCCGCATAGCTTTCCACATGTGGCATCAGCTTGGTGCGTTCGACATTGAAGCCGATCATCAACGCCTGATTGAGTTCCTTCAGCCGTTGCCGGCTGATCAGCTTGAAGACATAGGCCAGCATCAACAGGATGACGCAGGGCAGCAGGACCAGCCGCCATGGCGCCATCGCTTTGGATACATGAATGAGGAAGCCGGTATAGGTGCCCGAAAAGGTCACCGTTCTGTCCATGTCGTAGATTGCCAGGCGGTGCGTCATGCCGTGTCCGAAACTTTTTGGCCGCTATTGTCGTTCTACCGTGCGGATGGGCCGTTTCGGCTTGCCGTGCAACCGATAATGGACCACTAACCGCCTTTGATGAACAAAGCCGCCGATCTTGTCGAAGAAACGCGCGATGGCGGTGCTGTCATTCGGCTTCTCGGGCATCTCTCCATCGCCTGTCTGCGCGACCTGCCTGCGCGCCTCGATGCTGTGACGGGCCCCGTTTCGGCTATCGATCTGTCCGGCGTGGAACATATGGACACGATTGGCGCCTGGACCGTGCACCGCACGGCCAAGCGGCTGGGCTCTGAGGTGACTGGCGGCAATGATGACGCACAGCGCCTGATCGAGGCCGTGGGCAAGCTGGATGAACCGGTCAACATCCGCCCCGATTATGTCCCCCCCCTCCAACGCGTCGTCGGCCAGATCGGCGAGGCGGTAGTCAACTCCTTCACCACGCTCCTTGGCCTGCTCGGCTTCTTCGGCGCGACCTTGGTGGCAAGCTGGAACGTCATCCGGCACCCCAGCAAGTTCCGCGTCAACGCCGTCGTGCAACGTTTTGAGGTCGTCGGTGTCTCGGCGCTTGGCATCATCGGCCTCATGAGCTTCCTGATCGGCATCGTGATCGCGCAGCAGGGTTCGGTACAGCTGCGGCAATTCGGCATGGAAATGCTGACGATCAACCTCGTCGGCCGGCTAACCTTCCGCGAATTGGGCGTACTGATGACGGCGATCATGGTCGCAGGCCGTTCGGGATCAGCCTTCGCGGCGCAGCTTGGCACCATGAAGCTGACCGAGGAAGTGGACGCGATGCGCACCATCGGCGTGTCGCCCATGGAGGCGCTCGTCCTTCCCCGTACGCTGGCCGTGGTCATCATGATGCCGCTGCTCGGCTTCTATTCGTCCATCGTCGCGGTCATCGGCGGCGGTTTTCTCTGCGCCGTGTCACTCGACATTCCGCCCATTACTTTCATTCAGCGGCTGCGAGAGGTCGTGCCGATTACCGACCTTTGGGTCGGCTTGCTCAAGGCGCCAGTGTTCGGGATCATCATCGCGCTTTCCGGCTGTTTTCAGGGCATGCAGGTGAAGGCCAATGCGGAGGAAGTAGGACTGCGGACGACATCTGCCGTGGTCCAGGCCATCTTCCTCGTGATCGTGATCGACGCTTTCTTCGCCGTCTTCTTCACTTGGCTGGGGTGGAATTGATGGCCGAGGAAGAGGAAGCGGCCGCCGAGGAAGCGCGTGTCGACAAGGCTGTCGAGAAAAGCGATGTCGCCATTTCCGTAAGGGGCCTCAAGAACAGCTTCGGCGATCAGGTCGTGCATGAAAATCTCGATCTCGATGTGCGTAAGGGCGAGATTTTGGGCGTCGTTGGCGGCTCTGGCACCGGCAAGTCGGTGCTGATGCGCTCGGTCATCGGTCTTCAGACGCCGGATGAAGGCGAAATCCACGTCTTCGGCGAATCGATGATCGGCCGCCTGGATGACGAGGCCTTGGCGATCCGTAAGCGCTGGGGCGTGCTGTTCCAGGGCGGCGCGCTCTTTTCGACCCTAACGGTGGCCGAGAATGTCGAAGTGCCGATCCGCGAATATTATCCCAACATCGGGCCGCAACTGCGCGACGAGATCGCCGCCTATAAGATCCGGCTGACTGGCCTCCCAGCCGAAGCTGGCCCGAAATATCCAGCGGAATTGTCAGGCGGCATGAAGAAGCGGGCAGGCCTCGCCCGCGCGCTGGCGCTGGACCCGGACCTGCTGTTTCTTGACGAGCCCACTGCCGGGCTAGATCCGATCGGCGCAGCAGCCTTCGATGATCAGACGCGAAAGCTCCAGCAAACGCTCGGCCTCACGGTCTTCCTCATCACCCATGACCTCGACACGCTCTATTCGATTTGCGATCGCGTTGCGGTGCTGGCGGATAAGAAGGTGATCGCTGTCGGCACCATCGATGAGCTGCTGGCGACGGATCACCCCTGGATTCAGGAATATTTCAATGGCCCGCGCGGGCGCGCCGCGACGGCGGCCGTGACCCGCGAACGGGAAAAGACGGCGCCGCAGCCATCGGACGGAAGGCGATAGGATATGGAAACCCGCTCCAACCATGTGCTGGTGGGCACGGTCACATTGCTGCTGCTGGCGGCGATCATGGTCGCCGCCTTCTGGTTTTCGCGCCTCTCCGAGGGCGACAACATGGAATATGACATCTTCTTCAAACAGTCGGTGAACGGCCTCGCCAAGGGGTCGAGCGTCAATTATTCCGGCGTTCCGTCGGGACAGGTTGAGAAGATCGAGCTTTGGAAGCGCGATCCAAGCTTCGTGAAGGTGCGCATTTCCGTCAAGGAAGGCACGCCGGTCCTTCAAGGGACCACCGCAACGATCGCCGGGGTTGGCTTCACCGGGGTCAGTGAAATCGTGCTGGATGGCGCTGTGAAGGGCGCCCCGCCCATCACCTGTCCGGAAGAAAATCCCCTGACTGCCTGCCCTGACGGCGTGCCGGTCATCCCCACAAAGCCGGGTGCGCTGGGTGAATTGCTGAACAACGCTCCGCAACTGTTGGAGCGGCTCTCCACCCTGACCGAGCGGCTGACCGAACTTCTGAACGACAAGAATCAGCAATCGATCGCGGGCATCCTCGCCAATGTCGAACGCGTATCGGGCGCTCTCGCAGATCGCAGCCCCGAAATCGCCGCCACCCTTGCCGAAGCGCGCATTGCGGTTCAGCGCACGGGCATAGCGGCGGAACAGATCGGCAAACTCGCCGCGACGACGGACTCGATGCTCACCGAAGAAGGCAAGCCGCTGATGGCCGATCTGCGCAAGAGCGTGCAGTCGGCCACCCGCAGCATCGAAACGCTCGACAGGACGATTGCCGAAGCGCAACCGGGCGTCCGCGCGTTCAGCAATCAGACGATGCCGGAGGTCAATCAGCTGGTGCGCGACCTGCGTGAAATGTCGCGCGCGTTCCGCGGCGTTGCCGAAAAACTGGATCAACAGGGTGCGGGTTCGATCGTCGGGTCGCCCAAACTGCCCGACTACAAGCGATGAGAGGGACAGCGATGACGTTCCACAAGAAACCTGCCGCCCTCCCGATTATGCTGGCCTTCGCCGCCGCACTGACAGGCTGCGTGTCCTTCGGCGGCAAGCCGCCCGAACGGCTGCTGTCGCTGGATGCCGCGCGGAAGGTCGCACCGGGCACGCTTCGCAGCATCGCTGCGGGAACAACCATCACGGTCGCGGATCCGGAGTCCCCCAAGCTCCTCGACACGGTTCGCGTTCCCGTACGCACTTCGCCCACGTCGCTCGCCTATGTGACCAAGGTGCAGTGGGCCGACACGCCGCGCCACCTGTTCCAGAAGCTGCTGTCCGAAACGATCGCCGCCAGCAGCAACCGCATCGTACTCGATCCCGGTCAATATTCAGCGGATGCGGGCCAGCGACTGATGGGCGAATTGGTCGATTTCGGCCTGGATGAGGCAAGCAACAGCGCCGTCGTCACCTATGATGCCATCCTTGCGGGCCCCGGCGGCACGGCAATTGCACGGCAGCGCTTTACTGCCAGCGTGCCTGTAGGTGGCAAGATCGACGCAACCACGATCGGCGCACCGCTCAACAGCGCGGCGAACAAGGTTGCTGCTGACGTGGCCGCATGGCTCACTGCTAGCGGACGCTAAACCCTCTGAAGGATGCCATTCTGGATGACGTTCAGCATGGCATCCTCAGCTTTACTCCACGCTCTTGCTCACTTGTTCGGTGACGTCCTTTGACAGACCGGGCTGCGACAATATTCTCTGCAATTCCCCGCGCATCAAAGCGGCTCGCTCCTCGTCGAAACGACGCCAGCGTCCGAGCGGCGGGACCAGGCGCGCAGCCGTTTGCGGATTGAGCTTGTCCAGCGCGATGATGCAGTCCGCCACAAGCCTGTAGCCCTTCCCAGACCGATGATGGAACGCCCACTGGTTGCCTGCAAAGGCGCCGAAGAGCGAACGCACCCGGTTGGGATTGGCCAATGTAAAATCAGGATGCCCGGCCAGCTCCTCGACCAGATCAACGGTGTCCGGATGCGAGGCAAAGGCTTGCGTCTGGAACCACTTGTCGAGCGTCAACGCATCATCCCGATACCGATTGTAGAAGATGTCGAGTGCCGCCTCGCGCTCGTCACTGCGGTCATTCGCCAAGGTAGCGAGCGCCGATTGCCGCTCCGTCATGTTGTCGGCTTCGTCAAATTGCGAGAAGGCCACTGTGGGCCCATCCACCGCGCCCGACGCCACCAGATAGATCAGGGCGCTGTTGCGCAGCTTGCGAGCGCCTTTCGCAGCAGCCGAGAGCGAGAACCCGTTGGCTCTGGTCCGGGCATGGACATCGCGCCAAAGTGGTTCCAGTTCCTTTCCGACGCGCCGCTGCAACGCGTCACGCGCCGCATGGATGTCGTCCGGATCGACCTGCACCATCTGATCGCCGATATATGCTTCGCTGGGCAGCCGAATAGCTTCGGCGATGAAGGCGCTGTCGAGATGCGGATCGTTTACTGTATCGCGGATCGCCGCGATGACTGCTGTCTCATCCACCTCCTGCCCCGCCACTCTGCCCACCAGCGCGTTGACCATCAATTGCTGCATTGCCTCATACCGGGCGAAGGGATCATCATCATGCGCGGCGAGGAAGGCGAGATCGGCCTGACTCCTGCTGGTCTCGACAATCACCGGCGCTGAAAAGCCGCGATTGATCGACAAAACAGGAGCCACGGCAAAGCCATTGAAGGTGAAGCGCTGTTGCTCCTCCGTCAGCATCAGCAGCGTCTCGCCACTGCTGCGGCCGCTATGCCGGTCGAACAGCGCAGCGCGCAGCGGCATAGCCAGCGGCGCTTTGTCGGGCTGCCCCGGCGTCGGCGGCGTATTCTGCTCCAGCACCAGTTCCACCGACTGCGTGATCGGATCATGCGTCAAGCTAGCCCTGACACGGGGTGTCCCCGCCTGTTCATACCAGCGGCGAAATTGGGTGAGATCGATCCTGCCGCCCTCTTCCATTGCCCGGATAAAATCCTCGCAGGTCGCCGCTTCTCCATCATGCCGCTCAAAATACAGGTCGGTAGCTGCGCGAAAGCGATCCGGGCCAAGCATCAGGGCAATCATCCTGATCAGCTCGGCGCCTTTGTTGTAGATCGTCGCTGTGTAGAAGTTGCTGATCTCCATATAGGATTCCGGCCGCACCGGATGAGCCAGCGGTCCTGAGTCCTCCTGAAACTGCGCGGCTCGCAAAACGCGCACGTCTTCGATCCGCTTGACGGCGTGGCTGCCCATATCGGCCGAGAAATTCTGGTCCCGAAAGACGGTGAACCCTTCCTTCAGCGACAGTTGGAACCAGTCGCGGCACGTCACTCTGTTGCCCGACCAGTTGTGGAAATATTCATGGGCCACCACCCCTTCGACGCCATCATAATCGGCGTCCGTAGCGGTCTCCGCATCGGCAAGAATGTAGCGCGAATTGAAGATGTTAAGCCCCTTATTCTCCATCGCTCCGAAATTGAAATCAGCTACGGCGACAATGTTGAACACATCGAGATCATATTCGCGGCCATAGACCCGTTCATCCCAGGCCATGCTGTCCTTCAAAGCCTGCATGGCGTGGCTGGTGCGGGGCAAGTCGGCCTCTTTGACCCAGATGCCCAGCTTAACGGCGCGTCCGCTCATCGTGACAAAGCTGTCGCTGTTGCAGGCAAGATCTCCGGCGACGACGGCAAAAAGATAGCAAGGCTTCGGGAATGGATCGACCCACTTCGCCCAATGCCGCCCGTCCGGCAGCTCGCCTTGCTCTGTCGGGTCGCCGTTCGAAAGCAGGATCGGATAGCGGGCCTGGTCGGCTTCCAGGCGAACGGAATAGCGCGAGAGAATATCAGGCCGGTCGGGGAAGAAGGTGATCCGGCGAAATCCCTCCGCCTCGCATTGCGTGCACAGCAGCCCGCCGCTGGCATAAAGGCCCATCAGCTTGCTGTTCTGCTCAGGAGCCAACGCGACCACAGTTTCCACCTGATGCGCGGTTTCAGGCAGAGGGATGACCAAAGCGCCCTGTTCGATACTCCACTCGCCCGGCCCGAGCGCGCGCCCATCGACTTTCACCTCGATCGGCGTCAGCCCGTCGCCGTCAAGCCTGAGTGGCCGGTCATGCCCTCCGTTGCGAGTAACGCTAAGGCTCGCCCGGACAATCGTAAGCGCCGGATCAAGGCTGAAATCAAGATCGGTAGTAGGAACAAGCCAGTCGGGTGGACGGTAATCCCGACGCCGAACGACTATAGGAGAGGAAGCGCTTGTCGATTGAATGTCAGCCATGACCGCAACCTAAGAAGCCCGCAGTCAAAAGGCCAGTGGTTCGCGTCTGTCAGACGGCAGCCAATCCCATCAGATCCGTTCGCCTGAAAGCCGCTGGCACAGCATGTCCAGCTGGTCGAGTGTCGAATAACGCAAGGACAATGTGCCGCCCGCACCTTCGCCATGCCCGATCTCTACCTTGACCCCGAGAATGTCGGCAAGATGCTGCTCCAACGCAGCGATGTCGGGATCCTTGCCTGATGAAGGCGCGGAGGGCGCGCGGCTGCGCGGGGCTGCCCCTTCCCCCTTCTTCGACCGGCGAACCAGTTCCTCGGTATCTCTGACCGACAGGCCCTTGGCTTCGACAGTCTGCGCCAGCGTTTCGCAATCGGGAGCGCCAATCAAGGCCCGAGCGTGCCCCATGGACAGCTTCTGCTCCACCACCTGCCGCTGTACGGATGCTGGCAAGTCCAGCAGCCGGATCAAATTGGCGATGTGGCTACGCGATTTGCCGACGATCCGGCCCAACGCTTCCTGGCTGTGATGAAAGTCGGCGATCAGCTTCCGGTAAGCCTCCGCCTCTTCGATCGGATTGAGATCCTCGCGCTGGATATTTTCCACGAGCGCGATTTCCAGCGTCTCTGCTTCGTCAAAATCACGAACGATTGCTGGAATACGATGTAGTTGCGCGCGCTGGGCGGCGCGCCAGCGGCGTTCCCCCGCAACGATCTGAAATCCGCCACCATGCGGACGGACGATGATCGGCTGTATGACGCCGCGTTTCCCGATGCTGTCGGCGAGTTCCGCCAAAGCGCCTTCGTCAAAATGGCGGCGGGGCTGTTCCGGGTGAGGCTGGATCAGCGCCACCTCGATGCTCTGGATCGCCTTGGTCGAAGCTGAAGGCGTTTGAGGCGCCACCGGCTCTTCTCGGGAAACATCGCCCAACAATGCTGACAAACCGCGGCCAAGTCCATGGGGACGTTTAGCCACCTTCAGCTTATCATCACTATCGCTGCTCACGCTGCAGCCTCCTGTCGGGGCAGTCGTGAAATCAGTTCGCGGGCAAGGCGCATATAGGCTTCCGATCCGGAGCAACGAAAATCATAGATAAGTGCGGGCACGCCATGACTTGGCGCTTCAGAAAGCCTGACATTACGCGGAATCACCGTGGAAAATACCAAGTCTCCCAAGCACGCCCGGACATCATCAGCAACTTGATCGGTCAGCCGGTTTCGACGGTCATACATCGTAAGAGCCACCCCCAGGATCGAAAGACCGGGATTGAAACGTCCACGTATCCGCTCAACCGTTTGCAACAACTGCGACAGCCCTTCCAACGCAAAGAACTCACATTGAAGAGGGACAAGAAGTGATTGCGCCGCCACCATCGCGTTGATGGTGAGCAAGCCAAGAGAAGGAGGACAGTCGATCAGACAAATGTCCCATCGCCCTGCTTGGGCTTCACTGAGAACCCGCTCCAGCCTATGGGTCCGCTCTTCATATTCGATCAACTCGATTTCAGCACCAGACAGGTCCTGGGTTGCAGCGACGATGTCCAACTTGGGCACGCGCGTTGGATGGATAGCGTCTTCGATGGCGCAATTACCAACCAGCAGATCGTAGCTCGACCATGTCCTGTCAGCTTGATTAACGCCCAAACCCGTGGATGCATTTCCTTGCGGATCTAGATCGATTAGCAGCACTCGCAACCCCGTCGCTGCCAGCCCTGTAGCCAAGTTTATCGCGGTCGTGGTTTTCCCCACCCCGCCCTTCTGATTGGCAATGGCGATACGGATCATTTGCGACCTTTCTTGCCCCTTGGTGCGACTGACCGTGCTATAATAATTGCACTTTCCGGATCAGTGATGCTGCGTTCCACGTGAAACACACCCTGCCATGAGGATCGCGCCGCCTCCAGTTCAATTTGCGCATTGCGCCCTTTTGGTAAGATCCACAGGCTTTTATCCGTGGATAAATGCAGCGCCGATGAAAACAGTCGGTCCAGAGGCGCATAGGCCCGCGCGCTAATCACAGCTGCCTCACTCGCGGGGGCACTCTCGACCCGACCGCCATACACACCTGCATTGTTGAGCGACAATTCACCGACAAGCCGGTTCAAAAAATCGATCCTCTTTCTGCGCGACTCTATCATCAGAACGGGCCGTTCACTCAATATAGCGACCACGATCGCCGGCAGCCCTGCTCCTGATCCCAAGTCGATCCATAGCCCTTCGTTCGCAGCGCCATGTAACTTCATCAACTGAGCAGAGTCTACGATGTGCCTCGACCACACATGCTCGCGCGTTGATTCCGCGATCAAATTCTGCTGATCCATTTCCGCCAAAAGCATCTGCACATAGCCGTCCAAGCGTGCCCATGTTTCACGTGGAACGTCGAAATTCGCCTTCAGCCACGTCTTCGCTTCGTCCTCGGTCATGCCGCCTGCCGACGCACATGAACGAGCAAGGCCGCCAGGGCCGCAGGCGTAATGCCCCTTATGCGCGCTGCCGCTGCGAGCGTATCGGGACGAGCCCGGTCGAGACGCTCCACCATTTCACTGGAAAGGCCACCGACTGAGGCGAAATCAAAATCCATCGGAATGATCACCCGCTCGTCACGGCGCAGAGCCGCAATCTCGGCAGCCTGGCGCTCGAGATAGGGAGCATAATGCGCATCTTCCAAAATCTCTTCCCGGAGGTCAGGGTCGATGTTGGTAAGCGACGGCGCGAGGGCAAACAGTAGTTCCCGCTGCACCTCCGGAAAACGCGCCCATTCAAACAGGCTTCGCCGCGCGCCGTCTTGCCGGACATTTGCTCCGGCACGGGCAAGCTGGGTGGCGCTGAACTGCTCTGCGAGCTCCTTGTCGACAACGACCCTTTGCGCCGACAAGTTATCATGGTGAGCGAGCCGCTTTTCACCCAGAAGGCCATGCTCCCGGCCGATATCCCCAAGCCTCGAACCCGCATTGTCTGCCCGCAGTCGTAGCCGATACTCCGCCCGCGCGGTCAACATCCGGTAAGGTTCAGTCACCCCCTGAAGCACCAGATCATCAATCAGGACGCCGATGTAGCTACTCGCCCGGTCAAGGATCATCGGCTCGACGCCACGCGACCGCGCCGCCGCATTCACGCCGGCGACGAGCCCCTGGGCGGCGGCCTCCTCATACCCGGTCGTGCCATTGATCTGGCCTGCACAGAAGAGACCCGGCACGTCCCGCATCTCCAACGTATGCTGAAGGGCGCGCGGATCGATATGATCATATTCGACCGCATAGCCCGGAACAACGATCTCGACCTGCTCTAGCCCGATCATAGAGCGGACCATCCTTTCTTGGACATCTGCGGGCAGAGACGTGCTGATCCCGTTCGGATAGACCAGCTCCGTATCCAACCCTTCCGGTTCCAGGAAAATCTGGTGACCATCCCGATCCCCGAAACGGATCACCTTGTCCTCGATCGACGGGCAGTAGCGCGGCCCCCGCCCTTCGATCGCGCCGCTGAACAAAGGTGACCGCCCCAAGCCATCCCGTATGATTGCGTGCGTAACCGCATTCGTACGCGTGATCGCGCAACTCAATTGAGGAAGCTGCCGGTGCTTCGACAGCGCCGACATCGTCCAGCCCCCCTCATCCGATGCCTGCTCTTCCAGCACAGCCCAGTTGATTGTACGACCGTCGAGCCGCGGCGGCGTACCAGTTTTCAACCGCGCGATCGGCAGCCCAAGCTCGCGGAGTTGCAGCCCAAGCGCCGCCGCAGACCGCTCTCCCGTCCTCCCGCCAAAGCTTGTTTCTTCGCCTCGGAAAAGCTTTCCGCCAAGGAAGGTGCCGGTTGCCAGAATGACGGCCGGTGCCGACAGGCGCGTGCCATCCGCCAGCGCCAGTCCAGCCACTTCACCCTTGTCCAGCAACAAGGCGGAGGCTTCACCTTCAACCAAGGTCAATCCCACCTGAGCCTCGATCATACGATGGATCGCGGCGCGATAATGCGCTCGATCCGCCTGCACTCTTGGCCCCTGAACCGCGGCGCCCTTACTGCTGTTGAGCATGCGATAGTGGATGGCTGCAGCGTCCGCAGCTCTCGCGATTAGGCCATCGAGCGCATCAACCTCTCGGACCAGATGGCCCTTGCCCAAGCCGCCTATAGCAGGATTGCAGGACATCGCGCCTACGGTCGCCTTCTCAAAGGTGAGAAGTGCCACTTGCGCACCCTTTCGGGCAGCAGCAGCCGCTGCTTCGCACCCGGCATGGCCGCCGCCAACCACAATCACATCAAAAGCTGTCCGCATGGCCGTGCCCATAACAGACTTGGTGGATCGGGGCAAAACTGTTCCACGTGGAACAGAGCTCATTTGCCGATACAAAATCCCGCAAAAAGGCGGTCCAGCATATGCTCGGTACTGGCGCGGCCAGTCAGACTGTCGATGGCTGCGCGAGCGTGGCGTAATTCCTCCGCAACTATCAGGAAGTCGCCACTTGCCGCTGCGCTGCTCAAATGTTCGGCAAGCGACATAACCCCGCGCCGCTGGCGCTCATGCAACGCATATTCGCTTTCGCCAGGCAAGAGAGCAGCGGCTCGCTCCAGCAATGTGGATATGAGTTCGGCCATTCCTTCCCCTGTGACGGCGGATATCGGCAAGCCTTGGGCAACGGCCCGGCGGTCGCATTGGGCGGCGACCAGTATTGCGTCGGGCCGGGGCAGTTCCGCAGCGTCACCGAGCCACAAGATGATATCCGCGCTATCCAACGCCGCGCGCGCGCGATCCATCCCGATCATCTCGATGGCGTCCGAAGTGCTATGCCGCAGTCCAGCGGTGTCGGTAAAGAGGAAGGCTGTGCCCCCCAGCGCCGCAGGTACTTCGATCCGGTCGCGCGTCGTCCCGGCAACTTCGGAAACGATCGCGGCATCACGCCCAACGAGCGCATTCAGCAGTGTCGATTTCCCGGCATTGGGCGGTCCGGCAAGCACCACCCTGATACCGTCGCGCAGCCGCTCGGCCGAGGGGGCAGCGAGAACCGATCTCACCTCAATGGCCAACTCTCGAGCGCCACTGGCAACGAACGCTTCGGCACCAGCCTCCGGTACGTCATCCTCGTCAGAGAAATCCAGCACGGCCTCAGTCATCGCGGACAGATCAAGCAGCCGCGTCTGCCACGCCTCCAGCCGTCGAGAAAAATGCCCTTCCGACATGAGCAAGGCCGCGCGCCGCTGCTGCTGTGTTTCGGCAGCGAGCAGATCGGCCAGTCCTTCGACTTCATTCAGATCCATGCGCCCGTGTGCAAAAGCACGCCGCGTGAATTCACCCGGAGCCGCAGGCCGCAGGCCGGAGAAGGATTTCAGTGCGTCTTCAATCCCGGCCACCACCGCGCGCCCGCCATGACAATGGATTTCAGCCAGATCTTCACCGGTCGCAGTTGTCGGCCCAGGAAACCACAATATCAGCGTCCGATCGAGCGGCATCCCGTTGCGGGGGTCCTTCAATAATGCCAAACGCGCGCGCCTGGGCTCAGGAAGGTGTCCCGCCAGACTCTGAAGCACCGCCGCCGCAGAAGGCCCGCTAATCCGGATGACGGCAATGGCTGCCGGCGGCGCACCGCTCGACAATGCAAAGATCGTGTCAGCCATCAATGGCTCAAGGCTTGTCGCCATTCTTCCCCGGAACGCTGGCCAAGCCGATATCCATCATCTGCCGGAACAAGCGCATCCCCGCATCACCCAGCGGAGAGAAGCTTTTGAACATGGTTTCCATCTGCTCGACATTGGCAATGCCGTCGAAGCTGTCGAGCATAGTCTTCACATATTTGTCGTGTATCGGCGTCACGTCGGGAAGGCCTAGGAAAGACCGTGCTTCGGCTGGGGTACAATCTACGTCCACGGTCACTTTCATGTCATGCGCCTTCGTCTGCGGAACCCTGATCGTCATGCCGCAACATGGGCCACAAACGCAAATAAATTGGCAAAAGCGGCGTTGGCGGCTCACCCAAAGCCGATTATCCTCACCCTAAACTCCGATATAGGGAAGGATAACAGCCATGGGATCATTCACGTCAGTTTCGACCCTGGAAGGCGATGGCCAATTCGACGCCTATGTTGCACAGCCGCAAAGCACGCCCCGCGCAGCGATCATCGTCATTCAAGAAATTTTCGGAGTGAATGAGGGCATCCGGCGCAAATGCGAAAATTGGGCGGCCCAGGGCTATCTGGCCGTCGCGCCCGATCTGTTTTGGCGCGATACCCCGCATGTCGAACTGAACGCGGATGTCGCCGAGGATTTCCAGGCAGCGATCAACCATATGCAGAAGCTGGATCAGGACCGCGCCATTTATGATATCGAAGCAGCGATCAAGTTCGCGCGGGCCCAGCTTGGTGGTGATGGCAAGGTTGGCGTTGTCGGCTACTGCCTCGGCGGCCGCCTGACGTTCATGGCTGCCTGCCGGACCGATGGCGACGCTTTTGTCGGCTATTATGGCGTTGGCATCGACAATCTCCTGAGTGAGCAACATGCGATCGGCAAGCCGGTGATGCTGCATATTCCCACCGCTGATGGCTTCGTGCCGCCGGACGTGCAAAAGAAGATGCATGAGGGCCTGAAGGACAATCGCCATGTGGTCCTTCATGATTATGAAGGGCTTGATCACGGCTTCGCCGCCGAGATGGGCGTCCGCCGGGTGGAAGAAGCCGCTCAATTGGCGGACCAGCGGACAGCCGACTTCTTCGCTACACATCTCTAAACAGGCCGCAATCAATGGCTCAGGCTTGGCGCATGGTCATTCGCGAGACCGGCGGTCCGGAGGTGATCGAGCGGGAGGATTTCCATCCCGCTCCCCCGGCAAAGGGTGAGGTGCTGATCGCGCAGGACGCCATAGGCCTGAACTTCATCGATACCTATCACCGCTCCGGCCTCTACGGCACCCCGCTCCCGCTCACCCTCGGCGTGGAAGGCGCGGGCTATGTCGCGGCCGTCGGGCCGGGCGTTGAGGGCCTGGCCGTCGGGGACAAAGTCGGTGCGGCGGGTGGCTTTGGCGCCTACGCCACCCATCGTACCGTCGCGGCCGACCGGGTGATCAAGATTCCGGCGGAAATCGCCACGGACGAAGCGGCCGCGATGATGCTGAAGGGGATGACCGCATGCTTCCTGGCCGAAGACACACTGACCTTGCGGTCCGGCCAGGTGGCGCTGGTTCATGCCGCGGCGGGCGGTGTCGGATCAGTGCTGGTGCCTTGGCTTCGCGACAAGGGCGTGGCCGTCATCGCGCATAGCGGCTCTCCAGAAAAAGCCGCTCAGGTCGAGGCGGACCATAGCCTGTACTGCTCATTCACAGACCTTGCCGGCCAAGTGCGTGAGCTGACGGAAGGAAACGGCGTCGATGTGGTCTATGATGGCGTGGGCAGGGACAGCTGGACGGCCTCACTCGCTTCGCTCAAGCGGCGCGGCATGATGGTGAGCTACGGCAATGCGTCGGGTCCGGTGTCGCCCATTTCGCTGCTGGAGCTCAGCCGAGCCGGATCGCTCTATGTGACCCGACCCACCCTGTTCGACTATATCGCCACGCGGGAAGAGTTGGACCATGTCAGCGCGCGTCTGTTCGATCGCATGCGCCGCGGCATCGTTCGCCCGCATATCGGGCAGCGCTACGCCTTATCGGATGTTGCCGAAGCGCACCAGGCGCTGGAAGGGCGGAAGACGATGGGCAGCACCATATTGGTGCCCGACGGGGTTTAAAAAAGCAGGAAAGCAGGCGGCGGGCATCAAACCCGCCGCCGCCGCTCATTAGCTGAAGAGCGTCAGGACGCCGACTTGATGGTCGACGAAACCTTCATAGATCATCTTCACCGCGACATAGATGATCACGGCGAGACCCAGATAAGCGATCCACCGGAAACGCTCGATATATTTGGCGATGATGTTCGCCGCGACGCCCATCAGAGCGACCGACAGAACAAGCCCGATGATCAGGATGCCGGGATGATCCCGCGCCGCGCCCGCGACAGCCAGCACATTGTCCAGGCTCATCGACACGTCGGCTACGGCAACAGCCCAAGCTGCGGCCGCGAAGCTCTTGGCGGGCCGCAGCCCCGAAACGTCGTCGTCGCTGGGGTCCGGCGTATCCGCACCCCGCTTCGGGTGCAGTTCGCGCCACATCTTCCAACTGACCCACAGCAGCAGCAACCCACCGGCCAGGATGAGGCCGACGATCTGCATCAACTGCGTCACGACCAATGCGAAACCGATACGCAGCACCAACGCCGCGATGATGCCGATCAGGATGACGCGCTGACGCTGCTGCACCGGCAGCCCCGCTGCCAGGGCGCCCACGACAATCGCATTGTCGCCAGCTAGCAGGATGTCGATCATCAGCACCTGGCCAAAGGCCGCCAGAGCAGTCGGAGAGCCGATATTGCTGAAGTCGTTGACGATGTGCCCCCAAATGTCGGCGGGCGATCCCAGACCCTGCGCAGCGGCAGCGGCAGTCGTAAGAAGGTCGATCATAACGGCCTGATATAACTCCGCTTACTGGTTCATCGAATCGAAGAAATCTTCGTTGGTCTTCGAATCCTTCATCTTGTCGAGCAGGAATTCCATCGCATCGACCGTGCCCATCTGCATCAGGATACGGCGCAGCACCCACATCTTGCTGAGCTTGGCCTTGTCCACCAGCAGCTCTTCCTTGCGGGTGCCCGACTTGCCGACATCCAGCGCCGGGAAGATGCGCTTGTCCGCAACCTTGCGGTCCAGCACGATTTCCGAGTTACCGGTGCCCTTGAATTCTTCGAAGATAACTTCGTCCATGCGGCTGCCGGTGTCGATCAGCGCGGTTGCGATGATCGAGAGCGAACCGCCCTCCTCGATATTGCGCGCCGCGCCGAAGAAGCGCTTGGGGCGCTGGAGCGCATTGGCGTCGACACCACCAGTCAAAACTTTGCCCGACGAAGGAACAACCGTGTTGTAGGCGCGGCCCAGACGGGTGATCGAATCGAGCAGGATCACCACATCCTTCTTGTGTTCCACGAGGCGCTTGGCCTTTTCGATCACCATCTCGGCAACCTGCACATGCCGCTGCGCCGGTTCGTCGAAGGTGGAGGACACCACCTCGCCCTTCACGCTGCGCTGCATGTCGGTGACTTCTTCCGGACGCTCGTCGATCAGCAGGACGATCAGGAAGACTTCCGGATGATTGTCGGTGATCGCCTTGGCGATGTTCTGCAACAGCACCGTCTTACCGGTGCGCGGCGGCGCGACGATCAGCGCGCGCTGGCCCTTGCCCTGCGGCGACACGATGTCAATGACGCGGGCCGACTTGTCCTTGACCGTGGGATCAAGCGTGTCGAGCACCAACTTCTGCGTCGGATAGAGCGGCGTCAGATTGTCGAAATTGACGCGGTGCCGGACGACTTCGGGATCGTCGAAATTGACCGAGATCAGCTTGGTCAGCGCGAAATAGCGCTCGCCATCCTTGGGTGCCCGGATTTCGCCTTCCACCGTGTCGCCGGTGCGCAGGCCGAACTTGCGAACCTGGTTGGGCGACACATAGATGTCGTCGGGACCGGCAAGGAAGTTTGCCTCCGGGCTGCGCAGGAAGCCGAAGCCATCGGGCAGCACTTCGATCGTGCCCTCGCCCATGATCTGCTCGCCATTCTCCGCCTCGGCCTTGAGGATGGCGAACATCAGGTCCTGCTTGCGCAGGGTCGACGCGCCTTCCACGCCCAATTCTTCCGCCATGGTGACAAGATCGGCGGGGGATTTCTTCTTGAGGTCCTTAAGGTGCATTCGACTTGAGTCCGATGGAGAGAGATGAGGAACGAAACTGCGATAGAAAAGGAGAGATCTGCCCGGTATGGAGAAACACGGGACTCCGGCGCGGGACGGCCGGGATAGACTGTCCGCGTTTAGCGATCAGCGCCCATGCAAGTCAAGGCACCGCGTCGCGTCCCGTTCCCGGAAAATGCGCGCTCCGCCGCTCCTGTCGGCAAATGGTGCAACAGTTGCGGCAATGGACCCGCGCCGCTCAACATGCTATGATCTGGCCTTCCCGCGGAAGAGGCGAAGGGCATGAGAAACGCGTGTCTCGTCCCGCCATTGGCAATGCTGATGTTCTGCCTGCCTGCTGCCGGTCAGCCCGTCCCGGCGGTCGATCCGCCCGCTATTGTCCGCACCCTTGCCGCCAGCGATGACCGCGTTTCCATTCCGATCCACATTGGTGGCCGGGGCCCTTGGAACTTCATCGTGGATACGGGCTCGCAACGCACCGTCATATCCCGTGACCTTGCCGATCAACTCGCCCTGCCCGCCCGCCGCCCCGTCACCATCGTCAGCATGGCTGGGCGCAGCGAAGCGCGAACGGTTGCCCTCCCCCGCCTCGGCTATGGCAAGGAAATGATCGACGATATCGAGGCTCCGGTTCTGGAGGCTGATCATCTCGGCGCGGCTGGACTGCTGGGGCTCGACAGCCTGCATGCCAAGCGTCTCCTCCTCAATTTCCGCACCGGACGCATGGAAATCGGCGCCAGCCGTCCCTCATGGCGAGATCCCAATGCGATCATCGTCGAGGCGCGGCGGCGCAAGGGACAGTTGATCCTGCTCCATTCCGACGCGAACGGGCTGAAGGTCAACATCATCCTCGACACCGGCACACACCTCAGCGTCGGGAACCTGGCCCTGCGCGACAAGCTGATCCGCAAGAAACGTGCGCCCTTGATGAGCGAAGTCAGCCTGATCAGTGTCACGGGCGAGACCTTGACCGGGCAACTCGGGCGCATCGGCAAGATCCGCATGGGGCCGATCTCTCTAACCGACCTGCCGGTCATGTTCGCCGATGCGCAGCCTTTCCGGGAACTCGGCCTGGCCGACAAGCCCACTTTGCTGCTCGGCATTCAGGCGCTCAAGATGTTCGACCGCGTCGCCATCGATTTCGGCCGGGGAAAAATCGACTTCCTGATGCCGGACGCGAGCGCCCTCGACCGGCAGCGCCTGGCCAGCGCACCGCGTAAGGCCGGTTAGCGCGGCGGGGGCCGCCGCCCTTCGCGGCCGAGCACCTGGTCGATCCATTGCTGATCCAACCGGGGCGGCGTCGTGCGGGCGGGAGGCGCCTGCTCGACGGGTTGGTCGTCCGGCTCCGTGCCGTCATCCTCTTGCTGCTGGTCCTGGCTGATCGGCATGCCATTTTCATCCACCATCATGCCACCGCCCGATCCATTGTCGGGCTCGCCATAATAGGCTTCCTCGTCCGGCTCCAATTGCCATTCGGGCAGCGTCACCTGCGTCTCGAACTGTTCCACGGGTCGGCGCGAAACGGCGACCTTCATATAGTCGGCGAAGGCATGGGCGGGCGCGCGTCCCCCCTGCAACACGCCGACAGGGCGCGCATCGTCCCGGCCCATCCAGACGCCCGTCGTGATGCCGCTGGAAAAGCCTAGGAACCAACCATCCTTGTTGCTGCTCGTCGTGCCGGTCTTGCCCGCCACAGGGCGGCCAATCTGCGCGGCCTTGCCGGTGCCTGTGCTGACCGCCGTCTGCATGAGGTCGGTCATGCCCGCCGCCACCCAGGGCGCGACAAGCACGCGGCTGGTATCATCCTGATGCTGGTAAAGCAGCCGCCCGTCGGCCGTCGTTACCTTGGTGATGCCATAGGGCGTCACCGCCACGCCCTTGCGCGCGATGGAGGCAAAGGCGCGCGTCATGTCGATCAGGCGCACGTCGGACGTGCCCAGCACCATCGAAGGATGCGTGTTAATCGGCGTCGTCACGCCAAAGCGTCGCGCCATGTCCGCCACCGTCGGAAAGCCGACTTCCACGCCCAGCTGCGCCGCGACCGTATTGATCGAATAAGCGAAGGCAGTGCGCACATCGATGTCGCCGGAAAAGCGCCCCGAACTGTTGCGCGGGCTCCATCCATTGATCGTGACGGGCTTGTCGGTCACGCCCGTATCCGGCGTGTAACCCGCCTCCAGCGCCGCCATGTACACGAAGATCTTCCACGCCGAACCCGGCTGTCGCGTTGCGGTGGTCGCGCGATTATAGTTGGACGTCACATAATCGAGCCCGCCGACCATCGCCCGCACCGCCCCATCGCGATCAAGCGACACCAGCGCGCCCTGTGCGCCCCCCGGCACATTGGCCTGGATCGCCGCGGTGGCGGCCTTCTGCATGCCAAGGTCGATAGTCGTATACACTTCCAGCGGTTCATTCGGCTCATCGACGAGCACGTCGAGCTGCGGCAAAGCCCAATCCGTGAAGTAACGGACGCTGTTTTGCGGCGGCTCCGGCGCCATCTTGACGTCGTCCAGGTCGACGCTCGCGCGCTCGGCCGCGCTGATCGCGCCATTTTCCTGCATCAACTGCAACACCACGCCCGCGCGGCCGATCGCCGCTTCAGCGTCAGCGGTGGGGGAGTAGCTCGACGGTGCCTTCACAAGGCCTGCGATGATCGCGGCTTCCGGCAGATCAAGCGTGGTCGCGGGATGACCGAAGAACTTGCGGCTTGCGGCATCGATGCCATAGGCACCTCCGCCGAAATACACCTTGTTAAGGTACAGCTCCAAAATCTGCCGCTTGGAAAATTTCCGCTCCAGCGCCAGCGCCAGGATCATCTCCCTGACCTTGCGCCCCCAGCTATAGCTGTTGTTGAGGAAGATGTTGCGCGTCACCTGCTGGGTGATGGTCGACGCACCCTGCCAGCGGCGGCCCTTGCCCCGGTTCTCCAGCGCAACCCAGGTCGCGCGCGCCATGCCGATCGGGTCGACACCGGGATGCATGTAATAACGCTTGTCCTCGGTCGATACCATCGCATCGACCATGACCGTGGGGATCTGATCATAGGACAGCCAGCGGCCAAAGCTCGGCCCCAGAGAGACGATCACGCTACCGTCGGCGGCATGGACCCGGATCATCTGGCCATTGGGCGATGATTTCAGCGATTCATAGCTGGGAAGCGACTGATAGGCGATCACCACCGCAACGATGATCGCGAACAAAGCGCCAAGGGTCGCGAGCAGCCCGAACTTGAACGCCCTCACGAGCCACCGCTTCGCGCCCCCGGGCGTGTCCTTGCTCTTGCCTGATCGTGCCATCTATCCCGCCCGGATACGCGCTAACTGATAGAGCCGCCAGCGCAAATCGGACGCGAGCCTGCCCATGAGCCTGTTTCTCAAGAGGGACGACGCTTTACCGGCGATGAATGATTATTCAACCTCGTCGCGCGGCTTGAAATCCAGCGACGCGCTGTTCATGCAATAGCGCAGGCCGTTGACGCCCGGACCATCAGGGAAGACGTGGCCCAAATGCCCTTCGCACTTGGCGCAACGTACTTCGGTGCGGATCATGCCATGGCTGCTGTCGCGCACCTCTTCCACCGCGTCGATGTCCACGGGCGCGGTAAAGCTCGGCCAGCCAGACCCGCTGTCATATTTTTCCTCGGCATCGAACAGCTCGGCCCCGCATCCGGCGCAATAATAGACACCATCGGCCTTGTTGCCATTATATTTGCCGGTAAAGGCCCGCTCGGTCCCCGCCTCTCGCAACACATGAAATTGTTCGGGGGAAAGGCGCTCGCGCCATTCGGCATCGGTCAGGTTGAGCTTGTCCATGGCCGCAATATGGCGACGGCTCTTCCTGCGATCAAGCGCCTAGCGCTCCCGCGCCGCCTGCCGGGTAATGGCGAGCAATTCGTGCCGCACCATCAGGTCGCCGAGCCCCCTGCCCGATCGGCTCGCCCGCTCCGCCTGGCTTAGCCGTTGGATCACGCGGGCGATGCCATGCGCGTCCCACAGCCGTACCTGCCGGGTCACGACAGGCTTGTCCTTCCAGAACACCTGCTTGCCCGCCGCCTCGACCGCGCCTTCCAGCCGCCCGCTTTCATCGAAGGACGTACGAATATTGGCGATCAACATCGCCCGCGTCAGCAGCGGCCGCAGCACCGCCGCCATCGCTGTTCCCGCCTCGCCCAGGCGGCCCAATTCCCGGTGCATCGCGCGCAAGTCGCCTCCCAGCACCGCGTTCACCAGCGGAGCAGCGTCCGCATCGGGATTGTCGGCCGACAAGGCGTCCAGTGCTTGCGCCGTCGCCTCGGCAGGGCGATCCGGCGCGGCGTCGAGATAGAGGATCAGCTTCTCAATCTCGCCGCTCATCAGCGCGCGGTCGCCATTGGTAAGGTCGACGATCCGCTTGGCGAGGTCGTTGGGCAGACGCAGCCCCCCTTCCCGCGCGACCGCGACAGCGATCTGCTCGGCGTCTCGAGCGTCCGGCTGGTACGAAATGAACGCCATGGCTCGCGGACTATCGAGCACCAGCTTCAAAAGCTTCGACGTGCCCTTCAACGCCCCAGCCGTCGCGATCACGGGATTGCCTGCCGCCTCCGCCTCCAGCAGCGCCGTTACGGCAGCCAGCGATTCCTCGCCCATGCCATTCACCCGCACCCATCGGCGGTCGCCGAACATGGAAAAGGACGCAGCTTCATCAGCCAGCCGCGCAGGATCGTCCCGCAAAATGGGCCCGTCCAGATCGACGCGCTCGGCCTCGGGTCCCATCGCCCGCTCAAGCCTTTTGCCTAGCGCGGCGCTTCCCGCTTCATCGGGACCGTAGAGCAGGAAGAAACGGATATCGGCCGGCGGTGCGTCGAGCGCCTTTTCAATCTGGCCGCGATTGGCCTTCAACGCCGCTGGTCCCTCGCCGCGAACAGGGCGAGCCGGGATATGATCTGATCCGCGATCGTCTGCGACAAGCGCTCAAGCGCAGTGTCTTCCGCCGCGATCGTCGCATATTCGCTCGACGTGACGTCGATGCCGGCATCCGATCCGGCCGTGTCGTCGATAATCTGTGCGCCCTTGTCATCAATCAACTGATAGCGCGCCCGCAAGGTCCGCCGCTCGCGCGTGATCGCCTGGTCGGCGCGCAGGCCGAAGCCGCTGATCTGGTCATCCAGCTTCACCACCAGCCGATATCTCGGCCCCTCGCCGCTCATCGCGGCCAGGCGATCGTTCAGCGCGTTGCGAACCAGCCAACCAGCCTTGCCCTCGATCGGCGCGATGTCGATGCTACCCAACTTCTGCGCAACAGCGCCATGACTGCCGCCGCCATAAACGGGACGCAGCCCGCAGGCGGAAAGAGTAGCGAGGAGCAAGAGGGGAACAGCGTATCTCATCAGCAACCCTATATCCGTTCAGGCTGAGCCTGTCGAAGCCCCCTTCTTCCTCTTCGAAAGAAAAGTGCCCAAGCCCGCCCAGCCCGAACGGCAATCTTCAAATCACCAGATTGACCAGCCTGTCAGGCACCACGATCACCTTCTTCGGCGTCGCGCCGTCCAGCGTCCGTGCCACATTGGGCGCCGCCAGCGCGAGCCGTTCGAGTTCCTCCTTGGCCGTCCCCTTGGGCACGGTGATGGTATCGCGCAGCTTGCCCATCACCTGGCAGGCGATCGTCACTTCATCCTCGATCAGCAATGCCGGATCGACCTGCGGCCAGGCTGCGTCGGCGATCAGGCCGTCCTCGCTCATGTCCGCCCAGGCTTCCTCCGCCAGATGCGGCGTCATCGGCGCGACCAGAAGGGCCAAAGCCCGGATCGCCGCGCTTCGACTGGCGGATGGCTTGGCCTTCTCCACCGCATTGGTCAGCTCGTAGATCTTCGCTACCGCCTTGTTGAAGGACAGCGCCTCGATATCCTTCGCCACGCCGTCGATCGTCTGGTGCAGCTTGCGGTCGAGCGCCTTGTCCTGCCCCTCGGCAGCCTTGTCGGCCTCACCGAACAGCCTCCACAGGCGATTGATGAAGCGCCAGCTGCCCTCGATCCCGCTCTCCGTCCAGGGCAGATCGCGCTCCGGCGGGCTGTCGGACAGCATGAACCAGCGCACCGCGTCCGCGCCATATTGGGCAATGATGTCATCGGGATCGACGACATTCTTCTTGGACTTGGACATTTTCTCGACGCGGCCAACCGTGACCGGCGCGCCGCTGGCGAGCATCACCACCTTGTCGCCCTGCCGCTCCACATCCTGCGGGGCGAGCCAGGCGCCTTCCGGCGACTTGTAGGTCTCGTGCGTCACCATGCCCTGGGTGAACAGGCCGGTGAACGGCTCGGCGAAACCGATCTGCCCCATATACTGGAGCGCGCGGGTCCAGAAACGGGCATAGAGCAGGTGCAGGATCGCATGTTCCACGCCGCCGATATACTGACCCACCGGCAGCCACTTTTCGACCGTTTCCCGGTCGAACGGCTTGTCCTTAGGCTGGCTCGCGAAGCGGATGAAATACCAGCTGGAATCCGCAAAGGTATCCAGCGTATCCGTCTCGCGCCGCGCCGCCTTGCCGCATTTCGGGCAGTCGACATGCTTCCAGGTCGGATGCCGGTCGAGCGGGTTGCCGGGAACGTCGAAGCTGACATCCTCGGGCAGCAGGACGGGCAGCTGCTCCTTGGGCACGCCCACCGGCCCGCAATCCTCGCAATGGATCACCGGGATCGGCGTACCCCAATAGCGCTGGCGCGACACACCCCAGTCGCGCAGGCGAAACACGGTGGTGCCAGTGCCCCAGCCTTCGCTCTCGGCGCGGCGGATAACTTCGGCCTTGGCGTCCTCAACCGTCATGCCGTTGAGGAAATCGGAATTCACCATGCGTCCGGGGCCCGTATAGGCCTCGTCACCGATGCCCTTGTCCTCGTCGCCCTCGGCCGCGACCACGCGCTCGACGGGCAGCATATATTTGCGCGCAAAGTCCAGGTCGCGCTGGTCATGACCCGGCACCGCCATCACCGCGCCCGTGCCATAATCCATCAGCACGAAATTGGCGACGAACAGCGGCAGCTTCCGCCCGGTAAAGGGATGGATCACCGACAGGCCGGTGTCATAGCCCTTCTTCTCCTGCGTCTCGATCTCTGCCGCCGCAGTGCCGGTATGGCGGCATTCCTCCGCAAATGCGGCCAGATCCGCATCCTTCGCCTCCAGCAACAACGCCAGCGGATGGTCCGCCGCGATCGCCGCAAAGCTCGCGCCGAAGATCGTATCCGGACGGGTGGAGAACACCTCCAGTTCGCTGATGCCGCCTACCGCCTCGTCGAGCTTGAAGCGGAATTGCAGGCCGACCGACTTGCCGATCCAGTTTTCCTGCATCAGTCGCACCTTCTCGGGCCACTGATCCAACGTCTTCAGGCCGTTCAGGAGGTCTTCGGCAAACTGCGTGATCTTCAGGAACCACTGGCTGAGCTTGCGCTTCTCGACCGGTGCGCCCGACCGCCAGCCCTTGCCGTCGATCACCTGTTCGTTGGCCAGCACGGTCATATCGACCGGGTCCCAGTTGACCGCCGATTCCTTCCGGTAAACCAGCCCTGCTTCCATCATGTCGAGGAACAGCGCCTGCTCCTGCCCGTAATAATCGGGCTCGCAGGTCGCTAGCTCGCGGCTCCAGTCCAGCGCAAAGCCCAGCTTCTTGAGCTGCGCCCGCATCGTCGCGATATTCTCACGCGTCCAGCTGCCGGGATGCACCTTCTTTTCCATCGCGGCGTTCTCGGCCGGCATGCCGAAGGCGTCCCAGCCCATCGGATGCAGCACTTCATGCCCCGTCATCCGGCGGAATCGGGCCAGCACATCGCCCATCGAATAGTTGCGCACATGGCCGATGTGGATGCGGCCGGAGGGATATGGAAACATCTCCAGCACGTAGGAGCGCGGTTTGTCGCTGCTGTCCGACGCCTTGAACGTCTGCTTCTCGTCCCAGACGGCCTGCCAGCGGGCGTCCGCCTCCAGCGGGTTGAAGCGCCTTTGCATCTATTCCAAGTCCTCAAAATGCAGGCGGGCTGAGCTTTCGAGAAGCTCAGCCCCAGTTATTCAGGAAATCCTTTGAAGGGAATGGCTTATCCTGCAATGGCCATGCGGCGCAGGTCGCGCGCCTTGGTCAGGATAATCTCTTCCAGCTTCTGCACGGTCGCGGCCTGGACGGGCGCGTCGATCCACTGGCCGCCCTGATTGACCTGGCGGCTGGCCGCGACGCGCAGCGCATCGGCGCGCAGGTCCTGATCCAGGATCGACACGGTCAGCTTCATCCGCTCATTGGGCGAATTGGGGTTGGCATACCAGTCGGTGACGATGACGCCGCCGTTCGAATCCGTCTGCACCATCGGCATGAAAGACAGCGTGTCCAACGTCGCCCGCCACAGATAGCTGTTGACGCCGATCGTCGTCACCTTGGACGCGGCCAGATCGGCCTTGGGGCGCTCCTTGGACCCGCCACCGCAGGCGGCAAGCGGCAGAAGCGCGGCCAGCAGCAGACCGGCGGAAACAGGGGCGGGTAGGCGGCGGACCATCAGGCATGTCCCATATTGAGGAAAAACGCCCCGCTTCTATAGAGAAGCCGTGGCAATGGGCAAGGGGGAGGGCGGACGCCCAAGAAACGCTTCGCCGCGCCGTGCGTTTGGACTCTGTGTGTTCCGTGCAACAGCGCGGACAAAAAGGTCATGACGCACTACCCATTGCAGGCACATAGGTGTACAGCTTTAAAAAATTAGTCGGTGGGGAAGAGATTCGTGTGATGCGCATGAATAGGGGACATTTGGCGTTAGCGGGCGCGGCAGTTGCCGTCGCTGGCTTCATGCTGTCTCCTGCCATTGGCGCTGCCACCGATCTTGTGAAGCTCCGCGCCGATGTCCCGGTTTCGCTCGGCGCGCTGGGCAGCATCTCCTCCTTCACGCCCACGACCAAGGATCCGCGCCTCGCTGCCGCCTATGCGCGCATCGCAGCTTCGGCCGGGCGTCAGAATTTCAAGTTCACGCCCACCAGCGGTTCGCTCAGCGGACAGCGCTCGGTAACGGTCATGGTCCGCGCGGCCGACCTCAATGATCGCGTGACGGTCAGCCGCACGATCGACCCGGTCGGCATCGCGCCCGTCGCCTTCAGCCTGAACAATGCGCATAACTGGCGCAAGTTCGCCCTGCCCGAAGCGGTGGGTCGCAAGGAACTGGACCCGGTTTCGATCGAGCAGATGGCTGGCGCGAAGAATTTCTCGCTGGATCAGGGCAAGAATCGTTTCAGCACCAAGGTGATGATCGAAAGCCGCCGCGATCCGGGCACCGCGATCCGCAACCCGAACGCGGACAAGGATTATTCGCTGGATCTCGCCAGCTCCTATTCGCTGACGCGCAACCTGAACGTCACCGCTGGTCTTCGCTACAATAATAGTGTGATCGGCCGCCTGACCCCGATGACCGACGACCGCCAGGATAATCAGGCGGTGTATCTGGGCACCGTATTCAAGTTCTGATCCTGGTCTCCAGCTGCCTTCAACCTATGATTTGAGCCACTCCCCCGTCATCCCTGCGAATGTTGGGATTTCGTGAGGGTGAGCGCTGTCAAAAACCAACAGGCCTGGGGCGCATTGTCTAGCGGCCAGGATCCAAAACATTCCCCTGTTCCCTTCAGGGATCAGCCAGAGGCACCTGACCCTGGCCGAGGTGCCGAGCGAAGTGAAGGCGGGAGCGGGGACGATTAGGGCGACGTTCCCTCAATCCCCTTTTCCCAACCCTCTCCCCTGAAGGGGAGAGGGAGAATTCACTCCTGTGCAAGCCACTATGATCCCTCAGTAAGACCATCAATCGCCGCCCAGCCCGAAGCGCCGATCCCCTTCAGCATCAGCCGATGTTCCGCACGAACGCCTCCCAATGCGACGATCGGCACCCTCGCCCTGCGCGCCAGAGCCCCGAACGCGACCCGCCCCAGCACCCTCCCCCCCGGATGCGACCGCGTCGCAAAGAGCGGCGAGAGGAAGACAAGGTCCACCCCCGCCCGCTCAGCCGCTCGCAATTCGCGCGCATTGTGAACGGCCATGCTGCGAACCAGAGGCCGCGCCGCCCGCCAGTATCCCCGCCCATGCCAGCCATCGGCACCCCAGGCCGCTGCCTCACGCGCCGATCCCGCTAGCAGCAGCATGAGGCCCCGCCGCCGCGCCACCTGCGCCAGCCTGTGGAACAGGTCCCGTCGCGCACCCACGCTGGTATGATAATGGCGGAACAGAATACCTCCTCGCCCCTTCGGCAACCGCGCAGCGCTCGCCAGCAGCGCATCATCCGACACACGCTCGTCCGTCACCAGCCAGATCGAGGGCAGATTTTTAGCGTAGCGGGCTCTCATCGCCCTCGCCTATAGCAGCCCCTATGACGACCGACAGCATCGAAGCCGCCGACCGGCTGAACGCCCTGCGCGACACAATGGGGCGTGCGGCCCGCCTCACCGGCCGCACCACCGATGACATAACCCTCATCGCCGTCTCCAAGACGCAGGAAGCCGCCGCCATCCGGCCGCTCATCGCCGCGGGCCAGCACATATTCGGCGAAAACCGTGTTCAGGAAGCCCAGGCCAAATGGCCCATGCTGCGAGAGGAAACCCCCGGCCTTTCCCTGCATCTTGTCGGCCAACTGCAATCGAACAAGGCGGCCGACGCCGTCGCCCTGTTCGACGTCATCCATTCGCTCGATCGCCCTTCCCTGCTCACCGCGCTCGCCAAGGCCATGGATGCGGCCGACAAGCGCGTCCCCTGCTTCATTCAGGTCAATATCGGCGCGGAAGAGCAGAAGGGCGGCTGCCCAATCGCGGAAACCCCGGCACTGATCCGCGCCGCCCGCGACGCCGGCATCCCCGTGGCCGGCCTGATGTGCGTCCCCCCCGCGGACGTCGAGCCCGCGCCCTATTTCGCGCTGTTGGCAAAGATCGCCCGGGACGAGGGCATGGATCAGCTATCCATGGGCATGTCGGGCGATTTCGAAACGGCGATCATGCTGGGCGCCACCCATATTCGCGTCGGCACGGCCCTGTTCGGCGAAAGGCCTTCTCCCGCCCGCCCTGTTCCGGCGAGCGGGAGAGGCATGATCAGAAACTCCCGCGAAGGGTAATGCCGTAGGTGCGCGGTTCAGCCAGATAGGCTGAAATCAGCTGGTTTGCCATCACGACGGAAGCAGGCGGGGTTCCGCAAGTTCCGCCGAACTGCCCCGTCGATGAGGTGCAGGGACTGCTCGACTGCAACGGACTGCTGAACGCCACCTGTGTATAATCCTGGTTGAAGATATTCTGGCCCCAGAATTCCACGGCCCAGCGCTGCTCGGGTCCCCGAATGCCGACCCGCGCGTTGAACACGGCAAAGCCATCCTGCCGCTTTTCGGGGAACAGGTCCGACCCGGTGTTGAAGTCGCTGGTCATGCGCCCGTCGATATAGAAAAGCGCGGATAGCCCGGAGGAGCCGATCTCCGGCGTCCAGGATGCGCTGACCGTCGTCACCACCTCGGGCGCCTGGCTGTTGAGCGATCCCGGCAGCAGGAACAGCGCCGGATCGAGCGGTACGGACCCGTCGCCACTGCCCACCAGCCGGTTGGCGAATTTCGCCCGCGCATAGGTAAATCCGCCCGCCACGCGGACATTGCGCACTGGCGACGCCGACAGTTCCAGTTCGACGCCCTGGCTGATCAGGCCCGGTCCCACATCATCGCTGTCACAGGTGCGGCCTGCCGAAAGCGATCCATCACAGCCATTGATATTCTGGACGACGAAGCTGGTGCCGTTGAAGGTGTTCAGCTGGAAATTCTTGAACTCCTGCCGGAACGCCGCGATGTTCACGCTCCACTTGGGTTGGGTATATTTCAGCCCCACTTCAAAGGCATCGACCTTCTCCGCGGCAAAGCGAAGGCTGCTCACATCGGCATTGCTGCGCGGAGAGAAGACGGCGGGAACGGGGTTCAGCCCGGTCGATCCAAGCTGGAACCGATCGAGATTATAGCCGCCCGCCTTATATCCCTTCGAATAGCTGCCATAGACCAGCATTTCGTCCAAAGGCTTCCATGACAGCACGGCCGTTCCGGAAAACTCGCCATCGCTGATCCTGTCGTTGAGGTTCAGCGTGTTGAGCCCGGTCGAACTGTTGCCCAGGCAACCCAGCGTCAATATGCCCTGCGCCAACGCGGCAGCGCTACCCAATGCAGGGGTGGTGGCGATCTCGAACAGGTCGTTCAGCGCCCCGGGATTGCGCGCCTGCAACGCAGCGCAAGTTCCGTTATTATTGCTGAAATCTGCCGAGAAACGCTTTGTCTCATGCGTGTAGCGCAGGCCCAGCGTCAGATCGAGCTGCTTGGTGATGTGAATGATGTTGTGGGTGAAGAGCGCCCAATTTTCGCTCTTCTGACGATATACCGACGCCAGATCGCCCGTGCCGCCGGGAATCGCTGCCAATGCGCGCAGCCCGTTGCCAAGGCCGGTTGAAAGTGCGCCCGCGGCGCCAGCGCCGATCGCAGGCGTCAGACCGGCATTGAGCTGGGCCTGCGTCCCGCTGATCAGCGCCTGTGTCGCGAGGCCACTACCGCACGCCGCGAGTTGCTGCGCCGTCAGGTTGCTGTTGACCCCAGCCCCGGCCATCAGGCGGCACGCGGCAAAGCGGCCATAGTCGTCGCCGAAGACGATGTTGTCCTCCAGCGTCAGCTTCTCATGCGCATAGTAGCCGCCCACCAGCCAGTCGAGAACCTCGCCAAAGGCGGAGCCTTGCGCGCGCAATTCTTGGGTGAAGGTGCGGAACTGACGATAGGTGTTGGGGTCGCGGTACAGCAGGTCAGCGCCGCTATAATCATAATCGCCATAGTCCTGGCTCTTATAATCGCGATAGGCGGTGATGCTGGTCAGTTTCGCGCCGCCCAAGTCGTAATTGACCTCGCCCGACAGGCCCCAATCCTTGACTTTGCTGACGTAATCGCGCCCGGGCGTGATCGTCAGCTCGCGGTCGTAGGGATCGGACGGAAAGACACTGCCCTGTCCCGCCAGGATCGCGGCGATGCGATTGAAGGGAGCCGTGCTGTACCCGCCGCCCGCCACCGGCCGCCGCTCGCGCGTCTCGATATAGGCCGCGCCGCAGCAGCTTTCGTCACGATTGGTATAATCGCCGATCAACCGGATCGACAGCGCGTCATTGGGTTCGAACAACGCCTGCCCGCGCAGGAAATAGCGATCGCGATCATTGGTCTCGCCGACCTTGTTTCCGCTCGCGTCCACCAGGTCGAAAAAGCCGTCCCGCTTCGACCAGACCCCATCCAGGCTGAGCGCAAGCTTGTCGGACACGGGCCCTGTGATGCGCCCGGCGAGCCGCCAATAGTCGTAATTGCCGTAGGTGACCTCGGCCTTGCCGCCCAATTCGAATTCCGGCGCCTTGCTGATCACGTTGATGAGGCCAGCCGAGGCGTTGCGCCCGAACAGCGTCCCCTGCGGCCCGCGCAGCACTTCCACGCGCTCGATCTCGCCCAGTTCATTGAGGCCCGCCCCAGTGCGAGAGCGATAGACGCCATCGATGAACACCGCGACCGAGCTTTCCAGCCCCGGATTGTCGCCGACCGTGCCGATGCCGCGAATGCGGGCGGACGCATTGGCTTCCGACCCGGTCGAAGACACCAGCAGCGATGGCGCAAGCTGGTTGAGCGACCGGATATCGCTGGCGCCGCTATTCTGCATGGCCTGCGCCGTCACGGCTGATACCGCGATCGGCACGTCCGACAGCGGACTGGCCCGGCGCGTCGCCGTTACGATGATGATGCCTTCATCCTCTGCCGCGCTGGTCTGCGGTTGGGTTTCCTGCGCCTGCGCATGGGATACGGATCCAGCCAGCGCGATCATGCCGGCGGACAACAGCCAAAGATTCTTCTTGCTCATGAGACCCTTTCCTCTCCTGCAGCGCATGATTGTCCCATGTCGTCTACGGAGTGCGATTATGCGGACACAGCAGGCCAAAGGCAAGGCAAGCCAGCTTTTCCAACCCTTTGCGTCCGTTGCTTTACCTGATTACAGGTTTCTGTGGCTTAGCAGCAACAGCTTAACGCTACGTTTCCGTAGCGTTGCTAGCCAAGCGGGAAACGCAGCATCCGGTCGGCCACCGGCACCATCGCCATGGCGCCGGGCCCGACGGCGCGACGGATTTCGCCATGTCCTGCGTCCAGCCCGCCGGTTAGCGCGCCTAAAGCAGGCAGAATCAGCTTGGAAGAAGAGCCGACAAAGCACCGCCGCGACACCCGCCGCCCACGCAACGACAGCCGGAGCTTGGGGTGGAAATGCCCTGAAATTTCCGGGCGCGGATCGACCGGATCGGCCTCATGCCGCAGCCAGATGCCATCGACCTCGGCTTCCACGACGCGCCGTCCACCCGGCGTCGCGTCCATGCCGGCGTCATGATTTCCAGTGATCCACAACCAATCCAGCCGCGCCGTCAGCGCCTCCAGCCGCTCGCGGGCCCTGGACGGCAGCCGCGCCGCGCCATCGGCATCGTGAAAGCTGTCCCCCAGCGACCACACCGCCCGCGCGCCCGTCCGCGCCACCAGCGCCTCGATCACGTCCAGCGTCGCCTGGCTGTCATGCGGGGGCAGGAACTGGCCGAACCGGCTGAACCAGCTCGCCTTCTCGAAATGCAGGTCCGCCACCAGCAAAGCCGATCGCGCGGGCCAGAACAGCGCCGCCTCCGGCAAAGCCATGAATTCGTGACCCGCGAACGAAAAGGGAACCATGGCTCGCCTATGCGCGCTCGCGCCCGCCCTTTCAAGAGCGGTTTGAAGCCGCTATGGGCGCGCCATGGCTTCGCCCTTCACCATCGCCGCGCTTTACCGCTTCGCCAGCTTTGCCGATCCTGAAGCTCTGGCGGTTGAGCTGCGCGAAATATGCGCGCGGCTCGGCACATGCGGCACGCTGATCCTCGCGCGCGAAGGCATCAACGGCACGGTCGCGGGCAATGCCGAAGCGATCGACGCCCTCCTCGCCCATATCCGAACGCTTCCGGGCTGCGCCGATCTCGACGTCAAATTCGCCACGGCGGAAGAACCGCCCTTCGCCCGCATGAAGATCAAGGTGAAGGCGGAGATCGTGACGCTGGGCGCAGGCGACCTCGACCCCGCCTCCCAAGCCGGGCGCTATCTCGACCCGGCCGAATGGAACGCGCTGATCGCCGATCCCGACACGATCGTGATCGACACCCGCAACGCCTATGAGGTCGCGGTCGGCAGCTTCGACCGCGCGATCGATCCCGGCACGCGCTCCTTCCGCGAATTTCCCGCCTGGTTCGACCGCTTCGCCGAGCAATTGCGCGAAGACGGCCGCGAGCCGCGCATCGCGATGTTCTGCACCGGCGGCATCCGCTGCGAAAAGTCGACGGCGCTGGTGCGCTCGCGCGGCTTTGAGCATGTCTATCATCTGCGCGGCGGCATCCTGCGCTATCTGGAGGAAATGCCGGAAGACCAGAGCCGCTGGCAGGGCGATTGCTATGTGTTCGATGAACGCGTGTCGGTCGGCCACGGCCTGACGCCCGGCAACCACATCATCTGCCGCAGCTGTGGCCTCGCCCATCGCCAAGACGCCGCGCATGTCTGCGTGGCAGAAGGTGACACCGCCTCATCTCAGGCGTGATAGCGGTGCAGCCCCGACCCATGCTCCCTTAGCCAGGCGCGCGCGGGCTTGGGATCTTCTCCCAATATCCGCGCATGGGCGGCGTGAAAGGCGGGGCTGTGGTCCATGTGCAGCAGATGGGCGAGTTCATGCGCCACCGTCGCGCGCCGGACATGCGGCGGGCACAGGATCAGGCGCCAGCTGTAGCGGATAGCCCCGCTTGACGCGCAACTGGCCCAACGGCTGCGCGGATCGCCTATGCCGACCGACGCCACGACCAAGCCATGATCGCGCGCCATCGCATGGCTTTCCTCTTCCATCACCACCCTCGCACGCGCCTTGAGCCAGCGCAGCACACGCGGCCCCACCGATTCGCGCACGCCGCCAAGCGTCAGCCGGTCGCCCTCGATCCGCACCGTGCGCGACGCGTCCGCGATCCAGCAGATGCGGACCTCCCGCCCTTCCAGAGGAAAGCATGTCCCATCCTCTAATCGCACCAGCGCGGGCCGGGCCGCCATCTGCGTCCGCACCCAGCCTTCATGCCCCTGCGCCCACCCCAGCGCGCGGTTGAGATTGGCCCGCATCGGCAGCGACAGCCGCAATTCCCCGCGCGCATGGTCGAGCGACAGACGATAAGCTTTGGCCCGCGCTGACCGGCGGATGCGGACCGGAACGGCAACCCCGTCGATCGTGATGCTGCTGTCAGAGTTCGCGGTCGACAAGATGATTTTCCCAATCGCCCGCGTCCGCCTCCGCAATCGTCCAGCCGCGCACTGATTCTTGCGCGCGATGCACCGCCTCGCGATCGCCGCTGATCAGATAGTGCCAGGACGGCAGCGGCTTGCCCTCGCCCCGCAGCCGATACGCGCAAGTCCGCGGAAGCCAGCTGATGGTCTTCACCTTTTGCGGCGTCAGCCGGACGCAATCGGGCACGAAGCGCCGCCGTTCGCTGTAATTGCTGCACTGCCCGCTATGCCGGTCGAGCAAACGGCAGGCGACGTTAGTCGGATAGACGCGCCCCGTATCCTCATCCTCCGCCTTGTGCAGGCAGCATTTGCCGCACCCGTCGCACAGCGCTTCCCACTCCGCGCGGTCCAGCTTGTCGAGGGGCTTTTCCCAGAAGTTCAAACCGTCACTTGACCCATTTTTCCAGGAAGGCGCGTACATCATCCGCCGTGCCTTCCTGCTTGTCCGCCGTTCCCGGATCATCCACCGGCACCAGAGCCACGGGCTGACCGTCGGGCCCGAACAGATAAGGCGTGCGGCTATGGCTTACCAGATAGCCGCTCGCTCCTTCCGCCTTTTCCTTGTTGGCGATGACGACGAAATCCTTCGCCACCTTCGCGACGTCCTCCGGCGTACCGGTGAGGCCGATCAGCCTGGGGTGAAACGCCGCGACATAGGTCTTCAGCACGGCCGGCGTGTCGCGATCCGGATCGACGCTGATGAAGATCGGCTGCACCTTCGCGGCGCGTGCCGCATCCGCCTTCTCGAATTGGGAAAAGCCCTGCATGATATGCTGCAAGTCCAGCGGGCAGACGTCGGGGCAATAGCTGTAGCCGAAATAGACCAGCCGGTACTTGCCCTTGAAATCGTCCCACCGCACCTTCTTCCCATCCTGATCGGTCAGGGTGAAAGGCGCACCGATGCGCGCTCCGGCCAGATCACCGCGCATGCTCTCCGCCTCGCCTGATGCGTTGCCGCCGCCACCCATATTGCAGGCGGCCAGCAGCGCTATGAGCGGCAGGATGAGGGGACGGATCGCTTTGTTCATGGCGCCGCCAGCCATGCCCTGCTATGGGCGCCATTGCAAATGCCAACGGGGCTCAAGAACGATGATGAAGGCTTTTCCGGCTTGGATGAAGGGGGCTCGCGCAGCAGCCCTGGCGCTGACACTGCTCTCGCCGGTCGCGGCGCAGGCGCAATTTTCGGACGCCTATAATTTCCTGAAGGCGGTGAAGGACGCCGATGGGCAGAAAGTCACCGACCTGATCCAGAAGCCGGGATCGACCGTCATCAACAGCCGCGATGTCACCAGCGGAGAGACCGCGCTGCATCTCGTCATCGCCCGGCGCGACAATACGTGGCTGTCCTTCCTCCTCGCTAAGGGCGCCAATCCCAATCTTGCCGACAATCGCGGCAACACGCCGCTGATGAATGCGGTCCAGGCCCGTTTCGAGGATGGCGTCCGCACGCTGCTCGGCAACGGCGCGCAGATCGACAAGACCAACGGCAGCGGCGAAACCCCGCTGATCCGCGCGGTGCAGTTACGCGACATCGGCATGGTCCGCCTGCTCGTCGCGCAGGGAGCGAATGCCGACAAGCGCGACACGATCGCTGGCATGTCCGCGCGTGATTATGCTGAACGGGACGCCCGCACTTCGGGAATCGTCGAAGCGCTGGCAGCTGCCAAGCCGAAAGCCACGCCATCGGGTCCGGTCCAAGGCCCGACGTTTTAAAGTCGCCGAGCCCGCGGTCTAGAACGAACGCGCTAGTCTAAGTCCACCGTTCGCGCTGAGCCTGTCGAAGCCTGTCCTGAGCGCCCGCTGCAAGCAGGCAGTCGAAGGGGTCTTACTTCCTTCAAGATAAGAAAAGGGCTTCGACAAGCTCAGCCCGAACGGGGCGTTAGCAATGTGGGCAGGATCGATATCGCCCGAACCGCCTTGTCTCCGGCCCCGCGCCTTCCCATCTTCTCTCGATGATCCTGAAAGCCTGGAGAGGCCGGTCATGGAGCGCAAGAACGATATCGAAAAGGCCTGGGAACAGGCACTCGGCAATATATTCCAGCCCTATACGCATGCCCCGCATGACATGAAGAAGGCGCTGGACTCATTTCACGGCAGCCTGACCAACAGCAGCTACGACATCCGCCGCCACATGGCCCGAACTGCGGCGCGGCAGGGTTCCACTGCGCTCAACCGATTCCTGGCCGACGAATATTGGGGCACGCGCCCCCGATAAGGATGAAGGTGGTGGCGTTTAGCCCTCACCACCCCAATTCCGCGGCATGGTCCGGGTCCGCCAGCGCGGTCAGCCGCCGCGCAGCCCGCCGGGCAAAGCGCAGCGTCTCGGCCTTCCGCCGCGCAGCCGCAAGCGGCTCCACCGGCGCAGGCCGCAGCAATTCCGCATCATATTGATCCGCCACGATCAGACCGGTGCGCGCGGGCCACAGCGCCTCGCTGTCGAAGAGCGACAAGTCGAAGCCGGAAGGCACCGCCCAAAAGAAGCGGTCGCAATAATCGAGATAATCGGGCCATTTCATGTCGCCCAGCAAATCTGCGCGGCTGCATTTGATTTCGACGATGGTGATGCGTCCCGCGCTATCCAGCGCCATGATGTCGGCACGGCGGCCGTTGGGCAGCGGCACTTCCAATATTCCGCTCATGTCGTGCCGAAAGAACAGCCGCAACGTCCCACGCGCGACGGCCAGCGCCGTGCCATCCGTCAGTGGAGAGCAGCCCTCATCAGGCGCGGACAGGGAAGAAGCCGGACTCATGGCTCAGCTTTTAGAACAGGAAGGGAACAAAAGAAAAGGCCGATTCAGTTTCCTGAACCGGCCCGCTGTCCTTGTGATGTGCGACCCGAGGATCAGCGATAGAAGATATGATTGTCGATCGCGGCGAGCTGACGCTTGCCCCAGCCCGGCGAAACCCGGCGGGCATGGAAGAACAGGGCGCCTTCCGCCTTGCTGTTCCAGCTGTCCTGCATGGCGATCTGGGCAATCGCAACCGCCTCGCGCCAGCTTTCGCTTGCCATCGGAATGGCGGGCATGCCGCGTCCACGCACGAAGCTGAACTGGCCCGGCTGATAGACGACACCGCACAGGCTGCTGGCGAAACGGCCCGACTTCGCCCGGTTGATGATCACGCGAGCGACGGCCAGCTGGCCTTCCAGGCTTTCGCCCTTGGATTCGAAATAGACCGCGCCAGCCAGGCACTTCATGTCGCCTTCGACGCTTTCGGCTTCGCCGTGCGAGGCGACCAGGGCAGACAGATTGTCGGCGCGCACATCGGCGCTGTCGGAAAGATTGGCCAGCGGCTGCGCGACTTCGCGCGGCGCGGCGAAAACAACAGCGGGCTTGGAAGCCGCCGGAGCTGCATTCAGCTCTTGATTTCCGGGAAGGGAAACGACCGATGGAGCGACTTCGCTAGCGCTCGACATGTCGGCCGCAGTTACCGCGACGGTGGCGGTCAGGGCAAATGCCGCGGCAGTCGCGGCCTTCAAACGAAAACTCATTACAACTCAGAAACATGCGGTTCTTGGCCAGGGACGTCAGGAAAAACCCCACACAACTATCGACGTCAGGCCGCCCCCCGTCTGCGTGTTTACCTCCCCCGCCCCCCACGGGCGAATTTGGCAACCTGCGCGTTAAGCGTTGGGAGGGGCCAGTGCCTTCGACCAGCCGGGGAGTCAACGATTAGCAGATCGTTTCAGCGGCGAACCGTTCCGCATCCGCGATATCGAGTTCGATTACCCACAGATCGGGGTCCGAACGTCGCCGCCTCGCTAGATATTGATTGAGGGAATCGGTTCCCTCTTCCGCCGCAGGCCCGCACCGTTCCATCCTGTACCCGCCAGCAAAGTCCGACACCCGTTCGAACAGCCCCGCGAACTGCCCTTTTTCCGCCGCTTCGATCAGGATCACGCCGCTGATCTCGTCGCCCTTGACCAGAACCGTGGCGAAGCCCCCTGCCGCCGCTGCGCGCCTTACCAGCACGCCGACCAGCATCGCGCTGGTCAGCCGGTCAGCCAGCATAACCGGGCAATGACGACAGCGGGATGTGCGACCGCATGAACGTGCCCGTTCCCCGGCCGACCTCTTCGCCGTCCATATCGACCAGGCTGGCTTCGGCGACGAACACGCGTCGCTTGCCGCTGATCCAACGGCCTTCCGCACGGATTCGCCCTGGTCCGATCGGCCGGGTGAACAGCAGGTTGAACGCGGTCGTCAGCAGGAACCGATCGCTGACCAGGCTGTTCGCCGCATAGAAGGCCGCATCATCCATCATCTTGAAATAGACGGTGCCATGGACAGCACCTGCCGCATGGAACTGCTCTTCATCGACATCGAATTCGATGATGGAACGGCCGGGTTCGGCAATCGTCAGTTCCGACCGGAACATCCGGTTGATCGGTGCGGAGCGGTAGAGATTCTCCAGCGCACGAAAATGCGCTGTCTCGCCGCTCGGCACATCGGCCATGTCAGGCGGCGTCACGCGCTTCGCCGCCAGCCAGCAGCGCATGCAGCGCCTCGGCCGATTTCGCCCCCCGCAGCCGCGCGACATGTCCCTCGTCGCGCAAATAGCGCGACACGCGGGCCAATGTCTTCAGATGCTCCGCCCCGCTGTCCACAGGGGAAAGCAAGGCGAAGACGATGTCCACGGGCGCGTCATCGACCGAATCGAAGGCGAGCGGTGGATTGAGCTGCACCACGACGCCGCTCATCCGTTCCAGGCCGGGAATCTTCGCGTGCGGAATGGCAACGCCGCCGCCAAAGCCAGTCGACCCAAGCCGCTCCCGTTCGAACAGGGCATCCGATACCGCGGCCGCATCCAGCCCGTAAGCGGAAGCGGCGAGTTGCGCGATCTTCTGGAACAGCGGCTTTTTGCCGTTAGCCGAAACGTCCGTTGCAAGTGCTTGTGGCGCGACGATGTCGTTGAAATGAACCATGACCAACCTGGAACAGCCGGGCGCGCGCCACGCCCCTTTTGATCACGCGTGCCCGGGGATATAAAGCCCGGCCCCATAAGCCGCCTGCCGCTTCGGGTCAATGGCGGCCCGGGACCGGACCCGATGGTCAGGCGCGTGCTTGCTCCCGTGGTTCCACCCAGCCGATCGTCCCATCCTGACGGCGATAGACCATGTTATAGGCCGATGTGCCCGCGTTCAGGAACAGCAGCGCGTTGGTGTTGCGCAGGTCGAGCATCATCACCGCGTCAGAAACGCTCGCTTCGGGAATATCGACCCGCGTTTCCGCCACGATCAACGGTGCGTCAGCCGGTTCCTCTTCCTCTGGCGACGAAGCGAAAATGGTATAGCCCGCGCCATCCAATCCGTTGAGGTCATAGCCATTGGCCCGCTGCGCCTCGGCCGCGACGGCCTGGGGATGACGGTCCTTCAGGCGGCGCATGTAGCGCCGCAGCTGCCGCTCGATCTTTTCTGCCGCCTGGTCGAAGGCCGGATGCGCTTCCTGCGCCTCGCCCGCTCCTTTCAGGATCAGGCCGGTCATCACATGGCAGACGATATCACAGTGGAAAGCCCCGTGGGGCGCAGGCCGGAACGTGACCTGGGCGGAAATCGTGCGCGAAAAATATTTCTCGGCCATCGCCTCCAACCGGGTCGCCACATGCTCTTTTAGAGCGTCGCCCGTATCGACCTGATGTCCGGAAACACGAATATCCATATGCCTTCTCCTTGTTCTTGCCGGGCTGCGGGAGGCAGTCCGGTTGGGCGAAGCGTGAAGGGCAGTATGTCAAACCAGCCTTCAAGCCTCCTCCAGCCAGAGCGGCTTTTCCAGCGTCGCGACAAACGCTGCATGCCTTTCCAGCTCCATCGCGCTGGCCGTGAAAACCCGCGCGGGACGAACAGGGCGAACCGCGATATTGGCCGCAAGTTCCACCCGAATGGCGTCTTTCTCTTCCTCCTGTGCAAGACCAAGGCCGATCTGACGGCCTCCCTTGAGCTCGATATACAGCTGCGCCAGCAATTCGGCGTCCAGCAACGCGCCATGCTTGACGCGATGGCTGCGATCGATGCCGTAGCGGGTGCAAAGCGCGTCGAGGCTATGCTTGGCGCCCGGATGCAGCTGCCGCGCGATCGCGACAGTATCGATCATCCGGTGCATGCCGACTTCCGGCAGGCCGCAAAGCTTCAGCTCATGGTTGAGGAAGCCGAAATCGAACCGCGCATTGTGCGCGACCAGATGGCTGTCTTCCAGAAAGTCCAGCAACTCCTCCACGCCATGGGCGAAAAGCGGCTTGTCCTTCAGGAATATGTCCGACAGCCCGTGGATCGCCTCGGCCGCGGCGGGCATCAATCGCTGGGGATTGTAATAAGCATGGAAGGTGCGGCCTGTGGGCACCCGATTCACGAGTTCGATGCACCCGATTTCCACCATTCGATCCCCGGAAGCGGGGTCAAATCCAGTCGTTTCGGTATCGAATATGATTTCGCGCATTGACCTCTTCATGCCGACTCTGCGGCTCACCCTGTCGGCCTGTCCCTTATCGGCCGGTCTTTGATGCAAGGCAAGCAACCAAGCGCCGCACTTGGCGCTGCGTGGCCGCAAATGTAGTGCCTGTATGGATGATATAGTCCGCCCGCCGCCGCTTTTCAGCATCGGGCGTCTGCAAGTGCAGGATTCTGCGGAATTTCTCCACCGTCATGCCCTTGCGCGCCAGCACGCGCTTGCGCTGCTTCCAGGCTGGCGCCGTCACGACGATGACGCCTGCCAGCTTGCGCTCCATATGCCCTTCGAACAGCAGCGGAATGTCCAGCACGACAAAGGCGCGCGAGCGATGCCGACGCAGGAAAGCCATCCGCTCTTCCTTCACCGCCGGATGGACGATCGCTTCCAAAGCCTTGAGTTCCTGGGGATGCCCGAACACCGCCGCGCCGAGCTTCGCCCGGTCGACGCCCGCAGGCCCGGTCGTCCCGGGAAAGCGCGCCTCGATAGCTGGCAACAGCCTGCCGCCTGGCCCTTGCAGCCGATGCACCTCCGCATCCGCATCAAAGACTGGCACGCCCTCCCGCCGCAGCATGGCCGCCACGGCCGACTTCCCCATCCCGATTGATCCGGTCAGCCCATAGATTTTCATGACGCGTCAGGCCGCCAGCAGCAACGCGCGCAATTCCTCGTCCCGCTCGCGCGGGGCCTGCGCGTCGAAAAAGATATCGAACGCCAGCGCCGCCTGCCCGATCAGCATCTCCAGCCCGTCCAATGCCTTCAGTCCGCGCGCCCGCGCTGCCTTGAGCAGTGGAGTCTCCAGCGGCGCATAAACGATGTCATAGACCGTCGCCCCATCGGGCAGCGTGGAAAGATCCGGATCGAGCACCGGCTGACCCACCATGCCGAGCGAACTTGTGTTGACCAGCAGATCCGCCGCCGGAAGCATGTCGCCCATGCCGATCACCCGCCCCTTGACCTTCGCCCGGTCAAGCAAGGCCTGCCCCTTGGTGGCATCGCGCGCCATCACGGTGATATCGGCCACGCCCAGGCTGGTGAGCGCAAACAGGATCGCCCGCGCCGCGCCGCCCGCGCCAACCAGCACGGCGCTCTCCCCTTTCCACTTGTCGCGGAGCAACGGCTGGAGGAATCCCCCCGCATCGGTATTGGTCCCGATCAGCGGCCCGCCGGTTTCGCTGGCGATCGTGTTCATCGCCCCGATCCTCTCGCGCACGCCGCCCGGATCGTCGGTATAGTCCATCACCGCGATCTTGTGCGGAATGGTGACATTGCATCCCAGCCAGTCCGGATCCGCCCTGCGCTCCAGAAAATAGGCGGAAAGCCTCTCCGCGGTGACATGCGTCTTGCGATATTCCGCCTCGATCCCCAGGCAATCGAGCCAGAAATTATGAATGAGCGGCGATTTGCTGTGCGCGATCGGATCGCCGATCACCTCTGCATAGGGAAGCGTGTCAGTCATGACGGCAGAACGCCCCGCACGCGCAGAAAGTCAAGCAGCGGCAGCAATGGGAGCCCCTGAATCGCGAACTGACTCCCTTCCACCTTGCTGAACAGTTGCACGCCCGGCCCTTCGATCCGGTAATTGCCAACGCACCAGCGGCACTGCTCCCATTCCTCATCCAGATACTTAGCTATGAAACTATCGGACAAGGGCCGCACCGTCACCCGCACCCGTTCGATGTGCCGCCAGATCGGCTCGCCATTCAGCACGATGACGGCCGCGCTATGCAGATGATGCACCCGTCCCGACAACAGCCGCAAAATCCGCTCCGCATCCGCGCGATCCACAGCCTTGTCGATCATGCTGCCATCATCGAGGCTGAGCGTCTGGTCGCATCCCAGGATCAATCCACCCGGCACCCGGCGCGATATGCGTAGCGCCTTCAACTCCGCGAGTGCATCCGCCAGCGCCCGCGCGCCCAACCCGTCCGCCCGCAGCGCTTCCTTCGCCGCTTCTTCATCGACGCCGGGCGAAAGCGCTTCGAACGGAACGCCCGCCGCCTGCAACAGCGCCCGGCGGCTTGCGCTTTGTGACGCCAGCACGATCATGATTCACTTCCTTCCGCCAATACGCGGTCATTGAACAGATTGATGATCGCAGCCGCCGCTTCCTCGATCGAGCGACGCGTCATGTCGATCACTGGCCAGCCATTGTCGGCAAACATGCGCCGGGCAAAGGCCAGTTCCTCCTGCACCTTTTCCAGATCGACATAGCTGGTTTCGGGCGCCTGGTTCAAAGAGAGCAGCCGGTTGCGGCGGATCTGCACCAGCCGCTCAGGACTGACGGTCAGCCCCACGACCATCGGGTGCCTCAGCGAATAAAGGCTGCGCGGCGGCGGCGATTGCACCACCAGCGGAATGTTCGCCGTCTTGTATCCGCGATTGGCAAGATAAATGGACGTCGGCGTCTTGGACGCGCGCGACACGCCCGCCAATACGATGTCCGCCTCCTCCCAATTTTCATGGCCCACGCCATCATCATGGGCGATGGTGAACTGGATCGCCTCGATCCGCGCGAAATAGGCTTCGTCGAGGATATGCTTGCGTCCCGGCCGGTTGCGGGTTTCCTGTCCCAATATGTTGGACAGGGCGTCGGTCACGCTGTCGAGCGCCGCGACATGGGGCAGGCCCAGCGCCCGGCAGCGCGTTTCCAGCCGCCGCCGCAACTGGTGATTGGACAGGGTGAACAGGACGAGGCCCGGATTGGCGGAAATCTCCTCCATGATCCGGTCGAGATGGACATCGGACCGCACCATCGGCCAGAAATGCCGCACCGCCTCGACATTTTCAAAGGCGCCGATCGCCGCCTTGGCGATATTTTCCAGCGTCTCGCCGGTGGAGTCGGACAGCAAATGCAGATGGATACGCGACATGACGCATATCTCTGTGTGGAGCCTGTGGATAAAGCAAGGGATAGGTTGCGGACGAAATACCCCTTTTTAGGTAGCCCCCATTAGCCGGAATCTTATCCACATGGCTCCCACAGGCCGTCATTTTCATCCACAGCCTGTGGGTAACGTGGATGAATGGACTGACTCGCACCGGAATCCTTGACGTGAAGGAGTCAAGCTGTTGGCAAATCCGGGCACAGCGCATAAACCCCGCTGCCAACGCCTCTACTATCTCCATCATCCTTTTAAGAATCTAAATAAGAGAGATTATGACGGGACCAGATGCCGGCCTTTCCGCTGGACCTTCCAAGCCGCTGCTTTCCGTCCTGAAGGGTGAAAGCCTGTCCGTGCCGCCCATGTGGCTGATGCGCCAGGCGGGCCGTTATCTGCCGGAATATCGTGCCTTGCGCGCGCAGAAGGGCGGATTTCTCGAACTGGTCTATGACAGTCCGGCTGCCGCTGAAGTCACGCTTCAGCCGCTGCGCCGTTTCGGCTTCGATGGCGCGATCCTCTTTTCAGACATTTTGATCGTTCCTTATGCGATGGGGCAAAATCTCTGGTTCGAAACGGGGGAGGGGCCTCGCCTCGCACCCATCCTCAGCGAAACCGACCTGTCAGCGCTGAAGCCTGACCTCAGCCGCTATGAAGCCGTTTATGAAACAGTGCGGCGGGTGAAAGCGGCGCTGGACCCCTCTGTCACCTTCCTCGGCTTTGCAGGTAGCCCCTGGACCATTTCCACCTATATGGTGGCCGGGCAGGGCAGCAAGGATCAGGGCGCGGCCCGACGTCTCGCCTATCAGGACCCGGAACGGTTCGGCGCGATCATCGATGCCATTATCGAGTCCACCGTCACCTATCTGTCAGGCCAGATCGATGCCGGGGTAGAGGCGGTGCAGCTGTTCGACAGTTGGGCAGGCAGCCTGGCGCCGCTTCAGTTCAACCGCTGGGTGATCGAACCCAATCGCCGCATCGTCGAAAAGCTGAAAAGCCTGCATCCTGGCGTCCCGATCATCGGCTTTCCCAAGGGCGCTGGAGCGAAGCTTGCCGACTATGCGGCAGGGACCGGCGTTGACGCGATCGGTGTCGATGAAACCATCGATCCCCATTGGGCGAACCGGGTGTTGCCGGAGGGGCTGCCTGTGCAAGGTAATCTCGATCCGCTGGCGCTCATCGCCGGGGGCAGGGCGGTCGAGGAATCGGTCGACAACATCCGCGCCGCCTTTGCGAGAAGGCCCCACATCCTGAACCTCGGCCATGGCATTCTCCCCGATACGCCGATCGCCCATGTCGAGGCGCTCATCGCCTATGTCCGGCAAGGAAAGAGAAGCTGATGCCCTATCTTGGAGCTGCCTATCTGTGGGTGAAGGCCGCCCATGTCATCTTCGTCATCTTCCTGATGGCGGGACTGTTCATGATGCCGCGCTTCTTCGTCTATCATCATCAATGTGCCGTCGGATCGGATGAGGACCGCAAATGGATCGACCGCGAGCAGCGGCTGCTCAAGATCATCCTCAACCCCTCGCTGATCCTGGTCTGGGTCTTCGGCCTCATGCTGATGGTCGAAATCGGCGCCTGGCATTTCGGCTGGTTCCACTTGAAGCTGCTCTTCGTCCTTGGCCTTTCCGCCTATCATGGCTGGATCGCGGGCTATGCGAAGAAACTCGCCAAGGGCCTGCGCCCATTAAGCGAAAAGAAGCTGCGCCTGATCAACGAAGTCCCCGGCATCGCTGCCGCAGTCATCGTGGTCGCCGTGATCGTCAAACCTTTTTGAACAGCGTCATCCCAGCGAAAGCTGGGATCTCATGAGGCATCGCTGAACGTCGGCCGATTCAAGCCTCCGCTGGAATGACGAGGTTCAGGAAGGCTCCACCGCAATATTATCGATAAGCCGCGTCCGCCCCAGCTTCGCCGCGCCCAGCAGCCGCGCGGGGCGATCCAGCACGTGCATCGGCTCCAGCGTCACCGCGTCGCACAGCGTCACATAATCGATAGGTTCAAAGCCATGCGCGCTCAGCATCGTGATCGCCTTGGCAATCGCCGCTTCGACACTGGCGCCTTTCTCCATCTGCCGCGCCGCTTCACCCAAAGCGCGGGGCAGGGCGAGCGCGTCCTTGCGCTCCTCGTCGGTCAGGTAGGCGTTGCGCGATGACAGGGCCAGCCCATCCTCGGCCCGCTGCGTCGGCACGCCGATGATCTCGATCCGCATGTCGAGGTCGCGCACCATCTGCCGGATCATCGCGAGCTGCTGATAATCCTTCTCGCCGAACAGGGCGACATCGGGCTGCACCTGGTTGAACAGCTTGGTGACGACCGTCGCCACGCCATCGAAATGCCCCGGCCGCGCCGCGCCATCCAGCCCTTCGGTGATCCCCGAAACGGAAATGTTGGTGGCATAGCCGGCCGGATACATGACGTCCGGCGTCGGCGCCCACAGCGCATCGACGCCTGCGGCCTGCAACATCTGTGCGTCCTTGGCCTCGCGCCGGGGATAGGCGTCCAGATCCTCGTTCGCGCCGAACTGCCGCGGGTTGACGAAGATCGACACGACGACATGCCCGGCATGGCGCCGCGCTTCCTCGACCAGCGCCATATGCCCTTCATGTAGCGCGCCCATCGTCGGCACCAGCGCGACGGGCCGCCCATCGCTTTTCATCGCATCGATCGCGGTTCTTAAGGAAGGAAGGTCACGCAGGGTTTGCACGGGACGAGGGGCTCCGATATGGCAGGGGCACGGGGACTATCCTGCTAAAGGCACGACCCGACAATAGGGTCAAGAATCGTTGCGGCAATAAACGGGGTTATCAATGGGTACGAACACCCAAACGCATCATATCGTCTTCGCCAATGAAAAGGGCGGGACCGGCAAGTCGACCACCGCCGTGCACACCGCCATCGCCTTGACCGCGCTCGGCTACAAGGTCGGCATGATCGACCTCGACCCGCGTCAGCGCACCGTCACGCGCTACATGGAAAATCGCGCCGAAACCGCCCGCCGCCGCAACATCGACTTGCCCGCGCCGGACTTCGCCGTGCTGAAGGGTGACACGATAGAAGCGCTGGAGGAAGAATCCGCCGCGGTTGCCGAGGGCAAGGATTTCCTGGTCGTCGATACCCCCGGTCGCGATGACCTGTTCGCCCGCCACATGGCCGCCCGCGCCCATACGCTGGTGACGCCGATGAACGACAGCTTCGTGGACTTCGACCTCATCGGCCAGGTCGATGCGGAAACCTTCAAGGTCCGCCGCCTGTCCTTCTATTCCGAACTCATCTTCGAAGCCCGCAAGACCCGCGCCAAGGCGGATGGTGTCTCGATCGACTGGGTCGTCCTGCGCAACCGCGTCCAGCATCATGACGCCCGCAACAAGAAGCGCGTCGGCGACGCTCTGATGGAACTCTCCCGCCGCGTCGGGTTCCGCGTCATTCCCGGCCTCTCCGAGCGCGTCATCTTCCGCGAGCTTTTCCCCTCCGGTCTCACCCTCCTCGACAAGGGGCATCTGGGCGACCTCGGCGTCAGCCACATCGCCGCCCGCCAGGAACTGCGCGAGATGGTCTCCGGCCTTGCCCTTCCCTCGCGTGAAGAAAGGACGCCGGTCGATCTTCTCGGCGCGGCCTGATGGGCCTTTTCGCCTTTCTTCTTCTCGGGCTCGCCGCCTGGCTCATCTGGACGGGACGTTTGCAGCGCATGAGTGTGAAGGATGGCATGGTGTTGGGGGGCGCGCTGGTGGGCGCGGTCATGGCCGCCAAGGGCAAGCCGCTCGCCGGAGCGCCGTTGCTGCTTGGCGCGGCGCTCTTTTTTATGAACCAGTCGCGCCATAAAAAGCGCTCCGCCACTCCCAAGGCAGCCCCCGAACCCGCCAGCATCGCCAGAGCGCGCGCCCTGCTCGGCGTCCCTCAGGATGCCGACGAAAATATGATCCGCGCAGCCCACCGGCGGCTGATCGCCTCGGTCCACCCCGATCGCGGCGGCACCGAGGCCCTGGCGGCGGAAATCAACGCCGCCCGCGACCTGCTGCTGTCTGAATCGGACAAAAAAAAGCAGCCGCCCAGCCGCTAGGGCGGTAGAACAGGGTTCATGTCCCACCACTTCCACCCTTCGCTGCTGCGCGAATATGACATGCGCGGCATCGTCGGCAAAACACTGGGCGAGGAAGACGCCTATGCCCTCGGCCGCACTTTCGGCACGATCGTCAGGCGCAGGGGCGGTTCAGCGGTCGTGCTTGGGCGCGACGGCCGCCTCAGTTCGCCCATGCTGGAACAGGCCGTGGCTGATGGCCTTCAAGCCAGCGGCATCGACGTGCTGCGCATCGGCATCGGCCCCACGCCAATGCTCTATTATGCCGAAACGCTGCTCGATGTTGATGGCGGCATCCAGGTAACCGGCAGCCATAATCCCGCCGATCACAATGGCTTCAAGCTGGTACTTGCGCATGAAGCCTTTTTTGGCGCCGACATCGCCCGTCTTGGCGCCATCGCCGCCGCTGGCGATTGGGAAGAGGGCAGCGGCAGCAGCTCCGCCATCGACGTCATGGACTGCTATGTCGCGCGGCTCATGGAAGGATTTGACGGCAGCGCCTGGCGCATCGGCTGGGACGCGGGCAATGGCGCAGCGGGTCCGGTCGTGGACAAGCTCGTCAAGCTGCTGCCGGGTGAGCATCACACGCTTTTCACCGAAATAGACGGCAATTTTCCCCATCATCACCCCGACCCGACAATCGAGGAGAATCTGCACGACCTTCGCAACCTTGTCCTCGCGAACAAGCTCCATTTCGGACTGGCCTTCGACGGTGACGGCGATCGTGTCGGTGTCGTCGATGCACAGGGCCGCACCATCTGGGGCGACCAGCTGCTCGCCCTGCTGGCCGCGCCGGTGCTTCAGGAACGGCCCGGCGCCACCATCGTCGCCGATGTGAAATGCAGCCAGATCCTGTTCGACCGGGTCGCCGCGCTGGGTGGCCAGCCGCTCATGTGGAAAACCGGGCACAGCCATATCAAGTCGAAGATGAAGCAGGTCGGAAGCCCCTTGGGCGGCGAAATGACCGGCCACATCGTCTTCGCCGACGATTATTTGGGCTTTGACGACGGCCTGTACGCCGCGCTGCGCGTCATCCGCATGGCAAGCTATGAGGGCAAGACCATCACCGCCCTGCATGACGATCTGCCGCCGCTGGTGAACACCCCCGAACTGCGATTTGCCGTCGAGGAGGACCGCAAATTCGCAATCATGCGGGACATCATCGCCCGGCTGCGGGCGGAGGGCGCGACCCTGAACGACATCGATGGCGCCAGGGTGACGAGGCAAGATGGCTGGTGGCTATTGCGCGCCTCCAACACCCAGGCGGAATTGGTCGCCAGAATCGAGTCGCACGATCAACCCGGACTCGAGCGTCTTCGGACCGACCTGTGGAGTTATCTGTCACCGCATGTGCCGGGCCTTGATGAGTAAACAAGCCGAGGAAAGCGAAAAAAAGAGCGGCAATCGTCAACGTTCTTGGTTGCATCTTCCGCTACGGCATCAGCCGGTTTCACCGACAGTTGCAATAAACGCAACCGTGTAGTTTTCTTTCGCAGTTGCGAAAAGCAGCGCTGATCTGCACAAGGAACGGGCCTTTCAGGCATCCTCTCCTAAAACTTTCAGGCCGTCCCTTGGGGCGGCTTTTTTTTGCCTCCAGCAGCCACAGCGGATTTTCCGAACGGGAAATTTACCATATCGCTGCCATAGCCGGTGCCACATCTGCGCGCTTCGCGCCGCACGGGTTTGAAGAAGGGGGATCTGCATGTTTCTAAGCCGCCGCGCTGCCAGCGCTTGTCTGTCCGCAGGGCTGGTCGCACTGCCACTCCCAGCATTCGCAGGCGGCTTCTATCTTCAGGAACAATCGCCCAAGGAGACCGGACGGGCGCTTTCCGGTGCGGGCGGGGCAGCCGATGATCCTTCCGCCATCTATTTCAACCCCGCCGCCATGACGGAGCTTCCGGGCGTTCAACTGTCTGCTGGCGTGATTGCCCTGTTCGCGACTGCGAGCCAGCAAAATCAGGGCAGCAATCGCACCGTTCCCGGGCTGCCCGGCGCCACCGTTCCAGTTGCTGGCAATTCCGGCGGCAATCCGTTCGACAAACTCATCCCCGTGCCCAGCTTCTATGTCACGGGGCAGGTCACGGACCGGCTCTGGATCGGCGCGGGCGTCAATGCGCCGTTCGGGCTGAAGCTTGCCTATGATGACGGCTTTTTTGGCCGCTACGACTCCCTCCACACCGACCTGAAGACCTATAACATGCAGGGATCGGCCGCCTACAAGCTGGACGATCATTTCTCCATCGGCGGCGGCGTGGACGTGCAATATGTGAAAGTCACGCTGACCAACGCCTTGCCGCAGCTCTCGCCGCTCATCGCGGCCGATGGGCTTGCGGAGGTGAAAGGGAAGGATTGGAGCGTCGGATGGCACGCTGGCCTTTTCTACACCAACGGCGTGACAAATATTGGCATTTCCTATCGGTCGGGCATCGATCATAGCATGACGGGCAGTCAGACCATATCGGGCCTGCAAAGCCTCCTTGCCGCCCAGAATGGCAGCACCGGTGTCAGCGCCCCGCTCAATCTTCCCGACATCGTGACCGCCGGTTTCATGCACCGGTTGACGCCGCGCCTGCGCGCCTTGATCAGCGCGCGCTGGTATAATTGGTCGGTTTTCAAATCGATCGCGATCACGGCCGGTGGCCGCACCTCGGTCAAGGAACTGGATTACAGGGACGGCTACAGCGTCAGCCTGGGCGGCGAATATGATGTCAATCCGGCGCTGACCCTGCGCGCGGGCACGATGTTCGATCGCACGCCCACCAATGCGCAGTTCCTGACGACCCGCGTGCCCGATGGCGATCGCGCCTGGCTGTCGGCAGGGGCGACCTATAATGTCTCGCCCAGTCTCGCCCTCAATCTCAGCTACGCGCATAATTTCGTGGAAAAGGCGACGATCGTCCGCCCCGACACCTATTATGCCGGAACTGCGGCGGCGACGACCGTCACCACCCTGTCCCGGATCAGCGGCAATGCCGATCAGATTGCCGCATCGGTGACGGCACGCTTCTAACTTGGCCCGCGAATGACTATAGGGGCTCCATCAGCACGGAGCCCCCAGTTCATGTCCGACCATAATCCCGGCCTGCGTCCCTGGCGCGACATCGCCCGGCGTCAATGCCGCCAGATCATGGTGGGCAATGTGCCGGTCGGGGGCGGCGCGCCTGTCACCGTGCAGACGATGACGAACACGCCGACCCATGATGTGCGCGCGACGATCGACCAGATTCGCCGCTGCGAGGAAGTCGGCGTCGACATCATCCGCGTGTCCTGCCCGGACGAGGAATCGACTGCCGCATTGAAGCAGATCGTGCGCGCCGCCCGCGTGCCGATCGTCGCCGATATCCATTTTCACTATAAGCGCGCACTCGAAGCGGCCGACGCGGGTGCGGCCTGCCTGCGCATCAATCCCGGCAACATCGGATCGGAGGCGCGGGTCAAGGAAGTGGTGGACGCCGCCAAGGCGAATGGCTGCGCGATCCGCATCGGTGTCAATGCAGGCAGCCTCGAAAAGGACCTGCTCGAAAAATATGGCGAGCCTTGCCCGGAAGCGCTGGTGGAAAGCGCGCTCGATCATATCAAGCTGCTGCAGGATCAGGACTTCCACGAATATAAGGTCGCGGTGAAGGCGAGCGACGTCTTCCTTGCCGTCGCTGCCTATATGCAACTTGCCGACGCGGTCGATTGCCCCCTGCACCTTGGCATTACCGAAGCGGGCGGCCTGATCGGCGGCACGGTGAAAAGCGCGATCGGGATCGGCAACCTGCTCTGGGCCGGGGTCGGCGACACCATCCGCGTGTCCCTCTCCGCCGAACCAGAAGAGGAAGTGCGCGTCGGCTATGAGATCCTGAAGTCCCTCGGCATCCGCACGCGCGGGGTGAAGGTCATCTCCTGCCCCAGCTGCGCGCGCCAGGGCTTCGACGTCATCCGCACCGTTCAGGCGCTGGAGGAACGACTCCAGCATATCCACACGCCCTTGTCGCTCTCGGTCCTGGGCTGCGTCGTCAACGGCCCCGGCGAAGCGCGCGAAACCGACATCGGCCTTACCGGCGGCGGCGCAGGCAAGCACATGGTCTATCTCTCCGGCCTCACCGACCACACCATCCAGGACGAAGGCATGATCGACCATATCGTCCAGCTGGTCGAAGCGAAGGCAGCGGAGATCGAAGCGGCAAAGATCGAGGCGGAAACAACGGACGCAGGACGGGCCGAGGCGGCGGAGTAGGGGAGGGGCTTTCTTCTCGATCGCACCAGCCTGCTTGCCTAAGACGGTCCCGCTGAGCTTGACCTCTCCTCTGCTGTTCCGCCCAACCCCCCGTTCGGGCTGAGCTTGTCGAAGCCTCCTCCTGAGCGTCTGCTGCAAGCAGGCAGCCGAAGGCCCTTTCTTAGGCAAACTCCAACCATCCTAACCGATGCCATGACCCCATGACCCAGAGCCGCTCCCTCGCCATCCCCTTCGCGGTCTCCTGTCTCGCCGTCCTGCTGTTCGCCATCATGGACGCGACGATGAAGGGCTTGAGCCTCTCGATCGGCCTCTTCAACGCCCTGTTCTGGCGCGCGCTTGCCGGAACGCTGCTCGGCCTCGCCATCATGCTGCCGACCGGCCACCGCTGGCCGGACAGGGCGGTGCTGCGCCTCCATGTCCTGCGCGGCGTCGTCGTGACGCTGATGGCCAGCCTCTTCTTCTGGGCGCTGATGCGCATGCCGCTTGCCGAAGCCATCGCGCTATCCTTTATCGCGCCGCTCATCGCCCTTTATCTCGCCGCGTTGTTGCTTGGCGAACGGATCGGCAAGCGCGCCATCAGCGCGTCGCTGCTCGGCCTGGTCGGCGTTGCCGTCATCCTGTCCGGCCGGATGCAGGACAGCTATGATTGGGACGCCCTGCTCGGCGCCATCGCCGTGCTGGTTTCCGCTGTCCTTTTCGCATGGAACCTCATCATCCAGCGTCAGCAGGCGCAGCTCGCCTCGCCGGTGGAGGTCGCCTTCTTCCAGCATGGCATCATGTTCATCCTCTTTGGTCTCTGCGCCATCGCTGCTTGGGCGGCACCCGGTCTCGTGCCGCTCCGTCTCGATCTGCCCGAGCCCGCCTCCTTCCTGCTGATCGCCGCCTGCGCGGCGTTCGCCTTCACCTCACTCGCCGCTTTTGCCTGGGCCTATGCGCGGGCGGAGGCGCAGCATCTGATTCCGGTTGAATATACGGCCTTCCTCTGGGCCGCGATCATCGGCTGGCTTGCCTTTGGCGAACGGCTGACCCTCTCCACCATCGCGGGCGCGGCCCTGATCGTCGCGGGCTGTCTCATCGCGATGCGCTCCGGTCCACCAGCGCAAATGCATGAAGGAATCGCATGACTTGTCGATTTCGACGTCCGCTGAAAAACGCGTTTTTCTCACCACTTCCTTCATGACTTTCCCACGACCAGCCGAAACAGCGGACTCTTGACGCACACTCCCCGCTCGGCGCATTGTGCCGGAACGGAACATTTGGGGGACATTCGAAAGCCATGGCTGTCAGCCGCGGAGCCAAGCGCACGCCGGAATGGCGCGAAATGCTGAAACGCAGCCTCATCCGCAGCGGCGCGCTGATCAGCGCGATAGCGTTGATGCTGGCTACCCTGTTCCTGGCGCTCGCGCTGCTCAGCTTCCGCCTGAGCGACCCATCGATGATGACTGTCGCCGACAATCAGGTGCAGAACATCATGGGCTGGCCCGGCGCTTGGGTCTCCGCCTTCCTCTTCACCCTGCTCGGCGTCCCCGTCGCCCTTGTCCTGCCGCTGCTGGCGATCACCGCCCGCCGGCTTTGGGGCGATCAGGACATGTCGGGCTGGAAAGGGCAGTTCGGCAAATGCCTGCTCGGCATCGTCCTCATCGGCATGGCGCTTGCGATGTTCCAACCGGACTCGCTCATCGACCTGCCTTCGGGTTGGGGCGGCCTCATCGGCCTCGCCACCGCCAACGGCGTGCGCAGCCTCACCTCCGCCGCACCCGCCGCGCAGGGGTGGATCACCGGCATTCTCGTCATTTTGATGCTGATCGCCGGTTTCTTCACCTGGTATCGCAGTCTCGCGCTGGAAAAGCCGATATTAGCGCTGCGCCGTCCGACCCTGCCGCGTCTCAGCCTGCCCAAGCCCGCGCTTGCCTTCGCAGGCAACGCTCCCGCCGAAGCCGACGATGATGATGAAGGTGCAGAGGAACGCGTCATCGCGCCCCGGCGCGCCGTGTCGAACGAGCCCAAGCCGCCAATCACCATCCAGACTCCCAAACCTGCGCCCGCCCAACGGCAAATGGCGCCGGTGTCTCAGGATGACCTGTTCGGCAACAGCTCGCTTCCCTCGGCCGATCTGCTCAACCCGATTCCGGCTGGCCAGGCGCAGAAGATCGACAAGGCGGCGCTTGAACGCAATGCGCGCCTGCTCGAATCCGTGCTTGATGACTTCCATGTCAAAGGCAACATCGTCGAAGTGCGCCCCGGCCCGGTCGTCACCATGTACGAGCTGGAACCCGCGCCCGGCATAAAGGCGAGCCGCGTGATCGCGCTGGCTGACGACATCGCCCGCAACATGTCCGCGCTGTCTGCCCGCGTCGCCACGATCCCCGGCCGCACCGTCATCGGCATCGAACTGCCTAACGCCAATCGCGAAGGCGTCTCCTTCCGCGAGTTGATCACGTCCGAACAATTCGCGCAGGACGCCACCCTGCCGATCATCCTGGGCAAGAACATATCGGGCGAGCCGATCATCGCCGACCTCGCCCCCATGCCGCACCTGCTGATCGCGGGCACCACCGGCTCGGGTAAGTCGGTTGGTCTCAACGCCATGATTCTGTCGCTGCTCTATCGCATGACGCCGGATCAGCTGCGCCTCATCATGATCGATCCCAAGATGCTGGAACTGTCGACCTATGACGACATCCCGCATCTGCTGTCGCCGGTCGTTACCGAGCCGAGCAAGGCGATCCGAGCCCTGAAATGGGCGGTCGAGCAGATGGAGGACCGCTATCGCATGATGGCGTCGATATCCGTCCGCAACCTCGCCAATTACAATGAGAAGGTCCGGGCGGCAAAAGCCAAGGGCAAGCCGCTCGGCCGCCGCGTCCAGACCGGCTATGATCCCGAAACCGGCAAGCCGATCTACGAGGAAGAGCAGCTCGACTTCCAGCCGCTGCCCCAGATCGTGGTGGTGGTGGATGAACTTGCCGACCTGATGATGACTGCGGGCAAGGAAGTGGAATTCCTGATCCAGCGCCTTGCACAGAAAGCGCGTGCTGCGGGCATCCACCTGATCCTCGCGACGCAGCGCCCGTCGGTCGACGTCATCACCGGCGTCATCAAGGCGAACTTGCCGACCCGCATCAGCTTCTTCGTGACATCGAAGATCGATAGCCGCACGATCTTGGGCGAACAGGGCGCCGAGCAACTGCTGGGCAAGGGCGACATGCTCTATATGCATGGTGGCAAGGGGCTGATGCGCGTCCATGGACCGTTCGTGTCCGATGATGAGGTCCGCGTCGTCGCCGATCATTGGCGCGCACAGGGCCAACCCGACTATATCGCCGCCGTAACCGAGGAACCCGAAGAAGGCAGCTTTGCCCTGGATGGGGTGGATCTGGGCGATGACAGCCCCGACGCTCAGCTGTTCCGCAAGGCGTGTCAGCTGGTGTTCGAGAATCAGAAGGCATCGACCAGCTGGCTCCAGCGCCAGCTCCGCATCGGCTATAACTCGGCCGCGCGCCTCATAGAACGGATGGAGGAAGAAGGGCTAGTCGGTGCCCCCAACCATGTCGGACGCCGTGAAGTGCTGCGCGACGAAAATGGCAATCCGCTTTGACGATTGCGAAAAACGCAATCGGGGCGATGCTCAACGCATTTGCGATAATGATCGGGACCGTTCAATAAGGACGGGCCTTTCAGGCATCCTCTCCTAAAACTTTCCAGGCTGGTCTTCGGACCAGCCTTTTTTTTGATCTGCCAGGAATTTACATCCGGCTGCAGAACGGCCTTATTGGCGCGCGTGATCAGGAACGCATCAGTTCACGATGGGTTCAACGCCTGACCCTTACATATTGTTTTCTCAACAAAGCGGAGAAAAATACATGAAGCGCTTGGTTGCGCCCCTCGCCTTGGCTCTGGCCGCCGCGCCCCTGATCATCCCTGCGTCGCCCGCACCAGCGCAGCAGGCGCAGGGCGGCTTGGCGCAGGTAAATGCCTATATCCGTGGCGTCACGACCATGACGGCGGACTTCGTGCAAACCGACCGCGCCGGTCAGACATTGTCGGGCAAGCTCACCATCAGGCAACCGGGCAAGGTGCGGTTCCAATATCAGAAGGGGGTGCCGCTGCTCATCGTCGGGGATGGCAAGGCATTGACCATGATCGACTATGAGGTCCGTCAGGTACAGCGCTGGCCGATCGGCAGCTCGCCGCTCGGCGCCTTGCTCGACCCGAAGAAGGACCTGTCCCGCTTCGGCAAGCTGATCCAGACCGGCGATCCGAAGGTCATCAGTGTACAGGCGCGCGATCCCAAGCGGCCCGAGTTCGGGACCATCACGATGATCTTCCAGAAGGATCCGGCTGGCCCCGCTGGCCTGCAACTCTATGGCTGGGTGGCGCTGGATTCGCAGAATAACCGCACGACGGTTCGCCTGTCGAACCAGCGTTACGGCGTTCCCGTTGCTGATTCTGCGTTCCGCTGGACAGACCCACGGCCGAAAGGGCGTGCTGCGGGCGGATGAAGCGGGTCTGGCGTGAGATGGACGGTGATACGATAAATCCTGTTCATCTTGGGCTCATATCCGCAGCCCTAATAAGGACTCCACGGCGCGAGACGAAATCCGGGATTTCCCCCCTGTTACTCGGATGTCACTCCCGCCGCAAAGCGCTTCAAGGGCGCGATCGAGACCCCCGTTCCATGCCCCCGGAGCGGGGGTCTTACTGTGTCAGGATCATGCGGCGCGGCGCCCAAGCTTGCGCGGGCCTTCACAGGGTCTTAGGGGATCAGCATGCCGAAGACACTCAGCATCGCCTCCTGGAACATCAACAGCGTCCGCGCCCGAATCGACATCGTCGAACGCTTCCTGACCGAAGAAGCGCCTGACCTTCTTTGCCTTCAGGAAACAAAGGTCGTGAACGAGACATTCCCGACGGAGATGTTCCGGCGCTTGGGTTATGTTCATCAGGTGCTGAACGGACAGCGCATGCACCATGGCGTCGCGATCATGAGCAAGGTGCCGATCCATGAGGATGACCGGTTGGACTGGCAAGCCAATGGGGAAGCGCGCCATGTCGGCGTCCGTCTGGACAATGGGGTCCGCATCGAAAATGTCTACGTCCCGGCGGGCGGCGATGTTCCCGACCGCACGGTCAATCCGAAGTTCGGCCAGAAGCTCGACTTCCTTGAGCGAATGATCGAGTGGTCTTCCCAGCTCGAAGACATGCCGACCATCCTGACCGGCGATTTCAATATCGCCCCGATGGAATGCGATGTGTGGAGCCACAAGCAACTGCTGAACGTCGTCAGCCATACGGCGATCGAATGCGAACTGCTCAGCCGGTTGCAGCATTCAAACAATTGGGTGGACATCGGCCGCAAATTCTTTCCCGCACCCCAGCGCCTTTACACCTGGTGGAGCTACCGCGCGCGCGACTGGGCGGAGTCCGACCGGGGACGGCGCCTGGACCATATGTGGATGACGCAGGACGTCGCTGACAAGGCCGTCTCACATCGGGTCGTCGAACCGGCGCGAAGCTGGGTCAAGCCGTCGGATCATATTCCGATCATCACGGAGTTCGCCTTCTGATGAGGCTCTTGTCATGAACGCCCGCGCTGCCGCCCGTGCAATAGATGCCCTTCGTCGTGGCTGGGCCATCAGCGTCCATGCAGCGGACGGTGTCGTGCATGTCATGGCTGTAGAAGGCGCGGACGCTGTGACGCTGAAGGCTTTCGATCCTTCGGGCAAGGCTGACATATTGGTCGCGGCGGCCAGAGGCGAGACGTTGAAGCTTGCCAACCAGTTGGCGGCGGCTGATCCCGACATGCCGGTGCTGATCGCCCGCGCCCCCTGGATCGATGGCGATGTGGCGGCTGCAATTGCCGATCCGGTGCTCGACCTCTCATCACCCTTGAAGGGACCATTTGCCGCAAAGCCGCTCGGCGCGCCGGCTGCAGCGAAAGCGACGCTCAGGCTCGCCCGCCTCGCGGGCATTCTTCCCGCCTTCTTCGTTGGATCAGAAGGATCAAGCGAAGCGTCAGTCGATGCAGCCGACATCGACGCTTATGACGATGCGGCGCACCTTGCGATCGCAACGCGCGCCCGGTTGCCGGTCTCTACAAGTGAAACGGCCGAGATCATCGCCTTCCGCAGTCCTGACGAGCCGCGCGAGCATGTCGCGCTGGTCATCGGCACGCGCGATGACTCGCCGCCCGTGGTGCGGCTGCATAGCGAGTGCCTGACGGGCGATGTTCTCGGGAGCCTCAAATGCGATTGTGGCCCGCAACTGCATGAGGCGCTGCACCGGATCGCCGACTCTCGCTGGGGGGTGCTGCTTTATCTCAGGCAGGAGGGGCGCGGCATCGGCCTGATCAACAAGCTGCGCGCCTACGCTTTGCAGGATCAGGGCTTCGATACGGTCGACGCCAATATCCGCCTCGGCTTTGCCATCGATGCGCGGGACTTTTCCGTAGCGGCGCGCATGCTCGAATTGTTGGGCATCGATGAGGTCAGGCTGCTTACCAACAACCCGAAGAAGGTCGAGGGATTGGAGCAAGCCGGCGTCAAGGTCGCCGAGCGCCTGCCCATCATATTGGCGGCCAACCCCCATAACGAACAATATCTGGCCACCAAGCGCGACCGCACCGGGCACCAGCTATGAGCGTCATCCAAGTCGACAGCGCCAGCGGCCGACTTCAGTTCGGTACGTTGGATATCGCATGCACGCTGGGCCGCAGCGGCGTTTGCGCGGCGGCTGACAAGCGGGAAGGGGATGGTTGCACTCCTTTGGGCGAATGGCCGCTGCGTGGCGTGTTGCTGCGCCCTGGGAAGATTGATCCCACCGCTATCCAGCTTCCCTGGCGGTGGGTGAGGGAGGGCGATGGCTGGTCCGATGATCCGGCTGATCCCGCCTATAACCGCCCAGTCCATCTGCCACGGCCTTTTTCAACCGAGTCGTTGCTGCGCGAAGATGATGCCTATGACGTCATCGTCATACTCGGCCACAATGACGCGCCGCCGGTGCCAGGGCAGGGAAGTGCCATCTTCCTCCACCTCTCCGAAGGTCGTCCGACCGCTGGCTGCATCGCGATCGATCGCGGTGACATGCTGAAGCTGTTGCCGATGCTCGCCCCGGGCGACACGGTGGAGATCGTCTAGCGGCGGCGATCAGGCCTGCTGAAGCGCTTCATCCGCCTGATCGCCCGCAGCCTCCAGCAGCCGCCGTTCCAATGTCTGGATGCGCGCCTTGCTCTCGATCTTTCCGCCCAGAAGGTCCGTCACGTAAAAGGTGTCGACCGCCCTTTCGCCATAGGTGGCGACATGGGCGCTATGCACCGTGACCTTCGACTGAAAGAGCGCGTTGGCGAGGCTGAACAGCAGGGCAGGGCGATCACGGGCATTGACCTCGATCACCGTGAAGCGGTTGGATGCCTTGTTGTCGATCAGCACATTGGGTTCGATGCGGAACGCCTCGGCACGGGTTCGGGACAGGGGGCGCGCTTCCAGCTTCGTGATCATGCGGTGACGGTTGGCCAGCGAATCCTCGATCGCATTGCGGATGCGGGTTAACTGCTCCGGGCTGTGGAAAGCGCCGCCCAACGGGTCTTGCACCAGGAAATTGTCGATCGCGACGCCATCCCGCGTGGTGTGGATGCGCGCGTCGATGATGTTGCCCCCTGCAAGGTGAATCGCACCGGCAATCCGGTAGAACAGGCCGGGATGGTCGGCGGCATAGACGGTGACCAGCGTCGCGCCGCGCTGCGGGTAATATTGCGCAGCGATCGACAGCGGCGCGTCGCCGGACGCCAATATATGCTGCGCATTGTGGATCAGAATATCATCGGGCTCGGCGATCCAGTAGGATTCGGGCAGGCGATTGCTGAGCTTCTGGAACTCGGCCTTCGTCATGCCAAGTGCGTTTCGCAGCGATTCCTGCTTGGCGGTGACACGCTCGCTGCGTCCCTTTTGCTTGTGGCCAAGGCGCAATACTTCCTCGGCAGCTTCATACAGGTCGCCCAGAAGCTGCCGCTTCCAGCTGTTCCATACGCCAGGCCCGACGGCGCGGATATCCACGACAGTGAGGCAAAGGAGGAGGCGCAGTCGCTCCGGGCTTTGCACCACCTCCACGAAATCCAGGATCGTCTTGTAATCCGCCAAGTCGCGCTTGAAGGCGGTGGCCGACATCAGCAGATGGTGCCGCACCAGCCAGGCGACGGTCTCGGTTTCCGCAGCGGACAGCCCCAGACGCGGGCAGAGACGTTCCGCGACCTCTGCACCCAATATGCTGTGGTCGCCTCCCCGTCCCTTGGCGATGTCGTGGAGCAGAACCGCGACATAGAGGACCCGGCGCGACAGCAGCCTTCCCATGATTTCGGTCGACAGCGGGTGATCCTCTTCCAGATCGCCCTTTTCCACACGGGCGAGAAGCCCGACCGCGCGGATGGTATGCTCATCGACCGTGTAATGATGGTACATGTCGAACTGCATTTGTGCGACGACGCGCCGAAAATCGGGGATGAAGCGGCCGAAGACGCTCGACTCATTCATCCAGCGCAGCACGGTTTCGGGATCGCGGCGTGATGTCAGCACGTCCATGAAGGCGGCGTTGGCGCGGGGATCTCGGCGGACCTTGGCCGTGATAAGGCCCGCATCCCGGCTCGCCGCGCGCATCGCGCTCGGGTGAATGGCCAGTTCATGACGATCGGCCACGGCGAAAATCTCCAGCAGCCGCACTGGATCCTGCTGGAAGAAGTCGCCGCTTGGCAGCGCGAGGCGGCCGCGGTCCAGCACGAAACCGTCCAGCTTCTTTGGACGGCGGAAAATGGACGGAATGTAGCGTCGGCCCTTGGCGCCCAGCTGATCATCGAGATGCGCCAGGAACACGGCGGTCAGGTCGCCGACGATCTTCGCGTTCAGGAAATAGTAGCGCATGAAGCGCTCCACCCCGGATCGGCCTTGCCGCCCGGTAAAATGCATTCGTGTCGCCGTTTCCAATTGCAGATCGAACGTCAGACGGTCCTCCGCCCGCCCGGTGATCATGTGCAGATGGCACCGCACGGCCCACAGGAAGTCCTCCGCCTTCTGGAACTGCCGCAGTTCAAGGTCAGTGAGCAGGCCGACATCCACCAGTTCGGCAACGGACTTCACCCGGTTCACATATTTGCCGATCCAGAACAGCGTATGGAGGTCGCGCAGGCCGCCCTTGCCTTCCTTGACATTGGGCTCGACGACATAGCGGCTGTCACCCATCCGCTTATGCCGTTCGTCCCGCTCTTCCAGCTTTTCGGTGACGAACGCGCGGGCGGTTCCCTGCATCACTTCGGCATCGAAGCGCCGGGCGGTTTCCTCATATAGCGCGCGGTCACCCCACACGTAGCGCGCCTCCAGCACCGCCGTGCGAACAGTCAGGTCCGCCTTGGCCATGCGCATGGTTTCATCGATCGATCGGCTTGAATGCCCGACCTTCAGCCCCAGGTCCCAAAGCGAATAGAGCATCGATTCGATGACCTGCTCGGTCCATCCGGTGGGCTTCCATGGCGTGATGAAGGCTATGTCGACATCGCTGTGCGGCGCCATCTCGCCGCGCCCATAGCCGCCCACCGCCATCAGCGTGATGCGCTCACCGGTACTGCGATTGCTCGCAGGGTACAGATGATGCGTCGTCGCGTCGTAAAGCAGCCGCAAAATCTGATCGATCAGGAAGGCGAAGGCCGTCACAGCCTCCCGCCCGCGCGTCGGCTTGGCCTCCAACCGCCTTGCAACGTCCAGACGCCCCGCATCGAGGGCTGACTTCAGTTCCCGGACGATCAGGCCGCGCAGCTTCGCCGGATCACTCCTGTGATCCCGCGACAGATCGTGGATACGGTCTGAAATCGCGCGCCGATCGATGATAGACCGGCGGGAGCCGAGGGAGGGGTACTGCATGACCATCGGCTCAATCTAATGTCAGCTGCTGGCTGCGGCCAGTTGTTTCAGGTGATAAAGCTGCTCCAGCGCCTCGCGCGGAGAAAGGGCGTCGGCATCGATCAGATCGATGGCGGCGCGCAGGGCGTCGACCTTCTCTTCCTCCTGGGCGGCGGCAGCGGCAAAGAGGGGAAGGTCGCCAAGCCCCGCGGCAATGCCGCCCGTTTTGGCACGGGCTGCTTCCAACCTGTTCAGCACATCCTTGGCCCGCTTGAGCACAGCGGGCGGCAATCCCGCCAGCCGCGCAACGGCAAGGCCATAGCTGCGATCGGCTGGCCCAGGTGCCACCTCATGCAACAATATGAGGTCGCCTTTCCATTCCCGCGCGCGCACATGGTGGAGGGACAGTGAGGAAAGCGTCTCCGCCAATCGCGTCAGCTCATGATAATGGGTGGCGAAGAGGCAGCGGCAGCGATTGACCTCATGCACCGCTTCAACAACAGCCCACGCAAGAGCCAGCCCGTCATAGGTCGATGTGCCGCGTCCGACTTCGTCCAGGATGACGAAGCTGCGCTCGGTCGCCTGCGCCAGGATGGCCGCGGTTTCGACCATCTCCACCATGAAGGTCGATCGTCCGCGCGCGAGATTGTCCGAAGCACCGACCCGGCTGAACAACCGATCCACCAACGTCAGCGTCGCCGACTGCGCCGGAACATAGCTCCCTGCCTGCGCCAATATCACGATCAGCGCATTTTGTCGCAGGAAGGTTGATTTGCCGCCCATATTGGGCCCGGTAACCAGCCAAAGCCGATCATCGGCACCCAGGCAGCAGTCATTCGCGACAAAGGGCTGCCCTTCCTTGCGCAGCGCGTCCTCGACGACGGGGTGACGGCCGCCGATAATCTGCAGGCACGGTCCTTCGCCATCCTGCGGCAGCAAGTGGGGCCGCTGCCAGCCCCCTTCGGCGGCCCGCTCCGCCAGCGCAGCCGCGACGTCCAGCCTGGCGAGCGCGTCCGCCGCAGACGCGATCTCCGCCTTGCGCGCCAGCGCCGTCTCGATCAGATCCTCCAGATGGGCCGCTTCGGCCACCAGTGCATGGGCGCCTGCCTGCGCGACACGCCCTGCCTGCTCATGCAGGTCGACCGAGTTGAACCGCACCACGCCTGCCAGCGTCTGGCGATGGGTGAAGCCGCTGTCCGGCTGCATCAGCGGGTCAGCGGATCGGGCGGGGACTTCGACATGATAGCCGAGCACGCCATTATGCCGAATCTTCAGCGATGCGATGCCGGTACGCTCACGATAGCTGGCTTCCAGGGCCGCGATGGCTCGCCTGCCATCGCCTGCCATCCGCCGCAGTTCGTCGAGTGCCGAGTCGTAGCCATCGGCGATATAGCCGCCATTGGCCGTCTCTGTCGGAGGGGTGGCCACCAATGCGCGCGATAGACTGTCGACCAGCGCTCCATGGCCGTCCAGCGCTGGCAATAATTGCCGGAGCAGAAGCGGCTGATCAGCCAGTCTGCCCAATCGCTCGCGCAGCATGCGCGCCTCATTCAGGCCGTCGCGAAGCTGCCCCAGGTCACGCGGACTTCCCCGACCCACGGCGATCCGTCCCAACGCTCGCCCGATATCGGGAAGCGCCCTCAGCGCAGCACGCAGCTGATCGCGGAGCAGCGGGTCGTCATGGAGCAGTTGCACCAGTCCAAGCCGGGCCTCGATCAGTTCTTGATCCATCAACGGAGCCGACAGGTCTTGTGCGAGCAGACGCGCGCCTGCGCCCGTGACGGTCCTGTCCACCGCCCCCAACAGGCTCCCGGCCCGCGCGCCGCTCATCGTGGCGGTGATTTCCAGGCTTTCCCGCGTCGCTGCGTCAATCGCGACATGCGCGCCGCTCGTCTTTCGCACGGGGGGAGCCAGGAAGGGCAGGGTGCCCTTGCCCGCATGGTCGAGATAGGCGATCAGCCCGCCCATCGCGGCAAGCTCCGCCCGGCTGAACTGACCGAATCCGTCGAGAGTGGCGACACCAAAGAGCCGCTTGAGCGCTGCCTCCGCCCGGTTGCTCGAAAAGGCGGCACGGTCGAATGGATGTGCCTCAGGCAGATCGAGATCGAACCCATCGGGCAGTACGATCTCACTGGGCCTCAGTCGTGCCAGCTCTGCCGGAAGATCGCTCGACCGCAAAGTCAGCGTCTCGAACCGACCTGTTGAAATGTCGGCGGCGGCAATCCCGATCTCGCCGGTGCCTTCACCACCTGTCTGCGCAAGCGCAACCAGCATATTGTCGCGCCGGGAATCGAGCAGCGTCTCCTCTGTGAGTGTGCCCGCCGTCACATACCGCACGATAGCGCGTGCGACGAGCGCCTTGCTGCCCCGCGCCTTCGCCTCGGCGGGCGTCTCCGTCTGTTCCGCGATAGCGACCCGATGCCCTGCCTTGATCAGCCGGGCGAGATAGTTTTCCGCGCTGTGCACCGGCACGCCGCACATCGGGATCGGTGCGCCGCCATGTTCCCCCCGGCTGGTGAGCGCGATGTCCAGTGTGGCCGCCGCCGCCTTTGCATCGTCGAAAAAAAGTTCGAAAAAATCGCCCATGCGATAGAAGAGCAGGCAATCCTGCGCCTCCGCCTTCAGCGCCAGATATTGCGCCATCATCGGCGTCGGCTGGCTCGCTGCGATATCCTTGGGGCTGTGCATGGCCTTTTGGCGATAGCGGCAAGCAGCAGATCAGGAAAGGGTGTGGAAAAAAGGTGGCCGTGCGCTTGCCGACAGGTCCGCCTTGCCGCTAGGGCCTCATCAGTAGGTAAAGAGGGGCGGATGCGTCATGGCAGATAAGTCGAACGTGGAATTTTCCGAGCGCGAGGCGCTGTTTTTCCATTCGACTGGCAGGCCAGGCAAGATCGAGATCATCGCATCGAAGCCGATGGCGACCCAGCGCGACCTCAGCCTCGCCTATTCGCCCGGCGTCGCCGTTCCGGTGCGCGCCATCGCGGCCGATCCGCAAACCGCCTATGACTATACCGCCAAGGGCAACCTCGTCGCCGTCATCTCGAACGGCACGGCCATCCTTGGCCTTGGCAATCTGGGCGCGCTCGCGTCCAAGCCGGTGATGGAGGGCAAGGCGGTGCTCTTCAAGCGCTTCGCTGACGTCGACTCGATCGATATCGAGCTCAAGACCGAAGATGTCGACAAGTTCATCGACGCGGTCGAGCTGATGGAGCCGAGCTTCGGCGGGATCAACCTTGAGGATATCAAGGCACCCGAATGCTTCATCATCGAACAGACGCTGAAAGAACGGATGAACATCCCCGTCTTTCACGATGACCAGCATGGCACCGCGATCATTGCGGCGGCGGGCGTCATCAACGCGGCGATGCTGACAGGGCGCGATCTCAAGGACATGAAGGTGGTGGTGAACGGGGCGGGGGCCGCCTCCATCTCCTGCACCGAGCTGATCAAGGCGATCGGCGTCGCGCACGACAATGTCATCATGTGCGACAGCAAGGGCGTTATCTACCAGGGCCGCACCGAAGGCATGAACCAGTGGAAGTCGGCGCATGCGGTGAAGACGGATGCACGGACGCTTGGCGAAGCGATCAAGGGTGCGGACGTTTTCCTCGGCCTCTCCGTCGCGGGCGCCGTGTCGCAGGAGATGGTGAAGTCGATGGCGCAAAAGCCGATCATCTTCGCCATGGCCAATCCCGATCCGGAAATCGCCCCGCCCGAGGTTCTGGAAGTTCGGCCCGACGCGATCGTTGCGACCGGGCGCTCGGATTATCCGAACCAGGTCAACAATGTGCTTGGCTTCCCCTTCATCTTCCGCGGCGCCCTGGACGTGCGGGCAACAGGCATCAACGAGCCGATGAAGGTCGCCGCGGCCCAGGCGATCGCGGAACTCGCGCGCGAGCAGGTGCCCGAGGAAGTGGCGAAGGCCTATGGCCGGTCGCACAGTTTCGGCCCCGATTACATCATACCCGCACCGTTCGACCCGCGCCTGATGGAGGTCGTTCCGGCGGCCGTGGCGCAGGCTGCGATGGAAAGCGGCGTCGCGCAAAAGCCGATTTCTGACATGGCCGCCTATCGCCAGTCGCTTAAAGGGCGGTTGAATCCCACGACTTCGGTCCTGACAAGCGCCTATGAGGTGGCGAAAGCCAACCCCAAGCGCGTGGTGTTCGCCGAAGCGGAAGAGGAGGTGGTGCTGCGCGCCGCCATCCAGTTCCGCGACCTTGGCTATGGCATCCCCGTGCTGGTCGGGCGGAACGAAGTCTATGACAAGCTGAAGGCGCTGGGCGTTCGCGATCCGGAAAGTTTCGAACTGCATAACAGCGTCAATTCGCCGCTGGTCCCAGAGATGGTGGATGCGCTCTACGGCCGGTTGCAGCGGCGTGGACATCTTCGGCGCGACTGCGAGCGTATGGTCAACCGGGATCGCAATATATTCGGTGCTTTGCTGGTCAGCATGGGCCATGCCGATGCGATGATCACCGGCGTGACGCGGCCGTTCGCGCAGACGCTGCGCGAAGTGAAGCGCGTCATGGATCCGGCGGTGGGCCGCACCGCCTTTGGCATTCATATCATGGTGTCGAAGGACAAGACGGTGTTCCTGGCCGACACCACGGTCAATGAGCGTCCCTCCGCCAGTGAACTGGCCGATATCGCCGAGGGTACGGTCGCCGTCGCGCGGCGCATGGGGCATGACCCGCGTGTCGCTTTCCTTTCCTATTCCAACTTCGGCAATCCGCCGGGTGGCCATCTGGAAAATGTCCGTGATGCGCTCAAGGTGCTCGACGGCCGGAATGTCGATTTCGAATATGAGGGCGAGATGACCGCCGACGCGGCGCTCAATCCTACGGTCATGAAGAATTATCCGTTCAGCCGTCTGTCGGGTCCCGCCAATGTGCTGGTCATGCCGGGCCTCCAGTCAGCCAACATCTCGGCCAAGCTGCTGCGCGAACTTGGTGGTACGACGATGATCGGACCTATGCTCGTGGGCATGGAGAAGTCCGTGCAGATCGCCACCATGTCGTCCAATGCGTCCGAACTGCTGACGCTCGCAGTGCTGGCTTCGGCGGGCGTCGCCCTTTAAGGGCCGATGTCAGTAAACTTGGCTCTGCCGCCAGAACGCGAGTTCTTCCGGCCGATCAATATCGAGTTCCAAACCCGGTCGTCGAAGGCTGAGAAATGGTAGGCCCAGCCGACCTGTTTCGGCCCGGTGCGCGGCGAAGCTGCCATCGCCATAGTGGAACACGAACTTGGCGGCCGAGGGGAGGGGGAGCGACACAGCGTTGGTGCCCGTGCCCGCATGGTCAGGCGCTATGGCGACACTCTCCCCCGGCAGGTTCAGCAGGGCGGCGACATCGTCAGCTTTGATCAAAGGCAAATCTGCCGACACTATCAGCAGCCGACGGACCCCCGCCCCGATAGCCGCATCCCGCGCGCCTTCCAGCGCCACATTGAGCCCCTGTCCAGCGTCGGGAAGCAGCGGGATGTCGCCTGGTAGGTCATGGCGTGACGGGCCGAGTAGCAATACCCGCTGCAGACCGACAATGCTTTGCGCGGCAGATACGGTTTGTCCCAGCATGTCAGCCACCAGCTTTCGACGCTCGCTATCGCCGAGGACAGGCGCAAGCCGCGTCTTGCACCATTCCGGCGCCTTGATCGGTATGACGACCCAGCAGTTCACGATCAGCCAGCGATCCGATCCGCCAACGCCAAAGCAGCGCGCGCGACGCGTTCCCGGTCCGCTAGCGTCTTCATCAGCGTGTCGGTGACGTCATGTGGAATGGTCAGGCCAGAAGCATCGTCGCGCTCATCGACCAGCAAGCCGTCGATGATATCGGCATAATGCGCGGCGATACTTTCGTTCGTCACGGCCAATCCCATCTCGCCCATCAGCTTCGCAGTAGGTCCCTTGACTGCTTGCCCGCCCACGATCGGCGACACGGCCACGACCGGTGCATGCGTAACCGCAAGTGCCTCCTTTATGCCGGGCACGGCCAGGATCGGGTCGACGCTGAGCCAAGGATTGGAGGGCGCAATCAGAATGGCTTTTGTGGCTGGATCCGTGATCGCTTCGATCACGCCCGCCGTCGCTGACGCCCGTTCGGCGCCCTCAAACCGGATGGCCTCCACCTCAGGCGCGCAGCGGCATTCGACAAAATAGCGCTGAAACGGCATGTCGCCCTCACTTGTAGTGAGATGAGTGGCCACAGGGTCATCGCTCATCGGCAGAATGGAAAGACCCAACTCCCACGCAGAAGCGAACCGCGCCGTGATAGCGCTTAACGTCTCGCCCTCTGCAAGCAGATGCGACCGCAGTACATGCAGCGCCAGGTCCCCATCGCCCAGCAGGAACCAGTCTTCGCCGCCCAGCGATTTGACGGCATCCATGAAGCTCCAGCTTTCGCCCTCCCGGCCCCAGCCTTGCGTCTTATTGGCCTTGCCGGACAGGGTATACAGCAGCGTGTCGATGTCGGGCGATATGGCAAGCCCCAGGTGCCGGAAATCGTCTCCCGTGTTCACGATGGCGGTGATCTGTTCCGGCGGGCATATCTGCATCAACCCCAGCACCAGCTTGGCTCCGCCCACGCCTCCGGTCAGGGTCACGACCCGGCTCATCGAAACAGATCCTCTTCGATCGGCCGCACAAGCGTGGCGGCTGGAGCATCTCCGGGCGGCAGACGCATTCCACGCATGAGAACAGCCGGTATGCTTTCGGCCCCTTCACCGGTGATCAGGGCGGCGGCGGTCGCAATCTGATCAGCCAGCGCGATCTGCGTCACTTCCAGCCGCCGACCATCCCTGTCCTCTTCGCCCCGCCGATCGACGAGCGCCGGCAGTCCCGCGGCGCCGATCGCCACACCCACGACACCGTGGCGCCAGGGGCGTCCGAAGCTGTCGGAAATGACCACGGCAGGAGCGGCGCCCTCGCTTGCAAGATCATGGCTGAGCGCGGCGGCTGATCCATCGGGGTCCACCGGCAGCAGCAGCGCCCGTTCCGCGCCACCCGGACCGATATTGGATCGATCTATGCCACCATTGGCCATGACATGGCCAAGCCTGTGCCGGGTAATCAATATGTGCGGCACGGCACGTACGATGGCGCTGCTTTCACGAAGCACAAGCTCGACGAGGCGGGGATCTTTCCTCGTCGTTTCCGCCAGTTCCAGCGCTTGCTCGCCAGGCTCGACCTCAGTGAGGTCCACCATGCGGCCTTCCGCCTTGGACAGTATTTTCTGCGTGACGACCAGTATATCGCCTTTTTGCAACGGCCACAGCCCGGCCCGCCCAAGCGCATCGCGCAACAGCATGGCCAAGTCGTCACCTTCACATATTTCTGCCAAGCCGGTTAGCGGATGAATCGAGATCATGAGGCGATGTAGCGCGCGGCTGTCCCTGTTGGTAGCCGCTCCATGGTCCGCGAACAGCATGGGCGTTACGGCTCCTTAACATGGATGAAGTAAGGCGTTGATGATGACCGCCGTCCTGATCACCGTAGACACAGAATTATCGTCGCTGCTTCATGAGCGGGGGATGGGTCTGCAAGACAATGTCCGTTCATCCATCTGGGGAGAAGCCGAGGGCCGAGCCTATGGCATTGGCTGGCAGATGGATAAGTTGGAGAGCCATGGCCTGAAGGGCGTGTTCTTCGTCGACCCGATGCCCGCGCTTTTATATGGGACGGAGTTTCTGAGACCCATCGTCGCGCCGATCGTGGCACGCGGACATGAGGTGCAGCTGCATATCCACAGCGAATGGCTTCGCTGGGCGCGTCACTCTCCTGTGAGCGGGCAACTGGGCCGCAACATCGGCGATTTCAGTCAAGCAGACCAAGCCATATTGCTGCGCCTCGGCAAGGCATGGCTGGAGGAGGCGGGGGCACCGCCGATTACCGCCTTCCGCGCGGGAAATTTCGGCGCCAATGACGATACATTACGGGCGCTTGCTGACGTCGGCCTGGCTTGGGACAGCAGCGTCAATCCGGCCTATCATCGCTATGGCTGCCGGATCAGCGGCGCTCGCGATCAGATCGCTCCTTCTCACCGCTTCGGCGTTGGCGAACTTGCCGTGTCGGGTATCACGGACCGGCGCGGCAGCTTCCGCCCCGCGCAAATCTGCGCGATGTCGGCGGGGGAGATGCGCACGGGACTGCGCCACGCCGTGCGCGAAAGCCATGCGGCTTATGTGGTCGTCACGCACAGTTTCGAAATGCTCAGCCGCGACCGCAAACGTCCCAACCATGCAATCATGCGCCGGTTCACTTCTCTCTGCCGCGCCGCAGCCCGATTACCAGGCCTCACTGTGTGCGGCTTCCACGATCTTCCACCCGACTTGGCGTCGACCGCACCCGCCTCACACAACCGCGTACCGCCAAGCCGCGTGCGAACGGCAAGCCGCATGGCGCAGCAGCTATGGGCCAGCTGGCGCTACGAACGCCGTCTGATACCGGCGTGATTGCCGCAGCTGTGATCTAATATCGGAATGATGGCGGAGACGGAGGGATTCGAACCCTCGGTACCGGATTTACCAGTACGACGGTTTAGCAAACCGTTGGTTTCAGCCACTCACCCACGTCTCCAAACATGGCCTGAACGCCCGCTTGGGGCGGGACAGCGGCTAGGCGAGAAGCGCTATAACGGCGGCTTTCCCGCAAGGCAACGGGCTATGCCATGAAATTCTTACAAACTTCGCTGCCGGATTCGTTCCAGCCCGGAATCGACTCGGGTCGCCGTTCGTTCATTGTCGTTTCAGCTTGGCTTCCGATAATCTGATAGATGGTCGAAGAGCGGCAAAGTCGGGGAGTAGCGGGCATGATCGGGATGGTAAGGCGAGTGTCGGCTCGCGTGGCACGACGTGGCGCATGGACGCTTGCCGTTGCCGGGGTGGCATTCAGTCCGCTCGCGGCGGAGGCGCAGGTGCGCACGGTCGATCCGAACAGCGCGATTGACGCTGATCTCGCGCCCGTGCCGCAGGCGAACAGCACGCCGACCGAACCGGGTGTGGACAATAGCGTTCCGCCAGCGAGCAGTGCGGCACCGGAGTCTTCGGCATCCACGGCAAATAGTACAGCGACGGGAGCTCCCGTCACCGCCAACTCTCCGCCCGCTGCGTTGAGCCCCAGCGAATCCTATCAGGAAGATGACCTGATCGGCGCTGCCGAAGGCGTCTTCGGCAAGGGGGCAGAGGGGCTGGCTGGCATGATCGAAAAGATCCTGAAGGATCAGGGCCGCCCCAACGCCTATATCGCTGGCCGGGAAGCGTCGGGCGCCTTTGTGGTTGGTCTGCGCTATGGATCGGGCACGCTCAACCACAAGGTGGAAGGGCGCCGGGAAGTGTATTGGACCGGGCCGTCGATCGGCTTCGACGTGGGGGGCAACGCCGCCAACACCTTCGTCCTGGTCTATAATCTCTACGACACGCAGGATCTTTACCACCGTTTTCCCGCGGCGGAAGGCACGGCCTATCTGGTTGGCGGCTTTACGGCGAGCTATCTTCGCTGGGGCAGCGTCGTGTTGATCCCCATCCGTCTCGGCGTAGGGTATCGGCTTGGTGTAAACGCCGGTTACATGAAGTTCACGGAAAAGCGGAACTGGCTGCCGTTCTGACCGGTTTTTAAAGAGGGAAGCTGAGCTGCTGACTTTGCTCGACCGGCTCCTCAGCATCGAGATTATGGACACCCAAGCCCAGCAGCCGCGCGCCCATCCGCAGCGGCAACTGGGCGATTAACAGGGCGCGCGCAGTTTCCGCGAGCAGGTCTGGCGAGCGAACCGGCGCGTTCATACTGCGTGACCGGGTGATGATCCGGAAATCAGCGAACTTGATCTTGAGGACGACGGTGCGGCCATAGGCGCCGCTCTTCTCGATCCGGGTCCAGAGGCTTTGCGCGATCCGGTCGATTTCCGCGACCAAGGCGTCCTGAGTGATCAGGTCATCGAAGAACGTGTCTTCGACGCTGACCGATTTCCTTTCCTGCCTTTCATGGACGGGCCGATCATCCTCTCCCCGCGCGGCGCGATAGTAGAAAGGCGCAGCGCTCCCGAAATGCTGCTGCAGGAAACCAAGGTCACGGGCCAGCAAGTCGGCGCCTGTCTCTATTCCCAAAGCTTGCATCCGCCGCGCTGTTACGGGTCCCACACCATGGATTCGCCGGACCGGCATCTGCGCCATGAAGCGCGCTCCTTCGTCCGGCCGCACCACGCAAATACCGTCCGGCTTGTTCTGATCCGACGCGAGCTTGGCGATCAACTTGTTGTAGGAGACGCCGGCTGAGGCAGTGAGGCCGGTTTCGTCCCGGATCATGCGCCGGATCTGCTGCGCGATTGCGGTGGCGGACGATGACCCTGCCTTGTTTTCGGTGACGTCCAGATAGGCTTCATCCAGCGACAGGGGCTGAATGACATCGGTGAAGCGGGCGAAAATCTCACGCACATGAGTCGAAACCGCGCGGTAAACCTCAAATCGGGGTTTCACGAACAGCAGGTCCGGACAGAGCCGCCGCGCTCGCGCGCCCGGCATGGCGGACTTCACGCCAAAAACGCGCGCTTCATAGCTGGCCGTCGCCACCACCCCCCTGGGCCCACCGCCGCCTACCGCGATGGGTTTCCCGCGCAGACTTGGATCGTCGCGCTGCTCCACCGACGCGTAAAAGGCATCCATATCGATATGGATGATCTTGCGCGGCCGAGAGTCCATGAAGGCGGTTTATGCCACAGCAAGCAGGAGAGTGAAACGCGTGGAGGCCGGTCCGTCAGGACTTATTGTCTTTGAGCGACTGCAACACGGCAAAAGGACTTGCTTGCTCTTCCGTCAATACGCCCGCTTCCCGCAGATAAGCATCGGCTTCCGCTGATCGAGGATAAGGCGTCATCGCCAGCGCCATCGTCTCGGCGACCGCTTCCCCGATGTCGACCGTCTGCCCGTCATAGCCGATCGTGTCGCAATCTTCCGAATCGATCTCCAATTCCTCACCACCATCGGCGCCGCCACCTTCCGGAACGAAGCGCAACAGGAAGTCGGTATCGATGGTCTCCGGCACCGCTACACCGGTGGCGACGCAGGGTTGAGCCAGTCTTGCGCGTACCCGGCCCCGTGCCTCGATGGCGCCGTCCTGTTCGCTCAACGCATAATCAGCCTCAAGCGAATCCAGTGATGTCAGGTTGAAGCGTCGCGCCAATGCGTCGCGCTCCCCGGCGTCCGCAGTGATGGTCATGCCCTGCGCATGCCGCGCGATCTGGTCGGCCCGAACGGGTCGGGAAAATTCGGGCGCAGGATTAGTCATCCAATATCTCCCGCCATCAATGCGTCGAGCGGCAAGGTGGAAAGGCCGACCCAGCGCGACCTCAGCCGGGATTCGACATGCGTCACGGCGTCTCCAGCAGGCGTCGCCCCACGGTACAGGTTACGCGCCAGGGCGTCCCGCAGTTCCGCTCCGCCCAAAAGGGCCGCCTTGTAGGCTGAGAGCCTTCCACCGAGCGCGCTCACCATGCGGCCGACATGTTTGCCTACGACCACGTCGCCTACGCCCTCCTGCCGTAACTGCCCGTCCATGTCGTCGACGAACAATTCGGTGAGCCAGACGCTTTCCTGAGCTGCTCCGAGCGCTTCAAGCCGCATCAGCACCTGCGCCAATATGGCGACGATCATGTCGAACCGGCCATCCATCGTGTCGGGCACCTGGCCTTCCATATACCAATGCGGCGCGCGGCCTTCGCGGATGACGGCTTGGTAAAGCGGCTGCATCGCATCCTTGGGGTCGGTGCGCGCGAACAGGCGCTGGAAAAGCTTTGGCATGTCGAAACGGTTTCCTGGCTGAGCTGAGCGGAGGCCCCCTTGCCGGGGGGCGCGCAATTCCATATTGATCGGCGGGCCGCGCGATGCAATGGCGGCTTTGGTATTTGGTTTCCGGGTCCCTTCCCGGCAGGAGAAGTTCATGCGTCAGTTCAGCCGACATCTGTTGCTTGCCGTCGGCCTTGGCGCGCTCGTGCTCGGAACCTCGGCTTGTTCGCGCATCCGCACCCATCAGGGATATCAGGTGGACAAGCTGCTGGTCGATTCGATCCAGCCCGGCATCGACAACCGCGCTTCGGTAGAAGGGACGCTGGGCCGCCCCAGCTTTACCGCCCAATTCGGCGATCAGGACTGGTATTATGTGTCGCGCGACATGCGGGCGCTGGCCTTCTCCAATCCCAAGCCGGTGGCGCAGACGGTGCTCCATGTCCGCTTTGACCCCGCGGGCAATGTCGTGGCGGTTGACCGCATGGGCCTTGAGCAGGTCGCCAAGATTTCGCCGTCCGGCGACAAGACGCCCACCCTGGGCCGCCATCGCAGCCTGTTCGACGAAATATTCGGCAATATCGGCGCAGTAGGGGCCGGTGGCATGGGTGGCGGCGGTGGCGGCAGCAATACCGGCGGCGGCCCTAACGGAAGCTGACGGCCGAAGAAGGCGTCATTGAGCTTGAAAACGCCCTGACGTTCGGCACGCCCTTCCTACTGTGACCTCAAATCCTCGCTCTATCGAGTCTCTGCAGGATCTACCCGCAAAGGAGCGCCGCATCCTCGCTTTGGGCGCAGGGCAAGTCTTTGGACTTGTTAGGAAAGATAGTTAACAGCTGAAGTTAACCAATAGAGACTCGCAACCATCGTTCGTCCGGCATATGCTCGAGTCACGTTCTTCGCAGTAAGCCCAAAGTATTATCGGGAACGCTGTGCTTAGGACATAACTCCCATGGTTAAGAACGAAATGCACAACCTTACCAATCAGTTAGCGAGTTGTTGAACTAACCCTAAATTTCCATAGGTCAGTTCAGGACTCTAGCGTCGTAAATATGCTAGTCATAACTTATTGAAACGAAAAGAAAGGGTTGCACTGCAGGCATTTGATCACTGGTCTTTCACGCTTCGTTTGGGGCCTGCTAACGAAAGTGGAAGGGATCATGAGGGGACTACCCAATGGCTTACCCAGTCAATGTGCGTCTGTTGTGCGGTAATGCAATCGTAAGAGAAGGTTTGAGCCGGATTCTCACTGAGCGGGACTTCCGGGTTAATCAATATCCAAATATTGCCGCCGCACTCCAAAAGGTGGAGGTGCCGGAGGAAGATACGGGGCCTTCGTTGCTCCTGATAGACAATGGAACCGAAGAGCTGGACGCCGACAGTGTCGCCGTTCTTCAGCGGAAATTCCCTTGCGCCTATCTGGTACTATTATCCGATCGGTTTGACTTTCAAACCATGCTGAAGGCCTTCCGCCTGGGCGCGATGGGTTACATCATCAAGGAAATCAGTTGCGATCGCCTGGTGGCGACATTGCATCTGGTTGCGATGGGTGAGCGGGTCCTGCCGCCGCAACTTGCCGACGAATTGCAGTCGCGGCCGACGCTGACAGATGCGTTGGAGGTGGAACGGCCCGTCGATGCTGCAAGCCTGTCCGATCGTGAGCTGGAAATCCTGCGCTGGCTCATCATGGGATGCCCGAACAAGGTCATTTCCAAGAGGATGGATATCAGCGAGGCGACGGTGAAGGTCCATGTGAAGGCGGTGCTGCGCAAGCTCCGCGTCAAGAACCGCACCCAAGCCGCCATCTGGGCAGCCAATCACGGCATGCGCGGCCGTGTCCCCGAAGTGGAGCCGGTTGTACCCGTGGATGTCACGATCCCGCATCCTGCGCAGCTTCCACAGCTTGAGATCGCCGCAATGCCTCTCAGCCGTGCCTGACCCACACCGCGGCTTATGATAGCCGCGGCAAGTATTCTCTAAAGGATCGCTATTGGTGCATGCTGCACTTCGCCTAATGTGGCGAAGTGCAGCAGCGGCATCCTAGCTCAGCGACCGCCGCTCGCATTGGCGGCCCTCGCCTGCTGGTCAGCCGATAGTTTCTTCAAAGATCGCCATGGTGCGTTCGAAACGGGCGAATAGCTCGTCAAGCTCTTCCGCTGTGATGATGAGCGGGGGACAGAAGACGATCGTGTCGCCAAGCGCCCGCACGATCAGGCCTTGGGTGAGCCCGATTTCAACAAGGCGTGCACCCGCCTTTACTGCTGGATCGAAGCTGGTCCGGTTCTCAGGATCGGCATAGAGCTCGATCGCGGCTACCAGGCCTACGCCACGCACTTCGCCGACATATTTGCGGCCTTCATAACTGCGCAGCGCCTTCCAGAATTGCGGCATCAGTGACTGCACATGGCCGACCACATTATCTTCTTCGTAGATCTTCAGGGTTTCGAGCGCGATGGCACAGCTCACCGGGTGGCCGGAATAGGTGAAGCCATGGCCAAAGGTTCCGATAGTGCCGCTGTTTCGGGCGATCGGCGCATAGACCTTCTCATTCACCATCACTGCGGAGATGGGCGCATAGGCCGAGGACAGGCCTTTTGCCGTCGTCAGAATGTCAGGCTTCATGCCGAAGGTGGTCGAACCGAACATCTCGCCCGTCCGGCCATAGCCACACACCACTTCGTCCGCGACGAGGAGCACGTCATATTTGGCGAGAACTTCTTGAATCTTCTCGAAATAGGTCGCCGGTGGCGGAATCACCCCGCCGGCCCCCATCACCGGCTCAGCGAAGAAAGCGGCGACGGTCTCAGGACCTTCAGCCAGGATCCGCTTTTCAAGATTGTCGGCCAGGCGAGTGGCGAAATCCTCCTCGCTTTCGCCGGGCTCGGCGTAGCGGAAATAATGCGGGCAATCGACATGCAGGATATTGGCGATCGGCAGGTCAAAATCGCGATGGTTCGTGACGAGTCCGCTGAGGCTTGCCGACGCGACAGTCACGCCATGATAGGCATTGAGCCGGGCGATGATCTTCTTCTTTTCCGGCTTGCCGATGGCATTATGATAATACCAAATCATCTTCACAGCGGAGTCGTTGGCTTCAGATCCGCTGTTTGCGAAGAACACCTTCGACATCGGAACAGGCGCGACCGACAGCAGCTTGTTGGCCAGTTCGATCACGGTCGGATTGGAGCGGCCGGTGAAGGTGTGATAATAAGGCAAGCCTCGCAGCGCATCGCTTCCTGCCTTGGCAAGACGCTCATTGCTGAAGCCCAGCGAAGCACACCACAGCGCCGACACCGCCTCAAGATAGCGGTTACCTTTGTCATCTTCCACGAACACGCCATCACCCTTCGTTATGACAAGGGGACCGACCTCAGGATGGGCCGCCAGGTTCGTGAAGGAATGGAAGTGAGCTGCAATATCAGCCGCGGCATTTTCGCTGGGATCGTACATTATCGTCGTGCTTCCGATCGTTAAGAACTGACTCTCGCGGCCATCCCGTGGACGAGCGTCCGACAGCCGTTATGCGCCAAACATGTGGGTATCGACGTACCTCATTCATGCGCGGTCGCACTCGTCGGCGCATCTTGCAGGTAAGCAGCTTGCCCGCCTGCGTCATAAGCGATTTTGTGGACAGTTATCAACAGATGATCTGGAAGATTTCTGACCTGTGACGGAGCTTCACCCGTAGCTAGCATGGGTCAGCGTCCCCCCTAACACACTGGGAATGCTGGCAGGGCGAAGAGGAATCAATTCGTATGATGGCTATTGCTTCGCTACGCATACATCAAGATGGTCGCCCTTTGGTGCGGATCTGCATGCGTTGCGCGCATTACCGTTCCGCAAAACGATAAGCCTCCATTGCCAAGAGGTGCCAATATGCGTAAACATGGAGGCAAGGCGCAAAAATAAAGCGCAGACAGTGGGGAGGTAAGAGCTTGGGTTTCGCCGAAGAACTCACCGCAGTCGGCGTTAAAGCACCTATGATCCGAACGATTGCGCGCGGTTTTGCCTTTCCGGAGGGGCCGCGCTGGCATGAAGGGCGTTTGTGGTTCGCCGACCAGCATGGCGGAACCGTGTACGTCCTTGAGCCTGATGGTAGTATTCACGAGCATTTCGATGTGCCGGGCGGGCCATCGGGCATGGGGTGGCTGCCGAATGGCGATCTGCTGGTCGTGTCGATGGACGAGCGCAGACTTTACCGCAGGCGATCGGATGCGCAATTAGTGGTGCATGCCGAATTGGCGGACATTCACTCGGGGCAGAGCAACGACATGGTCGTTGATCATCTGGGCCGCGCCTACGTAGGCAATGTCGGATTTGATTATTTCAATGGTGAAGCGCCCCGGCCAACATGTATCGTTGCGGTTGCGGACGAGGGGATGGTTACAGTCGCGGCGGATCACCTGCATTGCCCGAACGGCAGCGTTATCACACCAGATGGTCGAACATTCATCGTTGCCGAAACATTTGCGTTTCGCCTGACAGCTTTTGACATAGATGCGGAAGGACGGCTCTCCAATCGGCGGATATTTGCTGACTTTGGCGGCTATGCACCAGATGGCATCTGCCTTGATGCGGAAGGCTGCGTCTGGGTGGCAGTTGCCCTTGCGAACTCTGTCGTGCGCGTGCGCGAAGGTGGCGAGATCTTGACGCAAATCCCGATTGAGGGCGCCCGACCATATGCCTGTATGCTGGGCGGAATGGATGGGCGTGACCTGTTCATCTGCTGTGCTTCGGATCATGATCCAGCAGTGACAGTGAAGGTCAGGAGTGGTCGTATCGATGTTGCTCGTGTCGATGTCGGGTCATCGGGGGCAAGACCTTAAATAAGTTGATAACGTATAATGTTCATGTCGGAGAAGTTGTCATAGCTGATAAATGGCCATTGCAGGTCATATATCGTAGTGGTAGGTAGATTAAAATATTCGGAAAGAATAAACAGGTTGGAGAGGGTCGGAGTGGAAACGCTCTGCCATGTCATACGTCTCAGTGAATTCAGCGACCCTGAGGTCGGCATTATGATGGCTGTGCGTTGTTGGCGGCAATCTTCTTTGTTTTCTTCCAATATTCAATGGTTCTCGCACGAGAAGATAAGGGAGAGGATGACATGGGGGCTGAATTCCTAGCGTTTAGACGACATGCGGGTCGGCTGTTACTTGCAGGCGTTGCTGCGGGTGCGGTGATCGCGCCTGATATCGCGGCTGCCCAAACTGCGATCGACGAAATTGTCGTAACCGCCCAGCGGCGTGAGGAACGTGCGCAGGATGTTCCAATCACCATTACAGCGGTTTCAGGTGAAGGGCTGCGGGAGCGCGGCGTCACAAGCCTTCAAGACATGCAGGCATCGGTGCCGTCGTTGGTCATCGCGCCCAATGGTCAGGCGTCGCGCGACGTCATGTCACCTTCCATTCGAGGTCAGTCGGCATCGTTTCAGGGTTCGCCCGCAGTTGTCGTGTACATGAACGAAGTACCGCTGCCATCCGGCTACACACTGTCGAACCAAGGCGGCCCAGGTAACTTCGTCGATCTTCAGAGTGTGCAGGTCTTGTCGGGTGCGCAGGGCACTTTGTTCGGCCGTAACACTACTGGTGGCGCGATCCTACTTACTCCGGCCAAGCCGACGGATCGGCTTGAGGGCTATATCGGCGGTGGCGTCGGTAACTATAATATGACCGAACTGGAAGCCATGCTCAACGTGCCGGTTACGGACAAGGTGAGCATTCGCCTGGTCGGTGCAACGCGCGATCGTGACGGTTTCACCTACGACGTTAATTGGCGCAAGGATCGCGACGACACGCATTGGCGCATGGCTCGCTTCGGCCTGTTGTTGACCCCGACCGAAACTCTTCAGAACTATACGATGGCTTATTACGGATATTCCCGGACAAACGGTTCGGGATCAATCGCCAAGGGGTTCAACACGGGCTATTTTCAGGCGCTTGACAGCTTTGTGCCATCATTCGATTTCTGTCGTTCCGCCGGCAACTGCAATTACTACACCGATCTAATAGCGAAGGCCAATGAGCTTGGGCCCCGGAAGACTGCTCATGGCGTGGATGATTTCGCCAAGACAGTGACATGGGGGATCACGAACACCACTGATTTTGATGCAACTGACAATATAAAGATACGTAACATCATCAGCTATGCTCGTTTTAAATCTTATTACTCGAACGATCAGGACGGCACGATCGCGCCGATCTATAACACTGGCACGACGGTTGAAAGTCGCCGGTCTCCGCGTGATCATTACAAGCTGTTCACGGAAGAACTGCAGTTGCAGGGCAATGCCCTGGACAACAAGCTTACTTATACCGTAGGCGGCTTCTACTTCAAACAGTCCCCCGCAGGCCTGATGGAATCCTTCTCCATCAACGTATGTAGTAACAAAACCGAAGCTGGCTGCGCGCTTGGCACCAGCCAGGTTGGGGTGACCAATGAATCAAAGGCGCTCTATGCTCAAGCGAGCCTTGATCTCGGAGCGTTTGTGCCCGCGCTGGATCGTGTTCGGCTGACTGGTGGGTATCGCTATACCTGGGATCATGTGGAGGGCTTTACGGCTTCCTGGTCGGCGATCCCGGTGGGCGGGGGTGCCGTGATCAACCTGTGCTCCTGGAAATCGCAGTTCACAACGACGCCGCTCACTGATTGCCGGTTTACCGGCAACCTCAAAAGCTCGGCGCCGAACTGGACAGTGGGGATCGATTATCGGCCGAATGACGACCTGATGCTCTATGCGAAGGTGACCAAGGGCTACAAGGCAGGCGGCTTCAACGCCTATGCAGTGTTCCCGAACACCCGGACCTTCGGGCCGGAATATCTCACCGACTATGAAGCAGGCTTCAAATCCGACTTCGAGGTCGGCGGTATGGCCACGCGGTTCAACGTCAACGGCTTCTATCTGGATTATTCGAACATTCAGCGCGCTGCGGGTGACCGCAACAACGCCACCGGCGGCAACGGCGCGATCACGCTCAGCACTGCTTCGGCCGTGATCAAGGGTGTGGAAGTGGAGGCCATGATCCGGCCATCTCGCGAAATCGAACTCGGCTTGAACTACAGCCATACCTCTTCCCACTACAAGTCGTTCAAGTTCGACTCGAACTCGGGTGTCTGGGATTGCACGGCTCAGTCCATCACGTCGCCCAAGGTTTTTGCCGGAGCAGACATGACCTGCCGCCCGTTGCAATATCTGTCTCCCAACATTCTCTCGGTCTACGGTCGCTTCACGATCCCGACCGCTGAGAAGTTCGGCAACGTCAGCTTGTTCGTCAGCTATAACTGGACGGACGCGCAGGAAACCGCGCCTTTCTCGACGGAGACATTCCCAGACGGCACCACAAACGAGCCAGGTGTGCGTCTGCCGGCTTTCGGCTTGCTCAACGCCACCCTGGACTGGAAGAATGCTCTTGCCAGCGGGCTGGACCTGTCGCTGTTTGCGACCAACCTGACCAACAAGCTTTATGCGATCACCAATACCGGCACATACCAGACGATCGGGGCCTGGACGCAGATGTATGGCGAACCGCGAATGTTCGGCCTGCGCGCGCGTTACAAGTTCGGCGGGTCGGACTGATGGCGTGATGACCGGCTTATAGCGGTTCTACTTTTGCAGGTGAAAAGTAAGGCTCAGCCGCTAACAGGCGGCGGAGCCTTACTTGCAGAAGGAGGCGCTGGTCCGATGATGTTAGGATGAAGGGTCTGTTGATCTGCTGCGATATCGCAACGCATCCTGACAACCAGCCTCCATCTGACGGGCCATTGGCTAACAATGCCCCGTCGCGGACTTTTGTTCTGGCCAAATGTTGTTCAGAGCGCGTAGTCGATCTGCGCCCAGAACTTCTTGGTGTCGGCGTCGCCCGTGAAGCTCGCGATTCCCTTCCGCTCATAGTCCGCATATTTGACGAGAGCGCTCAGATGCTTGTCGATCTTCAAGGTCACCTGGGCGTTATATTCGTCCCCATAGTGGATCGAGAGTCGGTCACTGCTAAAACGATGGTAGATGAAGGATGCGACCAGCGGCCCCATCTTGCCGACCTTCGGCATCGTGTAGGCGATGCCGCCATAATAGTCCTGAATACCCGTCGCCGGGGTCGTCAGGAACTTGTCCGCCCAGCCGTTGAACTTGTGCAGCGTCGCGAAAGGCGTCTGAAAGGCGAAACCGCCCGCAATGCCCTTAGCATTGCTGTCCGACCCCAATAGCTCATAACCGGCCGTCAGCTTGAAGGGGGCCACTTCCAGCCCCAGTTCCGCTGCAACATAGTCAGCCTTATAGTCCACCGGGTTCTTCTGATAATCGCTCTGCCGTGCGTAGCTGGCGAGGTAGCTCAGCTTCACCTTCTGGGCGAGCGGAACGGCTCCGGCAAAGCGAGCGCCATAGGTTTGACTGCTGTTGCGCAGCAGTGCGGCGACAGGCTCGTCCTCATCGATCAGATAGGCAAAGCCGGTGAGCGTGCCCAGCTTGGTCTTGTAGGAGACGTTCACGAAGATGTCGTCGCCGTCAATCTCGGTGGGCCGGTTCACTGATCCGAACTTGCCGCCATCGATGCCCCAGATCGTGCGTGCGGCGATGGCATAGGTCACATCGACCTTCAGATTCTTGACCCCCATATATTCCACGCGCAGTGCGTCGAAGGTCTGCTCATTCTGGCGCCACGCGACCGAACCGACAAAGCGCTGATCGTCCAGGTTGATGCGCTGCCGCCCCAGCGTGACCACCAGCGGCTTGGTGCGATATTGCAGTTGCAGGCGATTGAGTTCGACGGTCTCAGGATCAGCGACGATGGGATAGAGCGTCTTGCCGTTGACGCCGCTATTATAATCCTCGTCGATGGCCAGCGTCCCTTCCCCTTCCACAAGGAAAGCAAAAGGTCCCTTGGACAGTTCGCCGCCAGCGCGCAGGCGCATGGTGACTGCATCGGCATCACGGCTGCTGGTCAACGGCAGCGGCCCGTCCTGATCGACCGTTTCATAACGCAGCCGCGCTTCGACGATCGGCTTGAACACGATATCCTGGGCCAAGGCTGGCGTCGCTAACGTCGCCAGCGCGGACGCCGACAGCAACATATTCAATCCACGCATAATTCCCCCTCTATTGCTCCCGATGGCTTTTTGAGGCCTTTCAGGGCATCCCCTCTCAATCCCGATATTCTTGATGCCGCCTCGCTGGGCGACTTGTCCCTCACGCAGCGAGCGTCGCCGGATTGCGGTAGCGCTCGTGCAGAAAATGGATGACCGCGCTGCGGGCCTCTGCATATTCAGGCATGTCGATGGCTTCGAGCCGGTTGCGCGGCCTCGCCAATGCCACGGGCCGGTCCTCACCGATCCGCGCGGCCGGGCCGTTGGTCATCATGACGACGCGGTCGGCGAGCAGCACGGCCTCGTCCACATCATGGGTGATCATCAGCACCGTGTTGTTGAGCCGCGCCTGCAGATCCATAACAACGTCCTGCAGCGCCGCCCGCGTCAGCGCATCGAGCGCGCCGAAGGGTTCGTCCATCAGTAGGATGCGCGGGTTCATCGCTATCGCGCGGGCGATGCCCACGCGCTGCTTCATGCCCCCGGACAATTCGCCCGGCCTTTTCCCGGCGGCGTGGGCCATCTGCACCAGCTCAAGATTGTGCATGACCCAATCCCTGCGCTCTGCCTTGCTCTTGCCGCGCGCCGTCTTGTCCACCGCCAGGCGGACATTTTCCTCGACCGTCAACCAGGGCAGCAGCGAATGATCCTGGAAGACGACTGCGCGGTCCGGTCCCGGTGCATCCACGACTTCCCCGTCCAGGAAGATCGCCCCGCGGGTCGGTTTGACCAGCCCGGCCACGGCGTTGAGCAAGGTTGACTTGCCGCAGCCCGAATGACCGATCAGCGCTAAGAACTGCCCCTTGTCCACTTCCAGATCGATGCGGTCCAACGCGCAGAAACGTCCAGCCTTGGTGGGAAATTCGACGGTAATGCCCTCAAGCGCGAGATAGCTGCGTTGTTTCATGAAACTGCTCTCCCCTTCAGCCTGCCCGGCTGATGATGCGGCCCGCAAAGGCGACGATGCGATCCAGCGTAAATCCGACCAGGCCGATCCAGACGAGTGCGACGATCGTGTCGGTGAGCAACGAGCTGTTGTAGCTGTCCCAGATGAAGAAGCCGACGCCGGTGCCTCCCTGCACCATCTCCGCCGCCACTATCGCCAGCCAACTCATGCCGACGCCGATACGCAGCCCGGTGAACATGTGCGGCACGGTGGCGGGCAGCATGATCCGGACGAAATATTCGACGGGATTGAGCGCGAGCACCTTCGCCACGTTGCGATAGGCCGCCGGAATGGTCTGAACCCCTGCCGCCGTGTTCAGGATGACCGGCCAGATCGCGGTGATGAAGATCAGGAAGATCGCCGATGGCTGCGCTTGCTGAAAGATGGCGAGACTGATCGGCAACCAGGCGAGCGGCGGCACTGTGCGCAGCACCTGGAACAAGGGATCAAGCGCGCGGAAGGCGAAAACGCTCTGACCGATCAGAATACCCAGCGCCACACCGACGATCGCCGCGATGCTGTAGCCGATGAGGACCCGACTGAGGCTGGTCAGAACATGACCGGCAATGCCGACATCGCCGCCATCCTGGATGCTGAAGTGGGTAAAGCCGATCTCAACGCCCTTGAACGGGTGAGTGATGACGTCATGACTTTCCTGCCAGACTTTCACAGGGCTGGGGAAAGTCGCGTCCGGCGATCCGCACAGAAGCTGCCAGAACAGCAACAGCGCCCCGATCATGACGACAGTGGGCAGTATGGCGGCAATTAGCGCACGCCCCTTGCTCACGATCGGATTCACCGGCGCGGCTACGGGCTCGAAACTGCGTCGTGCGATCGCTTCTTCCGGATAGGGCAGGATGACCCCCAGTTCGGTGGTGGTGCCGCCGGACGATACCGGCGGCCCTCCATTCCTGCTCTTTGGCGATAACGGAGCCATGGCTTTTTCCTCCCTCATCAGACCCGCTTGATCGCCAGGCTGGCCAGATAGGCCTTGGGGTTGCTGGGATCGAAGGTCTTGCCGTCGAAGAATTTCTCGACGCCGCGGCTATCGCTGGCTGGCCCCTTGCCTCCCATCATCGCTGCTGCCTTCCGCCAGATGTCGGAGCGATTGACCTTGCTGATCACCCCCTTGGTATCCAGCGACATGGGCAGCTTGCCCCAGCGCTGATTTTCCGTGAGGAACCACAGGTCGTGGCTCTTGTAGGGGAACGAGGCATAGCCGTTGAAGAACTTCATCTTGAACGCCGCGTTCGGGAATTTACGCCCGTCGCCCATGTTGAAATTGCCCTGCAGGCGGTCGGCAATGTCCGTAACCGGGCACTTCAGATAGTCGCGACCAGCGATCGTACCCGCCAGACGCGCGATATTGCTCGGATTGTCCGCCCACCGCTGCGCTTCGATGATGGCTGCGGTAATCGCGACTGCGGCGCGCGGGTTCTTCGCCACCCAGTCCGACCGCATGGCGAAGCTCTTTTCGGGATGGTTCATCCACATCTGGCCGGTCGAAACCGCCGTGTAGCCCAGATTTTGCGCCACAAGCTGATCATTCCACGGCTCACCCACGCAGAAGGCGTCCATCGTGTCGGCCTTCATGTTCGCCACCATCTGCGGCGGCGGGATGGTGATCAGCTCGACATCCTTGTCCGGATCGATGCCACCCGCCGCCAGCCAGTAGCGGATCCACATGTCGTGCGTCCCGCCGGGGAAGGTCATCGCCATCGTGATCTTCTTGCCCGCGCCCTTGCGCTGGGCGATCACGCCCTTCATTTTCGCAGAGCTGATGTCGGCTTTCGCGCCCAGATATTCCTTGGAAACCGAAATGGCCTGACCGTTGACGTTCAGGCGGGCGAGAATGCTCATCGGCGTCGCCTTGCCGATCGCGCCCAGCGTCAGCAGATAGGACATTGGCGTGAGAATATGCGCGCCGTCGATGCCGCCACCGGCGCTGCCCAAGACTAGATTGTCGCGTGTCGCGCCCCAGCTGGCCTGCTTGGTCACCTGCACATCGGGCAGACCATATTTGGCGAAGAAGCCCAGTTCCTTGGCAATGATCACAGGCGCAGCATCGGTCAGGGCGATGAAGCCCAACTTCGCGCCAGTCACTTCCGGCCCAGCACCTGCGGCGAAGGCGCCCGACGGAAATGCCTGATGCACCGCAGCAAAAAGCGCAGCTGTCCCACCGGCTTTCAACGCGCCACGGCGGCTAACGCCTTTCGGATTGTCCCCCTCTGCCATTCCCCAATGTCCTTCTCTGTCAGATCGTCAGCGCTGCGACAGGCACGCAGCCAGCCATTCGCCGAAGCACTGCCCGGCGTGCGAAAGATGATGCTGAAGGTTCACGGCGCGCATTCGCGTCCGCTTGAAAAACATAATAAAAAAGCCGCCTGGACGAGGTCTGTTCAGACCAGTCCGGGCGGCGTCATTGCCGATTTCGATCCTGTAAGATCGAAGCTGGTTCCTGCCGTCATCGGCGTCCCAGCCTAACGCGTCGAAGCGCCCCTGCCTCGACATGGATTAAGCTGTCACCGATTCGTCCGAGTCGCAAGAAAAATTTTTGCGTTGCACAATTTGCAATCGAAGAGGTGTGTCGCTGCTGAAGTCGCTAAGCTGGCCCACCGTCCGGCATCCATTTGAGTCCCGCCCTTTTCAGCCGCCAGGGGCAAATTTCCGTGCACTAGCTGCGGAGGGAATGTCTATCCGTTCTGGTGCGCCGAGATCGGTCTTGCCGGGCGTTCGGGCGCGATCGGAGGCTTGAAGGTGGTGAGCTTCGAAAACCGTTTTGCGGCATTGCGCGGCATGAGATGCAGCACGTCGATATAGTCGCGACAACGGGCGCGAGCGTGCGATTGTATGGGAACGTCTTTGCCGATGATCGACACGGCAAGCCTACGGCTTGTCTCATAAGCCTCCCGCGTTCGGGCTGACTACGCCTGCATCGGATCGGTCATACTGCTCGTATGTTTCGCTCAGGGTGAGGTTGCTGGCCGGGACGGGCGGCACTGGCTCTGCATCCACCGGAGCCGCATCATGGATCACCTGACGCTTTGCCACGGCATCGTCCGACAACGGTTCGAGCAGCGTCGGGTCGCAGTGAAGACCAGCAGCCCAGCGGCGATGTTCAATCTCTGTCTCGACCCGAGCCATGGCGTTGGGCAACCGGCGCAGGGAGATCTTCAAGCTGTCGGTTTGAAGCGACCGCCATATTTCGGGGTGACCCATGAGCGGTCGAGCATCGTGCGGAATGCGGCGAGTAGCAGTTCTTTGTAGCAAACGCTCTCTGGGGACCGTGTTCTCGACGATCCCCGTGCATTTTCAATGCTTTGAGAGTAGCTGGTGCCCAGAAGAGGACTCGAACCTCCACGACCTTGCGATCGCCAGCACCTGAAGCTGGTGCGTCTACCAATTCCGCCATCTGGGCACGGGGTAGGACGGCGCGATTAGCCGTTGGTCTGCCTAGTGTCAATTCCATCGGAGCTATTATTTTCTTCCTTTCTGGTTTTCCGCGCGCCAGCGTCTATTGACCTCATGCAAGCCGCATCAAGGTCGGTGGGAGATAGCCGATGAACCCTATTTCAGCAGTTCCGCTGGCGTCGTTCGCCCGCCCGGATGGCGTGCGCCTCGCCTATCGGCATCGCCCGGGTTCCGGCCCGACCATCGTCTTCCTGCCCGGCTATATGTCCGACATGGAAGGCGGCAAGGCGGCCGCCATCGACGCCTGGGCGGCACGGACTGGCCGGGCGATGCTGCGGCTCGACTATGGCGGCAACGGAGCGAGCGAAGGCCGGTTCGAGGATGGTACGCTTGCCAGTTGGCGTGACGATGCGTTGCTGTTGGTTGACGCTTTGACGGACGGGCCGCTGCTGCTGGCGGGATCGTCGATGGGCGGCTGGATCGCCTTGTTGATCGCGCTGGCTCGTCCCGAAAGAGTTGCCGGGCTGGTCGGGATCGCCGCGGCGCCGGATTTTACCGAATGGGGCTTCAGCGACGCGGACAAGGCGCTGCTGGCTACGGAGGGCCAGTTGCGCGAGCCCACGCCCTATGGCGACCAGCCGCTTGTGACTACGCTGGCTTTCTGGCAGTCGGGCCAGGCGCTTCGTTTGCTCGACCGGCCAATCCCGATCAGCTGCCCCGTCCGGCTGCTGCAGGGGCAAGAGGACCGCGACGTGCCTTGGCAGACGGCCCTGCGGCTTTCCCAGCGCCTGCATTCATATGATGTGCAGACGCTGCTCGTTAAGGATGGTGATCATCGCCTGTCGCGTGACAGCGATATCACGCTGTTGATCAACACCCTTGGCAGCCTTCTGGATATTCTCTGATGCTTCTTCTCCCGCTGCTGCTCTTGACGCCGCAAGCCTATGATCCCGAAATCGAAGCGGTGATGAACCGGCCCAGGAAGGAGGAGCAGCGGGCGTCCACCCCGCGACCGCGCGGCTCCTCCGCTGCCGATGGCCGCATTCCCGTTCCGGAAAAATATGCTGCGCCATTTCAGGCCTGCCTTGATGAAGCGCTCGCGTCCCCCGACAAAGGTGTAGCATTCGCACAGAAATGGCGGATTGAAGGAGGCTCTTTCTACGCGCGCCATTGCATGGGCTTCGCTTATGCCCGCGCGGAGCGGTGGGCGCCCGCCATGGTCGCCTTCGAACAGGCGGCCGATGAGGCGGAACGGAGCGGCGAGATGGCGCAAAGCGCCCGGTTGTGGGCGCAGGCGGGGAACGCCGCGCTGGCGGCAGGCGATGCCGCAAAGGCGCGCAGCAGTTTCGATGCGGCCTTGGCGCGCGGCTTGCCCGATGGCCTTGAAAAGGGAGAGACCTATCTTGATCGCGCCCGGGCCCTCGTGGCGTTGGGCGACGCCAAGGAAGCGCGGGACTCGCTCGATGTGGCGCTCGCTCAAGTACCGCAGGATCCCCTTGCCTGGCTGTTATCGGCCACACTCGCGCGTCGGTCCGGAGAGCTGAAGCTCGCGCAGGCGCATATTGCGCGCGCGGTGCAGCTTTCCCCCGATGATGCATCCGTCGCGCTGGAGGAGGGCAACATCGCAGTCCTGACCCACCATGACGATGTCGCGCGGTCGGCCTGGCAGCGCGCGATCAAGCTCGGCCCTCAATCCCCCGCTGGAAAGGCCGCTGCCGACAATCTCACCCGGCTGCCTATAGGCGCTCCGGCTCGCTGAACGGCTAGCGCGCCCTAATTGAGGTAGAAGTCCACGGTCGTGACGACGCGCACCTTCTTGTAGGGCGTGTCGCTGGATCCGTCCGCCTCGCCGTCGCGCGGATCGATGGAGAAATAGCCTTGGGTGGCGCTCTTGATCCCGCCTACGCTGGCGCCGCTGTCGCGGGCAAATTGTTCGGCCGCCGCGCGCGCATCGCGGGTCGCGGCGGCAACCATGGGCGGTTTGATGTCATTGAGCTTGGTGAAGCTGTAACGCATGCCGGATCCCTCCTGTAAGGTGACGCCCCGGCGGACCAGATCGAACTGTTGCGCGACTGCCTTCTGCGCCTTGGCGATGTCGGTCGTGCGCAACAACATGCGCTGGGTGATGGTGATCGTGTTGACGCCGTTGTTGATATATTGATTGACGCCAGCGCCGGTGGGCGTGAGCGCCTCCGGCTTGAAGCCCAGGCTTGTGAAATAGGCCTTCAGCTCCTTCGTATTGTTGTCGATCTCCGCGCGTACGGCGGGCAGATCAAAGCCCGTCGCAGCATAGCTGATCGACCAGGTAGCGAGATCAGCTGTGACATTGCGCTCCGCCAAGCCGCGGACGGTGACGGACCGATCGGCGGCCTTGGCCCGCTTCAACCCGTCACCCAGCAAATAGCCGCCGCTGACCAATCCCAGCGTCAGCAGGCCGACACAAGCCAGCAGCACCTTGTCGCGATCCTCCAGCGCCATTCGCGTCTCCTCTTTCATCGATGCCCGTGCCACCCTATCTTGGCAGCGACCCTGCCACTGCCGAGATGAACCGTTGCTTGCTGGCGACGAATGGAGCGACTGCTTGACCAAATATCTTCATACCATGATCCGTGTGACCGACATCGATCGCACAGTCGCCTTCTTCAAGCTGTTGGGCCTTGAGGAGCAGAAGCGCTTCGACAATGAAGGCGGCCGCTACACACTCGTTTTTCTCGCCGCGCCGGGGGACGAGGATGCTCAGGTTGAACTGACCTATAACTGGCCAGCGGAAGATGGGACGCCTGCTGAACATTATGGCGAGGGCCGTAATTTCGGCCATCTCGCCTATCGGGTGAGCAACATCTATGACGTCTGCCAGCGTCTGATGGATGCGGGCGTCACCATCAACCGGCCGCCGCGCGATGGGCATATGGCTTTCGTCCGCACGCCGGACAATATCTCGATCGAACTGTTGCAGGACGGTCATCTGGAGCCTGCCGAACCCTGGGCTTCCATGCAGAACACAGGCGTCTGGTAATCCCATGCTGAGCGTCGCGCGCATAGCCGTACTGTCCGACAACTATGTCTGGCTGCTGCATGATGATGCCAGCAGAGAAACGGTCGTGATCGACCCCGCGGTGGCGGAACCCGTGCTGGCTGCGGCGGCGGAGCGGGGATGGACGATAAGCCAGATCTGGAATACGCACTGGCATGGCGATCATGTCGGCGGCAATGCGGCGATCAAGGCCGCGACCGGCTGCCGGATCACCGGACCCGCAGCGGAGGCCGCCAAGATCGGTACGCTCGACCGGCAGGTGGGCGAGGGCGACGAGGTACGCATCGGCGGCCATGTCGCGACCGTCATGGAGGTGCCTGCCCATACCGCCGGTCACATCGCCTATCATCTCGCCTCCGATCGCATCATATTTGTCGGCGACACGTTGTTCGCGATGGGCTGCGGGCGGCTGTTCGAAGGGACGGCCGACCAGATGTTCGCCAACATGGCCCGCTTCGCCGCCTTGCCCGACGAGACGGCGGTTTATTGCGCGCATGAATATACGCAGGGCAATGGCCGCTTCGCCCTGACGATCGAGCCGGACAATGAAGCGCTGGCGGCGCGTATGGCCGAGGTGGATGAGGCGCGGGCGCGGGGAGAAGCAACCGTGCCCACCACCATCGGCCTTGAGCGCGCGACCAATATCTTCATGCGCGCCAATGATGTGCAGGAACTCGCCCGTCGACGCACGGCCAAGGATACGGCCTGACGGTTCGGGCGTTACCGCGATTGCTCCGCCGTGCGGAGACAAGTGCAGGAGAAGTGCCATGCGTGCATGGATGTGTCTGGCGCCGCTGATGCTGGCAGCGTGCGCGGGTGGTGACGAACCCGCGCGTCTTACGGAAAAGCAAGCCGACCGGCTGGAAGCGGCGTTGGACGGCAAGGTCGCCGGTGATCCGGTCAGTTGCGTGAGCCGCTATCCCGGTTCCAGCCTGACCGCGATCAGCGAAAGCGTGTTGCTGTACCGGGTGAGCGGACGCCTCGTCTACCGCAACGACCTTAATGGCAGTTGCACCGGGCTTGGGCGGGGCGACACGCTCGTCATCAGGCCGACCGGCGCCGGGTCTCAATATTGCCGTGGCGACATCGTGCGAAGCGCCGATCTGGTTACCGGGTCCATCACGGGCGGTTGCGCGCTTGGCTCCTTCACACCTTATCGCACGCCGGATCGCTGACGTTCAACCTTTATACAAGGCGTCCAGCTGTTCGCTATAGCGCGCCTTGATGACATGGCGGCGGATTTTCATCGACGGTGTCATCTCGCCATTTTCTATGGTGAAGGGCTCCTCGGCCAGGATGATGCGGCGCACCCGTTCGGTCACGGAAAGCTCTTCATTCACCCGGTCCACCGCCGCCCTTAGCGCCGCCAGATATTGGGCGTCTTTCGCAAGCTGATCGGCCGTCTTCCCTCCGGCCAGCGCCCATTCGCGTGTCCACTCGGCATCCGGCACCAGCAGACCCACCAGATGCGGCCGCCGGTCGCCATAGACCATAGCCTGGCCGATCTCGGGCTGCAGCGTCAACATGCCCTCGACCTTCTGAGGCGACACATTGTCGCCCTTGTCGTTGACGATCAGGTCCTTCTTGCGGTCGGTGATCCGGATCCGGCCCTTGTGGTCGATCTCGCCAATGTCGCCGGTATGCAGCCAGCCGTTCTTCAGCGCTTTCTCGGTCTCCGCCGCGTTGCGCCAATAGCCCTGCATCACCAGTTCCCCGCGCACCAGGATCTCGCCATCATCGGCGATCTTTACCTCGACCCCGTCCAGCGGCGGCCCGACCGTGTCCATAGCGATGCCAACGCCGGGCCGGTTGCAGCTGACGACTGGCCCGGCCTCCGTCTGGCCATAGCCCTGTAGCAGCGTCAGCCCCATCGCATCGAAGAAGAGTCCGACATCAGGGTTGAGAGGCGCGCCGCCCGATACCAGAGCCTTCATGCGCCCGCCGAAGCGCTTGGCGATCTTGGGTTTCAGCGTCCGGTTCAGCAACAGCTTCACCGGCAGGTCGGCAATGGACCCCTCGCCCCTCTGCTCCTTGGCCGCGATCCGCAGGGACTGGGCCAGAAGCCAGGCCGGAAACTTGCCCTGCTTCTCGATCGATTTGATGATCCGTGCCCGCAGCACCTCGAACAGGCGGGGGACGACGACCATGATCGTGGGCCGCGCTTCCTCTATGTTGCTGGCGAGCTTCTCCAGCCCCTCGGCATAATAGATCTGCCCCGCCAGCATGATCGGCAGGAACTGGCCGCCGCTATGCTCATAGGCGTGGCTGAGCGGCAGGAAGGACAGGAAGACCTCGTCCCCCCATCCGAAATCCTCCGCCACCAGCTTTCCCGCGCCCTCGATATTGCACAGGATCGCGCCATGATGCTGCATGACGCCCCGGGGCGCACCGCCGGTGCCGCTGGTGTAGATGATGCAGGCAAGGTCGTTCCGCCCGGCGGTCTGTTCCGCCGCGCAGGCATCCGGATCGGCGATGTGCGACGCGATCATGTCCGCCCACAGATGGCAAGACAGATCGCCCTGCGCGCCGCGCAGCGGTTCCATGCCGACGATGAAGCTCGCCTGCGATCGCAGGACGGCGGGCATCAGCGTCTGGGCCAGCTTGGCGGTCGACACGATCACCGCCCGCGCGCCGCTGTCGGTCAGGATATGTTGATGATCGCGCGTCGTGTTGGTGGTGTAGGTCGGCACCGTCACGCACCCGGCTGCCATGATGGCAAGGTCGGCGATGCAGAATTCCGGCCGGTTCTCGCTCACCAGCATCACGGGGTCGCCTGGCTTCAGCCCTTGTGCCTTGAGGGCGGCGGCAAGGCCCGCAACCTGCAACGCCACCTCGGTCCAGCTAAGCGATTTCCAGCCGCCTGCTGTCTTGCGCCACAGGAAAGGCAGGTCGCCCATTTCCTTCGCCCGCGCGAAGAACATGGTCACCAGATTGGGATACTGTTCGATCGCCCGCAAGCAGCGCAACTCCTTGATTGAGGGCGCGTATCACCCGCGCATCCGCTCCTTCGGCCGCTATAGCCGTGCCTTGCCGTAGCGGTCACGCATTTTTCAGTCGAACAGCCCGTCCTGGAGACCGCTGGGTGGATTGAGACCGAGATGCTTCCAGCCCGGCCCGTTGAGACAGCGTCCGCGCGCCGTGCGCGCAATGAGGCCAAGCTGGATCAGATAGGGCTCGATCACCTCTTCGATCGTGTCGCGCGGCTCCGACAACCCTGCCGCCAGCGTTTCGACGCCCACCGGCCCGCCGCGATAAATGTCGGCGATCATCATCAGGTAGCGGCGATCCATAAGGTCAAGGCCAAGTTGATCGACTTCCAGACGGCTGAGCGCCGCGTCGGCGGCCTTGGCGTCCACCGCTTCGACACCAGCGACGTTCGCGAAATCGCGCACCCGCCGCAGTAATCGCCCCGCGATGCGCGGAGTTCCGCGCGACCGCCGGGCGATCTCGATCGCTCCGTCAGACGTGATGCCAAGGTCGAGCAACCGGGCAGCGCGCCGCACCACCAGTTCCAGTTCCTCGACGGTATAAAATTGCAGCCGCACCGGAATGCCGAAACGGTCGCGCAGCGGCGTCGTCAGCAGTCCCTGCCGCGTCGTCGCGCCCACCAGCGTGAAGCGGGGCAGGTCGATGCGCACCGACCGGGCCGATGGTCCCTCGCCGATCATCAGGTCGAGCGCCCGGTCCTCCATCGCGGGATAGAGGACTTCTTCCACGGCTGGATTGAGCCGGTGGATTTCGTCCACGAACAGCACGTCGCCTTCGTCGAGGTTGGTGAGCAGCGCCGCCAGATCCCCCGACTTGGCGATCACCGGGCCCGATGTCGCGCGAAAGCCGACGCCCATTTCCTTCGCAACGATCTGCGCCAGGGTCGTCTTGCCAAGGCCGGGCGGGCCAAAGAACAGCACATGGTCCAACGCGTCGCCGCGCTGCTTCGCCGCCTCGATGAAGACGCGCAGATTTTCGCGCGCTGCCTGCTGCCCGATAAATTCGGTGAGCGATTTGGGCCGCAGCGCTGCGTCCACATCCTCGGGACGGCGCGTCGAGGCGATCAACCGGTCCTCGCTCACTTGGCCGCCTTCCGCAGCGCCAGCCGCACCAGCGCATCCAGCGTCGCGCCTTCACCCAGCTCTTCTTCCGCCGCGGCAACCGCGCTGCTGGCCTCGACCGGCTTGAAACCGAGATTCTGAAGCGCAGACACGGCATCCGCGCCAAGCCCTCCGGCAGTCGCCGGGATGATGCCGGTGCCCGATATTCCACCCGCGCCCGGCGCGGCGCCGATCTTGTCCTTGAGCTCATTGACGATGCGCAGCGCCAGCTTGGGGCCGACGCCATTGGCGCGCGCCACCATGGCCTTGTCGCCCGTCGCCACCGCGCGATGCAGTTCGGCTGGTTCAAGCGCCGACAAAATGGCCAGCGCCACGCGCGACCCCACGCCCTGTACGCCGATCAGCAGGCGGAACCAGTCGCGCTCTTCTCCGCGCGCAAAGCCGACGAGCCGGATCGAATCCTCCGACACCAGCATTTCGGTATGCACGGTCACGGCTTCGCCCACCGGCCCCAGCGCAGCCAGCGTCCGGGACGATGCCCCGACCAGATAGCCCACGCCCGCCACATCGATGATCGCATGGTCCAGCCCGGTGCTGTCCAGCCGCCCTTTCAATTTCGCGATCATGCCCCGCACCCTTTGGTCATGGTCTGTTCTTTACAGCGTCTCCGGCGCAGCGCCAGTCAAAAGCGTGTTTGTCACGGCACCATTTGGTCTGCCGGGCGTAATGCAGCGAAATCCTCCCTTTTTTCAGGAAGCCATTGATGTCCATGCAAGCGCCGCTGCTCTCGCCGCAGGATTTCGTCTGCCCCGCCATTCGCCTTTCCGGCCCCGTCGACCAGGCGATGTATCTGCACTTCAAGGATGCACTCGCCGCCGCTCCTTCTGAAGGCTTGGTGGTAATAGAAATCGCGACGCTGGGGGGCGATCCCGAAATCGCCCGGATGATGGGCGAGGATATCCGGTTTCATTCCGAGCTTAGTCCCGGCCGTAGGCTCGTCTTCCTTGGCAAGACCGCCGTCTATTCGGCAGGAGCTACCTTCATGGGCTTCTTCGCCAAGGAGAATCGCTATCTCACCCGCGGGACGCGGGTCATGATCCATGAGCGGCTGATCACGAAGGACATCCATTTGCAGGGGCCGCTCACGACCTGCATCGCGCCGCTCAAAGCTGCGCTCAATGAGATAGAGTCTTCGATCACCATTCAAAATGAGGGCTTTTCGAACCTTATCCTTGGTTCCGACATCACGCTTGAGGAAGTCCTGCGCCGCGCCCCCGAAAACTGGTATCTGGAAGCCAATGAAGCTGCGTCGCTCGGTCTGGTGGCAGCCGTGCTCTAAAAGCGCGCAGCATTTGATCTGAAAACTGAAATTGATCCGAAAAACTAAAAGCCCCTCAGGCTGAGCCTGTCGAAGCCTTTCTCATTCTAAAACGTAAAACCCTTCGACAAGCTCAGGGCGAACGGTAGGAGAAGCAAATTCAGCGCGAACGGTAGTGAAAAGAAAAGCCGATTTGAGGCGCGATCCTGAAATCCTTCTGTTCGCTGCTCTTTGTGCCGTCAGGGGCGAACGGGCGCGCTCAGAAATAGCCCACCCTTGCCAGCCTCCGTTTTTTGCGGCTTCCTGATGGACATGAAGCCTGCCTCTTCGCGTCGCGCACGTTTCCCCTGGCGCTATGGGATGTTCCTGATGCTTCTGGCGACGGCCTTGCCCTTCGGCCTGATGATGCCTTGGCATCAGGCGGTGATGGCGGGGTTCGATTGTGCCTCTTCCGCTTTCATCGCCGCCGCAGCATCGCTCATTCATGCCGATCCGGACAGCATGCGCCGCAATGCCGAAGTGAACGACGCCAATCGCCGCCTCATGCTCCTTCTCACGGGTATCGTCTCATTGGTCGTTCTGGTTGCCGTGGGCGCTGCCGTCAGCCAGCATGGCGGCCCGAACGCGGCGGTCATAGCCCTGCTGCTCGTGACACTGGCGCTCGCTTGGCTCTTTTCGAACCTTGTCTATGCCATGCACTATGCGCATCTTTTCTATCTGGCCGATGCGCAGGGTTCAGATAGCCAGGGACTCGAATTTCCCGGCACGCCGGAGCCCGGCTACAGCGACTTCGTCTATTTCGCCTTCACCCTCGGCATGACATTTCAGACCTCGGACGTCACGATCACCGGCACGCCCATGCGCCAGGTCGTCACGGCGCACTGCCTTGCTGCCTTCCTGTTCAATCTCGGCATCCTCGCCTTCACGATCAACGTGCTCGGAGGCGCCTGAGCCAAGCTTCACGGCTTGCTTACCATTTGCAGGCATAAGCGCGAGCATGCCTCCTGCTGCCGACCCCTGCCCCCCATCCGCCGTCAGTCATGGCGTCGGCCTTGTTGGCCTCGCGGGGCTGGGTCTTTGGGCGATGGTGGCTCGGCATTATGGCATGAACGGCCCCAATGCGGGCTTTGCCGCGGTCGTCGCCTGCGGCCTTCCGATGGTCCTTTGGTCGCTGCTGGTGGACAAGGTTCATCGCAATGCTTCGACCGGCATCGATTGGCAGGCGCCACCCCGGCGGCTGCGCGCCGTGCTCGACATCAGCCTCGTAAAGGTCGCCGGACTTTGGGCGACATGGCTGGCGATCGCTATCTTCTACTGTCTCGCCCGCTGGTATTGGAACGGCAACTATCGCTACTCCATGGACCTGTTCATGGACGCCGCCCCCTGGCTGCTCCTGTTTTCCTTTCCTTATGTCGCATGGCTCGACCGGCGGCTGGTTGAGCCTCGTGACGCGACCTACGCTTTTGGCCAATGGGTCATCGGCGGCGCAGCAGGGAAACCCGACATGGCGCAGGTCGCCAATCACGCGCGCGCCTGGGCGGTCAAGGGCTTCTTCCTTGCCTTCATGCTCTCCATCGTGCCGGGCAATTTCGCCAGCATCGTCGACTGGCGGCTGGATCATGCCTTCGCGAACCCTGTGAGCCTGGCGGCCTTCCTGATCGCGGTCATGTTCATGATCGATGTCTGCATGGCAACGGTGGGCTATCTGCTGACATGCAAGCCGCTCGACTCCCACATCCGGTCAGCCAATCCGTTGCTTGCTGGCTGGGTCGCGGCGCTCATCTGCTATCCGCCCTTCGTGCTGATGGGGGGAGGGGGTCCGCTGGACTATCATGCGGGCGGTGCGGAATGGGATGTGTGGACGCAAGGGCACAGGGCGCTGCAATGGCTGCTCGGCGGCTGGCTGGTCCTGCTGACCGCCATTTACGCCTGGGCGACGGTCGTCTTCGGCATTCGCTTTTCCAACCTTACCCATCGGGGCATCCTGACCCACGGCCCTTATCGCTGGAGCCGTCATCCAGCTTATCTGTCAAAAAATCTCTTTTGGTGGTTTTCCGCGCTACCATTCCTCACAGTTTCTGGAAGCCTCACCGACATGGTCCGCAACTGCGCGATGCTGGCGATCACCAACGCCGTCTATTATTGGCGCGCGCGGACGGAGGAGGCGCACCTCTCCACTGACCCCGCCTACCGCGCCTATAGTGATTGGATGGAGCGCAACGCCCCCGTGCCCCGCCTCTTCGCCTGGATGACGGGGCGCGGGCGCAAGGCCGAACCGGCACTTAACCCAGCGGAATAGGTCAGAAGCTCTCGTCGGCATAGGCGCGGGAAAGATCGCCCGCCCACTCCCCATGATAGCGCTCCAGCAGCTCTTCGGCATGCGTCCGCCCTGCCGCCACGATCGCGTCCAGCGGCGCCAGATAGGCCGCTTCATCCGCGCCGCCATCGTTCAGCCGCGCCCGCGCCTTGAGCCCGCTGCGGCTGATATCCAGCACCTGAGCGGCGATATCCCGCAACTTGCGCCCGCCGGGAACCGGCGCGTCGAGCGCCAGCTTCGGCGCCGCGTCGCGCAACATCTGCCGGTCCTCCATCGTCCAGTCCTTCACCAGATCCCATGCGGCATCCAGCGCGCCCTGGTCATAGAGCAGGCCCACCCAGAATGCGGGCAGCGCCGTGATCCGATCGGCCCTTCCGCCATCGGCCCCGCGCATTTCCAGGAAGCTCTTCAGCCGCACCTCCGGGAAAGCGGTCGAAAGATGATCCTCCCAGTCCTTCTCCGTCGGCTTTTCACCCGGCAGCACCGATAGCCTGCCATCCAGGAAGTCGCGGAAGCTCAGGCCCGCCGCATCGATATAGCGGCCGTCGCGATAGACGAAATACATCGGCACATCGAGCGCATAGTCCGCATAACGCTCATAGCCGAAGCCATCCTCGAACACGAAGGGCAGCATGCCCGTCCGGTGCGGGTCCGTATCCGACCAGATATGGCTGCGATAGGACAGGAAGCCGTTGGGTTTGCCCTCTGTGAAAGGAGAATTGGCAAACAGCGCCGTCGCCAGCGGTTGCAGCGCCAGGCTGACACGGAACTTCTGCACCATGTCCGCCTCGCTGCCATAATCGAGGTTCGTCTGGATGGTGCAGGTGCGCAGCATCATGTCGAGGCCCATCGTGCCCACCCGTGGCATGTGCCGCAGCATGATGTCATAGCGCCCCTTGGGCATCACCGGCAGTTCGTCGCGCGTCTTGTCCGGCCACATGCCCAGGCCCAGGAAGCCCAGGCCCAGCATGCCGCCGACATATTTGACCTGCTCCAGGTGCCGCGCCGTCTCCGCGAAGGTCTGGTGCAGATTTTCCAGCGGCGCGCCGGACAATTCCAGCTGCCCCGCCGGTTCCAGGCTGACCGTCCCGTCAGAGCCCGACAGCGCGATGATATTGTCGCCCTCGAACACCGGGCTCCAGCCATAGCGGGTCAGGCCGATCAGCAATGTGTGGATGCCGCCCTGCTCGTCATAAGAGGGCGCATGATGATCGGCTTTGGAATAGACGAACTTCTCATGCTCGGTGCCGATGCGCCAGCGCTCCCTGGGCTTCGCGCCCTTGGAAAAGGCCAGGATCAGCTGATCGCGGCTTTCGATGACGGGATCGAGTCCCCCTGAGTCGGTTCTGGTGCTCATGCCCCGCCTTGTCTTGCCCCCCTTGCGCGTCAATCGACAGCGCTCAACGACCAAATAGGTTGCGCTGGCTGGGGCTGCAATCCAATTTCGGATTGCAACTGGCCCAGCTTTCCTATCGCCAGTCGCCGTTCAGCGTCATCCAGGCGGCCGTTGCTGCGATCGCGGCCGTCTCCGCGCGCAGGATGCGCGGGCCCAGCGAGACCGGAACGGCCTTGCCGACAGCGCGGATCGCCTCCCGCTCGGCTGGATCGAATCCGCCCTCGGGCCCGATAAGGAACGCCGCTGCGCCCGGATGCGCGCGCAGCGCCTCGTTCAGCGGTTCGCCGCCACTCTCATCGGCAAAGAACAGCCAGCGGTCATCGGGCCACTCCCGCAGCAGTGCGTCCAATTTCACCATCGCGCCCAGTTCCGGCAAGGCGGTGCGGCCGCACTGCTCCGCCGCCTCGACAAGATGCGCGTGCAACCGGTCGAGGTTCAGCTTGTCCACAACGGCCCGCCGCGTCAGCACCGGTTGCAGCTTCGCCACCCCCAGTTCGCACGCCTTTTCGGCGATCAGGTCGATGCGGCCCTTCTTGATCGGGGCGCAGCATAGCCAGAAATCGGGCACCTCTTCCGGCGCTTTCGTCTGGCTCACGCACTCCAGCACCAGGTCGCGCTTTCGCATGTCCCGCACCCGCGCGGCCCATTCGCCGGATCTGCCATCGAACAGCAATATGATGTCATCCGGCTTCACCCGCATGACGCTGATCAGATAATGGGCGGGATTGCCATCGACCGGCACGGCCACGCCATCGCCCAACTGCGTCTCGACATGCAGGCGCGGCGCGCTCTGCGGCGGCCAGGCGGGGGTTGCAGTCATCGAACATCCATCCCTTCGGGCTGCGCCGTCAACAAGCGCAGGACAGGCTTGTTGCGGCTCTCCACTCCTCTAAAGAGGAAGAACGGCCTTTCGACAAGCGAGCGTGACGTTGAGTGAGAGTATAGTACCCGACACCCAGGCGCGCAGCCTGCTTGCCCGCCTGCCCGCAACGCCTCGCGCCCTCGCCCTGCTCGCCCGGCTCGATCGTCCGATCGGCTGGTGGCTGCTCTTCTGGCCGGGTGCCTGGGCGGTGGTTCTGGCTGGCGGGGCAGGGGAGCGCTGGCCGCTCATCCTCTGGCTGTTGCTCGGCAGCATAGCCATGCGTGGCGCTGGCTGCGTGTTCAATGACATCGTCGATCGTGACCTTGACCGAAAGGTCGCTCGCACTGCCGCAAGACCGCTTGCCAGTGGTGCGGTCAGTCTGAAGGCGGCCTGGGCATGGCTGATCTTGCTCTGCCTCATCGGGCTGGTCGTCCTGCTGCAACTGCGCCCCTATGCGCAACTCGTCTCGCTCGGCAGCCTCGCGCTGGTGGCCGCCTACCCCTTCATGAAGCGCATCACCGGCTGGCCGCAGATCTGGCTCGGCCTCGTCTTCTCCTGGGCGGCGCTCGTCGGCTGGAGCGAGGTGGCGGGCGCGCTTACCCTGCCGGGGCTACTCCTTTACGCAGGCACCATCTTCTGGGTTGTAGGTTATGATACCATCTATGCATTGCAGGACAGGGAGGATGACGCGTTGATCGGTATCGGGTCGAGCGCCCTTTCTATGGGCCGCCATGTCCGTGCTGGCGTAACACTCTGCTATATGGCCGCACTTGCCCTATGGGCCGCAGCGCTGTGGCAGGTCCGGCCGCAATGGCTTGCTCTCGCCGCGTTGCTGCCGATGGCGGCGCATCTCCTCTGGCAGGTGGGAACGCTGAAGGAGGATGGAGCCGACCCGCTGACCAAATTCCGGTCGAACCGCTTTGCCGGGCTCCTCATGTTCCTCGGCTGTCTGGTGGTAGGCAGCGCATGAGCAGCGGTCCCCTCCCGGGCGAGGATTGCTGGCGCATCGCCCGCGCCACCAAGGCCAGCGTGATCATCGATGCGGAAGCCTATTTCCGCCACGCCCGTGCCGCCATGCTCAAGGCGAAGCGCCGCATCATGCTGATCGGATGGGATTTCGATGCAGCCATAAGCCTCATCCGCGAAGATGAGGCGAAAGATGGCGCGCCCGTCATCATCGGCGACTTCATCAGCTGGCTCGTCGCAGAGAAGCCGGAGCTTGAGATTTTCCTGCTGCGCTGGGACGTTGGCGCGATGAAGTCGATGGTGCAGCCCGCCAACCTCTTCACCACCGTCAAATGGATGGCCAACAAGCGGATTCAGGTGAAGCTGGACAGCCATCATCCGCCCGCGGCCTCGCACCACCAGAAGATCGTCGTGATCGACGACTGCTTCGCTTTTTGCGGCGGCATCGACATGACCGGCGACCGTTGGGACACGCGCCACCACCGTGACGAAGACCCTGGCCGCCACCATCCCGATGGCTCGCCCTATGGTCCCTGGCATGACGCCACCACCGCATTGCAGGGCGATGTGGCGATGGTGCTGGGCGACCATGCCCGTGCCCGATGGCAGGGTGCAGGCGGTGGCGAGTTGGAGCCCATCTTCGGCGAACATGATTGCTGGCCCGATGCGCTGGCGGTGCAGTTCGAAAATGTCGACATCGCCATTTCCCGGTCAGCGCCGGAAATGGAGGATCAGCAGCCGCACCGGGAGATCGAGAAGCTCTATCTGAACCAGATCGCGGCGGCCCGGCACAGCATCTATGCCGAAAGCCAATATTTCGCGTCGCGCCGCATAGCGGAGGCGATCGCTGCACGGCTCGGCGATCCCGACGGCCCGGAAATCGTCATCATCAATCCCGAACAGGCTGATGGCTGGCTGGAACAGCAGGCGATGGACACGGCCCGCGCCCGGCTGGTGGAAGCGCTGCGCGCCCGCGACACCTATGGCAAGCTGCGCATCTACCATCCTTTCACCGTGCGCGGCGAACCCATCTACGTCCATGCCAAGATCATGATCGTCGATGACCGCAGCGTGCGCGTCGGGTCGTCCAACATGAACAACCGCTCGCTGCGGCTCGACACTGAATGCGACGTGACGATCGACACGGTACTGCCTGCGAACGCTGGGCAGAAGGCGACCATCCTTGCCATCCGCGACGACCTCATCGCAGAGCATCTGGACCTGCCTGCGGAACGCGTCTCCGCCGTCATCGCAGAGCGTGGACTGATCGCCGCCATCGAACAGTTGCGCGACAAGCCGGGCCGAACCTTGCGTCCCTATGTGACGCCGGACCTTAACGATGTGCAGGCCTGGCTCGCCGACAATGAGGTGCTGGATCCCGAAGGTCCTGAGGAAATGTTCGAGCCCACAACGTCCAAGGGATTATTCCGAAGGACGTTTCGCTCCTTCGGCAAGGCTTAGCTTCACCACAATATTCCGTTCGCGTCAGGCGACAGCGGTTTGGGCGCAGGCGCGCCCAGGCCTTGCAGCAGATCTATTTCGATCGTCCGGCACATGGCGCTTAGCGGCAGATCGTGCGGGCTGTCGGCGAATGGGTCCACCAGGTCGTCACCGATCGCCAGTACGGCCAAAAACATCAGGCCTGCGATCGTCGAACCCAATGGTGTCGCAAGGCCCAGCGCCTCGATGAGGCCGATCGGCAGCAATATGCAAAGCAGATGGGTGAAGAATGTGGGGAAGAAACGATATTGCATGGGAAGTGGCGTATTCTTCAGCCGTTCCATCCCGCCCTGTGCATTGGCGATGTCGATCAGGACCGATTCCATCCTGCTTTGCTGAATGGTGTCGATCCAGCCTTTGGCGCGGGCAGCGTTGATTTGGCGTCCGATGCCATCAAGGACGGCATTCGCGCTATTGGTGCGCGCCAGTGCCGCCTCCGCTTCGCCACTCGGCAGCGATTTCGTGATCTCGCCGCCAGGATCCTGTCGCCGAAGCTGGCAGCGCAGGGCGTTGACATAGGCGATCTGACGAACAACGATTGATCGTCGTGCATCGATCGCCTCCACCGGCAAAAAGCTCCCCGCCTGCCGCGCCAGGTTGCGGCTGGCGTTGATCATCAGGCCCCACAGCATCCGCCCTTCCCACCACCGCTGATAGGCCGAGTTGCTGCGAAAGCCGAGGAACAGCGCAAGCGCGGATCCGAATAGGGCGAGCGGCAGCGAAGGTGCTTGGAACGGCAGTGCATAATAGGTGATCGTTACGAACACATCCCAGATGAAGAGGAGCGCTAACGGCTTCCAGACTTCACATATAATCTGTTGCAGGCCGGGCCTGGCGGTGACGATCATGAAATCACAAACCCCTTGCTTGCCATGGCGCACATCGATTTCAGTGCGCTGCATTCAAAAGGGTGACCGACCTGTATCATGGACGGGCGGAAGCGCTGAACATAGCCGCTGCGATTCCGGACCCTGGCCTTAGTTCAAACCATTCCGGCCGGTCGATCGCCACGAGGAAGGCCAGAACAGCCACCCCGAAGCTTAACAACATCAGCGACCCGATCAGGCTCTCCTTTGTCTTTCGCTTGGATTGACGATGATCCTGCATGCTTGTCTCCTTTTAATCGGATAAGGCAGAGCGATGTAAGAACCAAGCTATGCAGGTCTACAAGCGGACAGTTACATAATATTGCTGCAGCGCAATATGTCGGTGAACGGAGCCGGTAGCAGGTCAAGATACTGGTATGGCCAGATATTTTGTTCATTATCCCGATAGGTTCAGCGGTTGGTGACGCGCTTGCAACTCGTCGCCACGAAGCGAACTCACTCTGCTGCGAGCAACGCCTCGGCTCCGCCCAGATTGACGGACACTAGACGGCTGACGCCACGTTCAACCATAGTCACGCCGAACAGGCGGTGCATGCGCGCCATCGTGACCGCGTTGTGACTGACGATCAGGTAACGGGTATCGGTCTGGCCCACCATGACGTCCAGCAGATCGCAGAAGCGCTCGACATTGGCATCGTCCAGCGGCGCGTCGACTTCGTCCAGCACGCAGATGGGCGCCGGATTTGTGAGGAACAGGCCGAATATCAGCGCAACGGCCGTCAGCGCCTGCTCACCGCCCGACAAAAGGGTCAGCGCCGCCAGCTTCTTGCCCGGCGGCTGCGCCATGATTTCCAGTCCGGCCTCCAGCGGATCATCGCTGTCGATCAATTCCAGATGCGCTTGCCCGCCGTTGAACAAGGTGGTGAACAGACGCCGGAAATGGCCGTCCACAGCCTCGAAGGCCGCGAGCAGCCGCTGCCGCCCTTCGCGATTGAGGCTCCCGATCGACCCGCGCAGCCGGTTGATGGCTTGAGCCAGCTCCTCGCTTTCGGCCCGGCTGGCGGCCTGTGTGGCCTCCAGTTCTTCCAGCTCCTGCGCCGCCACCAGATTGACCGGCCCGATCCGCTCGCGCTCCGCGGACAAACGATCATGTTCGCCTTGCTCGCTTTGCGCGATCCGGATTTCGGCGCTGGCGAAGCCCAGCTTTTCGGGAAGAACTGGCGGCGGACATTCAAAGCGTTCGCCTGACAGGCGATTGGTCTCTATCCGCTTCTCGTCCGCCGCTTCGGCCCGCGCTGCGGCAGTGGCGCGCCGTTCGCGTGCCTCAGCCAGTGTTTCGCCCGCTTGCGCGGCCTTGGTCTCGGCAGTGCGCAAAGCCGCTTCCGCCTCGCTCTCCGCGCGCCGCGCCGCCTCGGCGGTGTCCACCAACGCCGCGCCCTCATTGGAAAGCCGTGCGATCGCTTCCGCCAGCTGCTCCGGCTGATCGGTCAAAGCGTCGCGTTCGGCAGTGATCGTCTGGCCCCGATCGACCATGGCGGCGATTCGCTTTGCCGCTTCCCCCGCGCGCGCGCGCCACCCTTTGGCCTCCGCATCGGCCGCCGCCATCCGTTCCCGATCGCTCGCCAACGCCCTGTCGGCCAGCGCCTGATCCGCCTGCAACTGACTGACGGAAAGACGCGCCTTGTCGCTCAGCTGCGAAAGGGACGCGACCAGCGCCCGTGTCTCCGCGCCATCCGGCACCGCCGCCCGGGCGGCATCCGCCTTGTCATGCTCGATCCTGGCGGTCTCCAGGTCAGCACGGGCTTCCGCCAGACGTTCTTCGATCGCCTCCCGCCGACCGGCAAGCCGTTCGAGCGCGGTGGCGGCCTCATCGGCGGCGCGCAGGGCCGCCCGCAAGCGTTGGTCGGCCGCGCCAAGCTGCGTGCGGGCAGTCGCCAGCGCTTGCGCTGCCGCCTTCTCCTGCGCCGCGGCTTCATCCTGTGCCTGGCGAGCTGTTTCGACCTCCGCTTGCGCCGCTGGCCGGGTGGCCTCGATCGCCTCCAGCCGGTTGAGCCGGATCAGCCGCTCGGCCGCCGCCGCTCCGCCCTCGGCCGCGACATAGCCGTCCCAGCGCCGGAGCTGCCCGTCCTTCGTGACCAGCCGCTGTCCCACCGCCAACGGCTGTCCCTGATCTGTGTCCACAACGGCCACCTGCGACAGCCGCCGCACCAGTTCCTCGGGCGCGCTGACATGGGCCGCCAGCGCCGTGCACCCGGAGGGCAAGGCTGGGTCACCTTCCAGCAGCACCGCGCCTCCCCAGCGCCGCGTGCCCTGCGCACCCACCGCAGCTTCCAGGTCGTCGCCCAGTGCAGCGGCCAGCGCGCGTTCGAACCCCGGCGCTGCCTTCACCTGATCCAGCGCCCTTTTCCGCCCGCTGCCGCTCTCGACAGCGCGTTTTAGCGCGGCGGCCTCGCTGTCGAGCGCGGCCAGGCCTGCCCGCGCGGCCGATAGCGCTGCTTCCGCCGCTGCGCGTGCCTCGGACGCCCTCTGCCGCGCGGCTTCCGCCTGCCCGATCGCCCCCTCCGCGCTATCGCGATCCGCTCCTGTCTGCGCCTGGGCGGTCAGCGCGTCGTTTCGCTTCGCTTCCAGCGGCGCAACATCGGGCAGGGCAGCCGCCTCGGCGCCGAGCCGCGCCACCTCACGCTCCGCTCGCTCCAATCGGCTTCGCGCTGCCGCCAGCGCCGCTTCAGCGACGCGCAACTCCGCCTGTTCGCTCGCCTGTCGCGCCATCGCCTTGGCCAATTCCAGCTCCGCGTCGCGCGCCGCATCCTCCGCCTGCGCGATCCGCCCTGCAAAGTCAGGCCGCATCGCCTCAGTCTGTGCAATTCGCTGTTTCAATCTTGAGATCTCGCCCGAAAGCCGGGCAATCGCCTCCGCCGCGTCGTTGGCGAGGGTCCCTTCCCGCGCGCGATCCTCTTCCAGCCGTTCGGACTGCTGCGCCAGATCATGCAGCCGCCGCACCACGCCATCACGCTCGGTCTTCAGCGCCGATAGTCTATGGCCCGCCTCATTGGCCTGATCCCGCGCTGCCTGCGCCGCCGCCCGCCGCTCAGCAAGCGTCTCGACCGCAGCATTGGCATGCACGGCCGCCGCCGCTTGCGCCTCCTGAGCAGTCCGCACCGCGCCTTCAGCCTCGGCGGCTTCCTTCCGCGCGGCATCTGCACTCGCCGACGCTTCACGCCAGCGCGCGAAGATGACGCGCCCTTCGGCGACCCTGATCTGCTCGGACAGCTTGATATAGCGTTCGGCGGCCTTCGCCTGCCGCCGCAGGCTGCTCGCCCGCGCTTCCATGTCGGTCAAAATCTCGTCAAGGCGGGCGAGATTGGCCTCGGCCGCGCGCAGCTTCTGCTCCGCATCCTTGCGCCGGACATGCAGGCCGGAAATGCCTGCCGCTTCCTCCAGCATGGCCCGCCGTTCCTGCGGACGCGCGGCGATAACGGCGGCGATCCGCCCCTGGCTCACCAGTGCCGGGCTATGCGGCCCGGTGGCGGCATCAGCGAAGATCAGCGATACGTCCTTCGCCCGCACGTCGCGGCCGTTCGCGCGGTAGGCGCTGCCTGCGCCGCGCTCGATCCGCCGCGTGACTTCCAGTTCACCGTCGGCGCCGACCTCTACCGCATTGAACAGCTCACCCTGTTCCTGCACCGTCAGCAGCGATACTTCGGCAAAGTCCCGCTGCGGCCGGGTAGACGTGCCCGCGAAGATCACATCCTCCATGCCAGCGCCGCGCATCGACTTGGCGCTGGATTCGCCCATCACCCAGCGGATCGCCTCGAGCAGGTTGGACTTGCCGCAACCATTGGGGCCGACGATCCCGGTAAGGCCCGGTTCGATGCGCAACTCCGTCGGATCGACGAAGCTCTTGAAGCCGGAAAGCTTGAGGCGCTTTATCTGCATGACCGTCCGCCGGGGCAGCGCGCCGCCGCCCCGCCTTCAACGGGCAAGCTCATTGCAGATGTCCGCCCCCCTTCAGTCAATCAGAGACCCGCTTCCTTCAGCTTGGGCTGCAATGTCGCCCAGTTTGCGACATTGTCCACCTTCACATCGTTGAGGACGAAGGTCGGCGTGCCGTCGATCTTATATTGATTGCTTGCGGTCTCGACACCCTTGGCCAGCTTTTCAGCCGCCGCCGTGTCGGCAAGGCATTGCTTTGCCTTGTCTTCCGCGATCCCGCGCTGCTTGGCGAAGTCGACCAACCCGACAGCTTCGGCGAGATTGCCGAAGCGCTGCGCCGGGGGGCTGCTCATCAACTGCTGATATTTCGCATCGCCCAGCGCCTGCGCCTTTTCGAACATGGCATTCTGGTTGGCGAAGAACTGTTCGCTCAGCGGATAGAAGACATCCTTGCCGCCGCAGCGGGCGAGGAGCGAAGTAGAGATGTCGATCGGATCGCGCACGAAGTTGCGCAATTCATAGCTCATCTTGCCAGTATCGACGATCTTGCGGATTTCCTCGGACGCCTCGGCGGAAAAGTCGCGGCAATGGCTGCAAGTATAGCTCGCATATTCGACCAGCTTCACTTTCGCCTGCGGGTTGCCCATGACGAACCCGCCCTCGGGCGTTTCGGTCACTGTGCTGGACCAGTTGGTCCCTGCCGGCGCGGCAACCGCGGCGACGGGCTCGGCGGAAGAGTTGCTGGCCGCGTCCTTTTTCCCGCAGGCGGAAATGGTCAGCGAGAGGGCGATAAGGGCAAGTCCGATAATGGCTTTCACTGGGTGCAGGCTCCGTTGCTCGGGCGTCGGTATCAGGGGTTTAGTTCACTGTGCGGCGGCGGGCAATGCATCGCGCAAGCTCGTCCAGCTTGACCCCCCGGCCCGCGTCCCGTTGATCGTGAAGGCGGGTGTCCCGCCGATCTTCACCTTGTTCCACGCCTCGTCGGTCATCGCCAATATCTGCTTCATCGCGGTCGGATCGGCAATGCACGCATCAAGCTGCGCGGGCGTGAAGCCGCGCTTGCCCATCAACGTGTAGAGCCCGGTATTCCGCCCGATGTCCTTGAGCGCGGGGATTTGCTCGGATGGCTTGGCGGCACCGCGGTCATAGGCCTGCAACTGCGCCATCCAGGCGTCCTGATTGGCAAACAGTGCCTCGTGATTGCCAAAGAAGCGCCTTGGGCCTCCACATCGCGCCAGCAGTGCGGCGGTAAGGTCATATTTGTCGCGCACGGCATTGCGCACTTCGACGCTCACCTTGCCGCCCTTCACATAGTTCGCCTTCAAGGGTGCGCTCGCCTCGCCCACGAAATGCGCGCAGTGCGAACAGGTATAGCTTACATATTCGACCAGCTTCGTCGGTGCGGCAGGATTGCCGAGCACATGGCCGCCGATGGGTGAAAGCGCGACCCGCGCGGTCCAGTTGGCAGCGGGAGCCGCCATCAGGACGGAGGGTAGGGCAAATGGAGCAAGCACGGCAAAGCGGAGTTTCATCATGCGATCACCCAATGAAGCGCCGCCCCTGTACGGCTGTTGAATTGATGCAGGCGGCAGTACCGGTCGCAGCATAGCTGTCAGAACCACGCCCTTTTTTTGCTAGCTGATTTTCGGCAAGCCGTTCGAATTGGCAAGCCCCTGTGCCAGGGATTCCAGCACGGCGCGCAGTTCCGGGTCGCCGATATCCCGCAGCGAATCGCCGAGCTCGATCGGGACTGGCCGCAAGTTGCGCGGCGGTGGCCGCCGCTCGGCCGCTGTCCCACGTACTTCACCCTGCTTCATCGCGATCTTCGCCACCGCGGCATAGCCGAAGAATCGGTTCACCCGCTCGATAATGTCCGGCAGCACATGCTGGATCATCGGAGCATGGCCACTCATGACCGTGAGCTGGAGCGTCCCGCCTGCCTTCTTGCCAACGGGGAAGCGGATCGATTCGGGCGCGGAAATCTCCGCATAATGCGATCCGACGATCTCGGCCCAGCGGGTGACGATGCTGGATTGGACAAAACCGAACTTGCGAAAGGCCGCAGCGCCAATTTGCGGCATCAGGTCGGCGATCTGACGCGGGCCGCCGACGCGGGGCCGTTCGGCCGCCGCTTCTGCACGGCTTTTCAATTTGGGTGTCGCGGGCCGTTCCGTCATGCGCCGCTTAATGGCATAGGGCGGCCATGCACGTCGAGGGGACCCCGCAGAAAATCGCAGAAGATCTGCTCGCGCATTATGATGTGCATGCCCGCCGCCTGCCATGGCGCGCGCCGCCCCGGAGCAACGCAACAGATCCCTATCGAGTCTGGCTGTCCGAGATCATGCTTCAGCAAACGACGGTGGCGGCGGTCGCCCCTTATTTCGCAAAGTTCACGGCCCGCTGGCCCACGGTCCAAGCACTTGCGGCAGCCGAGGATGCCGATGTCATGGCGGCATGGGCGGGCCTTGGCTATTATGCCCGCGCCCGCAACCTGCTCGCCTGCGCCCGCGCCGTGGCGCAGCAGCATGACGGCCTCTTTCCGGGCGATGAAGATGGGTTGCGCGCCCTTCCCGGCGTCGGCGCTTATACCGCCGCTGCGGTGGCGGCGATCGCCTTTGGCCGCCGCGCCGTCGTGGTGGATGCCAACGTGGAGCGCGTGGTTGCTCGCCTGTTTGCGATCGATACCCCGTTGCCCGCAGCGCGTCCCGCGATCCGCGCTGCCGCCAATCGCATTACCCCCGATGTGCGTGCTGGCGACTTTGCCCAGGCGATGATGGACCTTGGCGCGACCATCTGCACGCCCCGCAACCCTGCCTGCGGCATCTGCCCGTTGCGCCAGGATTGTGCGGCCTTCCACACCGCCGATCCAACCGCCTTTCCGGTCAAGGCCGCGAAGAAGGCAAAGCCGCACCGCCTGGGCCATGGCTGGTGGATCGAGCGACCGGACGGCCATGTCTGGCTAATTCGCCGTCCGTCCAAGGGCCTGCTTGGCGGCATGCGCGCGCTCCCTTCTTCGGACTGGAGCGACGCGCCCACCGCCGCCCCACCCATGGCGGCTGAATGGAAAACAGCTTCCCAACCTGTCGGCCATGTCTTCACCCATTTCTCGCTGGCCTTGACCGTCCATGTCGCCCATGTGGCAAATGAAAGCATACCTCCCGGCGAAGGGGAATGGTGGCCGCTCGCCCGGTTGGAAGAGGCGGGATTGCCGACCTTGTTCCGTCGCGCGGCAGATGTGGCGATGAAGGAGAGTGAAGCACATGCCCCTTGAGCAGCTTGGCTATGTCGGCGGTCGTCTCGACAGGGCGGATTATATTCGCATGAACCCCGATCAGGCAGCGCAAGCCCTCGCTTCGCCCGGCGCGCGTTGCCTCGTGCTCGATGGATTGGATCCCGTCACGCAGGATGGCCATCTGCTGATGGAGCCGGTCGCGACAGACGCCAGACTTGACGATCATCTGCTGCTCGGCCTCGACGACGAACAGCGCCCGGTCTTCGTCCGCCTTGCTCAGGAAGTCGGCAGCAATTTCTTCCCCAGCCCCCGTAGCCGTGCCATCGTCACTGAAATCCCGGCCGACGAAGTTGCGCTCTATGGCGCGGCTCGCAGCCTCGTCCATTGGCATGGCCGTCACCCCTTCTGCTCGGTGTGCGGATCGCGCACATCGCCCGAAAAGGCCGGATGGGCACGCCGTTGCGGCGCCTGCAACGCGGAGCATTTCCCCCGTGTCGACCCGGTCGTCATCATGCTTGCCGAGCATGAGGGCCGCGTGCTTGTGGGGCGGCAGCATAGCTGGCCCGAAGGCTTTTATTCCGCCCTCGCAGGCTTCGTCGAGCCTGGTGAGACGATCGAAGAAGCGGTCATGCGGGAGATCAAGGAAGAAGCGGGCATCACCGTCCATTCCGTCCGCTATGTGATGAGCCAGCCCTGGCCTTTCCCCTCCTCGCTCATGATCGCCTGCATCGGCCAGGCCGACGATGATGCGTTGAAGCTGGACGAGACTGAAATCCAGCATGCCTTCTGGTGCGATGCGGGGGGTGTTCACGCGGCTCTGGCGGGTAAGGCCGACGCACCCTTCACCGCGCCGCCGCCCATGGCGGTCGCGCATCATCTGCTTAAGCATTGGGCTGATGCGCAGGTTGCCCCGCCCGGCCCAAGCGCGTAAGGCCAAAGCCCGACCCCTTATCAGGAACGCCCCGCACATATGCTCAGCCTCGAAGAAGCCCAGTCGCGCGCGCAGGATCTGGTGACGGCGGCACGCAGGGCAGGGGCTGATGCGGCAGATGCCATCTATGCCTGCAATGCCTCCACCACTGTAGCCGTACGCCTTGGCGCGCTGGAGGATGTCGAGCGGTCCGAAGGTGAGGAAATCGGCCTGCGCCTTTTCGTCGGCCAGCGCTCCGCCAGCATCGCTGCTTCGGACATGAATCCAGCCACCCTTGCTACGCTGGTCGACCGCTGCATCGCCATGGCGCGGGAGGCACCGGAGGACCCCTATGCGGGACTCGCGCCCGAAGATCGGCTGTTACGCGGCAGCTTGCCGGAACTCGATATAGCCGACCCGAGCGACCCGGAACCTGCGCTGCTGCGCGCCCGCGCTCTTGAGGCGGAAGAAGCCGCTCGCGGCGTGTCGGGCGTCACGAACAGTGAGGGCGGCGGGGCATCGAACGGCCGAAGCCAGGTTGCGCTCGCAACCAGCCACGGCTTTGCCGGCGCTTATGCGGGCACCAGCCATTCGACCTGGGCCAGCGTCCTCGCAGGCACGGGCGCGGATATGCAGCGTGACCATGCCAGTCACAGTGCGCGCTACCTGGACGACCTTGATGATCCCATGGCGATCGGCCAGCGCGCCGGGGAGCGGGCGGTTGCTCGCCTCAATCCCGCCAAGATTGAAAGCGGCGTCCTGCCCGTTCTCTTCGATCCGCGCATTGGCTCCGGCCTGCTCGGCCACTTGATCGGCGGGATGGTCGGCGCTGCCATTGCGCGGCGGTCGAGCTTCCTCCTCGACTCCCTCGGAGAAACACTGTTCGACAGGGCCATCACCATCATCGACGATCCGCTGCGCCCGCGCGGCCTGCGTTCGCGTCCTTTTGACGGGGAAGGGCTTCCCGTCGCTCGCAGCGCCTTGATTGACAAGGGCGTGCTGACCGGCTGGCTGATGGACAGCGCCTCCGCCCGCCAGCTCGGCCTAGAACCCACGGGTCATGCGAGCCGGGGCGGCAGCGGCGCGCCTGGCGCTGGTGTCACCAACGTCCATATGGAGCCGGGCAGCGTCTCGCCAGCCGAGCTCATGGCGGACATCAAGCGCGGCATCTATGTCACAGAATTGATCGGCATGGGCGTCAACGGCGTCACGGGGGATTATAGCCGCGGCGCGGCCGGTTTCCTGATCGAGGATGGCGAAATCACCCGGCCGGTGTCCGAAATCACCATCGCCAGCAATCTCAAGGACATGTTCCGCGTCCTTGTTCCTGCAAACGACCTTGTATTTCGCTATGGCATGAACGTGCCAACTATCCGCATCGACGGGATGACCGTTGCCGGGGGCTGAGATCGATCTGCGTGCGCTCGTCGGCGCGGTATCGGATGCGGCTGACCGGGCGCTTACCCTCTGGGCGGGCGGGCAGACCCAGGTGCGCCAATGGGAAAAAGTCCCGGGCCATCCCGTGTGCGAAGCGGACCTCGAAATCGACGTCATGCTCCGCCAGAGCCTCAGCCTCATCGATCCTGCGGCCGGATGGTTGTCCGAAGAAACCGCCGATACCGTTCACCGGCTGGACCTTGCCCGCGTCTGGGTCGTCGATCCAATCGATGGCACCCGCGACTATTTGCGTGGGCGTCCTGGATGGGCGGTTTCGGTCGCACTGGTCGAACATGGGGCGGTAAGCATAGGAATACTCGCTGCGCCCGCGCGCAATGAGTTGTGGATTGCCAAGGTAGGGGAGGGCGCTACTCGAAACGGCCGAACCCTCACCGCCGGTTCGCGCATGATCCTGCCGGGCGCCCGCGTGCCCGCCGACCATCTGCCCCGTCACGACAGCGATCTTCGCGCCGTCCACAAACCCAACAGCATCGCCCTGCGGATGGCGATGGTCGCCGCTGACGAAGCCGATATCGTCGCCACTGTCCGTTGGGGCAATGAATGGGACGTCGCCGCAGCCGCCCTGATCGCACAGGAAGCGGGCGCAATAGTCACCGACGCGCTCGGCGATCCCCTGTCCTTTAATCGCCCCGAACCCACCGCCTTCGGTCTGCTTTGCACGGCCCCAGGCATCCACGAAGCCGCCACCAACCGCCTCGCCCCCCGCGCGCGTGAGTTGCTGGGGCGGGCTTAGCGCGCGGCCTGTGCCGGTTGTTGGAAGAATTGGGCTGACGTCAGCCGCAGCGCTCTCGGCTTAGAGCTTGCCATACTTGGCTTCGAAACCGGCGAAATCTCCCGCAGCGAGATATCTCGCCTGATCGATCCACTGATCGCGGACCGGACGCCCTTTGAAGTTGCCGAGTTTCGCGTCGATCGCCGTTAAGTCAGCGTCGGTCCAATTGGCGATCTGCTCATAGCGGGTGACACCCAGTTCGATAAGCAGCTGGTTGAGCTTTGGTCCGACGCCCTTCATTCTCAACAGATTGTCCTGACCGCCTTGCGCGGGGGCGGTGGCCTGAGACGCGATTGGCGGGGGTGCCACTGGTGCGACTAACGGCTGGGGCTCGGCCGCAATAATCGGGGGAGCGGGCGTTACCGGCTCTGGAATGGCCGCAGCTATCGGCGCCGCTTCCTTCTCGACCACGGCGGGCCGTTCGGCGGCAGGCGAGTCAACCGAGGCCTTGCGCCCCGCGAGCAGGAATATGACGCCGATCAGGACGAGCAATCCGATCAGCAGCCAAAGGCCATAGTCCATGAAGAATTCCTGCATCGCGCTCCCTCCAGCTTTCAGCCTTTATCTAGTGGCGCTCGACGGGAATGAGCAAGAGGCCGTGTTGCAGGTCTCTCACTGCCCCTCGCGTTCAACTTCGCGCCATCCGATGTCCCGGCGGCAGAAGCCCGTCGGGAATTCGATCGCATCTACTGCGCGATAAGCGGCAGCCTGGGCTTCACTGACGCTGTGGCCGCTGGCGGTGACGTTCAGCACGCGTCCGCCATTGGCGACCAGCGTGCCATCCTTTGCTGCGGTGCCAGCATGGAAGACCAGCGCGCCGCCTGCTTCTGCCGCATCGATGCCGGCAATCGCCCCGCCCTTTTCAGGCGTGCCGGGATAACCATTTGCTGCCATCACTACGGTCAAAGCCGTCCGGTCAGCCAGCTTCACCGGGCCCTGCTCCGCGAGCCGTCCCTGAGCAACGGCAAGCAACAGGTCCACCAGATCGCCGTCAAAGCGCATCATCAGAACCTGGCATTCCGGGTCCCCGAAGCGCGCATTATATTCGATGAGCTTGGGGCCCTCGTCCGTCAGCATGAGCCCGGCATAGAGAACGCCGGAATAGGGCGTCCCTTCAGCCGCCAGCGTTTCCACCGTCGGCCGGATGATCTTCTCTACGACTTCGGCTTCCAGTTCGGGCGTCAGCACCCGCGCTGGGCTGTAGGCGCCCATACCGCCGGTATTGGGACCGGTGTCGCCATCGCCGACGCGCTTATGGTCCTGGGCGGAACCGAATGGCAGGATCGCGCTGCCGTCGGTGAGCGCGAAGAAGCTCGCCTCTTCACCGATCATGAATTCTTCCAGCACAACTTCCGCGCCCGCTGCGCCAAATGCGCCAGAGAACATATCCTCTATCGCCTCGACGGCCTGGCTGTGCGTTTCGGCGATGATGACGCCCTTGCCCGCTGCCAGGCCATCTGCCTTGATGACGACGGGCAGCCCGAAATCGGCCAGCGCTGCAATCGCGCCGTCCTTGCTGTGGACGCGCTCATAGGCAGCGGTGGGGATGCCGGCGCGCTTGCACAGATCCTTCGTGAAACCCTTGGACCCCTCCAGCTGCGCCGCCTTCTTGCCCGGCCCGAATACCGGATATCCCTTCACCCGAAGATTATCGGCAAGGCCGTCGACCAGCGGCGCTTCCGGCCCGATCACCACCAGTCCGATGGAGTGGCGCAGGCAGAAATCGACCACCGCGCGATGATCGGTGACATCCAGATCGACCAACGTCGCATGCTGGGCTATGCCGGGGTTGCCCGGTGCGGCATAAAGGGTCGTGAGGCTAGGCGATTGTGCCAGCTTCCAGGCCAGAGCATGTTCGCGGCCGCCGCTGCCCAACAAAAGGATGTTCATTTCGCCCATGTCCCCGGAATATGAAGCTGGTTTCGATGTGTCGGGCCGCCTGTTAGCGGAGGAAAGGGCGGGGGACAACGCGCCGCCGCTTTCGGTGAGCGAATTGTCCGCCGTGCTGAAGCGCACGGTCGAGGACCGCTTTGGTCATGTTCGTCTGCGTGGCGAGATTTCGGGGTTCAAGCGCGCTGCATCGGGCCATCTGTATCTGTGCCTGAAGGACGACAATGCGGTCATAGATGGAGTGATGTGGAAGGGCGGAGCGCAACGGTTGCCGTTCGCGCCTCAGGACGGCGTCGAGGTGATCGCCACCGGCAAGCTAACCACCTATCCGGGCCGCTCCAAATATCAGATCGTGATCGACCGCATGGAACTGGCGGGCGAAGGCGCGCTGATGGCGCTGCTCGAAAAGCTGAAGGCAAAGCTCGCCGCCGAGGGGTTGTTCGACCGCTCCGCCAAGCGGGCGATCCCGTTCATGCCTCGCACCATCGGCGTCGTCACCTCGCCAACCGGCGCGGTGATCCGGGACATCCTCCACAGGCTGGAAGATCGTTGCCCCACCAATGTGTTGCTCTGGCCAGTTCTGGTGCAAGGGCAGGGCGCAGCCGACCAGGTCGCCCGTGCGGTTCGCGGCTTTTCGGCAATGCAGCCCGGAGGCCCCCTGCCGCGCCCCGACCTGGTGATCGTTGCGCGTGGCGGCGGCTCCATCGAGGATTTGTGGAGCTTCAACGAGGAAATCGTCGTGCGGGCGGTGGCCGATTGTTCGATCCCGGTCATCTCCGCCGTTGGCCACGAAACGGACACGACGCTTTGCGACTATGCCGCCGACATGCGCGCGCCCACTCCGACCGCCGCTGCGGAGATGGCGGTGCCTGTTCGCGCCGATCTGATGGCGATGCTGACTGAGCAAGGGCTGCGCATGGACAGGGCCGTGCGGCGCGGTGCTGCGCAAGCCCGCGAACGGCTGGAGATGCAGGCCCGGCTCATGCCGACGCCAGACATGCTGCTGGCTCCGCAACGTCAGCGGCTCGACCAATTGTCCGGCGACCTTGGCAACTGCCTGCGTTATCGCGTGTCGGACGCGCGGGCACATCTCAATCAAGCGGGTGGCGCTCTGCGACCGGCTCTCCTGCACCAGCATCTGGCCCGCGCTAAAGAGCGGCTTGATCGTCAACGGCTCCGCCCGGACTATCTGTCGCGCGTTTTTCGTGACCGCGCCACTGCCTTTGACAGGCTTTCCCGCCTGTTCGTTTCGGTCAACCCTGACTTGCCGCTTGCGCGTGGTTTTGCTCGGGTGATGGCGGAAGGCCGACTCGTCAGATCGGTCGCGGAAGCTCAAGCTGCGGGGGCCGTGTTGCTCCATTTCAGCGACGGAGCAGTCGGCGCAGACGTAGGACCAAGATCTACATCGCCAACCCTTGAGATGGCACCGCCGCAAGCTATATCCCCTTCATCACGCTCTTCTCGCAAAGCGCAGGAGAGAGGGGAAAATCGCCAACAGGATTTGTTCTCCTGATTTGCATGACCAAGAAGAAGGCCGTTTGATCTCATGCTGATGTCCAATCGCGATCGTCCGGCCCGTCTCCACTATATGGCCTACAGCTTCCGTGTGCTGCAGGCGGGCGATCATGTCGTGTGCGCGGTCACTGGGCAAAAAATCCCCCTCGACGATCTGCGCTATTGGAGCATCGCCCGGCAGGAGCCTTATGCTAGCGCGGAAGCCTCGGCGCAGGCTGAACTGAAGGCGCGCGGCCTGCGATGAGGCGTTGGGCGGTCGCGCTCCTGTTGATGATAGGCAGTGTGGGGGCGGCAAAAGATCCAACCTCCAACTTCATTACCGGCATCATCCTTGATGGTGAAGCACAACAAGGCGGCGTCCTCATCGGCACAGCGCCGGCCGCGACAGCGGAACTGCGCCTTGATGATCAGCCAGTCCGGTTCGATCGGGACGGACGCTTTCTCATCGCTTTCGACCGTGACGCCAAGCCGCAGGCGCGCCTGACCGCGCGCCTCGCCAATGGCCATATGCTTAGCCAGATCATCAACGTCGCCCCTCGTGCTTGGCGGATAGAGCGGGTCAACACGGCACTTCGCCCTGTGCGGGATAATGAAGCCTATCTTGCGCTTCGCCGGCCCGAACTGGCCCGGATCGCCGCAGCGCGCAGCGTGGACACAGGCGCGACTGGTTGGCGCCAGCGCTTCCTGTGGCCCCGGGTCGGCCGTATTTCCGGATTGTTCGGATCGCAGCGCGTTTACCAAGGCGTGCCGGGCGCCTATCATGGCGGCATCGATGTCGCGGGGTCGACCGGAGATCCAGTCCTTGCTCCTGCCGACGGCGTCGTGGTTCTGGCCGCTGACCGGCCATTCACGCTTGAGGGCAATCTGCTGATGATCGACCATGGTCATGGTCTCAGCAGCGCTTTCCTTCATCTGTCCCGCATCGATGTGAAGCTTGGGCAAAGCGTCCGCCAAGGTCAGCGCATCGGCGCCGTGGGCGCAACCGGCCGCGCGACGGGCCCCCACCTTCATTGGGGTATGCGGTGGAACGAGGCGCGGATCGACCCGCTTCTTCTCGCAGGCCCTATGCCTTAGCAGGAATGGGCGATGCAATCGCGCAACTTAGCGCCACTAGCCGCACCCGTGGAGCATCAAAGTTCTACCGAACTGCTCCCTTGGCCAACAATGTTGTTGAACAGCTGCAAAGTAGCCTTTTGCTAAGATGTGGCAAATTTACGACAGTGCAACAGCAAAGTGCCTGTGTGTCTGTAGCATTGCTTTACACGCATAAAACGACTGCGCAGACTGTCGCACAGCACGGATGAAGAGGGGTTTGCTGTCGGGCTCCAATGCCCCTCTTCATGCGTCAAACAAAGGACGCAGGTTCGCTTGCGTCGCTCCAGAGCAAGGGACTGGATTGTGAAGAAACTCTCGAACAATGCGTGGCTGCGCAATAGCGCGGCGCTGCAGGCGCTCGCATGCGCGGGCGCGGGCTTTGCGGCGCTCGCCGCCCCTGCCTTTGCGCAGGATACTCCGGCCGGTACGGTGGCTGAAGAACCGGAGGCTACGATCGTCGTCACTGGTTCCATTTTGCGGCAGGACGTCAACAACACGCCCTCGCCTGTTTCCGTTCTCACCTCTGAGTCGCTCGAACAGCGCGGCATTCAGACGACCCAGGAAGCGCTTCAGCGCATTTCGTCCAACAACGGCGCGGCGCTCACGAACAGTTTTTCGGCCAACGGCGCTTTCGCCGCCGGCGCATCTGCCGTGTCGTTGCGCGGCCTGACCACCAGTTCCACGCTTGTGCTGTTCGATGGTCAACGCGCCGCTTATTATCCGCTCGCGGATGACGCGACGCGAAACTTCGTCGATCTCAACACTATTCCAGACGACATCGTCGACCGTGTCGAAGTGCTGCGCGATGGCGCATCATCGACCTACGGCGCGGACGCCATTGCGGGCGTGATCAACGTCATTACGAAAAAGCAGTTCAAGGGCATCGGCGGCCGAATCGAAGGCGGCCTCACCGAGCGCGGCGATGGTGAAAACTATCGCATCAGCCTGACGGCGGGCACCGGCGACCTCGGCCGTGATGGCTACAACATCTGCGCCAGTGGCTTCTGGTATCGCCAGAACGCTCTTTATAATCGTGACCGACCATATCCGTATAATTCACAGGATCTGTCCGGTATCTGCCGCGACGGCGTCTGCGGACCGCAGGTTGGCCCGAATGGCGGTTCGATCAACCCGTCCAGCACTGGTTATGTGGGCTGGGCAGACGCGACCTCGTCGAGCGACCGCCGTTCGTTTGCCACGACCTTCTTCGTTGCGCCCACCAACTCCAACAGCGCGCTCGATGACCCGCTTGGCCGATATCAATTCCTCAATCCTGCCGCCGGCTGTATTGCCGGGGAGACGCCTTACACGCTCACTGCGGCCGAACTTGCGGACACGGAGCAGAATGCCTTTGCGCCGACCACCGTCTGCCAAGGTGATTTGGTTCGTCAATATGGCGTCATTTCGCCACGTATCGAACGCTTCGGCGGTGCGTTGAAGGCGACTGTCGCGGTCACGGACGATATTGAAGCGTCCTTCACCGCCAACTATCTGCAGAGCAAGGTCAGCTATACCGGCGAACCGGCGACCATCCGGGCCAATGGGCCCGCCGGCATCGCCTTCCCCCGATTCAGCACGTACAACAGCGGACCCCCCAACGCACCTGGCTCCTTTGCCTTGGCGCTGCCGGTCTTTGTCTGCCCCTTGGTCAATGGTCTCCCGCAAGCGACTTGCGATGCGACCAACGGCACGCTTAACCCCAACAACCCCTTTGCGGCACAGGGATTGCAGGCACGAATTCTCGGACGCATTCCGAACCTGACCGAGTATAATGAGACGCTCAGCCGCACTTATCGCGGTGCCTTCTCGATTTCCGGACCCGTGACCGACAACTGGAACTTTGCGGCGGATGTCGTGGGCATGGTCACCGATCTCACCCGCACGTCGAAAGGCTACGTTTACATCCAAAATCTGCTGAACGTTGTCGCCGACGGCAGCTATAATTTCGTCAATCCGCTGTCGAACAGCCAGTCAGTGCTCGATTATCTGGCGCCAGACAACATTACCAAGTCCAAGTCGGAGCTTTACGCCGCACAGGTCAGCTTTAACGGCACACTGTTTGAACTACCCGCAGGCCCAGTGCAGCTTGGCTTTGGTGGTCAAATCCGTCTGGAAGCGATCGACGCCCCCAGCGCCAACCCCGACTTTGCAGGTCCGACAAACCGCTATTTTGTTCTCAATGCCTTCGGCACAAAGGGTGAACGCGTGGTGCGGTCGGGCTTCTTCGAACTGAACGTGCCTGCGTTCGAAGGTTTCGAAGTCAATGCTTCCGGTCGTTATGACAATTATAACAGCGGTCAAGATGCTTTCTCGCCGAAGATTGGGTTCCGCTACAAGCCGATCGATGCGCTCACGCTCCGCGGCACCTGGTCGCGTGGCTTCCGCATTCCGAGCTTTGCAGAAGCGAATGCGCTGCCAACAACGGGCTTCGTCAACAACACTGCATCGACCTTCCCCGAATCCTATCTGGCTCAATTTGGTTGTACCCGGGACACTTTTACCAGCTGCCCGACCTATCTCAGCTCCAGCAGCTATGGTCAGACGCAATTGGCCAGCCCTGACCTCAAACCAGAAAAGTCGACCAGTTGGACAGCGGGCGTGATCTTCGAGCCAACCCGCAACATCCGCCTCAGCGTCGACTATTATAACATCAAGAAGAAGGGCGCGATCATTCCGGCCCCATTCGGCCCGGCTTTGGCGGCCTACTACTCGGGCCAAGCGATCCCGGCGGGGTATAACATCATTCAGGACTCCCCTGATCCGCAGAATCCCGGCGTTCTGCCCCGTGTCGCCTATGTTCAGGCACCGCTGATCAACGCCACGACGATCCGGTCCGAAGGCCTGGACTTCGCCGCTACTGGCAGGTTCGATTTTGGCGATGTGCGTTTCACCAGCTCAGTGGAAGCAACTTACATCATCAATCTGGACACGACCTTCGCAGACGGTAGCCGCGAAAGCTATGAAGGCACGATCGGAAATTACAGCCTGACGGCGGGTTCCGGCACGCCCGAATGGCACGGCAGCTGGACCAACACGCTAGAATGGAAGAGGTGGACCCTATCTGCCACTGCCGAATTCTTCGGTGGATATAACCTTTCGGCAGAAGACGTCGAAGGGCCCGGTGCATCGGGCGGTTGCGGCTTGCTCTCGCCCCGCTTCGTGAAGTGCAACGTTGACGACTACGTCACTGTCGACCTCACCACCAGCTACAAGCTCAATGACAATTTCACGCTCTACCTGAACGTGCTCAATGTCTTTGACGACCTGCCGCCTATCGATCCGGTCACCTATGGCGCGAACAACTACAACCCGGTTCAGGGTGGAACGGGCATTTATGGCCGCGCTTACCGGCTGGGCGTCCGCGCCAACTTCTAGGCAAGCGGATATTCAGGAAGAAAGGGGCGCCACTCCGGCGCCCCTTTTTCATGCGAGGCTGAGTTTCAGCGCTCCATCGCCTTCATCCACGCGCACTCGTGATCCATCCGGCACTTCGCCCCGCAGAATCAGGTCCGCCAGCGGATCTTGCAGATACCGCTGCACCGCCCGCTTCAATGGCCGCGCGCCATAGACCGGATCATAACCGACCCGCCCCAGCCACGCTCGCGCGCCGTCCGTCAGGTCCAGCGTCACCTTGCGGTCCTTCAACAGCTTGCCGATCCGCGCCACCTGGATGTCGACGATCGGCGCCATGTGCGTTGCACCCAGCCGATGGAACAGGATCACTTCGTCGAGGCGGTTGAGGAACTCAGGCCGGAAATGCGCGCGGACGATGTCCATCACCTGATCCTCGACCTTCTCCACCGGTTCATCATCGGCAAGGCCCGCGATGAACTGGCTACCTAGGTTCGACGTCAGCACGATGATCGTGTTGGTGAAGTCCACCGTCCGGCCCTGCCCATCGGTTAGGCGGCCGTCGTCCAGCACCTGCAGCAACACATTGAACACGTCGCCATGCGCCTTCTCGACCTCATCGAACAGCACGACCTGATAGGGCCGCCGCCGCACCGCTTCGGTGAGCACGCCGCCCTCCTCATAGCCGACATAGCCCGGAGGCGCGCCGATCAGCCGCGCGACCGAATGTTTCTCCATGAACTCGCTCATGTCGATCCGCACCATCGCGCTATCGTCGTCGAACAGGAATCCGGCGAGCGCCTTGGTAAGCTCGGTCTTGCCGACGCCGGTCGGCCCTAGGAACAGGAACGACCCAAGCGGCCGGTTCGGGTCCTGCAAGCCCGCGCGCGAACGTCGCACTGCGGTTGACACGGCCTTCACCGCATCGGCCTGCCCGATCACGCGCTTTCCAAGTTCCTCCTCCATGGCCAGCAGCTTCTCGCGCTCACCCTCCATCATCTTGTCGACGGGAATGCCGGTCCAGCGTGACACGACGGAGGCGATATCCTCGCTCGTCACTTCCTCGCGCAGCATCGCGTCTTCGGTCGCGCCCTCTACTTCGGCGATCTTGCGCTCCAGTTCAGGGATGCGGCCATAGGCAAGTTCGCCCGCCTTGGTGAGGTCGCCGGCTCGCTGCGCCTGCTCCAGCTCGACGCGCGCGGCTTCGAGCTGTTCCTTCAGCTTGCTTTCGCCTGCGATCTTGTCCTTCTCCGCCTGCCAGCGTTGCGTCAGCGTGGCGGATTGCTCCTCCAGATTGGCCAAGTCTTCCTCAAGCGCCTCCAACCGATCTTTCGACGCCTTGTCAGTCTCTTTGCGCAGAGCCTCGCGCTCGATCTTGAGCTGGATGATCCGCCGGTCGAGCGTCTCAATCTCCTCGGGCTTGCTCTCCACTTCCATCCGGAGCCGCGAAGCCGCCTCGTCCATAAGGTCGATGGCCTTGTCCGGCAGGAAACGGTCGGTGATGTAGCGGTTGCTGAGCGTTGCCGCTGACACGATCGCGCCATCAGTTATCCGCACGCCATGGTGCAGCTCGTATTTCTCCTTGAGCCCGCGCAGGATGGAGATGGTGTCCTCCACCGTTGGTTCGCCCACGAACACGGGCTGGAACCGCCGCTGGAGCGCAGGGTCCTTCTCGACATATTTGCGATATTCATCGAGCGTCGTCGCGCCAATGCAGTGCAACTCGCCACGCGCGAGGGCAGGCTTCAAGAGGTTGCCCGCGTCCATCGCGCCCTCAGACTTGCCCGCGCCGATAAGCGTGTGCATCTCATCGATGAACAGGACGATCTGGCCTTCGCCAGCTTTCACCTCGTCAAGGACACCCTTGAGGCGTTCTTCAAATTCGCCGCGATATTTGGCGCCCGCGATCAGCGACCCCATGTCGAGCGCCATCAGCGTACGGTCTTTCAGAGTGTCGGGTACGTCCCCATTGGCGATGCGCAGCGCGAGGCCTTCGGCGATCGCGGTCTTGCCGACGCCAGGGTCGCCGATCAGCACAGGATTATTCTTGGTCCGCCGCGCTAGGATCTGGATCGTCCGCCGGATTTCCTCGTCCCTGCCGATCACGGGATCGAGCTTGCCCTCCCGCGCCGCCTCGGTCAGGTCACGCGCGAATTTCTTGAGCGCGTCGTAACGATCTTCCGCGCCAGCAGTATCGGCGGTGCGCCCACCGCGCAGATTGTTGATCGCCGCGTTCAGTGCCTCCGCCTTCACGCCCGCTGCGGCCAGCGCCTTGCCCGCCATGCTCGTGGTTGCCAGCGTCAGCGCCAGCAACAGCCGTTCGACTGTCACAAAGCTGTCGCCAGCCTTCGCCGCCACCTGCTCCGCGCTGTCCAGCACCCGAACGGCATCATTGTCGAGCCCCGGCGTCTGCTGCGCCCCGCTGCCCGAAACGGCAGGCACCTTGGCCAAAGCCGCATCGGTTTCGCGTAATGCGACCGCCGGGTCGCCGCCCGCCGCCTTGATAAGGCCGGACGCCATGCCCTGATTGTCTTCCAACAACGCCTTGAGCAGATGCTCGGGACTTATCCGCTGATGGCTCATACGGATCGCGACGGTCTGCGCCGACTGGAGGAATCCCTTGGCGCGATCAGTGAATTTATCGAGGTTCATAAGAAGCCCTTCGTGAAACTTGCCACGATGTAATGTTGCATAAAAGCAACACAAGAGGCGCTACGCAAATATCGTTGCCATCGGTCAAAAATCCACCACGAACCCGTTTGCTCCAATGCGGGCCGCCATCCGCAGGTAGGCGATGCCTGTTGCGCCGTCGACCTTCGCCGCTATGTTGCTGCAATCACTGGCCGGTTCTGCGGCTATGACCCCGACCTTGATGAGGGCGCTTCATGAGATTCTTCCCCCGTCCGTTGACGCTCGGCCTTTGCTCCTTGGCTGTTACGGCCATGGCAGTTCCGGTTCCGGCCATGTCGGCTGCTCCGGCGAAAACGAATGCAGCGGCACCCGCGGCGCTTTCCAGCTTGGTCGCAGCCGTGAATATTCCCTATGAGCAGTTCACGCTAAAGAATGGCCTTCGCGTGATCGTTCATACCGACCGGAAAGCGCCCGTCGTCGCAGTGTCGGTCTGGTATCATGTGGGTTCGCGCTTTGAACCGGCAGGCAAGACCGGCTTTGCCCATTTGTTCGAACATCTGATGTTCTACGGCTCGGAAAATGCGGACGGCCCTTTCTTCGGGCGCCTGGAGGATATCGGCGCGACCGATTGGAACGGGACGACCTGGTTCGACCGCACCAATTATTTCGAAACGGTCCCGACCGGTGCGCTCGACCGCGCGCTGTTTCTTGAAGCCGACCGCATGGGCCATCTGCTCGGCGCGGTAACGCAGGCGAAGTTGGATACGCAGCGCGGCGTCGTTCAGAATGAAAAGCGCATGGGCGAAAACCAGCCCTACGGCCTTGTCGAATATGCGCAGCTTGCCGCCATGTTGCCGGTAGGCCATCCCTATCGTCACTCGACCATCGGTTCGATGGCTGACCTGAACGCGGCCAGCCTGGCGGACGTGCAGAACTGGTTCAAGACCCATTATGGGCCCAACAACGCCGTTCTTGTGCTTGCTGGCGACATCGATGTGGCGACGGCGAAGGCAAAGGTGGAAAAATGGTTTGGAGCCATTCCATCCGGCCCGGTTCCAAAGGATGTGGATGCGACCGTCCCAACCTTGCCGCGAGACGCTGAAAAGCTGATGCACGACAATGTCGCGGCGACCCGGCTCTATCGCAACTGGATCGTGCCCGGCGTCAATTCCGCCGACCTGCCACAGCTGGATCTCGCGATGGCGGTGTTTGGCGGGCTCAAATCATCGCGGCTCGACAATATCCTGGTCCGCGGCGAAAAAGTCGCCGTAGGCGTGAGCGCAAGCATCCAGCCTTTTGAAAAGCTGAGCATCGCCGAAATTACTGTCGATGTGAAACCGGGGCAGGATGCTGCGGCCGTGGGAAGGCGGCTCGACCAGTTGCTGGCTGACTATCTTGCCAAGGGGCCGACCGCCGATGAGGTGCAACGCGCGGCCACCCGTCAGCTTTCCGGCACGATCGGCGGTCTTGAGAAAGTCGGCGGGTTCAGCGGCAAGGCTGTGACCCTGGCGGAAGGCGCCGTTTATTCCGGCGATCCGGGGAAATATAAGAAGGACCTTGTGCTCTATGCTGCGGCAACACCACAGTCCGTCGGTGCGGCTGCCCGGAAATGGCTGGGGCGGCCAGTGTTCCGCCTGACCGTCGCGCCGGGTGAGCGCTCGGCTGAAGATAATGCGCTTGCGGGCAACGCGACCCATCGCCCTGCCTTCTTCCGGGACCCGAAGAAGCCCGCCCCCTCCGCTGGCACGCCGCCGCCAACCAAGGTCCCTGAACCTGCCATTGAGCCAGTCAAGGACCTGGAGTTTCCAGAGGTGGAGCATGCCACCTTGAAGAATGGGATTCCCATCCTGTTCGCGCGCCGGGCGACCGTGCCGGTGGTCCGAGTATCGGTTGCGTTCGACGCGGGTAATGCCGCCGATGACAAGGCAAAGCTAGGCACGGCCGGATTGGTGACTGCCTTGCTCGACGAGGGGACCAGGAGCCGTAACTCGATCCAGATCGCCGAGGAGCAGGAGAGGCTGGGCGCATCGATAAGCGCGGGCAACGGCATGGATACGACCAATGTCGGCCTCTATGCGTTGAAGCCAAATCTGGACGCGTCGCTCGAACTGCTGGCGGACGTGATCCGCAATCCCGCTTTCGATCCGAAAGAGGTGGAGCGTCTGCGCGGTCAAGTGCTGACGCGGATCGCTGCTGAAAAGACCGAGCCCATGCCGATCGCGCAGCGCCTGCTGCCGCCGCTCCTCTATGGGCAGGCGCACCCCTATGGCATCCCGTTCACGGGATCGGGGACGGAAAGCGGCGTCAAGGCGGTGACGCGGGCGGACTTGGCCGCCTTCCACGGCAAATGGCTACGGCCCGACAATGCGACCATTTTCGTAACAGGCGACACGACATTGGCCGAGATCCTGCCGCTGCTGGAGAAGCGCTTCGGCGACTGGAAATCTCCGCAGGGAGAGAGAGGCAGCAAGCTGTTTCGCATGGACAGGATGATGCGGCCAGCACGGATCATCTTGGTCGACAAGCCGCAAAGCCCCCAGTCTCTGATCCTGGCCGGACTGCTCACGGGCAAGCGCGGGACCGACAATCCGCTGACCCTGCTGACCGCCAATGAGGTGCTTGGCGGCAGTTCGACATCCCGTCTGATCATGGATCTGCGCGAAACCAAGGGGTGGGCCTATTCCGCCGGCACCAGCATGCCGGGGGTCAAGGAAACGATCCCGCTGCTCGTCTATGCGCCGGTGCAAACCGACAAGACTGGCGATTCGATCATTGCCGCGCGCAAGGACATCGCCGAATTTCTGACGAGCAAGGGCACGACGGCCGCCGAACGGAACCAGACGATCAACAGCCAGATACTGTCTCTGCCGGGCAGCTTTGAAACCTCATCCGACCTGCTGGGGGCGATGATGCGCAATTGGCTGCTGGGGCGGCCTGATGATTTTTATGAAAAGCTGCCGGGGATCTATCGGGCGATGACGCCCGTTGACCTGGACAAGGCGGCGCGTGAGGCGATCGATCCTGATCGGCTGATCTGGGTGGTGGTTGGTGACGCGAAACTGGTGCGGCCGCAGCTTGACGCTGTCGGGCTGCCGGTCGAGACGGGCACGCTCGCGGATTGAGGGTTGATAAGGAGAATGAAGATGGCAGGTGTCGATGGAGCTTATGATTGCGTGGCGAAAACGCCGCTGGGTGAGCAGAAGGGCGTGCTGACCGTCATCAGCTCGGGCGACAGCTTTCACGGGACCTTCGCGGGCATGATGGGATCGCTGGATGTTGCCGAGGGCAAGGTTCAGGGGAACAAGCTCAGCTGGAAGATGAACATGACCATGCCGATGCCGATCACGATGGATTGTGAGGCGGAAGTCAGCGGAGACAGCATCAACGGGACGATGCAGTTGGGTGCGTTCGGGGCGGCTGGTTTTTCCGGGACGCGGCGGGTTTGAGCCACGGATTCCGGGAGTTTTGAAGCTCCCGGAATTTAAATGCATTAATGAAGTGGCGGATTAACGGGGTGCAGACTTGAACAGGGGTGTTAGTTAGCTATCTAAGCGCCATGTCGAGATCGGAAATGAAGCGGGCGCTGGCGCACAAGATGCCGCAGGTGGCGCGTAACTGGCGCATGTTGGCGGATGAGGCGCTGGCGGAGTTTCGCGTATCCAACAGCGCGGGCTGGTGCCTGGTGCATCTGTCCAGGATGGAGCCGGAGGCGCGGCAGGCCGACCTGGCTGAACAGCTGGGGATCACTCAACCATCGCTGGTGCGTACGCTGGATCAGTTGGAGGCGATGGCTTTGGTGGAGCGGGTTCCCAACCCCGACGACAAGCGATCGAACCGCATTGCCCTCACTCCTACCGGCAAGGAACTGGCGGGCCGGATCGAAGAACGGCTCGACAATCTGCGCCGCGAACTGCTCGACGGCGTGCCGGACGCCGCGATCGAGATCACCGTAAACCTCATGGAGCTGCTCGGCCGCCGCATCGCCGAGCGCCGCCAACAGGCATGAGCGCACGCTTCGGCTGGCCCGCGGCGCTTTTTTCCCTGAAATGTTTCGCGGCCAGCATGCTGGCGCTGTTCGTTGCGCTCAGCATCGGGCTGGAGCGGCCCTATTGGGCGTTCCTGACATCCTATATCGTGGCCCAGCCCATGGCGGGCGCCGTGGTGTCGAAGGGATTGTTCCGGGTGATCGGCACCATGGCCGGCGGCGCGTTCGCCGTCGCGATCGTGCCGCCGCTCGTCAACGCGCCGGAACTGTTGTCGCTGGCGATGGCGTCGTGGCTGGCGCTCTGCGTGTTCGTGTCGCTGCTCGACCGCACCCCACGCGCCTATATGTTCGTTCTGGCGGGCTATACCGCCTGCCTCATCGTCTTTCCCAGCGTCGATGCGCCGGACACGATCTTCACCGTGGCGAGCCTGCGCGTGCAGGAGATCATGATCGGCATCGCCAGCGCGAGCCTGGTGCATAGCGTCATATTTCCCGGATCGGTCAGCAACGTGCTGCTCGCGCGGGTGAAGGCGATGCTGGCCGATGCCGAGCGATGGTCACATGACGCCATCGCCATCCATCCCGTCGAGGGGCTGGAGGATGAGCGGCGCAGGCTGGCGCAGGACATCAGCGAACTGCACCAGCTGTCGATCCACTTGCCGTTCGACACGTCCCGCCTTGCGCCGCGCGTGCGGACAGTGCGCGCCCTGCAGGATGAACTGGCCCAATTGCTGCCCCTTGGCGCGGCGGTCGAGGACAGGCTGGCGGCACTGAAAAGCGCGAGCGGCGGCGTGGTGCCGCCCGAAACGCAGGCGCTGATCGCCGATGTGCGGGATTGGCTCGCCGCGCCGGGGGAGGACCGGGCGGAGCGCAGCGCGGCGGCGCAGGCGCTGATCGACCGTTGCGCCGCGATGGAACCGGCGGCCCGGCGCGACATGGATTGGGGCGAGATGATGCGGATGAGCCTGTTCGCGCGGCTCGCCACGCTGATCGCCGCGCATCGCGACTGCCGGGACCTGTATGAACAGATGGCCATCCACAGCCGGGAACCGGTGACGCCCCGCGTGGCCGAACTGCTGGAGGGAAGGCGCAGTCGTGAGCTGCACAGGGACGTTGCCGGTGCCGCGCGAGGCGCGTTCGGTGCCTTCGTCACCATCATCACCGGCTGCGCGCTGTGGATCGGCAGCGGCTGGACCGACGGCAGCACGGCGGTCATGCTGGCGGGCGTTTTCCTGGCGCTGTTCGCCGGGTCGGACAATCCCGCTGCGCCGATCAAGGGTTTCATGATGGGCACCCTGATCGCCTCTGCACTGGCGGCGGTCTATGGCTATGCGATCCTGCCCCGGCTGGACGGCTTTCCGATGCTGGCCGCCGCCTTCGCGCCGATGCTGCTGGCGCTGGGCGCAATGCTGGGATCGCCGCGCTTTTCCGGTATCGCCCTGCCGGTGCTGCTCGGGCTCGGGAGTCCCGCGCTGATCGCCGATCGCTATGTCGGCGAGTTCGCGGCGTTCCTGAATGGCACGATCGCGCAGCTGGTAGGGGTCTGGTTCGCGATCATCATGGCCGGGCTGTTGCAGTCGGCGGGGGTCGAAAATGCCATCCGGCGAACGATCCGCGCCACATGGGCCGACCTGGCCACGCGCAGCACGATGATGACCACGCCCGATGTGCGCGGCTGGATAAACCGGATGCTCGACCGCATCGCTCTGCTGGCGCCACGGCTGGCGACCGCGCGGCGGGACGGAGGCGACCTGCTGTTCCATGCGCTGCGCGATCTGCGCACCGGCGTCGCCATCGGCGAATTGCGGCAGTTGCGGCTGACATTGCCGGCGCAAGAGGGGCAGCCGCTGGCGGAGGTGCTGTCGGGCGTCGCCCGCCATTATCGCGGGCTGGACCCGGACGCGCCACAGCCTGCGGAACCGGCGCTGCTGACCGGGATTGACCATGCCGTGGACGCGCTGTCGGACAATGAGAGCGCGGCGGTGCGCAGGCAAGGCGTGCTGGCGCTCGTCAGCCTGAGGCGGAACCTGTTTCCAGCAGGGCCACCCTATCGGAGGATGGCGGCATGACCGGCGAGATCGCCCTGGGTGGGGTGTTCATGCCGACCCTGCTGCTGCTGGGCGTGATGGCGCTGGTCATCAGCTGGGGTGTCACGCGGCTGATAGGCGCCTTCGGGCTCTACCGTTTCCTTGCCTATCGGGCGATCGTCGACCTCAGCATCTTCGTCCTGGTGCTGGGCGGCCTCAGCCTCCTTCTCCCCTTCCTTGGGATTCGTCCATGAACCGTCTTTCCAGCGGGCTGGCGCGCAGCGCCGCCACCATCATCCTCGTCGCACTGGCTGTCATCGCCGCCATCGCCATGTGGAACCATTATGAGCGAAGCCCGTGGACGCGCGACGGGCGCGTGCGCGCCGATGTGGTGCGGGTGACGCCGGACATTGGCGGGCTGGTCACGTCCGTCGCGGTGCGGGACAATCAGGAAGTGAAGGCGGGCGATCTGCTGTTCGTCATCGACCGGCCCCGCTATGCACTCGCGCTGCAACAGGCCGACGCGCAGGTAGCGAGCGCAAGGGCGACACTGGGCCAGGCGCGGCGGGAGGCGAAGCGCGATCTGGCGCTGGGCGATCTGGTGGCGGCGGAGGCGCATGAGCAGAATGTCGCGCGGGTTGCCACGGCTGACGCGGCGCTTGCGCAGGCAATGAGCAGCCGCGATGCCGCCGCGCTCAATCTGAAACGCACTCAGGTGACGGCATCGGTAAACGGCGTTGTGACCAACCTCGACCTGCATGTCGGCGACTATGTGGCGGCGGGCAAGCAGGCCATGGCGCTGGTGGATCGCGACAGTTTGCGGGTGGAGGGCTATTTCGAGGAGACCAAGCTGCCGCTGGTGTGCGTCGGCGCGCCGGTGACAGTGCGGCTGATGGGGGAAGCGGCGGACCTGCATGGGCGGGTGGAGAGCATCGCCTATGGCATCAACGACACGACGCGCAGTGATTCGGGCAATTTGCTGCCGACGGTGCAGCCGACCTTTTCCTGGGTGCGGTTGGCACAGCGCATTCCGGTACGGGTGAAGCTCAACAAGGTGCCGGCCAGCGTGCGCCTGATCGCTGGGCGTACGGCGACGGTGACGGTGGAACCCGTGGAGAAGGATCGGGCGGGGAGCTGCCGCCATGCGTGAGGGCGATATCAGTAATTCATACTCACCTGCGTTCGGGCTTTTTGAACGAGCCGCTCATCTCGTGCGAATGTCGAAGCGCTTCTTTTATCTGACGGGAAGGAAGACCCGTCGACAAGCTCAGGGCGAACGGGGGAGAGGGGGTGTCTGGCCACTCGGGGCGGCTTTGGCGCTCACCGCTTGTTCGACCGCTGGCCCCGATTATCGCCCGCCCGAACATGCCGTCGCCACGGCTCCAGCGGCGCAAGGGAGCTTCCAGTCCGCGCAAGGGACCGTGTTCAGCAATGCCGATCTGCCCGATCACTGGTGGCGGCTTTACAATGATCCGCAGCTGGATGGTCTGGTCGAGCAGGCGCTGATCGCCAATGCCGACCTTCACCGGGCCGAAGCGAATGTGAATGCAGCCCATGCCGTGTTGCGCGAGGCGGAAGCCGGGCGGTCGGTCAGCACGGCGTTGAGCGGCGGCGCGACGCTGGCGCGGCCTTCGGGAACGGCCGAAAGCCTGCCGGGCGTCGTGGGCTATGACCTGGGGCTGAGCGCGTCCTATCCGCTCGACCTCAACGGGCGGATCAGGCGGGCGATCGAAGCGAGCACGGCTGACCTGGAGGCGGTGGTGGCGGCGCGCGACTATTTGCGGGTGAGCGTCGCTGCGGCGACGGCGCGGGCCTATGCGCAGGTGTGCGCGGCCAATTATTCGCTGGCCGTCAACCGGCGGGTGGTCGGCCTGCAGCGGCAGACGCTGGACGCGACGGGGCGGCTGTTCCGGGGTGGACGAGGAACGGCGTTCGACGTCAGCCGCGCGCAGGCGGCGGTGGAAGCAAGCGCGGCGAACCTGCCCGCTTTCGAAGCGCAGCGGCAGGTGGGGCTTTATCTGCTGGCAGCATTGCTGGGGCGCGCGCCTGCCCACTACCCGCGTGAGGTGGAAGGCTGCGCTGTCCTGCCTGCGCTGGGCGGCGCTTTGCCGGTGGGCGATGGTGCGGGGCTGATCCGGCGGCGGCCCGACATCAGGCAGGCGGAGCGGACGATCGCGGGCGACACGGCTCGGTTGGGGGTCGCGATGGCCGACCTTTATCCGCAGGTGCGGATTGGTGGGTCGGTCGGCCTGTCGGGGCCGCTGGAAACTTTGGGGTCCGGCACCGCGCTGGGGATCAGCCTGGGGCCGATCCTCAGCTGGAGCTTCCCCAACCGTCCAGTGGTGCGGGCCAGGATCGCGCAGGCCGATGCGCGGGTGCAGGGCAGCATCGCCTCCTTCGACGCGGTTGTTCTGGAGGCGCTGCGGCAGGCGGAAACGGCGATGGAAACCTATCGGCGGGATGCGCAGCGGGCGGCGGCGCTGGAACGGGCACGGACGAGCGCGGCGGTGTCGGCGGGGCAGGCGGGCAAGCTGTTCCGCTTCGGGCGCGGGGACTTCCTGTCGCTGCTCGACGCGCAGCGGAGCCTGGCGAGCGCGGAAGCGGCGGCTGCTGCGGCGCGGGTGCAGCTGGTGCAGGATCAGGTGGCGGTGTTTCTGGCGCTGGGTGGCGGCTGGAGCTGAGGGGGCATGAAAAAGCCCGCCGATGCTGTGACCGGCGGGCTTTCCCGTAGCTGTTGAGGGACCGATGGCCTCAATATTGGACAGTGACCGTCACCGCGCGGCGGTTCTGTGCCCAGGCGGATTCGTCCGAACCGAGCGCTGCGGGGCGTTCCTTGCCATAGCTCACGGTGTTGATGCGGCTGGGGTCGATGCCGAGCGAGGCGAGATAGTTTTTCGCGGCATTGGCGCGGCGGTCACCCAGCGCGATATTATAGTCGCGCGTGCCGCGCTCGTCGGCATGGCCTTCGATCGTGACGCGGACATTGGGGTTCTGCTGGAGCCAGGCGGCCTGGCTTTGCAGCGTCTGCTGGTCCTGCGCGTCGACATCATATTGATCGGTGTCGAAGAAGATGCGGTCGGACGAGACGGAGGCGACGAAATCTTCCTGGCTGCCCTTGACCGGGGCGCCCGTGCCGGTGCCCGTGCCGGTCCCGGTCTGTGCGCTGCTGTCAGTCGCCGGCGGGGGCGGCAAATCCTTGGGTGCTTTCTTGCCACAGGCGGCGAGCGCCAGGACCGAGACGGCGATGAGGAGGGGGCGGTTGAGTTTCATCAGGGGTCTCCTTGAAGAGCATAGGGTCGTTACGTCTGCGCGACGATGTTGTTCCGTGTCAGGGGAGCAGCGGACCCCAGGCGGGGTCTGAACCGCTCAGCGGCGTGGGGATGCGGCGTTCGTTGACGCCGGTCAGGTCGACTTGCCAGACCTGGCTGGTGCCTTCGCGCCCGGCGGTGGTGCGGAAATATTGCAGGACGCGGCCGTTGGGCGACCAGGTCGGCTGCTCATCCTGCCAGCCATTGGTGAGGATGCGTTCATTGCCGCCGTCCGGCGTCATGACGGCGATCTTGAAGTCGCCGCTGATCTTGGTGAAGGCGATGAGGTCGCCGCGCGGGCTCCATTCGGGCGTCGCATAGCGGCCGCCGCCATGGCTGATGCGCCGCTGGCCCGAACCATCGGCGTTCATGACATAGATTTGCTGGCTGCCCGAACGGTCGCTTTCGAACACGATGCGGGTGCCGTCGGGCGAATAGCTGCCGCCGACGTCGATGCCCGGCGCGGTGGTGAGGCGGACGGGTTGGCCGCCCTGCGCCGAGACGCGGTAGATGTCGGTATTGCCCGCGACCGCCATCGAAAAGAGGATGTTGCGGCCGTCGGGCGACCAGCGCGGCGCGAAGGTCGCATTGTTGCTTTCGGTGACGAGCCGCTGACGACCGGTGCCGATGTCATAGACATAAATGCGCACCCGGCTGCCGATATAGCTTACATAGACGATCGACTTGTAGTCGGGCGAGAAGCGCGGGGTGAGCGCGATCGACTGGCCGTTGGTGATGAAGCGGTGGTTGGCGCCATCGCTATCCATGATGGCGAGGCGCTTGGTGCGGTTCCCCTTGGGGCCGCTTTCCGCGATATAGGCTATGCGGCTGTCGAAGAAGGGGCTTTCGCCCGACAGGCGGGCATAGATGGCGTCGGCGCATTTATGCGCAGCCCGCCGCCAGTCGCGCGGAGCCACGACATAGCCCTGGCGGGTCAGTTCCTGCTTCAACGCGACGTCATAGAGATAGCAGCCGACCGTGATGTCGGCTTCCCCGCCAGTGGTGCGGACGAAGCCCTGCACCAGCGCCTGGTAAGCGCCCCATTTGTCATAGGCGGGATTGGTGACTTCCGGGAAGCCGATGGCGGGAATGCCGGCCGGGCCGGATGGATCGAACAGGCCCGATCCCTTGAGGTCCGTGGCGATCACTTCGGCGATCTTGCGGCCAAGTTCGGACGATGAGCCAGCGGGCGTCGACACTTCGGCCTGCGGCGGCAGGGCGGGCACGACGATCTTGAGGTTGCTGTCGATCTCGCCCGTCACATCGACCGACAGCTGTGCCATCGCAGGGCTGGCAAAGGCTGCGCAAAGGGCGAGCAGTGCGGGTATTCCAAAGCTTCTCATCGCGCTTTCCTTGCGTAGACTCTCAACGGTTTGAGCCATTTCCATTGTTCATAATATTCGTCCGGCAGCCCCTGGAAAGGGGAAGCCTGCATAACCGCCTGCACGGCGCGTTCCTTGTAGATGGAGACCTGTGGCTTGTTGCTGGCGGTCTGGCCCTGCACGTCGATGACTTCGGGCCTGCCGATCACCCGGCCGTTGCGGTCGATCTTCACCTCCAGGAATGCCACCAGCTGCTCGACATCCGCGCCGGAAGGGAGCTTCAGGTGCCGGTAGATCTGGTCCCCGATCAAACGGTCGAGCGCGGCCTTTTGCGCGGGGCCCATCGCGGCGGCGGGCGGCGGCGCGGCCTTGCGCGGCGCGTCGGCTTCGGTGTCGATGCCCTTCAGGAAATCCTTGCCGAGCAGCGAACCCTTGGGCTTTTCCGCCTTGCCCTGACCGGATGCGCGGGCCGGGGCATCAGGTTTCGCCTTGGCAGCAGGCTTTTGCGCTGACTTGGCTGGAGCGGGTTTAGCGGCGGCGGCGGGCTTCGCCTTGGCTGGCGTGGACTTGGCCGCTGGCTTTTCGGGCGCGGGCTTGGGCTTTGGCTTGGCCTTGGCCACGTCCTTCTTCGCCGGAGCGGGTTCGGGCTTGGCGGGAGCAGGCTTCTCCACCTTCTTGGGTGGAGCAGGCTTTGGCGGCGGCGGCGCGGGCGAAGGCTCCGGCTCGGGAACAGGCGCGGGCTCTGGAACGGGCGCAGGGGCCGCGTCCTCGGTCGGTCCCTCTTCCGGCGCGACGCTGGGCGGGGGCGGCTGGGTCGAGATTTGCGGCGCGGTCGATTGGAGCGCCGCTTCATCCACCAGGCTGACGTCCATCGGCGGGGAGTTCAGCTTGAGCGGATTGGGCGTGGCCAGAAATCCGGCGGACAGCAGGCCGAACAGCAGGACATGTCCCGCCGTCGCGACGCCAAGGCCGATCTTCTCCGCGCGTTCCATCCGTTAAGTCCCTATGGCCCTATTCAGAACCGCCGCTGGCAGCGGCTTCGTCGCCGCCGGTGCTGACCAGCGCGACCTTGTTCAGACCGGCGCGGTTGAGTTCGCCCATCACGCGCATCACCCGGCCATAGTCGAGCCCGGTGTCGGCGCGCAGGAATATCTGAGGCGGCTCGGCCTTGCCCGCATTGGCGGAAACGATCTCCGCCAGACGGTCGGGCAATTCAGCATCGCTGATCTGCGTCTCGTCAATATAGAGGCCGCCGTCGCGATCGATCGAGACCACAGCTGGCTTGTCGTCCTGATCAAGGCCCTTGGCGCGGGTTTCGGGCAAGTTCACCGGCACGCCTGTGACGAGCAGCGGGGCAGTCACCATGAAGATGATGAGCAGCACCAGCATGACGTCCACCAAGGGCGTGACGTTGATGTCCGCCATCGGCGCGCGGCCACGGCCACGGCGATGGGATGGGGGGCCGGACATTGCCATTATTTTTTCCCCGTCATGCCAGCGAAAGCTGGCATCTCAGGCTGGATAGGGCCGGTCGTGAGGCACGAGATCCCAGCGTTGGCTAACGCCGCCCTTCGGGTCGCCGGGATGACGAAAAGGGGTGGGATGGCGGTGAGGGGCGCCATCACCGCTGCGCCTCCAGCTCCCGGCTCAGCGTCGAATAAAAGCCGTCGGCAAAGCGGGTCAGCTTGGACTCCATGCGGTTGATGCCATGGCTGAAGCGATTGTAGGCGATGACGGCCGGGATCGCCGCGAACAGGCCGATGGCGGTGGCGAACAGCGCTTCGGCGATGCCGGGCGCGACCACGGCAAGCGAACTATTCTGTTCCTTTGCGATGGCGGTGAAGGCGCGCATGATGCCCCAGACGGTGCCGAACAGGCCGACGAAGGGCGCGACCGAGCCGATCGTTGCCAGGATGTTGAGCCGGTCGGACAGGCGATCGACCTCGGCCGCGATCATGCTGGACATGGACGTCGCCAGCCGGTCGCGCGTGCCGTCGCGGTCTATTACCTTTTGCGCGGTCGACCGGCGCCATTCGGTGACGCCCGCCGCCATCACCTTGGCAGCAGGAAAATCGGCCTTCCCGCGTGCTTCGTAGAAACGGTCGATATCCTCCGCTTTCCAGAAGTCGGCTTCGAAGGCGCTGCTCTGGCGGCTCGCCTTGCGCAGCGTGAAGCTGAAGCCGATGATCATCGCCCAGGTCCAGATGCTGGCGAGCAACAGCCCCAGCATCACCAGCTTCACGACGATGTCCGCCTGAAGGAACAGGGCCAGCGGCGAAATGGTCGCGGCTTGGGTGGCAGCGCCCACCGCTGCGCCAACGTCAGGCATCGAAAGGCTCATGAGTTGATGTCTTCCCCTCTCATCAAACGGCTGAAAATGTCGGTCCAGGGCTTTGGTTGCCGCGTCGGGCGACCCTGATCGTTAAGGAAGGCGACCGAGACTTCGCCGTCCGTCAGTATTTCATCGCCGCGCCTGACTCTTTGATGAATGGTGCAGGCGACAGGGCGGATTGCGGTTACGCGGCTTTCCACCATCAGATCATCGTCGAGCCGGGCCGGGCGCTTGTAATCGATGTGCAGGCTGGTCACGGCATAAACGCCGGTTCCATCTTCCTGCGCGGCGCGCTGATTGATTCCCGCGACCCGCAGCATGTCGGATCGCGCGCGTTCCATGTAGCGAAGATAATTGGCGTGGTAGACGACGCCGGACAGGTCCGTATCCTCAAAATAGACGCGCACGGGAAAATGATGCACGGCGGCGATGAACCTTCCGGCCGCCGGCTCGGGCATGGGCGCTGTAACGGACATGCGCGGCCTTTTAACCATCAAGCAGGCGGCAGGCAAAGGCGGAAATGAAAGAAGCGTGCGCGTCCTGCCGGGCAGCCGGGGCAATCCATCCCACAAAGGGATCACGCTAAGCCCTGATTAACACGGCGCCTGTTGTGATGATGTTCAAAAGCGCTGGCCCCCTGCTTGCCATGGCGCTAGTGGGCGGCAAATTGATTTATGCAAGGACATTTTGGCATGACCGACATTCAGACCGTTGGCGTCATCGGCGCTGGTCAGATGGGCGCGGGGATAGCGCAGGTCAGCGCGCAGGCTGGCTATGACGTGATCCTGTGCGACGTCGATCTGGCGCGCGCGCAAAAGGGACTTCAGGGCATTTCCAAGCAGCTCGGCCGGGCCGCGGAGAAGGGCAAGCTGACCCCGGAAGAGTCCGAAGCCGCCTTCGCCCGCATCCGCCCGAGCGGCGATCTTGCCCCCCTCGCCGGTGCGCAGCTGGTGATCGAGGCGGCGACCGAGCGGGAAGAGATCAAGCGCACGATCTTTACCAATGTCGGCGCGGTGATCACGCCCGGCACGATCCTGGCGAGCAATACATCCTCCATCCCCATCACCCGGCTGGCGCAGGTGGTTCCCGATCCGGCGCTGTTCGTCGGCATCCACTTCTTCAACCCCGTCCAGGTCATGGCGCTGATCGAACTGATCCGTGGCCTTGCCACCTCGGATGAAACGGTGGCCATCGTGGAGGCCTTTGCCGCCCGCCTCGGCAAGAATGTCGTGCAGGCGTTCGACTCCCCCGGTTTCGTGGTCAACCGCATCCTGTTGCCGATGATCAATGAAGCGATCTTCGCCCTGGGCGAGGGGGTCGCGAACATTCGCGACATCGATATGGGCGTGCGGCTGGGGCTCAACCATCCCATGGGGCCGCTGACGCTGGCGGACTTTGTCGGGCTCGACACCTGCCTTGAGGTGCTGAACGTGCTGCGGTCAACCACTGGCGATTCCAAATATCGTCCCGCGCCGCTGCTGGTCAAATATGTCGAGGCGGGCTGGCTGGGGCGGAAGACCGGCAAGGGCTTTTACGACTATTCCGGGGCGGAGCCTGTGCCGACGCGCTGAGGCGGGAAGGGTGGCAAGGGGGTTTCAGTCTGCCCCCAGGCGATGCTTCCGCATGCAGTGGCGCAGCTGGTCATAGCTTAGGCCAAGCGCCTTGGCAGTGGCGCGCTGGTTGTAGCGGTGGCGCTCCAGCGCCGCTTGCACGATGGCGGCTTCATGTGCGTCCACGGCGGCGCGCAGATTGCTGACGGGGGCGAGGCTGGGCACGGGGGCGGGTTGGGGTTCCTTGCCCGCTTTTGCTGGCCGTTGCGGCTGCCAGGGTGAGGCGAAGGGATCGAAGACGATCTGCGCGACGGCGCGACTTGGCTCGTTCCAGCGGTATACGGCGCGCTCCACGACATTGCGCAACTCGCGGACATTGCCGGGCCATGCATGCGCTTCCAGCGCGCCCAGGCAGTCCGTGGAGAAGCCGGGCCATTGCGGCCATCCCAGTTCAGCCGCCATGCGCCTGCCGAAATGATTGGCGAGCACGCCCACGTCGCCGTCGCGGGCGCGGAGCGGCGGGAGGGTGATGACCTCGAAGCTCAGCCGGTCCAGCAGATCGGGGCGGAAGCGGCCTGCCTCCGCCAGTCCGGGCAGGTCTTCGTTGGTGGCGGCGATGATCCGGACATCCACCGTCATCGGCCGCGACGCGCCGATGCGGGTGACTTCGCCATATTCGATGACGCGCAGCAGCCGTTCCTGCGCCGCCATGGATAGGGTCGCCAGTTCATCGAGGAACAGCGTGCCGCCATCGGCCTCCTCGAACCGGCCCGCGCGTGATCGGGTGGCGCCTGTGAACGCGCCCTGTTCATGGCCGAACAGCTCCGCTTCGATCAATGTTTCCGGCAGCGCGGCGCAATTCATCACGATCAGCGGCTCGCCCCAACGGGGTGAGAGGCGGTGGAGCCGCTCGGCAACCAGTTCTTTGCCGGTGCCGCGTTCGCCGACGACCAGCACGGGGCGGTTGAGTTCGGCAGCGCGGCCTGCTTGCTCGACTGCATCGAGGAAGGCGAGGGACTGGCCAACGAATTGCGTGTTGCGCTCCATGACCAACATATGGTGAAAATTACCATAATTTGGCAATGATTTTCGCCGTGATGATTCTGGAATGCCCGAAAAAGGCGGCGGGATCGATCTGGCACGGCTCCTGCAAAGGAAGGGCAAAGTCGCTTGAACGAAGGATCGCTGTTCCGATGGGTATTTTTTCTCGCACGCGCGACATCATCGCCGCCAATGTCACCGACCTGCTCGATCGGGCGGAGGACCCAGCCAAGATGATCCGCATGATCATTCTGGAAATGGAGGAGACGCTGGTCGAGGTGCGCGCTTCTGCCGCCCGAACCATCGCTGATCAGAAGGAGATGAGCCGTCATATCGGCAAGCTTCAGGGCCTGCAGGACAGCTGGACCGAAAAGGCGCAACTGGCCTTGAGCAAGGATCGCGAGGACCTGGCCAAGGCCGCGCTGGTCGAAAAGCAGAAGGCGGCGGACATGGCGGAAAAGCTTGAGGCGGAAATCGAGCTGCTGGATGAGGCGCTTAAAGCGTCCGAAGAGGATATCGCCAAGCTTCAGGCCAAGCTGAGCGAGGCGCGCAACCGGCAGAACAGCCTGGTCAGCCGCATGGAAAGCGCGCAGAACCGGTTGCGGATGCGCGAAGCCTATGCCGGTGAAAAGGTGAACGAGGCCTTTGCCCGTTTCGACATGCTCGAACGGCGGGCGGACCTGGCAGAAGGGCGGGCGGATGCCTTCAACCTTGGCCAGCAGCCCAAGACGCTGGAGGAGGAGATTGCCGAATTGCAATCCGCCGACAAGGTCGACGCCGAACTCGCGGCGCTCAAGGCCAGCATGAACCGGCCCGCCTGAACCCGCCAGACGAACAGGGAGTGTGACGCATGGAGGATGTGTTTCTGCCGATCATGATCTGCGGCATGCTGTTTATCGGCATGCCCTGGCTGATCCTGCACTATACGACCAAGTGGAAGCAGGCGCCCAAGATCACCGACGAGGATGAGCGGCTGCTCGATGAGCTGCACCTGCTCGCCCGGCGGCTGGAGGACCGGTTGCAGACGGTCGAGCGGATCGTCGCCGCCGACAATCCCGATTTCCGTCCGGCGCGCCCCGCGCCCGACGATAGCTATGATTTCGATCGCCCGAACCTCGACAGGAGGAACTGACATGGCTGCGCGCCGCACCAAATTCTACCTCGACAAGCAGAATGGCAAATGGATGGGCGTGTGCGCGGGCATCGCCGATTATACCGGCATCGACGTGACGTGGGTGCGCGTCGGCGCGGTATTGGTGACGCTGATGGGGGCCTTCCCCTGGTCGCTGATCGCCTATTTCGCCGTCGCCTATTTTGGCGAGAACAAGCCGCTTGGCCTTTATGCCGATCGGGACGATGAGAAATTCTGGCAGGGCGTGCGCACCAATCCGGCGCGGTCGGCGCGCGATGTGCGGTCGAAGTTCCGCGACATCGACCGGCGGCTGGCCGACATCGAGACTTTCTACACCAGCCGCAACAAAAGGCTTGCGGACGAGATCGAAAGCCTGCGCTGAACGGAGCGTCGGAGGGTCATATGCAGGACATGGCTTTCACGCTGACCATGGTAATGGGAAGCCTGCTTGGGCTGCTGATCGTCGCGGGGGCGGCGCTGCGCGGATGGGACGGGTGGCTGGCGCTCAAGCGCGCGGAGCTTGGCCGTCCCGTGGAAGGCGTTACGGCCATGGGAAGCACGCGGATCGAGATGGCTGACCTCAAGGAGCGCATCCGCAAGCTGGAGGCGATCGCGGCGGGCGTTGATCCATGACGTGAGGAAAAGCGGCTTTCGCGGGCCGCTTTTCTGCCTATATGCGGGCTATGACCAAAGCGCCCGCCCTTGCCGATCTTCAGGAAGAATATGAATTTCTTGATGCCGATGACCGCTATCGGCTGCTGATCGACCTTGGCCGCGCGCTGGAACCGATGCCCGATGCGCTCAAGACCGATGCGACGCTGGTGCGGGGCTGTTCGGCGGCGGTGTGGGTCTATCCCACCGTGCGCGATGATGGCCGCCTCCATTTCCTCGCCGACAGCAATGCCGCGATCACGAAGGGGATCATCGCGCTTGTCCTGCTGACGGTGCAGGACCAGCTGCCAGCGGAAATAGCGGCGGCCGAGATCGAAGGCGATCTGGCGCCCTTCGACCTCAAGAATCAGCTCAGCTCCAACCGGACACAGGGCATCCCCAACATGATCGCGCTGATCCGGCAGACGGCGGAACGCTACAGCTGACATAAGGAAACCTGCTGACGTCCCGGCGTTCTCCTTCCGTGATCGAAACGGATGATGAGGAGATGCGCGATGCGAAGCCTGTGGATGCTGGCGGCTATCGGCATGCTGGCGGGCTGCTCTGGCGGTGAGAAAGAAGGGCCGACGCAGCGCGAGCAGATCGGTCAGCAATGGAAATATGAAGGCGGGCAGGCGGGCAAGCCCAAGGTCGCTTATATCGGCAGCGCCAACAGCGTGCAGACCATGACGGCGCAAGACACTTTCTCGGTGCTGCTGGTCCAGCCGATGGCGGAAGGCGGCGCGCAGGTGACGGTGAAGCTGGTGGGCGCGCCCTTCAGCTGCGACCTGTCCGACTGCCGCGTGACCGCCGTGACCGACGACGGCAAGAGCCACGAATGGCGCGGGCGGATGACGGAGAATAAGGACGGCATAGAGGTGCTGCCCGCAGCCAAGGCGGATCAGGCGATCAAGGGGACCAAGCTGCTGAAGGTCAATCTGGTGGTCGGCCCCAAGGACAAGAGCTTTCCGTTTGAGTTCAACGTCGCCGGGCTGGATTTGAAGGGGTGATGTTTCCGTCCCACAACCCGTCATCCCAGCGCAAGCTGGGATCTCAGGCCGTTGCGTGTAACCGCACGAGATCCCAGCGTTGGCTAACGCCGCCCTTCGGGTCGCTGGGATGACGAGTGGGGGGCGGGCTGTTCACTGAGCGGGAGACAAGGCTATTCCTGGAGCGACACGCCGGGGCTCCTGGGGTCAGCCGCGCCCTGCCACCGCCCGTCAGTTCCGCGTTCCGCCGCATTCGCCTTGAGGCCAAGCGGTGCGATAGTGACCGTGTGGCCCCAGGCCTCCAGCGGCGCCTTCATTGCCTCCAGCGCCGTCCCCTTCTCCAGCACAAGGCCTTTGGCGTCGAAGAACTCCAGCCCTAGCGCGATCGAGTCCTGTGCTGACAGGCCCCAGTCGAAATGCGCGATGATCGCCTTTGTCACCTGCATGATGATCGTCCGCCCGCCAGCCGCGCCGATCGTGAAGACAGGCGTTCCCTTGCCGTCATAAACGATGGTGGGGGACATGGAGGACAGGGGCCGTTTGCCCGGTTCCACCCGGTTGGCGACCGGCGCGCCATTTTTCTCGGGTGTGAAGCTAAAGTCGGTCAGTTCATTGTTGAGGATGACGCCGTTGGCAATCAACTGGCTGCCAAAGAAGCTTTCGATGGTGGACGTCCAGGCGGCGATGTCGCCGTCGCGGTCGATGGCGACGAAATGGCTGGTGCCGCTTTCCGGCTGCGGCGCGGCGGCGGTGCGGGCTTCAGCGCCGGGCGGCGTGCCGGGGCGATAGTCGTTGAGCGACCGGCCAAGCGCAATGAGCGCCGACCGCTTCCTGAGATAATCGGGATCGATCAGCCCGGCGATCGGCACGGACACATATTCCGGATCGCCGAGCCACTTGTCCCGATCGGCATAAGCCAGGCGCATGGCTTCACCGATGACATGCCAGGAACGCGGATCATCCTTACCCCATTGCTTGAGCGGAAAGCGTTCGACCATGCCCAATATCTGCAGCACGGTGATGCCGCCCGCAGAGGCCGGCCCCATGCCGCAAATGCTGTAGCCGCGATAAGGGCCGCAGACGGGCTTGCGCGCCTTCACCTGATAGGCGCCAATGTCGGCCTCCGTCATCGGCACGGGATTTTTGGGGGCGCTGGTGACAGTGGCGGCGATCGCCCGCGCGGTTTCCCCCTTGTAGAAGGCGTCAGGCCCTTCTGTCGCGATGCGCCGGAAGAGGGCGGCAAGTGGCGGGTTCCTGAGCGTCGTGCCGATCGGGGCAGGGGCGCCATCCACCCAGAAGAATTTCTGTATTTCCGGGAAATCGACCCAGATCGGCGCCACGGCCTTCATCGCGGTGTCGAGACGCTGGCGCACTTCGAACCCTTCTTCGGCAAGGCGGATTGCGGGCGCAAACAGGCTTGCCCAGGAGAGCTTGCCCCATTTGCGATGCGCTTCCCAGGCGAGCCGCACATTCCCCGGCACGCCCACCGAATAGCCGCCGGGCCAGGCGGAGCGGAAATCGAGCGGCTGGCCATCCGCCCCGATGAAGCGATCCGGCCGCGCCGCCGCAGGCGCGGTTTCGCGCCCGTCGATCGATTCGAGCACTCCCGTCTCGCCATCATGATGCACCAGGAAGCCGCCGCCGCCGACGCCGCTATTGTGCGGTTCGACGACGTTGAGCGCGAGCATCATGGCGATCGCGGCATCCGTCGCGCTGCCGCCCTGTCGAAGGATTTCCTGCCCCGCCGCCGCAGCGCGTGGATCGGCAGCCGAAACCGTCGCATTGAGCGAAGCGGGTTCGCGCGCCACGGCCGGCGCAGTGTAGAGGAAAGCAAAGGCAAAGGGGGCCAGCAGGCCAGCGAGGCGAGGCGTCATCCCCCGCACACTATCGTCCAGCCGGTCCGCCGCAAGCCCCTGAGATCAAAGGTCAAGATCAGCTGTCGATGCCGACGACATCGCTGATATGCGTGAAGCCGTCCCGCGCCATCAGCTTTTTCAGTCCCGCATTGATGCGTTTGGCGAGATAGGGCCCTTCATAGACGAGCGCGCTGTACAGCTGGATCAGGCTCGCCCCCGCGCGAAGCCGGGCATAGGCCTGTTCCGCATTGCCGATGCCGCCAACGCCGATCAGGGGCAGGCGATTGCCCAATATCCGCCGAAAATCCCTGATCCGCTGAAGCGACAGGTTGGTGAGAGGCGCGCCCGACAATCCGCCGCTTTCCCCCGCATGGGCGGAGCGGAGCGGCGGGCGCGAAATGGTGGTGTTGGACACGATCAGCGCATCGACTTGATGGTCAAGGCAGGCGGCGGCGATATCCTCGACATCGGCTGGCTCTAGGTCGGGGGCGACCTTCAGGAAAATGGGGGTGCTGTCCGCGCCGCGCGCTGCCATTACCGCCGCCAGCAGCTGGTCCAGCGCCGCCCTGTCCTGCAACGCGCGCAGGCCCGGCGTGTTGGGCGACGAAATGTTGACCGTGAGATAGTCGGCGAGCGGCGCCATGCAGGTGACGCCGGTCACATAGTCCGCGATGCGATCGGCCGCGTCCTTGTTCGCGCCGATATTGATGCCGATCACAGGCGCTGCACCCTGACCGGCCGGGCGGCGGCGCTTTGCCACCCGCTCGGCCGCAGCAGCGAGGCCGCCATTGTTGAAGCCCATGCGGTTGATGACGGCGCGATCTTCCACCAACCGGAACAGGCGCGGCTGGGGATTGCCCGGCTGCGGCATGGGGGTCAGCGTCCCGAGTTCCGCAAAGCCGAAGCCCAGCGCATGCATCTTGTGCGCGACCAGCCCTTCCTTGTCATAGCCGGCCGCCAGCCCGACCGGGTTGGGGAAGCTGATGCCTGCCACGGTCTGGGTCAGGGCAGCGTCGGGCGCTGGGGGAGGGGCGAACGGCATCATGCGCAGCAGCGCGACAGACAGATGATGCGCGCGCTCTGCATCAAGCGCGAAAAAGAGCGGGCGAACGAGGCGGTAGGACATGGGCGCGCTATGCCATCGCCGATCTTCCCCGTCGAGTCGCTGTGACAATGGCGCAACAGTTGGCTGAGAAGGGTAAATTAGCCGCCAAATCATTCATATTGGTGGCATTTTCGCGCCCTTAATGTCCGATTCATCCAATCAAGCCGATCCGATTCGGATTTATGACCGTGCTGCGACCCGAAGGCTCTTGGCCATATGGCTAACGAGACCTTTTACTGGCCCGGCGTGTAAAAGCGCCGGGTCATTTTTTTCGAATCGGTTCGGAAAAAACCTTCGTTGCCTCAGTATCTCTCTTGCGCAGCAGCAAAGAAGCTTCATAGTGCAGCTGTGGGGTGATTATGGGGCCGCATCGCGACAGCGCATCCGGGGGGATGCCACAGAGAGTGGAAAAGGGTGGCGATCCGTCGCTTTCCTATACTGTGGAAGCGGCGCAGGGGCCGGTCAAACTCCGCTATTTCGCTCCGCCTGACCCGCTGCATGCCTATTTCGGCTCCGTCTACATCTTTACCGAAAGCGCCGACCGCTATCTTGACGTGACGCGTGCGGATGTTCCGCAATTGCGCTTCATGGTCGCGGGGGCGGGCGATTATCATTTCCATGACGGGACGGTGGCCGCGACTCCGGAAATCTGCCTGCTCGGCCCCACTTTGGGAGCGACGCGGTTCGAGCTGAACGGCCCCGCCTGCGTCGTCGGCATCTCACTCCTGCCCGCAGGCTGGGTCAGCCTGGGCGGAGGCGATGCCAGCCTGCTCGCGGACCGGCTGCGTGACATGAGCGCGGAGAAGAACGGCGCCATGGCCGCGCTGCTGACCCGGCTTAAGGGCATGCACGATCCCGAAGCGATCGCCGCCTGCTGCTGGTCGGTGCTGGCGCAATGGGTCCGGCCTTTGCCGGAAACAAGCTGGCGGCTGCTGGAAGCCGTGGACAACTGGCTGATGGGGGAAGGATCGCCCCGGATCGAAGCGCTGGTGGAGCAAACCGGATTGTCTCCGCGCCAGCTCGCCCGGATGACCAACCGCTATTATGGTTGCCCGCCCAAGCTGCTGGCGCGCAAATACCGGGCGCTGCGATGCAGTGCGCGTATCGCGCTCGACCAGCATAGCTGGCAGGAATTGTGCGAGGATGGCCGCTTCTACGACCAGTCGCATTTCATCCGGGAAATCAAGCATTTCATCGGCTTGACCCCGCATCAGTTGCAGACCGAGCCGACGGCAGTCGCGCAGCTTACCCTGTTGCGCCGCTCGCTGGGCGGGGACGTGGCCGTGCTGAACCGTTTCAGCTGAGGCAGAGGGCGCTATAGAAATGGCTTGATTCCGTGTGCCCGCGCGACCACATGCGCAATCGGATTGATTCGATCCGATTTGAGAATGGTTCGCAACCGGGACGCTTGGCCAGGATGAGGCTTTCGAGTTTCGCAGATTATGCCGTGGTGCTGATGTCGGCCGCCGCCCGCCATTGCGGTGGCGCCAAGATGAATGCGACCACGCTCGCCAGCGAAACGGGCATTCCTCTGCCGACAGCGCAGAAGCTGGTGAGCCGCTTGTCGGCTGCGGGGCTGCTCGAATCGAGTCGCGGGACCGGCGGCGGGGTTCGGCTGGCGCGGCCTGCGGCGGCCATCACGCTGGTGGATGTCGTGGAGGCGGTGGAAGGGCCCATCGCCATGACTGCTTGCGCCGAACAGGGCGCGCATGACTGCACGCTGGAACAGGGTTGCCGCGTACGCCCGCACATGAATGTCGCGAACAATGCGATCCGGTCGGCACTGGCCGGGGTGACAATCGCCAGTTTGACACGAGAAATGGCATGACCGAAGAGACGACCACTATTCGCAACCTGGAAGCGCATGAGGCTGCCGAGCGCGCCTCGGCCTACGAACATGGCTGGTCATCCGCCATCGAGCAGGACTTCGCGCCCAAGGGGCTGAATGAGGACACGGTCCGCTTCATTTCCGCCAAGAAGAAGGAGCCGGAATGGCTGCTCGACTGGCGGCTGAAGGCCTTTGCCATGTGGCAGAAGATGGAAGCGCCGGACTGGGCCAAGCTCAACATCCCGCCGATCGACTATCAGGACGCCTATTATTACGCCGAGCCGAAGAAGAAGGCGGAGCTGGACTCGCTCGACGAACTCGATCCCGAGATTCGCGCGACCTATGAGAAGCTCGGCATCCCCATTGCCGAGCAGGAAGTGCTGGCAGGCGTCAAGAGCAGCCGCAAGGTCGCGGTGGATGCGGTGTTCGACAGCGTTTCCGTCGCCACCACCTTCCGCAAGGAGCTGGAGGAAGCGGGCGTCATCTTCCGCTCGATCAGCGAGGCGGTGCGCGAATATCCCGAGCTAGTGAAGAAGTGGCTGGGCAAGGTCGTGCCGATGCATGACAATTATTTCGCCACATTGAATTGCGCTGTCTTTTCCGACGGCACTTTCGTCTACATCCCCAAGGGCGTGCGCTGCCCGATGGAGCTGTCCACCTATTTCCGCATCAATGCGGAGAATACGGGTCAGTTCGAACGCACGCTGATCGTCGCGGACGAGGGCAGCTATGTGAGCTATCTCGAAGGCTGCACCGCGCCGATGCGCGACGAGAACCAGCTGCACGCGGCGGTCGTGGAACTGGTCGCGCTGGATGATGCGGAGATCAAGTACAGCACCGTCCAGAACTGGTATCCCGGCGATGAGCAGGGCAAGGGCGGCATCTATAATTTCGTCACCAAGCGGGCGCTGTGCCAGGGCAAGAACAGCAAGGTCAGCTGGACGCAGGTCGAGACCGGCTCCGCCATCACCTGGAAATATCCCAGCTGCGTGCTGAACGGCGAGAACAGCGTAGGCGAATTCTACTCGGTGGCGCTCACCAACAATCTGCAGCAGGCCGATACCGGCACGAAGATGATCCACAATGGCAAGGGCAGCCGCTCGACCATCGTGTCCAAGGGGATCAGCGCCGGGCGTTCGAACAACACCTATCGCGGGCTGGTGCGCGTAGCGCCGGGCGCGGAGGGCGTGCGCAACTTCACCCAGTGCGACAGCCTGCTGCTCGGCGACAAATGCGGCGCACATACCGTGCCTTATATAGAGGTGCGCAACCCGAGCGCGCAGATCGAGCATGAAGCGACGACCAGCAAGATCAGCGATGATCAGCTGTTCTACGCGATGCAGCGCGGGCTGGATCAGGAGGCGGCGGTCGGCCTGATCGTCAACGGCTTCGCCCGCGAGGTGCTGCAACAGCTGCCGATGGAGTTCGCAGTGGAGGCGCAGAAGCTGCTGGGGATTTCGCTGGAGGGTTCGGTCGGTTGAGGGATTTGACGCCTCTCGACCAAGCGAAGCGCTCAAACTCCCCTCCCCTTCAGGGGAGGGGCCGGGGGTGGGGGCTATCCTCTGGACGCCTCGCTGAACTGGCAGGCTTCGCCCGCGAAATGCGCTGCGATCCAACGGAGCCAGAGAAGCGCCTGTGGACGAAACTTACCCGCTCGCAACTCGGCGGTTACAAATTCCGTCGCCAATCCGTGATCGGCCCGTTCATCGCGGACTTTCTTTGCCCGCAAAAGGCGCTGATCGTCGAGGTTGACGGCGATACGCATGCGGCGGGATCCGACGAGCGGCGCGACGCCGTGCTGAGCGAGATGGGCTACCGCATCATCCGCATCGCCAATCAGGAGGTGATGCACAATATCGATGGGGTCTGCGAAACCATCCTTCGCGCGCTTGAACAAGCGCCGGATCGTTGGGCCAGCCCCCACCCCAACCCCTCCCCTGAAGGGGAGGGGCTTTCCCTTGTTGAGGACCAAGACCTTTGAGCGACGAAGACGATATTCAGGATGCCCTGGCCGATTTCGCGGAGGATGTCGGCAATGGCCAGTCATGGACGGCTGCGATCCGCATCCTGACCGAAGACTATGAACTGGAGGAAGGCGAACTGGAAGCGCGCGCGCGTAAGGATTTCGGCGATCTCGACGCCTATGAGGCCGAATGCCGTGCGGCGCTGGAGAAGGGCGACGTCGCCTTCACCGAAAAGCTGAAGAGCGACAAGGCTTTCCACAAGGCGAAGGCGCCGAACCTCGCCCGCATGGGGCCGGTGACGGAGTTCGTGACCGGGCTGCTGGAAAAGGGTTCACCCGAACCCGGGGCCGACTGGTGGCCCTATATGCCGATCAAGCGCCATATCGACACGCTGTTTCCCGCGCCGGGCGACGTGCGGGACATGGCCTTCTGGACCGCGCGGACGCTCCAGCGCGCGCACAAGGGATAACGCATGCTGACGATCGAAAATCTGGCCAACGAGATCGACGGCAAGGCGATCCTGAAAGGGGTCTCGCTTTCCATCAATGCGGGCGAGGTCCATGCGATCATGGGGCCGAACGGCGCGGGCAAATCGACGCTGGCCTATACGCTGGGCGGGCGTCCGGGCTATGAAGTGACCGGCGGCGCTGCCTCGTTGGACGGTGTGAACTTGTTCAGCATGGAGCCGCATGAACGCGCCGCAGCAGGCCTGTTCCTCGGTTTCCAGTACCCCGTCGAGATACCCGGCGTGTCCAACCTGCAATTCCTGCGCGAGAGCCTGAATTCGCAGCGCAAGGCGCGCGGGCAGGAACCGCTGTCAGGGGGCGAGTTCATCAAGCTCGCCAAGGAAAAGGCGGGTCTGCTCGGGCTCGACATGGAGATGCTGAAGCGCCCGGTGAATGTCGGCTTTTCCGGCGGCGAGAAGAAGCGCGCCGAAATGGTGCAGATGGGCATTCTCGATCCGAAAATGGCGATCCTGGACGAAACCGACTCCGGCCTGGACATCGACGCGCTCAAGATCGTGGGGGCGGGGATCAACGCGATCATGCGCAAGCCGGACAAGGCGGTGCTGCTCATCACCCATTATCAGCGGCTGCTCGACTATGTGAAGCCGGACTATGTCCATGTGCTGGCTGGCGGCCGGATCGTGAAGTCCGGCGGCCCCGAACTCGCGCTGGAACTAGAGCGCGAGGGCTATGCGGAGGTGGTCGCTGCATGAGCGCCGCAAGCACTTCCCTTTCTCTCCGTGGCTCCGCCTCTCAGCGTGAAATGATTGTGCTCACGCGGAGGCGCGGAGGCGCGGAGGAGGTTCGGTCATGACCGCACTCGCCCTGCCCACGCGCAAGCAAGAGGAATGGCGCTATAGCGATCTGGAGGCTGTCGCCTCCATTTGGCCGACGCCTGCGCCGACGCGGATCGACGTCGCGGCCGGAGAAACGTCGCGCCATCATCTGTTGCAGAACGCCAGCGATGGCGCAGCGGCGGTGCATGATTATGTCATCACGATCGCGGACGGAGCGCGGTGCGACTTTCATGTGCTGAACATCGGCGGCAAGCTCGGCCGCGTGACGTTTAAGGTGACGCTGGGCAAGGGGAGCCATTTCGAACTCAACGGCGCGATCATCGGCGGCGGGGATCAGGTGCTGGAAATCATCACCTCGGTCACCCATGCCGAGCCGGACGCGACTAGCGGGCAGACGATCCGCTCCATCCTGGGCCAGCGGGCGACGGGCAGCTATCTCGGGTCGATCAATGTCGCGCGCGATGCGCAGCGCACGGATGCGTTTCAGTCGGTGAAGGCCATGTTGCTCGATCGCACTGCCACGGCCAATGCCAAGCCGGAGCTGGAAATCTACGCCGACGATGTGAAATGCGCTCATGGCGCAACCGTGGGTGAACTGGACCGTCAGGCGCTGTTCTACATGGCGTCGCGCGGGATGGATCCCGCGACTGCCAAGACGCTGTTGCTGAAGGCATTCGTTGCCGGGGTGTTCGACGATGTAGCTGATGAGGCAGTCAAGGACAGGCTGGAAGCGGCTGCGCTGGCCAAGCTGGAAGATTTGGTATGAGTGGTGATCCGTCCTCCGTTCGCCTTGGGCCTGTCGAAGGGCTTCAACTCCCTTCAAAGACAGGAGAAGGCTTCGACAGGCTCAGCCCGAACGGTTTGCTGAAATTAAGGGACGATTTCCCCGGCGTCGGCAGCTGGCACTATCTCGACAGCGCCGCCACCGCGCAAAAGCCCACTGCCGTTATCGACGCGATTGCCCGCGCCTACGGCCCCGACTATGCGACCGTCCATCGCGGCGTTTATGAACGCTCCGCCAACATGACGCTCGCCTATGAAGCGGCGCGGCGCAAGGTCGCGCAATTCATCGGCGCGGCTTCCGATAGCGAGATCGTCTATGTCCGCGGCGCGACCGAGGGGATCAACCTGGTCGCACATAGCTGGGCAGGCACGCAGTTGAAGGCGGGCGACCGCATCCTGCTGTCGATGTTGGAGCATCACAGCAACATCGTCCCTTGGCAGATCGTCGCCGAACGTGTCGGCGCGGCGATCGATGTCGTGCCACTGACTGCGGATGGCAGGATCGACCTCGAAGCCATGGCCGCGATGATCACGCCTGCGCACAAGCTGGTCGCGCTAGCCCATGTGTCGAATGTGCTGGGCAGCGTGCTTGATGTGCGCCGCGCAGCAGACATCTCCCACAGCGTGGGCGCGAAGATATTGATCGACGGATGCCAGGCGGTGCCGCGCCTTGCCGTCGATGTGCAGGCGCTCGATTGCGACTTCTATGTCTTTTCCGCGCACAAGCTCTACGGCCCGACCGGGATCGGCGTGCTGTGGGGCCGCAAGGAACTGCTGGACGCCATGCCGCCCTATCAGGGTGGCGGGTCGATGATCGACAAGGTGACGTTCGAGAAAACCACCTACGCACCCGCGCCGACCCGGTTCGAGGCGGGGACGCCGCATATCACCGGCGTCGTCGGCCTGTCCGCCGCGATCGACTATGTGCAGGCAATCGGCCTCGACGCGATCCATGCGCATGAATGCGCGCTGGTCGGCAAGGCGCGGGCCGCACTGGAGAGCATCAACAGCGTGCGGGTTTTCGGGCCGGAGGACAGTGCGGGCATCCTCTCCTTCGAAGTCGAGGGGGTGCATCCGCATGATGTCGGCACCATATTGGACGAAACGGGTGTCGCGATCCGCGCCGGGCATCATTGCGCGCAGCCGCTGATGCGGCATCTGGGCGTAGAAGCGACGGCGCGGGCCAGTTTCGGCATCTATAGCGACGAGGGCGATGTCGATGCCCTGGTCAAGGGCATAGAGCGAGTGAGGAAGATCTTCGCCAATGACTGAGGTAAATTCCGGGGAACGCCAGATCCGGGTGGAAGAGGTGGAGGCGGTTGACGCCCCGCCCAAGGCGCGCGTGGAGGAGACGGCGGCTGAGGCGGCTCCGCGCCAGCGCGACTATCTGGACGGCTTCCTGAACGCCAAGCCGAGCGAAGCGCCGAAGGGCGAGCCGGGCGGCGACCTGTATGAAGCGATCATCGACGCGCTCAAGGAGATATATGACCCGGAAATTCCGGTGAATATCTATGATCTCGGCCTCGTCTATGGCGTCGATGTGACGGAAGACGGCCATGCGGTCGTGACCATGACGCTGACCACGCCGCATTGCCCGGTCGCTGAATCGATGCCCGGCGAAGTCGAACTGCGCGTCGGTGCCGTGCCGGGCGTGGGAGACGCGCAGGTAAATCTCGTCTGGGACCCGCCATGGGACCCGCAGAAAATGAGCGACGAGGCGAAACTGGAACTGGGGATGCTCTAACCATTTCCCTCCCGCAAGCGGGAGGGGGCCAAGGAGTGGGCGCGAGCGGAGCGAGCTTTGCGCGGCACGAACCCACCCCCGGCCCCTCCCGCCTGCGGGAGGGGAGAAGAGGAACAAAATGACCGAGACGACCACTAAGACCCGCGCCCGCCCTGCCGCCGTCATCCTGACGCCGAGTGCGGAACAGCGCATCGCCGACCTGATGCGTCAGGCTCCTGAAGGCGCGATCGGCGTCAAGCTGTCGACGCCGCGCCGCGGTTGCTCTGGCCTCGCTTATTCGGTCGACTATGTGACCGAGGAAGCGAAGTTCGACGAGAAGATCGAAACGCCCGGCGGCGTCTTCTATATCGACGGCGCGTCGGTGCTCTATCTCGTCGGATCGACGATGGATTGGGTGGAGGATGACTTCACCGCCGGGTTCGTCTTCAACAACCCCAATGCCAAGGGCAGCTGCGGCTGCGGCGAAAGCTTTACCGTCTAGTTCGGGAGGGTCGCTGCTATCCCTCATATGCTGATCCTCGGCATGGGCTACACCGCGTCCCGGCTTGCCGCTCGCCTGCACGGAGAGGGATGGGAGGTTACCGGGGTCCGCCGCGCCGCCGATGCCGAGGCGATCGCTTTCGATGACGGCGATGCCGTGCGCGCCAGCATCGCCAAGGCGACGCACATCCTTTCCTCCGTGCCGCCTGAGGGCGGGGCGGATCCGGTCCTGGCCCGTTACGGCACGGCGATCGCCGCCGCCCCGGCGCTATGGAGCGGCTATCTTTCCGCGACCGGCGTCTATGGCGATGCTGCGGGGGCCTGGGTGGACGAAGCCAGCCCCATCGGCTCCGGCCGCCGTGCCGCCCGGGTGCAGGCAGACAGCGACTGGCGTGGGCTGCGTGAAGACATGCGCTGTTTCCGCCTTCCCGGCATTTACGGCCCGGGCCGGTCGGCGATCGAGCGGGTGCGCGAGGGCAAGGCGCATCGCATCGACCTGCCCGATCAGATTTTCAGCCGCGCTCATGTCGATGATATCGTCAGCGGCATTATCGCGTCCTTCGATGGCCCGCCCGGCATCTATAACCTCTCCGACGATCTGCCCTGCGCTCAGAACCGGCTGATCGAGGCGGCCTGCGCCATGCTCGGCGCGCCGCTGCCGCCGCTATTGTCATTGGAGGAGGCGCAACTGTCGCCCATGGCGCTGTCCTTCTATGCGGAAAACAGGCGGGTGGCGAACGGCCGGGCCAAGCGGCTTCTTGGCTGGGCACCGCGCTACCCCACCTATCGCGAAGGCCTGGCCGCCTGCCTTGCCGCGGCGGAATGACTCAGGCTGTCGCATCGCTTACGCCCCGTTAACCAAAGCGCCCCATGGAGGTCCCACAGCTTTTGCAGGGACTTGTCGCCATGGAACGGATCGACCGCAACTTCGCCGCGCTCAGCCAGCGCATGAGCCGCTTGGCGATGCCCGAAGCAGCGCCCCCCGCGCCCCAGTCACTCGCCAGCCTGATCGATCGGGTTAATGCGGCAAAACGCCATTATGAGCCGGGACTGCGCCACTAGTTCGTTTTCGCCCGTAGCGCGATCACCATGCCAGCCACCGCCAGCACCGCGCCTGCCGCACTTAGCGTTGACCAGCGATAATCCTCGAAAACCGTGGAAATCAGCATGGCGATCACGGGAATAAGCACGCTGCTATAGGCTGCCCGTCCCGGTCCCACCCGCTGGATAAGCTGGAAATAGAGTGGGAAGGTCACGACTGACCCCGCAATGCCCAGCCAGGCGATGCCGAACAGATAGCCCGCGCGCCACTCAATGACAGGCGGTCCCACGGTCACCCATGCATAGGCCGCATCGACTGCGCTGCCGATCAGCATGCCCCAGGTGAGCACAGCCGCCATCGGCAGGCGGCGGGCGATCTGCATCCCCTGCATGACGTTCGCGCTGGACGCGCTGAGCAGGCCAGCGACGCTGAGCGCGATGCCGACCAGAACTGCCTCGGCGGACACCGGCGCGGCGCGATATTCGCGCAGCAGCAGCAACATGATGCCCGCGATCGCCACCAGCGACCCCAGGACGAAGGCGCGGCTGACCGGCTGGCGAAACGCGATCCAGGCGAGGATACTATTGGGGATCAGCAGCAGCGCGTAGACGGTCGCGACGACGCCGGAGGTCAGATAATGTTCTGCCCGATAGACGAAGTTGAAGTTGAGCACGAACTGCGCGACGCCAAGAGCGCCCGCAAAGGCGATCCCGGCGGGCGGCAGCCGCAACGGCACACGGCGGATCATCGCGAACAGCGCCATGCCAGCCGCCCCCAGGAGGAACCGGTAGCAGACCGACCAGCTCGGCGGCACCGCGCCCAGCTGATCGCGGATGACGATCCAGGTCGAACTCCAGATCAGCGTGACAAGCAGGAAAGGCAGGATGACGCCGCCCTTCGCCTCCGACGATCCGCTCATGCAAGCGACCTGAGTGCGTCGGCGAGCGGCTGGACCGCGCCCGCATCCTGCGCCCAATTGGTGACGAGGCGCGCCGCCCCCTCTCCCCAGTCGTAAAAGTCGAAGCCCTGCCCGCGCAGGCTTGCCGCTTCGGCAGAAGAGAGGCGGATGAACAGCTCGTTTGCCTCGACGGGATGAAGCAGCCGATCCGGGACGGCCTGTGCCAACGCGGCGGCTGCGGCATTGGCGGCCCGCGCATTGCGCAGCCAGAGGTCATCCTCCAGCATCGCCAATATCTGCGCGGCAAGATAGCGCCCCTTGGACAGCAGGTGTCCTCCGCGCTTGCGCCAGCGCACCGCTTCGGCCATGCGCGCATCCGCTTGGCTGCCGAAGAAGAGCAGCGCTTCACCCACCATGCCGCCATTCTTGACGCAACCAAAGGTCAGGACATCGACCCCGGCGCGCCAACTGCTATCGCCGGGATGACAACCCAGATGCGCGACAGCATTGGCGAAGCGCGCCCCGTCCATGTGCAGGCCGAGGCGGTGATCCCGCGCCACCTCGCCAATCGCCGCGACCTCCTCCGGCGTATAGATGCGGCCATATTCGCTCGCCTGAGTGATGCTGATCGCGCGGGCGGGGATCTGGTGCACGTCCGGGCGGATCGTCTTCAGCCGCTCGATCAACGTTTCGGGGGAGAGCTTCGCGCCATCGCCGGGCAAGCTCATCAGGCTTGCGCCGTGGGTATAGAAGCCGGGCGCTCCACATTCGTCCACCATGATATGCGATTCTTCATGGGCCAGGATACCGCCATAGGGCGGGCAAAGGCAGGCAAGGCCGATGCTGTTCGCCGCGGTGCCGGTCGCGACCCACAGCGCGCGAACCGGGGTGCCGAACAGGTCGGAAAATGCGCCATCCAGCCGTGCGCTCCAGGCGTCGCCATCATAGCCATGGTCTGCGACATCAGCCGCCGCCATGGCCGCCATCACTTGCGGGCAAACCGGTGTCGCATTGTCCGAGAAAAAGTGCATGGCTGCGGCATAAGCGCGCCGCCGCTCCGCGCCAAGATGCCAGCAGGCAGCCAGCGGCCCTTTCGAAAGTGCAACAAATTGGTCAGTATTGATGACCCATTGTTTCCGCCAGCCGTTTGTGACATAGGCGGCCGGTCCTACCAAAGGAGCATAGATCATGGACGTCCAGCAGAAGTCGCGCTTTACCGTCAACCCGAGCAGCAAGGCTGTATCGGCTGACCAGCGCGCCGTATCGCTGGAAGACCCGGGCTTCGGGCGCCTGTTCACCGATCATATGGTGACGATCCGCTATACGGAAGGGCAGGGGTGGCACAGCCATGCCATCGGCCCGCGTGAGCCGTTCCAGCTCGATCCTGCCTGCGCCGTGCTGCATTATGCCCAGGAAATCTTCGAAGGGATGAAGGCTTATCGGCTTGAGGATGGCAGCATCGCCATGTTCCGGCCGGAGGAAAATGCCCGCCGCTTCGTCGAGTCGGCGGAACGTATGGCCATGCCGGTCCTGCCGGAAGACATCTTCCTGGAGGCCGTCGAAGAACTGGTGAAGATCGACGCCGATTGGATCCCCAGCGGCGAAGGAAGCCTGTATCTGCGCCCGTTCATGTTCGCGAGCGAAAGCTTTCTGGGCGTGCGCCCGGCTGCGGAATATATCTTCTGCGTCATCGCTTCGCCCGCTGGCGCCTATTTCAAGGGTGGGAAGAAGGCGGTCACGCTCTGGGTGTCGGAACATTATACCCGCGCTGCGAAGGGCGGCACGGGGGCTGCCAAGTGCGGCGGCAATTATGCCGCGAGCCTGGTGGCTCAGTCGGAAGCGACGAAGCATGGCTGCGATCAGGTCGTCTTCCTCGACGCCGCAGAGCATAAGTGGGTCGAGGAACTGGGCGGCATGAACGTATTCTTTGTCATGGACGACGGGTCGATCGTTACCCCGCCGCTGTCGGGTACGATCCTGCCCGGCATCACCCGCAACAGCATCATTACGCTGGCCCGCGCCAAGGGGCATGAGGTTCGCGAGGAGCCCTACAGCTTCGCGCAATGGCGCGACGATGCGGCGAGCGGCAAGCTGCGCGAGGCGTTCGCTTGTGGCACGGCGGCGGTCGTCACTGCGATCGGCACGGTGAAGAGCGTCGATGGCGACTTCACCATCGGCAATGGCAATGGCGGCATCGTAACCGAAGCACTGCGTTCCGAACTGACCGGCATTCAGCGCGGGACGGTGGCTGACCCCGCTGGGTGGGTGCGCAAGCTTTGAAAAATTTTCTTTGCCGTGCTCCTGCGGAGGCAGGAGCCCAGCTTAAATAAACGCCTAGGCTCCTACCTTCGCAGGAGCACGGATGAATAGGCGGCTCGCGCCGCTTCCCATTCCCCGGCCGAGCGCCTAGATAGCTCATATGCAACGTTTTGACGTCGTCATCTTGGGCGGGGGCCTTGTCGGGCTGACCCTGGGCATCGCGCTTTCCGGTCATGGGGTGCGCTGCGCCGTCATCGATCCCGCCGATCCGGTGGAGACCAGCGCCGTCGGGTTCGACGGGCGCGTGTCCGCCATTTCCTCGACCAGCTATGCGATGCTGTCCGCCATCGGTGTGGCTGATCTGCTGGACGGGAAAGGCTGCCCCATCGACCGCATTTGGGTGAGCGACGGGCTGGAGCCCGGAGCTCTCGATTTCGCGCCTGACGCGGACGATGGTGTCATGGGGATCATGTTCCCCAATCGCGACCTGCGCATCGCTTTATCCCAAGCGGCCGAGAAGGCGGAGAATCTGATCCGCTTCCAGCCGGACCGCGCCATCCATGTCGACCGCAATGCCGATGGCGTCAGCCTGACGCTCGCCAGTGGGCATATGCTGCATGGCGCTCTGCTGGTGGCGGCCGAGGGGCGAAACAGCCCAACCCGCGAAGCTGCAGGCATCCGCACCACGCGCTGGCAATATAAGCACACCGCCATGGTGACGGCGATCGATCATGAGGTGCCGCACGCCAATACGGCTTATGAGATTTTCTATCCCGGCGGTCCCTTCGCGCTGCTGCCGATGCTGCCGGGGACGCGATCGGCCATCGTCTGGACAGTGCCGACCGAGCAGGCGCCGGTGATGCTGAAATTGTCCGAGCGGGCATGGCTCGCCGAAGCGCAGAAGCGGATGGGCGGCTTCCTGGGCGAGATTTCACTCGCCGGGCCGCGCTCCAGCTATCCGCTGGGTTTCCACCATGCCGCGCGGATCACCGATACGCGGCTGGCGCTGGTCGGCGACAGCGCCCATGCGATCCATCCGATCGCGGGGCAGGGCCTGAACCTTGGGTTTCGCGACGTCGCGGCGCTGGTGGAGGTGCTGGTCGATGGCATGCGCCTTGGCCTAGACCCCGGCGACGCCCAGTTGATGGCGCGCTACCAGCGGTGGCGGGGGCTGGACGCGATGTCGGTCAGCGTCGCCATGGACGGACTCGTCCGGCTGTTTGATGTGCCCGGCCGCATTCCCTCGGCCATCCGCCGTTTCGGCCTGGCCGCAGTCCAGCGCACGCCGATGCTCAAGAACCGCTTCATGGCGGAGGCAAGAGGTGAAAGCGGCGCACTGCCCAAGCTGCTGATCGGGGAAATGGTCTAAAGCTGTTCCGTCATGCCAGCGAAAGCTGGCATCTCGCACAGACCCCGGCTTCCACTAGGGTGACGAGGTCAGAGGGTTTCTACCCCAACATCCGCCGCAGCACGTCATCCTTCAGGATGAAGTGATGGCGCAGCGCCGCCGCGACATGCAGGATGAGGAGGGCGATCCAGGCGAAGGCGAATATCTCATGCGCTTCGGCGGAAAAGCCGACGATCGCATCATCCTTCGTGACCGCGAACTTCGGCACGTCGAACAGAAAGAACCAGTTCAGCGGATATTTGCCCGCCGAACTCATGATCCAGCCGGTCAGCGGCACCAGCAACATGAAGCCGTAGAAGCTGTAGTGGGTGACCTTCGCGGCCAGCCTTTCCCAGGCGGGCAGTCCCTCGGGCAGGGGCGTCTGCCGATGGGTCAGGCGCCAAACCAGCCGAAGGACCGCCAGCGCCAGTACCGTCAGGCCCACCGATTTATGCACCGGCATCACCTGCCAGTCGCCCGGTAGGGATTCGCGCCCCAATCCCAGCCATAGATTGAAGAGGATCAGGATCGCCATGACCCAGTGCAACGTACGGGCAACCAGGCTGTAGCGTTCCAAGGGCGTCTCCTGATCCAGATCAGGCGTCATCCTTGCCGATTGGCGACCAGATTGTCCACCACCGAGGGATCGGCAAGGGTGCTGGTGTCGCCCAGCGCCTGTGCCGACACTTCGCCTTCAGCGATCTTGCGCAGGATGCGGCGCATGATCTTGCCCGACCGGGTCTTGGGCAGGCCCGGAGCGAACTGAATGACGTCGGGCGTCGCGATCGGGCCGATCTCGGTGCGGACCCAGGCGACCAGCGTCTTGCGCAGGTCCTCGCTCGGTTCCTCGCCGCTGTTCAGCGTGACATAGGCGTAGATGCCCTGCCCCTTGATGTCGTGGGGGAAGCCGACCACGGCAGCTTCGGCGACCGCTTCGTGCAGCACCAGCGCGCTTTCGACCTCGGCGGTGCCCATGCGGTGGCCCGACACGTTGATGACGTCATCGACGCGGCCGGTGATCCAATAATAGCCGTCCGCATCGCGGCGGGCGCCATCGCCGGTCGTATATTTGCCGGGGAAGGTCGTGAAATAGGTCTGGAAGAAGCGCTCATGGTCGCCCCAGACGGTGCGCATCTGGCCCGGCCAGCTTCCGGCGATGACCAGATTGCCCTCCGCCGCGCCTTCCAGCACCTTGCCTTCGCTGTCCACGATCTGCGGGATCACGCCCGGCATCGGCAATGTCGCGGAGCCGGGCTTCAGGTCAGTGGCGCCCGGCATCGGCGCGATCATCGCGCCACCCGTTTCGGTCTGCCACCAGGTATCGATGATCGGGCAGCGATCCTCACCCACGACATGATGATACCAGCGCCACGCCTCGGGATTGATCGGTTCGCCTACGGTGCCGAGCAGGCGCAGCGACTTGCGGCTGGTGGAGCGCACGAACGCGTCCCCCTCCTTCATCAACGCGCGCAGAGCCGTGGGCGCGGTGAAGATGGTCTGCACCTGATGCCGGTCCACCACTTCCCAGATGCGGCTGGCGGTGGGATAGTTGGGAACGCCCTCATACATCAGCGTCGTAGCGCCATTCGCCAGCGGGCCATAGACGATATAGCTGTGCCCCGTGACCCAGCCGATGTCCGCCGCGCACCAGTAGATATCGCCGGGGCGATAGTCGAAACACAGCTCATGGGTAAGGCTCGCCCACAGCAGATAGCCGCCGGTCGTGTGCAGCACGCCCTTGGGCTTGCCCGTCGAACCGGAGGTGTAGAGGATGAACAGCGGATCTTCCGCGTTCATCGGCTCGGGCGCGCAGTCGGCGGAGACCTTTGTCGCTTCCTCATGCAGCCACAGGTCGCGGCCCTCCTGCATGGCGATGGCGCCGCCGGTCGCTTGCACCACGACGACCTTCCTGACACTCGGGCAGTCTTTCAGCGCGGCATCGACATTGGCCTTGAGCGGAACCTTCTTGCCCGCGCGGCAGCCTTCGTCGGCGGTGATGACGATGTTGGAATCGCAGTCGATGATCCGGCCCGCCAGCGCTTCGGGAGAGAAGCCGCCGAAGACGACCGAATGGATGGCGCCGATCCGCGCGCAGGCGAGGAGGGCGAAGGCCGCTTCCGGGATCATCGGCAGATAGACGGTGACGCGGTCGCCCTTCTTCGTGCCTGCGGCTTTCAGGACATTGGCGAAACGGCAGACTTCCTCATGAACCTGTTTGTAGGTGAAGCGGCGCGGCTCCCCGTCCGGCGAGTCCGGCTCCCAGATGATCGCGGTCTGGTCGCCACGCTCGGCGAGATGCCGGTCGATGCAGTTGGCGCTGACGTTCAGCACGCCGTCGGCAAACCATTTCACGCCGAAATCCGCTTCGTTGAAGCTGCTCTCGTCCGTCTTGCTGGGGAAAGTCAGCCAGTCGAGGCGCTTTGCACGCTCCAGCCAATAGGCCTCCGGCTCATTGATCGACCGCTGATAATCTGCCTCACGTCCATCCCGGTCGAGCAGCGCCGAAGCGGCCCATTCCGAAGGGACCGGGAAAAAATCGTCAGACATCGATCATCCTTTCCTATGCGTTGCCTGACCCTCTAGAGGGTAGAGGCGATCATCGGAAGCCCCGGATTGTGGCCCCGCCGCCAAAGTTTCCGCGACTATCGTCCCCCATTTAAGCGGGTGTCAGCCATTTGCCGCTTTTCGCAGCGCTTGGCTCCGCTTAACAGGAGGCCATGTGGCAGCTCTTCCAATTCCCGCTTTGTCCCTTCTCCCGCAAGGTGCGCCTGCTGCTGGGCGAAAAGGGGATCGGCTATGACCTGGTGCGCGAATCGCCCTGGGAAGCGCGAGACGAATTTCTTGATCTCAATCCGGCGGGCACGACGCCCGTCATGGTTGACCAGGAAAAGGGATCGACGCTGATCGACAGCCAGGCGATCTGCGAATATTTCGAAGAGACGGTGGAGAAATTCCCGCTGATCTCTGGCACGGCGGCGGGCAGGGCGGAGGTGCGGCGGCTCGTCGCCTTCTTCGACCAGAATTTCTACGGCGATGTCGTTGGCCCGCTACTGCACGAGCGGATGAAGAAGCGGCTGATCGAACGCGCGCCGCCCGACGCCCGGGTGCTGCGCGAAGCCATGAAGCGGGCCAATGTCCATATGGATTATATGGACTATCTGCTCGATCACCGCAGTTGGATGGCGGGCGGCACGATGAGCCTGGCCGACATAACGGCGGCCGCGCACCTGTCGGTTGCCGACTATCTGGGAGGCATCGACTGGGCCGGGCATGAGACGGTCAAGCGCTGGTATGCGGGCTTCAAGTCGCGCCCGTCCTTCCGGCCCCTGCTGTCGGAGCGGATGGAGGTGATCACCCCGCCGCCCCATTATGAGAAGCCGGACTTCTAAGGGAGAATCACTCGCCCTCGACCGCGAGATAAACGCGGTTGCGGCCATGTTCCTTGGCCAGGTACAACGCCCGGTCAGCGGCCTTCAGCGCCGTGCGCGGATCGTCGTGGGCGAGCACATTGGCGACGCCTGCCGAAAAGCTGACCCGCTCCATCCGCTCGCCATTGGTGCGGTTGACGAGGCTACGGGTCGCCAGATCCTGCCTGACGCTGTCCACCGCCTCGCACGCTTCCGCGGCCGTCTTGCCGCGAAACAGCATGACGAATTCCTCGCCGCCGTGACGGGCCACATGGCATTGGTCGTCGCTTGCCTTGGCCAGTAGCCCGGCGACGAATTTCAGCACCCTGTCGCCCGTGTCATGCCCATGGGTGTCGTTGATCAGCTTGAAATGATCGATATCACAGAAAGCAACGGCGAGTGGCTGTCCTTCCTTCCGCGCCGTGGCGACTTCCTCGCGCAGCCTGCCTTCGAACGCGCGCCGGTTGGGAAGGCCGGTCAGATGATCATGTTCGGCCGCGCGCCGCGCATTGGCGAGGCTGGAGCGGAGCGCGTGATTCTGCTTCTGGTTCTGCCGCAGCTGCCCTTCGACCTGCCGCGTCTTTTCCACCATCGACCGGGTGAGCGCCACAAGGCGGGACAGGACCGGTTCATTGTCCGCCCGTGCCGCCAGACCCTTCACCTCCTCCTGCAACGCTGCGCCATAATCCTTGGCGGAGTTGCGCGATTCGGTCATCAGGCCGGTAAATTCGGAGAGATTCTCTTCGACCTTCGCCAACATGGTCGAAAGGGCTTCGGGCGTCACTTCGTCGGCGCGCTGTTCGGCGATGATCTCTTCGACCCAGCTGTTGCTGATCTTGCCGCGCTCCGCCAGCACCGCCATGATCGCCTTTTCAACGGCGATCTGCGATCCGGTAAGATAATCATGCGCGACCCCGAAATTGAGCGGCGTCAGGTCAAGGTCATGCGCAAAGAGGAAATTGCCGATCTCGTCATACAGCTTGCGGCGACGATTGACCTCGCGATGCACCGTGCTGCCTGATCGGGTGCGCTGGCTTTCCGCCTCGTCCGCTTCCTCTTCTGCCTCAAGCTTGCCCGACAGGCCACGCGCCCACCGTGTCAGGCGGTCGGCCAGGCCGTGCTGCGGATTTGCGGATGATGATGCCCCAGTCATGCGGCTAATAACGGCACGGGCATGACAGGGTTAAGAGCGCGGCAGGCAAAAATCGCCAAGCCGCTGATCAGCCGCCGATATTGAGCGGAATCAGATATCCGCCGCGATCAGCCAATCGCGGAAAATGCGCACGGCGCGGGTCTGCAAGGCGCGCGGACGGCACACGAAATAATAGCGATAGGGGCTTTCCACCCGCGTCTCCGGGAACAGGCGCACGAGACGCGAGTCAGCGGCTTCCTTGAAGTGGCTCGCATGCATGACGGCAACGCCCAGCCCTTGCGCGGCGGCCTCCAGCATCAACTGACCCGAATCATAATTGTCGATCGCCAGCGGCTGCAGGTCGGGCAAGCCCACCGCATCCTTCCATGCGTCGAAGGACAGGTTCATGTCACGGTGGAGCAGGATCGTGTGCTGCGCCAGATCCGCCGGAGATCCGATCTTTTGCGGGGTGTCGAGCAGCGCCTTGCGGCCGATCAGATAGACTTCGTCATGATCGAGCTCATGGGCATAAAGCGCCGGATCGATATCCTTGGCAAGCACGATCGCCGCATCCAACCCTTCGCCCAGACGCGCGACGGCATGGGGAGTCGTCTCGATATCGATATGCAACTGGGGGTGCTTCTGCCGCAAGGCGCCCAGATGGGGGAACAGCCGCTGGGTCGCGAACAGCGGCATGACGGCCAGGCGCAGGCGCAGCTGATTGCCGCCGCTCTGGATATTCTCCAGCGCCTGGCTCAGCGAATCCAGCGCGGGGGCGATGTCGTCGAGCAGCTTCTGCCCATCGGCGTTGATCTCCAGCGCCTGATGCTTGCGATCGAACAGGGGGCGGCCGATGAACCGCTCCAGCGCCTGCACGCGGCGGCTGAGCGCGGGCGTGGACAAGGCGAGTTCTTCCGCCGCAGCCTTGACCGACCCAAGCCGGGCTACCTGAACAAAGGCCTCAAGGGCAGTAAGGGGCGGCAGTCTGCGCATAGTCAATCTAATAGCCAAGCCACCGCTCTGCTGCGACGCGTCATCGTCGCGGTGTGGGCAGGCAGCAGCCCGGTTTCAGTCATCCTCTTTTCACCAGCATGAAAAAGCGTCAACCGGTAAGATGCAAAATTTGCAACTCTTCGATCCTTTTCGCAATTGCAAAATACCATGCTGCAACGCACATAGGAAAGGCCTTTCAGGCATCCTCTCCTAAAACTTTCCGGGCTGGCCTTTGGGTCGGCCCTTTTTTTATCCCGGGTTATCATGATCGCGGGGCTCTTTCCTCGCGCTTCGACGTTTCCTATCTCGTTACGCAGTGACAAGAATGGGGATGGCAATGGCCGAACAGGAAAGCCCGGAACGCAGGATTCAGGTAGCAAATGCACGGCCTGAGGACGCAGGGCGCGGGCTCGCGCGCATTCCGGTCGCCGTTATGGCGGAACTTCAGCTTGCTGAAGGTGACGTGATCGAGATCGCGGGAAAACGTTCAACGCCCGCGCGCGTCGTGCGGCCCTATAAGGAGGATGAAGGGCTCGACGTCCTTCGGCTCGACGGTTTGCAGCGCGCGAACGCAGGCGTGGGCTCCGGTGATTTCGTCCAGATCAGCAAGATCGAGCCGCGTCCCGCCCAGCGTGTCGTCTTCGCGCCTGCACAAAACAACCTGCGGCTTCAGGGCAATCCGGAGGCGCTGAAACGCGTCTTCTTCCAGCGCCCGCTTGCCGCTGGCGACATCGTCGCCACGGCTGGACAGCAACAGGTCCCGCCTAGCGACATGCCGCCGCAGCTGCGCCAGATGCTGGCCGCGCCCGCCTATGCCTTGCAGGAAATCCGGTTGGTCGTCGTATCCACCACGCCCAAAGGCTTCGTGCAGATCGACGCCGATACGGAGATCGACCTGCGCGCCGAATATGAAGAGCCTAAGGAATCCCGGCGGGCCGACGTCACCTATGACGATGTAGGCGGCATGGCCGAAGCGATCGACCAGCTCCGCGAAATGGTGGAGCTGCCGCTGCGCTACCCCGAATTGTTCGAGCGGCTGGGCGTCGATCCGCCCAAGGGCGTGCTGCTCCATGGCCCGCCCGGAACGGGCAAGACACGTCTCGCCCGCGCCGTCGCCAATGAATCGGAGGCGGAGTTCTTCCTGATCAATGGGCCGGAGATCATGGGATCGGCCTATGGCGAATCGGAAAAGCAGCTGCGCGAGATATTCGAGGCAGCGGCGAAGTCCTCGCCATCCATCCTGTTCATAGACGAAATCGATTCGATCGCGCCCAAACGCGGCAATGTGACTGGCGAGACGGAGAAGCGGCTGGTGGCCCAGCTGCTGACCCTGATGGACGGTCTCGAACCGCGCACCAATCTGGTCGTGATCGCCGCCACCAACCGGCCCGAAGCGATCGACGAGGCGTTGCGGCGTCCCGGCCGCTTCGATCGCGAGATCATCGTCGGCGTGCCCGACGAGCGCGGACGGCGCGAGATCATGGGCATCCACACCCGTGGCATGCCGCTCGGCGAGGGAGTCGATCTCGGCGAACTGGCGCGCATGACCTATGGCTTTGTCGGTGCTGACCTTGCCGCGCTGACCCGAGAGGCAGCGATCGAAGCGGTGCGCCGCTTCATGCCGCGCCTCAACCTTGAGGAAGGCACCATTCCGCAGGATGTGCTGGAGGAACTGTCGGTCACCCGCGATGACTTCATGGCCGCCATCAAGCGCGTTCAGCCGTCCGCCATGCGCGAGGTGATGGTGCAGGCGCCCAATATCGGCTGGTCCGACATTGGCGGCCTGGACGAAGCGCAGATGCGCCTCAAGGAAGGGGTCGAGCTTCCGCTCAAGGACCCCGACGCCTTCCGCCGCATTGGCATCCGTCCCGCCAAAGGCTTCCTGCTCTATGGCCCCCCCGGCACCGGCAAGACGCTGCTGGCAAAGGCGGTGGCGCGGGAAGCGCAGGCGAACTTCATCGCCACCAAGTCCAGCGACCTCCTGTCCAAATGGTATGGCGAAAGCGAGCAGCAGATTGCCCGCCTGTTCGCCCGCGCGCGCCAGGTGGCGCCGACGGTCATCTTCATCGACGAGTTGGACAGCCTCGTCCCGGCGCGTGGCGGCGGGCTGGGCGAACCGGCGGTGACGGAGCGGGTGGTGAACACCATCCTTGCCGAAATGGACGGGCTGGAGGAACTGCAATCGGTGGTCGTCATCGGCGCGACCAACCGGCCGACGTTGATCGACCCCGCGCTGCTTCGGCCGGGCCGCTTCGACGAGCTTATCTATGTGCCTGTGCCGGACGAGGCGGGGCGCAAGCGCATCCTTGCCATCCACACCGGTAAGATGCCGCTGGCCGACGATGTCGACCTCGACGATCTGGCGGAACGGACCGAGCGGTTCACCGGCGCTGACCTTGAAGACTTGGTGCGCCGCGCGGGCCTGATCGCGCTGCGTCAGTCGCTGTCGGTGGAGCGCGTCGAGCAGGCGCATTTCAACGAGGCGCTGGAAGAAACCCGCGCATCGGTGACGCCCGAAATGGAACAGGAATATGAAAAAATCCAATCCCAGCTGAAGCAAAGCGCCATGCGGGTCGATCCGATCGGCTTCGTTGCGCCGGGCATGCTCCGGTCGCGCGATCGTCCCTCTTAACAAGGGCTAGCGGATTGCGGATTGAACCCATCCGCACTCCGCGCGTTCGCTAATCCATGGCCGGGCCACAAGCCCGCCAGCGCAAAGCGGCTTGCAAGGCGGGCCGTTATTTGCAAGGCCCAGACAGAAGGCAGACAGGCGAGTATTGATGGCCTCCATTCCCCTGAAGACAAAAGCAGTTCCGGCTTCATTCCTTGGCCAATGGAGCATGTTCTTCCGTCAGTTCGTGAAGCATCCCGGCATGATCGGATCGGTGATCCCATCCTCTCCCGCGCTGGTGAGCAGCATGCTCGATCAGGTGGATTGGCAGCGCACGCGGCTGTTCGTCGAATATGGGCCGGGCGTCGGCACCTTCACCCGGCCGATCCTGGAGCGCATGCACCCGGACGCCAAGCTGCTGGCGATCGACCTCAACCTCGATTTCGTCGCCTGGCTGGAAGCGCAGATCGATGATCCCCGGCTCCGGGTGGTGCACGGATCGGCGGCGGACGTGCGCCGCTTCATCAGCGAAGCTGGGCATCAGCAGGCCGATTACATCCTGTCGGGCATTCCCTTCTCCACCCTGCCGGATGGCGTGGGCGAACTGATCTGCGCGGAAACGCAGCGGGCGCTGCGGCCGGGCGGCGAATTTCTTGTGTATCAATATTCCGCCTTCGTCCGGCGGCTGCTTACCGGGCAGTTCAACGACATCGCCGAACGTATCGAATGGCGCAATATTCCGCCCTGCCGCACTTTCCGCGCGATGAAGGCGGTGAGTTTGGCGCAGGCGGCTTAGGGCGTCAGGAGTCACCCCACCACTGCGTTCGCCCTGAGCCTGTCGAAGGGCCTTACTTCTTTTAGGAAGAGGCTTCGACAAGCTCGGCCCGAACGATTGGGTGACGCCGGTAAAAGATCAGCGCTCAACAGGCCATCCATTGCAAGTCTCAGCGCCTTTCGCCGCATCACGCTTTCATGCTAAGGGCGCGGGCGAAAGGCTCGACCAGATGAATGACCTCACTCAGACTCCCGAAATGCTCATCGCCGCGATGGGCGCACGCGCCCGTGCCGCCGCCACGGCGCTGGCCAGCGCGAGCGACGCGCAGAAGATAGATGCGCTGCGCCGTGCCGCCCAGGCGCTTCGGGATCAGGCGCCGCAAATCCTTGCTGCCAACGCGCGCGACGTGGAAAATGCCGCCGCCAATGGTCTTTCGCCAGCCATGCTCGACCGGCTGCGCCTGGACGAAGCCCGTGTGGAAGCGACTGCGGCTGGCGTCGATCAGGTTGCGATCCTCGACAATCCGCTTGGGCGCATCATCGACAAGCAGGTCCGGCCCAACGGCATGGAGCTGTCGCGCGTGCGCGTGCCCCTGGGCGTGATCGGCATCATCTATGAAAGCCGTCCCAATGTGACCGCCGACGCCGCTGCGCTGTGCCTGCGCGCGGGCAATGCCGTCATCCTGCGCGGGGGAAGCGAGGCGAAGGAAAGCAATCGCGCCATCCACGCCGCCATGGCGGAAGGGATAGCCGCCGCGGGTTTGCCCGCCGACGCGGTGCAGCTGGTGCCGACGACTGATCGCGCCGCCGTCGGCGCGTTGCTCAAGGCGTCGGACTTCATCGACCTTATCGTGCCCCGGGGCGGCAAGAGCCTCGTCGCGCGCGTGCAGGAAGAGGCGCGCGTGCCTGTGCTGGCGCATCTTGATGGCATCAATCACAGCTATGTCGATGGCGCCGCCGATCCGGACATGGCCGTCAAGCTGATCGTAAACGCCAAGATGCGCCGGACGGGCATTTGCGGCGCGACCGAAACGGTTCTGATCGACCAGGCCTTCGCAGCCGCGCCCGCCATCGTGAAAGCGCTGCTCGACGCCAAGTGCGAAGTGCGCGGCGACGCTGCGGTGCAGGCGCTGGACGCACGTGTCGTTGCGGCATCGGACGAGGACTGGGATACCGAATATCTCGACGCCATCGTTTCGGTGCGGCTGGTCGATGGGCTTGACGAAGCGCTCGCCCATATCGCCGCGCATGCGAGCCATCACACCGACGCGATCATCACCGAAGACGCCCAGAAGGCCGAGCGCTTCCTCAACGCCGTCGACAGCGCGATCGTCATGTGGAACGCCTCGACCCAGTTCGCCGATGGCGGCGAGTTCGGCCTTGGCGCAGAGATCGGCATTTCAACCGGCCGCCTCCACGCCCGCGGCCCGGTGGCGCTGGAAGGCCTCACCACTTACAAATGGCTGGTACGCGGAACGGGCCAGACGCGGCCGTAGGCCAGTAGATTTGGTTCACGCGGAGTCGCAGAGGGCGCAGAATGGATGAAAAAGGGCTACGCCCATTCCCTCCGGGTCTCAGCGCCTCCGCGTGACCCCTATCCCTTCACCACCTCATCGATCGCCCTGAGCTTCTCCAGCAGCGGCCCCATCCACTCCAGCGGCAGCATGACCGGCCCATCCGATGGCGCCCGATCCGGATCATCATGCGCCTCGGCAAAGATCGCGGCGACGCCAGCCGCAACCGCACTGCGCGCCAGTACAGGCGCAAATTCCCGCTGCCCGCCTGACGCCGATCCCAACCCGCCCGGCTGTTGCACGGAGTGGGTGGCATCGAACACCACCGGATAGCCGGTCTCACCCATCGTCGGCAGAGCCCGCATGTCGCTGACGAGCGTGTTATAGCCGAAGCTCGCCCCACGCTCGGTGAGCAATATCCGCTCATTGCCGGTGGAGGCGACCTTCTGCGCCACCGCAGCCATGTCCCAGGGCGCGAGAAACTGACCCTTCTTCACATTGACCACTGCGCCCGTCTTTCCCGCCGCCAGCAGCAGGTCCGTCTGACGGCACAGGAAAGCCGGGATTTGCAGAATATCCACCGCCTGCGCTGCGGTTTCCACCTGGCCTGCCTCATGCACATCGGTCAGCACCGGACAGCCGAGCTGCGCCTTCACCTCGGCAAGGATCGCCAAACCAGCGTCGATCCCAACGCCGCGCTGCCCTGCCACCGAGGTCCGGTTCGCCTTGTCGAACGAGGATTTGAAGATGAACGGCACGCCCGCCTTGCGCGCGGCCTCGGCCAGCTTCTCCGCCATCATCATCGCATGATCGCGGCTCTCGATCTGGCAGGGGCCGGAAATCAGGACAAGGGGCAGGTTATTGCCGATCGTGATCGGCCCCACGGAAACATGCTTGGGATTGGTCATGCCGCTCACTTCGGCGCTTTCACGAAGCGGCGCAAGAGCTGTCCCCGCCACGGCCCCTTGCCGGGATGATAGTTCCAGCAGAACCAGCCAAACGCCAGGCAGGCGAGCAGGGAAGGCAGCGCCATCGGATCGCCATTGCCGCGCATATGCCGGTAAAAGGCGAAATCCGCTCGCCACCGGTCGCGCTCGCTGCCCCCGCCATTGATGCCATAGGCGTTGTCATGTTTCCGGCAGCCGATGTTTCGGTTGTATTTGCGGTGATCTATGAAATAGCAGTAATCGCGTTCGGGTGTCGTCATGGCCCGATGTGGAACAGGGCCGTGCAAAAGTTCAAGCGTAAAGTCTTCTACCTTGGCGGTTTCGATCCGCGCGGGGTGCGTTTTTATCACCAACTCTATCGTGAGCAGGCGGAGCGCTATGCCCGGCTGTCAGGTGAGCAGGTGGAGGTAAGCGCGCGCCGTCCAGGGCCCGCTTCCTCCGCGATCTGGACCGTCACCAACCACAGCGCGGGGGTCGAGACCGACTATGAATATCTCCGCTGGGAGGATCTGGTCGGCAAGGTTTGGATCCGCAATCCGCTGCTCCTCGCCTGGCGGTCGATCGCGACCTATTTCGCCCATGCCCGGCACATGCAGTTCCTGCGCATGCGAAAGCTGCGGCCCGGCCCGGTCATCACTATCCTTTATCCGCCCCTACTTGCCATCCTCATACCGCTCGCACTGACGTTCATCCCCGCCCTGCTCCTCTCTTTCTTGATGCCGTTTTGGGCAGCCGCTCTAGTCGGTATCGGGATCAGCGTGCTGCTCTCCGGCCGATTGCTTAACAAACTAATCGTGCCGTGGCTGCTGCGCTTCATGTATTATAATCACAGCGTCGCCGCGCGTGGCCCAGGCGAAGAGATGAACGCCCGCCTCGACCAGTTCGCCGCGCGCATCGTGCAGGAAATGGACGGCCCTTGGGACGAAGTCATCTTCGCTTCCCACAGCAATGGCACCATCTACGCGATGAGCGTCCTTCGCCGCATCCTTGAACTGCGCGAAGGCAAGCCCCTGCCTGATCACTTCACGGCCCTCACCTTGGGACAGGTCGTGCCGGTCGTAGCCCTGCGCAAGGATGCCCGCTGGTATCATGCCGACCTCAAGGCACTGGACGAGTGGCAATTCCGCCTCGTCGATCTTTCCGCGCCTCCCGATGGCGCCGCCTATTATGACGTCCATCCCATCCGCCTGGTATCGGACCGTTGCGCCGCCCGCGTCGATCTGCTCTCGCCACGTTTCCACCTCTTTTATGACCCGGAAAATTACCACAGCGGCTGGTCGAACAAATATGAAGCGCATTTCGACTATCTGCGCGTCGGCGACCGCCTTTCCCCCATCGACTATGTCAGCCTGACCGCTGGCCGCCGCACGATCGACCAAGCCATCACAGCCTTCAGGGCCATAGCGTGACCGAACCTTTCACTCCGCCTTATCCGCAACCGCCGCGTACCCGCCGGGGCCTCGTCAAACGCTTCCTGCGCGGCTGGCACAGCTGGATCCATGTGCTGTTCGAAAAAAGCTACACCATGAAGCTTGGCGAAATCCGCATGCCCGGCCAGATCATGTATATCGCCAATGAACTGCCGCTGGTGGACAAGGTTCTGCGCGGCGGCACTGCCTTTCCCAAGCATCGCGAACTCGTCCGCAACCTTTGGCCGCTGATCGGCAACAGCGTCTTTTCCGCCAATGGCGAGGATTGGGAAAGCCAGCGCGCCATGGTGAACCCGGCCTTTGCGCATACCGCGCTGCATCGGTCGATGCCGCTGATGGTTACGGCTGCCGACGATCTGCTCGCCCGCATCGATGCCGCCGACCGCACAAAGCCCGTCGATATTGACCCGATGATGACCCATGTCGCGGCCGACATCATCTTCCGCACGCTCTTTTCAGAGGCGCTGGATGAGCATCGATCCAACATCATCCACAACGCCTTCGGCCGTTTCCAGCGCTACGCCCACAGCGCCTCGATGCTGCGCCTTTACGGCTTTCCCGCCCGCTGGTTCGAGCAGCGATCGCTCAAACCCGCTAAGGCTATCCACGACGTGTTCCGCCCGATCGTGGAGGCCCGCTATCAGGGCTTCCACGATCGTGGAGAATCGCCGCACAAGGACATCCTCCAGTCGCTGATCGAGGCGAAGCACCCCGAAACGGGCGAGCCCTTCACCCTGCAACAGGTGATGGATCAGGTCTCCACCGTCTTTCTCGCGGGGCATGAGACATCGGCCAGCACCATGACCTGGGCGCTCTACATGCTCGCCGAATGCGCCCATATCCAGAATGCGGCGCGTGCCGAGGTCTTGGCGCTGGCAGGGGAGGAAGCGCTCACCGCCGCGATGCTCAAGGACATGGGGCATGTCCGCAACATCTTCCGCGAAACGCTGCGGCTCTATCCGCCCGTCGCCTTCTTCCCGCGCGAGGTGCCTTGCCCCATGCCGATGCGCGACAAGCAGTTGGAGGAGGGCGCGATGCTCGTCGTCGCACCGTGGCTCACCCAGCGGAACAAGGATAATTGGGGCTGCCCGCACAGCTTCGATCCCGACCGTTTCGACGATCCCGCCAATGCCGAAATGGTTCGCCAAGCCTGGTTCCCCTTCGGCCGCGGCCCCCGCGTCTGTGTCGGCGCAGGCTTCGCCCAGCAGGAGGTAATGACCGTCATCGCCAGCGTCCTGCGCCGCTATCGACTGTCGGTTCCGGAAGGATTCAAGCCGGAGCCGATCAGCCGCCTGACGATCAGGCCCAGGACAGGCATGAAGCTGATGTTCGAGGCGATGCCCTAAACGGGCGAGGCACGACGTTCCCCCTCCCGCAGGCGGGAGGGGGCTAGGGGGTGGGTTAGCGCAACGTCTGCGGGGTCTTCAGCGGCTGATCCAAGAAGCTCGCTCCGCTCGCGCCCACCCTTAACCCCTCCCGCCTGCGGGAGGGGAGAAGACAGCCGACCTACCCCCTGATCCGCCCGACCATAACCTGCCCCGCCGCCCGCTCGCGCACATAGCGTCGCTTCAGCACCACGCTCGCCACCAGCAGCGGCACCCCGACAATCACGCAAACCGCCCCCAGCATCGGCGGCCACAGCCCGAACAGGCTATGCACATCCAGCGCGGAGGGCGTCAGCACCAGCAGGAACCCGGCGGTGAGCAGCCACAGCCCCCAACGCCTGGGCCGCACCGCGACCATGCGCATTTCATGCCGGTGCGCCTTGCGGCCTTCCTTGGTGGACAGATCATGATGCTTCATCTCCTGCCATAAAAGCGGGAAAGCCCGTCCCATGTCCAGCGCAATGGGCTGGCGTGATCGAACCATTTCGGCTATCGACTCTCCATCCCCGGGGGACCGCTCACAGGCGGTTGAGAGGCGGCTGATGTGGCTGCGACCCGTTGAACCTGATCCGGATGAGACCGGCGTAGGGAGGGACGGCTTGTCACCGGCATGTCGGCACCCTCCTTCCGCCCAGCGAAGAAGAGGAGGACGGAGCTGCCATGGACACCATCTCCATCCTCACCCTGCGCCTATCCGAAGCCATCGGCCTGTACATGATGGTCATGGGCATTGGCGGCCTCATGGCGCCGTCGCGCTGGCGAGCGGTGATGGACGATCTGGACCGCTCGCCGGGTCTCGTCATGGCGCTCGGCTTCCCCGTCTTCGTGGTCGGCGCGGCCCTCATCCTCATCCACAGCATCTGGACCGATCCACTCGCCGTCATCGTCAGCCTGATCGGCTATGCCGCGCTGATCGAAGGCGCGCTGCTGCTCGCCGTGCCCGCGCCGCTGCTCCGCATCGGCCGCTGGTCGCTCAATTTCACCCGTGCCTGGGCTGCTGTCAGCATCGTCCTTGGCCTCTTCCTCTTCCTCGCTGGCCTCACTGGCCGCGCCACCGTTATCGCCTGAAAGGAACCACCATGGCAGACATTCCAGCCCGCACTGAAATGCGCGTAACGACGGGCCCTATCCGGGGCAGCCGCAAGATCCATGTCGGCCCGCTCAAGGTCGCCATGCGCGAAATCGATCTGGAGCCCGGCAGCGGCGAGCCCCCGGTCCGCGTCTATGACACGTCCGGTCCCTATACCGATCCCGATGCGCGCATCGACATCATGGCGGGCCTGCCAGCGCTGCGCCGCGACTGGATCGTCGGCCGTGGCGATGTCGAGGAATATGACGCCCGCGCGATCCAGCCGGAAGATAACGGCCTCAAGGGCCCCGACCGGTCAGGGGGCGTCCAGCCTTTCCCCCATGTCGTGAAGCGCCCCTTGCGCGCCAAGCCGGGCATGAACGTCTCCCAGATGCACTATGCCCGGCGCGGCATCATCACGCCGGAGATGGAATATGTCGCGACACGCGAGAATCTCGGCCGCGCCCGCCTCACTGAATATGTCCGAGATGGTCAGGATTGGGGTGCATCGATCCCCGACTATGTGACGCCGGAGTTCGTCCGCGAGGAAGTCGCGCGCGGCCGCGCCATCATCCCCAACAACATCAACCACCCGGAATCGGAGCCGATGGCGATCGGCCGCAATTTCCTGGTGAAGATCAACGCCAACATCGGCAACAGCGCCGTCGCCTCCGATGTGGCGAGCGAGGTCGACAAGCTGGTCTGGTCGATCCGCTGGGGCGCGGATACGGTCATGGATCTGTCGACTGGCCGCAACATTCACGACACCCGCGAATGGATCATGCGCAACTCGCCGGTCCCGATCGGCACCGTGCCGATCTATCAAGCGCTGGAGAAGGTAGGCGGTATTGCCGAAGAGCTGACCTGGGACATCTTCCGCGACACCCTCATCGAGCAGGCCGAGCAGGGGGTGGACTATTTCACCATCCATGCGGGCGTGCGCCTGCCCTATATCCCCATGACCGCCAAGCGCGTCACCGGCATCGTCAGCCGCGGCGGGTCGATCATGGCGAAATGGTGCCTTGCGCATCACAAGGAAAGCTTCCTCTACGAACATTTCGACGAGATCACCGAGATCATGAAGGCCTATGACATCGCCTATTCGCTGGGCGACGGCCTGCGTCCCGGATCGATCGCCGACGCCAATGACGAAGCGCAGTTCGCCGAGCTCTACACGCTGGGCGAACTCACCAAGCGCGCCTGGGAGCAGGATGTGCAGGTGATGATCGAAGGGCCGGGCCATGTGCCCATGCACAAGATCAAGCAGAATATGGACAAGCAGCTGGAGGCCTGTGGCGAAGCGCCCTTCTACACGCTTGGGCCGCTCACCACCGACATCGCGCCGGGCTATGACCATATCACCAGCGGCATCGGTGCGGCCATGATCGGCTGGTATGGCACGGCGATGCTTTGCTACGTCACGCCCAAGGAGCATCTGGGCCTGCCCGACCGCGATGACGTCAAGGTTGGGGTCGTCACCTACAAGCTCGCCGCACATGCCGCCGACCTCGCGAAGGGCCACCCGGCGGCCAAGGTCCGCGATGATGCGCTCAGCCGCGCCCGCTTCGAGTTCCGCTGGCGGGACCAGTTCAACCTGTCGCTCGATCCCGACACGGCCGAAAAATATCACGACCAGACGCTGCCTGCCGAGGGCGCTAAGACGGCGCATTTCTGCTCCATGTGCGGCCCCAAATTCTGTTCGATGAAGATCACGCAGGAGGTGCGGGATTTCGCCGCCAAACAGAATCAGCCGAGCGACCAGTTCCTCGCTGCCGAAGATGCCGAAAAGGGCATGGCCGAGATGAGCGAGACATTCAAAAACAAGGGGAGCGAGATTTACCTGCCCGCTTCGGAATAGCTCCAGCTGAGCTAAGTCGATGATTAGTGCCAGCTATGGAGGGAGGCGGAAAGGTTATACCTTCTGATATACCCCTCCATAGCAGTGCGGTGGACTCGGCCGGGATGATAGCGTGCCTCAATCCTGAACAAGAGGAGGCTACCCTTGGCAGAGGAACCCACCATTTTGGCTGCGGCCGACGACCGCCGCAATTTCCTGAAGACCTGCGGGCGCTTCGCCGCGACCGTTCCTCCGGCGATGACGATCATGTTGTCCACCTCCCTGTCATCTCCGGCGATCGCGGCATCGGGCGGCGGTGGTGGCGGCGGGCCGAAGGGCAATAACGGCGTCGGCAATGGCTATGATCCCCAGCCTCCGGGCAACCCGCCGATCAACGACGGCCCCGGCACTGGTCCTGGCAATCCGGGGAACAAGGGTGGCAGCGGCGGCAAGGGTAAGAAACCCTGAGCACGCTAGTCCGGCGATCAAATGGCGAATGGGCGGAGCGCCCTCAAAGGGCGGAATTGATGCTGCGCCTTACTCCCGGGACTTCCATGACCTTCATCGGCGATCAGCCGCTGATCGTGTCGCAGTCCCGGCGAGCCATCTATGAACTGAACCAGATCGCGGGCTATATCGGCTGCCGCCTGGAAGACGGCATATCCGTTTCGCGACTCGCTCAGGAAGTGGCTGACCGGGGTGTCAGTCACTCATCGGTCATGCTGCACAAGGTGCTGGCGGACTGGTCCCAATCGGGGCTGGTCCACGCCACCGTCCGACCGCCCGCAAGCCCACCCATCCTCACCCAACGCATGTCGCTGGGCGCCCTAACTTTCGCGTTGCGCTATCATGATGAGGCGTTGGCGCGGCAGATATCCCCGCTGTTCGCACATGTGGAAACTGATCCGCCTCCTGAAGAGGCCCTGACGAGCTACGACCTCTGGCAGAATGAAGGCCTCTGCCTGTTCAGCCGCGACGGCGGCCCTGCCGCACTGCTGCAACTCAATCAGGCCGCCACGCTGGTGAAGGCGCAGGTGGTGCAGGACATCATCGACGATCCCCGTTGGACGCTCGCCCTGCATGCGGGATGCGTCAGCCGCGATGGAAAGGCGCTGCTCTTGAGCGGGCCTCCGGGGGCAGGCAAGACCACGCTAATCTCCTGGCTGATCGGCAATGGCTTTGCCTATTATGGCGACGACATCAGCATGCTCGGACCCGATGGGCGGGTGCGGGGCTTGCCCTTCCTGCCGACAGTCAAGTCCGGCGCATGGCCGATGATGGCCGCGCGGTATCCGGGGCGGCTTCAGCCGCTGATCCACTGGCGGCCTGACGGACGGCGCGTCCGCTATCTCGATCTGCCCCAAACCACCGGCCAGGAGCCGCTACCGGTCGGCTGGATCGTCAAGTTGCGGCGGACCAAAGGCGCCCCAGCCCGGCTCATCCAGCAACATCCCGCTGCGCTCGTCAAACATCTCCTTTCCGAAGCCGCCTCGTCCAGCGGCGAAGCTGACCGGAGCGCGATCGATATAATGATCCGCACCGTGGGCGCGGCTAGCACCTGCATGCTGGAATATGATGATCTGGACGAGGCCGCAGCCCTTCTCGGCGAATTTTGTGGCCCGGCTTGATCCTCTTCATGGCCTTCTCGCCTGCCTGCGCGGTCAATTGCCCGCGCATGCCGACTGGCCCCGCATCATCGGCCTGGCGAACAAGACCTTGTGCACGCCCGCCGTCTCGGCGCGCCTTTGGGAGGCGGGGCTCTTTCCCGAACTCCCTGCGGACGTAACCTTGTTCTTCAGCGAGATGGAGAGGCGCAATGGCGATCGCAACGATCGCCTCATGGCACAGCTGGACGAAGCGGCCGTCGTCATGAACGCCGCTGGCGTGTCACCCCTCTTGTTGAAAGGGACCGCCTGGCTCGCCCATGCGCCGCCTGAACGGCGTGCGGCGCGCATGTTGGCCGACATTGATCTCATGGTTCCCGCAGTCCGCTTTCATGCCATGATCGATCAGCTTCGCGGCATCGGCTATCATCTGGAAACAACCGATCTTGAACCGGGCGTCTCGGCCGTTCTTTTCCGCCCGCAAGATGCGGCGACCATAGATCTCCATTCGGAATATGGCAGTATCAACACGCTCTTTTATCGCTTCGATGATCTTGCGAAGGATGCTGCCCTGCTGGACCTGAAGGGCGGCATCATATCGTTGCCTTCGCCCGTCGCCTGCACCGCCATCCTCCTGCTGCATGACCAGCTGAAGGGCAGGGACTATCTGCGCGGCCGGATCGACCTGCGTCACCTGCTCGACATCCAGTTTTTCGCCAGCCAGTTCACCCGCGCGGACTGGGATGAGCTCAACCGGCTCTTCCGCTCGGGCTATGCACGCAACGCCATGCGCACCCAGTTGCTGACCGCCAAGAAATTGCTGGACATGGATGTTCCACGCACCGTGACGCACGGCGTGCGCGCGCGGCTCCAATATCTCAGGCGCTTGATCCAGCTACGCTGGCCCAGCCTCGCGCCTTCTCTCACCTTCCTCTCCCTGCTGGACCCCAGCTATCTGATCGCCCGCCATGTCGCGCGGCGCGCCGGGAAGGACGGGCTATCCAAGGGCGCAACCGGACTGCCTCGGCGCGAAAGCCTACAGCGGCTGTTCATTCGCAATGAGCTTGGCAAAATCTAGCAACGCATAACGCGCGAACGTCTGCCGGTATCACATGTACAGCTGTTTGAGAGAAAGATGGTGCGCGACGCAGTCCAGAGCGGTCCGGTCTCAGTGTCGTGAATTCCCTAAAGAACCGGAATTTAGGGAATTATGGCCGAAGAGGGGGCTGCCCCGGCCCTCCGCTCCCGCAGAAGACCCTGAATTAAAGGGCTTATGAACACAAAATCCCTGTCGGAGGTTTAGGGAAATCGTGCGCAATCTTAGGGAGCTGGCGGCCGAAATATAGGCATTGTGTCGTCCCGCATTTCATTGAACTTGCCGAGAGACAATCAGGAAAAGCGCGCTGGGCCGACGGCGGCCGACCCGTGCCATATTCACTCCGACAGATCGCATGTTCCTGGCCGTCTCGAACCGTGACCCGGACATATGTCTCTCGATACAACTGGCTCAACAAAGAGGATCTCGACTTCGGAAGCTCGCCGCTTCTGAAGTGCCATGGATCACGCTGTAGCGCCTGCCGTAGCCGTGAGCCTGCCCCGGTCGGTGGTCGCAGCCTGATCCGCGCTCGCTGCCCTTTCATAGCTGTCATGCAGCGCGGCATAATGTCCGCCTTTCGCAATCAGTGCTGGATGCGAACCCGTCTCGATCACCTGACCGTTTTCGATGACAGCAATCCTGTGCGCCGACCGGATTGTTTCCAGCCGATGCGCGATGACCAGGGCGGTCCGTCCTTCGCACAGCACTCTTAGGGCTTGCTGAATCCTGCGTTCGGTACTCACGTCGATGGCGGATGTGGCTTCGTCCAGTACCAGAACGGAAGGATCGGCCAGATAGGCGCGCACGAGGCAAACGAGCTGGCGCTGCCCTTGACTCAGCTGGTTTCCGAGCGCCCCCACTTGCGTTGCATAGGCGTGCGGAAGTGCGCTCAGCACTTCATGGGCGCCGATGCGTTTCGATGCTGCGATCAGATCTTCATCGGCCGCATCCGGCTTGGCGAGACGGAGATTGTCCAGCACTGTGCCGCCGAACAGCACATTGTCCTGCAGCACGACACCAATGTGGCTGCGCAGGCTTCGTTCAGCGAACCTCCTGATGTCCTGTCCGTCCAAAAAGACTGCACCAGCATCCACATCATAGAAGCGGGTGAGCAGCTGCACGAGCGTGCTCTTGCCATGCCCCGTCGGTCCCACGATCGCCAGCGACTCGCCGGGTTGGATCGTGAGGTTCAGGCCACGGATGACGGGCCGGTCCGCATGATAACCGAAGGTGACATCCCGGAATTCGATATGACCTTCGACTCTCGGGGGATTGAGAGCTGCGGGGGCATCGGCAATTTCCGGTTCGGTATCCAGCAGCAGGAAGATGCGCTGGGCGCAGGCAGTCCCATTGGCGAAGCGCTCGAAAAGGTCGCTGAACTCCTGTAGCGGGGCAAGGAAAAGGAACACGTAGAACAGGCTTTGCGTCAGCTCCCCCAGCGTGAGGGTGCCCAAAGCCAGCCCGCGACCGCCGATAACCAGTGTCATCGCCAGGCCGGCCGTCGTCAACAAGCCGGTGAACGGCGCGAACCAGCCGGACCGGATCGAGCCGTAGATCAGCGAGGAGTTGAAGTCTTCGAGCAGGCCCTGATATTTCGCGAGATTTTCCCGGTCGCGCCCCGATTGCTTGATCAGGCGAACGGCCGCTACCGTCTCGACGAGATGAGCGGTGAAGCGGCTGCGATTTTCCGCCACCCTGGCCCAGCTGCGCTGCGCCACGCGTTTGAACAGGATCGTGGCAAGAATTAATATGGGCACCACTGCGGCAAGGCCGGCCAGAAGCACCGGGGCGATGAGCCAGAGAAGGAGGCCCGAAAGGCAGAGGCGCAGCACGGCCGAGAGAAATTCGGGCGGCCCCTGGATCAGCAGCGGCTCCAGCGTATCGACGTCCCGATCGGCGCGAGCGATGATGCGGCCTGCCTTGGTGCGATCGAAATAACCGACGCCGAGGCGCTGAACATGGGAAAATACGCGTGTGCGCAGATCATTCAGGACGCGGATCGCGGCGACGCCGGCCCAATATTGAGACAGTCCGCCGAGGACGAAGCGCAAGCCCCATGTTGCCGCGAGACCGGCGCATGCCCAAGCGATCAAAGGCGCGGCGACGCCTGCCTGTCGCAGCCCCCGGTCAATGACCAGCCCGATCAGCAGCGGCCGCGCGAAAATGGCGAGGACCTGGATCAGTTCGATCCCGATCACAGCCGCGATAGGCTTCCAGACGGGCGCGATCAGCGGAAGGAGACGGGACGTTACGCTTTGGTCGAGCGATCGCTGCGAGAATTTTTCTTCAAGTTCGATATCGGACAGGGCGCTGTCGCCGCGGAATGCATTCATGGCCTTAGAGCCCCATCAAGGCGCGATAGGATGCGCTGTTATTCGCCAGATGTTCAGGCGAGCCCTGCGCAATGATCCGGCCTTCGCCTAGCACAGCCACCCGATCCGCAATCAGGGCGGTCGACAGGCGGCTCGCCACGATCAACATCGTGAGCGGCCGAGTTCGGCCGCTGCGCAGAGCGCGGATATTGTCGATCGCGCGCCGTTCGGTGCGGGCGTCGAGCGCGCTGGTCGCGTCATCCAGCACAAGGATGTCGGCGTCAGCCAGCAAGGCTCGGGCGAGGCAGACGCGCTGGCGCTGGCCGCCCGAAAGGGTCGCGCCGCGATCGCCGACGCGAGTGTCCAGCCCTTCGCTTAGTCGTTCGAGCAATTCTCCAGCGGCAGCATTGTCCAGCGCCTCGCGCAGCTGCGCCTCCGTTGCATGAGGCGCGCACAGTCGTAGATTGGCGGCCAATGTATCGGAAAAGAGGAAGCTTTCCTGAGGCAACACATGGACGCGGCGGCGCAGTTCGCGCAGGTCGGTTTCCCGTACATCCTGCCAGCCCGCTTGATCCGACCCAACCTCGACCGCACCCTTGTCCACTTCGACCAAGCGGGGGAGGAGCGCTGTAAGAATGCTCTTGCCCGATCCGGTCGCACCGACCAGCGCGACGATCTCGCCAGGCTGCACCGAGAGGCTCAGATCGCGCAGCACCGTAGCGCCATGGCCCAACGGGGAGGCGGAAAGGTTGCGCAGGCGGATTCCGAGCGGACCAGTGGGCAGGGGCTGCGCGCCTGAGCGGATCACCGGGTGGGCATCCAGCACCTCCCAGATGCGGGCAGCCGACGCACGCGCGTCGGCGATCACCTGTAGGAGCCGACCGATCCCCTCGATCCGCAGCACAAGCGTGTTGACCACAAGCATTGCCGCTACCACGGCGCCCAGACCAAGCGTTCCGTGCGCGACCATCCACGCGCCAAAGCCAAGCACCCAGGCGTGGGACAGGGCTATAATCGTTTGCGGCAGCGGCACCCGGCGCGAAGCATGGCGGATCGCGGCGCGCGCTTCGGCGCGGAAGAGATCGACATGATGGCGGAAGCGGTCGGCGCGCGCTTCGCCCAGCGAGAAGGCCTTGATCACCCGGACGCCGTTGACGCCTTCGGAAAGATCCTGCGTCACCGCGTCATAGGCATCGCCGATGCGCCGGTCGAGCGCGACCAGCGTGTCGGCTTCCGACCAGAGCAGGGCGATGCCGATCGACAACAGGATCGCGGGAACCAGCGCCAGCCAAGGCGAATAGAGGAACAGCAGGCCGAGTGAGATGACGACGATCAGGCCGGTTTCGAAAATCTGCCGCCAGAAGTTGATGAGCGCGTCGCGCACCTTGTCGGCATCGCGCGTCATTCGGGTCACCATCTCGCCGACGCCATGGCGCCAGTGATAGGCAAGGTCGAGCCGCTGGATCTGCGTCAGGATGCGTCCCCGCAGGATGGTCAGCAGCCGCTGGCCGATAGAGAGGGAAAGGAGGCCGGCGCCATATTGCACCGTTGCGCGGGCAAGCGACAGCCCCAGCAGCAGCATGACCCAGAGCCAGGCGCGGCTATAATCAAGCCCGCCTGACCCGGCGATCACCAGCTTGCCATGCTGCGCCTCCTGCACGGCATGGCCGACCAGCACCTGCTGGCCGACCAGCGCGATGTTGACCGCCGCCAGCAGGACGGCGGTCAACAGGAAGCGCCCCGGCATCTCGCCATAAACGGCGAGGCAGCGCAGCAAAGGGCTGCGGCGCAATAACCCCCTATCCCCCATGGTCGCGGTCAGCTGGCCAAAGCGAGCGACTGCGCCGCTTCGAGCGGGCGGGCGTCGACCCAGTCGCGCACGTCAAAGCTCTGCGGAATGAAGTTCCAGCGGTGCAGGAAGTTGGTAAAGTCCTGGATCGCGGTGACCGACTGTTCGGCAAGGTCGGTTTTCAGCTTCGTCTGCGCATCTTGGCCATAGGCGATGCTCACCCAATATTCGCTGCTGTTGGTTTCCCGCGCGAGATAACGCCGCACTTCCGAAGGGTGGGACTGAGCCCAATGTTCGGCGCGCAGGACCTGCTCAACTATGGTGACCGCGGCGTCGAAATGATTGTCGATCAGATGGCCGTCCACAGCCAGCGTGCGCGGCGTGCCGTTGTTCGAGCGAACCAGCGGATCGGGGTGTATTCCGGTGTCTATCACCGTCGTCAGGCCGAACTGATGCGCGATCTGCGCACCGCTCGCGCCTTTGAGGAAGATCGCGTCGACCTCGCCGCGCAGCAGGGCGATGAGTTCCAGATTGTTCGCGCGCGCCCGGCTGGTGCTGCGGCCATTCCAGGCGAGCGTGCCGCCAACGGTCTGCGCCTGGCCGTCGCTATAATGGGTGTCGATATCCTGATCCACCAGTTCGACGTCCGATACTTCCAGACCTTCGAGCCGCAGCGCATTTTCCAGGCCGCGAATGGCTTGAGCCCGGGAAAAGTCGATCTCCACATTCTTCCAGTTGGGCAGGCCGAAGCGGCGGCCCTTGAGGTCGTCCACCGTCTTGATGCCGGACTCCGGGCTGGCCAGGATCAACTGGGTCTCATCGGCCCAGGACAGGCCGATTACGCGGGTGTCGCGGCCTCGCGCTCGCGCGCTGATCGCCGGGATGTTGCCGCCATGGCGGACGCTGTTCTGGACGGTGTGGGAGAAGTGGGACTCTCGTTTCGAGAAATCGCTGGATTCGAGCAACGAAGACAGGCTGGTGCCCTGCGCCCGAAAGGCGTCTTCCAGCCAACCCTGCTGGATGGCGATGCCAAGGCCGGTCGGCACCGGACAGCGTGTGTACCAAAGGGTGTCGAGTTTCTGGCTCATGCGTCTCTTCCTTTATTGTGCGGCTTCGAGGATGGGGGCTTCGGCTTGACCCGTCCGGGCGTTGGGATTGGCGGGACGCGGCAGGTTCAGATGCTCGCGCAGCGTCGCGCCTTCATATTCGGTGCGGAACAGGCCGCGCCGTTGCAGCTCCGGCACCACCAGATCGACGAAGTCCTCCAGCGAACTTGGCAGCAGCGGTGGGATGAGGTTGAAGCCGTCGGCCGCGTCGCGTTCGAACCAATCCTGCATCTGATCGGCGATGTCGGCCGGTGTGCCCAATACCACGCGATGCCCGCGCACGGCGTTGAAGCGCAGGAAGAGCTGGCGGATGGTAAGATTCTCGCGACGCGCGAGTGCGGTGAGTTGTCGCCAGCGACCCTTGCCATTTTCCGGCTCCGGCAGATCGGGCAACGGCCCGTCGAGCGGATAGGCGCTGACATCCTGGCCCATGAGATTGAGGTCGCCGGAAAAATCGACCTTCTCCTCCAGCGCGCCGAACTTGTCCTGCGCTTCCTGCAAGCTGGAGCCGATGGTGAAGGAGAGGCCAGGCATGACCTTGAGCGTATCGGGGTCGCGGCCACAGGCGGCCACACGCGCCTTCACATCCTTGTAGAAGGCCTGTGCATCCTCGATGAATTGCGCGGCGGCGTAGATCATCTCGGCATGCCGGGCGGCGAAATCGCGGCCGACTTCCGAATTGCCCGCCTGCGCGAATACGGGATAGCCCTGGATCGGGCGGGGCATGTCGAGCACGGTGTCGATGCCATAATAAGGCCCGCGATAATGGACCGGGTGGACGGCATCGGCATTGAGATAGATGCCGCTATCCTTATCCGCGCCCTCAAAGGCGTCATCTTCCCAACTGTTCCAGAGAGCCTTGGCCAATTCCACAAAGTCGTGGGCACGGGCATAGCGTTCCGCATGGCTGGCGGGCTGGTCGATACCAAAGCTTTTCGCTGCCCCGTCCGCGAGCGACGACACGATGTTCCAGCCGATGCGCCCGCCACTGATGTGATCGAGCGAGGCGAAACGCCGGGCCAGCGCATAGGGCTGCTCGAAATTGGTGTTCACCGTCGCGACCAAGCCGATATGACTGGTGATGCTGGCCAAGGCGGCGGTCGCAGTCAGTGGTTCGAAATCGAGGAAGGCGTGGCGGCGAGCGATGCCTTTGGTGCTGTCGCCGCTCTGTCCCACGAAGTCGGCGAAGAATGCGGCGTCCAGTTTGCCGCGCTCGGCGGTGCGGACCAGATCGGCCCAATAGCGGAAATCAGGCTGGCCGGTTTCGGCTGTGCCCGGCTGGCGCCATGCGCCGGGATGATGGCCGTGGCGGGTAAGGAATACGGCGAGCGCAAGCTGGCGCTTCTTCTGGGACATGGGAGATGCTCCGGGGCAGGAGGTGGCCGGCGCGAAGAAGCGCCGGCCGTCGTGATCATTCGGCGGCTTGTGCCGTCTCGGGCAGATGGATCGTGCCGTCGTCGTCGACGCGCGCGTCCGGCGGCACCAGCTTGCCCATCTTCCACTGCTGCTCCAGCACGCCGGGGCCGAAAGGCTTGGAGCCGCCCAGCGCCGCCGCCAGGATCTGGAACTGTGCGCCTTCCTCCAGCAGCACGATATTGTTGGTGAGGTCGCGCAGCCCCTTCCAGCTCCAGATCGTCGCGCCGCCATTGGCTTCCACGATGCCGGGCACTTCCCGGTCCTGCTCGATCGAATCGAGGATAAAGTCCGGCTCGGGCTGGCGGCGGTTGACATAGACCGGCAGCTGCGCGGTGAAGCGGAACCGCCGGTTGGGCACATAGAGCAGCGGCAGCTCCGAATGGGCCTGCGAATAGGCGCCCAGATGCGGCGTGTGAACGTGGCTGATCGCCTGGAAATCAGGATATTTCTTGAAGATCTTGAGGTAACGGGCCGCGCCGCCCGGGGCGTTGCCCCAATAGAGCGTCCCGTCGAAGCCGATCACGCTGGTGACGGCCTGATCCGGATCGTCTTCCCACAGCCCGGCATAGTTCAGCGTGATGATCTTCTCTTCATCAGGCACGCGGACGGCAAAGAACAGCGTGCCGCTGGCAGAAATGGTGCGGGTTTCGCGCAGGACGCGGAAGGCGCGGCACGCGTCCCTCTCCGTTTGCAGCACGAAGTCGATCGTAGCTTTCGAAAGTCCGTTGACGTCAGACATGATGTTTCCTTTCAGGCGGGAATGGCGACCGGTGCTGGACGCTGTTCGTTGAGGGCGCGGGCGGCTTCGAGCGGGCGAGGATCGATCCAGTCGGACAGCGCGAAATCCGCGTCGAGGAAGCCGTGGGTGAACAGGAATCTCTTCTGCTGCTCGAGCAGGACTAGCCGCTCCTCGTCGAGGGTCGGATGAAGCCCTTCGTGCAACTTGGCATAGGCTTGGTCGACCGCCGCAGCGCTGCCATCCGTTTCATAGGCCAGGATATCCCGCAGGCGATCGGGCTGCTCGGCCACCCAGTCCGCCGCGCGTAGCGTGACAGCAAGGAAGCGTACCAGCAGGTCGAAATGATCGTCGATCAGGCTCTGATGCACGGTGATCGGGCGGGGCGTGCCATTGTTCACGCGGAAGCGCGGGTCGGGCAGCGCGTCGAGGTCGATGGCGACCACCAGCCCGTTCTCGCGCGCTTGGTCCAGCGCGGCCGCGCCCTTGACGTAGATAGCATCGACTGTGCCCTCCACCAGCGCCTCGATCGGCCAGAGCCGCCCGACGCCGCTGCGCCGGCCTTCCCCACGCGGCAGCAAGTCGCGCCCGCTGCCGCCTATGTTGGGCAGCCGGTCGGGCGTTTCGATCAGGTCCACGTCATCGAACGTGAGCCCGGCCGAAGCCAGAACCCCCTTGTAGCCGGCGAGGGACATGCCACGTGCGATGCTGGTGCCGCGCACATGGCTAGGAATATCGTTGTGGCTCCAGCCGGGCAGGGCTAGCCGCTTGCCCTTGAGGTCGGCGGCGCTACGGATGCTGGAGTCCGGGCGAGCGAGGATCAGCTGGCTTTCCTCGATCCAGGTCAGGCCGATGAGCTTGGTCGGTTCGCCTTGCGCGCGCGCGGCGATCGCCAGCATGTTGCCGCCCTCACGGATCAGCGTCGGCAGGCGATGGTCATAATGGTGGCGGCCTAGCTCCGATCGGGACTCCTGCAAGGTCTTGAGCGCGATGCCGTCCGCCTCGAAACTCTCGGTCAGCCAGCCCAGCTTGTAAGCGATGCCCGTAGCGGTTGGTACGGGGCAGCGGGTGAACCAGATTTCGTCGGGCTGGCTGGCCTTTATGGCGGTACTGTTGGGCTGGGTTGGCACGGCTCGCATGTCTCCGATTGATTGTTCAGAGGAGTTAGCAAGAGCTGTGCCAACCCAGAAAACGGCGGAAATCTGGACAACCGGGTCGTCAGTGAGTGGCGCGGCTGCGGCTTATTGAGCAGCGGCGCTGTTGCATTTTCAGCGGGGGCCAATGCGAAAGCGAGAGAGCGAGAGAGCGAGAAAGCGAGAAAGCGAGAAAGCGGCAGCGTGAGTGGTATCGTCCCGGCCCTGACCGGAATGACGAGAAGGTCCGCCTTCAGATCAGATCGAGATTCTTCAGATGGGTCCGGACCACATTGCGCGTGATGCCCAGCACCTCGGCCGTCTTGATCTGGTTCTCACCGCACTGACGGAATGCTTCGGTCACCGTGAAGGCCACCAGCCTGTCGAGCAACTGGTCATGCTCGCCCTTCAGCAGCCGTCCAATGAACGGACGCACCGCTTCCTCCAGCGAACTACCATCACCGCTCGACTCCGCAGTTCCCGCCACTTCCCCGAGCCCGAGATCGGCAGGCTGGATGCGACCTTCCTCGCAGATCAGCGTGCCACGGTGAATGGCGTTTTCCAGTTCACGGATATTGCCTGGCCAACTATGCTGAAACAGGGCTTCCTCCGCTGCGGCGCTCAACTCCAGGCGGTTGGCGCCAGCGCGCGTGCCGTATATCTCAAGGAAGTGGCGGGCGAGCGGCAGGATGTCGGCACGCCGTTCGCGCAAGGGCAGCAGCGGTATCGACACGACCTGAAGCCGATAGAACAGATCGGACCGAAAGCGCCCTTCATTGACCGCCTGTTGCAGTTCGACATTGGTGGCCGCGATGACGCGAACGTTCAGGGGCACCGCCTTACGCGAACCGAGCCGAACGACTTCCCGCTCCTGTAGCACCCGCAGCAGCTTCACTTGCAGCGGCAGCGAGAGGTCACCCAGTTCGTCCAGGAACAGCGTCCCGCCGTTGGCCGCTTCGAACCAGCCGGGGCGTGCAACATTGGCGCCCGTGAAGGCGCCCTTTTCATAGCCGAACAGCTCGCCTTCGATCAGCGATTCGGAAAAAGCTCCGCAATTGACCGCGACGAAAGGCGTATGCGCCCGGTTGCTGAGGCTGTGGACATACCGCGCGACCAGTTCCTTGCCCGTCCCCGTTTCACCCATGATCAGTACGTTGGCGTCGCTCGGCGCAATCCGTTCGATCAGCGGCAGCAGCGCGCGCGAACGCGGGTCGTTGAAGATCAGCGCGCGGGCACGAGGCCCCACGGCATGATGCTTGTCGCAATCATAGGCGAGCAAGGGCCGACCGTCGCCATTAGTGGCGGAAACCAAGCCGACCTCGGCGCGATCATCGACCCGACTGTGCGAACTGTTCCTCATGCTTCCTCCATCTGCGGCGTGGCATGGATAGCAGCCAATTGTCTTCCAATTTAGTAGAAAATAAAGTCAGCCGACTAGCTGAGCTATCAGCGGGATGTTCAGAGCGAGCAAGCTCGTTCCGCGCGGCGCTCCAGCACGGCCGTGAGCGGCTCTGAACAGATCCATTCTTCAACATCGACCGGTTGTTCCAGAAAGCCATGCAGCCACAGGAATCGCGCCTGTATCTTCAACATTTCTACCCTCTCATCGGACAGGTCCGGATGGAGTGCGCGATGGAAATTGTTGCGATAAGCGGCTTCCACGCCATCGATGCCGGACAATGTTTCCTGCGCGATGATCGCATTGAGTTCAACGGGATGTGCGGCTGCCCAATCGGCCGCGCGCAGGCTCTGTTCCAGGAACCGCTCGACCAGCTGGGGATGGTGATCGATCATGTGCTGGTGGACGACGATGGGTCGTGGTGTGCCGTTGTTCACGCGCGCGAGGCGGCTGGGATAGGCGTCAAGGTCAATGCCGATCTCCAGCCCCAGCCGCTGGGCCGCCTCGGCGCCGGCGGCACCCTTCACATAAACCGCGTCGACACGTCCTGATGCGAGCCATTCAAGACCAAGCCACAGGCGCCTCATACCCTCCACGCTCGCCTGTTCTACGGGAGGAGCGGGAATTTCGGTCATCTGGATGTCATCCAAGGTCAGCCCCCCCAGCGCCAGCGCGCTCTTGATCCCGTGCAACGCCATGCCGCGCGCGATGCTCTCGCCACGCGTGCGGCCATAGCCCGGCAGGGCGAAGCGCAGCCCTTTGAGATCGGCCGGATCAAGCACGCCGACGTCGGGTCGAACCATGATGGCCTGCCTCTCATCGATCCATGTGAGGCCGATGACGCGCGTCGGGGTTCCCAGCGCGCGCGCTGCCAGCGCCTGGATATTGCCGCCCTCGCGGAACAGGTGGCGAGCCTGGTTTTCGGGATCGCTGGCGACCAGGTTCAAGCCCAATTCCAGCACGCGCTTGACGGTAATGCCGTCCCGGCCAAAGGCCTCTGTCATCCAGCCCTTGGCACAGGCCACGCCGGACGCAGCGGGTACGGGGCAGCGGGTCACCCATATGCTGTCCAGACCGGCTGGTCCGTCCTTATGCGCGACGCTGTTCGACATCCTCGTTTCTCCACGCGGGGATTGCCCCGATTTGACCATAGGGCAAATGGCATCGCAAGGGGCGTGCCAGATGGAAGAGCCGTTCACAGGCAGGCGGAACCGAGTCGTGAACGGCCACGACCGCTTCATTTCGCGCAGTGGGCTGGCCGCTCCTGCGGCGAAATCAGCAGCAGGATGCCCATGGCTTCGCCGAAGTCACGCAGAACCGCGCGAATGACCGCTTGGCACACGACATGCATGGCCTTTCGTCAAACCCGGTTCGCAGCATGGAGCCTTGCAGAGTGGCCTATCAATATAGCGCGTCTTTCCTTTCCAGATGCCGTCATGCCTTGGCGCTGCTCCTGGCCACGCTGGGCGGCGCCCTGCTGACCGGGTGTGGAGGATCGGGCGGAGCAACAGGCGGCGAGGCGGTCAAGACCCTGACCATTGCGTCGATCGCTTACCCCTATCAGGGCAAGCAGGTGTTCAACGGCCTCAATGGCGTGGTAATCGAGCAAGGCTGGCTCAAGGATCAGCTGGCGAAGAAGGGGGTGAACCTTGTCTTCACCCCCGTCTCGACGGCCGTTGGCGGACCGCTCATCAACGAAGGTTTTTCGGGCAAGCGGATCGACTTCGCCTCCTATGGCGACTTTCCCGCTGCCATAGCGGTCGCGGGCGGCGTGCCGTTGAAGGTTGTCGCGCCGGTCGGCCAAGGGCAGGACGTCTACATCGTCGTGCGTAAGGGGCTGGTGGCCAAAAGCATCTCGGACCTCAGGGGCAAGCGGATCGCGCTGCATCGCGGGCGCCCGTGGGAGCTGCCCTTCTCCAAGCTGGTCGACAGCAGCGGCCTGAAGCTCAGCGACTTCAAGATCGTCAACATCAATCCCTCGGCCACCCCAGCCGCGCTGGAGTCCGGCAGCGTGGATGCCGCCGTCCTGCTGTCCGACGGGTTGCTGGTCGAACAGAAGGGCATCGGCCGGGTGATCTGGTCGACGAGGGATGCGCCGGCCGACTGGAAGATGCGTGCCGAACTGTTCGGCCGCGCGGATTTCGTCGATGCGCATCCTGAACTGACGCAGCTGGTGGTGGACGCCTTCGTCCGCGCCGCCGCCTGGTCGTCGGATGAGGCGAACAAGGCCGAAGTCATCCACAACGCCGCGCGCGGCGCCCTGCCCGAGCGGATCGTAGCCAAGGATTACGCCAATAGCGGCATCCCATGGCGTGAGCGCTTCTCGCCCGTGTTCAATCCTGCAGTGCGCACCCATTATCGCTCCGTTGCCGACTATGCGTTGCAGCGCGGCCTGATCCGCAACAAGGTCGATGCCGACGCGCTGATCGACGAACGCTTCGTCGACAAGGCGCTGAAGGACCTGAAGCTGGAACAGTTCTGGGCGCATGAGGCGCGAAGCTGATGGCCAGCCTTCCTCTCGCCACGACCCCGCCCACTGGATTTCGCCTGAAGCATGTGTCTCTGGCGGCCTTTATTGCCCCGGCGCTGCTGCTCGCCCTATGGCAGCTTGCCTGCGCCAGCGTCCTCTTTCCGCCGCAGGTGCTGGTGCCGCCCAGCGGCGTTGCCAAGGCGCTGATCGACATGGCTGCGTCGGGTGAGTTGCAGCGGCATGTGGGCGACAGCCTCTACCGGCTGCTCGTCGGCTTCGCGATCGGGGCGAGCGCGGGCATGGCATTCGGCGCGGCGCTTGCCTTGTCGCGACTGATCGAGGCTGTGCTCTCGCCCCTCTTCCACACCATATGGCAGGTGCCCGTCATCGCCTTCGTGCCGCTGATGGTCATGTTCCTCGGCATTGACGAGCCTTTCAAGATCGCGGTCGTGGCGATCGCCGCCTTCTTTCCGATGGCGCTCGCAACATTCGACGGCATCAAGGGCGTGCCGCGCAACTGGTTCGACGTTGCCAAAGTCTATCGCTTGAAGCTGCATCAGCTGATCGGGTGCATCCTGCTTCCCGCGACCGTGCCGGCCGTTCTGACAGGGCTGCGTATTTCGCTCACCCGCGCCTGGGTCGTGCTCGTCGCGGCCGAACTGCTCGCCGCCGACAGCGGGATTGGCCAGATGATGGAGATGGGGCGGCAGCTATTCCAGATTGATGTAGTGCTGGCCGGCGTCGTGGTCAGCGGCCTTATCGGCTTTCTGCTCGATCGCGGCGCGCGCTGGGTCGAAAGTCGGGCCAGCCGCTGGAGGACCGCATGAGCGCCCAACTTTCCCGTTGGCCGGTCCGGCTCACCATCGGTCTTGTAGCTCCGCTGTTCCTCATTCTGCTGTGGCAAGCGAGCGCCGGCAACGCGACTTCCACGCCGCCAGCCGCCATTGCAGCCGCCCTCGCCGAACTGATGCGCAACGGCGATCTCGCGCGCGACACGCTGGCGACGCTTCAACGCGCGTTCACCGGCCTAGCCATTGGCGCTCCTCCGGGCGTAGCCGCTGGTATCGCCATGGGCATCTGGAAGCCGGTCGATCGGCTGCTGGGACCGCTGCTCCACGCGCTGCGGCAGGTGCCGATGATCGGCTGGCTGCCGCTCATCGGCCTGTGGTTTGGAGTGGGCGAGGGGACGGAGCTGATCGTCGTGGCCATGTCCGCCTTCTTCCCGTCGATGCTGAACAGCCATGCGGGCGTGGCACAGGTCGAGCGACGCTATCTGGAAGTGGGCGGCATCTACCGCTTTACCACGCTACAGCGCATCCGCTTCATCCTGCTGCCCGCCGCCATGCCGCTGGTGCTGACCGGCATCACGCAGGCGCTCGCCTTTGCCTGGATTTCCACCATCGGATCAGAACTGCTCACCGGCGCAGGCTCCGGCCTCGGCGTGGCAATGCAGACTGCGCAGGTGCAACAGCGGCTCGACATCATGCTCGTGGTGATCAGCGTCACCGCCGTTCTGGGCTTCCTTATCAACCAATTATTCCGCCGCCTGCGCCAGTCTCTGCTGCGTTGGCAACCATCCCAGTCATGATCCGGAGAAACGGCATGAGCCCCCATCCCCATGCCCGCGAAGAGCGTGCCCCCGCCGCCTCCAGCCGAGGCGCGCTGACTGTCAGCGGCCTCGATAAGAGCTTCGACATCGGCGGCCAAGCGCGCAAGATCCTCGACAACATCAATCTCGACGTCCGTCCCGGCGAATTCGTCAGCATCGTTGGCGCATCGGGTTGCGGGAAGTCCACGCTGCTGCGCCTGATCGCCGGACTCGACACCGACTATAGCGGCGAGTTGCGGCTCGACGGCGACCGCATCGCCACCACCAGTCTCGATCGCGGCATTGTGTTCCAGGACCACCGGCTTTTCCCGTGGATGACGCTGGAGCAGAATGTCGAACTGGCGCTGCTCAACACCGAAACGCCCAAGTCGCGCCGGGCGCAGATCGTCGCCGATCATATCGCCCTGGTGAACCTCAAGGGCTTCGAGAAAGCCTATCCGCATCAACTCTCGGGCGGCATGGCGCAGCGCGCCGCCATCGCTCGCGCACTGGTGACCGAGCCCAAGTTGCTGCTGCTGGACGAGCCGCTGGGCGCGCTCGACGCGCTGACCCGCGTTCATGTGCAGAACGAACTGCAACGCATCTGGATGGCGCAGCGCTCGACCATGGTGATGGTGACGCATGATGTGGAGGAGGCGCTGTATCTGGGCGACCGGGTCATCGTGATGTCGCCCAATCCCGGCCGCATCCGCCGTATTGTAGAGGTTGACCTGCCCCATCCGCGTGATCGCCGCGCGCCGCTGCTGCACCGGCTGAAGGATGAGATCTTAGCTGAACTCACATCCGGCGCGGATGCGGCCCAAACCGCCGATAATCTTGTCCACCTGCCCAGCAGAGAGGCCCGCTGATGAGCCGTATTGCAGATCACCCGATCGACCCCCTTTTCACCAACCGCTGGTCGCCGCGCAGCTTCACCGGCGAAGCTGTGCCGGACACCGTGCTGCGCACCGCCTTTGAAGCGGCGCGATGGGCGCCTTCGGGCATAAACGCGCAGCCGTGGCGTTTCCTGTTTACGCGACAGGGCGACGCATGGTGGGAAACCTATCTTGGCCTGCTGATGCCGCGCAACCGCCTCTGGGCGTCGAAGGCATCCGCGCTGGTCCTGATCCTGTCCGCGCGCGAACTGGAACGGCGCGGCGAGCGGGTTCCGAACAGTTCACACAGTTTCGACGCAGGCGCCGCCTGGGCGAACTTCGCGCATCAGGCGCTGCTCCTGGGCTGGCACACGCACGGTATCGGGGGCTTCGATCGCGAGGCCGCGCGTGAGCGCCTAAGCATCCCCCAGGATTTTTCGATCGAGGCCATCATCGCACTTGGCCGCAAGGGGGAACTTGAAGGGCTGGACCCCGAATTTCATGGGAGCGAAGCGCCCAATGGCCGCCGCCCGCTCGACGAAACCGTCTTCGCCGGAACGCTCGACAGCCCGGCGTTCGCAGAGGAAAGGGACGCCGCGTGACACTGAACATCTATTGGCGGCTCGATCCTGCCGCCGACCCGCAGCGCTCGGAACCGCGCAACTGGCAGCCTTTGCCTGCGCTCGCCCGCGACCGTCGCGTGAGCCACCAGAACCGCTTCGACTATTATCTCCAGGTCGCTCAGGCTGCTGCGCAGACCAGCTTTGATGGTTTGTTCGTGCGCCACCGCATTGAGGCCGACGAAAGCCGCATCATCGCCGCCATCGTGGCTCGCGCGGTTCCGCGTCTGACCGTCGTACCGGAATTTCCCGCTTCGGTGGGATCGGCGGTCTATGCGGCCAAGCAGGCGACGACCTTCCAGCGTTCCACCCCCGGTCGGCTCGGCTGGGCGATCGCGCCCGACGCCAAATCGGCAGCCCGCGAGGCGGAGGCCGACTTTGTGGGCGAAGCTGATCTGGAGCAGCGGCTCGATGAATTTCTGACCGTCGCCCGCGGCGTGCATGAACAGCGCCCCTTCAGTTACAAGGGCACATATTTCGAGGTGGCGAATGGCGGCTTCGACGCTCCGCTCAACCGCGTGCCTTTCCCGCGCATATTCCTGCAAGGAGAGGGCGAGCAGGCGCTGGCGCTTTCGGCGCGTCATGCAGACGTCCATCTCTTCCAACCCGCTCCCGCTGACGCGCTTGCCCATGGCGTCGCGCGGCTTCAGGCGCTGGCGGGTGGCCGGATCGGCGCAGGCATTATCCAGCCGCTGCTGGTCCGTGAGGACAAGGTGAGTGCCGAGCGCGATGCAGAAGGCCGCGATCTCACGCCTGGTACGCTCGTCGCCAGCTATGACGAGGCGGCCGAACAACTCGCCGCGATCGTTCATACCGGTATCAGCGAACTGGTGCTGGAAGCCGGGCCTTCGCTGGAGGAAGCCTATCGCATCGGCCAGCATCTTCTGCCCCGCCTGCGCGCGCTGACAGGCGCAGCGCGCGCGGCCGCCTGAAGGAGACCACCCCATGTCCATCGACTTCTACTGGCGCCTGCCAACCCATGGCTGCCACAACAGCATCCAGACTAGCGGCTATGAACGGGGTGACTGGTCGCCGCTCAAGTCCGGTAATATCGCGCCCGGCCTCGATCGTGCGGGTGAGCCCGACGGCTTCACCTATATCGATCATCTCGCGGCGATCGCGCAGGCGGCGGAGAGCGTCGGCTTTCAAGGCGGGCTGATCCCGTCTTTTCCGAACACCGATGATCCGTGGGTCATTTCCTCCCTCCTTGCGCGCGAGACGAAGAGCTTCCGCTTCATGATCGCCTTCCAACCGGGGTTCGGCAATCCGTTTCATACAGCGCGCATGGCTGCGAGCCTGCAGCGGGCGACGGGCGGGCGGCTGCTGTTCAACATCATTACCGGAGGTGGCGGCCCGGCCCAGCTCTGGTGGGGCGACAGCTTCGCTCATGATGACCGCTACGGTCGTACCAGCGAATTTCTCGACATCTTCAAGGGCGTCTGGGAATCATCCGACTTCTCCTATGACGGGAACTTCTACCAGCTGCGCGACGGCGGGTTGGCGCCGGTCCTTCAAGGCGAGGAGTTCCCCGAAATCTGGTTCTCCGGCTCCTCCGATGCCGCACTCCAGACGGCGGCAAAGCATGCCGATTACTATCTCTCCTGGCTCGAACCGTTCGACCAACTGGGCGACAAATTTGCGCGAGTGAAGGAGCGCACAGCAGCGCTTGGCGGCGAGCAGAAATGCGCGGTGCGCGTCGATCTGGTGGCCCGCGCTACCGAAGAGGAGGCTTGGGCCGATATCGAAAAGGGCTTCAAAAACGTGAGTGACGAGACCCGCCAGCGCTGGCGCGGGCAGGCGACGGACTCGGTGGGCGCGGCCCGACAGGCGGCTCTCAGGCCCACCGAAGCCCGACGCTATGATGAGTTGATCGCTGCGCCTAACTTGTGGGGTGGCTTCAACCTGTTGCGTGGCGGACCGGCGCTCGGCATCGTCGGCAGCTATGAGCAGTGCGCGGCGCGGCTCGACGACCTGATCGCGCGCGGCACCGACGCCTTCATCCTCGCAGGCACGCCGCATCTGGAAGAAGCCTATCGTGTTGGAGAAGAGGTGCTGCCGCTGCTCGGCCGTCAGGCACCCGCATTGCTGGCGGCGGCAGAGTAATCCACCCTTCGTCAGGTAAAAAAAGGGGCGTCGGGAAATCCTCCCCGGGCCCCTTTCACGTTAGGAGGCCGGGGATCGCCCGGCCTCCGTCTTCAGAAACGGAACAGCGCAGCCATCCCCGCTGTGCGCGGGTCGGCCCAGGCCACCGTGTCTCCGGTGATGTTCTGCGCCGCGTTGGCCGCCGGCAGCGAGTGGTTGAGGTAGCGAACGTCGAACAGATTGTTGATGAAGCCCGTGACGCTCAGCTTCTCGTTCGGCGTCGTGTATGTGGCGCGCAGATTGGTAACAGTGAACGGCTTCTGCTGAAGATAGGAGCGATTCACCGGGTCCTGCGGCGTCACATAGTAGAATTGGCGCGACTGATAACGCGCATCCGCCGCCAGTTCGAGCGACCCGAGATCGGCCAGGCCGAACTTGTAGGAAGCACCGACATTAAGGGTGACCTTGGGAGACCGCACGAAGCGGTTGCCGGCAAGGCTCGTTGTGCTGTTCTGGACAATGAACTTCGTATATTCCGTATCCAGCAGACCCAGCGCGGCGTTGAACTTCAACCCTTCCGCAGGCGTCAGGCCAAGCTCGAATTCCGCGCCGTCGACCTTCGCCTTCGCCGCATTTTGCAGGTAGGAGACCGTCGCGCCGCCCACCGCGCCCGGGTTCGGGCCAACGACATTCACCTGCACATTCTTGTAGTCATAATGGAAGGCGGTAGCGTTGAAGGTGAGTAGCCCGTCGAACCAGCTCGACTTGTAGCCGATCTCATAGGCGTCGAGCTTTTCCGGTTCGACAGCTGTCAGCGCCACCGCCAATGTCGCGGCAGTATTGAAACCGCCCGACTTCACGCCGTGCGAGAATTTCGCATAGACCAGATTGTTGCGATCGATGTTCCAGGACGGGGTCACATCATAGGTGAATGCATCCCAGGTGCGCTTCAGATTGCCGACGAAATTGCTGCCGACGGGCGCGATCGCTCCATAGGTGCCGGTGTAGCTGTTCCACCATTGTGCGTGGTTACTCCAGCTGGTCACTGCGCCTGGTACAGTGGACGCCTGCGACGCACGACGAACCAGGTCCAGCGTTTTCGTCTCGCGCGTCCAGCGGCCGCCCAATGTCAGCTTGAGCGCGTCGGTGAAGCGGAAAGTCGTGTTTCCGAAAACCGCGCCGCTTTCAGCCTTGTGGTTGTACCCCGTGTTGCTGAAGGCGGCGGCGGGAGCCGGGACGACCGCCTGCGCTGGAACGGTACTCTGCGGCAGCGTCGCAGAGAAGGCGTTGGAACGGATCTTCTCGTTGAAATAGAAGGCGCCCACGATCCAGCTTAGCCGGCTCTCCCCGGTGGAGGCCAACCGCAATTCCTGCGTCCATTGGCTTGTCCGCGCCTCTGTGAAGCTGCGCGAAATCTCCAGCGGCGTATAGTCGGTGTCGCCCGCGCCGCGCGTCTTGAACCGTTCATAGCCAGCGATCCACGTCAGCGCCGCCGGACCTAGGTCCCAGTCCACATGCAGCGACCCGCCGAACTGCTTGTTGCGGCTATATTCAGGCGCATTGGTGCTGATGTCGTTGATGTCGGTTGACGGCGCATAGCCGTTGCGGACCACGCCGCTGGGCAGGTAGCTGGCGGTCGTCCAATAGGTGCCGTTGGTGTCATAGTCCCGATAATGAACGCTCAGCAGCGCCTGCAGATTATCGGTCGGCTTGGCGAGCAGCTGACCCCGGAGCACATTGTCCTTGATCTCGTTCGACTTGTCGCCGGTGTAGAGATTATCGAAGCGTCCACCGCGGTCGTCAAAGCGGAACGACACGCGCGCCGCCAGCTTGTCATCGACCAAAGTCGTACCTAGGCCGCCCTCGCCGATCTTGTTGTCGTAACTGCCATATTCCAGCTTCACATAGCTGTCGTCCTGACCATTGAGCGACGGACGCTTGGAAATGACGTTGATCGCGCCACCGGTCGTGTTCTTGCCCCAGAGCGTGCCCTGAGGCCCGCGCAACACTTCCACGCGCTCCAGGTCGAACAGCGGCAGGCCAGTGGCGCTGGAGTTGCTGATATAGACATCGTCGAGGTAGAAGCCGACCGGATTGGCGAGGTCGAGTTGTTGCTGCCCCGCACCGACACCACGGATCCACCAGCGTGGGCGGCCATGCTGCTGCGTGCCGGCAGACGCATTGGGGACATAGTTCAGCACTTCGTTCGCAGATCGGCCGAGGCCGCCCACCGAAAAGAGGTCCTTGTCAAAGGCGGTGACAGCAACTGGCACATCCTGCAGACGCTCTTCCCGACGCTGGGCGGTCACGACGATACCCGCGCCGGAATCGGCATCGGCAGCATCAGCCGGTATGGCGCTGTCCGCAGGCGCGGTGGTTTCGCTGGCGATAGCGGCCGGTATCTGCCCTGCTGCCAACAGGGCGAAGGCGCTGGCGCCCACTATACGACGGGTTCGGGACGAGTGGACAGGTCTGGACAAGGAGGTTCCCCCATTTGTTGAAACAAGTCCGCGTTGCGCGGATCGGACGGGGGAATCCGTCGCAAATGCTGTGCCATTTTCTTAAATGACTGTTTTTACGTGCTTTTATCAACGTCCGGCCGATGCGTTGGTTGAAATTGCACACCCGGCGAAGACGCTGCTGCTATGTCAGCAACAGGTTCGACTGTTCGCTTTTGGATGCTGGCTACAGCCCTTCCGCTTCGACCCAGTGCGCGCCGGTGATCTCGCGCGCGAGCGCCCAGACCTGCCCGCGGATGTCGGGAACCGCGACGATCTCCCAATGCGCGCCGCGCGTCATGGGACCAACAACGAACAGGCGTGGTTGCGCGGTGCCGTCGCTGGCGATGGCGCGGCACTGGCGGTCCACATCGATGCCGATGGAAAGCGGATCGGGCCGGATATCGCCTCGTTCCGCCAAGCGCTGCAGCAGCGGTTCACGCGTCCGGTGCAAATCTCCCAGCGGACCCGTGCAGTTGATGGCCCGCGCGACATGTAGCGCTTCGACCTTTGTCTGCCCGCGAGCGCGCAGTGAGACGACGAGCGACGCTCCTTCGGGCACCACCTTCACTATCGTTCCGGCTCGTACCTGCAGCCGGCCATCCGCTCGCATGCGGCCAAGTCGCTCTGCGACCTGCGGCGCGATGCGATGGCGATGCACGTCCCAATAGGGGCGCAGGTGGCGCAGGAATCGGCTCCGCTCGTCCGTGGTTGCGGCCCGCCACATGTCTTGAATGAAGGGGCGCAGTTCGTCGACCGCGCCGCGCCAGCCTATTTCTGTGCTGCGAGTCCTTACCTGTCGCACGAAGCTGGAGAGGCTGCCCGTTGGCCGTTCGTTGCGCGGGGGATAGGGCGAGGGCGCGCGATGATCATGAGGCGCCAGCCCCCGCCGGGAATGCGCCGTTATGCGACCTCGGAAACCCGCATTCTCCAGACTGAGCGCGCAGTCTACGGCAGTAAGTCCGCTCCCGAGCAGGAGTATCTCGTCGGCCGGTTGCAAACCCTCCGCCACGTCCTGCGCCCATGGGTCGTTGACATAGGCGCTGCTGTTTATCCCGCTGAAGGCAGCCATGTCGTGGGGCGGCAAATTGCCCGGGGCGAGCGCTGCGACGTCGGCATCCACATGGCTGCCGGACCGCAGCATCACGCGAACGCCGGCTTCGGTCCGAAGCAGGTCGACGGCATCATCGGTCAGTGCGGTGAGCCTTCCCTGCGCGTGACTGCTCACCTCCTGCAGCAGGGCGCACAGATAGGCGCCATAGTCGCGCCTGATCGCGAAGCTGCCTTCGCCTCCCATCCCCTGCTTCTTCAGCCACTCGACGAAATGACCTGGCTGGTCGGGAAGCGCGCTCATGTTCGCAGCCCGGACGTTGAGGATGTGTCCCTCCTGCGCCGCTCCATAGGCGAGGCCGCGCCCTAGTCGATCCGCTCGCTTCTCGATGATCGTGACCCTGAGCGACCCGTGGCGCAGCAGGTTGATCGCCAGCAGGGTTCCGCTGAACCCTCCACCAATGACGACGGCGTGATCAACCTTCAGCATGGCAAATCACTCGCGCAGGCTGAACCGCCGAGTCAAACTGTGTTTTCCGCTTAGAGGTTGCCCTGCGCTGTGCCCGTTTGTCAGCAATCGTATCCGATGGGAGCCGCAGGGGAGGGGGCTTCCAATCACGGAAAGGCATGGTTTAACTCTCGCGACGGGCAAGGAGGCGAGCGATGGAGGACAATGACAAACGGACCAAGAGACGAGGAAAAGGGCGGCCGCCCGCCCCGTTCAAGATTGAACGGCTGGCTATCGCCACCCACCTGATCAATCAGGGCTGGACTTTTCAGGCAGCGGCAGAAGCAGGGGTGACCTTCTACAGATATGATCGGGCCTCGGGCGAATATGTCCCGGACGATGATGTGAACGCACTCATGCCGCAGACGAAGAAGCGTCGCAGGGTAGCACTTCACCAGATTCGCAACGAACTGCTGGCACCTAAGTATCTGGGTGTTGGGCCGCCAGTGGCACATCCGCATATCCTGCCGACGCCCTTGGCATTTCGCTTGGAAACCCCGCTGAAGCGAGGCCGGCCCAAGAAAAATCGCGCACCCTGACTTTTCGCTTTATCCGTACATTTTTCTCGTTCCAATGAAGCGTCCTCCATCGAATCACGGAGGGCAATATGAGTTTACGTTGTGGAGAGTTGAACGAGATTCCGGGGCTGGGAGACAATCTCTCCGCCGCGGTTGAAATCCGGGTGAATGACCTCCGGGCATTCCCCGGCCATCCATGGAAAATCAGTAAAGCGGATATGGACCGCGCCAAGCCGATAGTCGCGCGATATGGCGACAGGGTGCTCCCGGTCCTGGTCGATGACGAAAACCACGTGATGTCTGGCGAGATATTCGTCGAGGCGGCTCGCCTTCAGGGACGCAAGACGATCAGGGTGATCAGGCAGTCCGGCCTTTCCAGTGCCGAATCACTGATGCTGGGCACCGCAATCACCAAACTTCAGACGCTGGGCGGCTGGGACGGTGCGGCAATGGAGGCGGCGCTTCGCAAGTTCGAGGAGTTCGTCGAGGATTTTTCCGCCGGTCTGATCGGCTTTGCGCCGGCAGAACTGGACCGGATCATCGGCGCCGCTTCCGGTGGGGTAGAGGCAGACACGATCCCCGCCATTCAACCGCTGCCGGTATCTCGGCCGGGGACGGTCTGGAAGTGCGGCGACCATATGGTGCTTTGTGGCGACGCAACCGATTCCGAGGCAATCCAGGCGCTGCTGGGTAGCGACACGGTGTCGGTCGCCCTGTGCGACCCTCCTTTCGGCTGCAAGATAGACGGTTTTGTCTCGAAGAAAGGCCGGCATCGGGAGTTCGTCCAGGCATCGGGAGAGATGGACGATGACGCGCTGCTGGACTTCTTCGGTAACTTCTGCCGGGCGATGGCCACGGTCCTTGCCCCCGGGGCACTTGTCTATCTTTTCATAGACTGGCGAAGTCTGCGACTGCTGCAGCAGGCGGCGGAGGCCGTGTTCGGAAAGTTGATCAACCTATGCGTCTGGGCCAAGGACCGAGCGGGCATGGGCAGCTTCTACCGCTCGCAGCACGAACTGGTTCTGCTGTTCGCCATGCCCGGTGCGCGCCATCGCAACAATGTCGAGCTTGGCCGTCACGGTCGCGATCGATCGAACCTGTGGTCGTGGCCCTGTGCCGCCTCGAGCCGGAAAGGGCGAGAGGGCGACATGCTGGGCAACCACCCCACCCCCAAGCCGGTCGAGATGATTGCGGAAGCGATCATCGACAGCAGCCTGAGCACTGAGGTCGTGTTCGACTGCTTTCTGGGGTCTGGGACGACATTGATTGCCGCGGAGCGCACTGGCCGCCGTTTCAGGGGCATGGATCTCGATCCCCTCTATGTGGATCTGGCTGTTCGCCGATGGCAGGAATGGACAGGAAGGGAGGCGACCGAAGCGGCGTCCGGTCGGAGCTTCAACGATCTCGCCAAGGAGGTTCGCCATGGCACGGAAGACTGATGATTATGAGGTCGGCTACGGCAAACCGCCCAGGCACAGCCAGTTCCCTCCCGGTGTCTCGGGCAACAAGGGGCGTCGACGCAAGACGGAGAATTCAGCCGAGATCGTGGCGAGGGTGCGCGACGAATTGGTACTGGTGAATGGCAGGCATGTGACGAAGTTCGAACTGGCGATCCAGCAGACCGTCAATCAGACCATCCGATCAGGGAAGCCTCGTGACCTTAAGCTGCTGTTCGAACTGCTAGACAAGCATGGCGGCATGCCCGAGATCGACAGGCGAGCCGAAACAGAGGCCGGCGCAGACGCTGCCTTGCAGAAGATATTCTCGGTCTTCGAGAGGACATACGATATCGACCCCGCCGATAGAAAACAGCTTGAGCACCATGGGCGAGAAGAAGTGGCGCTGATCATGTCATGCCCTCATTGTGGTCCTGAGTTGAAGGCTCGCTGGGGCGAGAAGGATCGAAAGGTCCTTTCTGCAAGGTACGGCAAGACCGGACTCCACAAGCAGGTGGAAGCCGCGCATTCAGCAAAGAAGGAAGATTAGATTTCGAAGGGCGGTGCGATCCCATTTTCCGCACCGCCCTTCCGTCAACCCTGCAGCTTCATCCCACACGCACTGGCGATTTCGGGTGCCACGACATCGAAGCCTCCAAGATCGAACTCGGCGTCCTGTACCTGCTGCCCAGCCATCCGGACCACCAGCTTTTTCGCTCCCGCGAAGGAGGCCAGCAGCTTCTGCGCGCTGCGGCTCTTGAATTCACCGGCCGCAGTACCGGTGGTGTCGATGTCCCAGAGATTGGATTTGAGCTTCTGGTCATCGATGCGCCAGATGACCATCGTCTTGGTTTGCCCGAAAAAGTTCTCGCCATCGTGACTGACCACCTGCGGCCAGTTCACATAGACCGCAAGGGCGCCTTCGCTGCAGCGGAGAGTCAAAGATGCCCGCGCCTGATAACCCAGCATGTTCAGGAGTCGGTTTGACGATTCGATACCTGCGGACATGAAACGCGATCCGGTGAGAGGGGTCCTCTCGCTTGTTACATTCCAGCGTTCATGTGCGTCGGTCTGGGCGGCTGCCGGGGTGGCAAGGATGATCGCTGTGGCGGCAACGAGCGCTCTCATGCGGCTTCCTCCCGGATGATGGTTTCCTTGCGCGGCAGCAGCAATTTTGCCACCACGCTGGCTATCTGGTTGTCGTAGGACCGGAGGGCCATCCGCTGGAGCTGGATGCGGAGCCACTCAGGCCCATAAAGGCCCCAGCCATTCGCTTCGAAATGGCTTTCGAGGATCTTAGTGTTGGCAGCGGTTGCATGGCCGTAGATCAGGCCCAGCTTCGGTGTCGGATTGCCGGCGACCGTGCCGCTCTTCACAAGCTGTTCGGCAAGGCGCCGGAGCACCATCTCGCGCAGGTCCGCGTTGACGAACATCTTGTAGCGTTGGGCATTCCGCCCGCCCGGAAGCAGGTCGCGCGCATGGACGCCCCCGCTGTCGAAATAGCTCTTGCATTCCAGCGACAGTAGTTCCCCTGTTCCTGCCTTGTAGGCGACAAGGTCGATTTCGGGGCGCGGCATGGAATGGTTGCCCAGAGCGCGCTTGTCCTCCGGGGCGAGATCGATCTTGTAGCCCTGATGCACCCAGTAGCCGTCAGCGCGCAGGACCTCAGCTACCAGTTCTTCGAATGCGTCCATCCCCCGTCGCACCTCCATCCCCGTGGGCGACGGCCTGGCTCTACACCTCGTCGTCGCACCTATGTCCTCTCGGGGCGACGGCCAGAGCCGGATGTTAGTAACCTGCTAGTCACAGGCGCATGCGCCTTTACCGTTGCCGGCTGGACATGCGCGCATGCCACCCGGCCCCAGTAAAACTGTGACCGAGCTGACTAGAGGAGGTTACTAAGCCCCGCTTCCCGCCTTTCACGGGAAGCAGGCCCACATTGCTCGACTTGGAACGTCAGGCAAGTGGAATGTCAGGAAAATGAAGGAAGAAGGGCCTGCGCAGGCCGCCCAAAAGTCGGCACCACGCGTCCATTGGCGCCCTTCCCTCCAGGATATTTCACATGAACGGATTAGGGTGCGGTAATAAGCCGCACCCCTCTTGAGATCTCAAGCGGCTTCCCAGACCTGGTTGAGGATCCGGGCGGCCATCGCCGCTTTGTCCTGCGGCAGGAACCGCCCATAATGTTTCGCTACCATCTCCGGGGTGTCCTGAATGGCATAGCTTGCCTGTTCATAGGAGCCGGTATGCTTGAGGATGTGGGTGGCGAGAACGTCCCGCACATTGTGCGGTCCATGCGGAAGCAGACCCTTTATCGCCCGTCGCTCCGTGTAGGGATTGAAGACGCCGTAGCGCTGGATCGTGAGCCTCCACGCCTCATAGAAAGTGTTCTGGTTGTATGATGCGTCGCGGCTGGACCTCTTGACCGTTTTGATGAAGAAGGTGCCGGGGTCATCCGCGCCGTTCAGCAGGACCAGACGATGGCGCTCGATATAGGCGGCGATATGATCGTAGAGACCGCCCAGATCAGGCAGCACAAGCCGGAAGGGCTTCCCGGCAAAGAATGATGAATGCGCGTTCTTGAACGCAACCGCTGGAACAAGAACCTCCCATCCCTGATCGCGCTCGCTCCAGCGGAGCTCTCCCCGCTTCAGCGATTCAAGCTGGCGTTCCGTACGCGGCAAACTCCCGCGCGGACAGACCAGCAGTTGCCGAAGGTTTTTCTGCCGCAGGCCCAGGTGAAGGCCCAGGCGAATGAGCAGGTAGGAACGGGCCGTCTCCGCCGCCGCACGCGGATAGCGCCGCCCATCCGGGCGCAACTTCAGTATCTCGTCGGCGATCTTCAGATACTCGGCGACCGGACTTGGAGCTTCGAGGATGGGCAGGATCGGCTCGAAGGGATCGCGGTGGATCCGCGCCACGCGGTCGATTTCCTTCACGCGGGCACCTGCATGTGCATGGAGAATATCGCATGTCCCCGGCCAATCGGCACGGGCAGCTTCGATATCCTCCACCGATACAAGACCGTCTATCGGCACGAGGCGCGAAGCAAGCTCCGGATGCTGACGCAGCCATCCTGTTTCCTGGCGGACGAGCGCCATGGCATTGCGCAGCATGTCGCATTCCCAACGGGTGAAAAAGCCACGCCGACGCTCGCGCCACTGGACATACCAGTCCCAGACCCGGGGAAATATGAGCATGGCGAAGGATATGTTTCCGAGCGGAACGCCATGACCCTGCACCTCCCCGCTGGGTGAAGCCGCCAGGGCGCCAAACATGAGGCCGAAATGTTCGATCTTCTGTGCAGTGGTTTCTTCGTTCCACACGCCGATGCGCTGAAAACCGATGTCCGTCAGCGTGGCGGTCTTGAAGCGAACAAGCTCGTTCAGTTCCGCCACAAGACGGGGCGGTGCATCCACCACCCCAACATGGTCGACCTGATCATCGAGATCAGACAAATCTTCAGGCTCCGGCGACGTCCTGATCTTCCTGCCCGTCAGAGAGGGGAAGCGGACGGCGTAGCGCAGCTTCATGGCCTGCGCTTGGAAGCGGCGATATTCTGTGGCACCGGAAATCACCACGTTCTGAACCCAATCCAGGATCTTCGCCTGTTCCTTCAGCGGCCTTGAATTGAAATCGTCAGGCAGATGCCAGGCCAGCCGACGCTGCTCGGCCCGGGACATGCCCGTCACCATCAGTCCAGAAGCCGCCCGCGCCGGATTGGGCAGCTTCGCCTTGAAATAGCCCGGAGGCAATCCGTAGCGCTGCTCGATCCGCGCGAGAATTTCGAAGCTGGTGGCGCTTTGGGGAGTGCGGCGGCCCTCCGTCCAGGATTGCAGCGTTGCACGATCCAGCTTGTCCCCAGGGCGAATAATGCATCGGTGAAGCTGATAATAGCTTTCTGAGAAGCGCCGCAGATGCAGAACGAATGCTTCACGAAAGGTGGGTGGATCAACCCATTCTGTGAAAGCCGGGGTGGGATATTCAATTATCGGCAGCGCCTTGCGCCCGCGCTTTGATGAAGTGCACTGTTGCTTGTCGCCGTTGGTCCGGCGCATTGTCGTCGGCATTTTAGAAGAGTTCCAGATTATTGTCATGATCCAGCTCAAGCTGGGCGCGCCTCATACAGGCGTAAGCGGATGACAACATGGGCCGGTCTCATCCCGGGCGGCTTGGAGCGGCTCGGCTGCGAGGTGCTCCAGCAGCTGGCGGCACCCCGACGACCAATACCGCTTTCTCGAAGGTGTCGCTATGCAGGAGTCGGTCCGGCTCCGCGAGGTGGAAACGGCGGGCGTCACCCTACAACCGTGATTGTCCGGTGCCAAAGCGGATGGCCGTGAACGTTACTCAGGGAATGAATATGCCCTTCGGGTCGGCAAAGCTGGCAATCCTGCGTTCGGGATTTTCGTGCCAGCCAATGTTGAACGCCCAGTAGGTCGGAAAGAACTGCAGCGTCGAATAGGGCAGATTCTCGTGTATCCACCGGGCGATGATCTGCCAGTCACCTGAACTCTGATGCTTTGCCCAGAAGGCGGGAACGACCACGCAGGCGGTGGCGCCCATATGGCCATTGGCGTCGAGCCGGTCCCAGATATGGCTGGCGAAATTCGCCTCGTTGGAAGCACAGGTGTAGCCTTGCTTCTTCTGGCGCTGCATGGCGTTACAGAAGCCGTTCACCTCGCTGGAGCGATAGGCGGATCTGATAGCCAAACGACCCCAATGATCCTGCAGCGGTTCGAGCAATTCCTCGCAGAGACGGCTGCCCGCCCTGATGGCAAGTTCAGGATCGTCGGGAGCATTGTTCAACCCGTGGATCATCGCGACCTCGGAATGAAGCATCTCCCGCATGAAGAAGGATTTCGACAGCTGAACACGTCCCAGTTCGGTAAGCGCGGGCACGGTTCTTGGTGTCCCCAGCCTTTTGAACGGTCCCCCGACCTCTTCTGAAACCCAGCCCAACCTCAGTGTGATTCCGTCGCAATTGCGCGAACGGGTAAGAGTGTTTGACGCTGCCTCACCAAGCTCCATCGCATGGGCAAATGCCTGATAGTCCTCGAACCATGAGCGTTTGGGACAGAAGCTCTGGACGATCATGGCAGCTTCGGTCGCGCAATATCGCTGCGCCTCGAGAAGGGCAGCCGCTGTCCTGTGGATCAGCTGATAGCGGATGTGATCGACCTTGCCGGGGTCGAGGCCCAGCATCCCGCACAGGTTGGCCAGTCTGCGCCAACGAGTGGCCGGGTCGGTTTCGCCTTTTTCCAGCCATTCCTTCACTGTAGGTCCGAAGGTCTCGTCGACTTTTGCCTCGATGGCGAGAACAGCAAGGCGGTCGCGGAGCCGGACAATCGCCATAAGATCGGTCTGGGTCGCGCGTTCACCATCCCCCAGATCGGTCGATCGCTCAAGGAAGGCATCAACGAGAGTTGCCCCCGAAAGCACCGGGTCGCCCGAAATTACCGAGGCAATCGAAGAAGGTATGCCGTTCGCGCCGAACCACGAATCCGCGACCGACTTGGCCGACCGCCCTGGCTGCCAGTGTGTCGGAGATCCAAGATGTGGAATGACATCTTCCGGCCGCTTGATCGGCACGTGAACCCTGGGGAGGATGGGACCGTTCAGCATGGCGGAAAGTGTTCCCTGCTGTTCCGTGGAAGTCAATGCTCGGTCGAAACGAAATCGCGGCACCTGCTACGAGCGTGGACGTCGAGCTACGCTCCTCCATCAACAGATATCCGATCATGAAACTTTCGAGCCGGACGGGTGGAAACCATGGGCGATTGGGCACTTGATCTCAGTTGTAGGTTGGGGAGCCCTTTTCAACTCGTTTCCCGCCTGTCATGAAAGGGGAAAACGGGGCGCATGGGGTAGTCATCTTCAGGGGGCACTTTTGGCTGCGCGCATGGCGAAGCTGGACCGCATTGCGCGGCTTGCACATCTTCTGGCCCAACCGGCCAAGGGACTGATTCCTGACAAAGTGGCTCTGGAAATGAGCAGTGGACGAGCGGAGGTCCCAAGGGTGTCATGCGGGGCGGACTGATACTTGCGGCCAGCGTCAGTGAGCCTGCAGCGATAGGGTCTGCCGGGCATGCATGGCATCAGTGATTCGGTAACGGATCATCGCCATGGATAAGTGGCTGGTTTGAGGGGGTTCTCATTGATGGAAAGTACGGCATGAAGCTCTCCGATGCTGCGGCAGCGAGGAAGGCCGATGCCACACCTCATGCCTCCGCCCTGATCGAGAGCATGAGGGATATCGGCTATTCGCTGGATACTGCCCTTGCGGACATCATCGACAATTCGATCACTGCACGGGCGGGGCGCATCGACATCCTTTCCGACACGACAAGCGAGATGCCTGCGATCGGAATACTCGACAATGGTTCCGGCATGACCGAGGCGCAGCTTGTGGAGGCGATGCGGCCGGGCAGCAGAAATCCCCTTGATGATCGTGACGAGAATGATCTCGGCCGCTTCGGGCTGGGGCTCAAGAGCGCCAGTTTCTCCCAATGCCGTCGATTGACGGTGCTCACCCGGCGTGATGGTCAGTCCTGGTGTGCTGTCTGGGATCTGGATGAGGTCGCGCGGACAAACGAATGGACAATCAGCGTCCATCGTGACCTTTCCGTGGTTCCATGGTCGGATCGCCTGGGCGAAAGCGGCACTCTGGTTGTCTGGCAGGAGCTCGACCGACTGTCGGGCGGGATCACCCGCGACTCCGCACGACGGGCCGATCACATGAACAGGGCAATCGCCCAGGCCGAACGGCACCTTCGTCTGGTCTTCCATCGTTTCATGGAAGAGGGAGCGAAGCCGGTCTCGATATGGCTCAATGGCAGACGTCTGCAACCGATCGATCCCTTCGCGCGAAAGCATCCGGGGCATCAGGAAGACCCCGAAGACCGGCTTCAGCTCGCGGGTGGAATGGTAACATTCCAGTGCTTCACCCTGCCTCACCACAAGGCAATGGCGAAACAGGAATGGGACGAGCTGGGAGGACCGGAGGGGCACCTTCGGTCCCAGGGCTTCTACATCTACAGGGGCCGCAGGTTGATCATAACCGGCAGCTGGCTGGGACTGGCTCGCCAGACCGAGCTGACAAAGCTGTGCCGCATACGGGTCGATATCCCCAACACCATGGATGCTTCGTGGAAGATCGACGTCAAGAAGGCATCCGCGCAACTCCCGCCTGCCGTCAGGGACCGGATGCGTCATATCGTCGAACGATTTTCCCAGACCTCGAAACGCACCTATCAGCGTCGGGGACAACGCCTTGTCGATGAGCATCGCATGCCTGTCTGGCAGCGCATGCAGAAGGATGGTGTCATCGTATTCCGCCCCGATCCCGAACACCCGGCCCTTGCCGGCTTTGCCGAAAGTCTGCCGCCGGAGCTCCGTCAGGGCTTTGCGAACTGCATATCGCTGGTCGGCGCCTCGCTGCCGATCGAGGCTCTTCATGCCGACTTTGCCGGAAGTGCGGAAGAAATCCGGGCAGATGAAGTGGACGCCGCCACGATCCGCCAGACGCTGGAAGCGATGGTCCCGAGACTGGTCGCCCAAGGCTGTGATCGCGAACAGGTGGATACGGTTCTACGGCAGCTGGAGCCCTTCCGCAGCGCGTGGAACGTGACCGAAGAACTGCTTGATGAAATGATGAAGGACCCCACGGACGATGACTGAGACTCTCGTGCTGCTGGACACCATGGTGTCCCAGCTGGTTGCCAAGCAGACGCCTCCCACGCCCGAGAGCATCCGCGATGCGGTCACTACCATGCGTATCCTGCCGACATTCTCCGGAGTGTCCGACGAAGATGCCGAGATGCTGGCGCGTGAGCTCGAGGAACGGGTCGGCATCAGCATGGGTCTTGGCGCGATCGTCGAGGATCAGGAATTCAAGCCCTGGCTCCATGATGCGAGAGCGAAAGGCCTGATCGACCCCTATTACTGGAAGCGCTACGAGCAGCTTCTCCGCTCGAAGCGCATGCCACGCGATGTCATCATCGCCATGGACGAGGTTACCGACCGGGTCCTCGACAGGATGGGCAACCCTGGAGAAAATTCGGCGTGGGAGCGCAAGGGCATGGTGGTGGGCCATGTCCAGAGCGGCAAGACGGCGAACTATACCGGGCTGATTTGCAAGGCAGCCGATGCGGGCTATCGCCTGATTGTCGTCATCGCCGGCATCCACAACAATCTGCGCAATCAGACCCAGGCGCGGATCGACGAAGGCTTCATCGGACGCGATACGGGACGCCTCGAGCAGGGGAAAGGCAAATCGAGACCACGGACGATCGGTGTCGGCAATTTCGATGATCGCAGGGTTCCGGTCAGCCTCACCAACACGATCAAGGATTTCAACAAGGCGACGGCTACCACCAATACCAGCCAGATTTCCTCCTATGCCGTGCCGGTCGTTCTCGTCATCAAGAAGAATTCGCGCACTCTGGGGAATCTGGTCGACTGGCTGAAGGAGCACAGCGTCAGCCGGGGATCGGAGATGGTCGATCAGCCGATGCTGCTGATCGATGACGAAGCGGACAACGCTTCCATCAACATCAAGTATGGCAAGGACGAGGTTTCCAGGATCAATGGCCAGATCCGCGAGCTGCTCGGCCTGTTCAACCGCAGCTGCTATGTCGGATATACGGCGACGCCCTTTGCCAACATCTTCATCGATCCGGATTCGGAGGACGAGGTTGGCAAGCAGGATCTCTTCCCGAGGCATTTCATCATCGGACTTGATGCGCCGACAAACTATTTCGGCCCCCGCAAGGTGTTCATTGACGGGATGCCTGACGATGGATCACCGGAATATCTGCGCTATATTACCGACAACGAGGATGTCCTGCCGCTGAAGCACAGGATCAACCATCCTGTCGATGAACTTCCGGACAGCATGGTGACTGCGCTACGCGCTTTCATCGTTGCCCGCACGATACGCAATCTACGTGGGCAGGCGGGCCAGCATGCTTCGATGCTGGTGAACGCTTCGCGGTTCACGGGCGTCCAGAACCTGTTGCGCAACCGGTTGCACGAGATACTCGAACGCATCGAGAGTGCTGTCAGGGTCGATGCCGCCAAGGGCGAAGGTGCACTGTCCAATCCCGAAATTGCCGCGCTGAAGGATTGCTGGGAGACGGAATATTCGGACGCCTTCCCCACTTGGCCGGAAATCCAAGCCAATCTCCTGCCCGTTCTTGCTTCTGCGTCCGTGGTTGCCGTCAACAGCGCGTCGCCAGGAGCACTCGACTATGACAACGCGGGTGAAACCGGTCTCACTGTGATTGCGGTGGGAGGATTTTCCCTGTCCCGTGGCCTCACCCTCGAAGGCCTCACCGTGTCCTACTTCCTGCGCAACTCCATGATGTACGACACGCTCATGCAGATGGGCCGCTGGTTCGGCTACCGCTCGAACTATGAGGATGTCTGCCGCGTCTGGATGCTGGAGGAGGCGGCTGGCTGGTACGCGCACATAGCCGAGGCCACGGAGGAATTGCAGGCTGAACTCAAGCGGATGGAACGCGCCAAGGCCACTCCGGAAATGTTCGGCCTTGCTGTCCGCAGCCATCCCAGCGCCCTTCTGGTGACAGCACGCAACAAGATGGGGTCGGGCGAAAAGCATGTCATGATCGGACTCTCGAACAATTTTGTCGAGACGACGAAGCTGTCTGCAGACCCTAGCTCGATTGACCGTAACAGGAGGGCGGCGCTCCGGTTCATCGAGGCCATGACCGCAGCAGGTCATGGCCCAAGCTCGGAAGAGAGCGTTTCGGGCGGCAAGCTGCTCAGGCGGGTGCCAGTCCGGCTGGTGGACGATTTCCTGAGAGAATATGACAACTGCCGGGATTCCGTGCTTTCCGATACGGGGCCGATCAGGAAGTATATCGCTTCCCGGTCAGAAGACGAACTGACCGAATGGGACATTCTTCTGGCGAGCCGGCGCGAGAATGGAGAGCGGCTTTCCAGAAGGGTGGGTGACCGGGATATCGTGCCTCTCGAACGATCGATCGGACCGGCGGAACTGAAGAGCGGCATTCTGGCCATCAGCGGCAAGAGGTCCAGGGTTGCCTCGCGCGGCGTCGAGAAGACCGGTGTTGAGCCGGAAAGTGCCGGGCTGGCTGAGAGTCAGTACCGCAGGGACGAAAAGAAGGCCGAAGGTGAATCAGTCAACTATCCCGACTGGATTTATCGCGCAGTGCGCGAACGGCCGCTCCTTGTGCTCTTTCATCTCGAAATAAAAAGGGAGAATATAGATCTAGAGGGGCAGGCAACTCTGCCTGATGAAGCTGTTGTTGCCTGGAGCATCAGCTTCCCCAAATCTTCCCGACCAGACCAGAAGGTGGAGTATATCTTCAACACGACCAAGCTGCGCGAGCTCTTCGGCGAGGATGATACGGACGAGGATGACCGCGATGACGAGGATTGAGCATCCGTGGGAAGGACTCGTATCCGGGGGCGTTGATGCACGCCGTGTCGATTCCGCTGGGCGATGGGATTTCTTCTGGTGGGTATCCGAACGCGGCGAGCCAGCCCTGATCCTTCGACTGGCCGCCGGTACCGAGGAAATCATGCCGCTGCCGAAGATGCGCAGCCTGGATCTCCGGTATCGGGACATTCCGGGTACACGGGCGCTTGTCATTGTCCTCCGGGAACCAGAGCAGTGCGAGCTGTTCGCGACGCTTTGTCATGATGTGGTGAAGGCAGGGGAGGCGGCTTCCACGGCGAGGGACGCACTGGCCCGATCGATCCGCAGGACGTTGCGGTGGCATCATCTTCTGCGCAGCGGGCGTTCGTCACGTCTTTCGATCGAGGAACAGCGCGGCCTAGTCGGAGAGCTGCATTTTCTGTCACATCTCTGCGATCTCGTCGGCCCCCGGGCTGCGATCGAGGCGTGGAAGGGACCGGAAGGATCCGCGAAGGATTTCGAGATTGGCAGGTGCCTGGTGGAGGTCAAGGCGAGAAGAGGTGCTGCGCGTCCGCACGTGCAGATATCCTCGGAGGACCAACTGGCGGATGTCGATGGTGCGCGCCTGTTCCTGCGTGTCTGCGATGTAGACGTCGCATCCGGACCGTCAGGCACGACCCTGACCGACCACGTGCTTCGGGTGGGCGCGCGCTTTCTGGAGGGAGATCTTGTAGCTCTCGAGATGTGGGAAGCCGCGATCGAGGCGGCAGGCTTCGATGCTGACGACGACTATTCGGATCGTGGCTGGATTGTGGGAAGGACGCAGGATTTCGAGGTGGAGGACAATTTTCCTCGGGTTCCTGTTCCCCTGCCTTCAGGTGTGGGTTCCGTCCGCTACACAATTGCGCTCGATGCATGCCAGCCCTTTGCGGTCGAGACTGGCCTGATCGAGGCCGTGATCAGGGGGGATTGAATCGCATGGAGGAACTTGGGGACTTTCACCGGGAGCTCATCGCCGACGTCCAGGGTGATGCGGATGCCATGGGGCTGATCACCGCCGAGGCGTTTCTCGAGAAGATCGGCGATATTCTCGATGAGGCGGGCGAGGTTTCGTCACTTGGTCTCTGCTATTTTGACGGGAAGGACGGAACGAAACCGCTTCATGTTGATGCCTATGGCTGGGATCAGGACGACGAGGAAGGTGTGCTGACAATGGTCGTATGCGATTTCGTGCTTTCCGACGAGCCGAAGTCGATAGGCAAGGACGAGATCAACAATCTCCTGAAGCGCCTCGCCAACTTCATCGTCGCCGCCGTGAGGCAATCCTTTCGCGAAGGGCTCGAGGAAACCAGCAAGGGGTTCGTTCTCGCCGATCTGATCGCCCGTTCCTGGAAGAAGATCAGCAAGATCAAGCTGCTTCTCGTGACCAATCGGGTCAACAAGGCAAGAACGGACGCCCAACCGATCGGGGAGATCGGGGGCATTCCTGTCACCTCGAATGTCTGGGATCTGTCGCGAATCCAGCGGTTCGTTTCTTCGGGGCAGACCCGCGAAGACCTGGTTATCGATTTCGCCGCGGATTACGACGGCGCGATCCCCGTTCTCAAGACCTCCTTCGATGGCGCTCCTTTCGAAAGCTACATCGCGGTCATCCCCGGCACCCAGCTCGCCGCAATCTACGACAAGTGGGGGGCCCGTTTGCTTGAGGCCAACGTGCGAAGCTTCCTCCAAGCCCGCAACAAGGTGAACCGGGGGATTCGTGACACGATCCGGGACCAGCCGGAAATGTTCTTCTCCTACAACAATGGCCTCACGGCCACGGCCGACGCGGTCGAGATTTCGGATATGGGTGAAGGCCTTTTCCTGATGTCGGCTGAAAATCTGCAGATTGTGAACGGAGGGCAGACCACGGCATCGATCCATGCCGCGAGAAAGCTCGATCAGCTCAAGGACGTGTTTGTCCAGATGAAGCTGACCATAGTCCCACCTGAACGGACCGAGGAGATCGTTCCCCGGATATCGGAATTTGCAAACAGCCAGAACAAGGTGAACGCTGCGGATTTCTTTGCGAACCATCCGTTTCATGTGCACATGCAGGAGTTCTCCCGGCGCGTTCTCGCTCCGGCTGGAGATGTTCATTATCGCGAGTCCAAATGGTTCTACGAGCGGGCGCGCGGCCAGTTCGCAGATGAGCGGGCCAAGCGTTCGCCTGCGGAGCGCAAGCGCTTTGATGCCGAGTTTCCACGCACCCAGTTCTTCACGAAGACGGATCTGGCGAAGTTCGAGAACTCCTGGCGTTGCAAGCCGCATATCGTGAGCCGTGGTGCGCAGAAGAATTTTGGCGAACTGGCCAAGGTGATCGGCGAAGAATGGAGCGACGGCAAGGCAGGAGCAGACCGGTTTGACGAGGTCTGGTACAAGCGCCTTGTTGCCAAGGCGATCATCTTCCGGAACCTGGAACGAGTGGTGCCGGCCCAGACCTGGTATGCGGGAGGTTATCGCGCCAACATCGTGACCTATGCCCTTGCCAAGGTGGTCCACGATGCCGAGGCGAAAAAGCGTACCATCGACCTTGATCAGGTCTGGAGGATGCAGCGCGTCCCGGTGACCCTGGAGAGGGCGTGCCTGGTCGCAGCCGAAGCGGCCAATGAGGTGATTACCAATCCCCCGACGGGTATCCGCAACATGAGCGAATGGGCGAAGCAGCAGGCGTGCTGGTCCCAGCTTTCTGCACGCTTGCTCACATATGAACGAGAATTTCACGACACGTTGATCGACCCATCGGAGGCCCGCGACTTCAAGAGGGACCAGCGGCGCGAACGTGTGGAACGTGACAGTATCAATGCCCAGGCCGAGGTCGTTCTGCAGGGCGGAGAATACTGGTCGAACGTTCTGGCGTTCGGCAAATCGATCGGCAAGCTCAATCCCAAGGAGCAATCGATACTGGGCGTATGTGCGCAGATCCCGGGCAAGCTTCCGTCGGAAAGCCAGTCCCGGGCCGCTCTCCAGATAGTGACCCGGCTGGAGGCATTTTACTGACGGGTACCTCGCTCCGTCAGCTGCTCAACATGTCTGCCACCAGCTGGGCGATCTGTCGGGCGAGCAGCGGCGGGACGGCATTGCCGACCTGCACATATTGCTGTGTTCGGTTGCCCTCGAAGAAGTAGTTGTCCGGAAATGTCTGCAATCGGGCTGCTTCCCTGACGGTCAGGCTGCGGCACTGCGCCGGATCGGGATGGATGAAGTAATGACCATCCTTGGAGATGTGGCTGGTCACCGTCGTCGATGGTGCTTTCCAGTGCTGGACGCGGAAACGGTCGGCGAAATGGCCGCTCTGCCAGTTGCTGTGGTCGGGAGCCAAGGCAGCCGGAAATTCTTCCGCCTTGGGCGAGCGATCGAATTTTTCCGCGAAGGTCGCTGCAAATGCATAACGCGCCAGATCGCTCTCCATGTGTCCGCGGCTTTCGTGATTGGGCAGAGTTGGCAATCGTTCATCCGCGAGCCAGGCGCCCAGTCTGTTGTCCTTGATCGGTGTCACCTGCTGGCTGGATCGCGGAAGCATGTTTTCCGCAGCTTCGAGATGCCGGGCATGTTCGGAAAGCGTCTTGGCGACGTCGTTGAGCCAAGTGCCGTCATTCCGGCATGCTGATGCGGCAGTACGGAACGCGGATACAGCCGCGGCGCGCCAGTTGTCGGGGGTGTCGGGACTCCGGCTCAATCCGCTGCGCAATGCCGGCATGCCGGTCAGGACGCTTGCGACCGTGGTTCGGCTTCCCGGTTCCAGTGTGCGACCGAACGTGAAAGCGGGGATACTGGCAAGCACGTCGCTCCGGATGCCCAGGAGGATCACGCGATGCCTGCACTGGGGGATGCCGAAGTCCTCGCTCCGGATCACGCGACCGGCATGTCTGCCCTTGGCCCCCTCCACGAGAGGAAGGAGAGTATAGCTGTCGGGTGTTCCGCCTGCTGCCCTCAGGTCGTTCAGAACCCGCTCGAAAATGCTTTCACCCTTCACCTTGGAGGACAGCATGCCTTTCACGTTTTCCATGACGAAAGCGATCGGCTGAAGGCGACCCAGGATGCGGATGTATTCGCGATACAGGAAATGGCGATGGTCTGCCGCGGGATCGTAATCCTTGATACCCCGGTTCCGGGCTCGCCCGACCAGCGAATATGCCTGACAGGGAGGCCCGCCTATGACGATCGTGTCACCATCGGCCTCTTTCCTGATGCGATCGAGGCGGGGATCCAGTGTCTGCTGGGCATCTTCGGTCCCCAGTTCGAGCATGGCAGTTTCGTTTTCCGCAGTCTTCCATTCCTCCGGATAGCGATCGGCCAGCGCCTGTCGGGTGATCTCCCCAGCCAGATACCGGTAGTAGCAATCCGGCAGTGCCGTGAACTGGCGGGTAAAGGCTCGCAGCCGCAACGTTGCGAAGGCAGACGGCTCCTTCTCGACCGAAAGCGCAATATCGAAGATCCGTTTGCCTTCTGCGTTGCGCAGGGACGAAAACCCTTCGGCTAGGCCGCCGGGCCCCGCGAACAGGTCTACAGTCTTGAAGCTGCGGCTCATCTATCCGAAATCCCCCATGCGTCGTCCTCATACCAGGGCGGACCGAACTAGCCAGAGGAAAAGGAATGGTTGACATTGTCGATGCGGCTACACGCTCCAGGATGATGGCAGGCATCCGGGGGAAGAATACCGGTCCGGAAGTCAGCCTCAGGCGTGCCATGCATGCTCGCGGTTTCAGATATCGGTTGCATGTCCGGTCGTTGCCGGGGCGGCCTGATCTGGTCTTTCCTCGCTACAAGGCCGTCGTGTTAGTCCACGGATGTTTCTGGCACCGGCATGAGGGATGTCGCTATGCCACTTCGCCCGCGACCCGGCCGGAATTCTGGACAGAAAAGTTCGCGACCAACATGGCGCGGGATCGCAGCAATGAAGGAAGGCTTCTGGCCGCCGGTTGGCGAATTGCAGTTGTATGGGAGTGTGCTCTGAGGCGATCGATCGATGAGGTCGCGGGACAACTGTCTCGCTGGTTGCAAAGCCAAAGCCATGACCGGCTGGAGCTTTAGCGTATTTAAAAAATGGCCCACAGCATTGGTGATATTTATCGTGCCATAAATGTTATCCAATAAAGTAAACAAGATTAAAAATTACGGCTAAGAATTGCAGGAAAGGCTAAGGGGCAATTTAGTTCGCACACTGAAAATCGTGCCTCGCAAATACTTGTGATCCAAAGCGTTCAAGCAGCCGCGAAAGCTAGGATTGTTTCCTGTTTTATCGAAGTCCACGATTGTCTTGTATGTGATTGATGGATGGATCTGTCCTGTTCGAAAAATAGGTGCCAACCTAGTTTGTCCATTGCTGACTTCAAATCATCCTCACCTACTCGTCGACCTGTATCCTTATGCGGAAGGACCAAGCATATGGTACCATCCGGCTTTAACCAAGTGATTTGGTTTGTTAAAGCTTCGCATAACTGCCTTGACCAGTCCGTCCTGCTAACATTTTTAAATCGCTTGCGACGCGCTCCTATTTCGCTTGAAACCAATCCTTGAATCGCGGCATCATCATAGCCTAGAATATAGAGCGAAAGGCGCTGAGCTAGCGTGTAGTCTATCGCATCTGCATACGGGGGTGAAGTCAAAAGAAGGTCGGCATCTCCCGGACCCATTTCATGAGATTTTGACCAATCTCGAATATGAATATTCGGTTTAGTGATAGATAATTCGTGTCCAAATCCATCAGCCATTGGCAGCAGTAGAAACGCTCGTGTCCGCTTCAGCCATCGCGTTGTTGCAGAGTGAATATTTTGCGGAAGCATTTCTTTAGGTCGCACATTGTCCGCGATATGTCCCCAGCTGGCATGTTGCGAACTGGCGCCTCGCGCCGTCGCGGATATCATACAGAGGCCCAGCAATCGAATATACGCGCTGTCGGAGTTATTTATATTGTCAATAAGAAGTGAAAGATCTGTAAGTGTTTCAGAAGCAATCCAATCCTTGAGTAAATTCCATTGCGGAGGGCCAACCACCAATTTATCAAGCAACGCTTTCGGAGTTGGCGAGCACAAAGTTTCCACCAACGTCTCAATATACTGGCCATTGATGGCTTCTTCGCTATCGCTAAATAAGTCATCATTGCGCCCGATCGCGCGACCAAGCGTTCCAAGTGTGGCAATAGCGCGATCTTTATCCGCTCGCCTCAATGCCAGCAGCGAATTCGTCACATAAGCCACGAGCAATGCCACCGGATTGACATCTGCTATGTGACATGAGCGTCCCATGCGCATCGCCGACCAACCAGTCGTGCCGATACCGCCATATGGATCGAACACAATACCTCCGGGGGGAGTGAGCGCTTCGATAAGTGAATCGCTCAACGCGGGCACGAACGTTCCGGGATACCAGTGAGGCGGCGCAACATACCCTACCCTCGGTGAAGCGAAGTCCCAATCGATGGCTTGAAGAGTGCGAAGAACTGCGCCTTTCATACCAGCAACCTGGTATCGTCTGATGGGACGCTGAGCGGGTCGGGCGCCAAGCTAATGTTAGCAAGCCCCTTCCCTTCCAAGACCACCTTTATCACTTCACAAGCCCGCAGGCGCTCCGATGGCGTCAACCCAGTGGCGCGGGCGTTTTCGACGAACACCCCCACCAATAAATTAGAGCTGTCATGGCCGACGATTACATCTTCCTCAGTTTTCAAGACGCGAAACGCAATTGACCTGCAGGTCTTTTTCTTGTCAAGAATGTAATGCACACAAACACGTAGCTTATGCAATCCTGCTCCGGTCAAGCGCTCTTCAATCACATGTTCAAGTTCGCGCTTGGCCAGAGCTTCTGAAAGTTGCGAGTAATCGCTGACGGTCGGAGACTGCCAAACGGCAATGCATTCGAACAGGTCGCCGACTTTTAATCTTTTGATCAACTGCCCGATGACTTGATGCTCGCCGACGCTTCGATCATGAAGGTTTTCGAGCAGCTCTTCGTCCGTGAGCCGCCAATCATCGGGGCCGAGAAGTTGTGCCGCAACTGCACGCTCGACGGCGAGGGTGAGCATCGCCTTTGCAGCAAACTCTCCTCGATCAAGCAGCAGATATTCGTAGAGTTCTCGACGAATTTCGAACCAGCGTTCAAAAAGTGGGAGGGCGGCTCGAGGCGCGGCAAGCCCGTCGTCGGTCGGCTCGAGCATAGGCGCAAGGGAGCGTGGCAAATCCCGATCTGAGTCACCGCACAAACCCATGTGGAAGGCGAGCCGCACAACATTGTCTAGGTTATCTAGATCGAGCGTACCTGAGATGATTGGCCCCAACGCCCCCCTTCCTTCAATTGCCGTGAAAACATCCGACGCCAAATCTCCTAGAAGATCGCTGGTTATGAAGCGGCGGCCTGAGAAACTGGCCGCCCAAGCAGAGCGCTGAAGAAATCGGGTGCGCACGCCACTTGCGAGATTCGTGTGCTCGAACCTTTGCTCAAACGGATTGTCCTCCATCACATATTGAAACGAGTGCCCGAACGGCCCGGTTTGGATGTCGTGCAAAAGCGCTGCAGCCCGAACGACCTCAACCTGACGCGTCGAAAGCGACCGAGATGCGGCCCAAAGATTCGCGAGGTGGTAGACGCCCACGCAATGCTCGAACCGCTTCGGCTCGGAGGCGCCTGTCAGGAAAAGTGAATTGATATTGCAAAGGCGGACGTAACGCAGTCGCTGAAACTCGGGCGAGAAAATGAGCGCCCACGTCCGATCGTCGATCGAAATTGGGCCATAAAGTGGATCAAGGAATCTCTGCTTGGTCAGTTCAACGCCTCCTCAACGGCAAGCGCCCCCATCAACGCCGCCTGTAGCAATCCCCGGGCATGACCTGATGTGTCGCCAGCGGCGAAAACACCGGGAATCCCCGTTGCGAGTCGACCGGGCTGTGAAAACACCGGCCAATGCCAATCGAAGAGGGGATAGTGCACTGCGTAGCGGGTTGGAAGAGCCACCAACCCCGATGCACTCAGGCTTTTTACGAATGCCTCAATTTGATCGATCACCGTCTGCCCCAAAATTTGGCGGGCATCCTCCGTCCAACCAAGATCGAGCCCATTGCCCTTCAAACGGAAAGGCGGGTGCTGAAATGACTGGGCTAGACTGCGCAGGCGCTGCAGTTCCCGATCTCTGTCCTCCAGACGCAGGAGTATCCCGACGTTGGACTCCGTGCCGTCGGACTCTGCGACAATCCCTCCCGGCAGACTGAACCCTAGGCCAGGATAGTGAAAAATCCGCCCCGGCGAATTTAAGCAAAAGGTGCGCACCCCGTGCGCCATGAACTTCGCGTCAGGTCCAAGTTGTCGTAGGCCCGCCAACGGCCTGCATGAATCAAAGCCCAAGCGAATTCCAACGTCGATACCTTTGCCGGCGGTCTGAGGAATTCCCGCTTTTTCCAGCAGTTCAGCGCCAAGCCGGCCGGCCGCAACGATCAGGCGGCGGCCCCAAATTTCCCGACCGCCCGATAGGGACACCTTGAAGCCGTCCCCCTCATCGATCGCCAAACGAGTAACGGTTTCCCTCAGGATTTGGGTTTCCAAAAGTCGCGTGGCCAAAGCCTTAAGCAAATCGTCCATTCGACGGGGCGATAACAAAACGGAATGATAGTTTCGATATGCTAGGTCGCGTTCGAAAGCTACCTCGTGACCCGCAATTTCAACATCAGTCAGACTGAACTCCGGAAAGCCCAAGCCGACAAACTCCGCGCAAAGTTGCCGGTAGCGATCGATCAGGCATTCATTGCCCCCCACAATCGCGGACAGACCAGTGCCAGCTGGGAAGAGCGAAAATTTCGCACCGGAAAATGGTGCAAATCCACCGAGCTCTCCAGGAGTACCGGGAACGCCACCGTCTATGAGTACTGCCGACAATCCCCCAGCCTCAGCTCGTGCGGCGGCCATGAGGCCGGCCATCCCACCCCCCACAACAACTATATCGAACTCAACCGCCATCGCGCCACTGCCCCCACTTTCCAGCCTACACTGCTGCGGCGTCCATTTTTGAAAATTCACTCCCCGTCAATTGGGCGCGGATCTACAAATGACACCGGCTTGCCCATAGCCTCGAACAGGGCAATCTCACGGCGGACCCCATTGCTGGTCTCCCAGTTCGGTAACCTGAGTACGACCAACTCATCGCACGCCTCAGCCAACTTTTCCTCTATCGAACGCCAATAGCTTCCACCCGCATCTAGGTCGCGCTGGTTTAGCAGTTCGATTGCTTCGTGATTCATGGCAATCGGGCATATAGTAAGTCGTCCATCGGCGATGAAATCCGCCAACACCATCTGACATTGGAAGACCCTGCGCCTCCGCTCGACGGGATCGGGCGTTGAATAAGGCGCGGACAGATAAATCACATTTGGCATCACAATCCGGGGGCCGAAAAGATGAGCGCTCCATCGATCGCGCGCAACGCCGGCATGCGGCAGAGCGCGGTGAAGATATCTTCTGTCGCACGATTGCGTGGACGATGATAGGGAAGCCCGGTTCCATGAGGGGGGGCACAATGCTTATCGTTCTTGTTGGTGCTCGCGGTGCCGGAAAGACCACGCTAGCCAAAACGCTGGATAATGCCGGCATCACAGCGCTCAAGCCGACAACGACGCGGGCGCCGCGATTTCCCGGCGAAGACGAATACGATTTCGTAACACGGTGGATCGATTCCAGATACGCATGGAAAATCGGAAACAATCCGTTTTATGGAATGCGAAAAACGGAGGTCAACAAGGCCGTTTCACAAACATGCGTAACCGTTTTCGATCCGATCCATTTGAATGTCTTCGAGAGCGTCCGCGGTTCTCTGGGCACAGAAACGATGACCATCGGCCTGAACACCATTGCCGATTTGAACGAACAGCATGCACGGGTCAACAATGACCCGAAGCGCGTGATGAACCAAAATGAGTTTGATGAAGTTCTCAAAATTGTCTCCGAATGCGACGTTGTTTTATCTGGAAACGAGTTTGTCGTGGCGGCGGCGATGGAAAGCCTGGTTAAACTGATCAATGGTCGCGGAGGAGTTGTTACCAAGGATTACCTAATGCCGCTGATGAGGGCTGGTGTCCTTCTGACTGGAGCCGACACTTCCAAAATTCAAAGCGCGAGTTACGATCTTAGGGTGGGAACTGAAGTTCTTTGCCAAGGTAATTTAATCGAGTTGAGTTCCAGCAACCCTCGGTTTGAAATTCCGCCGTATTCCTACGCCATTGTGAGCGCGCTCGAATATGCAAATCTGCCGCCATGCGTTATTGGAAGATTTGATCTTAAAGTTAGCTTTTTCTTTGAGGGCGTAATATTATCAAATGGCCCTCAGGTCGATCCTGGCTATAAAGGCGCTCTTTTTTGTATGCTATATAATGGAAGTGGTCAGCCCAAGCTTCTGACCCTTGGAAAGCACTTTGCTACGATCGATTTTACAACTGCTACGAGCGTGACTGAAGGCTACAAGCAAAAATATCAATTAAAACAAAAGATGGATCAGTTTTTGACGGATAGCGCCGCCACCGGCAGTGGTGGCGAAATAGTTGGTTTAATCGACAGAAAAATTGGTAAAGTCGATCAGAAAGTTAAAAATATCCAATTTAATTTTTGGGCAATAACTGCTGCCTTTCTTACGCTGGCAGTTGCTGCCCCAGCGCTCACTATTCCAATTGCATGGATAGAAATTGATAAGCTGCGTGCAGAACGCCTAGCGATGGAAGAGGCTCAAAAGAAGGCTTCCAGTATGCTTGCAGTCGCCGCCAAAGAGCGGTCCGATTTCAAATCTCTGATGCAACCGAGGATTCGTGGCCAGCAGGAACATCCGGCCGGCTCGGCCGCGAAATGATTTGAGAGGAGCGCCTCGCTTTTCCAATCTCAGAGTTGTTTGCTGTCGGCGACTGGCCATGACCTGAGCGGCCGATAGGTGCAGGCAACGGCGTTGGATCGATCCGTCGATCTGACCGGCAGGTTTCGGCATTTTCCAACTGAAAGCTGCCCGATCGTAATTTCCAACAAACCCGACATTCCCCTCGACTTCTGTGACACACCAAGCATTGGTGTTGTCACTGAAATCGCAGCCGCTGTGCGGCTAAAGCCCTGACCGATGCAATTGGCAGGGCTTCGGGTGGTGGAAGCGGCGGAGGGCCGCTCCACGTCAGGAGACAACCCGATGCCCGATACCATCGAAATCAAACCCGCCCCCAAGCAGCACGTCAGCAAGATTAGCCTAGTCCTCGAACTGCTGTCACGGGCAGATGGCGCGACGATTGAACAGATCGTGGAGGCAACCGGGTGGCTTGCTCACACGACCCGCGCAGCTCTGACTGGCCTCAGGAAGAAGGGGCATGTCATTATCAGCGAGAAAAGGGAAGGTGCGGGACGCGTGTACCGCGTGGAAGCCGTCTGATGGCCCGTAGGCCCCGCATAACTCTTGAACGGCTTGCCGAGCTACCACTTGAGGGTCTTAAAGTGGAGTGGGCGCGTTACTACGGCGCGCCCGCTCCCAACATGTCAGCTGACCTTCTACGCTTGGGTATCGGCTACAAGTTGCAGGCACAACGGCTGGGCGCGGTCAAACGATCGACCAAGTCGCTGCTACGACAGATTGCGGCAACGCCCAACGAGGATAGGACAACGAAGCCCATGCCACGCAAGTTGACCGTGGGCACCCGGCTGGTACGCGATTGGCATGGGGTCGGCCACACGGTGATCGTGCTCGACGAAGGCTTTGAATACAACGGGCAGCGCTGGAGATCGCTGACGGCCGTGGCCAAGGCGATCACCGGCACGCATTGGAACGGCAATCGCTTCTTCGGGCTGACGGAGCCCAGGAAGTGAAATCGCTGAGCTGTGCGGTCTATACTCGCAAGTCCACTGAAGATGGGCTGGAGCAGGAGTTCAACAGCCTCGATGCCCAGCGCGAAGCTTGCGAAGCGTACATCCTCAGCCAACGTCACGAAGGCTGGAATCTCGTTCCAAGTCACTATGACGACGGAGGCTTCTCCGGAGGCAACATGGAGCGCCCTGGTCTCAAGGCATTGCTTGGCGATGTTGACGCCGGGCTGGTTGATGTCATCGTCGTCTATAAGGTCGACCGACTGACCCGCAGTCTTGCCGACTTTGCCAAGATCGTCGAACGGCTCGATGCGAAACAGGCCAGTTTCGTATCGGTAACGCAGGCATTCAACACGACTACCAGCATGGGACGGCTGACGCTGAATGTCCTGCTGTCGTTTGCCCAGTTCGAGCGCGAAGTCACCGGGGAACGCATCCGCGACAAGATCGCTGCCTCGAAGAAGAAGGGCCTGTGGATGGGCGGGCCGGTACCGCTCGGCTATGAGGTGGTCGAGCGCAAGCTGATGCCGGTGCCGGAGGAGGCCGAGCGGGTCAGGACGATCATGCGACGCTACCTCGAGACCCGGTCGGTACCGGCTTTGCTCGAGCAGCTTCGAGCGGAAGGCGTCGTCACCAAGGTGCAGCGCCGGGTAAGCGGTCCCCATCGCGGCGGCATCCCGTTCCGGCGGGGTAGCCTGTTCTACCTGCTCAAGAATCCGGTTTACCGGGGTAAGATCGTCCACAAGGGCAACGCCCATGACGGGGAGCACGAGGCGATCGTGGACGAGGATCTATGGGAGCGCGTCCAGATGCAGCTCCGAGAGAAGGCCCCTTCGCGTAAGCGACCCAAGAATGACCGACAGAACGCGCTGCTCGTTGGTTTGCTCGTCGATCGGCACCGACGGCAAATCGTGCCGACTTATACCGCCAAGGGAACTCGCCGCTACGCCTATTACGAGACTAGGAAAGATCTTGCTCGCCCTGCCGATCCGCCGTCGACCCGGTTTACGCAGGGCCTGCTCGACGGCCATGTTCTGCATCATCTTGGCCTTCTGCTCGGTGATGATCATGGCTTGCGTCGATTGGCGAACCTCGAACAGGCCGACCTGCTCCGCGCCATGTTCGAGGGAGCCAAACTCCTCGCTACGTGCCTCGCGCGGCCAAGCGATGCACCGGCTGCGGTCCGATCACTGGTCGCGCTGATCAAGGTGGAGAGCAGCAGTCTTGATCTTACCCTCAAGCCCGCCGCTCTCGGTCTCGCCAATCAGCCATGTTGGCGTTTCAGTATTCCCCTTCCGGCCCGTAAGCCGTTCCGCGAAGCAAAGCTGAGGATCGATGGCGGAAAGCCGGGAAAGCCAGTGAAAGACGACTTGCTCGTACTGCTGTCTGACGCGCACACCGCTCTGGAGCTTGTCCAATCCAACCCTGAGCTCAGCCTTCACCAAATCGGCAAGCGCGAAGGGCGCTGCCGGACCCATCTCGCTCGCCTCCTGCGCCTCGCGTGGCTCAGCCCGCGGATTGTCGAAGCGATCGTCGAGGGTTCCCAACCCCAGAATTTCAATCGCCAACTCCTCCTCGCGGCGAACCTGCCGATCGAATGGGCTGAGCAGGAGCGGCTGTTCGGCTTCGCTGGCTGATCGCCTAACCATCAAGCAAACTGCAGTGAAGCCGGGCTATTCTCGACAGAGAATCTGGCCGTTCTTGTGCTGCCAACCGAGGGTGAAATCGCGTCTCTGGCTTCAGGCCGGAAAGGATGCACCGCGAAATGCCGCGGAACCGCGCCATATTCACGCGGGATGCCCCCGAGGGGTGAATTTGGTTTGCTTTGAGAATTGAATGGTGCTCTCGAGAAGATTCGAACAGAATGACAAAATGACCCAACTTTTGTCATTCCATTATCCGCGCGGGTCACACTTGTATCCGTCCGGATCACATGTGGGGCAAGGCGCCTTCCAAATGCGCTTTCGGGAATGATCACGGCCTGAAACTCGTCGTAAAGACGCATGCCCGTTCGCCCGCCATTGGGCTCATCCTGCAGCAGCCCTCTTGCACCATGTCCGCCTCCTGACCCACGGGCACTGACCACGGCGGCGACGGATCGGGAGCATATGTTACTCACACGGGCTGCGTGGCGCGGGTTGCAGGGTCGAGACCGTCTGCTGGAGCATATCGAGCGCACCGGCCGAACAATAGCGGGCGATCCCATCTGGACAGCCACAGAGATCGATACCCTTCGGAGCCTGTATCCGGATTACACAGCTATATCTGCCGCTCTGCCTTGGCGCACCCGCGGTGCAGTTGCTGCGAAGGCGCGTGGGATCGGCCTCGTGCCGCCCCGACGTATCTGGTCGCATGCAGATGCAGTCCGATTACGCAATCCATATGTGGCCGGGATTCCCGTCGCGACCCTCACGCAACTATTTGCAGGCAAGACCCCCAAACAGATCTGGAGCAAGGCTTCGGCACTTGGATATCGGCGCCCGCGGCGGCCGCCCCGACTTATTGGACATCCCCTCATCGACAGCATACGTCGGCGCGCATTCCAGCTTCGCATCACGATGACCGAGTTGGACGCATTCGTTGGTCGCACGCGCTATTTCGTTGGTGTGCGCCATGTTGATTGGCGGGCGCTTCAGCGAGCCATGTCGCTGCTCGGGGGAACGCCCATTGTGCGTTGGCCAGAGGAATGAACGGAGGTCCAAGGCGACGCCGCACGCGCCTGCCCGTCGCAAATGGAACAGTCTGGACGCAGGAAGAGGACGCTTGCCTGCGCAAGCATTACCCCGCTTATGACCTTCTCCGCATCGTACTGCCTCATCGTTCGCTCGCCTCACTCAAGCACCGGGTGCGTCGATTAGGCATCGTGCGCCAGCGACACGTCTGGACAAATGTCGAGGTCAGGCGATTGCACTCGGCCTTTGCAAACCATGTTCCTGATCGGGATCTTGAGCATTTGTTTCCCGGGCTTCGTCTAGGGCAGATCAAGGCGAAAGCCGGACATATCAAAGCTCCCCATCGCCGCGGTCAAAGCACTATTTTTGGTATTTCGGCGCTTGATGCAATTCGCGAACGGGCAAAGGCGCTGGGAATGTCATATGTCGAACTCGACAGGCGGGCCCAGACTGGAAAGTTCTTTCAGAAGTCCAGCCGCCACCCCGGGCTTAAACAAATTTCACGGGCGGCAGATTTGCTCGGCGGTGACGTCGCAATCGCTTGGGATGATGCCGAATGTTGAACTACGTGCGCTCCGCGCAGGTGAAGCCGGCAAATTTGACCAAGAGAATTTAGGCATATTTGGGCCAGAGAATCAGCAGGCGAAAGCGTCTCCGGCTTCACCCATCTGAAATAGCGCCTTGAAAGGCCGCAGAACTGCGTCGGTTTCCCCAGTCGGGGGAAATATCACTTTCTTATCAGATACTTAACACTGTTTGGTGCGGTCGAGAAGACTCGAACTTCCACGGCCTTTCGGCCACAACGACCTCAACGTTGCGCGTCTACCAATTCCGCCACGACCGCACATCTGAAGGGAAACCGGCGGGGCCGGTGCCTTGGTAGGAGGCGGCCCTTAGCAAAGGCTTCAAGGCCATGCAACAACCGATCGTCATGCGCGTTTCTTTTGCCGAAGGATGGTGATGTCCGTGGGCGAGGGCGGAAAAGGAGAAGGTCGCATGTCCGCTCGATTCTGGTTGTTCAGCCTGGCAAGCGCCGGAGCCGCATTGACGAGCGGACTGGCGCTCGGCCTCTATGCCACGACCCCGCCGCGCGTGGCGTTTACCGACATCGAATCCTCCTATTCCGCATCTCCTGATCCTGTCATTGCGACGGATGGCGTTGATCTGGCCGGGCCCGAGGAAATCGACTGCAAGGGCTGCGGCCCAACCTTGGCGCAGCGGCAGATGACCGCGATGATGGGAAGCTGGAGCGGCTATGACGATCCGGCGGTTCAGCGGTATGAAGCGCAGGATGTACAAACCGATACCGACTGGCAGCCTCTGGACGACGCGCCGCCCTCACCGGTTCACCGCCTGCCCGCGAATATAGAGCGTTTCGCGAATGGCGATGATGCGCCGCCTCATCCCGCTCAACTGGCGCAAGGCAGCCAGCCGTCATTCGATCGGACGCCCGCAGCAACAGTGACTTCCTATTAGCTGAGCTAAAAAGCGAGGGGCGGGACGAGGCCCGTCGCACCGTCATAGAAAAAGGGGAGGAAGCGTTTCGCTTTCCTCCCCTTCCTCTTACTCGGCGGCTACTACCGCGGTAGGCGCATCGCTCAACGGGTGAGCGAGCCGGTGCACCATCTCCTTGGGGCACACCTGCCAGAAATACCGCCGCCAGCGATCCCAATCATCCAGGATCGTGTTCGACCATTTGCTGTCGGTCGTCACCGCATGTTCGGCGATCAACGCCTTCAGCTGCGCTTCCCAATGGGCGCTTTCCAGCCGCTGCCACACGATGCTTTCCGGATTGGCCTGCTGTTCAAAGCTGCCATCCTCGTCCAGGATGAACGCCATGCCGCCGGTCATGCCCGCGCCGAAGTTCGCGCCCGTCTTGCCCAGGATCACCGCCGTGCCGCCGGTCATATATTCGCAGCCATTGGCGCCGCAGCCTTCGACCACTACCTGAGCACCGGAGTTGCGGACGGCAAAGCGCTCACCGGCCTGGCCCGCCGCGAACAGTTTGCCCGCCGTCGCGCCGTACAGCACGGTGTTACCGATGATCGTGTTGTCCTTGCTGGTCAGCGGCGAGGACACGGTGGTGCGCACGACGATCGTGCCGCCCGACAAGCCCTTGCCCACATAGTCGTTGGCGTCACCAAAGACTTCCAGCGTGATGCCCTTGCACAGGAACGCGCCCAGCGACTGGCCCGCAGACCCGCGCAGACGCACGGTCAGGTGCCCGTCCGCAAGGGCAGACATGCCGAACCGCTCCGTTACCGCCGCCGACAGCCGGGTGCCCACGGCGCGATGCGTGTTGCGGACCGTATAGGTCAGCTGCATCTTCTCGCCCCGCTCGAACACCGCCTTGGCATCGCGCATCATCTGCGCGTCCAAGCTGTCGGGCACCTCGTTGCGCCATTCCGTCAGGCTGAAGCGCCGCTGGTCGTCGGGCGCATCAACCTTCGCAAGGATGGGGTTGAGGTCGAGGTCGTCGAGATGCTCGGCGCCGCGATTGACCTGCTTCAGCAGTTCCGTCCGCCCGATCACCTCGTCCAGGCTGCGATAGCCCAGCCGCGCCAGGATCTCGCGCACTTCCTCGGCGATGAAGGTCATGAGGTTGATGACCTTCTCCGGCGTGCCGGTGAACTTCTGGCGCAGCTTTTCATCCTGCACGCAGACGCCCACGGGGCAGGTGTTGCTGTGGCACTGGCGCACCATGATGCAGCCCATGGCGACCAGGCTCAGCGTGCCGATGCCGAACTCCTCGGCGCCCAGGATCGCCGCGATCACGATGTCGCGGCCAGTCTTGAGTCCGCCGTCCGTGCGCAGCTTCACCCGATGGCGCAGGCCATTGAGCGTCAGCACCTGATTGGCTTCGGACAGCCCCATCTCCCAAGGGGTGCCGGCATATTTGATCGACGTCTGTGGGCTTGCGCCGGTGCCGCCGACATGGCCCGCGATCAGGATGACGTCGGCATGCGCCTTCGCCACGCCCGCCGCCACCGTGCCGATACCAGCCTGGCTCACCAGCTTGACGCACACCCGCGCGCGCGGGTTGATCATCTTGCAGTCGTAGATGAGCTGCGCCAGATCCTCGATCGAATAGATGTCATGGTGCGGCGGCGGCGAGATCAGCGTCACGCCGGGCGTCGAATGGCGCAGCCTGGCGATGAACTCGGTCACCTTGAAACCGGGCAGCTGGCCGCCTTCGCCGGGCTTGGCGCCCTGCGCGACCTTGATCTCGATTTCCTCGGCGCTGCCCAGATATTCGGCATGAACGCCAAACCTGCCGCTAGCGATCTGCTTGATCACGCTGTTGGCATTGTCGCCATTCTCATAGGGCTTGAAGCGGTTCGCATCCTCGCCGCCTTCGCCCGACACGGCCTTCGCGCCGATGCGGTTCATCGCGATCGCCAGCGTCTCATGCGCCTCAGGGCTGAGCGCCCCCAGGGACATGCCCGGCGTCACGAAGCGCTTGCGGATTTCCGTCGTCGCCTCGACCTCGTCGATCGGCACAGCCTCCCGCGCGAAATTGAACTCCAGCAGGTCGCGCAGATAGACCGGCGGCAGATCCCGCACACCGCGCGAGAATTGCAGATAGGTCGAATAGCTGTCCGTTCCCACCGCCGTCTGCAACAGGTGCATCAGCTGTGCGGAATAGGCGTGGCTCTCTCCGCCATTGCGCTGGCGGTAGAAGCCGCCGACCGGCAGGCGCACGGCTGCGCTGTCATAGGCCGCTTCATGGCGCAGCACCGCATTATGGTGCAGCGACGCATAGCCTTCGCCGGAAATCTTCGCGGGCATGCCGGGGAAGAGATCGTTCACCAGCGCGCGCGACAGGCCCACCGCTTCGAAATTATAGCCGCCGCGATAGCTGCTGATGACCGCGATGCCCATCTTGGACATGATCTTCAGCAGGCCTTCGTTGATGGCCGTGCGGAACCGTTCGAAACACTGGTCAAGCGCCAGATCTCCGAACAGGCCGCGCGCATGGCGATCCGCGATGCTGGCTTCGGCCAGATAGGCGTTCACCGTGGTCGCGCCGACGCCGATCAGCACCGCGAAATAATGGGTGTCGAGCGCCTCGGCGCAGCGCACGTTGATCGACGCGTAGCTGCGCAGGCCCTTGCGGACGAGGTGCGTGTGCACCGCCGCCGCCGCCAGCACGCCAGCGATGGCGACGCGATCGGCGTTGATATGCTCGTCGGTCAGGAAGATTTCCGTGCGGCCTTCACGCACCGCCTGCTCGGCCTCTTCACGGATGCGGGCGATGGCGGCGCGCAGCTGCTCCTGCCCGCCTTCCGCCGGGAAGGTGCAGTCGATTTCCGCCACCGCCGGGCCGAAATGGGCCTTCAGCCGCGCCCATTCGGACGAAATCAGCACCGGCGATTCCAGCACCAGCACATGGCTGTTCTGCGCTTCCTGCTCCAGGATGTTGTGCAGATTGGAAAAGCGGGTGCGCAGGCTCATCACATGCCGTTCGCGCAGGGAGTCGATCGGCGGGTTGGTAACCTGGCTGAAATTCTGGCGGAAGAAGTGGCTGACGGTACGCGGCTTGTCGGAAATGACCGCCAGCGGCGTGTCGTCGCCCATCGATCCGACGGCTTCCTTGGCGTCCTCGACCATCGGGGCGAGGATCAGCTCCATATCCTCCAGCGACAGATTGGCGGCCACCTGGCGGCGCGTCAGTTCCGCCTTGTCCCAAGCGGGCAGGGCGCTGTCAGCCTGGGGCAGATCACCGACCTTCATGAAGTCCTTGATCAGCTCGGCATAGGGCCGCTCACCCGCGATCTGGTCCTTGATCGCGCGGTCGTCGTAGATTTCGCCTTCCTGCAGGTCCACCGCGATCATCTGGCCGGGGCCCATGCGGCCCTTCTTCACGATGGTGGTTTCGGGCACCACGACCATGCCGGTTTCCGAACCCACGATCAGCAGATTGTCGCCGGTAAGGGTATAGCGCAGCGGACGCAGCGCGTTGCGGTCTACGCCCGCCACGACCCAGCGGCCATCGGTCATCGCCAGCGCGGCCGGACCGTCCCACGGCTCCATGACGGAGGCGAGATATTCATACATGTCGACATGGCTCTGCGGCGTTTCGCCAGCGGCGGCCTGCCACGCTTCTGGCACCAGCATCAGCTTTGCGGTCGGCGCGTCACGGCCTGAACGGCAGATCGCTTCGAACACTGCGTCGAGCGCAGCGGTATCCGAAGCGCCCGCCGGGATCACGGGCTTGATGTCTTCGCTATGATCGCCAAAGGCCAGAGAGGCCATCTTGATCTCGTGGCTCTTCATCCAGTTCTTGTTGCCGCGAATGGTGTTGATCTCACCATTATGCGCGAGCGTGCGGAACGGCTGGGCCAGCCACCATTGCGGGAAGGTGTTGGTCGAATAACGCTGGTGGAAGATCGCCACCCGGCTCTCGAACCGCTCGTCCTGCAAGTCGGGATAGAAGACCGACAGCGATTCCGCGAGGAACAGCCCCTTGTAGATGATCGAACGGCAGCTCAGCGAGCAGATGTAGAAATCCTGGATCTGCGCGGCGATCACCTTCTTCTCGATCCGGCGCCGGATGAGGTAGAGGTCCTTTTCGAACTCGGTCTGGTCGCGCTCTTCGGGCATCGGCCCGGCGATCATGATCTGCTCGATTTCCGGACGGGTGCGCTGCGCCTTCTCGCCGATGACCGACACGTCGACGGGCACCTGGCGCCAGCCATAGATGGTGTAGCCCGCGTCGATGATCTCGCTCTCGACGATCGTGCGGCAAGTTTCCTGCGCAGAGAGATCGGTGCGCGGCAAGAAGATCATGCCGACGGCGAGGCGGTTGGGCAGGGGCTTATGCCCCGAATCGGCGATCGCATCGTCAAAGAAGCGCACCGGTAGATCGACATGGATGCCAGCGCCATCCCCGGTCTTGCCATCCGCATCGACAGCGCCACGGTGCCACACCGCCTTCAGCGCATCGATCGCCGAAGCGACGACGCGGCGGCTCGGACGCCCGTCCGTCGCGGCGACAAGGCCGACGCCGCAGGCATCGCCTTCCATCTCCGGATGATACATGCCCTCGGCGGCAAGGCGCGCGCGCTCTTCGGGGCTCGCCATATAGGGGGTCTGATCGCTCATCACTTCGTTCCTTCGTCACTCGTGGCGGCGCCGTCCTTCAGGTCGCTCGCCTTGACACCCAACAGCTTCGCCAACTTGCCGCGTTCCTCTTGCGACAGGTCGGCGATCTTGCGCGGCGGGGGCAGGCTTTTTGTCGCTGCCTCCGCCTTGGCTGCCATTTCCGGCATCTTCTTCATCATTTCGGGCATCAATGCCTGCATCTCGCCCATAATCTCCGGATCCATGAACATCATCATGGACTCCCGGGCATACAGGTCCCCGGTCGACGTCTTGAAGAACGCTGATAATTCGCCAAGCTGCTTGCCGTCGAACTTGCGCGCATAGGCGCGGGTCAGCGCGTCGCGCACCTTGGGCTCGAAGCCGTCCATCATGTCGACCATCGACCCCATCATCGCGTCCATGCCCAGCTTCGTACGCTGGCGGAAATTGGGATCGATGATCGCGCTGATCTGCTCCATCGAGGATTCCTCAAGCGCCGCCAGCTTCTCTTCTGGCACACCGCCAATGCGGGCGAACTGAGCGATCGGCATCTTCATCATGCCGTCCATCATGCTGTCCATCATCTTGGACATGGTGCCGTCCATCATCCGGCGATAGGTGCCGACCGGGAAGATCTTGTCCACGACCGGACGCGCAGCCGCCACCCGCGAGGCGTCAGGCGCGCCCTGCGCAAGGGCGGCCGGCGCGGCCAGCAGCGCCAACCCGATCAGGGAAAAGCGGAAAGCCCGCCTCACGCCGCTTGCCTTTCTCCGGCCGCCGCCTTCGCCTTGGCACGCAGATAGCGGTGCATATGCTCGGTCACATCGCGGCCGTCGCGGATCGCCCACACGACCAGCGAAGCGCCGCGCACGATGTCGCCCGCAGCGAACACGCCGTCCATCGACGTCATCATCGTCTTGTGATCGACGCGCAGCGTGCCCCAACGCGTGACCGACAGGTCTTCCGCGCCGAACAGCTTTGGCAGCTCTTCGGGGTCATAACCCAGCGCCTTGATGACCATGTCGGCTTCGAGCGTATATTCCGTGCCCGGATCGGCTTCCGGCGCGCGGCGGCCGGACGCGTCGGGCTGGCCCAGGCGCATCTTCGTCACCTTGACGCCGGTCACATGTTCCGTGCCTTCGAACGCGATCGGCGCGGAGAGCCAGACGAACTCGACGCCTTCCTCCTCCGCATTCTGCACCTCGCGCTGCGAACCGGGCATATTGTCCCGGTCGCGGCGATAAAGGCACTTCACCGACGTCGCGCCCTGGCGGATGGCGGTGCGGACGCAATCCATCGCCGTGTCGCCGCCGCCGATGACGACGACCTTCTTGCCATTGGCGTGCAGCGTGCCGTCCTCATGCTCGGGCACTGCATCGCCAAAGCCCGCCTTGTTGGACGCGGTAAGAAAGTCGAGCGCCTTGATCACGCCCTTGGCTCCGACGCCCGGCGCCTTGATGTCGCGCGGCTTGTAGACGCCGGTCGCGATCAGGATGGCGTCATGGCGGCTGCGCAGTTCCTCCATCGACGCATCGCGGCCGACTTCGAAGCCCTCATGGAAGACAATGCCGCCATCCTTCAGCCGCTGGACACGGCGCATGACGACGTCCTTCTCCAGCTTGAAACCGGGGATGCCGTAGGTCAGCAGCCCGCCCGCGCGGTCGTGCCGGTCATAGACATTCACGTCATAGCCCGCGGCGCGCAGATATTCGGCGGTGGTCAGGCCCGCTGGACCGGCGCCGATCACGCCGACCGACTGCCCGAGCGGCTGGCCGGGCACCAGTGGCTCTACCCAGCCTTCCTTCCAGGCCGTGTCAGTGATGAACTTTTCGACCGACCCGATCGTGACCGCGCCATGACCGGAAAATTCGATGACGCAATTGCCTTCGCACAGGCGGTCCTGCGGGCAGATGCGGCCACAAATCTCCGGCATCGTGCTGGTCAGGTTGGAAAGTTCATAGGCTTCGCGCAACCGTCCCTCGGCCGTCAGGCGCAACCAGTCGGGGATGTGGTTGTGCAGCGGACAGTGGGTCGCGCAATAGGGCACGCCGCATTGCGAGCAGCGCGACGCCTGTTCTTCCGCCTTCTCCAGCAGGAAGCTGCGGCTGATTTCCATGAAGTCGTCGGCGCGATCATCCGCCGAACGCTTCTCGGGATAGGCTTGGCCCGTTCCCACGAATTTCAGCATTGGATTGTCAGCCATGATGAGTCCCTAAAATGAATTCAGGGCGCACATAGCAGAAAAACCGGCAGAGTCACGTGGATTCTGCGATATAGGACAGCTTTGATTACCTAAAATAGCGGCGTTTGCAGCACGTCCTATCAGTCACAAGTGCCGATCACGCCATCATTGGTCCACATCGGCCCTATCGCATCGCCAGCCATAGCAGTGCCGCCGTTCCAGCGATGATCCTGTACCAGGCGAAAGGCACAAAGCCCTGGCGCGAGACAAGGCCGACAAACCAACGGATTACCAGCAGTGCCACGATGAAGGAGACGACGAAGCCCAGGGCGATGCTGCTCCAGCCAACCGTGGCAGAAGTGATGTCGCTTCCCTTTTTCAACAGCTCCAATGTCGACGCGCCCAACATGGTCGGGACCGCCAGGAAAAAGCTGAACTCCGCTGCCGTCCGCCGCTCCACCCCAAGCGACAGGGCGCCCATGATCGTCGCGCCCGACCGGCTGACGCCCGGAATCATGGAAATGCACTGGATAAGCCCGATGCCCACGACCCGAGCCAGCGGGATATCGGCAATGCCGTGGAAGCGATTGTCCTTCGCCATCCGTTCGATCAACAATATCGCGACACCGCCGATGATCAGCGCCCAGGCGACGACTTGCGGCGCGCCCAGCAGCACCTCGATATAATCATGCATCGCCAGACCGATAACGACGGACGGCAGGAACGCGACCAGCAGATTGCGCAGGAACCGCCAGCTCGTCGGCTCCTTGCGGAACAACCCCATCGCAACGGCCCAGAATGTCCGCCAGTAAAGCACCACCACCGCCAGGATCGCACCCAGCTGAATGATGACGTTGAACATCGCCCATGTCGCGGCGTCATAGCCCAGCAGCTCGCTGGCCAGGATCAGGTGCCCGGTGGACGATACCGGCAGGAACTCGGTCAGTCCCTCGACAATGCCAAGCAGGATGACCGTCAGATAATGGTCCATGGGCAGCTCTGGTCCTTGAACTGATAGGGGAAATCGGCCCGGAAGAGGGCGGAGGGATGGTCCTGCCTATTGTGCAGATGCGCCGCTCTGGCGCAATGCGGGCGCGACGCTCACCGCCGCGCCATCCCGTCAGCCCATCGACAGTTTGCCTCGCGGCGATGAATGCACCGTGTTGATTTCAGGCCTTCACGCGTCCTGCAAAGCGCCCGTGGCGGCGATAGCGGACCAGCCAGCTGTCGGCGATGGCTTCCATCGGTGTCGGTGACACGCCCAGCTCCGCCAGTCCCGGCGCGCCCGGCGACACGACATTGTCCCGCTGCAACATCGCATATTGATCGCGCGTGATCGGCGCGCCCGGCAGCCAGCCCAGGCTTGCGATCGCCGACGAGATCGAGGGCGGCACCGCCACCAGGCTGCAATCCCGGCCGATCGCCTTGCCGATCCAGCGGTTGAGTTCCATCATGCTGATCTGGCGCGGGCCGCCCAGCTCGAACGTCTGGCCGCCATGCCGGTCCGGGTCGGCCGCCGCGTTCGCGATCGCCTGTGCGACGTCGGCGACATAGACGGGCTGGAACTTCGTGTCCGCACCGATCACCGGCACTACAGGCAGTCGGCTGATCAACTCGGCAAAGCGGTTGAGGAACTGATCTTCCGGGCCGAAGATGATGGACGGGCGAATGATGGTCGCGTTCGGGAACGCCGCTTTGACCGCCGCCTCGCCCGCGGCCTTGGACCGGCCATATTCGGACTGGCTCTGCGCGTCGGCACCGATCGCGGACACATGGACCAGGGCGCGGGCTCCGGCATCCGCCGCAGCCTTCGCGACATTGGCCGCGCCGTCATGATGCGATCCTTCCAGATCGCCGCTCAGGACGCCCACCAGATTGATGACGATGTCGCTGCCCGCGACCGCCCGTGCAACGCTTTGCGCATTGCGGATGTCGGCTGCCACGAACTGCTTCTGGCCAAGAGCGCCCAGCGGCTGCACGCGCAGCGCCCCTGCCAGATCACGCTGCGCGATGCGGACGCGCGCGCCCCGCTCCATCAGGGCTTGGGCGACCTGCCGGCCAAGGAAGCCGCCGCCGCCGAACACCGTAACCAGACTGTCCTTCATCACGCGTTCCATGCCTGTCCTGCTTGGGGGAAGAGTCAGCTTCCCTTGCAACAGCCGCCGCCTGCTGACAACAGCCGGGCGGCCGCCGATGTTCCTTTTTTAGCCGATCCACCCCTGCAGGCCCGCGATCATCCACAGGCCAAGGACGAGGAACAGCAGCGCCGCGCCGATCTGCAAGGCGCGCATCGGCACCTTCTGCGCCAGGGCCTCGCCGAACAGGACGGCCGGGACATTGGCGATCATCATGCCCAGCGTCGTGCCCGCCGTCACCGCCAGTACATCGTCGAACCTTGCGCCCAGCGCCACCGTCGCGACCTGCGTCTTGTCGCCCATCTCTACCAGGAAGAAGGCGACCAGCGTCGTCACGAACACGCCCGCCTTCGACGGCGCCTTCAGCGGCTCATCCTCATCGATCTTGTCGGGGATCAGCGTCCATGCCGCCATCGCGATGAAGCTCGCCGCCACGGCATAACGGAACCAGGGCTGCGTCAGCACCCCCGCGATCGAATGGCCGACCAGCGCCGCCAGGAAATGATTGGCCATGGTAGCGAACAATATGCCCATGATGATCGGCACCGGCTTTCGAAAGCGGGTGGCGAGCAGCATGGCCAGCAATTGCGTCTTGTCGCCCATCTCGGCAAGCGCGACCAGGGCAGTGGAGGTGAAGAGAGCGTCCATCATGTGCATATCCGGGGCCGGGCGAAGGGTTGAAGACGCAATGCCACCGCCTCCTCCCGCCCGGCCGGACAGGGAAGAGCCGATGCCATTGGTCTCGCCCGATACGGCCGCGCAGGCTTTCGCCCCGACGCTCCGCATCCCGCATGCCACGGCCTCTCGGCCAAATATGTTGACAGGCGGCCCGTTCGACCGAGGCGAACGGCTGGCTACTCCCCAGATGACGGGGTGCACTTAGGGGAGATTGGTGGCGGATGCAATGTCGCGGAGTTCGGAAACGGCTTGCCGCAGCGAACGCGGAACGGCTGGCTCTATCCTCCCGCCAGGGGGAGAGGGTAAGCAGCTTTACTCCGCAGCGTCCGCCATCGCCTCCGGCAACGCCCGCACCGCTTCAGGAGAGGCTGGTTCCCGCACCAACGCTTCCACCGGTTCCAGCGCCTCCAGCTCCCGTCCGCCGGTCTCGATATTGAGGTCGCGCAACTTGCGGCCCGTCACCAGCACACGGCCTTCGAAGCTGCCGACGAACGCATTATAGTCGCTCACCGCCCCCGTCAGCCGATTGCCGAGCTTCTTGAGCGATCCGGCCGCGCCCGCCAGCCGCTCGTACAATTCCTTGCCGAGCGCGCCGATCCGCTTGGCTTCGTCCGCCATCTTCTCCTGCCGCCACACTGCCGCGACGGTGCGGGCGATGGCGATGAGGTTGGTGGGCGTCGCCAGCAGCACGCGCTTGCCAAAGGCGTGGTCCCACAGCTGCGGATCATGCTCCAGAGCGGCGGAAAGGAAATGTTCGCCCGGCACGAACATGATGACATAGTCGGGCGCTTCGTCGAACTGATCGGCATAGCTTTTGCGCCCCAGCGTCTCGACATGCGCCCGCATCGCGGCAGCATGGGCGGACAGCAGCCGCTTGCGCTCTTCCTCGCCTTCCGCGCCATAGGCGTCCTGATAGGCGTTCAGCGACACCTTCGCGTCGATCACCAGCGCCCGGCCGCCGGGAATGCGCACGATCGCGTCAGGCCGCAGCCGCCCATCCTCGCCCTCCACGCTGACTTCGGTGCGGAAGTCGACATGTTCGGAAAGCCCGCACGTCTCCAGCACATTGCGCAGCTGCTGCTCGCCCCAGCGGCCCCGCGCCTTGGGGGCATGGCGCAGCGAATCGACCAGCCGCTGCGCTTCGGCGCGCACGGCTTCCTGGCCCGACTTCATCGACTCGATCTCGCCGCGCAATATGCCGTAAGCCTCGGTGCGCTGCTGCTCGATCTGGCTGATCTTCTGGTCGTAGCGCTGGATCGTCTCGTTGACCGGATGCAGCAATTGCTTGAGCTGCGCCTCACTCTTCTCATGCGCCTGCGCCAGCCGCTGGTCCGCGCGCTCCAGGAAATGGCTCTGCGCCTGATGCAGCAGCTTGCCGCCAATCTCGCTGAACTGCGCCGACAACTGCTCCTTCGCATCCTTCAGCGCCACGATCTGCGCCTCGAAAGCTTCCGCCCGCGCCTGCGCCTCGGATCGCAGCGCCGCAAGCTCCCGCTCGGCAAGTCCCCGCGCCGCCCGCTCATCCTCCAGCCGCTGCGCCAGCACGCCTGCCTGCGCGGCCCGGTCCTGCGCCACAACCAGCTCTTGCAGGGCGCCGTTCCGCTGCGCCTCCGCCTGGGTCAGCCGCGACGTCAGCTCTGCCTTCTCCGCCGCCAAAGGCGCCAGCGCCTTGCCGCGAAACAGCCAGCCGAGCCCCAGCCCCGCGACCAGGGCGGCCAGACTGAGAATGATGGCTAGGCTGTCCATGAAGATCCCCCTGTGGAACGAAAGGTGAACCTAGCCGCCTGGCCATCAGGCCGCAAGAGCTAGTTACCCCACCGCCTCGCGAAAGTGGCAAAGGCGCGCCACCGCCTCGTCGATCACCGCATCGCTCTTGGAAAAGCACAGCCGGACCAGATGCTTGACCGCCGCATCGGGATAGAAGGCGGAAATCGGGATCGCCGCCACCCCAGCCTCGCCGATGATCCGCTCGCAAAACGCCACATCGTCCAACGCGATGCCTGACCCGCGAAGATCGAGTGTGACGAACCAAGTCGCGGCGCTCCGCTGCACATCATATCCGCCCGCGCGCAAGCCATCGACCAGCCGGTCGCGCGAAGCCTGATAGCCCGCCCGCATGGCCGCAAACCAGTCATCGGGTTTCGCCAGCCCGACCGCCGCCGCCCATTGCAGGTTCGGCGCGCTGGTAAAGGTCAGGAACTGGTGCGCCCGCCCCAGCAATCGCGCCACGGGCGCCGCCGCGCACATCCAGCCGATCTTCCAGCCGGTGAGCGAGAATATCTTGCCAGCCGATCCGATCTTCACCGTCCGCTCCGCCATGCCGGGGAAGCGCATCAGTGGCTGATGGGTACGGCCGTCGAAGGTCACATGCTCCCACACCTCGTCGCAAATGGCGATCAGGTCATGTTCGATGCAGAAGGCTGCCAGCATCGCCAGCTCGGCCTCGGCCATGATACTGCCGCTGGGATTGAGCGGATTGTTGAGGATCAGCAGGCGGGTGCGCGGCCCGACCGCTGCCTCCAGCGCCTCTCGCGTCACTCGCCAGTCGGGCGGCGTCAGCCTGATCACCCGAGCGACTCCGCCCGCGCGCTCCACCAGCGGCAGATAGGCGTCATAAAGCGGCGCGAGCAGCAGCACCTCGTCGCCCGGCTGCACCAGCGCGAACAGGCTGGCCGCAATCGCTTCGGTCGCGCCGGAAGTGACGATCACCGCTTCGGGCTCAAGCGCCAGCCCCTGATGCCGCCCATAATGCGCCGCCACCGCCGCCCGCAATTCCGGCAAGCCGCCACTTGGCGGATATTGGTTGGACCGGGTCAACAAGGCGTCTGCGGCCGCGCGCAATATGTCCTCGGGCCCTTGCGCATCGGGAAAGCCTTGGCCGAGGTTGATCGCACCCGTCTCGCGCGCGCGGGCGGACATTTTCTCGAAGATGGTGGCGGGCATGTCCCGATAGACGGGATGGCCCAGAGGCGCGCTGGTCATGGCGCGAGACTATCGTGCGCAACTGCCGGAGTATAGCGCGCTGGAAAACGTCAACTCATCTAACCCCGTTCGGGCTGAGCTTGTCGAAGCCCTCCACTTCTTCAAGCGGAAGAGCGGAAGTAGCGAACGCCACTCGGGAGAGGCTAGCTCTCACCCACGGCACATCCCGGTGCCGAATAAACCGGAGGACCGCCCCCCGGAAGGTCATGTTATCCGGGCTATTCCCACTCGATCGTGCCCGGCGGCTTCGATGTATAATCGTAAACCACGCGGTTGATGCCCTTGACCTCATTGATGATCCGCGTCGCCACGCGGCTGAGGAAGGAGGCGTCGAACGGATAGATGTCCGCCGTCATGCCATCGGTCGATGTCACCGCCCGCAGCGCGCAGACGCTGTCATAGGTGCGATGGTCGCCCATCACGCCGACCGTGCGCACCGGCAGCAGCACGGCAAAGGCCTGCCAGATCGCGTCGTACAGCCCGGCGTTCCGGATTTCCTCCAGATAGATGAGGTCCGCCTTGCGCAGAATGTCGCAACGTTCCTTGTTCACCTCGCCCGGAATGCGGATCGCCAGGCCAGGGCCGGGGAAGGGGTGACGCCCCACGAACACCTCGGGCAGGCCAAGCTCACGGCCCAGAACCCGGACTTCGTCCTTGAACAGCTCGCGCAGCGGCTCGACCAGCTTCATGTTCATGCGCTCGGGCAGGCCGCCGACATTATGGTGGCTCTTGATCGTCACCGAAGGCCCGCCGGTGAAGCTCACACTCTCTATGACGTCGGGATACAGCGTCCCCTGCGCCAGGAAAGCCGCGCCGCCGATCTTCTTCGCCTCATCCTCGAACACGTCGATGAAGGTCTTGCCGATGAACTTGCGCTTGGCCTCGGGGTCGGTGACGCCCTCCAGGCCCTTCATGAACAGCGTCTCGGCATTCACATGGACGAGCGGGATATTGTAGCTGCCCCGGAACAGGCTCACCACCTGCTCGGCTTCCCCGCTGCGCATCAGGCCATGGTCCACGAAGACGCAGGTCAGCTGGTCGCCGATCGCCTCATGGATCAGCACGGCCGCAACGGCACTATCGACGCCGCCGGAAAGGCCGCAGATCACCTTGCCATCACCCACCTGCTCGCGGATCTCGGCGATCTTGGTCGCGCGGAACTCGGCCATGGTCCAATCGCCCTTCAGGCCGCAGACATGGCGCGCGAAATTGGCGATCAGCTTGCCGCCATCGGGCGTATGCACGACTTCGGGATGGAATTGCGTGGCGTAGAAGCGCTTTTCCTCATTCGCCGTCATCGCAAAGGGCGCGCCTTCGCTCACTGCTACCACTTCGAAACCGGGGGCAAGGCTCGTCACCTTGTCGCCATGGCTCATCCACACCTGATGCCGTTCGCCTTCGGCCCACAGGCCGTCGAACAGGGCGCAGCGCTTCTTGATCTCGATGAAGGCGCGGCCGAACTCGCCGCTTTCGCCGCCTTCGACATTGCCGCCCATCTGCTGCATCATCGTCTGCTGGCCATAGCAGATGCCCAGGATCGGGATGCCCGCGTCGAAGAAGGACTGCGGCGCGCGCGGGCTGTCTTCCCACATCACCGAAGACGGTCCGCCCGACAGAATGATGCCCTTGGGCTGCATCCGCTTGAACGCCTCATCGGCGCTATTGAACGGCGCGATCTCGGAATAGACGCCCGCCTCGCGCACGCGGCGCGCGATCAGCTGCGTCACCTGGCTGCCGAAATCCACGATAAGGATGGAATCCTGAAGGGGCAGCGTCATCGAATCGCCTTTACGAACCGGAGGAAATGGGATGCCGCGCGGTTAGTGCGCTTGGCTCCTCTTGTCCAGCGAAGGCACGGCCTGCGCCCGTCCCGCTGCCCAGCCAAGCAGCGCCGCGCCGCCCAACACCGCCGCCGCGATGAGGAAGGCGCTGCCGATGAAGGGCAGCACCGGCCGCTCACCCACCGATATGGAATAGATCGCGCCGAAGAAGATCGGGGAAAGGACCCCGGCGATTGATCCCACACTGTTGTTCGCGCCCTGCAACTGCCCTTGTTCGGACTCGGACACGCGCTGCGTCATCAACGACTGGATGGTCGGCATCGCCAAGCCCCAGAAAGCGCTGGGGAATACGGCCGCGATGAACATCTCCTCGGTTGGCGCAAGGCCCATCATCGCCAGGCCCAGCGCGCCAAAGGCAAGGCCGATCACCATCGTCCGCCGATCGCCCAATCGCTTCGTCACCGGCCCGACGAGCAGCCCCTGTACGCTCATGTCCAGCGCGCCGACCAGCGCGAACAAGGTGCCGACCTGCCATGGGCCCCATCCGTAGCGATCGCCTGCATAGAGCACGAACACCGCCGAAAACAGGTGATGCGCGAAATGCAGCAGGAAGTTGACCGTGGCGAGGCTCGACAGCTCGGGATGCGACCGCAGCAGCCTCAACGCGCCAAACGGATTGGCCCGCTTCCACGAAAAGGCCATCCGCTTCTCAGGCGCCAGCGACTCAGGCAAGACGATCAGGCCATAGAGGAAGGCGAGGGCGGAAAATCCCGCCGCTGCCCAGAATGGCGCCCGCACCGAAATTTCGCCCAGCATGCCGCCCAGCAGGGGCCCGGCGACGAACCCGCCGCTGAACGCCGCGCCGATCAGGCCATAGCCGCGCGCCCTTCTTTCGGGCGGCATGATGTCGGCCATATAGGCGAAGGTCGATGTGAAGCTGGACGACGTTACGCCCGCCAATATGCGCCCCAATGCCAGCCACCACAGATTGGGCGCGAGCGCCATCAGCAGGAAGTCGAGCGCCAGCCCCGCCACCGAAATCAGGATCACTGGCCGCCGCCCGAAACGATCGGACAACGATCCGATGATGGGCGAGCACAGGAACTGCATCACCGCCCACAGCGCGACCAGCAGGCCGTTCCACAAGCCGATATTATTCGTCGATCCCGTCAGCTCCTCGATCAGCTGGGGCACGACCGGGATGACGATGCCCATCGACATCACATCGAGCAGCGCCGTCAGCAGAATGAAGACGATCGCAGCAGTGCGGGGAGGGGCGGGGGTTGACGACATGATGGCCCGCCTACCCGATTCCCACTCCGCGTGGAACCGCCGGAATCATAATGGGCGATAATTTACGAATTAGGCTCGAAAGATCGTGTGAGATGCGTCGGGGCAGCAGGCAGATGGCCTGATCTACTGACGCGAAAATTCGGCGACGGGTATATGATCAGGCCATGTTCTGGTGCAGCAGGACCGGATCGCTTCCTGCCCCTAGCTTTCGGCGCCGCTATCGCGCGGACGGCCCGCGAGGGATATTCAATTTGACGATGCGGCCATTCGCGACCGAGCAGGTGAAGTGGAGCGTCTTGCCATCGGTCGCGTGCCAGCTGGATCGGGCGTCGATGTCCCCCTCCACCTCATAACCGTCGCGGCTTTCCCGCGGCTCCTGCACTTGCCGAACCTCCGCAAAGCCGCCGTCCCGCTCTGCCTCCTCGCGCGCGGCAACCGCGCATTCGGTGGTGGCCTCTTCCCGCTCCCGATCCGCCCAGGCGTCCTGCGTTGGTGCCGAGGGATCGCCATCACGCCCGGCTCTCGCATCGGTCTGCGCCTGCTCATACGGCTCGCCGGTGACGTCGGAAAAATCATCATCCGCGCGCGGCTGCGTTGACGGCCTGTTGTCCCGCTGCTCTCCTCCGACAAGGTCATCGTCCGCGTAACCCTCATCCTGCGGCTGGCGGTCATCGGCTCGCGGATATCCGTAGTCCGATCCCTGCTCAGACTGGGCCATCGCCGCGCCGTTCACCAGCAATGCCGCGCCCAGCATCGCTCCCGTCATCCACCCCGCCTTGCCGCTCATGCCATCGCTCCTCTCCAGATGCGCCGCTGGTCTAGGCTTCCCCGGCTGTCACATGGCTGAACGCAGGGCACGGCTCGTCGCGGATATCGGGGTGGCAAAGGCATAGCCCCCGTCCTGTACCGCGATCAGCTCGTCCACCGGCCTCCCCGGCTCATGGCCAGCCGGAATGCGCATATTTTCCCATTTTCTCGCCCCGAAAAACAAAACAGGCTGCGGCTTCATCGAGCCGCAGCCTGTTTCTCAATCCATCAGCCCGCTTTCAGGAAGCGCGCCCTTGCCTCTGATCAGGCCGCTTCCAGCTCGTCCGCGTCAGCGTTCTGAACCGGGCCCGAATCCTTGCCCTTGGCATCGACGTCGCGATCGACCAGTTCGATGATCGCGATCGGCGCAGCGTCCGAAGCGCGGATGCCGGCCTTGATCACGCGGGTGTAGCCACCGTTGCGATCCTTGTAGCGCTCGGCCAGAACTTCGAACAGCTTGGTCAGCTGCGTGTCGTCCTGCAGACGGGCATGGGCCAGACGGCGGTTCGATAGGCCACCCTTCTTGGCGAGGGTGATCAGCTTTTCGACGTAGGGACGCAGTTCCTTCGCCTTGGGCGTGGTCGTCAGGATTTGCTCATGCTTGATGAGCGAAGCGGCGAGGTTGCGGAGCAGCGCGTTACGATGCCCGGCGCTGCGCTGCAGCTTACGATGACCAACCTTGTGACGCATAAGTCTTTCCTTCCGTTCGTTAAGGGCCCGTATGAGGTAGCCCAGACCAGGCGGTGTTAAGGGCCACCGCCCACCAGCCCATTTTCGTCATCCCAGCGGAAGCTGGAATCTCGCGCCGCTAGGTCGCCCATAGCGGCCTGAGGCCTCGTAGGGAGGCACGTGACTCCCTGCGACATCCGCTGGGGCGACGGGTCGGATTTAACCCAGCAGCTCCTGTTCGAGCTTCTTGGCCATTTCCTCGATATTTTCCGGCGGCCAGCCGGGAATGTCCATGCCCAGGCGCAGGCCCATGGACGACAGCACTTCCTTGATTTCGTTCAGCGACTTGCGGCCGAAATTGGGGGTGCGCAGCATCTCGGCTTCGGTCTTCTGAACCAGATCGCCGATATAGATGATGTTGTCGTTCTTGAGGCAGTTGGCCGAACGGACCGACAGTTCCAGTTCGTCCACCTTCTTGAGAAGATAGCGGTTGATCTGGTTCGTGTCGCTCTCGCCTTCCGCGGCAGCCGAAGCAGCAGCGCCAGCAGCCGGAGCGGCGACGGGCAGGGCGTCTTCGAAGTGGACGAACAGCTGCAATTGGTCCTGCAGGATGCGGGCGGCATAAGCCACTGCGTCTTCCGGCGTGACGGTGCCGTCGGTTTCGACGGTCAGCGACAGCTTGTCATAGTCCAGTTCCTGGCCGACGCGGGTATTGTCGACCTTGTAGGCGACCTGGCGCACCGGCGAATAGAGCGCGTCGATCGGGATCAGGCCGATCGGCGCATCGGCCGGACGGTTGGCGACGGCGGGGACATAGCCCTTGCCGACGTCGGCGGTCAGTTCCATGTTCAGCGTCGCGCCCTGGTCCAGGTGACAGATCACCAGGTCGGGGTTCATCACTTCGATGTCGCCAACGGTGGTGATGTCGCCCGCGCGCACTTCGGCGGGGCCGGTCGCGGACAGCTGGAGACGGCGAGGGCCATCGCCTTCCATCTTCAGCGCGACCTGCTTGATGTTGAGGACGATGTCCGTCACATCTTCACGCACGCCGGCCAGCGACGAGAATTCGTGGAGCACGTTCTCGATCTTGATCGAGGTGACCGCCGCGCCCTGGAGCGAGGACAGAAGAACCCGGCGCAGCGCGTTGCCGAGCGTCAGGCCGAAACCGCGCTCCAGCGGCTCGGCAACGAAGGTCGCCTTGCGCCTGCCGTCGCCCGCCGCCTTGATCTCAAGGCTGTTGGGCTTCTTCAATTCCTGCCAGTTCTTCATGTTGACAGTCATGTATTTCCCCTGGGGATGAGGCCGGAACGTTTGAAATCCTGAACCCGACAGGACCGCCCGGCGATGTAAATGGGTTAAACGGGCGGCGCGTCCGCCGCCCGGAAAACGCAAGCCCGGCGGTTACACGCGGCGGCGCTTGGAAGGACGCACGCCATTGTGCGGGATCGGCGTCACGTCGCGGATCGATGTGATGTGGAAGCCGACGGCCTGCAGGGCGCGCAGAGCCGATTCACGGCCCGAGCCCGGACCCTTCACTTCGACTTCCAGGGTGCGCACGCCATGTTCGGCGGCCTTGCGGCCCGCGTCTTCGGCGCAAACCTGCGCGGCGTACGGGGTCGACTTGCGGCTGCCCTTGAAGCCCATCATGCCGGCCGAGGACCAGCTGATCGCATTGCCTTGGGCGTCGGTGATGGTCACCATCGTGTTGTTGAAGCTGGCGTTGACGTGCGCGACGCCGGCCGAGATGTTCTTGCGCTCGCGCCGCTTAATGCGCTGTGGTTCGCGTGCCATGTTGCTCTATCCTACTGAAATCGTTGAAAGCGGAAGTGACCGGAGGACCATGCCAAAAGGCTGGCCCTCAACGATTACTTCTTCTTGCCGGCAATCGGCTTGGCCTTGCCCTTGCGGGTGCGCGCATTGGTGTGCGTGCGCTGGCCGCGAACCGGCAGGCCCTTGCGGTGACGCAGGCCGCGATAGCAGGCGAGGTCCATCAGGCGCTTGATGTTCATCGCGGTTTCGCGGCGCAGGTCGCCTTCCACCGTGTGATCGGCGTCGATGGCTTCACGGATCTGCAGGACTTCGGCATCCGACAGGTCCTGAACGCGACGGCTGTGGTCGATGCCCAGCTTGTCGGCGATCGCAACCGCGGTGTGACGGCCGATGCCGTGGATGTAGGTGAGCGCGATGATCACGCGCTTGTTGGTCGGGATGTTGACACCCGCAATACGTGCCATGGTAATCTGTACTCCTGCTCCACGGGGCGGTTGGCGCCACCCCATCTCAAAGCGTCCGGGCCGAGCCCTAGAAGGACTGCGGCCGATTCGATAGACCCCGAGACGCAAAAAAGACGGCCAGTGCCATGCACTGCCGCTCACCAGCGTGTCCGGGATGGCTGTGCCCCTAGCGATTCGCCGGGAAACTGTCAATCGGCGAGCGCCTCATGACCGGGTATTCTGGATGGCGCACTGCCATCCCCCTCCCGCAAGCGTTCAAACGAGGCGCGTGACTCGTTTGAAGGGTAGGGGGTGGGCTAGTGCAACGCTGATGCAATGAAAAGAACCTCGCTCCCGCTCTCGCCACCCTAGGCTGCGGCGGGGTGGATGTTCCTTCCCTCCGATCTCGCAACCCACCAACAGAAAAATGCTTTTCCCGGTTGAACCCGTTCCGTGCCCTCGGGCATTGAGGGACCCATGCGTACGATCCCCGCCTCCGCCGCCCTTGCATCCCTGCTCCTTCTCCCCGCTTGCGTCAGCGCCCCTGACGCGCCGCCTCCACGGCAAGCAGCCCCGCGCCCGTCGCCGCCGCCCTCGGCCAGCGCGCCTCTGCCGACACCTGCGCCGGTCGAATGGCAATATCGCCCGGCAACGCCCGGCACATGGAGCTACCGCGCCGAGGGCTCAGGTTCCGTCGCCGCTTTCTCCAGCCCCGCATCGGGCACGCTGCTGTCCGTCCGGTGCGATCCCGCTGCCGGGCGCGTCAGCGTCCTGCGCACGGGGGCAGGGCAGGGGAGCCTCACGATCCGCACCAGCAATGGCGCGACCAGCTGGCCCGCCACACCGGGCGGCGCCGGCACGCTGGCCGTTCGCGCCGCGAGCGACACGGTGCTTGATCAGATCGCATATAGCCGTGGCCGCTTTGCCGTGGAGGCGCAGGGGCTCGACACCTTGATCCTCCCCGCCTGGGCAGAGGTCGGCCGCGTCATCGAAGACTGCCGCCGCTAAAGAGCAGATCAGTCTCTCACCGCATCATCTTGTGGGGAAATCATCGCCAAGGCACCAGATCGGCTTTTCAGGCGGACGCGCAAGTATGATTCGAAAAAAGAAATTTACAAGTCTTGATCGTGCGTCCCGTCTGATTCACAGTCCATTTCGTGGCCAGGTGAAAGGTCGATTTTTGAGCCGGGTCGCGCGGGCTTAAACAAGCGAAAGGAGGTGATCCGATGTCTCATGGTTCAGCAGTGAGGTCGGTCAAGTCCATTCGGGAAACGCGCCGCTGAGCGACGTCATAACGTCGGTTTTTGCAGACATCGAAACAGCCTCCGCCGCGACATGTCGCGAACGGGCGTTCCTTGTCCGCCAAGATAGCGCGATCAACGTTTCCCTTGGGCCGCACTTCCGGCCACTGTGACCATGTCAATGATGGGCCGCTGGGTCGATCTGCCCAGCGGCCCCTCTCATTTATGGAGTTTGGTTGCAAACCGTTGAGGCTGGAGCGCAACCAGAGCCCCTCCCGCTTCAGGGGTCGGCCAGAGGCACGTGACTCTGGCCGAGGTGCCGAGCGAAGCGATGGCGGGAGAGGGCGGCAGCGCTCAAGACGCTCCCAATTACCGCTCCACCCCCTTAACCTTCCCCCATGTCCGCGCCGCGGTATATCCAAGATAGCCCGTACCGAACAACGCATAGAGCGGCTCGGGCAACGCCTCGAAATAGCCCCGCATTGCCCGGACGATCGCCGCCGCGCCGTCCGGCCAGACCCCGCCGATCAAGCCCACCGGCACCGACCAGAGCAGCAGGCCATACATGACGTAGAGAAAGGCAGGCCGCGCCCGCAACGTCCAGCGATCGGCCCCCCCGTGCACATGACGCCTAACCAACGCGGTTCGCCAGCCAGCCATAGAGAAAGGCTTCGTTGGCGGGCCTGCTCTCCGCCAGTGCCAGATAGCGCTCCCCCTGCAACGCCTCGATCGCCTTCAGCAGCACCTTCTCCCCAGCCTTGCCGCGCAAGGCCATGAAGGCCTTCAACGCCGCTAAGGTCTTTGCGCCGATGACGCGGTCGACCTTGAGGTCCGGATAATCCTTCTGGTTCCGATTTAGCGCGTTGAGCGCCCGCTGCAGGAAGCCGGTCGCCGTCGCCGCGCCCATGTTGACCGCGCTGTCGAACAGTTCGGCGGCAATCTCCGGCACCATCTCCGCGACGAAGGCATAGCCTGGCCTCTCCCAGTAGAGCCGCCGATAGATGCTCTCCGCCAGCGCGCGGGGCAGCCGCCGCATGTCGCCCGCATAGCCGTTGGCGCGCGCGACTGCTTCCGTGATCCCGAAATTGGTTGCCCCGCCGCGATCGGCTGGATGGTGACTGAAGCCGCCCTCGCGCGCGATCACCTCGTCGATCAATGCCGCAATATCCATCAACCCGCCTCCTTCATCGAATGAGGCAGGGCATTTATCCCATCTGGTTAGCTGTAGGACAGCGCAAAATCGCTCGCCACGCCAAAAATAGGAAAATAGGAAAGGGCACGAAGCATGGAGCCGATTTTGAAAATCGGCTTTTCTCGCTACTTCATTCATGAATTTTGGTCGGGACGAGAGGATTCGAACCTCCGACCCCCACACCCCCAGTGTGATGCGCTACCAGGCTGCGCTACGTCCCGACCGGAGCGGCGGCACATAGAAGCAGTTTTCAGAACATGCAAGCCTCTCGGCAAGCCTTTTCGCGCCTTTCTTCCTTCCCTAATGATATTGCCTCCCTGTCCCGATCTGTGTTAGCCGCGCGCCCTTGATCCGCAGGCATTTGCCTGTCTGCGGCCGGACAAGAGAATAAGGCGATAGTCCCATCATGTTCATTACCCCAGCCTTTGCCCAGACCGCGGGCGAGCAGTCTTCCGGCGCATCCATGCTGGTGCAGATGGCGCCGCTCGTTCTCATCTTCGTCGTCTTCTACTTCCTCCTGATCCGTCCCCAGCAGAAGCGGATGAAGGAGCATAAGGCGAAGATCGACGCGGTGAAGAAGGGGGATCAGGTCGTCACCGGGGGCGGCCTGGTGGGCAAGGTGGCCCGCGTCGATGAATTTTATGTCGATGTCGAGCTCGCGCCGGGCATGAAGGTGAAGGCGGTCAAGTCGACGCTCACCGATGTCGTCGACCCGGCCACTGCCAAGCCAGCGAACGACTGACCGCCCGATGCTGAACTTTTCGCGCTGGGCTGTCGCGGCAATCCTGCTGCCCCTGGTTATCGGTATCGTCTGCGCAATCCCCAGCTTCCTGCCGGATGCGGCGGTGCAGCGGCTGCCCGGCTTCATGCAGACCCGGGTGAACCTGGGCCTTGACCTCTCCGGCGGCAGCCATCTTCTCCTCGAAGCGTCCACGCAGGACGTTGCGAAGCAGCGCCTCGCCAATATGGAAGAGCAGGTCCGTACCGAGCTTCGCCGCGGCACGCCGCGCATCGCGATCGGTGATATTTCCAGCCGTGACGGCAAGCTCAGCTTCATGGTGCGCGATCCGTCGCAGGTTGATGCCGCGGTCGAGCGCATCCGACCGTTGACGCAGGGTGCGGGACTGACCGGCCAGCGCGACTTCAATGTCGAGGTCGTGAACAGCTCGACCGTTGTCATCACGCCGACCGAGGCCGGGATCGACAATGCGGTCAAGAGCGCCATGGAAGTGGCGACCGAAGTCATCCGCAAGCGCATCGACGAAATGGGCACGCGCGAGCCGACCATTCAGCAGCAGGGTGGCAACCGCATTGTGGTGCAGGTGCCTGGGCTTCAGAACCCCAAGGCGTTGAAGGACCTGCTCGGCCAGACGGCCAAGCTGGAATTCAAGCTGGTCGATACCAGCGCTAACCCGTCGGAAGTTGCGCAGGGCCGCGCACCTGTCGGCAGCGAAGTGCTGCCTTATCCCAATAATCCCTCAGGGATTCCGGCGATCGCGGTCAAGCGACAGGTCATGGTGTCCGGGGAGGACCTGACCGACGCAACGCAAGGATATGACCAGAGCAACCAGGCAATCGTCAATATCCGCTTCAACGGGTCAGGCGGGCGCAAGTTCGGTCAGGTGACGTCGCAAAACGTCAACCGTCCTTTCGCGATCATCCTTGACGGCACTGTATTGTCTGCGCCGAATATCAACGAGCCCATCCTCGGCGGCTCTGCCCAGATCAGCGGCAGTTTCACCGTCGAAAGTGCGAACCAGTTGGCCATCGCCCTGCGATCGGGCAAGCTGCCTGTTGCTCTGACCGTGGTGGAAGAGCGCACGGTGGGCCCGCAATTGGGTGCCGATTCGATCCGGGCGGGTTTACTGGCATCGGTTATCGCCGTGGCCGCGGTCGCTGCGTTCATGTTCGTCAGCTACGGTCGTTTCGGCATGTATGCGAACCTCGCCGTCGCCATCAACGTGCTCGTGATCCTTGGCGTCATGGGCATGCTGGGAGCGACATTGACCTTGCCGGGGATCGCGGGCTTCGTGCTCACCATTGGTACTGCCGTGGACGCCAACGTCCTTATCTACGAACGCATCCGGGAAGAGAGGCGTCGTGGGCGCGGCGTCGTTCAAGCGATCGAGTTCGGCTATAAGGAAGCCAGCCGCACCATCTTCGAAGCGAACGTCACCCATGCGATCGCAGGAGGCATCATGCTCGCGCTTGGGTCAGGGCCGGTCAAAGGCTTCGCGATCGTTCTGCTGATCGGCATCGCGACCAGCGTGTTCACCGCCGTGACCTTCACCCGCCTGCTCGCGTCCCGCTGGCTTCGCGCCAAGCGTCCGACCGAGATCCATATCTAAGGGGCCGGGAGAGAACCCATGAAACTTCTAAAGCTCGTCCCCGACAACACGAATATCGGCTTTGTGAAGCTGCGCCATTGGGCTTTCGCCCTAACCGCGCTGCTCACCGTTCTGGCCGTCGGCGCCACGATCCATCGTGGCCTCAATCTTGGCGTCGATTTTGTCGGCGGGTTGATGATCGAGGCCAAGTTCCAGCAGCCTGCGGAACTCGACCGGGTGCGCACGACGATCGACCGGCTTGGCGTGGGCGACGGATCGCTCCAGCAATTCGGTGACCCCAAGACGGTGCAGATCCGCCTTCCCCTTCCAGAAGAAGGTGGCGCGGGTGCGGCCAACGCGATTGTCGAGAAGGCGCGCAAGGCGCTCAGTGCGGAGTTCCCCGGCGTCGCCTTCTCCCGTTACGACACCGTGTCGGGCAAGGTTTCGGGCGAGCTGATCCAGAATGGCGTGCTGGCCGTCATGCTCGCGGTGATCGGGATCGCGATCTTCTCCTGGTTCCGCTATGAATGGCAGTTCGGCGTCTCCACCTTTGTCGCGATCATGCACGACGTGCTGATGACGCTCGGCTTCTTCGCGATCACCCAACTGGAATTCGACCTCAACATCGTTGCGGCGGTCCTCACGATCGTCGGCTATTCGATCAACGACAAGATGGTGATCGACGACCGCATCCGCGAAAATATGCGGAAATATCGCAAGATGGACATGAAGGCGTTGATCGATCTGTCCGTCAACGAAACGCTGCCTCGCACGGTGATGACATCGGTCACGATCATGTTGGCATTGGGCGCCCTGCTGCTCTTCGGTGGTCATGTGCTGCGTGGTTTCACCGCTGCCATGATGCTCGGCATCGTGGTCGGCACCTATTCTTCGGTCTATGTGTCCTCCTCGCTTCTGATCACGCTAGGTCTGTCGCCGCAGGTGGGAGAGAAGAAGGCGGGCAAGACGAATATCGCAGCGCAAGCCGAACGCATGGGCCCGCGCGACGACGGGGCGCGGCCCTGACCGACAAGCGCACCGGCATCGAACTGCGCCGCGATGACACGGGGCAGGGGCCGATCGTTACCGGTTTTTCCGGCAGGGGCTTTCGCGTCAAGGACGATGTCTTTCCGGACGGGCTGCTGCTCACCCCGGCCAAGGCCTTGCGATGGAGCGATGCTCCTGCGCCTGAACAGCTGACGCTTGCTGCCTTGGGCGATCTGCTGACGATTGATCCGCTGCCTGAATTCCTGTTGCTCGGGACTGGGGCGGGCTTGCGCCAGCCACCGCGCGGCTTTGTGCGCGAACTGGAAAATATGGGCATTGGCGTCGAAGCGATGGACAGCCGCGCGGCGGCTCGCGCGTGGGGCGTGTTGCGCGCCGAGGAGCGCTGGATAGTGGCGGCTCTCCTGCCACTTTGACGGGCGGCACTCGTCCGCGTCTCTATGTCATTGGATTTCTGGCCCCGTCTTGCGCTTTGCGTGGCATCCGCATAGTCTGACGCCAAGTTCCGTCACCTGTCGGTGCCGGCGAAGAAGAAAAGTGATCCGGCCATGGTGCAGCAAAGCCGCCCATCGCCGCAGAGTTCCGGTCCCGCCGGGGGCGCTTCGGGCAAGAACGCTCGTTCCGGCCAGGGTAATGGGAGCAAGGCTGCGGCCATACCTCCCCCGTCAAAGCAGCGGGGCTCATTGCCTCATCCATCGCGAGGGCGGCGTTCCTATGCGGCGATCGATCTCGGCACCAACAATTGCCGCCTGCTGATTGCCAAGCCCTCTGCAGATGGCTTCATCGTTGTCGATGCCTTTTCGCGGATCGTCCGCCTTGGTGAGGGGCTGGCCGCTACGGGCCGGATCAGCGATGCTGCCATCGAACGCGCAATCGCGGCGCTCTCGGTTTGTGCTGACAAGTTGCGGCGCAGGCATGTGACGCTTGCGCGATCCGTCGCGACCGAAGCATGCCGCCGCGCAGCCAACGGCGCGGAGTTCATCCAGCGCGTCTATCGGGAGACGGGGATCGCTCTCGACATCATCAGCGCGCAGGAAGAGGCGCGGCTGGCAGTCATGGGCTGTCACGCACTGCTTGAGCCCGGCGATGGCCCTGCCTTGATCTTCGATATAGGCGGCGGGTCGACCGAGCTGGTTCTGGTCGATGCAAATAGGGAAAGTGCGCCGCACATCGTCGATTGGGTCAGCGCGCCTTGGGGCGTGGTTTCCCTAACCGAAAGCGAACTGTTCGATCATGCGGACCAGAGCGAGCGCTTGGCGGCATATGCGCGAATGCGGTCGCGGGTGGCGGAAGCCTTTGCGCCTCTCGCCCGCCGCTTGCCGCAAGCCGATTGTTCGATGCGCCTGCTCGGCACCTCGGGAACGGTGACAACGCTGGCGAGCGTCCATCTTAATCTGCCGCGCTATGACCGGCAGGCGATCGACGGGCTGATCGTGCCTTCGACGTCAATGCGATCGATCTCCAGCAGATTGTCCACCATGTCGCTCGCCGAACGGCAGAAGCTGCCTTGCATCGGATCGGAACGCGCCGACCTTGTGGTGGCCGGATGCGCGATCCTTGAATCGATTCTTGATATATGGCCCGCCGAGAGGTTGGGCGTCGCTGATCGCGGTATTCGCGAAGGTATATTGCGCGGCCTGATGGATCGCGATGGAGCAATGATGTGAGAGGCGGCGGAGCCGGCAAGGTTCGGGTCAAATCGGCCAAGGGACGGACGGCGCAATCGACGCGCTGGCTCGAGCGGCAGTTGAACGATCCCTATGTCCGCAAGGCGAAGGCGGAAGGCTGGAGAAGCCGGGCAGCCTTCAAGCTGATTGAACTTGATGAGAAGTTCCACTTCGTGAAGGGCTCTCGCGCGGTAGTCGATCTGGGGGTAGCGCCGGGGGGGTGGGCACAGGTGGTGCGCAAGCTGTCGCCCAGGGCCAAGGTTGTGGGCATCGACCTGTTGCCGACGGACCCGATCCCTGGCGTCACCCTGTTCGAAATGGACTTCATGGATGACAAGGCGCCTGTTGTTCTCGCCGAAGCGCTAGGCGATGCACCCGATCTTGTGATTTCAGACATGGCCGCGAATACCGTGGGTCATGCGCAGACAGATCATTTGCGCACCATGGCCCTGGTCGAAGCAGCGGCATGGTTTGCCGTGGAAAATCTTCGCAAAGGCGGCACCTTTGTCGCGAAGGTGTTCGCGGGCGGCACGGATGCCGATCTGCTGGCGGTGTTGAAGCAGCATTTTACGACGATCAAGCATGCCAAGCCGCCCGCCAGCCGCAAGGGCAGCGTGGAATGGTATGTCGTCGCGCAAGGGTTCAAGGGGCGGCCCGGCGAACAGGGCTGACGCTGCTTTAGAGCGCGCTGCGTTCATCGGACGCAGGTCGCGCGCGTTAGTTTTTGTTATCGCATCGTTTTAAGCTGGAAACCGGTTCCCACTTTTGCGCACGATGCTCTAGAGCGGCATTTTCAGGATAGCGGGGGCACATTGGTTTCGACGGTATCGACGGTCGCCTATCTCGGGCTGGATGCGCGCAGCGTGGAAGTGCAATGCCAGCTTGTTCCGGGCCTCCCGAACTTCATCCTGGTTGGTTTGCCGGACAAGGCCGTGGCGGAAAGCCGCGAGCGGGTGCGCAACGCCATTGCGGCGATCGGCCTCTCCTTGCCGCCCAAACGGATCACCGTGAACCTATCGCCCGCCGACCTCCCCAAGGAAGGTTCGCATTTCGATCTGCCGATCGCACTGGCCTTGCTGGGCGCCATGGGGGTGATCAATGCCGAGACGCTGGCGGGCTATGTCGTCGTGGGTGAGCTGGGGCTGGACGGCCGCATCGCTTCGACGCCCGGCGTGCTGCTTGCAGCACTGCATGCGGGCGAAAAGGAACTCGGCCTCATTTGTCCCGTCGCTCAAGGACCGGAAGCCGCTTGGGCAGGGCAGGTGGAAGTTGTCGCAGCGCCTGATCTGCTGAGCTTGCTCAACCATCTGAAAGGAAGCGCCGCGCTGTCCCCTCCGCAGCCAGGAACAGTGGAAGTCCCTCCGCGCGCCGCTGACCTGCGTCAGGTCAAGGGGCAGGAAACGGCCAAGCGTGCGTTGGAGATTGCGGCAGCTGGCGGACATAATCTCCTGATGGTCGGACCGCCAGGTGCGGGCAAGTCGCTGATGGCGAGCTGTCTGCCCGGCATTCTTCCCGAACTGACTCCGGGCGAGGCGTTGGAAACGTCCATGGTGGCTAGCGTGGCCGGATCCCTTGAAGGCGGCCGCATCAGCCGGGCGCGGCCTTTTCGTAGCCCACATCACAGCGCTTCGATGGCGGCGCTGGTCGGCGGCGGGCACAAGGCCCGGCCCGGTGAGGTCAGCATGGCCCATCTGGGCGTCCTTTTTCTCGATGAACTGCCGGAGTTCCAGCGCACCGTTCTCGATTCCTTGCGTCAGCCGCTCGAGACGGGAGAGGTCACGGTGGCGCGTGCGAATGCGCATGTGACATTCCCTGCACGGGTACAGCTCGTTGCGGCGATGAACCCCTGCCGCTGCGGCCATCTGGGCGATCCCGCCCTTGCCTGCTCCCGGGCGCCGCGCTGCGCTGCGGACTATCAGGCAAAGGTCTCGGGTCCGCTGCTCGACCGCATCGACTTGCATGTAGAGGTGCAGGCGGTCACGGCGGCGGACCTTGTCTTGCCTCCACCCATGGAGGGGTCGGCAGAGATCGCCGCCCGGGTGTCGGCGGCGCGTGAGATACAGACCCAGCGTTATGCCGGAACGCGTGTCCGCACCAATGCGGAAGTGGACGGAGAGAAGCTGGAGGATATTGCCGGACCCGATGCCGCCGGACGGGAATTGCTGGCACAAGCGGCAGCCGCGATGAAGCTTTCTGCGCGGGGCTATACCCGCGTGCTACGCGTCGCGCGAACCATAGCGGATCTCGCGGGATCGGAGCAGGTTGGCCGAGTCCATGTGGCCGAAGCGCTCAGCTACCGTCGACGCGCTCCAATCAACTGATCCTCGCGCGTGCCAGGCAGAGGTTAGCCGCGGTTACGGACTCCGGCGGCTCGGGTGGCTGCTAGTTGCTGGACTTGCCGCACGTTCCGGGACGCCTGGAGGAATGGGCGTGGATTGACGGGCTGCCCGTTTATGCGGACCTCAAAGTGAAGATGGTCACCGGTCGAGCGGCCGGTCGATCCCATGCGTGCGATTTGCTGGCCCTGTGTAACCTTCCTGCCGACGTCGGTGCTGAAGCCCGACAGATGAGCGTAGCGGGTCATAATGCCGTTGCTGTGCGCAACCTCGATCACATTGCCATAGCCGCTGCGCTGTCCGACGAAGGTGACCTTGCCCGCTGCGGCGGCGAGTATCGGCTCTCCATGCCTGCCGGGAAAGTCTATGCCGGCATGGAAAGCCGCGTGGCCGTTGAAGGGGTCGCGGCGGTAGCCATAGGAGCTTGACTGCATCGGCGCCATCGTTGGACGGCCGGACGGAATGGTCTTCAAGCTGGCTTCCAAAAGCTCCATCCGCGCCAGAGCGTCGGCAAGATGTTCCATTTCCTGCGGCATCGAAGCTTGTGTTTCAGGCCACGGTACGAAGGGACCGCCCTGCGCCCGGGCGGCGGTGCGCACCAATGCTTCCGGATTGAGGCCGAGGCTTTGGATGGCGTGCGCCGTTTGGTCCGCCCGACGCCTGACTGCATGCGTTAGAAGCGCTGCGAAGCGGCGCTGCCGCGCATCGATGGCTTGCAGGGGTTTGGCATCCGCAGCCGCACCGAGGCGCAGCTTTTCCGCACGTGCGCCCGCTACCTGTTTCGATGCTTCAGCCCGCGCGCCGTCAACCCCCGCCTCGTCTTCGCCAAAGTGGGCACGATAGAGGTCGTCCATGAAGTCCTGCCGTGCCTCCAACTCGCGTGTGCGTTGTTCCACCGACTTGCGATAGCGCTCGCTTTTGCTGGTAGCGGCAGCAACGGCCCTGCTTTGTGCAGTGATCGCGGCGCGTTCCCGCGCAATATCGGCGCGGGTCGTCGCCACCGACAGGACCAGAGCCATTGCACCCAGCAGCAGCGAAAGCAGGATGGCTGCAATTCCGAATTGGGCAGCACTGGTGACGCGTATGGACCGCAGCTTCCCGCCCGTTCCGACGACAATTTCGCGCTCTGGGCAGAACTCCGTGATCCTGCTCATCAAGCCCGACAGGCGCAACTTACTCGGCTGTAACAATGACGACCCCACACTCGATCCTTGGAGAATCGGGCCGCTAGCAAAAGGAGCACGGGCAAGCGAATCCGCCACGGCTGAGTCGTGACGAATCGAAATCTGCGCGGGGCGGAACGTGCCTGAGTTCCCCTGGTTCCTCCTCAGGAGAAATAATTATGCCTTTTTCGGCTGCATCTCGGGGAAGAGGTTAAGCAGCGCGGGAACAGCATCAGCCGGCACTGCCGCGCCGAAATGAAAACCCTGCGCATAATGGCAGCCTCCGGCGCGGAGATAGTCGACCTGGCGGATATTCTCGACGCCTTCCGCAACGGTGCGAATGCCCAGGCTATAGGCTAGGTTCAGCAAGGTTCTGACGATCGCGGCGTCGTCCGGGTCCGTTTCGAGGTCGCGGACGAACCGCTGGTCGATCTTTATGATGTCGATGGGGAACTGCTTGAGGTGCGAAAGCGACGCATAGCCGGTTACGAAATCGTCCAGCGCGATGGAAATGCCTGCAGCACTCAATTGGTGAAGGCTCCGCTCCACGACCTCGGCGTTACGGCCCAGAAAGACTGATTCGGTTACTTCCAGCTCGATGCCAGAAGCCGGCACGCCCCTCTGTTCAAGCTTGGATAGCAATCGATCAGGAAAACTGCTGTCGTGAAGTTCGACGCCCGGCACATTGATCGCGACATGCCCGATGACCATCCCCTGATCCTGCCATTGTCGGCAGTCCAGTAGAACCCTGTCCAGCATCCTGTCATTGATCGTGCGGCCCAGTTCCGAATGTTCGAACGCCGCCGCGATTTCGGCGGGCATGATCACGGAGCCATCGGGCCGCACGCATCTCAGCAGTGCCTCGAAGCCGATGACGGCGCCGGTCGATAGATCGATCTTGGGCTGATACCACGGGACAGGGGGCGCATGGAGCAAAGCGTCTCGGGCGCGATCCAGCATTCGCGCTTCCCGCTGCCAGCGGTCGAGCAGGCTAGGTTCGAAAAGGCATGCGCGTCCTCGTCCGCCGTTCTTCGCCTCGTAAAGAGCGATGTCGGCAAACTTCATCAGTTCCGCAATGTCCCCGGCATGCTCAGGGAACAGGGCGACGCCCATGCTGACACGGCAATCGACATCGCGGTTGCCGTAAGCAAGTGGTTGATGAAGTTGGGCTGTCATCCGTGCCAGCACCACCTCCAGATCGGACGCATTGCGCAGGCGCGTCAACAGGACAGCGAATTCGTCGCCGCCCATGCGTGCGACCAGGTCGCCGGGCCGCACCGCTTTCCGCAGCCGTTCCGCCACGGCGCTGAGGAGGGCGTCGCCGACATCATGTCCGGCGCTGTCGTTGATCCGCTTGAACTCGTCGACATCGATCAACACGACTGCCATCTGGCCGCCAGCATGGCCTGTCGAACCCGCAGCCTGCGTCAGCGTCGCCATGAAATGGGAGCGGTTGGCCAGGCCGGTGAGCGCGTCAGTCATGGCGAGATGCGCAAGGTGCCGCTCGGCATCCTTGCGATCAGTGATGTCGACGATGCTGGAAAGGACGCAATCCTCGTCATCCACCCGGATCGAGCGGGTGGCGAGCAGCACGTCGTGGATCAGCCCATCCTTGCCGGCAATGCGGCATTCCTGATTGTCGAGGGGTTCACCGCTGACAATCCGTTCGCGAAGGTTGGCCTGCGCCGAAGATCCTTCGCCCAGCAGGTGAACGCGGGAAATATCCTCAGAGCCAAAGGTGCGTGCTGCGGCATTGTTGAAGCGCACAACGGTCCCGTCCTGCCGCGTCACCAGCAGGGGGATGGGGACGCTCATGAACATGCGCTCCAATGTTTCGCCGTTGCGGGCCAGCGCGGCTCTGGCCGTGTTGGCGGCTTGGCTTGCCATCCATGCCAAACGCTGCAGCCGGTTGGTCCGCACGATGGTGATCCACATGCCGCAATGCAGGATCAGCACGGCCAGGATCATGCCGGGCATCGTTGCTGAAACGGGGGCAGGCGCCAGATAGCCTATGAGGAGCGCAATGCCGCATCCCAGACCACCGCCGAAATTGCCCCTGAAACTCGTTGGCACCACGAGGTAGAATATGAGCGGCAGCATGAGGAGCACAAACAGCGCGATGTCACTGCGGGAGGTGACAAGGAAAGCCACGCCGATCGCGGTTACGACTTGCCAGGCGCAGCAAAGCCGCTCGACCTTCTGGAACGAATCCAGCTCGCGGCTGAGATACAGGCAGATGAGGGACCACAGCACAACGGCGAGACGTGCTGGCACCGCGATCCAGAAATGCGAGGTGCCCGCAAAGCGCCAGTCGCTCAGCAGGAACAGCGCGTTGAGGACGACCGAAAAGATAAAGAGCGTGCGGGCGTGGCGGCGCGACTCAGGGAGGCGCTCTGCTTGAAACGCCGTTTCCTGCGCCCGGCTGAGAAACTCACCGGTAAAGAGAGAAAGATGGGTCACGGCCAGTCCATGTCGGCGCTCCCAGTGGCGCCACCGGAAAAACAATAGGTTGACCCGGTTATCAATTCCCTAAGAGACCGTTCACCATGTCGGAACGTTTCCGGAACAAGCCCGTGTCGCGCCGTCCTTGACCGGGTAACGCTGCGCCGTTATAGGCGCGCCTGCCCAGCGTTTCTCGGCCGGTGAAGATTCGTTTTCGCTGGTGGATGCTATGTGAGGCAAAACAGAGCTGAACATTGCCGGTGCTCTTGCGGCTCCAGACGGTTCATCCGTCGGGGCTTTTGCTGTTTGGAGGCTTGTCCTTTTCAGGCTGCGAAGAACGCGGGAATGCTTGCGGTAAAGTAACTGAAAAGGTGAAGGGCTTCATGCCAACAATCAACCAGCTGGTCCGCAAGGGCCGCGAGCTGCAGAAGACCAAGTCGAAGGTCCCTGCAATGGAAGCGAACCCGCAAAAGCGCGGCGTTTGCACCCGTGTTTACACGACGACCCCGAAGAAGCCGAACTCGGCTCTCCGTAAGGTGGCGAAGGTGCGTCTGGTCAACCAGCGCGAAGTCATCACCTACATCCCGGGTGAAGGCCACAACCTTCAGGAGCACAGCGTTGTGCTGATCCGCGGCGGCCGCGTACGCGACCTTCCCGGTGTGCGCTATCACGTGCTGCGCGGCGTTCTGGATACCCAAGGCGTCAAGGACCGTAAGCAGAGCCGTTCGAAGTACGGCGCGAAGCGTCCGAAGTAAGGGAGACTAAAGCATGTCACGTCGTCGTCGCCCCGAAAAGCGCGTTATTCTGCCCGATCCCAAGTTTGGCGATATCGTGCTGTCGAAGTTCATGAACAGCATCATGCAGGACGGTAAGAAGGCCGTCGCCGAGTCCATCGTTTACGGTGCGCTCGAAACTGTCGAAGCGAAGTCCAAGAAGGACCCGATCGGCATGTTCCATGATGCGCTCAACAATGTGAAGCCCGGCATCGAAGTCCGCAGCCGCCGCGTTGGCGGTGCGACCTACCAGGTCCCCGTCGAAGTGCGCCCCGAGCGCGCCCAGGCGCTGGCGATCCGCTGGCTGATCACGGCTTCGCGCAACCGCAGCGAAACCACCATGGCCGCTCGTCTCTCGGGTGAGCTGCTGGATGCTGCCAACAACCGCGGCAATGCCGTCAAGAAGCGCGAAGACACGCACCGCATGGCGGAAGCGAACCGCGCCTTCTCGCACTACCGCTGGTAAAGAGGGGCGGGCGCTGACGTGCCCGCTTTTCATTTCTGGTTTTGAATATCGGTCCGTTCGCCGTGGGGCTACCCATGGCGGACGGATTGGTTTAGGGGCCAGCCGCAAGACTCATTCACTTGACCGCCGGCGCGCCGGCAACGGAGAAGCATCATGGCCCGCAGCCATCCGCTCGAACGCTATCGCAATTTCGGTATCATGGCGCATATCGACGCCGGCAAGACCACCACGACCGAGCGTATTCTTTACTACACCGGCAAGTCCTACAAGATCGGCGAAGTCCATGACGGTGCCGCCACCATGGACTGGATGGAGCAGGAGCAGGAGCGTGGTATCACCATCACGTCGGCTGCGACCACCTGCGTGTGGAAGGCCGAAGAGGGCAAAGGCCCCGAGCATCGCCTGAACATCATCGACACCCCTGGCCACGTCGACTTCACCATCGAAGTCGAGCGTTCGCTGCGCGTGCTTGACGGCGCGGTCGCTGCGTTCGACGGCGTTGCGGGCGTTGAGCCCCAGTCGGAAACCGTGTGGCGCCAGGCGGACAAGTACAAGGTTCCGCGGATGTGCTTCATCAACAAGCTCGACCGCACCGGTGCCAACTTCTATTATTGCGTGCAGACGATCATCGATCGCCTGGGCGCGACTCCCGCTGTCCTCTATCTGCCCATCGGCGCGGAATCGGATTTCAAAGGCCTGGTCGACCTCGTCAATGATCGCGCGATCATCTGGAAGGACGAGAATCTGGGTGCAGAGTTCACCTATGAAGCGATCCCGGACGATCTGGCCGACAAGGCCGCTGAATATCGTGAAAAGCTGATCGAACTCGCCGTCGAGCAGGACGACGAGGCGATGGAAGCCTATCTCGAAGGCAACATCCCCGACGCCGCCACGCTCAAGAAGCTGATCCGCAAGGGTACGCTCAATCAATCGTTCGTGCCGGTACTGTGTGGCTCGGCGTTCAAGAACAAGGGCGTCCAGCCGCTGCTCGACGCGGTCGTCGATTATCTGCCTTCGCCGCTCGACATCGAGGACGTGCAGGGCATCAACCCGAATACCGAAGAGCCCGACAGCCGTCCGACCTCGGACGACGCGCCCTTCTCGGGTCTGGCGTTTAAGATCATGAACGACCCGTTCGTGGGCTCGCTCACCTTCCTGCGCATCTATTCCGGCACCCTGACCAAGGGCACCTATCTGAACTCGGTCAAGGACAAGAAGGAAAAGATCGGCCGCATGCTGCTGATGCATGCCAACAGCCGTGAAGACATCGAGGCGGCCTATGCGGGTGACATCGTCGCGCTGGCCGGCATGAAGGAAACCACCACCGGTGATACGCTGTGCGCCGAGCGCCAGCCGATCATCCTGGAGCGGATGGAATTCCCTGAGCCGGTTATCGAACTGTCGGTGGAACCCAAGACTAAGGCTGACCAGGAAAAGATGGGCGTGGCGCTCAACCGTCTGGCTGCCGAAGATCCGTCCTTCCGCGTTACGACCGATCACGAATCGGGTCAGACGATCATCAAGGGCATGGGTGAACTTCACCTCGAAATCCTGGTCGACCGCATGAAGCGCGAGTTCAAGGTCGAGGCGAATGTCGGCGCGCCGCAGGTGGCCTATCGCGAGTATCTGAAGAAGCCCGTCGATATTGACTACACCCACAAGAAGCAGTCGGGCGGCACTGGCCAGTTCGGCCGCATCAAGGTGAAGCTGACGCCGGGTGAGCGCGGTGCGGGCATCATCTTCAAGGATGAGATCAAGGGCGGTAACATTCCCAAGGAATATATCCCCGCGATCGAAAAGGGCATGCGCGAGACGGCGGCCACTGGCTCGCTCATCGGCTTCCCGATCATCGACTTCGAAATCCTGCTCTATGACGGCGCCTACCACGACGTCGACTCGTCTGCGCTGGCGTTCGAAATCACCGGTCGCGCAGCAATGCGCGAAGCGGCGCAAAAGTCGGGCATCACCCTGCTCGAGCCGGTCATGAAGGTCGAAGTTGTCACCCCGGAAGAATATCTGGGCGACGTCATCGGCGACATGAACAGCCGTCGTGGCCAGATCCAGGGCACCGATACGCGCGGCAACGCGCAGGTGGTCGAGGCCATGGTGCCGCTGGCCAACATGTTCGGCTATGTAAACTCGCTGCGTTCCTTCACCCAGGGCCGTGCGAACTACTCGATGATCTTCTCCCACTATGACGAAGTGCCGCAGAATGTGGCGGACGAAGTCAAGGCGAAGATGGCCTGATGATTTTCCTTGGCCGGGCCGTGCAGGCGGCTCGGTTAGGGGCTGGTAATCTGTAAATTTGCTGCTATGGACGCGCCTTCGCGAGGCGCGGCCGAGCGGTCTGACCAAGCTGATTTGATTAGAAGGTAGGAAAAAATGGCTAAGGCTAAGTTTGAGCGGAACAAGCCGCACTGCAACATCGGCACCATCGGTCACGTTGACCATGGCAAGACCTCGCTGACCGCGGCGATCACCAAGGTTCTCGCCGAAACCGGCGGCGCGACCTTCGTCGACTACGCCAACATCGACAAGGCGCCCGAAGAGCGCGAGCGCGGCATCACCATCTCGACCGCGCACGTCGAATATGAGACCGAAGCCCGTCACTATGCGCACGTCGACTGCCCGGGTCACGCTGACTACGTCAAGAACATGATCACCGGTGCGGCCCAGATGGACGGCGCGATCCTCGTCGTTTCGGCCACCGATGGCCCGATGCCGCAGACCCGCGAGCACATCCTGCTCGCCAAGCAGGTCGGCGTTCCCCAGCTGGTCGTGTTCATGAACAAGGTCGACCTGGTCGATGATCCGGAAATCCTGGAACTCGTCGAGCTGGAGATCCGCGAACTGCTGTCGTCCTACGACTTCGACGGCGACAACATCCCCGTCATCCCCGGTTCGGCCGTGAAGGCGCTGGACGGTTCGAACGACGAAATCGGCCGCGAAGCTGTTCTGAAGCTGATGGCTGCCGTCGACAGCTTCATCCCGCAGCCGGAGCGTCCGGTTGACAAGCCCTTCCTGATGCCGATCGAAGACGTGTTCTCGATTTCGGGTCGTGGTACGGTTGTGACCGGCCGCGTTGAAACCGGCATCGTCAAGGTTGGTGAGGAAGTCGAGATCGTCGGCATCCGCGACACCCGCAAGACCACCGTCACCGGCGTTGAAATGTTCCGCAAGCTGCTCGATCAGGGTGAGGCCGGCGACAACATCGGTGCCCTGGTTCGTGGCGTTGGCCGTGAAGACGTTGAGCGTGGCCAGGTTCTGGCGAAGCCCGGTTCGGTTACGCCGCACACCGAGTTCGACGCTGAAGTCTACGTGCTGTCGAAGGAAGAAGGCGGCCGTCACACCCCGTTCTTCGCGAACTATCGTCCGCAGTTCTACTTCCGCACCACGGACGTCACCGGCGAAGTTATCCTGCCCGAGGGCACGGAGATGGTCATGCCCGGTGACAACGTTAAGCTCGGCGTGAAGCTCATCGCGCCGATCGCGATGGACTCGGGTCTGCGCTTCGCCATCCGCGAAGGTGGCCGCACCGTCGGCGCCGGGGTTGTCGGCACGATCTCGAAGTAATATAGGACCGCAGCGGCGCGGATCGCCTGATTCGCGCCGCTCGAATTTTCTACCGCCCCGGATCGCCTTTCTCCGGCTCTTGCTGAGCTAGAAGGGCAGAAAACGGGGCGGATATTTTTTGATGGTGCATTCTCACAAGTCATCGGCTGCTCCAGCTGATTTCTGAAAATGCTCCAGGTTTTTGGCTCTTTCGCATCGGTACAGGAACAATGGACAGCAACATCCGCATTCGCCTCAAGGCGTTCGATCATCGCGTGCTCGATCAGGCGACCGGCGACATCGCCGACACCGCCCGCCGCACCGGCGCCCTCATTCGCGGTCCGATTCCCCTTCCGACGCGCATCGAAAAGTTCACGGTCAATCGTGGCCCGCACATCGACAAGAAGTCGCGCGAGCAGTTCGAGGTCCGTACATACAAGCGCATGCTTGACATTGTGCAGCCGACGCCGCAGACGGTCGACGCGCTGATGAAGCTGGACTTGGCTGCCGGCGTGAACGTGGAAATCAAGCTGGCCTAAAGCTGGCAAGTCCCTGCCAACCCGAAAGGCTGGCAGGGTATCGGGCGTTCTGGCTTGCCAGGAGCTCAAACGACACAAGGGATACCGCACGGCCCCTCCGGTGAACCGGAATGGCTCGTGGTCCTGGTCCCCCGTCGCCTTCCCCGAGCAGGGGTCGGCATCCAACCCGGACGGGGTGATTGTTAATTGGGTTGGCCGCGAGGGAGGGATCCTGAGCGGTTTTTTCGTTGGATACGCCCGCTGCTAAGGCGGGCCTCTATGGGAGTAATCAGTGATGCGCACAGGCGTGATCGCTAAGAAAGTCGGGATGACCCGTCTGTTCCAGGAGGACGGACGTCATATTCCCGTTACGGTTCTGGCCCTTGAGGGCAATCAGGTCGTGGCCCGCAAGGAAGTCGATCGTGACGGTTATGTCGCGGTTCAGCTCGGTGCGGGTGTTGCGAAGGTCAAGAATGTCGCCAAGCCGCAGCGTGGCCATTTCGCCAAGGCGGAAGTGGAGCCGAAGGCGCGTTTGGTCGAATTCCGTGTCGCCGAGGATGCGCTCCTCGATGTCGGCGCCGAGATCGCAGCCGATCATTTCATCGCCGGCCAACTGGTCGACGTCGCTGGCCACACCCAGGGTAAGGGTTTCGCCGGTGCCATGAAGCGCTGGGGCTTCGGCGGTATGCGCGCCACGCACGGCGTGTCCATCAGCCACCGTGCCCATGGTTCGACCGGTAATCGCCAGGACCCGGGCCGCGTCTTCAAGAACAAGAAGATGGCGGGTCATATGGGTGATCGCGAGCGCACGCAGCAGAATCTCGAAATCGTTCGCACGGACGTCGAGCGCGGCCTGCTGTTCGTCAAGGGCAGCGTTCCGGGCGCAAAGGGCACCTGGTTGACCGTCAGCGATGCCGTCAAGGTGAAGCGTCCTGCCGACGCTCCTTATCCGGCGAGCCTCAAGCAGGCTGCCAACAGCAACAACGCTCCGGCCGAGACGCCCGCTGAAGAAGCGGCTGCTCCCGAAGCGACCGAAGGCCAGGAGGGCTAATCATGAAGGTCAATGTACAGACCCTCGACGCGCAGGCCGCTGGCGATGTGGAGCTGAACGATGCCGTGTTCGGTGTCGAGCCCCGCACCGACATCCTGCACCGCGTCGTGCTCTGGCAGCTCGAGAAGCGCCGCGCTCCGGCGCGTGCTACCCGTGAGCGTTCGGACGTTGCCCGCACGGGCAAGAAGTTCGGCCGCCAGAAGGGTGGCGGTACGGCTCGTCATGGCGACCGCAAGGCGCCGGTGTTCATCGGCGGTGGTAAGGCGCACGGTGCCCGTGCCCGCACGTTCGGTCACGACCTCAACAAGAAGGTTCGTGCGCTCGGCCTGAAAATGGCCCTGTCGTCGAAGGCCAAGGACGGATCGCTGATCGTTCTCGACAATCTCGACGTAGCGGAAGGCAAGACCCAGGCTCTGGTCGCGCATCTCGCCAAGCTGAACCTCAACAAGGCGCTGTTCATCGACGGTGACGCAGTGAATGTCAGCTTCGCGAAGGCTTCGGCGAACATCGTCGGCGTGGACCTGCTGCCGGCCGTCGGCGCCAATGTCTACGACATCCTGAGGGCGGATTCGCTGGTGCTGACGCGCGCCGCGGTCGAAAAGCTGGAGGCGCGTTTCAATGGCTAAGAAAGAAGCCGCGAAGGTCGACAGCCGTCATTACGACGTCGTCGTCGCCCCGGTCATCACCGAGAAGTCGACCCTTCTCTCCGAAAACAACGCCGTGGTCTTCAAGGTCGCCAATGACGCGACCAAGCCGGAAATCAAGGCTGCCGTCGAAGCGCTCTGGGGCGTGACCGTGAAGAGCGTGAACACGCTGGTGGCCAAGGGCAAGACCAAGAAGTGGAAGGGTAAGCCTTACACCCGGTCTGACGTGAAGAAGGCGATCGTTCGTCTGGCTGACGGCCAGTCGATCGACATCACCGAAGGAGTGCGCTGACCATGGCGCTTAAGAGCTACAACCCGACGAGCCCGGCCCAGCGCGGCCTGATCCTCGTCGATCGCAGCGGCCTGCACAAGGGCAAGCCCGTCAAGGCGCTGACCGAAGGCAAGCGCAAGACCGGTGGCCGCAACAACAAGGGCCATGTGACCTCGCGCGGCATCGCCGGTGGTCACAAGCAGCGTTACCGCATCATCGACTTCAAGCGTCGTTTGTGGGACGTCGAAGGCACGGTGGAGCGTCTGGAATATGACCCCAACCGCACCGCCTTCATCGCGCTGGTCAACTATCCCGACGGCACCCAGGCCTATATCCTGGCGCCGCAGCGTCTGGCTCCCGGTGACAAGGTCGTCGCGGGCAAGAAGACCGACGTAAAGCCAGGCAACGCGATGGAACTCGGCCAGATGCCGGTCGGCACCATCATCCACAATATCGAGATGAAGCCCGGCAAGGGTGGGCAGCTCTGCCGTTCGGCGGGCACCTATGCCCAGCTGGTCGGTCGCGATCGTGGAATGGTGATGGTCCGTCTGTCTTCGGGCGAACAGCGCTACATCCGTTCGGATTGCATGGGCACCGTCGGTGCCGTGTCGAACCCGGACAATGCCAACACCAACCTCGCCAAGGCCGGCCGTAACCGCTGGCTCGGCAAGCGTCCGCTGACGCGCGGTGTGGCGAAGAACCCGGTCGATCACCCGCATGGGGGTGGTGAAGGCCGGACCTCGGGCGGCCGTCATCCGGTCACCCCCTGGGGCAAGCCGACCAAGGGTGCGCGCACCCGCCACAACAAGGCGACGGACAAGTTCATCATCCGTAGCCGCCACGCGAAGAAGAAGAGGTAAGCGAGATGGCTCGTTCCGTCTGGAAAGGTCCGTTCGTGGACCTCAGCCTTCTGAAGAAGGCGGAAGTCGCTCAGGATGCCGGTGGCCGTTCGGGTCCGATCAAGACCTGGTCGCGCCGCTCCACCATCCTGCCGCAGTTCGTCGGCCTGACGTTCAACGTCTATAACGGCCGCAAGCATGTGCCGGTCTCGGTGAACGAGGATATGGTGGGTCATAAGCTGGGCGAATTCGCTCCGACCCGCTACTTCCCCGGCCACGCCGCCGACAAGAAGGGCAAGCGCTAATGAGCAAGGAAAAGGCTCCCCGTCGCGTCGCCGACAATGAGGCGCTGGCCGTTGGCACGCAGATCCGTGGTTCGGCCCAGAAGCTGAACCTGGTGGCTACGCTCATCCGCGGCCGCAAGGTCGAGGACGCGCTGAACATCCTCGCCTTCTCGAAGAAGGCGATGGCGGTCGACGTGCGCAAGGTGCTGGCTTCCGCCATCGCCAATGCGGAAAACAACCACAATCTGGACGTCGACAGCCTTGTCGTCGCGGAAGCATCGGTGGGCAAGAGCTTCACCATGAAGCGCTTCCACGCTCGCGGCCGTGGTAAGTCGACCCGGATCCTGAAGCCCTTCAGCCGCGTGCGCATCGTCGTGCGTGAAGCAGCTGAAGAAGCGGAGGCGTAAGAGACATGGGTCACAAGAGCAATCCGATCGGTCTGCGCCTGCAGATCAACCGTACCTGGGACAGCCGCTGGTTCGCGGAAGGTGCCGACTATGGCCGTTTGCTGCTGGAGGATCTGAAGATCCGCCAGTATATCATGAAGAACCTGCCGCAGGCCGCGATCTCCAAGGTCGTGATCGAGCGTCCCGCGAAGCTTTGCCGCGTGTCGATCTACGCTGCCCGTCCCGGTGTCATCATCGGCAAGAAGGGCGCGGACATCGAGAAGCTGCGCAAGAAGCTGGGCAGCCTGACTTCTTCGGACGTCAGCCTGAACATCGTCGAAATCCGCAAGCCGGAAATCGACTCCAAGCTCGTTGCGCAGGGTATCGCCGACCAGCTGGAACGCCGCGTTGCTTTCCGTCGCGCCATGAAGCGTGCGGTGCAGTCGGCTCTTCGCTTGGGCGCTGAAGGCATCAAGATCACCTGCGGCGGCCGTCTGGGCGGTGCAGAGATCGCGCGTGTCGAATGGTATCGCGAAGGCCGCGTTCCGCTGCACACGCTGCGCGCGAACGTCGACTATGCCGAAGCAACCGCGCACACCGCTTATGGCGTTTGCGGCATCAAGGTGTGGATCTTCAAGGGCGAGATTCTCGGCCATGATCCGTTCGCGACCGACCGGCTGATGCTGGAGGCTCAGACCTCCGGCGTGCGCCCGGCGCGCTGAGAATAAGGTAGGTATAGCGTCATGCTGCAACCGAAAAAAATGAAGTTCCGCAAGACCTTCAAGGGCCGGATCAAGGGCGACGCCAAGGGCGGTTCGGCTCTGAACTTCGGCGCCTATGGTCTGAAGGCTCTGGAACCCGAGCGCGTTACCGCACGCCAGATCGAAGCGGCCCGCCGCGCGATCCAGCGTCACCTTCGCCGTCAGGGACGTCTGTGGATCCGCGTGTTCCCCGACGTTCCGGTGTCGAAGAAGCCTGCCGAAGTCCGTCAGGGTAAGGGTAAGGGTTCGGTCGAATATTGGGCAGCTCGCGTTAAGCCGGGCCGCATCCTGTTCGAACTGGACGGCGTGCCCGGCCCGCTCGCAGCAGAGGCTTTCTCGCGCGCCGCGATGAAGCTGCCGATCAAGACGAAGGTTGTCGCTCGCCTCGGCGACACCTCCCACCTGGAGGGTTAATCCGTGGCGAATGTAGCCGACCTCAAGACCAAGACGGACGACGAGCTGTCGACCGAGCTCAACAACCTGAAGCGTGAGCAGTTCAATCTGCGCTTCCAGGCGGCCACCAACCAGCTGGAAAAGCCCAGCCGTGTGCGTGAAGTCCGCCGGTCGATTGCGCAGATCAAGACCCTTCAGTCCGAGCGTTCGCGCTCGGCTGCGAAGTAAGAAGGAAATCACACGATGCCCAAGCGCGTGCTGACGGGAACGGTGGTTTCCGACAAGACCGACAAGACGGTGGTGGTTCGCGTGGAGCGCAAGGTTAAGCATGCGCTCTACGGCAAGATCATTCGCCGTTCGAAGAAGTACCATGCCCATGACGAGGGCAATGTCTACAAGGAAGGCGAAACGGTCCGCATCGAAGAGACCGCTCCGATTTCCAAGCTCAAGACCTGGAAGGTCATCGAGCGCGTGGACACCCACAAGTCGCCCAAAACGGCGGCCTGAGGTTAGTCACCGGCCGTAGGGGTCGAAATTTCGGACGCGGGGCTGGCCTTTTCCTTCGGGAGAGGTTACAGGCCCGCGCTTCGTGTTTCGAATCTTCCGGTCGAAACTCGAATTCGGAACCGCCGGGATAGTCTCGGTAGGCCAGACAAGAAGGAACCGGATCCATGATCCAGATGCAATCCAATCTTGACGTCGCTGACAACAGCGGCGCCAAGCGCGTCCAGTGCATCAAGGTGCTGGGCGGCTCGAAGCGTCGCTTCGCGAGCGTGGGCGACATCATCGTCGTCTCGATCAAGGAAGCTGCGCCTCGTGGCAAGGTGAAGAAGGGTGACGTGCATCGCGCGGTCATCGTGCGCACCGCCAAGGACGTGCGTCGCGCTGACGGCAGCGTGATTCGCTTCGACGGCAATGCCGCTGTGCTCATCAACAAGAACGAGGAGCCGATCGGCACCCGTATCTTTGGCCCGGTCGTTCGCGAACTGCGCGCCAAGAAGCACATGAAGATCATCAGCCTTGCTCCTGAGGTGCTGTAATGAGCGCTGCTAGAATCAAGAAGGGCGACAAGGTCGTCATCCTGGCTGGCAAGGACAAGGGCCGCACGGGCGCCGTCCTCCAGGTCATGCCGAAGGACGATAAGGTGCTGGTGGAAGGCATCAACGTGCATGCGCGTCATCGCAAGCCCGACCAGGCGAACCCGCAGGGTGGCATCGAGCGCAAGCCCGCGCCGCTTCACATTTCGAACGTCGCTGTCGCCGACAAGGATGGCAAGCCGACCCGCGTCCGTTTCGAGGACCGCGACGGCAAGAAGGTCCGCGTCGCCGTCAAGTCCGGTGAGGTGCTGTAATGAGCGAGAAGTACACTCCGCGCTCCAAGTCGCTGTATGACGCCGAGATCGCCAAGGCGATGACCGAAAAGTTCGGTTACAAGAACGTCATGGAAGTGCCCAAGATCGAGAAGATCACGCTCAACATGGGCGTTGGCGAAGCGACCCAGGACAAGAAGAAGGTCACGTCGGCCGCCGAGGAAATGGAACTGATTGCTGGCCAGAAGCCGGTTATCACCAAGGCCCGCAAGTCGATCGCGCAGTTCAAGCTGCGTGAAGGCATGCCGATCGGTGCCAAGGTCACGCTGCGCCGCGAGCGCATGTACGAGTTTCTTGATCGCCTGATCAATATCGCTCTGCCCCGCGTGCGCGACTTCCGTGGTCTCAATCCGAAGAGCTTCGACGGCCGTGGTAACTATGCCTTCGGGATCAAGGAGCAGATCATCTTCCCCGAGATCAACTATGACCGCATCGACAAGGTGCGCGGCATGGACATCATCGTGACCACCACGGCGAAGACGGACGAGGAAGCGCGCGAACTGCTGCGTCTCTTCGGCTTCCCCTTCCCGATTGAAGAGAAGCAGGCGGCCTGATCGGGTCCCGCTTCTCTTTCCAGACACCCAAGGAAAGAGAACTTAAGTCATGGCGAAACTGAGTTCGATCAACAAGAATGAGCGCCGCAAGAAGCTGGTCAAGAAATATGCCGGCCGCTATGCGAAGCTCAAGGCGATCGCGAATGATACCGCGGCCGACGACAGCGATCGTCTGATCGCGCGTCTGAAGATGGCGGAGATCCCCCGCAACGGCAACCCGACCCGTATCCGGAACCGCTGCGAACTGACGGGGCGTCCCCGCGCTTATTACCGCAAATTCCGCCTCTGCCGCGTGCAGCTGCGTGATCTGGCCAACAAGGGCCTGATTCCCGGCGTCACCAAGTCGAGCTGGTAAGGATCATTTGAGATGGCATTGACCGATCCCCTGGGTGATATGCTCACCCGCATCCGCAACGGGCAGCAGGCGAAGAAGGACAGCGTTGTGTCCCCCGCTTCGAAGCTCCGCGCCCGCGTGCTCGACGTGCTCCAGCGCGAAGGCTATATCCGTGGTTATTCCGAGGAAGCCCTCGGCAAGCACCCCGGCCTGCGCATCGAGCTGAAATATTTCGAAGGCCAGCCGGCGATCAAGCACGTCGCCCGCGTCTCGAAGCCCGGCCGTCGCGTCTATTCGGGTTCCAAGGAACTGCCGGTGGTTCGCAATGGCCTGGGCATCACCATTGTCTCGACGCCCCGTGGCGTTCTGTCCGACGCCGAAGCGCGTGAGCAGAATGTCGGCGGCGAAGTGCTGGCGGAGGTGTTCTGATGAGCCGTACTGGTAAGAAGCCGGTTGCCGTCCCGTCGGGCGTCACCGCCGCCATCGAAGGCGGTCAGCTGTCGGTGAAGGGCCCGAAGGGCACCCTGTCGCTGCCGCTGGCTGACGAAGTGACCTACAGCATCGAAGACGGTTCGATCGCGGTAAAGCCCGCCAATGACAGCAAGCGCGCTCGCGCTTTCTGGGGCATGCAGCGCACGCTGATCGCAAACCTGATCACCGGTGTGACCGAAGGGTACACCAAGAAGCTGCTGATCACCGGCGTCGGCTACCGTGCTAACGCTCAGGGCAAGACCCTGAAGCTTCAGCTCGGCTATAGCCACGACGTCGATTTCGCGGTGCCCGAAGGCATCGAGATCAAGACCCCGGATAACACCACGGTCGAGATCAGCGGCATCGACAAGCAGAAGGTGGGTCAGGTTGCCGCCGAGATCCGCCGCTGGCGTAAGCCCGAACCCTATAAGGGCAAGGGTATCAAGTACGCCGGCGAGTTCATCTTCCGCAAGGAAGGGAAGAAGAAGTAAGATGGCAAAGCTTTCCCTCTTCGCGCGGCGTCGCCGCCGCGTCCGCACCGCGCTCAAGGCTGTTTCGGGCACGCGTCCGCGCCTCAGCGTCCACCGTTCGGGCCGTCATATCTACGCCCAGGTCATCGACGATGCGCAGGGCAAGACCCTGGCCGCCGCGTCGACCCTGGACAAGGATGTGCGCGGCAAGACCGGTGCCACTTCCGAAGCCGCTGCCGATGTCGGCAAGCGCGTCGCTGCTGCGGCGACTGCTGCTGGCGTTACCCAGGTCGTGTTCGACCGTGGTGGCTTCCTGTTCCATGGCCGCGTCAAGGCGCTGGCCGATGCGGCCCGTGAAGCCGGGCTGGAGTTCTGATCATGGCTGACGAAAACGATATCCAGGCCCAGCCGGGCGCACCTGCTGCCGTTGAAGGCGGCGAGCAGTCCGAAAATCGCGGTCCCGGCCGTGGCCGTGGCCGTGGCGGCGACCGCAACCGTGGCGAGCGCGGCGGCCGTGGCCGTCGGGACGACCGTCGGGGTGGCAACCGTGACGAGGAGCAGGGTGAAGAGCTGATCGAGAAGCTGGTTCACATCAACCGCGTCTCGAAGACCGTCAAGGGCGGTAAACGCTTCGGCTTCGCGGCTCTGGTCGTCGTTGGCGACGGCAAGGGCCGTGCGGGCTTCGGTCATGGCAAGGCGCGCGAAGTGCCCGAAGCCATCAGCAAGGCGACTGCTTCGGCCAAGAAGGCGATGGTTCGCGTTCCGCTGAAGGAAGGCCGCACGCTGCACCATGATGGCCTTGGCCATTTCGGGGCGGGCAAGGTGACGGTTCGTTCGGCTCCGGCCGGTACGGGCATCATCGCCGGTGGCCCGATGCGCGCTGTGTTCGAAAGCCTCGGCGTCGCTGACGTCGTAACGAAGTCGAACGGCACGTCGAACCCCTACAACATGATCCGGGCGACCTTCGCGGCGCTGGGTGAACAGGTCAGCCCCAAGGCTGTGGCGCAGCGTCGCGGCAAGAAGGTTGCCGACCTGCTTCGTCGCGGTGGTGCCTCGGCCGAAGTCGCTCAGGCCGACGCCGAAGCGATTGCGGAGTAAGAGAGCATGGCGAAGATCAAGATCAAGCAGATCGGTTCGCCGATCCGCCGTCCCGAAGCCCAGAAGAAGATTCTGATCGGCCTCGGCCTTGGCAAGATGCACCGCGTGGTGGAGCTGGAAGATACCGCGGAAGTCCGCGGTGCCATTGCCAAGCTCCCCCACATGGTAGCAGTGGTCGACTGACCCGTTCCTCTCCCGGAAGCGGGAGAGGATATGCAGCCTTGCCGTGCAAGCGGTTAGGCGGAGTTGGAGAGGGTGGGACCAGGCGCAACGCTTCGGCAAGCCCTCACAATTGCAACTAAGGGCCGCTGCGCGTCCCTAAGTATCCTTGCCTCTCCCGCCTGCGGGAAGGGCATCATCTTTTCAGCGCGAACATAGCGAAAGCGAGTGCACAATGACGAAGCTTAACGAACTCAATGACAATGCCGGCGCCCGCAAGGGCCGGATGCGCGTCGGCCGTGGTATCGGCTCGGGCAAGGGCAAGACCGCCGGTCGCGGCCAGAAGGGTGCGAAGGCGCGTTCGGGCGTCAGCATCAACGGCTTCGAGGGTGGCCAGATGCCGCTCCACATGCGTCTGCCGAAGCGCGGCTTCAACAACATCTTCGCCAAGGATTACGCGATCGTGAACCTGGGCGCTCTGCAGAAGGCGATCGACGCGGGCAAGCTCGACTCCAATGCTACGATCGACCATGCAGCGCTCAAGGGCGCTGCGCTGGCGCGTGGCGGCAAGGACGGTGTCCGTCTGCTCGCCAAGGGCGAACTCACGGCCAAGGTCAACTTGCTCGTCGCTGGTGCGTCGAAGGGCGCTGTCGAAGCGGTCGAGAAGGCTGGCGGCAAGGTCGAAGTGATCGCCGTCGTTCCGGCTGCCGAAAAGGCCGCTGCCAAAAAGGGTAGCGCCAAGGCCGCCAAGAAGGCTTGAGCCAGGCCGCAAGGCTTGCAAGCATGGCCCCGCTGCCCGATATGGGTAGGCGGGGCCTTGTATTTGGGATCAAAAGACCCTCATTGTCGGCTCTGATGGAATTCAGAATGAACGGTGTGAATTTCCGAGTTCGACAGCGTGCGATCACCCCGCTAAGGGGTTAGCGATTCCGCTCCGGGTATCTCAATCCGGCAAGATGTTTTGAAGGGCAGCCAAGATGGCATCGAGAGCCGACCAGCTCGCATCCAATCTCAGCCTGGCGAAGTTCAGCCAGGCGACCGACCTCAAGAAGCGCTTATGGTTCACCCTGGGCGCGCTGATCGTGTTCCGCTTTCTGAGCTTCGTTCCGTTGCCAGGAGTCGATCCGACCGCGCTCTCGCAGCTTTACGCGCAGACCAACGGCGGTGTCCTGGACATCTTCAACACCTTCTCTGGCGGGTCGCTTTCGCGCATGAGCCTGATTGCGCTCGGCGTCATGCCCTACATCACGGCCTCGATCGTGGTGCAGCTCGCGGCCAGCCTCTCGCCCCAACTCGCGGCGATCAAGAAGGAAGGCGAGAGCGGGCGTAAGAAGCTCAACCAATATACCCGTTACGGCACCGTCGGTCTTACGGCCGTGCAGGGCTATTTCATCGCTGTAGGCCTCGAAAGCTTTGGGGCGCAGTCTGGCGTTCAGGCGGTGGTTGATCCTGGTTTCCTGTTCCGCATCGCTGCGGTCGTTTCGCTGATCGGCGGAACGATGTTCCTGATGTGGCTGGGTGAGCAGATCACGTCACGCGGCATCGGCAACGGCGTTTCGCTCATCATCATGGCCGGCATCGTCGCCCAGCTTCCGGTAACGCTGAGCAATTTGTTCAAGTCAGGCAGCGAAGGGTCGATTTCCGGCCTGCTGATCGTGATGGTCATCGCTCTGGCCGTAGGCCTGATCCTGCTGATCTGCTTCATGGAGCGTGCGCAGCGCCGGGTGTTGATTCAATATCCCAAGCGCCAGACGCGCCAGGGTTTGATGCAGGCTGACCGGAGCCATCTGCCGCTCAAGGTCAATACCGCAGGCGTGATCCCGCCGATCTTTGCCAGCTCGCTGTTGCTGATGCCGCTCACCATCTCGCAGTTCGCGGGCAATACCGTTGCTGGCGAGAGCAGACTCGGCGATTTCGTGCTGACGCTGAACCAATATCTGTCGCACGGCAGCCCGGTCTACATGGCGCTGTACGGCCTCGGCATCGTGTTCTTCTGCTTCTTCTACACGGCGGTTGTGTTCAATCCGGAAGAGACTGCCGACAATCTCAAGCGCAACGGCGGGTTCATCCCCGGCATCCGGCCGGGCAAGAACACGGAAAATTATCTGGACTATGTGCTGACCCGGATCACGGTCATCGGTGCGGCTTACCTGGCTATCATCTGCCTGGTGCCGGAATTTGCCATCGCGCGGGCGGGTATCCCCTTTTATCTGGGCGGAACTAGCCTGCTAATTGTGGTGAACGTCACCGTCGATACCGTGACCCAGATCCAGAGCCACTTGCTGGCCCATCAATATGGGGATCTGATCAAGAAGGCCAAGCTGAAGGGACGGCTCCGTTAAAGGCGCATCAGCGCCAGCGCGAGAACAGGGGAGTATGCGCACATGAATATCATTCTGCTGGGCCCTCCGGGAGCAGGTAAGGGCACGCAGGCGAGCCGTTTGGTCGAAGATCGCGGCATGGTGCAGTTGTCGACGGGCGACATGCTGCGCGCAGCGGTCAAGGCTCAGACGCCGGTTGGCCTGAAAGCCAAGGCCGTAATGGAAGCGGGCGAACTCGTTTCCGACGAAATCGTCTCCGGCATCATCGGGGAAGCGTTGGATGGGCTCGCTACCGGCACGGGCGTGATCTTCGATGGTTATCCGCGTACCGAAGCGCAGGCGTATTCGCTTGACGCCATCCTTGCTGACCGCAGTCGCACGCTCGATCATGTCATCGAACTTGATGTTGATGAGGACGCTCTGGTCGAACGCATCACAGGCCGGTTTACCTGCGCGAGCTGTGGCGAAGGCTATCATGACAGCTTCAAGCAGCCCAAAGTCGAAAATGAATGCGACAGATGCCACGGGCATGAGTTCAAGCGCCGCCCGGACGACAATGAAGAGACTGTCCGCACCCGCATGGCGGAATATCGCGCCAAAACCGCTCCTATTCTCCCGATCTATGAGGCGCGGGGCATCGTGTCTCGAGTCGACGGCATGGCCGACATGGACGATGTGACCGCGGCGATCGCGGCCATATTGGATCGGCCCTGAGCTTGCGCTAGTTTCTCCCGTCGGTCATCGATGGGGGAAAGAGGATGCGAGCTTGTATCCGGGCTGTCTTCATTACGGCTATCGCTGCCGGAACGACCGCGCAAGCCGAAGTCAAATCGGTCAATGATGCCGGCTTCTCGATCGCCAGCAACGTCCGGATCGATCGGGATGCCCGGTCGGTCTACTCGCTGATCATCAAGCCTGCGCGGTGGTGGAGCAGTGAGCACAGCCATAGCGGTGATGCCGCCAACCTCAGCATGGATCCGCAAGCAGGTGGATGCTTTTGTGAACGGCTTCCGGGAGCGAACGGCAACGCTGGTAGTGTCGAGCATGCACGTCTGATCTTAGCCGAGCCCTACAAGCGGGTGAGATTGTCCGGGGCTCTGGGGCCTTTGCAAGCCGATGCCGTCATCGGCACGCTTGAACTCACGATCATGCCATCCGATCGCGGTGTGGAGGTTACCATGAGCTATATAGCAGCAGGCTATATGCGGAAAGATTCGAAGCAGATGGTGCCAGCGTAGACAAGGTTTTGACTGAGCAACTCATGCGATTGAAGCGCGTGTCGGAGGAGGGGGGCTGACGTCAGCCCGGCAACACGTACCGCTTGGGTCCTATCCCCCACGGTAAAATTGTTCTTCCCATCTTAACCGATTGATTGCTGTTTGATTGCTAATATGTCCGGGTGACTGGTTTGCCTCCCCGCACCCGTTTGGTGGAACTGGATGCCCTGCGAGGCATCGGGGCGCTATGCGTCCTCGTTTTCCACTATTCGACCCGTTTCCACGAGTTGTTCCCCCAAGCGGCCCATGTGCCATTCAGCTTCCCCGGCGGCAATTATCGGGTCCTGCTGTTCTTCACCATTTCTGGCTTCGCGATCTTCTTCACGCTCGACCGTATTCGAAGCGTCGCTGATTTCATGGTCAACCGCGTCGCGCGGCTCTACCCCGCTTATCTCGTCGCGATGCTGCTTACCTTGTCGATTGAATATCTGGCGAAAGCCACCCAGTTGCTGGTTGGGCCCGGCGCGATCGTCGCCAACATCACGATGCTGCAAGGTTTCGCCTTCCTTCCCGAAGTGGACGGCGCCTATTGGACGCTGACGGTCGAAATCGCCTTCTATTTCTGTATGATATCCATTTGGAAGTGGGCCGGGTTGAAAAGGCTGGAACCTGTACTCGCGCTGTGGCTTGCGGTCCGGGCGGTTTATGGTTTTTGGCCGGACATGCCGGAGCGGATCATCATGCTCTTCGTGCTGCGCTACCTTCCCTTCTTCGTCATAGGGATGCTGTCCTATCGAGTCTGGTCCGGACAGCGGCATTGGCGCGAGCAGGCGCCCTATGCGATGATCGCCCTGCTCTCTGTCGCCATGATGGAGACGTGGGACGTCACGATCATGGCCTGCGTCTTGCTGGCAGGCTTTGCCGCGCTCATTCAAGGGCGCCTGCGATGGATTGCGGCACGTCCGCTGCTTTGGATGGGAGGCATCAGCTATTCCTTCTACCTCATTCACCAGCATGTCGGCTTTGTCGTGATGCTGAAAATGACGGAGCAAGGCTATAGCGCCTGGCTCGCCTTCTTTTCCGCTTTCCTTGTCGCGCTGATCTTGGGGGCGGGGATCAACAAGCTGGTGGAGCGTCCCGCGGGCGAGGCGATATTGTCGTGGTGGCGGCGGCGGCGCGAAAGAAGGTTGGTGCAGCCGGAAGTCTCGTCCCGGCCGATTTGATAGCGGTGCCTGTCCTGACAACGGCAGCGAAGGTGAGCCGAAAGAGCAGAACAGGGGCTCGGCCTCGCTTGGCCAAGCCCCTGCATTGAAGCCTTACTGCGCGCGCGGAGCAGCGGCTGCCGCGTTAGCGGGCAGGCCGCCCATCTGCGTGACGAGCTTGGTATAAGCGTCGAGATAGGCGAGCACGATAACCTGGCCAATTTCGGTATTCTGGTAGCCGCTGGCACCGGCGGCCGCAAAGCCGCCCCACCACCCTGCACCACCGCCGCCGCCAAAGCCGATGTCGGTCTTGCGCGCATAGCCTTCGGTCAGCGCCTCTTCTTCCGTCGTGCGGGCGTTGACGATGGAAAGCGTGACGTTCGCTTCCTTCTTCTTGATGTTGAGGCCTCCGGCAAGTGCGCCGAAGGTGCCGCCCATCAGGCCGCCAAGTGCAGCGCCGAAGCCGCCACCGCCAGAATTGCGGTTGGACGATACGATATCAGGCTCCAGATAATAATCGGCCGCCTTGACCTGGCCGCGACCCAGGTTCGATCCGGCCTGCAATTCGCCGGAGTCCGCCATGGCGCGTTCCATCGCCCGGCTCTGCATGGCGCGGCCGCGATTGACGATGCCGAAACAGCCGGACTGCTGGATCAATACCTTGAGCACCGCTTCCGGGCTGCCCAGGTTCAGTTCGCGCCACCACTGGTTGTCGGGCTCGACAATCGCGACGGTGCCAAGGCGGCGGGTGCAGCGGGGGATCTCCTGCTGAGCGCGTTCCTGCGCCCTGCGGCCCGACGACGCGCCCTTGGTGGTGCCATCCTTATAGGTCTTGCCGGAAGAACTCATATTCGTCTGCGCCATCGCAGACATCGGCGTCGCAAGCATCGATGCTGCCGCGACGACCGCGGAAACCGTCCTGAACATTGCCCCAAATCCCCTTTTCGAGCGGTTAATTACGGAATTTCTTATATGGTACGACCCGCTTAAAGCTCGCGTCACTTACCATAGCTCGCCGCCTTTTCCTACTGATGGCCTGGCTGTTTCTAAGCTCTGCTGACAGGCCCGCAAATGGCTGCTATCGGCGCGGGCCATGACCGACCTTTCGCATATCCGCAACTTCTCGATCATCGCCCATATCGACCATGGCAAGTCGACCCTGGCCGATCGCCTGATCCAGCGCACCGGCGGCCTGACCGACCGCGAGATGAGCGCGCAGGTGCTCGACAATATGGATATCGAAAAGGAACGGGGCATCACCATCAAGGCGCAGACGGTGCGTCTCGATTATGTCGCGAAAAATGGTGAGACTTATGAGCTCAACCTCATGGACACGCCGGGCCATGTCGACTTCGCCTATGAGGTGAGCCGGTCGCTCGCCGCCTGCGAGGGCGCGCTGTTGGTGGTGGACGCGGCGCAGGGGGTGGAAGCGCAGACGCTGGCCAACGTCTATCAGTCTATCGAGCATGATCATGAGATCGTGCCGGTGCTGAACAAGATCGACCTTCCCGCCGCCGAACCGGAGAAAGTGCGGGCGGAAATCGAGGAAGTGATCGGCCTGGACGCGTCCGAAGCGGTGCTGGCGAGTGCCAAGTCGGGCATCGGCATCGACGACATCCTTGAAGCGATCGTTGCGAAAATCCCGCCGCCCAAGGGCGATCGCAACGCGCCGCTGGAAGCGATGCTGGTCGATAGCTGGTACGACCCGTATCTGGGCGTCGTCATCCTTGTGCGCGTCGTCAATGGCGTCATCAAGAAGGGGCAGCAGATCAAGTTCATGATCGGCGAGACCGAGCATCTGATCGATCGCGTCGGTTGCATGCGGCCCAAGATCGAGCAGCTGCCGGAACTTGGCCCGGGTGAGATCGGCTTCATCACCGCGCAGATCAAGGATATCAGCCAGACCCGCGTGGGCGATACCATCACTACGGTGAAGAACCCGGCGGCCAATCCGCTGCCGGGCTTCAAGGAAGTGCAGCCGGTCGTGTTCTGCGGCTTGTTTCCCGTCGATGCGAACGATTTTGAAAAGCTGCGCGACTCGATTTCCAAGCTCCGGCTCAATGATGCGTCCTTCTCCTTCGAGATGGAGACGTCGGCGGCGCTCGGCTTCGGCTTCCGCTGCGGATTCCTGGGGCTGCTGCATCTGGAGATCATCCAGGAGCGGCTGACCCGCGAATATGATCTCGACCTCATCACCACCGCGCCATCGGTGGTCTATGAGATGCACATGAAGGACGGGACGGTGCGCCATCTGCACAATCCGGCCGACATGCCAGACCCCAATCATATCGAGATGATCGAGGAGCCCTGGATCGAGGCGGTGATCTACTGCCCCGATGAATATCTGGGATCGATCCTGAAGCTGTGCCAGGACCGGCGCGGCATTCAGAAGAACCTGACCTATGTCGGTGGGCGCGCGCAGGTGACCTATGAACTGCCGCTCAACGAAGTCGTGTTCGATTTTTACGATCGCCTGAAGTCGATCAGCCGGGGCTATGCCAGTTTCGACTATCATCAGATCGGCACGCGGGAGGGCGACCTGGTCAAGATGAGCATCCTCGTCAACAATGAGCCGGTCGATGCACTGTCGATGATCGTTCACCGCTCGGCGGCCGAGGCGCGGGGTCGGCATATGTGCGAGCGGCTGAAGGACCTGATCCCTCGCCACCTTTTCAAGATCCCGATTCAGGCGGCGATCGGCGGCAAGGTTATTGCCCGTGAGACGATCGCGGCGATGCGCAAGGATGTCACCGCGAAATGCTATGGCGGCGACATCACCCGCAAGAAGAAGCTGCTGGAGAAGCAGAAAGAGGGCAAGAAGCGGATGCGGGAATATGGATCGGTGCAGATCCCGCAGGAGGCCTTCATCGCGGCGCTGCGGATGGGGGATGAGAGCTAGAGCGGTTCGCACGCAACCTCTATCCTCCTGCCGGGTTCTTGGGGCTTGGCAGGAGATCAGGACATGAAGCAGGAACCCAAGGCCGGCGACAAGGTCAGCTGGAAGAGCCATGGCGGCGAAGCGCATGGCAAGGTGGTGAAGAAGCAGACGAGCGCCACCCAGATCAAGGGGCACAAGGTTGCCGCTTCCAAGGACAATCCGCAGTTCATCGTCGAAACCGGGGATGGCAAGCGCGCCGCGCACAAGAAGGAGGCGCTGTCCAAGGATTGACGCGGACAGGGCATCCATGATCATGTCCGGCGGCACCTGTGTATGGGATGAGTGATGAGCGACGCGTGGCTGTATGACGAGCATCCTGCGATGTTTCGGGCGCATCCCTTTTTGTTCATCCTGCTGCTCATTTCGGTCGTCGGGCTGCTGGCGATCGGCGTCTGGTGGCTGCGGGCCAAGGGCGAGCGGCTGGCCCTGTCCGACCGTGAGGTGCTGATGGAGCGCGGGCTGCTGGCGAAGCAGCGGACGGAGATCGCACTGTCGAGCATCCGGAGCGTGCGCATCACGCAGACATTCGGGCAGCGCATATTCGACGTTGGCAATGTCGAGCTTTTCAGCGCGGGGGATATCGCGGAAATCGCCATCAAGTCGATGCCGCGGCCGGGGCGCATCCGCAACATCGCGGCATCGCGCAACCTGGATTTGCTGCCGCAGCGCTGACCTGCGTTCACGCCCCCTTGACCTGAGGCCAAATTATTTCAACCATATGTCCTAAGTGAAGGGACCTTGAAGAGCCTGCATCCGGGAAAGGACGCCACTGGGTAACGCTGCTTCGCAATGACGCGAGGAGCGGTTGCAAAGGGTTCGTCCATGGCCTTGCCGGTGATGCTTTCGCTGCCTGAATTGACTGAGACGCAGCGTGAGGACGTGAGGGAGGCATGCGGCTTTGCCTGCGTCCGGTGCGGCGTGACGATCTACCGCTATCTGGGCCTGCCCGACTCCCCGCAGACCACATTGCTCTGTCCCACATGCCATGCGCTGGTGGAGGAGGGGCGGCTGACCGCGGCGCAGGTGCAGGGCTTTCATACCAATCCGGTCGTCAGGCAGCGGCACTTCGCGCGGGACCGCATGCCATTTTCTTCGGAACTGCCGATGCTGATCGTGGGCGGTTCGCGATTGCTGCGCGATACGCCGATCCCGCTGATGCTGGATGGCGAGCCGATCCTGATGTTCGCGCCGCCGCGCCGCAGCCGGGGCGCGACGCGGATCAGCCTGCGCTTGGGAGACCTTGACGGCGATCCGGTGCAAGTGATCCAGGGCAATGAATGGCTGCCCACCGATGGCAGCTGGCGGTTCCTGCTGCGCGGCGACCGCTACAGCGTCATGGCGGCGCGCGGTGACGGGCTCGCCATCCTGCGGATCGTGGCGCGCAACCGGATCGCGGTGGAGCATCTGCGCACGACGATCCGCGGCAGGCGGCTGGAGGTGACGCCTGATTGGCTGGAGATCGATGGGAAGCGCCATGTGAACCGGATCGGCAGCGGCGCTCTTGTAGGACTGGAATGTTGAGGCGGGACGTCAAAAATGGCGGATTTCCGCCGAAGTTCACAGTGTATGCGCGCGCGAGGGCGAGCGCGCGTGGGCGCGAGGGAGTGATATGGGACGTTTCAAAGAAGAGCGCGGGGATAGGCTTGTTGCAGGAGAATAGGACAGGCGGGATTTTGGGTTGGTGCTCGAAATAGGATGGTTCTTGGAGGGGGTGTGGTTTTTGGGTGACAGGTGGTGGTTGCCTGGAGGTGAGGGCGTAAGCTGAACTCGCGTTGCGCTGGCCCACCCCCCAGCCCCCTCCCGCCTGCGGGAGGGGGAGTACAAGCCGCTATCCGCAGCGCGCTGACTTGATCACCATTTTCTCGTCGTAGCTGACAGTGACGCGATCGGGGCGGAAGTCCATGGTCATGGCCATGCCGGGCGCACCCCAGCGGAGGGCGCGGGCGCCGGATGCTTGCAGCAACTGGGTTCCGATGTCTTCGCTTGCGGTCTGTCCGACGAAGCGGTCGAGGCCGTCGTTGCGGCAGGGGCCTTCGGCGGTGGCGGGCATTGTGGCAGGGCCTTGGCCATCAGCGGTAGTGCAGGCCGCAGCCAAAAGGGGGATCATCAGCGCCGCTGCCCGCATCATCGTGGTTCCTATTCCGTACGTGTCATTTTCAGCCGGCCGCCCTTCACCGCGAAGGCCAGGCGCCCTTCGACAAGGTCAACGGCATCGCGGCCGAATTGTTCATAGCGCCAGCCTTCGAGGATCGGGAGGCCTTCGCGGACACCAGCGGCCAGCGCGTCCAGATCGTCGCTGCGCGCGAGGAGGCGAGCGGCGACGTTGATGTCGCGCGAGCGGATCTTGAGGAGGAGCTTGAGCAAGTCCGCGACCAGTGCGCCGTCCTTGCCAAGGCCGGGTCGCTTGGGATCGCGTTCGGGCATCTCATCCTTGTCGAGCGGCTTCTGGCTGCCGAGCGCCGCTATCAGACGCGCGCCGATGTCGTTGGTCTTCCAGGTGGCGGAGAGGCCGCGCACCTTGCCAAGGTCTTCCTGAGACCGGGGCGGATGGCTGGCGATATCGGCCAGCGTCTCATCCTTGACGATGCGGCCACGGGGGAGGTTCTTATCCTGCGCTTCGATTTCGCGCCATGCGGCCAGCGCCTTCAGGCGGCCGAGCACATCGGCCTTGCGGCTGGCGATGCGAACGCGCTTCCAGGCATCGTGCGGTTCGTTCACATAATTGGAGGGATCGCAGACGCGTTCCATTTCCTGATCCAGCCAGTCGCCCCGGCCGGTCTTGCGCAGTTCCTCCAGCATCATCGGGAAAATCTGGATGAGGTAGGTGACGTCGCCGATCGCATAGTCGATCTGCCGCTTGTCGAGCGGGCGGCGCGCCCAGTCGGTAAAGCGCGCGCCCTTGTCGAGCTGAACGCCGAGCCATGCATCGACGAGGTTGCCATAGCCGATCTGCTCGCCGAGGCCGAGCGCCATGGCGGCAATCTGCGTGTCGAATAGCGGATGGGGGGTCTTGCCGGTCAGGTTGTAGATGATCTCAAGATCCTGCCCGCCCGCGTGGAAGACCTTCAGCACATCCTCATTGTCGACCAGCAGGTCGAGCAGGGGGGAAAGGTCGAGCCCCGGCGCCTTGGGGTCGATCGCGGCGGCTTCGTTATCGTCCGCCACCTGCACGAGGCAGAGGTCGGGCCAGTAGCTGTTTTCGCGCATGAACTCGGTATCGACCGCGATGTAGGGCGATTTGGCGATACGGGCGCAGAATTGGGCGAGTGTCTTGCTGTCGGTGATCAGCGGATGGATTTGCATATGGTCTTCGATCTTATTATGGGCTGGCCCGTCGCTCACGGGCTCGTCAATGCTTGACAAGACCGCCCATAGCGGGGCTGCGGCACTTTGTCATTTCCGTAAAACGAAGCTGAAAGATACAATCGCCATGCACGCCTATCGCACTCATACTTGCGGCGCTCTTACCTCGGCCGAAGTCGGCAATGAGGTGCGCGTGTCCGGATGGGTGCATCGCAAGCGCGATCATGGCGACCTGGTCTTCATCGACCTGCGCGATCATTATGGCATGGTGCAGATCGTCACCGAGGTCGATGGACCCGTCTTCAAGGTGATCGAATCTCTGCGCGCCGAAAGCGTCGTGACGGTGACCGGCAAGGTCGTGGCGCGTGCGCCCGAAGCGGTGAACCCGAACCTGCCGACGGGTGAGATCGAAATCCGCGCGCTGGATGCGGTGCTGCTGTCTGCTGCCGCTGATTTGCCCCTGCCGGTGGCTGGCGAGCAGGAATATCCCGAGGATATCCGCCTGCGCTACCGCTTCCTCGACCTGCGGCGCGAGACGCTGCACGGCAATATCGTCAAGCGGACCAAGATCATTTCCGACATGCGCCGCCGCATGGAAGGGGCGGGCTTCACCGAATATTCGACGCCGATCCTGACGGCGAGCAGCCCGGAAGGCGCGCGCGACTTTCTGGTGCCGAGCCGTATTCATCCGGGCAAATTCTACGCCCTGCCGCAGGCGCCGCAGCAATATAAGCAGCTGCTGATGGTCGCGGGCTTCGACCGCTATTTCCAGATCGCGCCCTGCTTCCGCGACGAAGACCCCCGCGCTGACCGCCTACCGGGCGAGTTCTACCAGCTTGATCTGGAAATGAGCTTCGTCACGCAGGAAGATGTGTGGAACACGATGGAGCCGGTGATCGCCCAGGTGTTCGAGCAATTTGCCGAGGGCAAACCGGTGACGCCCGCAGGCAGCTTCCCGCGCATTCCTCATGACGAGGCGATCCTGAAATATGGGTCGGACAAGCCGGACCTGCGCAACCCCATCCTGATCCAGGACGTCACCGAGCATTTCCATGGCTCGGGCTTTGGCATTTTCGCCTCGCTGGTTGAGAGCGGCAGCGTCATTCGCGCGATCCCGGCGCCGGGCGCGGGCGCGGGTAGCCGGAAATTCTTCGACGACATGAACAATTGGGCGCGGGGCGAAGGTTATTCGGGCCTTGGCTATATCAACATCAAGGATGGCGTCCCCGGCGGCCCCATCGCCAAGAATCATGGCGAAGAGCGGACGGCGAAGTTGATCGAGGCGCTGGGCCTCGGCCCCAATGATGGCGTGTTCTTTGCCGCGGGCAAGGAGGCCCAAGCGGCCAAGCTCGCGGGCCTTGCCCGTATTCGCGTGGGCGAGCAGCTGGACCTCATCGACAAGGACCGGTTTGAACTGTGCTGGATCGTCGATTTCCCCTTCTACGAATATGACGAGGAATCGAAGTCGGTCGATTTTGCGCACAACCCCTTCTCCATGCCGCAGGGCGGGATGGACGCGCTGGAGCATCAGGACCCGCTGACGATCAAGGCCTATCAGTATGACATGGTCTGCAACGGTTATGAGATTGCTTCGGGATCGATCCGGAATCAGTCGCCGGAGCTGATGGTGAAGGCCTTCGAGAAGGTCGGCCTGTCGCAGCAGGATGTTGAGGAGCGCTTCGGCGGACTCTACCGCGCCTTCCAATATGGCGCGCCGCCGCATGGCGGCATGGCCGCTGGTGTCGATCGCATCGTGATGCTGCTGTGCGGGGCGCAGAATTTGCGCGAGGTGACGCTGTTCCCCATGAACCAGCGTGCCGAGGACCTGCTGATGGGCGCGCCCAGCGCAGCGGAGTTCAAGCAGCTGCGCGAATTGCATGTCCGGGTGGTTGAGCCGCAGGCGAAGGGTTAATCCCTACCGTCATCCCAGCGGAAGCTGGGATCTCGGTCGAGATCGCACTTCACCTCCTGAGATCCCAGCGTACGCTGGGATGACGGCGCATGGGCAGGGAGATTTGACTTTTCGCGGCCTGAGGCGTTGCTTCCTTCTGAGCGAAGGAGAAGCGCATGGCGATTGACCTTGCCGACTATGAGAAGGGCAAGCCGTTCAAGGGCGACTATGAGGCCGAACTCGACAAGCTGCAGGAGCGGCTGGCGAAGATTCAGGTTGCCCATGTGATCCATGATCGTCGGTCGGTCATTCTGTTCGAAGGATGGGACGCGGCGGGGAAGGGCGGCATCATCAAGCGCATGACCGCGCAATGGGACCCCCGCTATTATCGAGTGTGGCCGATCGCGGCTCCTACAGCGGAAGAATGCGACCATCATTTCCTGTGGCGCTTCTGGACGCGGCTGCCCGCAGGCCGGAACATCGCGGTGTTCGATCGCAGCTGGTATGGCCGGGTGCTGGTGGAGCGGGTGGAAGGCCTCTGTTCCAAAGGCGAATGGAAGCGCGCCTATGACGAGATCAACGCCTTTGAAAAGCAGCAGGCGGACGCGGGCACGAACATCATCAAGCTGTTCGTGCATATCACGCAGGAGACTCAGGACGAGCAGCTGGCGCAGCGGCTCGACACGCCGTGGAAGCGGTGGAAGACCGGCGCGGACGATTATCGCAACCGGGCGCGGCGTGGCGATTATCTCGATGCGATGCACGACATGTTCGAGAAGACCGACGGCAAATATGGGCGCTGGCAGATTATCGACAATAATGATCGCAAGGCGGGCCGCATTGATGCGCTCCGATATGTGGCGAAGACGCTGGAGAAGCTGGTGCCGATGGACTTTCCGGAAGCGGACCCGAAGGTGGTGCAGCTGGCAAGGCAGGCATTCGGGTATGAGCTTGGACGAAAATCCCAATAAAACAGTGACTTGTCATAAAACTGTCATCAAAACCTAACTGCTCATTTACCATTGGGGCGCTACCAGCGGCGCATGTACGCGCCCATGATGCTCGAACCTTCGCCAAGCCTGCCCCAGGGGCAGGGACTGCCATTCGTCATGGCGAGCCCCTTCATCCGTCTGGGGCGGCCGCTGAGCGAGGCGGTGGAGCAGTTTCAGCAGAACCCGTCGCTGCGCATCCTGCCTGTGCTAGATGACGCGGATCGGCCAAGGGGCGCGATCTATGAGCGGGACATGCGGCGCATATTGTTCAATCCGTTCGGCCATGCACTGCTGCGCAATCCGAGTTTTGGCGGGCGGCTCGACGATCATGTGCGGCCCTGCGCATCGGTGGAACGGAGCGCGACGATCGAGATGCTGATCGACCTTTATGCGGCGCAGGGGCAGAAGTGCGAAGGGCTGATCGTGGTGGAGGGCGGCTGCTATGCGGGCATGGTCGGCGGGCAATTGCTGCTGAAGCTTGCGGCGGAACGCGATGCCCGCGTGGCGGTGGCGCGGGCGGAGCGGCTGGAACGGGTGACGCGGGAAAGCGGCCGGTTTAGCGACGACATAGCGACGCTGATCGCGGATCTGGTGGCCATGGCTGATATGCTGTCCCGGCTGGCGAGCGACGCGGCGGAACGGGCGGCGGATAATGGACAGGCGGCAGCGGGCATGGCGGTGGCGGCGGCACAGACCGCCGATAATCTCACCGGCATTGCTGGATCGGCCAATGACCTTGGCCTGCTGTTCCAATCGATCGAGGGGGAAGTGCGGCAGGCGGGCGCCGCGATCAAGGCTGCGGTCGAGCAGACGCGGCTGGGATCGGCGCAGACCGAGCAGTTGCGGGTGCAGGCCGATGGCATTGGCGAGGTGACGGCGCTGATCGACGCCGTGGCGCGGGCGACGGCCACCCTGGCGCTGAACGCAGGCATAGAAGCCGCGCGGGCTGGGGAGGCGGGGCAGGGCTTTGCCGTAGTCGCTCGCGAGGTGAAGCTGCTCGCGGGGCAGACGCGGGAGGCGGCGGCCGAAATCGCCAGCCGGATCGAGCATATCCGCTCGACGGTGGGCCATGTCGCGCAGGGGCATGGGCTGATGGGATCAGCGATCGAGAAAGCGGACCGGCTTTCCACATCTTTGTTCGACGCGGTCGCCCGCCATGGCGCCTTCAGCCGGGGCATTGCGGCGAGCATGGCCGAGGCGGGCGAATCCAGCGACCATGTGCGGGTGAGCGCCAGCCAGATCAGCAACAATGCGAGCGCGGCGGTCGACGGGGCGCGCGCCATGCGGGAGGCCGCGGGTCAACTCGCCGCGGAGGCGCAGCGGCTGGATGCCCGCGCCAGCCTGTTCATCGAGGCGATCCGTCCCGGCTGACGCGTCAGGCTGAGGCGAAAATGGCTGGCGCATAGCGGAAATGCGGCTAACCTCTCCATCCAACCAGAAGGAGAGGAAAGCCATGCTCGTGATGTTCGTGGGCGCCGACCGGACCGAAACCGCCATCAACGCCGCGCAGGTCACCTTCGTATCTTCGGTCACGGAAGGCACCCGCATCCGCTTTGGCGAAGGACGCAGCGTCACCGTGGTCGAACCCATCGCGCAGGTGATGGAGGATCTCAACCAGGCACTACGGCCGCACGAATAGCGTTACGCCGGACGCGCGGCCTCACCGATGTTTTGCGTCTGCCTGAGAACCTCCCTATACTGATGGCTTGATGCCAGGACTCAGGACAGCAATGAAATCCAATTTCTTCCGGGGCGCCGTTGCCCTTGGTGCGCTCGCGCTCATCCCCGCCACCACGGCCGCGCTCGCGGACGGGGAAGCGAGCAGCTACAAGGCGCTCGACGAGTTCATGGACGTCTTCCAGAAAGTCCGCAGCGACTATGTCGAGAAGGTGGATGACGAAAAGCTGATCAAGGGCGCGATCGACGGCATGCTTGCCAGCCTCGACCCGCATTCAAGTTTCCTTGACGCGCGCGATTTCCAGAATCTGCGCACCCAGACCGAGGGCAGCTATGGCGGCCTGGGCCTGTCGGTCACGCAGGAGGATGGCGCGGTCAAGGTGATCGCGCCGACGCAGGATACTCCCGCCTGGCGCGCGGGGATCAAGGCGGGCGATTATATCACCCATCTGGACGGGCAGCTCATCTATGGCGGCACGCTGGACGAAGCGGTCGACAAGATGCGCGGCGCACCGGGCACGTCGATCAAGCTGACCATCGTGCGCGCGGGCCGCGACAAACCGATCGACGTGACGCTGACCCGCGAGATCATTCAGCTGAAGCCGGTGAAGTGGGAGGTGAAGAACGGCATTGGCGTGATCAACATCGTCAGCTTCTCCGCCAACACCGGCGCCGATCTGCGGCAGGCGATCCGCAGCATCGACAAGAGCCTTGGCCATAAGCCGACCGGCTATATCCTCGACCTGCGCTCCAATCCCGGCGGACTGCTGGACGAAGCCGTGTCGGTGAGCGACGCATTCCTGGAACGCGGCGAGATCGTGTCGCAGCGTGGCCGCAACAAGGGCGATGTCGAGCGCTATTATGCCAAGCCCGGTGACGATGCGAAGGGATTGCCGATCATCGTCCTGGTCGATGCGGGCTCTGCTTCAGCGTCGGAGATCGTCGCTGGCGCGCTTCAGGACCAGCACCGTGCGCTGGTGATGGGCGAGCGCAGCTTCGGCAAGGGCAGCGTGCAGACGATGCTGCCGCTGACCAATACGACGGCGCTCAAGCTGACGACGGCGCGCTATTATACGCCGTCCGGGCGATCTGTGCAGGAAGGCGGGATCGAGCCTGATGTGCGCGTACCCCAGCTGTCCGACCCCGATTACAAGAACCGCCCGAAGTTCCGCGAAAGCGACCTGCGCCGTCACCTGATCAACGAGATTAAGACGGACAATGCCGCGCTGGAGGAAGACACGAAGGAAGACCCCCGCTTCGCCATGACGGCGGAGGAGCTGAAGAAGAAGGGGATCGAGGATTTCCAGCTGGACTATGCGCTGAAGACGATCGCACGGCTGGCGGCAAAGCCGGGCGCGGTGGTCGCGCAGGCGCAGCCGGTGGGGAAGAAGGTTGTGCGGTGAGGGGGCGGGCTGAGGACGGCTTTCGGTGACCCCCGGCGTTCCGCCCTTCGTCATGCCAGCGTAAGCTGGCATCTTTCTCGATTGGGCAGAAACTCTCCTGAGATCCCAGCTTTCGCTGGGATGACGGGTATGGGTGGCTTCCCGTCAGTCAGCTTTCCGGCAGCGAGTGTAGGAAAGCCGCCATACCGATTAGATTGGCTTAGTTATGATGGCCGCACCGCGCGCCTGTTGCTGTCCTTCTACAAACGCCGTTTCATAGATGCCTGTCCATTCCTTTAGCATTTCAGGCGATGTGCCACTTGCATCGAGGTTTTGGCTCTGCTTGTTATGCACTTTGTCCCAGAACTTCATTGTGATCGGCCCTTTGGAGCCAACGGCCGATGCTACGGACTGGACGACCGAATGAAGGTTTTCTGTGGAGGGAGGTGCGTTGTCTGTGCCGGACCGCTGTAGATAAGCTAGCCAGCCGATCGATTCCTTGTAACGCTGAGAGGCATCAACGACGCGGAAATGGGTGCGACTGGAGCCTTCAACTTTAGGGAGCCTGTTCCGGACTTCTTGAAGAAAACCACTACCGAAGCCCAATAGCGCATACTGTTGAGCGGGCTGTCGCGCTGCTAGATCATCATTAACATCGACACTCATCGCGGTGTATTCGGTATAACCGACATAGCCTTCCGGTCGGCCTGGAAAAATCTCGAAGCTGTCACTTGCCACTGAAGCGAGTTGGATTGGCCATTTCGATTGCGGATTGCCCGTGACGCTGCGAACATCAGGACGCCTCGAAATTGCAAGACGCTTATAGACCGCCGTTAGAGCCAAGGCGACGATGATGGTCGATATTCCGAGAAAGTCGTGGCGGAAGAGGGCCATGCGCACGATCCCGAATCCTCCCGACAGGATGATAGCGAAGAGAATAAGCGCAGGGAGCCTTGGTTGAGTATTCATCCATCACGTTTATTCGGCGGTAGCCACCGACACAAGCGCACCGCCCCGTCCTTCAAAGTCTGTTTCGGAGTGTCGAAATTTAGCTACTGAATGACTGGCTTTGGTCGCTTACAGACCCTTCTAAGGGATCATATGACGGAACGGTCGTAGCGACGCTGGGGTCTCCGGGCTGATGTTCTACCTGTTGCATGAGATCCCGGCCTTCGCTGGGACGACAGGCATTTGGACGTGCTCACTCCGGGTAGCTGATCTCCATCACCTCATATTCCTTCTCCCCGGCAGGGAGCATGACGCGGCGCAGGTCGCCTATCACCGCGTTGCGCAGGGCGCGGGCGATTGGGGAGTTCCAGCCGATCCGGCCTGCACTGGCGTCGGCTTCGTCATTGCCGACGATGGTGACGGTGCGGTGATTGTCGTCTTCGTCAGCGATCGTGACGGTCGCGCCGAAAAAGACGCGGGTCTTGTCGGGCTGTTGACGCGGGTCGATGACCTTGGCGTCCTTCATCTTCTTGGACAGGCGGCGGAGTTGGCTGTCAATTTCGCGCATGCGCTTGCGGCCGTAGAGATAGTCACCATTTTCGCTGCGGTCGCCATTGCCTGCCGCCCAGCTGACGATCTCCACGATGCGGGGCCGCTCCTGCCCAAGCAGCTGATCATATTCGGCGCGCAGCTTCGCGAAGCCTTCGGGCGAGATATAGTTGGGATGAGCGGTCATGACGGGACATCTTTATCCATTCGGGTCGAGCTTGTCGAAGTCCCTCTGGATACGACAGGCTCAACCCGGTAGGAGAATGAGAAGCGTCAGCCCGGCGTCTGCTTGCCGAGATATTTGGACAGCGGCGTGTTCGATCCGCGAAAGCGCGCGCGTTCCGGGTTCATCGCTTCATACACCACCGCATTTTCAAGCACGCGCTGCACATAGTTGCGCGTTTCGAAAATCGGGATCTGCTCGATCCAGCGCAACATGTCGGCGCCCGGCAGGCGCGGATCGCCATTGGCCCTGATCCAGCGGTTCACATTGCCGGGCCCTGCATTATAGGCCGCGACCGCCAGCGGATAGCTGCCGCCATAATAGTCGAGCATCCGCTGGAAATAGGATGAGCCCAGCATGATGTTGTAGCTGGGATCGTTGAGGGAGCCGGGGTCGTAGCCAAGGCCGAGCTTGCCCGCCTGCTCGCGCGCGGTGCCGGGCATCAGCTGCATGAGGCCGCGTGCGCCCGCATGGCTGACGATCTGGCGGTCGAACTGGCTTTCCTGACGGGCGATGGCGTGGACCATCGTCCAGTTGGACTGTGCGGTAGACGGCACTGGCACACGGGGAAAAGCGCTCTCGCCATAGCCGGTGAGGCCGCTCGAAACCGCGCGGCGGCCGACCATCACGCCCATGTCCGGCCTGCCGATGCTCTTGGCGAGTTCTGCGGCGAGATAATGGTCGCTGTCGCTGTCGGCATTATTGGCGATCGCGCGGGCGAATTTGCTCTGATCCTCCCAATAGCCCATTTGCCCGAGCGCCTTCACCGCACGGACCACGGAGCGATTGTTGAAGGCGGTGCGATCAGCGGCAGAGATTTCCACCGGCCGTTCGACGGCGGCGGGCGCAGGCACCGGTTTCCCGACGCGTTCCAGGGCGAGCTGACCATAAAATTGGTCGGGGAATACCGACGCTTGGGCAAAATAGCTGTTCGCGGTGCTTTTATCCCCTGCGGCCAGTGCTGCGCGCCCGGCCCAATAATAGCCCTTGGATTGGGTCTGGGGAGATTTGGCAGCCGTGGCGTAGCTGCGGAACATCACCGCTGCGTCGGATGGACGATTGAGATTGTAGAAGGCGGTCGAGCCCGCCAGCCAGGCAAGGCTGGTATAGTCATCACGCTCGCCGATCGGGCGGCTGGAGACGTCGGTGCCGGGCGCGTAGGCGTCGTCGAGCTTGCTGGCGATGCCATAGGCGAAGCTCCACTGGCTGTCGTTGGCGGCGGCGCGGGCCTGTCCCAGTAGGACCTCATACCATTTTTCGGCATTGCCCGGACGGAAGGTCAGCTGCGGGCGATTGGCGAGATATTGACGGGCGGCGACCCAATTGCCGGTGTTCATCAGCCATGTGGCCTTGTCCGCGACGAAGCCTGCGTCGGAGACGCCGATGGCTTCTGCGGCCTGCATCCGGACAGCCGCGTCCGGCGCTTTCCGGCGGAATGCCATGCGTGCTTCATAGACCGGCCGCCGCGATGGCGTGACATAGGCGAGCATCCGCTGCGCACCGGCAATGTCATTGCCCCACAGCAGCATGTCGGCGCGCTGGTCGTGATCCGCGCTTGTCCAGCCCGAGCCGAACATCGAAAGCAATCTTGCTTCATCGTCCGGCGAAAGCGTTCCGCCGATCCAGGCGCTGCGCGCGGCGATGCGGGCTTCGGCCGCCCGGCCCATCTGCATCAGCGCCAGCGCATGTCGGGCATGGCCCGTGGCGGTCCGGGCCGGGAAGCGCGCGAAGAAGGCCGTCACCTGACGCGGATCATAGCTGTTGGGGTTAATGCCGGTTTCCGCCAGCCGCCGCATCCGGTCCTCCCCCGGCCAGCCGGGATTGGCGAGGATGAAGCTGGCATAGGAGGAGAAGCCCAGACCATCGCTTTGCTGCAAGGCGCGCCACTGGCTGATCGTCGCGGAGATCGATGGATCGGACGCAACGCCGATTCGGCTGCTGACCTGATTCCAGGGCGACGGCTGAGACGAGGGCCGAGTCTGGGCAGGCAGTTGCTGGACTACTGCGCCCGGCGGATAGGGCGATGCTGTTGGTGTTTCGGTCTGGGCGCTGGCGCCGGCGGTAAAAAGAAGAAGAGCGATCAAGGGCATGCGGACCATTGCTGTTTCGGGGCGGCGAGTTGACAGCCTACTGGACATCATCGCAATTCCATCCTTATCAGGCCCTGAATGACGCGCTATAGCGCCCCGTCGCCTTGAGGCGACAATGTGCCCCGGAATGCCGGTGAATTGAAGGAGTTTGTTGATGTTTTCCGGGTCGATTCCGGCACTGATCACCCCTTTCCGCGATGGAGCCGTGGATGAGGCGGCTTTTCGCGCGCTGGTGGACTGGCAGATCGAGGAGGGAAGCAGCGCGCTCGTACCGTGCGGCACCACCGGGGAAAGCGCGACCATGACGGTCGAGGAGCATAATCGCGTCGTCGCCATCTGCGTCGATCAGGCGGCGGGCCGGGTGCCTGTGATCGCGGGCTGCGGCTCCAACGACACGCGAATCGCGCTGGAGCATATGTTTGCAGCCCAAGCCGCAGGCGCTGACGCCGCGCTGGTGGTCGCGCCCTATTATAACAAGCCCAACCAGGAAGGCGTCTATCAGCATTTCGCCTATCTGGCCGAACGCTGCCAGCTGCCGATCGTCCTCTATAATGTGCCGAGCCGCACGATTACCGATATCGGTGTGCCGGTGATCCACCGCTTGTCCGAAGAATATCAGACGATCGTGGGCATCAAGGACGCTACCGGGAATCTGGGGCGGGTCACCGCGCAGCGGCTCGCGTGCCGCGATGATTTCTGCCAGCTGTCCGGCAATGACGAAACCGCTTTGGGATTCAACGCCATGGGGGGCAGGGGCTGCATCTCCGTCACGGCCAATGTCGCGCCGCGCCTGTGCGCGCAGTTCCAGGCTGCGTGCGCGTCAGGCGATTGGGCCGGTGCGCTGGCGCTGCAGGACCGGCTCTACCCGCTGCATGACGCGCTGTTCAGCGATTCTTCACCTGGGCCAGTCAAATATGCGCTTAATCGGGTGCGGCCCGACATGCCCGGCGAGCTTCGCCTGCCGATCACCTGGCCTTCGGAACCGAGCCGAGCCGCCGTCGATCGCGCTTTGGAAATTGCGGGTCTCGTCTGAAAGGGGCTGCGGCCCTATATGGTGAAGTGAGTTAGTTAAGAGAGCCATGGCCCGCCCCCGTCCCGAACTGTTCGACAAGAAGAAGATCGTCGCCGAGAACCGGCGCGCGCGCTTCGAATATTTTCTGGAGGACGTGTTCGAAGCGGGCATCGCCCTGCAGGGGACGGAGGTGAAGTCGCTTCGCTTCGGTGAGGGCAACATCGCCGAAAGCTATGCCGAGGTGAAGGGCAATCAGGTGTGGCTGGTCAACAGCAACATCCCCGAATTCAGCCACGGCAACCGCTATAATCATGAACCCAAGCGGCCCCGCAAGCTGTTGCTGCACGAGCGGGAGATCGCCCGCATGCACGGCGCGGTGGAGCGCAAGGGGATGACGCTCGTTCCCTTGAGCGTCTATTTCAACAGCCGCGGCAAGGCAAAGGTCGAGCTGGCGCTCGCCAAGGGCAAGAAAACGCACGACAAGCGCGACACCATCAAGGAACGCGACTGGAAGCGCGATCAGCAGCGCATCATGAAGGCGCATCGCTGATGGGGCCCAAGGCGAGCATGGGCCGTCTGGCCCGCTGGTGGCACGCCAATGCTCCGACCCGGGAGTCGATGGAGGAAAATCGCTTCATCGCGCCAGTCGCGCACCGGGTGCTGGAACCGTCGCTGTGGCGCTTTACCCGCCGGTCGGTGCCGCGTGGCGTCGCGCTGGGGCTGCTCGTCGGCATCTTTCTGCTGATCCCCGGCGTGCAGATTGCGGGCGCGGCGCTGCTGGCGCTGCCGTTCCGGGCCAATATCCCGATCGCGGCGGCGATGACATTCCTGTCCAATCCCGCCACCACGCCGCTGTTCCTGATGGCGTCGGTCTATATCGGTAATTGGCTGCTTGGCCGCAGCGCCGATGCTTCGGGCTTCATGGCGCTGGTCGACAAGCATGCATCGATACGCGAATGGTGCGCCTGGCTCTTTTCCGAAGCGGCGCCCGCCATGCTGTTCGGCCTCGCCCTTATTTCCATCGCCTTTGCAGTCGTGGGTTATTTTCTGGCCGACTGGTTCTGGCGCCACAGGATGGGCCGGAAATGGCATGCGCGTAAATTGAGGATTGGCAAGGCACCCGAAAGCAGCGCATTGGAAGAAGTCGCCCGCGTCTGACGCCGGGTAGAATAGTCCAGGCGTTTTCAGGGGGAAGGCCGGCCGATGGCCTCGCGTATCAAAAGGGATGGGAAAGCGTGGACGGGCGAACGCCCTTCCCGGCTGGCCCTGCCGCTGCTGATACTGGCTGCGCTGCTGTCCGCGATCCTGGTCATTTTCGCGAGCGGCAATGCGGCGGTCGGCGCTGGTTTCGGCGCCATGATCCTGGCCGCCGCCGCGCTGCTCAGCTGGTATCGCCGCCTCTTTCCCGAAGAAGCCGCTGACCTTGACGCGGTGCCGGACTGGACGGTCGCGCGGGCCGCGGCGGACGCGTCGAGCATGGCGATCGCGGTCACTGATCGTGCCGGGCAGCTCGTTTGCGCGAGCGACCTGTTCGGGGAATGGTTTCCCGGATTTCCAACGCCCCCCAACATCACGGCCGAAACGGGGCTGGCCGAAAGCCTTGCCGATGCCGCGCGCGGGGCCTGGCGCGACGGCGAAGCGCGGGTGGAAGGCATGGCGCAGGGCGCGCTACGGCTGGACGTCGATATCAGCCGCACGGGCCGGTCGGAAGATTATCTGCTGTGGCGCTTTACCCCTGTACGCCAGCCCAACGCGCTGGATGACGTGCATCGGCTGCTGACGGGCGATGCCGGGCGGCAGATGGGTGAGGCCGGGATCATGGCGGTCATGATCGGGGGGGAAGGGCGCATCCGCTCGGCCAATGGCGCTTTCCTGCTGCGCGCGGCGGGGCGGATCGACGCCAACATCACCGGGCGCGATTTTGCGGCCCATATGCGGGTCGATGACAAGGGACGGCTGTTCCTGGCGCGGGAAGAGTCGGGCGGGTTGCCGCTGCGGCTGTTGCAGGTGCCCTTGCGCCGGGCGACGCAGCCGGGCGGCTATCAGGGGAGCGGGCAGGGCGGAGGGCAGGACGGCCCGATGCTCCTGCTGCTCATCGACGAGCCTGCGGGCAGCGCGGGCGGCACCTCGGCGCTTTCCTATATCGAAACGCTGCTGTCGCTGCTGCCCTTTGGCCTGGCGATGGCGGATCGCGACGGGCGCATCCTGTTCCTGAACGGCGCCTTTTCCCGTGCCGTGGGGCTGAAGCGGAGCGAGAAGCCGAGCTATCCGGGCGACCTTGTCGTGCGCGAGGATCAGGCGGCCGTCGCTGATGCCGTGCGCCGCTTTGCCGTGGGGCCGCAAATGTCCGGCGACATTGCGATCAGGCTGCGGAACGAACCGGAGGAGCCGACCGCGTTGAGCCTCGCGGGCGTCCGTGGATTGGGCGAGGCGGCGGTGCTGCTGAGCCTCAAGGACAATAGCGAGGAAAGCAAGCTCAAGCGGCAGGTCGCGCAAGCGACGAAGATGCAGGCGATCGGCCAGCTGGCTGGCGGCGTCGCGCATGATTTCAACAATATCCTGACCGCCATCATCGGCCATTGCGACCTGATGCTGATGCGCCATACGCCGGGCGACAGCGACTATGACGATATTCAGCAGATCAAGTCGAACAGCAATCGCGCAGCCGGGCTGACGCGCCAGCTGCTCGCTTTTTCACGGCAACAGACGCTGCGGCCGCAGGTGCTGCAACTGCCCGACATCGTTGCCGATGTCTCCAACCTTCTGAAGCGCCTGCTGGGCGAGAGCGTCAAGCTGGAGGTCAGCCATGGCCGCAACCTGGGCGCGGTGCGCGCGGACCCGGGTCAGTTGGAGCAGGTGATCGTGAACCTGGCGGTCAATGCCCGCGACGCCATGCCCGAAGGCGGCATCCTCAATATCCAGACCTATGCGGTTCCGGCGGGCAAGGTGCGCGAGATGCGGCAGGAAATATTGCCAGCCGCCGACTATACCGCGCTGCGCGTATCCGACACCGGGCTCGGCATTCCGCCCGACATTCTTTCCAAGATCTTCGAACCCTTCTTCACGACCAAGGAATTGGGCAAGGGCACCGGGCTGGGCCTGTCGACGGTCTATGGCATCGTCAAGCAATCGGGCGGCTACATCTTTGCCGAATCCGAACTCGGGCGGGGCGCGAGCTTCGTCATCTACCTGCCCGTCTATCAGGGCGCGGACATGGAGCAGGCGATCCCCGCAAAGGCGCCGATCAAGCGCAGCGAGACATGGGGCACCGGCACCGTGCTGCTGGTCGAGGATGAGGATATGGTCCGCGCCGTTGCCGAACGCGCGCTGTCGCGGCAGGGCTACAAGGTGCTGACCGCCCATGACGGCGAGCAGGGGCTGGAGGTGCTGGCAGGCGGCGAGCAGATCGACCTGCTGATTTCCGATGTGGTCATGCCCAATATGGACGGCCCGTCCATGGTTGCGCGCGCGCGGGATACGCATCCTGACCTTCCGGTATTGTTCATGTCGGGCTATGCCGAGGAACAACTGCGCAAGTCCATCGACCTTGCCAATGTCGCCTTCCTGCCAAAACCCTTTTCCGTCAGCCAGTTGGCAGAGGCCGCGCGTGATGCCTTGGCGATGCGGCCCACGGCTGAATGAACTTCTTGAACGATCAAGCGTTTATACTGGTCCGCGCGTCGATGATAAGATAGCGAGCGTGACGAAATAGGGGGTCGCACATGTCGGACAGCAAGACCATCCTGGTGGTCGAAGATGAAGCAATGATCGGCATGATGCTGGAAGATTATCTCGAAACATTGGGATATCGCCTGCACGCGGTTGCCGTTTCGGTGGATGAAGCCTGCGATCAGGCGCGCAGGGGCGGCTTTGACGCGGCGCTGCTCGACTGCAATTTGCAGGGCGAGAAAAGCTGGCCCGTGGCCGACATATTGGCCGAGACTGGAATTCCCTTCATCTTCGCCACGGGCGGCATGGCTGATGATGTGCCATCAGGTCATGCGGATCGGCCGACGCTGGCGAAACCCTATACGATCGGCGCGGTCGAGCGGGCGCTGGCCAAGGTGCTCTCCGCCTAAATAGGAAATTTCCGTTCCCCTCTTGTTCTTTGAGAACAAAGCGGATACGTAGTGGCCAAGGCGCCACTTAATCGGCGCTTCCGCTTGACAGGGGATAGGCCGATGACAGCAATGCTCTCACTCATCGATTCCAAGAAGACAGGGACAATGGACAGACAGAAAGCATTGGAAGCGGCCCTTTCCCAGATCGACCGCGCCTTTGGCAAGGGTTCGGCGATGAAGCTGGGCAGCCGCGAGAAGATCGAGATCGAGGCGATTTCGACGGGATCGCTGGGGCTCGATATCGCGCTTGGCATTGGCGGGTTGCCGCGCGGGCGCATCATCGAAATCTATGGCCCGGAAAGCTCGGGCAAGACCACGCTCGCTCTGCACGCCATTGCAGAGGCGCAGAAGACGGGCGGCGTTGCGGCCTTTGTCGACGCGGAACATGCGCTGGACCCGGTCTATGCCAAGAAGCTGGGCGTCGATATCGACGAACTGATCGTGTCGCAGCCCGACACTGGCGAACAGGCGCTGGAGATCGTCGATACGCTGGTGCGGTCGAACGCGATCGACGTGCTGGTGGTGGACTCGGTGGCCGCGCTGGTGCCCCGCGCCGAAATCGAAGGCGAGATGGGCGACAGCCATGTCGGCCTTCAGGCGCGCCTGATGAGCCAGGCGCTGCGCAAGCTCACGGGATCGATTTCGCGGTCGAAATGCCTTGTCATCTTCATCAACCAGGTTCGCATGAAGATCGGCGTCATGTACGGCAATCCGGAAACGACGACGGGCGGCAACGCGCTCAAATTCTACGCGTCGGTCCGCCTCGACATCCGCCGCACCGGCCAGATCAAGGATCGCGACGATATCGTGGGCAATGCGACCCGCGTTAAGGTGGTGAAGAACAAGGTCGCCCCGCCGTTCAAGCAGGTCGAATTCGACATCATGTATGGCGAAGGCGTTTCCAAGATCGGGGAGATCCTCGATCTGGGCGTCAAGGCGGGCATCGTTGAAAAGTCGGGCGCGTGGTTCTCCTACGACTCCGTTCGCATCGGGCAGGGCCGGGAAAATGCCAAGACTTTCCTCAAGGAACATCCGGAGATGGCCGAACGCCTGGAACGCGCCATCCGCGGCAAGACCGAGGAAGTTGCTGAAGGCATGATGACAGGACCTGAACCGGATGATGACGGCGAATAAGGCGCGCTAGTACCTGCGTTTTTTATGAATAGTGAAAGGCCCGTCTGCGCATGTCGCGGCGGGCCTTTCTTGATTCTCGCACGTTGGCGCTGAGAGTCCTGCCCGCTCCCTCAACGGCAATGAATCCCTGATTGACAGGGTTCATCGAAGGATCAAAAAGAACATAAGAAGAACATTCTTATGGTCGAGTCGGTAAAGACCCTTGCAGCCCTCAGGCGGCATATCGCATTGCTGGAAGGCATTCCGGCGATGGAGGCTGGTGCGCCGGTGGCGACGGGACATGGCCTGTTCGATAAGGCGTTGCAAGGCGGTCTGGCGCGCGGGCGGCTGCATGAGCTGTTCGGCGGTGACGAGGATGAAGGCGCGGCAGCGGGCCTGTCGTTGATCCTTGCTCATCTGGCGGCGGGCGATTTGCCGCTCTTCTGGCTGCGGCTTGCCAAGGGGACGGGGGCGCAGCCCTATGGGCCGGGGCTTGCGGAACTGGGGATTGATCCGGCGCGGCTGCTGATCGGGGCGATGAAGGATGAGGCGCTGCTGCTGCGCGCGGCGGTCGATGCACTGCGCTGCCCGGCGCTGGGTGCGCTCGTCATCGAACTGCGCGGGCGCGCGCCGCTCATGGATTTGACGGCAAGCCGGCGCCTGGCGCTGGCGGCCGAAACTTCGGGAGTCACGGCCTTCCTATTGCGGATCGGCGGCGATCCCGTGCCGAGCGCGGCGGAGACGCGGTGGCGGGTGGAGGCCGCGCCGTCCCTGCCTTTGCCGGGCAACGCGCCGGGCATGAGCGCCTTTTCACTCCACCTGCTGCGCCGCAGGTCGGGACCGGACGGCATGACATGGCGGATGGTGTGGAATGCCGAGCGGGGAGATTTTGGAGAAGAGTGCGATGAACGCCATGAGCATGGATGGGCAAGCGGAGGACGCGCTGAAGAGGCGGCGCTACCTGGCGCTGTGGTTCCCCTTCCTGCCGGTCGACCGGCTGCGCATCGCGCGGCCTGATCTGTGGCAGGCGCAGGCCGGTGCCGGGCCGGTCGCCATCGTCGAGTCGGTGCGCGGGGCGATGCGCCTCGTCACGCCGGATGCCGACGCGCTGGCGCTGGGCCTGAGCGCGGGCATGACGCTGGCTGATGCGCGGGCGCAGGAGCCCGACCTTGTCAGCTTCGAAGCCGATCATCATGCCGACCAGGATTGGCTGGAGCGGCTGTGCGATGGATGCGCGCGCTATACGCCGGCGGCGGCGATCGATCCGCCGCATGGGCTGATGCTGGACATCACCGGCTGCGCGCATCTGTGGGGCGGGGAGGAGGCCCTGGCGCGTGAGGCGGTGGACCGGTTCGAGCGGCACGGCATGGAGGTGCGTCATGCGATAGCGGGCACGGCGGAGGGAGCCCATGCGCTGTGCCGCTTTTCCGCAGGGCCAGCGCCCGATGAAGAGGCTGCCTTGCGCCGCCTGCCGGTGGAGGCGCTGGAGTTGGAGCAGGAGAGCAGCGTGGCGTTGCGACGCGCGGGGCTGCGCACCATCGGCGACCTTGCCGCCAGGCCAGCCGCAACGCTGGCCGCGCGGTTTGGCGAGGAGGCGGTGGATGCGCTGCATCGCTTGCTGGGTCTGGGGCACCGTCCGCTTAGCCCCCGCCGCCCACGCCCTGTGCTGCGGATCGAGCGCCGTTTCGCAGAACCGGTGGGCAGCACCGCCTATGCCCTGCAACGGGTCGAGGAGATGGCGGCCGAAGCGGGCGAGCGGCTGGCCGAGCGGGGCGAAGGCGGGCGGCGGTTCGAGCTGTTGTTCTTTCGCACCGATGGTCTCGCTTTTCCGCTGCGGGTGGAAACCGGGCTGCCAGTGCGCGACGCGCCCGCGATCATGCGGCTGGTGCAGGAGCGGATCGACAGTCTGTCCGATCCGCTCGATCCCGGTTTCGGCTTCGACATGCTGCGCCTTGCCGTGCCGCAGACCGAGCCGATGGCTGCGACCCAACTGGCGCTGGAAGGCGGGGAAGCGCGGCGCGAGGAAGCGGTCGCGGCGCTCGTCGACCGGCTGTCCGTGCGGGCCGGCCGCAATCGCATCCAGCGCCTGGAGCCGCGCGACAGCCATATTCCCGAGCAGGCGCAGCTCGCCTTGCCCGCGATCGAAAGCCGCACGCCATCCAGTTGGCCGCGCCAGGGCGAACCGGGCGACCCACCCATGCGCCCCATCCATTTGTTCGATCCGCCCCAGCCGATCGAGGTGGTGGCGGAAGTTCCGGATGGCCCACCCCATCATTTCCGTTGGCGGCGCAGCGTGCATGAAGTGACCCGCTATGAAGGGCCCGAGCGGATCGCGCCCGAATGGTGGAAGGCGAAGGACGGTGCGCTGGCGGGCGAAAGCGCAGGGATGACCCGCGACTATTACCGGATCGAGGATGCGCGCGGCCGCCGCTACTGGATTTTCCGCCACGGCCTTTACGGCACGGAGGCGCGGCATCCGGGATGGTATATCCACGGCCTGTTCGCATGAAACGCGGCAAGGGGCCTGATCCGTCCAAGCCTAAATCCCCTGACCGGCGGGAGCTGGACAGGATCGAGGCAAGGGAGAAGGATGGGAGGAAGCCTGCAATAGCGCCGCCCTTAAAGCAGGGTCCTGGTTTCGCCGAGCTGGGCGTTATGTCCAATTACAGCTTCCTGCACGGCGCTTCCCACCCTTCCGACCTTGTCGGCCGGGCGATTGAATTGGGGCTTCAGGCCATCGGCATTGCCGACAGGAACAGCGTGGCTGGCGTTGTGCGCGCCTATGTCGCGTTGCGTGACGCACCCGGCAAGGCACGTGATGCCATGATCAAAGCGAAGAAGGAGAGAGGTGAATCGGTCGAACTGACCGCCCAGGAAGAAGCGGCCTGTCATACCGATCTGCGCCTGGTAATGGGCGCTCGCTTGGTCTTTGTCGATGGGACGCCTGATATTCTCGCCTATCCCAAAAGCCGCTTGGGCTGGGGACGGCTCACCCGCCTGCTGACCAAGGGCAATATGGAGGCGGTGAAGGGCGACTGTATTCTTACCTTCAGCGATCTGATCGATCACCTCGACGATCTTCTGCTGATCATCCTGCCGCTTTCCACGGCCCGCCCCCAAGAGGCGCATAAAGCTCCTCCGGCCTATCCGTCCGGTGATGAAGCGGTATCCATCTCTCACCTGAAACTGGTGCCGCCCGCGGCTCCACCCACATGGCAGGATGCACTGCGCCGGTTGCAGAACACAGCGCCGGGACGCGTGTGGCTCGGGCTGACCCTGCGCCATCATGGACGAGACCGCCGTCATGCCGCCGCCATTCAGAAGATTGCCGGAGAGGTGGGCGTGTCCGTTATAGCGACTAACGATGTGCTGTATGCCGAAGCATCATCGCGGCCATTGCAGGACGTGCTCAGCTGCGTTCGGGATGGCGTGACGTTGAAGCAGGCGGGACGGCGGCTGGAAGCGCATGCCGAACGGCATATCAAGCCTCCCCTCGAAATGGCCCGGCTTTATGCCGACTGTCCGCAAGCGCTTGCCGAAACGATCCGGTTCGTCGATCAGATCGACTTCGTCCTTACCGACTTAAAATATGAATATCCTCATGAGCCGGTTCCGCCCGGCTGGTCACCCGATGGCTGGCTGGAGAATTTGGTGCGCCGCCGGGCAAAAGGGCGTTACGGACGCAGATTGCCTCCTAAGGTAAGAGCACTGATCGGGCAGGAGCTGCGGCTCATCCGAAGGCAAAATTATGCTTATTACTTCCTGACCGTCCACGATCTCGTCCGATTTGCGCGCGCTCAAAAACCTCCTATTCTCTGCCAAGGCCGGGGGTCTGCAGCCAATTCCATCGTCTGCTTTCTGTTGGGCGTCACTTCCGTCGATCCGATGAAGCACGACCTGCTCTTTTCGCGCTTCGTATCAGAAGAGCGGAACGAGCCGCCCGACATCGACGTCGATTTCGAACATGAGCGGCGCGAGGAGGTGATGCAATATATCTACCGTCGCTATGGGCGCGAACGGGCGGGAATCGCCGCGACCGTCATTCATTACCGGTCCCGAAGCGCTCTACGTGAAGTGACGAAGGTGCTGGGACTAAGCGAAGATATAGCGGCGCGCCTGTCGAGCACCGTCTGGGGAAGTTACTCACGCGATCTGGGCGACGGACGTTTCATCGACGCGGGCTTTTCTCTCGACAACGTGGAGATCGTCCGATTGCGATCGCTGGTTGAGCAGTTGATCCGCGCGCCTTTCGCACGGCATTTGTCGCAGCATGTCGGCGGCTTCGTCCTGACCCAGAACCGGCTGGATGAAACGGTGCCCATTCACAATGCCGCGATGCCCGATCGCAGCTTCATCGAATGGGACAAGGACGATATCGATGCGCTTGGCTTGATGAAGGTCGATGTGCTGGCGCTCGGCATGTTGAGTTGCATCCGGAGAGCCTATGAGTTGATGCGGCGTCATGGACTGGGCGATTACGACCTCACCGTCGATCTCGATTCCGAAGACCCTGCTGTTTACGCCATGCTGCAAAAGGGGGACAGCATTGGCGTGTTCCAGGTGGAAAGCCGGGCGCAGATCAACATGCTGCCGCGCTTGAAGCCGGAAAATCTTTATGACCTGACGGTGCAGGTCGCGATTGTACGGCCTGGCCCGATCGAGGGTGACATGGTTCATCCTTATTTGCGGCGGCGGGCAGGACTCGAAAAAGCGGAATTTCCTTCGCCCAGTCCACCCCACAATCCCAACGAATTGCGGGAGTTGCTGAAGGATACCTACGGTGTCCCCTTGTTCCAGGAGCAGGCGATGAAGCTCGCCATTGTCGCGGCGGAATTTACGCCTTCGGAGGCCAATCAGCTGCGGCGGTCGATGGCGACTTTCCGGCAGGTGGGAGGCATGGACAAGTTCAAGGAGAAGATGATCGGCGGCATGGTGCGGCGTGGATATGAGCGCGATTTTGCCGAGCGATGCTATAGCCAGATCGAAGGGTTCGGCAGCTATGGCTTTCCTGAAAGCCATGCTCTGTCCTTTGCCCGGCTGGTCTATGTGTCGGCCTGGATCAAGTGCCACCAGCCTGCCGTGTTCGCCTGCGCGTTGCTGAATTCGCAGCCCATGGGCTTTTATGCTCCGGCTCAGATCGTCCGGGATGCGCGGGAGCATGGGGTTGCCGTGCATGATGTGGATGTGAACATGAGCGGGTGGGACAATGCGCTTGAACCCCTGCTTCGATCGCGAAACAGGCGGCGGGGTGAAGGGGAAGGCCGGGCGTTGGCGCTGCGGCTGGGTTTTCGCCAGATCGATGGCTTTCGCGAGACCTGGGCTGCGCAGATGGTCGAGGCGCGGGCGCAGGGCCTGTTCACCAGCCTTGAGGATCTGGCGCGGCGGGCGGGGTTGCCTGCGCGGGCGCTGCGCCTGCTGGCGGACGCGGACGCTTGCCGGTCGTTGGGGCAGGACAGGCGGGCGGCTCTGTGGGAAGCGCGGCGCACGCCGTCCAATGAATTGCCGCTGTTCGCCGCTGCCCGCAAACGGGACCAGAAAGCGGCGGGAGAATTGGGGCAGGAGCCGGATGCCATGCTGCCCGCCATGCCGCTGGCCGAACAGGTTGCGGCCGATTACCAGATGACGCGCCTGTCCCTAAAAGGCCATCCGATGCAGTTCCTGCGCCCGGTTTTTGCGGCCGAGGGCGTGCTGAGTTGCGCGCAGACATCGGCGGCGAAGAACGGGACCAAGGTGCGGACGGCAGGCGTGGTGCTGGTGCGGCAGCGGCCGGGCAAGGGCAACGCCGTCTTCATCACGATCGAGGATGAGACGGGGATCACCAACATTTTGCTGTGGGCGCGACTGTTCGAAATGCAGCGGCGGCCTGTCATGGCGTCGCGGCTGATGCTGGTCGAGGGGGAGGTGCAGCGGAGCAAGGAAGGCGTCGTCCACCTGATGGCGACCCGCGTGCATGATCGCACCGCCGAGATGTCGCGCCTGTCGGATACGCATAAGCCGCATATCGCCTTGTCGAGGGCGGATGAGTTCTTGCATCCCCAGCACCCGCGCACGTCCAGCCATCCGCGCAATGTGCGCATCTTGCCCAAGTCGCGGGACTTTCATTGAGGGCGCGCGTGAATACTCCCCATCTTGCGATAGGAAGGATCAATTACGTCGGCTCTAGAGTTTCGCGCTTTAAATCAGCGCCACCTCTTAGCACCGTTCGCCCTGAGCTTGCCGAAGGGCTCTACCTTTTTAGGAAGGAGAGGGCTTCGACAAGCTCAGCCCGAACGGGCTACGTGATACAGAGTAAATGCATTCCGCTCTAACAGGAGAAGCCCCATGCCTATCCCCGATTTCCCCATCGACGGTCATTGCCGGTGCGGCCGGGTGCGTTTCCAGTTGAGCGAAGCGCCGTGGGGTGAGGCGGCGTGCCATTGCACCGGGTGCCAGAAGATGACGGGCAGCGCTTTTTCCACCACGATCATCATGCCGTCGAGCGGCTTTGCACTGATCGCGGGTGATACCGTGATCGGCGGGATGCATGGCGAGGATGTGCACCATCATCATTGCGGCTGGTGCAAGAGCTGGGTCTTTACCAGGCCTGCCGCCGACATGGGCTTCGTCAATGTCCGCGCGACGATGCTGGACGATGCAAGCTGGTTCGCGCCCTGGATGGAAACGCAGACAGCGGAGAAGCTGCCCTGGGCGCAAACCGGGGCGGCGGTCAGCTTTGAGCGCTTCCCCGGCATGGATGAATATGATGGGCTGATCGCCCGCTACCGCGCGGAGCGGCTTCAATAATCCTTCGAATAGCGCAGATTTGCCGATGATCCGGCGTTGGTGCCGGTCTTCGACAGCAGGCTCAGCGTCTTTGACAGCGAGATTTCCAGCTGGGTGGCGGTGAAGCCCTTGGGATCGGTGATCACTTCCACATAGATATTGTTGGAGATGCGCTGCCCGACTGCCAGCGACGTGCCGCGCCCCGTGGCATCGTCCCCGCCGACGATGCCGATGCGGTCGACGCCCGACGCGTTCTGCAGCTTGCCCATCGGATTGAGGCCGCCACCGCCACCGCGCAGGCCGTTGAGCGCGGCGGCAAGCTGGATCGCCTGCGTGGCGGACAGGTTCGCGACATTGTCGCCGAACAGGATGCGCGCCAATATCTCGTCCTGCGGCAGGGTGGGCGTCGAGATGAAGCTGATGTCGGGCCGCTGCGCCGTACCGCCCACTGCAATGCCTGCGGTCACCGTGTTGATCCGGGTTTCGGCGCGGATCGCCAGCACCGGGTTCATCATCGGCCCGTTGAAGGTAATGATTCCCTGTTCAAGTTCGAACTGATGCCCTGAGAAGCTGTAGCGGCCACGTATCACCTCGATCTTGCCGACGACGCGCGGGGCCTTTGTTGTGCCCGTGACCCGCACGTTGGTCTTCCATTCGGAATCGAGCCCCATGCCGGTCAAGTAGATCTCATTGTCGGCACGCACGCGGATGTCGAGCTTCCAGTCGGCGGGCTTCGCCGCCGCTTGGCGGGACGCGACGCGCTGGTCGAGCAGGCCGGTGCCTTCGCCCTTGCGCCGGACGCCCTGAAGCTGGCGGATTTCCGCGCCGCCCTGCCAGGCGATGCGGTAACGGGTTTCGGGGAGCCACAGGTCGCCCTTGATCAACCCGCCATTCGCCGCGCTATTCGTGACGTTGATGTTGCCGGTCACGACGCTGGTGATGGCTTCGCTGCGGGCGATGCGGGCGCGGTCCAGCTTGACGGCGATGTTCATGGGATAGCCGCTTTCGGCGGCGAGCCCCACTGAGCCGCTTGCCTGCACGGTGCCGTCGCCCGCCCGGCCGGAAAAGTCGCGTATCTCCAGCCGATCGTTGGTGAAGCGCCCATCAAGGCGCATCTGCGTCAGGCGGGTGCCGAAGGTTTCATTTTCGTAGGTCAGCGCGTTGGCGCGGACGAGGCCGTTGAGGCGCGGCGCGGTGAGGCGGCCGCTGAAGTCCGCGGCGACGGCGATCGGGCCGGTCAGTTGCTGGTCCGCGAGCCCGCCGAAGGAGAAGAGCACATCGGCCGGGCCGGCGTAGCGGATGCCGCCACCGAGCGGCGCCGATTGGAGTTGCTGCGTCCAGCTGGCTCCGGGGCCAGGAGGCGCGAGCGTGGCGATGAAGCGACCGAGCGGCGCATTGCCGCGCCGGATGAGGCCGCGCAGATCGCCGCCGCGCCCTGACAGGCGGCCCTCGATCGCCATGGATACGGGATCGGACACGGCGGACAGGCTTGAGCGGCGGAAATCATTGATCGCGATGCGGGCGGTGGCGGTGGGGAAGGCGTTGCCGCTCTGGTTGAAATCGATCGCGCCCGTCGCCTTGCCACTGATGCCGAGGCCGGGGCTGGCGATGTTCATGATGGCGAGGTCGAAATCCTTGAACCGGGCCTGGAGGGCGGTCTGCCCGCCGAACCGTCCGGCAAGATCAACCCTTCCTTGCGGCAAGACAAGCGTCGCGGGTTCGAGCCGGTAGCCCTGCGGTTCGATGCGGATGATCGCTGGTTGGGCGAAGCGGAAGGGGATGTTGCTCGCCTTGCCTTCCAAGGCGACGGCGTAGAGGTTGGGGCGAAGCGCTGCGTTGATGGCGATGGAGAAGGGCACGCCCGTCGATCCATCCGCAACAAGCTGCGCGCGTCCGCGTCCGCCCTGATAATTGATGCGCGCCCGTCCCTTGCGCACGACATAGTCGCCATAGGCCGCGTTCGCCATCTGCACATCGGCGGTGATACGCGGCTGGTCAGTGAGCACGATGTCGGCCGCCACTATGGCGCGGCCGATCACCACATCGGCTTCGCCGGGCAGGCGAGCGTTGCTGGCGGTGGCGTTGACCGCGATACCCTGAGCCTTGCCCACGGCCGCGAGCCGCGCCGTGCCGTTGATCCCCGAGCCGTTCATGGCCAGCCGTCCGGCGAAAGGTCCGGCGGCGGTCTGCTGAAGGCGGCCATTCATGTCTACGCCCGCGAAACGCGCGCGTGTGATGTCGATCGTAAGCGGCCCACGCCCCGTGCGGATCAGCACATTGGCGAAGAAGGGGTCATAGGCGGAGCCGCCAGTCGCTTCCAGCCGATAGCCGCCTGCTTCGCCATTGAGCTTTGCAACGACGTCGGACAGTTGCACGCCGACATTGGGCCGGGCCGCGCGCAGGATAGCTTGCGGCCGTTCCATCGTGCCGCGAACAGTGAGCGCAAGCGGGCCATATTGGTTGGACGTCGCGGACGCGTCAAAAGTGATCGCGCCATTGGTGTCGTAGCTGCCTGACCCGGAATGGATGCGGAAATTGGGTGCCGCGCCTTTGAGGCCGGCAAGGGTGAACTTGCCTTCCGGCGTCATGCCGATGCGGCCCGACATGACGGCATTGCCGCCAAGGAAATCGCGCACCGACGCATTTTCCCAGCGCGCGGTGCGGACGCCGAACTTGCCCGCAAGGCCCCAGCCGCCCTTGGGGCCCGGCACCAACTCCACATCGGTGTTGAGGTTGACGATGCCGACGCCGTCGATCTTGTAATCGTTCACCCGGCCCTTGAGCGCGGCTCGGTAAATGGCGTTGTCGAGGTCGGCGAGGACGATGGCGGTGGCGTCCACCCGATCGCTGTCGATCTTCAGATTGTCGCTGATCAGCTTGCCTGCGGAATAAGCGAAGTCGCCCTTTACCCGCAGATTCTGGAGCAACCCGCCTGCTGCTGCATTGAGGCCGGTGACCCGCCGCGCGGTCGCGTTTACCGGGATACGGATGCGATCGGTATCGATCACTGCCCGGCCGCTGGCCTTCAGCCCTTCGATGCCGGTCTGGTCGAAGGCGAGCATCGCGGCGGTGAGATCATAGTTTATGAAGGGTGTCGCCATGGGGCCGTCGAGGATGATCGAAGCGCGCACATCCCTGCCGCGCACCTTTTCCATGATCGCGCCGGGCGTCAGCAGTGCGGCGTCGATCTTGAGCCCGCTGAACTGGCTTTTGCCGAGGTCGATGAGGCCCTGCGCCGTCGCGGCGAGCGCGTTCGAGCGGAGTGATCCCTTAAGGTTCACGCGCCGCTCGTTAAGCCCGGCGAAGAGATCGACATCAAGGGCGGGGGCGGTCAGCCGGTCAACGGTTCCGGCAAAGACGAGGCCGGGGCGCACCGGACCCTTGGCCGTGAAATTACCGTCGCGCGCGGCGAGGGCGATGTTCGCAAGCTCGCCCTTGGGCGAGTTGGCGACGATCCGGCCGTTCCACGCCTGCCATGTCCCACGCCCGTCCAGCGTCGCGGTGAGGCCATCGGTGAGCCCGCTCATCTTTGCGATCACGCCGCCCTTGGGCGCGGTCAGCGTGCCCTTCATGGCCAGGCGGTTCTGTTCGGGCACCGCGTCGAGCCATGCCTGGAGCCGATCGCCGCTATCGACCACGGCATTGGCGCTAAGCTGCGCACGGCCATCGGCAATGTGGGTGACGCCGTCAATGGCGATCTCGCGCTTCTGGCCGATCACCGGCTTCGCCAGCACGAACTTGGCGATCTTCAGCCGATCGACGTCGATGTCGAGGTTGGGAAGGATCGGGGCGTTGGGATCGCTTTGCGTGACGTTGAACTGTGGGCTGCGGGCCAGCACGACAAGCGGGCTTTCCAGCAGGCGGACGGAGATATGGTTGCTGAGATAGCGGAAGGGGCTCCAAACGACATGAACGCGTGGCGATACGGCGAATGGTCCCTTGGGATCACGCAGGACAAGGTCGTGGATGACCATGTCGCTATAGACCGATCCTTCGATACGGCCGACCTCGATCGCCATGCCGGATTCCAGCTTCAGCGCCGCGATCTGGCGGATCAGGAATTTCTTGCCCGGCTGCGTGTTGAGGAAGAGCAGCAACCCGGCGGCGAGGACGACCAGGCCAAGGATCAGACCGGCAACGCCGAAAACGATCTTCTGCCACAACGGCCGACCTTCCCGGATGATCACGGTTTGGCTTTCGGGAGCGGGTGGAGGCGTATCTTCGGCCATCAGAAAGCCTGTCCAATGCCGATATAGAGAGTGAATTTGGATTCGCCGGGCTGCCGATTGATCGGCATGGCTATGTCCGCCCGGAACGGGCCGAAGTCGGTATAGAAGCGGCCGCCCAAGCCTACGCCATAGCGAATGTCCGAGAATTTCGGGATGGCGCTTTCATAGACCTGGCCCGCGTCAACGAAGGCGACGACGCCATAATTGCCGAAGCGATAGCGGCCCTCGACGGCGAACTCGTTGACGGACCGGCCGCCAATGGGATCGTCATTGACGTCCTTGGGCCCCAGTTCCTGATAGCCAAAGCCGCGCACTGATCCGCCGCCGCCTGCATAGACCCGGCGGGAGGGCGCGATCTGGTCGCGGGCAGCGCCGCTGATCGTGCCGAGCCGCGTCCGCGCCGCGATCACCAGCGCATCGGAAACGGGATAATAGCCGCTAAGGTCGAAGGTGCCGCGCACATAGGGCGACACATTACCCTGCAATGATGCCTCGGGCGAAAGGCGCAGATTGGCGCGAAAGCCCTTGGTCGGATTGAGCAGGTCATTTGAGCGGTCATAGCCGACCTGCAGCGGCAGCGAGCCGATGAAATAGGTCAGTCGCCGCTTTTCCGCCGTTGCCGGATCGATCGTCGTCTGTTCGTTGGACAGCAGGATTTCCGCGCCATAGGTGTAGGTCCAGCGCTTCTGGAAGATCGGCGTCGATTGGCGCGACCAACTGATGTTCAGGCCCGCGGTGAATGCTTCGTAGGCATCGTAATTCTGGTGGTTGAGCAGGACGCCAGCCTGGAAGGTCTTGTCCCGCTTGCCCGCGTTCGAGCGGCGGAAGGTGCCCGAGACGCCCTGTTCCTGCGTGCCCGCGATGACCTTGGCGATCAGTGCGCCTTCCGGTGGGAAGAGGTTGCGATGCGTCCATGTGCCCTCTGCGCGGAACCCTTGCCCCGTGCCATAACCAAGCTCGCCCGCCAGGGTGCGCGGCGGTCCTGCTTCCTGGTCGACATGCAGGTCGACATATTCGGTGCCGTCGGGGCCGGGCTCGTTCGTGCCCACCGGATCGACCGCGATGCTGGAGAAAAGGCCTGTCGCGACGAGGGCGCGGCGCAGGTCGTCGACCTTGCGGCTGTCATACAGTTCGCCGGGTTTGAAGCGGCTGATGACTTTCATATGGTCGGCGCCAAAGGCTTGCTTGGCGCCGGAGGTGGTGATGCCCCGGAACGACCCGCGCGGGCCGACCTCGACAGGCAATGTATAGTCGCCCGTGATCGTCGCCGGATCGAGCAATATGTCCCGTTCGCCGACCTTGGCGAAGGGATAGCCATTTTCGGGAAGCCTCACGCCGACATTGGCTTCCGCGCTTTCCACATCGGCGGCGACGATATAGTCGCCGGTCTTGAGCGGCAGGCTGTCGCGGACGAGCCCGGGCGGCACCGTAGGCCCAGCGTTGATCACGATGTCACCGATCTTGTACCGCTTGCCCGGCGTGACGGACAAGACCGCCTTCAACGTGCCTTTGCCAGTCTGGTCGAGCGAGGCGAGGGCGGTCGCGTCATAATAGCCTTCCGAATAGAGCAGCCGCACCGCGAGCGCTTCATCCTCATGCGCGCGGGCCTGCACCATGGCGGCGGTGTCGGCGCGTCCATTCCCATCGATCAGCGCTGACTCGCCCCGGAACTCATCTTCAAGGCCGGTCCTGCCAAAGCCGTCAATCTCGACAGCATAGCGGATTTCCGGCGTTTTCTCATTGGGGCTTTCGCTTGCCACCTGGGCAGGCACGGTGACGCTGTCGAGCGGGGGGAGGGGCTGGGCGAGCTCTGCTTCCGCTGCGGGTTCAGTAGCGGGGGGCAGTTCGACGGGCGCGCGGGCCTGCGGCATTTGCTGGTCGATCCAGCTGTCGATCGACGGGAGCGGAGCGGAGGGGTTCGCCGTGTCACTCTCACCAGCCTTGGGGAGGCGCGCCTCGAATTCCTCGTCGGGCAGGATCGGCGGCTCCTGTTCCGGCGCAACCGTGCCGGTGGAAGCGCCGCTGGAAGTCTGGGCCTGTAGCGGAAGAGGTGACGCCGCAATCATCAAAACGCCCAAGGCATGCCGGACGCGTTTCGCCTGCCCTGAACTCATGTAAACTTCGCCGCCCCTTTCGATCCGCCGCACCCGCGCGCGGCTTGGGAATACGCGCAGGACATCGATTCGGTTCCGCCGCTGTCCGCGAACCGCTTCCCTCAAGGGCTTGGCCGGTTTAGGGACTGATAAATGACTGTCGCGCTGAATGTATCCCGCTCCATCCTTGGACAACCGTGGCGCTGGCGGGGTGCGGGCGCGGATGCTCGCGAGCCCGGCTATCTGCCCGACGACCTCGTCACACAGCTGTTGCTCGCCCGAGGCTGTCCGCGCGAGGCGGTGGATGCGCATCGCAATCCCACCATCCGTCATTTCATGCCTGACCCCAGCCTGTTCCGCGACATGGACAGCGCGGCCGAGCGGCTGGCGGATGCGGTGCAGAGCGGCGAACATGTGCGGATTTTCGGTGACTATGACGTGGATGGCGCGACCAGCGCGGCCTTGCTGATCCGGCTGCTGCGCGATCTTGGCCTGTCCGCGCGGCCTTACATCCCGGATCGGTTGATGGAAGGCTATGGCCCGTCTGGCGAGGCGCTGGTGCGGCTGGCCGGGGAAGGGGCGACGTTGATCGTCACCGTCGATTGCGGCGCTCAGGCGTTCGAGGCGCTCGCCATGGCGAAGGCGGTCGGCGTCGATGTCGTGGTGGTGGATCACCATAAATGCGCCGCAGCGCTTCCCGAAGCGTTCGCGCTGGTGAACCCGAACCGGCTTGACGAGGTCGAGGAAGCGGCGGCTCATGGTCATTTGGCGGCGGTCGGCGTCGCCTTCCTCCTCGGCGCGGCGCTGATCCGCGTGCTGCGGCGGCGCGGCTGGTTCACGCACCGGGCCGAGCCTGCGCTGATGGAGTTGCTCGATATCGTGGCGCTCGGCACCGTCGCGGACGTGGCGCAGCTCAAGGGGCTCAACCGCGCCTTTGTGGCGCAGGGCCTCAAGATCATGGCCAAGCGCCGCAATATCGGCATCTCGGCACTGATCGACGCCAGCCGCCTCAGCCGTGCCCCGTTATGTCATGATCTTGGCTTCGCGCTTGGCCCACGCATCAATGCCGGCGGCCGGGTGGGCAAAGCCGACCTTGGCGTGCGGCTGCTGACGACCGAAGACCCGTTGGAAGCAGCGAGCATCGCGGCCGAGCTCGACCAGTTCAACGAGGAGCGGCGCGCGATCGAGGCAGCGGTGCAGGCCGAGGCCGAGGAACTGCTCGCCGCGCAGGGCAATCGCGCAGTCGCGGTGATCGCGGGGCCAGGTTGGCACCCTGGGGTGATCGGCATTGTTGCCGGACGCATCAAGGAAAAGGCCGGGCGGCCTGCGATCGTCGTTGCGATCGACGACGCGGGCACCGGCAAGGGTTCCGGGCGGTCCATATCGGGCGTGGACCTGGGGGCGGCCGTGCTGGCGGCGAAGGACAGCGGGTTGCTGGTCGCCGGGGGCGGCCATGCCATGGCGGCAGGGTTGACGGTCGCTTCGGACAAGGTGGATGCGCTGGCAGACTTCCTGGACGAAAGGCTTGGACCTGCCGTGGCCCGTGCGCGCGATGATCGTGCGCTGCTCATCGATGCCGTGCTGGCGCCTGCGGGGGTCAATCCCGACTTTGTGGCCGCGATCGAAGCGGGGGGGCCCTATGGCGCTGGCTGGCCTGCCCCGCTGGTGGCGGCCGGACCGATGCGGGTCATCAAGGCGGATGTGGTCGGCAACGGGCATTTGCGCGCCGTGATGGCTGGCGATGATGGCCGTTCGATCAAGACCATCGCGTTCCGCCAGGCCGAAAGCGAGCTGGGCCAAGCGATCCTGGGCGCACCGCGCGATCGCCGCCTGTGGGTCGCGGGGCGCGCGAAGATCGACGATTGGGGTAGCCGCCCGGCAGCCGAGCTGCATCTGGAAGACGCCGCCTGGGCCGATTGAAGAAGAGATGATTTTCTAGGCCCAAAGGGGGTTGACCGGCGCAAGCTGCCCCCCTAAAGCCGCCCTCGCTTCGCAGCACTGCCAGAGCAATTCTGCAGTGTGGCCCCTTCGTCTAGCGGTTAGGACGCGGCCCTTTCACGGCTGAAACACGGGTTCGATTCCCGTAGGGGTCACCACCCAGCATCTGCTGGGTTTTTTCATCTCCACCGAGATCAGGTCCCCTGAAGCTGGGGATCAGTTTCCCCATCATCCTTTTGCGCGAAAGCTGCTAAGGCATTTCGGGTCTGCGCAGGAGGGATCATGGCGAAGCATCGCATCTACTCGGTCAGCGTGGCGAGCGTTTACCCCCTCTACGTCAGCAAGGCCGAGAAGAAGGGCCGCACCAGAAGCGAGGTCGATCAGATCTTCCGTTGGTTGACCAGACACAGCCAAGAAACGCATGAGCAGCAGCTGGCGGCCAATGTCAGTTTCGAACGCTTCTTTGCCGAGGCGCCCAAACTGAACCCCGCGCGGCGGCTTATAACCGGCGTGGTCTGCGGCGTCCGCATCGAAGAGGTCGATGAGCCCCTCATGCAAGAGATCCGCTATCTGGACAAATTGATCGACGAACTCGCCAGGGGCAAGCCGATGGAGAAGATCCTGCGCGCCGATGCCAGCTGAGCGGCTTCGGCCAGTTCCTGCCCTTCAACGCGCTTGAAGCACCATGTTGAATGGCCCTTCCGCGACTCTTTCGACCGACTGGAAGCCGCCGGTGGCGATGACTGCCGCCAGACGAGCTTCGCCTGCTTGCGCGCCCAGGCCTTCGCCGACCTCCTGGTCGAGCGACGTGGGCACGCAGATCATGGTGGACGCGTTGTAGTAGAGCCGCCCAACGGGATTGAGATTGTCTTCCGGCCTGTCGCCTGCAATCGGCTCGACGATCATCCAGCTGCCGCCCGGTGTCAGGATGCGGCGCATGTGTGCCGCGCATCCCTTGGGGTCGCCCATATCGTGCAGACAGTCATACATGGTGATGAAGTCGAAGTCCTTCTCGGCAATGTCCTTGGCCGCTGCTACTTCGAACCGCACCCGATCGCTGAGGCCATGTTCTTGCGCATGACGCCGTGCGTCCTCGATCGATGGTTCGTGGAAATCATAGCCGGTGAAGTGACTTTCGGGATAGGCCTGCGCCATCAGCAAGGTGGAGAAGCCGACGCCGCAGCCGACATCGGCGACCTTCGCGCCGGACCGCAGCTTTGCCTCCATGCCGTCCATCGCGGGTATCCAGCTCTGCACGATGTTGTTGACATAGCCGGGCCGGAAGAATGCGCCGGTCGCGCAGAACAGGCAGCCCGCATGGTCTCCCCATCTGACGCCCTTGCCGTTGCGGAAACATTCTTCGACCTTGGGCTCCGCCTCTATCATGGCGGCGACCATTTCGAAGGCGCCAGCCAGATAGACGGGGCTGTCGGGGTTCACGAAAACCATCGCCTGCTCTGGCGAGACGCTGAACATGCCTGAGCCAGGATCGAAGTCGATGAAGCCATTGGCGGCCTGGGCCATTGCCCATTCCCGCACATAACGCTCATGCAGGCCGCCTGCTCGTTGTGCGAGGTCCGCCGATGTCGCTGCGCCCTGCGCGAGCGCGTCAAACAGGCCTAGCCTGAAGCCGACGCGCACCGTCGGCACGCTGATCGCGCCGCCAAGGTCGTTCAGCATTTTTCCGACAAAATTGTGAAGTTTCGCTTCGTCGATCGACGTCTGCATCATGCCCTCCTCGAAACAGTTCGACTCTCGGCATTTCTCGTGGGCGACCTTATCAGATTAACGGACACGCGGCACGTGATGATTGACGCTGCCGCCCCGTGGCATAGACAGTGACCTGGACAATATTCGACAGGAGCAGCGGTTGGTTACAGGCTCGGCTGAAGACATGCGGCCAACGCGGTCGCCCGGCATGAAGCTGCTGTTCGCGGCGCTGGTAGCGCTGTCGCTGATCGTGCCGCTGATGCTGATCTATGCTCTGGTATGGGATCGGCAAAGCCAATCGCAGACGGCGCAGGACGCGATCAATGCTGGTTGGGGCGGGCCACAGATCATTGCGGGACCTGTCATTGTCGTTCCGTTCCGCACCACTCAGGTGCAGGAAGAGCAGGTTGACGGCCAGCGGGTGTCGCGCACTGTAGAGACCGAAAAGCTGCTCTATATTTCGCCGGTCGAGAATATGGTCACGACCACCGTCCGTCCGGAAGAGCGGCGCAAGTCGATCTACCGCAGTGTGCTCTACGACGCACGTATAAAGGGGACCGCACAATTTGCTTTGCCAGAAGACCTGCCACGTTTCGGCATCACCGCCGATCGCCTGCTATGGGATCGGGCGGAATTGCGGATGGGCGCATCGGATGCGCGGGGATTGACCAGCGGCGGGTCGCTGTCTGCCGGTGGCAAGGCTTTGGCCGTGCAGCCCGGCAAAGGTCCCGGCGCCACCGGAGGGCAGGGTTTCTTCGCCTTTCTCCCCTGGGCGGGCGAGGGCAGGCTGACCGTGGCATATGATTTCGGCTTGCGCGGCAGCCGGTCGCTGAGCCTGGTGCCAAGGGGCGGCAAGACCTTCTGGCAGGTCTCTTCGACATGGCCGAGCCCAAGCTTTGGCGGAGCTTTCCTGCCCGAGAAGCGGGAGATTTCGGACGGCGGTTTTTCTGCGCGCTATCAGATCGACAAGCTGGCGCTGGGCCAGCCTCCCGTCGCGATGCAGGAATTGGGGCCTCCGCTGCTGGATGGCAGCGCGGGCTATGCCATGGTGGCGGCTGCCGACACTACGGTTGCGGCGAGGCCAGCCGAAGTCATCGGCGGCAATTCCCGCGCGGTGACGGTCGGCCTGATCGAACCGGTCGATCTTTATTCCAAGGTGGACAGGTCGGTCAAATATGGCTTCCTGTTCATAGGCTTCACTTTCCTCGCCTTCCTGCTGTTCGACATTGTCGGCGGCGCGCGCGTGGCTGCGGCGGAATATCTGCTGACGGGGGCGGCGCTGGTGCTCTTCTTCGCCCTGTTGCTTGCCTTTGCAGAGGTCATCGGCTTTACCGCAGCCTATATTCTGGGGGCGGCTGCGATCATCGGCCTGTTGTCCGCCTATAGCGCCGCCGTGCTGGGAAGCTGGCGGCGGGGCCGCTTCATCGGGGCGCTGCTGGTGGGGCTCTATGCCTTGCTGTTCGTGCTGCTCAACCTGGAGGCATGGTCGCTGCTCATCGGTTCGGTGCTGCTGCTGATCGCGCTGGCAAGCGTCATGTACGCCACGCGCAATGTTGAATGGAGCAATGTCGGGCAGCGGAAATCCGGGGAAGCCCAATCCCGCGAGTAGACCGGGTGGATGGCGCATGGCCGCTTCAGGGTTGGCTCGCCATGCGTCCCTCGCGCGCCTGCGTCGGGATCAAAGCCTTGGCGCGACCGTTCTTCATGCCTCAGCAACGCGGCATAAAGGCAGGGACATCCGTGGCGTCACTTCATTGGCCAAGCCAGCTCATCATCGTTCGTCATGGCCAGAGCGCCGGAAATGTCGCGCGCGATGAGGCGACGGAAGCGCAGTCCGATCGCATAGAATTGTCGGTGCGCGACGCGGATGTCCCCTTAAGTGAGCTGGGGCGCGAACAGGCGCGGGCGTTGGGCCATTGGTTCGCAAGCGAGGCGGAGGATCATCGGCCGGAGGTTCTGCTATCCTCTCCCTATCTGCGTGCATTTCAGACTGCGCAGGTCTTTCGTGAAGCAGGCGGAGCGAGGGCGGATGAGCCGATCTGCTTCGACGAGCGGCTGCGGGAAAAGGAATTCGGAATATTGGACGGGCTGACGACGTCCGGCATCCGTAACCTTGAAGCAGAGCAATATGAGTTTCGCCGGATGCTCGGGAAATTCTACCATCGGCCACCCGGCGGGGAAAGTTGGTGCGACGTCATCCTGCGCCTCCGGTCGGTGATGGATACGATATCGTTGCACTATGCCGGGCGCCGGGTGATGATCTTCACGCATCAGGTCGTGGTGCTGTGCCTGCGCTACATCATCGAAGGCCTTGATGAAGCGGAGATTTTGGCGATTGATCGGGCGGGAGACGTCGCCAATTGCGCGATCAGCGACTATGTCTATGACCCCTCGCATGGCCGCAATGGCGGGCTGGTGCTTTGCCGTTACAATGTGACCGCGCCGATGGAAGAAGAAGCGACGCCGGTCACGCGCGAACCCGATGCCATTGCAGGAGCGCGGGGATGATGCCGGAGACCCTGGATACCGCCTGGCTGAAGGCGAACCCGTTGCCGGTGGTCGACAGCGATTCAGACAAGAATGCGCGCGGCCGTGTGCTGGTGGTCGGTGGGGCGGAGTTCGTGCCTGGCGCCCTTCGGCTGACGGGCGAAGCCGCCCTGCGGGCGGGTGCAGGCAAGCTGCAGATGGCGACGGTGCGATCGGCCGCCATGTCGCTGGGCGTGCTGGTCCCCGAGGCGGCGATGATCGCCCTTCCGGCGCAGGAGGATGGCGAGATCGCAGTCGGCGCGGCCGCCGTGCTGAAGCCGCAGCTTGCCCGCTGCGATTCGCTGGTCCTGGGACCCGGCATGAATGTGAGTGCCGGGACGGATCAGCTGGTCGCCGATATTCTGGCTGCGACGGAGCCACCCGTGACCATCATCCTCGATGCGGCAGCAATGACATCGGCGCGCGATTTGCGGTCCACGATCGCAGCGCATGAGGGGCATATCATCCTGACGCCGCATCATGGGGAGATGGCGATCCTGACGGGCAAGAGCGCTGAAGCCATTACAGCCGACCCGGTTGGGGTCGCGTCGCAGGTCGCGCAGGATTTCCAGGCCGTGGTGATCCTGAAAGGGGACCGCAGCGTGATTGCGGCTCCGGATGGCGCCTGCCTACTGCATGAGGGCGGTTGCGTCGGGCTTGCCACAGGAGGATCCGGTGACGTGCTCGCAGGCATTGCTGGTGGTCTGGCAGCGCGTGGAGCCGACCCTTTCCGCGCCGCTGCCTGGGCAAGCTGGCTTCATGGACGGGCAGGGCGGGAACTGGCCCGCACTATGGGGCCGATCGGCTTCCTCGCCCGCGAACTGTTGCTCTTGATCCCCCGTTTGCTGGAGGAACCCGGCAGCAGCTAGCGATGTTCGTTGCGCATCCGAATTCATGTTCGTGCGTTTAGGCGAAATGAGAGACACATTTTCGGTCCTGCCGCATCTGGTTCCGATCGTGATTGCCTATTGTCTGGCGCTTCCGATCGGCTGGAACCGGGAGCGGGCGGAACGCAGCGCCGGGTTGCGGACCTTCCCCTTGGTGGCCGTGGCCAGCTGTGGCTTGGTCCAGACGGTCGAGGGCTTAATGTCGCAGGAAGTGGAGGCGCTGGCTCGCGTGCTGGAAGGCGTGATCGCAGGCATCGGATTCCTGGGTGGCGGCGCGATCCTTCAGCAAAGGCATGCCGTGAAGGGCACTGCAACCGCCGCAAGCCTATGGATCACGGGCGCGATCGGCGTTGCGGCGGGGCTTGGCACCTACGATGTGGCGGTGGTTCTCACCGGCTTCACGCTGCTGACATTCTGGGTCATGGCGCCGCTGAAGCCCGATGAGAATGAACGGGACGCGGAAGAGACCATCAGCGAGCCCCGCCCGCCACGCTAAGGCGAAGGCTCAACCGAGCGCCGCTTGCTTTTCGGCCGCTAACCTGTCGAGCTCAGCGCGGCTCTTCTTCTCGCTGGCGGATTTCAGCTGCCCGCAGGCGGCCATGATGTCCCGGCCCCGCGGCGTGCGCACCGGAGCGGAGATGCCGCCTTCGAACACGATGTCGGAAAAGCGCTTGATCCGCTCGGGCGTCGAACATTCATAGTCCGTGCCCGGCCAGGGATTGAACGGGATCAGGTTGACCTTGGCTGGGAGCTTGTAGTGACGCAGCAGCCGCACCAGTTCGCGCGCATCCTCGTCGCTGTCATTCTTGTCCTTGATCATCACATATTCGAAGGTGATGCGGCGGGCATTGTTGGCGCTGGGATAGTCGGCACAGGCCTGAAGCAGCTGTTCGATGCCGAACTTCTTGTTGAGCGGCACCAGTTCGTCGCGCACATCCTTGGTCACGGCGTGGAGCGACACGGCGAGGTTGACGCCGATCTCTTCACCAGCGCGCGCCATCATCGGCACCACGCCGGAGGTCGAGAGGGTGATGCGGCGCTTCGACAGCGCCAGGCCATCGCCGTCCATGACGACCTTTAGCGCGTCGCGGACATGGTCGAAATTGTAGAGCGGCTCGCCCATTCCCATCATCACGATGTTGGTCAGCATGCGGCCATCGGTCGTATATTGCGACGCGTCGTCGGCTTCGTCGTCATTGGCCGACGCCATGCTGCCCTTTGGCCATTCGCCCAGCGCGTCGCGGGCCAGCATCACCTGGCCGACGATTTCGCCCGGCGTCAGATTGCGCACCAGACGCATCGTGCCGGTATGGCAGAAACGGCAGTTGAGCGTGCAGCCCACCTGGCTGGAGACGCAGAGCGTTCCCCGATCGGCGTCGGGGATGAACACCATTTCATAATCCTGGCCATCGTCCGACCGGAGCAGCCATTTGCGGGTGCCGTCGCTCGACACCTGGGCTTCCACTACCTGAGGGCGGCCGACGACGAAGCGCTCGGCCATCCAGCCGCGCATGGGCTTGGCAAGATCGGTCATGGCGTCGAAATCGGTCTCGCCGCGATGATAGAGCCAGTGGAACAACTGCTTGGAGCGGAGCTTCGCCTGCTTGGCGTCGAGCCCTGCTTCCTCCAGCGCGCCTTTGATCTGCGGGCGCGACAGGCCCATGAGGTCAGTGCGTCCATCTTCACGCGGCGTCACCGCGCGCGGCACGGGCACAGGGTCAATAGCGCCGGGAATCGGCATCAGGGGGCTGGCGGATGAATGCATGGCAGCGCCCATAGCGGATTTTTGCGTATTTATAAAGGGAGCGTCTATCAGCGCAGCCGGGCGCACCCCAATGCCGCCGCGTCGATCGCCGTGGCAGCGCCGCGCAGCGTGTAGGTGTCGGCAAAGGCTCGCCCATTCGCGCCTTGGGTCTGCACGCTCATGCTGCCTGCCGAGCGCATGGCCGCAATGATGGCGGCGTCGGAGCGGGGATCGGGCGCCCACGCGTCAGCCTGGCCCGCGACCAGCGGGAAGCGCCGCTCACCGACATTCAGGATGACGGAAGCGCCATCGGCCCGCACCCGGCTCAGCCGGAAATGCACCTGTCCGCGCACGCGTTGGCGGGGCCAGTTGCCGACCGCTGCAAACCCGCTGCCTGCGCGGCTCACGGGTTTGGCTATGGCGTAGCAGCGCGGCGCTGCCGGATCGCGGAATGCCCCCCAGGCTTCGAACATTCCCAGAGAATCCCGCGCAGCCGCAGGCGTCGAGATCAGCAACGAGAGGAGCCAGAGGCGCTTCATGAAGCTGGCAAAGCCCATCATGTCCCCTTTTGCAACCCTTGCCGTCACGAAACGATCAGCAGGCGCTTGCCGCCGCCGCAACAGTGGTTATGAAGGATCATCCATCATTGTCGCCCGGATTCGACCGCATTCGGGCTTTGCGCAGAAAAGAAACGGACAAACAGGGACATGAAGGCCACAATCGAACGCGCCACGCTCCTCAAGAGCCTCAGCCACGTCCAGTCGGTGGTTGAACGGCGCAATACGATTCCGATCCTGTCCAACGTGCTGATCGAAGCGTCCGCCGACGGCGCGATCAAGCTGATGGCGACCGACCTCGATCTCCAGATCGTCGAGAGCGTTTCCGCGCAGGTGGAACAGCCCGGCGCGACCACCATCAGCGCCCACACGCTGTTCGACATCGCCCGCAAGCTGCCGGAAGGCAGCCAGGTTTCGCTGCACGCGGCCGAGGGCAAGATGCTGATCCAGGCGGGCCGCGCCCGTTTCAACCTGTCGACCCTGCCGCGCGACGATTTCCCCGTGATCGCGGAAGGCGATCTGCCCACCAGCTTCGAGCTGCCCGCAGAGACGTTGAAGCAGATCATCGACAAGACGCGCTTCGCCATCTCGACCGAAGAAACGCGCTATTATCTGAACGGCATTTATTTCCATGTGTCTGACGAAGGCCAGCCGGTTCTGAAGGCCGCTGCGACCGACGGCCATCGCCTTGCCCGCGTTACCGTGCCCCGTCCCGACGGCGCCGACGGAATGCCGGGCATCATCATCCCCCGCAAGTGCATCGGCGAACTGCGCAAGCTTCTGGATGAGGTGGAAGGGTCGGTCCAGATCACCCTGTCCGCAAGCAAGATCCGCTTCGGCCTTGGCAGCGCGATCCTCACGAGCAAGCTGATCGACGGGACCTTCCCGGATTATAGCCGCGTCATCCCGACCGCCAATGACAAGCTGCTCAAGATCGATCCGCGCAGCTTCGAGGAAGGCGTGGACCGCGTCGCGACGATCGCGACGGAAAAGACCCGTGCAGTCAAGATGACGCTTGATCGGGACAAGATCACCCTGTCAGTGACCAGCCCGGAAAACGGCACGGCGGCGGAAGAAGTGCCGGGCGCATTCCAAGGCGAGGGTTTCGATATCGGTTTCAATGCCCGCTACCTGCTGGACATTCTGGGCCAGATCGACAGCGAGACGGTCGAGCTGCACCTGGCGGACGCGGCAGCCCCGACGCTCATCCGTGAAAATGACCGGAGCCCGGCGCTCTACGTGCTGATGCCCATGCGCGTCTGAACCTAGGCTCGGCGGAGTATAATGATCAGGGTTTGGAAAGATGCTGGCGATGTTCAGCATCTTTCTTTTTCAGCTCGGCTCGCCGGTTTTCGCGGCCGCGCGGAGCCATTATGCCTTTTGGCATAACCGGGTAAGTTTCTTTCAACATCTGTGCGTTACGCACGGCCCATGGCCCCTTCGCGCATCAGGCTGAATGATTCCCCGTCCCGGCCCGCTGATCTTGCGGTGGCGCTGGGCCTTGCCGAGGGCGGGACCGAGGCGTCGGCTTTCTGGATATCCGGCGCCTTTTCCCACATCGCGCGGCTTTGGCCGCTGATCCTGCTGGGCAAGCTGTGCACCGTCGCGCTGCTGCATGTGCCGCTTGGCAGCATCTTCTCCATCCTGACATTGCTGTTCATGCTGCTGATCGACGGCGTGCTGATCGTCGGGCCGCGCGCCGAGCGGTTTCACAACCAAAGACCGCATGTGCAGAAATGGTTGATGCTGCCCGCCGTCCTGTTGTCGAGCGTGACATTCAGCATGTTGCTGGGACCGGCGCGTTTTGCCGGACCCTTGTCATTTTCCCTCGCGGCCGAAGTCGCGATGGCGCTGATCGCCATTTCCGTGTTCGGCGACCGGCGGTTATTGGGCGTCAGTTATTTTCTTGGAACGCTGATCGTGTCAGCCGTTCAAGGCGCAGGCTTTGCCCAGATCGGCCTGTTGCTGAGCTGCATTGCCGTCATGCTGATCGCTGCTGTCCGCCAGGCGACCGTTGACCTTGAGCGCGCCGTTACGCGGCATCAGCAGGATCTGCGTGCCCAAAGATCCGACCGGCTGTTGCAGGAATATGAGCAATCGGGGCAGGGCTGGTTCTGGGAAACGGATCGGCAGGGCTGCCTGACCTATCTTTCAGAACCCTTGGCACGGACACTCAACGTCCCTGAGGATGACCTTGTCGGGCGGCCGATCACCGACATCGTATCGGCTGGTGATCATCAAAATGGCGGGGGTGAACGCACCCTGGGGTTCCATCTTTCAGCGCGGACCGGGTTTTCGGACGTTCATGTGCGGGCGGCGGCGACACGCGACGAGCGCTGGTGGTCGATCTCCGGCCAGCCGGTCTTCAATGAATATGGCCAGTTCCATGGCTTCCGGGGAAGCGGGACCGATCTTACGGAAATGCGCCGGAGCCAGGCCGAGGTGCAGCGGCTCGCCCAGTTCGATTCGCTCACCGGGCTCGCCAATCGCGTGCAGATGCTGCAGTCGTTGGAAGATGCCGTCGCTGGCGCGCGCGGACAACCGGGCGATTGCGCATTGCTCATGCTGGATCTGGATCGATTCAAGACGGTCAATGATACGCTTGGCCATCCAGCCGGTGACGCACTGCTGCGGCAGGTCAGCCAGAGGCTCCAGCGCGTGGTCGGTAATCGCGGGCTCGTCGGGCGGCAGGGGGGCGACGAGTTCAAGGTGCTGCTGCCGGGCGGACAGGATCGCGCGCTTCTGTCCCAACTTGCCAAGACGATCATCAGTACGCTTTCGCAGCCCTACACGATCGAAGGCAAAGTCGTCGTCATCGGCGTATCTGTTGGCATTTCCTGCTGTCCGCAGGATGGCGAGACGGCCGATGCGCTGATCCGCAATGCCGACCTGGCGCTCTATGCCGCCAAAGGTGACGGGCGGGGCGTTCATCGCTTCTATTCATCGGAAATGCATGCTGATGCAGAAGGACGGCGGCAGCTGGAGGAGGATCTGCGTCACGCCCTCGCTTCGGACGGGCTGCACCTTGTCTATCAACCCGTCGTGTCCTCCAAGACGGAGCGGGTTACCGGCTATGAGGCATTGCTGCGCTGGATCCATCCGGTGCGCGGCGAGATATCCCCGTCCATTTTCGTGCCCATCGCGGAAGATACCGGCCTTATTGGATCGCTGGGTGAGTGGGTGCTCCGCACCGCCTGCCACGATGCAGCCCAGTGGGACGAGGATATTCGCGTCGCGGTCAATGTCTCGCCCATCCAGTTCGCCAATCCCGGCCTGCCTGCGACCGTCATGAGCGCACTTGCCGCCTCGCAACTCGCGCCCCAGCGGCTGGAGTTGGAGATCACCGAAAGCGTCTTCCTGAACGATGATGAAGGCACCGATGCGATGTTTTCCCGGCTCAAAGGGATCGGCATCAGGCTGGCGCTGGATGACTTCGGGACCGGCTACTCCTCGCTCGGCTATCTGAAGAAAGCGCCGTTCGACAAGATCAAGATCGACCAGAGCTTCGTTCGCGGGGCGGTGATGACCGGCAGCCGGAACAGCGCGATCATCAAGGCCATCGTCAGCCTGGCGGAGGCGCTGGGCATGGACACGACCGCTGAGGGAGCGGAAACGCAGGACGAACTTGCGCTCATCCGCGATCTGGGCTGTAGCCATATACAGGGCTATGTCTATGGCCGCCCGCTCGGAGCCAGCGATGTGCTGGCCCGGCACCGCGTTCATGGCACGGTCGCGCTGGTGGAAGGCTTCCAGTCCAGCCGTCCTGAGCGCAAGACCATGCTGCGCACGGTGGCGGTGCATGCCGACGGCCATGCCTATACCGGGCGCATCCGCAATATTTCGGCCACTGGCGCGATGATCGAAGGGCTTTGGAACGTGCCTTCAGGCATGGACCTGGTTGTTGAGTTCAGCGACGTGCACAGCGTCGATGCGGTCGTCCGCTGGTCCCGCGACGATCGAATGGGCGTGGAGTTCGCCGGCGCCATCGATATTGCGGCGGTGTGCGCCCTGCCCCGATCACTGGCATCCTGATCCCGCACAGCTTTGCGACCGCGCACAAAAAAAGGAGCCGCCGATCGCGGCTCCCTTATTGTGCTGAACTGATAACTGTTCAGGCGGCGATCGCTGTCCGCTCCGCCTGAACCATGCCGCGGGCCACGTCCCTGATCAGGGTGATGAACCGCCCGGCCTCGCGAGCGATCATGGCCTTGTTGAAGCAGGCGGCAGCGCCCCGGTGGAGCGCTTCGGCCATGATCGGCGCTCCGTCACGCATCAGGCTGGAGAGCATGATGACGGGGCAGGGATCGATCTCCATGATCTCATCCAGGATGCTGAGGCCATCCCGGCCCGGCATGGCGACATCCAGCGTCACCACATCGAGCTTTTCCATGCGGATAAGGTCGATCGCTTCTTCGCCATTGCGGGCGACGCCTACGACATCGAACCGGCAATCGCGCTCCAGCAGCGTTTCGATCATTGCGCGGATGGTGAGCGAATCGTCGACCACCATGATCCGTATCGGCTTTGCCATATATTCCTCCGACCCATGTTTTCATGGATCATAACGGACGGACAATGGAGTCATTTAGGCGAGGGTCAGAAGAAGAGCTTCCGGAAGGAAATGCTGATCGTCCGGCCCAGCGGATCAAGATAGCCCGGCTGATAACGCAGCGGCGTTCCTCCTGTGGCGTTGGTCACGTCGCGGCGGGTGTTGAAGATATTGTCGATGCCGATCGACACTCGCGATCCGCGTAGAAATGGGTGGTTCTTCACCAGCGAAGGCATTTGCCCGAGATTGGCGAACAGCCGCAGGTTCGCCGTCGCGAGGCTGCCGAAATCAAGCCGCGACGTGCCGCCCAACGCACCATCGACATGGGTGCCGCTTTCCCAATCGACGCTCAGCCGCGCGCCAAGCCCGTTGTTCGTGTAACCGACGCGCGCCTCCACCTCGTGCCTTGGCTGGCCGCCCGATGATCCTGTCGCGTCGCCGTTCAACAGGTCGAGTTCCGGCACGCCCGGCGCGATCAGGATGCTCTCGGTAAAATGCCATGTGTGATAGAGACTGAAGCTCAGCCGTCCGCCTCCACCACCGCGTCCGCCACCCGGCCCGCCAAAACCGCCGCCTGGACGTCCGCCGCCGCCAAAGCTGCCTTCGCCACGGGGGTGATCGCTGTCGTTTGGTGCAGGCGGAGGGGGTGCGCCATCCTGGCCTCTCTGCGCTCCGCGCCCGCCACGGTTGCCGAACAGCGCGCGCATGTCCTGCAATTCCTTCGGCCGGTCCTCCGGCTTCGCGCCAGCCGCCCGCCAGGCTTCGACCAGCTTCTGGATGCGGGACTTGAGCGGGAAGGATAGATCGAAACCCCAACGCAGCTGCTCGCTTTGCGACCGTAGATAGTTGATCGGCCGCGCATCGATTTCGGTGAGCGCGCCGTTCACGCGAGTGAAGCGACCATCGAAGGCGTCCTCGATCGCCGGGGTCGGTTCGGGGAAGGCCGCGATCGGATTGCTCGTCCGGCTGTTGAGATAGGTCGCAGTCAAAGTCAGGTTGGGCTTGTCGAACGGCTTCACCGTCGCGCTCAGCCGGAACTGATCCCGCACGCTTTCCTTCAATTGCGCGTTGCCCCCGGTCACCCGCGTCACGAAGACGGTCTGGCCGCTTTGATAGTCGAAGACCGGAATATTCTCCGTTCTGATCACAGGATCGCTGAGCTGGTTGCCCGTAGGTGCTGCCCGGTCCTGGTTGGCGGAAACCAGCAGTTGGACCGCTGGTATCGGCCGCCACCGCACACCATAGCCTAATGTGGAGAGCGTGCCGAAATCCGAAAGCTCCTGCGCAGCCGCATTCACATTGATGCCGATGTCGCCAACCGCGCCTAGGATGCCCCTTGCCTTGCTGGTGATCGGCAAGTCGAGCGTTACCTGTCCGCTGGCGATCTGCCGGTCATAGTCATTGCTGCGCTCGGTTCCGTTGCGGATCGACCAGGCTTCGAAGCCGTTGGCCGATGCGCCCATCCGGATCGAGCTTGTCACGGCGCCTGCGGGCAGGTCGAACACAGGGCCCGACAGTAGCAGGTCGCCCGTCACGGCCCGCGACCGCGCGCTCGCCCGGTCGGTTGAACTCGATCGGTCGGTTCGCGTCCGGGTGTCCGACACATCGCCATTGCCGGTGAAGGACCATTGCCAGCCTTTGCCGAGCAGCCCGTTGAACGTCAGCCCCAAATGGCCGGTCGTTCCGCGAATCTGCTGATCGAGCCGGTTGTCGCGCAGGAATTCGGCATAGCGCGGTCCATCGCCGATCGGCGCGGCGAGTGCTGCCGCCGAAAGCCCCTGAAGCGAGTCATTGTCCGAAAGCTCGACGCGACCATTGACGGTCATCGACATGCCGCCGAGCGCGCGGGCATAGGTGGCGTTCGCGGATATGCTTTCGGTCGCGGGGCTGAGAGTGCGAAAGCGGGTGACGTCGATCAGCGCCGGGTTGCTCACCGTTCGTTCGATCCCGCGCTGGCTCTCCAGCAAGGAAGCGGCTGCATTATATTTGACGTTCAATGTGAAGCGATTGTCGCCCCGGATACGTAGCAGGCCTGCCTCGGCCGATCCGCTTTCCCGTCCACCATCGGTGGTCGTAGCCGCCCGCAGATCGGCAAGCTCTGCACGGAAACGCTGGCGAAGCACGATGTTCGCTACCTTTTGTGTCGGTGCATAGCCATAGGACAGGGCGACCTGTTCGGGCAGGATATCGACCCGGGCCACGGCCTCCGACGGGATGTCCTGAATCTCGGAAAAGCTGGATATGCGCTTGCCGTTCAGCAGAACAACCGGCGTTCCGTTGGTCTGTGCCGACAGCTCGGTGATCATTTCCGAAATGGATGTCACGCCCAAAGCGCGGATATCGGCGGAGGAAAGCTGCTGTTCGGGCTTTATATTGCCCAGCACAGCGCCACGCTGGGGCTGGCCGGTGACGACGATCTCTTCCCCTTCGTCGATCTGCACCGGCGGCTCCTGGGATGCAGTCTGCGCCATCAGCGCAGCGGGCGACGCGCCCAATAGGAAAAACAGCATCAGCGAAGCCGGTCGGCGCACGAACATACCCCTTTTGGAAAAAGCGAACCCTTGATGGTCCGTCACTAGGGGCGAACTGTCTCAAAATCTTGGCAAGGCCAAGGCTAATTTGTCGCAAATTGTAGCAGTTGCAGTCGTGCGCTGCGGAACATCTGTACGGACAGGCTTATCCTGCCCCCTGTTCCCTTCGCCGATCGGCTCGCCTAGGCTTTGCCGATGCGCACCTTATATCCGGCCACCGACCCTCATGCCTCCGGCCATCTCGACGTTGGCGATGGCCATTTCATCTATTGGGAGCGCGCGGGCACGCCGGGCGCGAAGCCTGCGGTCTTTCTCCATGGCGGGCCGGGCGGCGGCATCTCGCCCGATCATCGCCGCCTGTTCGATCCGGACCGCTATGATGTCCTGCTATTCGACCAGCGCGGTTGTGGCCGTTCGACGCCGCACGCGTCGCTGGAGGCGAACAGCACATGGCACCTCGTCGCGGATATCGAGCGGCTGCGGGAATTGGTGGGCGTGGATCAATGGCTGGTGTTCGGCGGAAGCTGGGGATCGGCGCTCGCCCTGGCCTATGCGCAGAGTCATCCCTCCCGCGTCAGCGAATTGATCTTGCGCGGGATTTTCACGCTCCGCCAACAGGAGATCGACTGGTATTATCAGGAGGGTGCGAGCCGCATCTACCCCGACAAATGGGAACGTTTCCTCGCTCCCATAGCGGAGGAGGATCGCGGCGACCTGCTTCATGCCTATCACCGCTTGCTGACGGGCGACGATCGTGCGGCACAGATTGCTGCAGCGAAGGCCTGGAGTGTCTGGGAAGGCGAAACCATCCGTCTGCTGCCTGATGCTGCCTTGTCAGCCACGCATGATGACGACGCCTTCGCTCTGGCCTTTGCGCGGATCGAGAATCATTATTTCGTTCATCGCGGTTGGCTGGAAGAAGGCCAGCTCATTCGCGATGCGGGTAAGCTAAGCGGCATTCCCGGCGTCATCGTTCAGGGCCGGTATGACATGGCTTGTCCTGCCGAAACCGCCTGGGCACTGCACAAAGCTTGGCCTGAAGCGCGGTTCGAGATGATCGAGGGCGCGGGGCACGCCTATAATGAGCCCGGCATTCTCGACGCCCTTGTCCGCGCCACGGATGGTTTTGCCGCTTGAGGCCCATCCAGTGCGCTGGGATAGCAGCTGTGGCGCGCCGAGGATAAGAGCCTCAAGGCTCGCCCCTCGACTCCTGCATCCGCCGTTCCGCAAACCATTGCTCCAGCATCTTGGCGGTGCAGCCGGTGAAGCCGTTGCTGCCGATGGCCGAGCAGCTGCCGGGCAGATTCTGCCGCTGAACCTGCTCCATCGTGGCCACCTGACTGCCCCAGCCCGGCCCACCCGACGGCGCTGGCTTTTCGCGCAACTTCTTGGGGATGCGGTAGCGTTCGGACTCGGGTTTGCGCGCGCAGACGATGATCTCGTCACCTTCACCCTTGGGGCAGGGGTCGTCCCCATAAACGATGAGGTTGAACACGCGCTGAGGGGGCTCGGCGCTGGCCGGCGCGAGCGACAGGAAGGGCGCCAGCGCCGCTAAGCCGAGCAAGGCATGTACAGGAAAGCGCATTGGTGAATATCCTCCATTCGCCCCTGTCCACCGGCGGACTGCCCAAATCCGCCCATTTGTTCAGACGCCGAGCGTCGCGCACGGCCGTCAGGGTTGCGGGGGCGTGCCCGGCTGAGGAGCAGTCTGCTGCGGTTGTCCGGCTTGCGCCTTTTCCTCCGCCACGGCTCGCGCTTCGATCGCCTTGCTATCCTCATCGATGGTGGAGAGCCGCCGCGCCCGTTCGGCTTCGACCAGGTCCTTCCAGCTGGCATTGTCCGCCGCCTGCCGCTCTGCCTTGGCAAGCCGGGCCAACTGGTTGAAGCAGCCGGTGAACCCGCCGGGGCCGGTGGCCGAGCAGCTTTCCGTGCCGGTGCGGCCGACATATTCCATGGATCGCACGCGCTCACCCCATGCCTGGTTGCTCGGCTTGTTCGGATCGCCGCGCAGGGGTTCGGGAATGCGATAGCGTTCTTCCTCGCCCTTCCGCGCGCATACGACGATGTCGCTGCCAGCGCTTTGCGGGCAGGGGTCCTCGCCATAGACGATGACCAGGTTCACCCGCTCCGATCCCGTCGTTCCGGCAGCGGCGGTGGGCGCCTGTTCCTGCACGGGTCCGGTCTGCTGCTGCGCCATGGCGGGCAAAACGCTCGCAGCCATCAGCAGCATGGCGGCTGTCGCGGTCTTCATCATCGTCCTTATCTCCTCAGATCCGCTTCGACAGCGCGATTGCAGCCCGGCACCCCAGGCGAATGACACCCGAAAGCAGCGGATAGGCGGGCGCCTGTTCCGCTCCACGGGCGATCGCGGTTTCGCGATGCTCGACCTCTTCCGCCTGAAAATCCGTGATGGTGGCGGCAAGTTCCGCATCATCATTCGCCAGCTCCGCCAATTGCTCTGCATAATGGCGATCGATCTCCGTCTCGACAGCGGCGGTGCAGGCCATGGCGGCGCGCGGGCCGATCGCGGCGGTGACCGCACCCAGCGCAAATCCCGCGACGTTCCAGATCGGCTGCAATGCGGTCGGACGCACGCCGCGCCGCGCGATCATCGCGTCAAATATCTTGCGGTGCCGCTCCTCCTGCGCCGCCATGCCCGCGATGATGCGGGCGTCGGGGTGGCGATCGCCAAGGACGGCAAGCTGCCCGGCATAGATGCGCGTCGCGCCGAACTCGCCAGCCTGATCCACGCGCAGCATCGCCGCGCGATCATCTGCCGTCACCCGCCGGCCAGGGCGGGGGAAATCCCTAGGCGCGCTCATGCCTCTTTCCTCGACTTGATCAGCAGGGCCAAGATGGCGAGGGCGCTTGCTCCCGACAAGAGCCCATTGAAGCCCGCCAGCGAAATGCCCAGCAAAGTCCAAGGTGCGACATCGCAGCGCGTGATCGGGGTTGCCATGATCTGGTTCAATATGTCGGCTGGATTTCCCGCCGTTGGAGAGGTGGAGCAGGCCGTCAGCCCCTGCCACCAGCCATATTCGACACCCGCATGGAAAAGGCCGATTGCGCCACTGATCCCGATCGCCAGCCCCGCCAGCCCTGCGAACAACGCGCTGACGCAGGGGCGCTTTTTCGTGCCATAAGCGATCAACGCCAACGGGACCGCCGCCATATGCGGGTAGCGTTGCCACCAGCACATTTCGCACGGATGCAGGCCGCCCACATATTGCGAGGCGTAAGCGCCACCCAGCAGCAGCAGTGGCAACACAAGGGCAAGGAAGCGGGCGAGGGGCAAGCTCTTCATTGTGCCCGCTTAAACGGCCTTGAACCTTTCGTCATGCTGAACTTGCGTCAGCGCCCGAACTTCCGCTGGGTCTTGCCGTAGCGCAGCTTGCGCGTGCCGGGCTTGCCTTCGGTGGCGCGGCCGCGCGGCGATGCCACCTGCTCGTCCATGGGCAGGCCAAGCTCGTCGGCCTCCAGCTTGCGGATTTCGTCGCGGATGCGGCCTGCTTCCTCGAATTCCAGGTCGGCGGCGGCGGCACGCATCTTCTTTTCCAGATCCTCGATATAGGCGCGCAGGTTATGGCCGACGAGGTGCGGGCGGTCCTCCAGACCCGTGTCGACCGTGACCTGATCCTTGCTCGCCACATGGGCGATGATGTCGCCGATGTTGCGCTTGATCGTTGTCGGCGTGATCCCGTGTTCGAGATTATAGGCCTCCTGCTTCTCGCGGCGGCGGCTGGTTTCGTTGAGGGCGCGCTCCATGCTGCCGGTGATGCGATCGGCATAGAGGATGACCCGCCCCTCGACATTGCGCGCGGCGCGGCCGATGGTCTGGATGAGCGAGGTTTCGGAGCGCAGAAAGCCTTCCTTGTCCGCGTCAAGGATCGCGACGAGCCCGCATTCGGGAATGTCGAGCCCTTCGCGCAGCAGGTTGATGCCGACCAGCACGTCATAAACGCCCAGGCGCAAGTCGCGGATCAGTTCGATACGCTCCAGCGTCTCGACGTCGCTGTGCATGTATCGGACCTTCAAGCCCGCCTCATGCATGAACTCGGTCAGGTCCTCGGCCATGCGCTTGGTGAGCGTGGTAACGAGCGTGCGATAACCCTTCTTCGCCGTCTCCCTGGCTTCATGGATCAGGTCGTCCACCTGATCCTCGACCGGCTTGATCTCCACTGGCGGGTCGATGAGGCCAGTGGGGCGGATGACCTGTTCGGAAAAGACGCCGCCGGTCTGCTCCATTTCCCATGAGCCGGGGGTTGCCGAAACGCTGACCGTCTGCGGCCGCATCGCATCCCATTCGTTGAAGCGCAGCGGGCGATTGTCGATGCAGCTTGGAAGACGGAAACCATATTCGGCGAGCGTGATCTTGCGCCGATGGTCGCCGCGCGCCATCGCCCCGATCTGGGGGATGGTCTGGTGGCTTTCGTCCACGAACAGCAGCGCGTTTTCGGGCAGATATTCGAAGAGAGTCGGCGGCGGTTCACCGGGCAGGCGGCCGGTCAGAAAGCGGGAATAATTCTCGATCCCGGCGCAGGAGCCTGTTGCGGCGATCATTTCGAGGTCGAAATTCGTCCGCTGCTCCAGTCGCTGCGCCTCCAGCAGCTTGCCCTCTGCGACGAGTTCCTTCAGCCGCTCGGCGAGTTCGAAGCGGATCGCCTCCATCGCCTGCTTCAGCGTCGGACCGGGCGTCACATGGTGCGAATTGGGGAAGACCTTCACATAGTCGAGGCTGGCGATCTTCTTGCCCGTGAGCGGATCGAACTCGACGATCTCTTCGATCTCATTGCCGAAGAAGCTGATGCGCCAGGCCGTGTCCTCATAGTGGGATGGGAAAACTTCCAGATTGTCGCCCTTCACCCGGAAGTTGCCGCGGGCAAAGGCGGCGTCGTTGCGCTTATATTGCAGCGCCACCAGCTTGCGGATGATCTCCCGCTGATCCTCCACTGCGCCCTTCTTCATCGGGAAGGTCATCGCCGAATAGGTTTCGACCGACCCGATGCCGTAAAGGCAGGAGACAGACGCGACGATCAGCACATCGTCCCGCTCGAGCAGAGCGCGGGTGGCGGAGTGGCGCATTCGGTCGATCGCCTCGTTCACGCTCGACTCCTTTTCGATATAGGTATCGGAGCGCGGCACATAGGCTTCGGGCTGGTAATAGTCGTAATAGCTGACGAAATATTCGACAGCATTTTCCGGGAAGAAGCTCTTGAACTCGCCATAGAGTTGCGCGGCGAGAATCTTGTTGGGCGCGAGGATCAGAGCGGGGCGTTGCATCGCCTCGATCACCTTCGCCATGGTGAACGTCTTGCCCGAACCAGTGACGCCCAACAGCACCTGGTCCTTTTCCCCCGCCCGCGCCTGTTCCACCAGTTCGGCGATCGCGGTGGGCTGGTCACCCGAGGGCTCATAGTCCGAAACCAGCTTGAACGGACGCCCGCCCTCGCTCTTTTCCGGGCGCGCGGGACGGTGGGGGACGAAGCCTTCGCCGGTCTGGGGCTCGTCCAGCGTTGTGCGAATCTGAATGGACATGCGGGCCAATATGGGCATGGTCCCGCACCACAGCAATGTGGGGCAGGCATCCCATGTAACGATAGCGGAGGACTCGATGCGCAAGGCCATTTTTCTGTTCACTTCGATGGCCATGTTGCAGGCATGCGCGACGACCACGGCCGGGACGGGATCGGCGCAGACGCCGCCATCGGTGATGCAAGGGACAAAGGCGCGCACCGCCAGCTATCTGGGCGGCGGCGCGCTGCCCGACGGCCTTATGCTGTCTCCGCCGCCTCCAGCGGCTGGATCAGCGGCCGAAGCGCGCGATAAGGAAGGGGCAGCCGCCGCTCTTGCCATGCGCGGCAGCGCGCGGTGGGATCTCGCCAAGGCGGATGCGGATCTGCGCCCAGCCCACGCCGCTGCCGCATTTTCCTGCTCCGCCGGCATTCTCATCGATCAGGCGCATACTCCTGCGCTTGTCCGCCTTCTGTCACGGGCCATGGGCGATCTCGGCGGCTCTACCGGCGAGGTGAAGAAGCGGTACATGCGGCAGCGTCCCTTCATGGTGAATGGGCAGCCGATGTGCACCCCGGACTGGGACAAGGTTCTGCGCCGTGACGGCTCCTATCCTTCCGGCCACAGCGCGATCGGCTATGGCTTTGGCCTTATCCTGGCCGAAGTCATGCCGGAGAGGGCGGCAAAGCTGGTCGCGCGTGGCCGCGCGATGGGGGACAGCCGCCGCATCTGCAATGTGCACTGGTTGAGCGATATCGAGGAGGGACGCGTCATCGCCTCGGCCACGGTGATGCGCCTCAATGCCGATCCCGCCTTCGCCGCCGATCTCGCCGCCGCCCGCAAGGAGGTCGCGGCGCAGCAGAGCAAATCCGCCGAGGCCGCGCCCGATTGCGCGCAGGAGGCGGCGGCGCTGGGTCAATAGCCGCAGGATCATTTTCCATCCCTCGTCTGTCCTGATATGCTGCCGATCAGAGAGGCCGGGCCATTCCGGCATCAACGGGGGAAAATCATGTTGAAAGCCTTGGCAGTCATTGTTCCTGCGGCGCTGTTGCTTGGCGGCTGCGGGGACAAGCCTTCGGGCGAACCGCAGAGCCGCGAGGAAGTGAGGGCAGAGGTGCAGAAGGTGCAGTTGAAGCCCGGCCAGTGGGAAGGAGCCTATACGCTCGAGGATATCGAGATGCCGAACGTGCAGGGCGGCGGCGATCAGATGAAAGAGCAGATGAAGAAGATGATGAGCCGCAGCTCGATCAAATATTGCGTCTCGCCTGAAGAAGCAGCGAACCCGAGCGGCAAGATGTTCTCTGGCCAGGAAAGCAAGGATTGCACCTACAAGGGCTTTGACGTCAGCGGCGGGTCGGTGAAAGGCGAGATCGCCTGCAAGTCGGAACATGGCACCATGAATGCCGTCATGTCCGGCAGCTACGCGCCCGAAAGCTATGAAATGCACATGGACATGAAGATGAGCGGTGCTCCCGGCGGCATGAACATGAGCATGAAGGCGAAGACGACGGGCAAGTGGGTCGGCGCGGACTGCGTCGCATCCTGATCTAATGGAAGGCGCGGAGGGCAGTTGCTGGCTTTGCGCGCGCCCGCTCGGAAAGCGTGTGGAATGGCATCATCCGGTGCCGAAGAGCCGGGGCGGGCGCGAGACGGTGCCCGTGCACCGATTTGTCATCGCGCAATCCATGCGCAATTGAGCAATGTCGAGCTGGCCCGCACGCAAGGTGACGGCGCCGTTCTGCGCGCGCATCCTGGGATCGCCCGCTTCCTTGGCTGGGTCGCTAACAAACCGCCGGACTTTCACGCGCCCACCTACAGGAAGCGCTAGCGCCGCTTTTTCCCTTGCGCTTCGGCGCGCGCCGAGCGAGCCTCTGACTGTTCCGCAAGAGAACAGGGGAAGAGGATATGCGAAAGACGATGATGGCGGCGCTGCCGCTCGCGATGACGCTTGGCTTGGCCGGATGCGGCAATGAGGCACCCAAAACGGAAGCGGTCGAGGCGCCGATCTTCATGAAGGCGGGTGAATGGACGATCACCCGCAAAACGACAGGCTACAACACTCCAACCGTGACGCCCGCCCAATATCAGGCGGCGCTCAAACAGGTTGATGAGGAAAAGCTGTGTATCGCCGTCGATGCAAAGGGAACGCCCGATGCGAATGCCCTGGCTGGGGATGAGGGCCAGGATTGCACCTACAAGGACAAGCTGCTGCGCAAGGGAAGGTTGATCGCTACCCTGTCCTGCAAGTCCGGCGCGGCCACCTCGGAAATCGCGCTGGAGGGCAATTACACTGCCGACACTCTGACGCTGGGCAGCACCATGACGAAGACGGCCGGGGGCAGCCCGGTCCTGCGCACGACCCATGACGTAACCGGCAAACGCACCGGCGAATGCAGCAAGGCCTGAAGCGGCCGTGATGAAAGGTCCTCCGCCGCCGCTCGGCGGAGGATCACCTGTCCGAAATCGCCAATGCCGAGAGCGGGCTTCTGTGCCATGTTCGCCCCGGCATTCATCGGAATGGCGGAGGGTTAAGACATGCTCTTTCATCTTTCGATCGCCGCGCATGATCCCAAGCATGTTGCAGAAGTCATCGCGGAAATGTGGCGCGGCGAGGCCTTTTACTTCCCGCCAGTCACGCCTGGTAGCTGGATCGCCTTTGCGGGCGACGACCGGGGCACCGCGATAGAGGTTTATCCGATCGATACGGTCCTGCGGGAGGAAGAAGGCGACGCCGATAGTTTTGGAGAGCGGACTGGTGAAAGCCGCTACACCGCCACCCATGCCGCGTTGGCCACCCCGCTATCCCGCGAAGAGATCATGGGGATCGCGCGGCGGGAAGGGTGGCCCGCCAAATATCGCAAGCGCGGCGGCGCCTTCGGTGTGATCGAACTGTGGATCGAAGGGCGGCAGATGATGGAGATGCTGACTGCCGAGATGCAGTCCGAATATCTGGCCGCGATGACGACGGACAATTGGCGCGCCATGTTGAAAGCAGGCGCGCCCGCCTGACCTATTGCAGCGCCCGGATGGCGCGCTGGTCGCATGTTTTGGGCCCTTGGCGCGGGGCGGAATAGACGGGCACCTGAATGGATTGACCGATGCGCAGCGGCGCAAAGCGGTGCCGTTCCATGCCTTCGCATTTGAGGAACAGGTCCAGCATGCGAGGCGGCGTGTCCCATTTTTCATAAGACAGTCGGAATGTGCCCCAATGGATGGGGATTGCAGTCGATGCCTTTAGCTTTTCGAACACCTCGACCGCGCGCTGCGGCCCGATGTGCGAGTCCGCTTCCATCTGCCCCGGCCAGAAACGAAAGGCGCCGATAGGGATCATCGCGAGGCGGATCGGCCCGATCCGTGCGGCTTCTGCGGGCCATGCCATGTCGCCAGCGCCCGTGTCGCCCGCGAAGAAGATGTTGCCCGCACGGGTTTCGATCAGGAAGCTGGACCACAAAGCGCGGTTGCGGTCCGTACCCCACCGGCTGCTCCAGTGATGATTGCGCAGCACATGGACACGATAGTCGGGACAATGTTCGTAATTTTCGCACTGGATGACCGTTTGCGTCCCCAGATTGTTCAGGGCGGCGCCGGACACGGATTGGCCCCAATCGAGCGCGATTGCGGGAATGCCCTTGTCCTTAAGGATGCGCTCATTCCCCAAGCTGACGATGATCTTGGGCCGGTCACGCTCCCATAATCTCCTGAGCGTGGGGATATCCATATGGTCGTAATGATTATGGCTGACGATGATGAGATCGATTTTCGGCAGATCATCGAACTTGATGCCCGGCTGCGCCACGCGCTTCGGGCCCAGTGGCGGAAAAGGGCTCGCATAGTCGGACCATATGGGGTCGGTAAGAATGTTGAGGCCCGCCGCCTGCACCAGCACTGTGGCGTGGCCGACCCAGGTCGCCCGCATGCCCCGCGGCGCTGCGAATGCCGGGGGGCGTGTGGGCTCTACAGCGACCACCGCGGGCCATTCGGCACGCTCGTCTTGCCCAGTCAGCCAGCGGAGAAGAAATCCGCGCCGGTTCTTTCCCGGAGGACTGGAAAATTCGATTTCGCCATCGGGATTGAAGAAATGCTCGCCATCATAATGACGGCTGACTGGCCCGTCATAATAGATGCGGTCGAGGAAGGGCGGGATGATCGTGATCGCAAGACAAAGCGCGATGACGAGGAACAGCAGCGCTACGCCCGCTCCGCGAAAGAGTTTCCCGATGATGCGGCCCATGCCGTCTCCTGCACTGTTCACGATGCAGGGTCATAGCCTTGATATGCCGCGCGGCAAGAGCCGCTTCCGGCGTTCCGCCTCAATGACGCATGTGCCGCAGCCAGGGTAGCAATCGCCTTTGAAGGTCATGCGCCCCGCTGCTTTCGCCTTCCAGGAAGGGAATGGCATAGGCTTCCAGATCGTCTTTCAACAGACTTTCGCTCCGGCTGTGGCGATGCAGGTCCACCACCGCGCCATCGGGCATATGCATGGCCAGAGCAGCCATGCCATCGCTGACGCTGGTATAAGGCCCATCGACCTCATAATCCTCCGCCAGCAGCAGATCGACCATCATGCCGGCAAGTTTGGGATCGTCTTCGACGACCAGAATACGACCATTTGGTTTCGGCATCTGCCTTACTCCAGGCCGAAATGGCTGCGGTAGCGGTTGAAGCAGCGTTCGCCGCAACTCAGGCGGATCAACGCGCCCTCTGCTATGGCGGTCGCGCGGCGGGGGTCTTCCGCGACCAGCGGCTTGATCGCCAGTTCGTTCCAGTCCCGGCTATGCTTGACGTCCAGCACCGCATGCAGATCGAAATATCGTCGCTCGGACTGGCTGAGCCCAATTCGTCGCAAGGCGCGAGCGGTGTGCGCCGATCGACCGGGCGCGGTTAGTTCGATCGCGCCCAGCGCGCCGACGCTGTGCCAGGCGTAGCATCGCTGCGTCGCCATCGCGGTCATCGCGTTGGCGAGCGCCAGGCTTTCCCAGACCGTGGTCTCGATCGTCGGTGTCAGTTCGAGTGTCGTGACCAGCTGCGCAAGCATGGGGCCATGCATGCCCTTCTCCTGGCCGCGCCCCATTTCATCCCAATAATTGCGCGCGAGTTCCAACTTGGCGGAGTCTGGCAGCTTGACTTGCGTCAATGCGACGAGATCGTCAAAGCCAGCCTCGCCTGCCGCCTCCTGCGTCAGGAACCAGCGGATTTCGTCCCGGGACGCGTGGTCGGCGAGCCATGGGAACAGCGCATCATGCTGACCGGGGCCGGTTTGTTCGAGCGCTTCGAACCATTGGATGAAGCCTTCTGGATCGGTCGGAGCTTGTGCAGCACGATCACGGACCATGGCGCGTAGCTCTTCCATGAAGCCATGTTCCAGGCGGAGCATGGCTTCGTCCTGGCGGAACCGGCTTTCCCAATCCTCCGGATAGGACGGCGCGAGCCGTTGCCGATTCCAATGACTGAGGCGCTGCTGAAAACTTTGTTGAAGAAATTGCGACTCGCACTCGGGTGCGATGAAACGGGTAGCCACGGAAAATGCTCTCCTGATTGTACCCCTGTTCAATTCAGGGGAGGGCGTGACGTTCCCTTTAAAATGCCTAATCGGGATCAGTATCCTGGCGTTTGCCCAATCAAATTGGCATCGACTCGCCGATTTACGCGTTTGTCGCGGCAGGAGGATTTTCATGCTGCTGCTACCTCATCGCGTGCTACGGCAGATGGTCCAGCACAATGTCGCCAAGGTCTTCGGGTCTGGGGGAGAAAGGATCAACCTCGACACGCCCCTTGGTGACCAGGGGCTGTTCGGGCCGCAATCCATGGCGTGGCGCGTGCATCAGGATTTCACGAGCATGATGACCGGCGGCATCGCCGCGCTCCTGCTTCAGATGCTTCATCCTGCTGCGCTCGCTGGAATATGGGACCATAGCCGCTTTCGAGAGGATCGTAGCGGGCGGTTGCGGCGGACGGCTCAGTTCATCGCGGGCACGACCTATGGCGCGACCGCCGAAGCCGAACGCCTGATCGCGCATGTCCGCGCCGTGCATGATCGGGTGGAGGGGGAACTGCCGGATGGAACCCATTATCGCGCGAGCGATCCGCAGTTGTTGCGCTGGGTCCACGTCGCAGAGGTCTATTGCTTCCTCACGGCCTATCGCCGCTACCGGGCGCCTATTCTAAGCCTGCGGGAGCAGAACCGCTATTACGGGGAAATGGCCGGTCTTGCCGAACGGCTGGGTGCTGCGCCCGTCCCTCGCACTGTTGCGCAAGTGCGGGAATATCTATCCGCCATGCGGCCGCAGCTTCGCAGCGATGAGCGGACGAGGGAGATTGTGTCCCTCCTGGCCGAACCCACGCCGGGCTTGCTCAACGCGCCCTTCAGCAAGGTTGCGATCGACGCGGCGATCGATCTGCTGCCGCCTTGGGCAGCGCGCATGCATGGCTTTGAGCTGGGGCCTGGCCGCCATGTGACACGGGCGCAGCTGGCGGGGATGGGGCTTCTCATGCGCTGGGCGCTGGACGGCGGCGCTGCGAGCCGGGCTGAGCGGCGGGTCAGTCAAGCCTAAGCAGCTGATTGATCTCGGCTGGGCGCAGTTCCGCTCGCAACTGGTCGCATGTGCATTGGCGCGGTGCTTTGTCGGGACGCCAGCGCAGGAAGCGGGTGCCGTGGCGAAAGCGCCCTCCGGTCACCTGATCGTAGATGACCTCCACCACCAATTCGGGACTCAGCGGATCCCAGGCGCTCTCCTCGCCCCTGTTCCAGCGGCTCGGGCCACCGGGCGCCTTGCCGGTGAAGCCGGAGCCACCGGCAAGCGGTTCAAGGCGTTTCAGCAGATGGGGGCGCTCATCCGCCTTGAACGCGGAGGTGAAGCCGACATGGTTGAGCTTGCCTGCTTCATCATAGAGCCCCAGCAGCAGGGATGCAGCGCCGCCACGATCAGCCGTGCGGCGGAATCCGCCGACCACGCAATCGGCGCTGCGGTAATTTTTCATCTTCATCATGGCGCGTTCGCCGGAGCGATAGGGCGCATCTAATGGCTTGGCGATAATGCCATCCAGCGCGCCGCCGCTTCCTTCCAGCCAGCGGTCGGCATCCTCGATCCGTTTACTTGCGGGCGACAGGAGCAGCGTTTTTGTCCCATTCTTTGCGTGAAAGCGCTCCAAGGCCGCGCGGCGTTCGTGCAAGGGAGAGTCCATCAGGTCGCTCCGCCCCAGCGACAGGCAATCGAACAGCATCAGCTGCGCCGGAGTTTCGCGGGACAGGCGCATAATTCTGCTTTCCGCTGGGTGCAGCCTTTGCTGCAAAGCATCGAAGGAAAGAACGCCTTCCACGGGCAGGATCAACTCGCCGTCCAGCACATAGCGGCTCTCGGCCGTTGCAAGCAGGGCATCAATGATCTCCGGAAAGAAGCGTGCCAGCGACTTGCCGGATTTTGACCGTATGTCGGCTTGCCCGCCGTCACGGCCGACGACAGCGCGGAAGCCGTCCCATTTGGGTTCATATTGCCATCCCGGAGGCGTCGGAAGTTCGGATACGAGCCGCGCCTCCATCGGCAGCGGCAAGGCAAGCTCCATCGGGTCTTCCGCTCCGGTCATGGCTCCTCTCCGCTCATATCCAGCGTGATCACCACGGGCGCATGGTCGCTCGTCTTTTCCCAGGCGCGAGGCCGGGTGTCGACTTCGGCGGCGACCAGCTTGGCTGACGCCACCGGGTTCAGCAGTGCGTGATCGATCCGCAGACCAGCATTGCGCTCGAAGGAGCCACGCCAATATTTCCAGAAACTGTAGATCACCTCATCCGGATGCAGTTGCCGTATCGCATCGCTCCATCCCTGATCGAGGAGGCGTTGGTAGGCAGCGCGCACCTCCGGGGCGAACAGGGCATCGTCGCGCCACCGATCGGGAACATAAACGTCAAGGTCAGTCGGCATCACATTATAATCGCCAGCGATGACCACCGGCGCGTCGACATCAATGAGCGAAGCCATATGGCTGTGCAGCCGATCGAACCAGCGCAGCTTGAAATCGAATTTGGGGCCAGGGCGAGGATTGCCGTTCGGAAGGTAGAGGCAGGCAATGAGGACCCCATTCACCGCTGCTTCGATGTAGCGGCTCTGCACATCGTCGGAGTCGCCCGGCAGTCCACGCCGCGTTTCATGAATGGCGCCAACACGGCTAAGGATCGCGACCCCGTTCCACCGGCTCTGCCCGTGCCATATTGCATCATATCCCGCATATCGGATCGCCCGCTCGGGAAAATTCTCCTGCGGCGCCTTCAGCTCCTGCAGGCACACAATGTCTGGCTCGGCCTGCTCCAGCCATCGCAGCAGCACGGGAAGACGTCCATTGACGCCGTTCACATTGTAAGTCGCGATCTTCATGTCTTTTCAGCAAGACGCTCCGCGGCTCGATTGGTTCGACGAGGGCAGGAACGACGCCGTCGCCAGCCCGTTCTTTCGCCAAGGCATCCAAGGAGCGAATGACGTGGACCACGACCAGAACGAATGTCCGACCAACGAAACCGAGATCGTCAAAAAGGCGTCGCCCAAGCCGCAGCCGCCAACGGAGAAGGAGCGGAAGCAGATTGCCGACGCTCAAGAGAAGGCGGAGAAAGATCAGGAAGAACTGCGCTCGGCAGGATTTGGCGACCACAAGGGAACGGAAGGCTTCTAGAAGCCGCCCAAATCAAAAGGCCGCCCGGTTGATTCCGGACGGCCTTTCCATTGTCAGCCGATTGGACGCGCTCAGAAGAGGCGGACCCCCGCGGCGGAGGTCAGGCTCTTCATTTCTGCCGTGATCGGCATATGACAATGAGACATCAGACCACCTCCTTTCCGTTGTTGACGATGACCGCGATATGGGTGCCCGAACGGCGAGAACAAGGGGTCAGTTGCGTGCCATTACCGCGGCCTTCGTGGAGAGCGACCGGAAGGTGATCGACCAGCGGCGCGTGTCCATGCCCGCGATGCTATGCTCCCACGCATGCCGTGCTTCGCCTGAGAGATGATATATGGATCTGCGTGACACCGGTAGCGAGATGCGATCGAAGCCTTTTGCCGTCCGCCTGCGGAAGCGCAATGTGGTGGCTCTGCCCAAGGAAATGCCAACAACATGTTCGAAGACCGGACGGTCCCGGTGCCAGCCTATACCAGCGCCCGGATCGTAGCGGATCAACAAAGCCTGGACGAGGTCGGCATCCGCCAGCCCTGCGAAGGATGCTGCCCGCGCCTTGATCGGCCGGAGCCAGGGCGGGATCGGCTCGCTCGGGCCAAATCGGCCATTGTCGAAGTCATAGGTCCAGCCAAGCGACAGCGTCAGCCTTTTGCCGGTCCATCCCTGAAAGCGGAAGGGCGTCAGAGGCAGCTCATCGATCTTTGTGATGAGCATCGACTCTTCGTCAGGGTCCAGCATGTCGTCCCGGTAATCGAGCCCGGGAATGAGAGGCGTTTCGAACAGGTTGGTCTGCGTCATTTTCTACGCCGGGAAAGCCGCCGTTGATTGCGGGCCACCGCCTTGCGGTAATGGGCGATGGAGTTGCGCATGGCTGCGTCAGGATCAGTGCCAAGAGTGCCGGTGAGCGCTTTCCACTGCAGCGCGCCGACCGCTTCTATCTTCTCGGCAACCATAAGATGGGCCTCCCGCGCTGCAGCGGAATTGCCCGCCAGCAGCTTCGGTATCCGCAGGGCGATCACCATCCATGCCTCTACCCCCAGCTGCCAGCTGTCGATCATGAGGCTGAATGGATTGGCCTTCACCATAGTGGGTAAAGTCGTGCCCCGATCGTGAGTTCCACGTCCGGGGCAAGGCTGTTCAACGGGCGAGGAAGTCCAGCAGATCGGCGTTCAGCCGGTCCGGCGCGGTCGCGAACAGGCCATGTGGTTCGCCATCATATTCGATCAGTTGCGCGCCCGGAATGGCAGCCGCCGCTGCTCGTCCGGTGGGATCGATCGGCACCGTCTTGTCGCTGGTTCCGTGGATAATGAGCGTCGGAATGTCGAACGCGGGAAGGTCCGGCCGGAAGTCGGTGCGGCCGAAAGCGTTGATGCAATCGACCGTCGCCTTGGGGCTCGCCATGATCGCGAGGGCAAAGGTCCAGTCGAGCAGCCCGTTGCTGACCGGCTTGGATACCAGGCCGATGCCGTAGAATGTCTTGGCGAAGCTTTGCAGGAAAGCGAAACGGTCCTCCCGCACCTGTGCCTGCAATTGGTCGAACACGGAATCATCGACGCCGTCGGGGTTGCTGTCATCCTTCAGCATGTAGGGAACGACCGAACCGACCAGCGCGACCCTGTCCACCTTCGCCGATCCAAAGCGCGAGAGATAGCGAGCGATTTCGCCACCGCCCATGGAAAAGCCGACGAGCGACACCTTGGGTGCGCCCACCTTGTCGATGACGGCCGCAAGGTCGGCGGCGAAAACATCATAATTATAGCCGTCCGCAGGATGCCCCGACTGCCCGAAACCGCGACGGTCGTAGGTAATCACCCGATAGCCCGCTTCGAGCAGCGCCAGCGTCTGATATTCCCACATGTCGCCGGTCAGCGGCCAGCCGTGGATCAGGATCACCGGGTGGCCCGAACCCATGTCCTTCACATGGATGACATGACCTTCGGAGGTTTCGATATGCATGGAGCCACTCCTTCTACTAGGAAGTGACCGCAACCGGTGGCGCCGCGTATCGTTCCGTACGCTCCATCGATCCGCTCTGCGCGCCGTTGGGGAACCATGACCCTCCATCCCGGTTGAACAGCATAGAGCGGCGGGCGCCATAATCGGCCTAACACACAGGCCAAGGAGATGTCATGGTGACGCTCACTCCGCTGGAAATCGGCTTGGGACTGGTCGTCCTTGTCCTGCTGGCCGGAATAGCTGTGTTGATCATGCGCAACAGGCAGCGCGCCAATCTGCGGTCGAAATTCGGGTCTGAATATGCGCGCACCGTCGAGGAAACGGGAAGCTCGCGCAGAGCCGAAGCAGAATTGCAGGAGAGGGAAAAGCGCGTTGCGAGCTTTTCGCTGCGCCGTCTTTCGCCGCAGCAGATCGACATGTTCAACGATGGCTGGATGAAGGTGCAGAACCAGTTCGTCGATGATCCGCAGGGCGCGGTTTCGCGCGCCGACGTGCTGCTGACGGAAGTCATGGAAGCGCGCGGCTATCCAATTGCCGACTTCGACCGGCGCTCGGCCGACCTCTCGGTGGATCATCCCGAAGTGGTGCAAAATTATCGTTCAGCGCACGACATCGCGATCCGTCACGCGCGTGGCGAGGCCGATACCGAAGATCTGCGCCAGGCGATGATCCATTATCGCGCCCTGTTTGAAGAGCTTGTGCACGAGCCTGGAGAGCCCAACGGCATGTCGCACATGACGCGGCCCAGCCGGTTCGGCGAGCCCGACTATGGCCGTCGCGATCTTCATTGATCTGACGGCAAGTTGCCGCCGCAGTTCCCCTTGGGAAGACTGCGGCGGCTTCATGCTCAGGCGGTGGCTGTCAGACCCGACCGGCGAAGGTCGAAGCGATCGGCATCCATCACCTTGACCCAAGCGTTGACGAAGTCATCGACGAACTTCCTGTCCGCATCGGCGGAAGCATAGGCTTCCGACAAGGCGCGCAGTTGCGAGTTCGATCCGAAAACCAGGTCGACGCGCGTGCCCGTCCACTTCTGCTCGCCAGAATTGCGGCAGGTGCCGATGAAGACATCGCCCTTGTCGCTTTCCGCCTTCCACGCCGTGCCCATGTCGAGCAGGTTGACGAAAAAGTCGTTGGTAAGCTGCCCCGGCCGATCCGTGAACACGCCATGCTTCGATCCACCATGGCTGACCCCAAGCACGCGCAGCCCGCCGACCAGTACCGTCATCTGAGGTGCGCTCAGCCGCAGCAGGTTGGCGCGATCGATCAGCAGTTCTTCCACCGGCACGCGATAGCTGACCGGCAGATAGTTGCGGAAGCCGTCCACCTTCGGCTCGAGTACGGCGAAGCCATCGACATCGGTCTGTTCCTGCGACGCGTCGGTGCGGCCCGGTGTGAACGGCACGGTCACATCATGCCCGGCGTCCTTCGCCGCCTGTTCGATGCCGACACTTCCACCCAGCACGATGAGGTCTGCGATGCTGACTTTCTTGCCACCAGATGCGGCGCCGTCGAACCCGGCCTTGATGCCTTCCAGCACGCCAAGCACGCGGGCCAGCTGATCGGGCTGGTTCACCTCCCAATCCTTTTGCGGCGCGAGGCGGATGCGGCCGCCATTGGCGCCGCCGCGCTTGTCCGATCCGCGGAAAGTGGATGCCGACGCCCACGCCGTCTGCACAAGTTCGGACACAGTCAGTCCGGAAGACGCGATCTCCTGTTTCAGCGCGGCGATATCGGCCTGCTCGATCTGGGCATAGTCCGCGGCCGGGATCGGGTCCTGCCAGATCAGGTCTTCGGCAGGAACATCGCTCCCGAGGTAACGGCTCTTGGGGCCCATGTCGCGATGGCACAGCTTGAACCAGGCGCGCGCAAAGGCATCGGCGAATGCGTCCGGATCATTGCGGAAGCGTTCGGCGATCCTGCGATATTCCGGGTCTTCCCTGAACGCCATGTCGGCGGTGGTCATCATCGTCGGCAATCGCTTGTCGGGGCTATGCGCGCCCGGCGCCATGTCTTCGGGCTTCTGGTTGACGGGCTGCCACTGATGCGCGCCCGCGGGGCTCTTCACCAGTTCATAGTCATAGTCTAGCAGCATGTGAAAGAAGCTCATGTCCCACTGGATGGGCGTCGGCGTCCATGCGCCTTCGATCCCGCTGGTGATCGTGTGATCGCCAAGGCCGCTTTCATGCCCACTCTGCCAGCCGAGCCCCTGCTGCGCTATGTCTGCGCCTTCCGGTTCTGCCCCGATCTTCGCAGCATCGCCTGCGCCATGCGCCTTGCCGAAGGTGTGACCGCCAGCGGTAAGCGCCAGCGTCTCTTCGTCATTCATGCCCATGCGTGCGAAGGTTTCGCGAATGTCGCGTGCCGATTGGAGCGGGTCGGGGTTGCCGCCCGGTCCTTCAGGGTTGACGTAGATGAGGCCCATCTGGATCGCCGCGAGCGGTTCTTCCAGCGCCATTTCCTTGTCGGGCTGAATGCGGGTCTGGTTGTCTGCATGCCCGACCCACTGTTCTTCCGTGCCCCAATAAATGTCCTTTTCCGGTTCCCACACATCTTCGCGTCCGCCGCCGAAGCCGAAGACGGGCCCGCCCATGGATTCGATCGCAACATTGCCCGTCAGGATCATCAGGTCCGCCCAGGACAGCTTGCGGCCATATTTCTGCTTGATGGGCCAGAGCAGGCGGCGCGCCTTGTCCAGATTGGCGTTGTCAGGCCAACTGTTGAGCGGCGCGAAACGCTGCCCGCCCGAAGACGCGCCGCCGCGCCCGTCGCCGGTGCGGTAAGTGCCTGCGCTGTGCCACGCCATGCGGATGAAGAAGGGGCCATAATGCCCATAATCGGCCGGCCACCAGGGCTGGCTGTCGGTCATCAGCGCGTGCAGGTCCTTCTTGACCGCTTCCAGATCGAGACTGGCGAACTCCTTCGCATAATCGAAAGAGTCCCCCATCGGATTGGCGTGTGCGCCATTTTGATGAAGGATTTCGAGAGATAATTGGTTCGGCCACCAGTCGCGGTTGGTGCGTCCGAGCAGTGACCGGAGCGCGGCCGGTTCCTTCATCGGGCAGCTCAGCGGGCTTCCACCAGTTTTTGCGTCCATGATTGGCTCTCCTCTTGAATACAGGGGGTAGGCTAGGCTCGACGCGATAGTTACGGAAGCGATTAAGATCGGTCAGAGCGATCGACAAAAGCGATCAGTGCCGCGGTGCTAACTATGCCCGGCCAAGGTACGAAGCTGCTTTTTGGTTCCGCTTCGTGACGCTTTGGTGTAATCTGCGGCACATGGCCATGAGGCGCTCCTCATGCCGAGACGATGCGCTGCGCAGGTCAACAGGCCGCCTCCGTCACCAGTCCCGACTGAGGGTAAGGAAGCTTGAGCGTCCGTCATGGTGACTTCGCGAGGGAGAGCGAGCATGGCGATCACGCATTCGGCTGATGTTCCACGCGGCCGGGAAGATCATGAAATTCGCAGGATCGGCTTTGACGACCTGCGGATCGCGCTGCGGCAGGGCTGGGAAGATTTTCAGGCCAAGCGCGGCGACCTCATCTTCATTGGGCTGATCTATCCGGTGGTCGTGCTGTTCGCCATCCTGATCGCCAGCCGCGTATCGATCCTGCCGCTGCTGTTCCCGCTTCTTGCAGGCTCGGTCCTGTTCAGTCCTGCTTTGGCCAGCGGCTTCTATGAGCTTGCCCGGCGCAGGGAGCATGGCCTCGACTCGCGCTGGCGGCATTTCCTGGATGTCGTGCGCGGACCGTCCGCGCCGTCGCTTTTCGACCTTACCAGCATCACCGCCCTGCTGTTCCTCGCGTGGCTCGCCGCGGCGTGGTTCATCTATAATTCGACGGTGGGCAGGTTCGGTCCTGAGGCGATTTCATCGCTTGGCGCGTTCGTGAGCGCGGTGTTCGGGACGGCCGAAGGCTGGCAGATGATCATCATCGGCAATCTTGTCGGTCTGGCCTTTGCGATGGTGACGCTGGCGGTCAGCGTCGTGTCCTTTCCGATGATCGTCGACAGACAGGTAAGCTGGGGCAACGCGTTGCGCACATCGGTGCGCGTCACCAGGGAAAATCCCGTCACCGTCGCCACATGGGGACTGATAGTCGTAGCGTTGCTGATCCTGGGTGCGCTGCCGGGACTTGTCGGGCTTGCCGTCGTGCTGCCGGTGCTCGGATACGCTACCTGGCATCTCTATACCCGCGCGGTCGTCCGGTAAGGCGGCCCCTCACTGCCCGGCTTGTGGGGACGGCGCTGGTAGCGGCGGCCCTCCATTCCCGAGGCTGGCAAGATATTTGATGACGGCTGCGCGATCTTCGGGGCGGCGCAGGCCTGCAAAGCTCATCTTGGTTCCCGGAATGTCGCGCGCGGGGGAGGCGAGGAACTCGAACAGCTTGTCATAGGTCCAGCTTCCCCCATGGGCCTTCATCGCCGGAGAATAGGCAAAGCCTGCATGGCTTGCGACCGGCCGCCCGACCACACCCCAGAGATTGGGTCCGATCCGGTTTGGGCCGCCCTGGCCCAAATCATGGCAACTGGCGCAAAGCTGCATCTTCGCCTTGCCCGAATTGGCGTCGGCACTCGCCAGCAAGGTGCCAAGATCCAAGGTTGCCGGGGCAGGCGCACCGCCTGCGCTGGAGGCAGGCGCGGGCGTCTTACCGCGCATGTCGCGATGATAGGCTATCAGTCGCTTGCCTTCGCCTGGATCGAGAAGACTCGCGGGCCAGTCGCGCTGGACGGACGCCATGTCGATGCGCGGCGGCATGTCCTCGCCCGGTTTGTAGGCGAGGGTGCCCGCATCGCCATTGGGATATAGCTGTCCCGCGAACCAGTTGAGGCTCCAGAGCGCGCCTGCCGCGCCTGCGACACACAGTCCCGTCACCAACCAGCGCACGCGGTTCATGGCTTCATCCTCCCCCGCCCATGAAGATCGCCCGCGTCCAAAAGGCGTAGTCGGCTTCGATCGTCATGATCCGCACCAGCACCAGCAATACCAGCGGCGGCACCAGGATTGCGTAGATCAGCGACAGCCTTTCCCAGGCGAGATGCATGAAGATCGACAGGATCAGCCCTGCCTTCAGCAGCATGAAGAGGATGATAAGCGTCCATCGGACGATCCCCTGCACATGCATATAGTCCACCATGTAGGACATGGCGCTCAGCACGAACAGATAGCCCCAGACCTTCAGGTAAAGGCTGATGGGGTGATGCTGCCCTTCATGGACTAGCGAGGCTTCGCTGCCTGGTATCTCATGCTTCATGGGCGTCACCACAGGTAGAAGAAGGCGAAGATGAAGACCCACACAAGGTCGACGAAGTGCCAGTAGAGCCCCGCTATCTCGACCGCGCTATAGTCACCGGCGCGGTCATAATGGCCGCGCGCGACCTTGGACGCGATGATCAGCAGCAGGATGACGCCGCAGGTCACGTGCAGGCCGTGAAAGCCGGTGATCATGAAGAAGCTCGCCCCAAATTGCGGCGCCCCCATGGGGTTGCTCCACGGGCGAACGCCTTCGTGGATCAGCTTGGTCCATTCAAAAGCCTGCATGCCGACGAAGGCCGCGCCGAACAAAGCGGTGAGCAGCATCAATATGGCTGTTTTGCGCTTGTCCTGGCGATAACCGAAATTGACCGCCATTGCCATCGTACCGCTGGAACTGATGAGGACAAAGGTCATGATCGCGATGAGGATGAGCGGAATGTCCTGACCACCGATTGTCAGGGCGAATACTTCGGCGGTATTGGGCCATGGCTCCACCGCTGACGCGCGCATCGTCATGTAGCCTGTGAGGAAGCAGGAGAAGATGAAGGTATCCGACAGCAGGAATATCCACATCATCGCCTTGCCCCAGTGGGTATGGCGAAAGACTTCCTGATCGGCCGACCAATCCGCGACGATTTCCCGCAGCGCGGGCGTGATGATCTCCCTGTCTCTTCCGTCGGATACTGTGTGAGCCATGGATGGACCTCATGTGGAGACGAGCAGGGCGGCGATCAAAATCCAGATGAAGAAGAGGAAATGCCAATAGACGGCGCACAGCCGGACATTGTGCAGATTGTGCGCCGCAAGTACCCAGGCGGCCGCGACGAGCCCGCCCAGAATGTGCAGGCCATGGAGCGCCGTCAGCAGATAGAAGAAGGCGTTGGCGGGGTTGGACGAGAGATAATAGCCCTGCGCCAGATAATGACGCCACAGCAGCCATTGGCCAATCAGGAAGGCGAGGCCGAGTGCCGTGCCCGTAGCGGCTGCGCGCACTGTCCTTCCGTTGTCGAAGGAGCGGCGCGCGATTTCCCAGGCGATGCTGTTCGCGGCCAATATCCCGCTGTTGATCCAGAGCAGTGGCGGATCGGGCAGGGCGACCCAATCGTCCGCGTGGCCCATGGATGCGTGCAGGCCCATGCGCATGACATAGGCCGCGCCGAGCAGGGAGAACATGACGAGAGCAACGGCGAAATAGACGCTGAGGCCTATCCCCCCGGCGGAGGGGCGGGGACCGGACGATGCGGCAGGGTCCCGATCGCTGGCCGGTTCCCAGCTCTTTTCCGCAAGGCGCGCAAGGATGGTCATGTGCGCGGTTCCGTCTGAGGAATGAAGTCGCGCGGCGCGCCCGGCACGCTGTAATCATAGGGCCAGCGATAGACGGTCGGCAGGGTTGGCCCCCAATTGCCATGGTCTGGCGGGGTCTGCGGCGTCTGCCATTCGAGGCTTGCTGCACCCCAGGGGTTCGGATCAGCGCGCGGTCCCCGGAAAAAACTCCAGATCATGTTGAAGAAGAACAGGCCTTGCGCAGCGAAGACGATCAGTGCGGCGATGCTGATCCATTCATTGGCCAGATGGACCGAGGGCGGGATGAAGCCCGTTTCGCCCAAGGCATAATAGCGGCGCGGCACGCCGAGGATGCCGAGATAGTGCATCGGCAAGAAGATGGCATAGACGCCGAGGAAGGTGATCCAGAAGTGGAGCTTGCCCAATGTCTCGTTCCACATCCGCCCGAAGATCTTGGGATACCAGTGATAGATGGCGCCGAAGATCACCAATACAGGCGACACGCCCATAACCATGTGAAAATGCGCGACGACGAAGAAGGTATCGGACAGCGGAACGTCGACGCTGACATTGCCAAGGAACAATCCCGACAGCCCGCCGTGGATGAAGGTGAAGATGAAGGCGATGGCGAACAGCATCGGCACGCGCAGATGAATGTCGCCGCGCCAAAGCGTCAGCAGCCAGTTATACACCTTGATCGCCGTGGGGATCGCGATGATCAGCGTCGATGTCGCGAAGAAGAACCCGAAATAGGGGTTCATGCCGCTGACATACATATGATGTGCCCACACGACGAAGCTGAGTGCGCCGATAATGGTGATTGCCCACACCATCATACGGTAGCCGAAGATATTGCGGCGCGCATGGACGCTGATCAGGTCCGACACGATGCCGAAGGCGGGAAGCGCGACGATATAGACTTCGGGATGGCCGAAGAACCAGAAGAGATGCTGGAATAGCAGGGGGCTTCCACCCTCGGTCGGGGTGATCGCACCCATCGACTGCATGGTCGGCATGAAGAAGCTGGTGCCCGCGAAATGGTCAAACAACATCATGATCGCCGCGACGAACAGCGCGGGGAAGGCAAGCAGGCCCATGATGGACGCGGTGAAAATGCCCCAGACCGACAGGGGCATCCGCATCAGGGTCATGCCTTTGGTCCGCGCCTGAAGCACTGTCGTCACATAGTTAAGCCCGCCCATGGTGAAGGCGGCAACGAAGATGGCAAGGCTCACCAGCATGGTGGCGATGCCCCATTGGTGGCCGGGCGTTCCTTCGCTGATGGCCTGCGGTGGGTAAAGCGTCCAGCCCGCTCCCGTAGGCCCGCCCGGAACGAAAAAACCCGTGACGAGGACGATGACCGACAACAGGTAGAGCCAGTAGCTCAGCATGTTGACGAAGGGGAAGACCATGTCCCGCGCGCCGATCATCAGCGGAATGAGATAGTTGCCAAAGCCGCCCAGCAGCAAAGCTGTCAGCAGATAGACGACCATGATCATGCCGTGCATCGACACGAACTGGAGGTAATTGTCCGGCTGGATGGCGGGGAAGACACCGGGGAAGCCAAGTTGCAGCCGCATCAGCGCGGACAGGACCAGCGCCACCAGTCCAATCGCGATGGCCGTGACGCTATATTGGATGGCGATGACCTTGTGATCCTGGCTCCAGACATATCTGGTGACCCAACTATGAGGATGATGCATCGGCCTCAGGTCGTCGGCCAGGGTGGTAGCCATCAACTCTTGCTCCAGGAAGCGGGGACTATGCAGGCATTTGCCTTGACGAGCAGGATGGACATGGCGGCAGGCGGCGTTTCGGCGAGAATCTGGCCAAAGCTTGTCTGTTGCGCCTGCCAGGCGGCGAAAGCCTTGGGCGGCTCCACCACGACGCGTCCGCGCATTTCATGATGGCCCGTGCCGCACAGTTCAGCACAGAGAATATCGAACGTGCCCGCCTTGGTCGGGGTCATCCAGAAATAGGTGACGATGCCGGGGACCATATCCATCTTCGCCCGGAATTCGGGCACGTAGAAATCGTGCAGAACATCCTTGGAGCGCAGCACGATCTTGACCGGCTTATCCAGGGGAAGATGAAGGTCGCCCGCCTCCACCAGCAGATCGTCGCGGCCGAACGGGTCCAGCGGATCGAGGCCCAGCGAATTGTCCGGCGTCACATATTTGACCGCTGCCGCGCCCAGCACGCCATCGGGTCCGGGATAGCGGAAGGACCATTGCCACTGCTGGCCAACCGCCTCGATGATCGTCGCGTCCTGGGGCACGGAAACATAGCGGCCCCATGCGGCGAGGCCTGGAGCCAGCATTCCAGCGATGCCGATAGCCGTCCAGATCGTCAGCCTTTTCTCCAAAGAGGCGTTTTCCGGCTCATAATGCGCCCGGTGCCCGGCGCGGTGGCGGTAACGCACCAGGACCCAGGCCATGAACAGGTTGAGGAGGATGAAGGCGGCAGCGCAAATCCAGAGGGTTACGTCCAGTGCGGAGTCGATGGAGCCCCAATTGGACGCGATCGGCGTACGCCACCAGGGACTGAACAGATGAAACAGGACCGAACCAAGCACCAGCATGGCGATGGCTACCGCAATCGGCACAGGCCCTCTCCCACCAATGCGGGCGCCTCATAGCCTTTGACCCGGCTTTTCTTGAGTCGCCTCGGAAAATAACCGCATTGGTAACTTATATAAAAAATGCGCGCTTTGGAAGTGGTTGGCCGTGGAGCGGCCTTCTGAAGCCAGCCGACGCGGCTTGGGACTGCGCGCGAGCGGCCCGGTGCTGCGCCGCTTGCGTCACGCGATGCCCGAAGGGGTTAATCATTATTCCTGCCCTTTGCGCCCTAAGATTGTTTGATCGCTCCTTCCAAAAGCAGGAGGGTCGGCGGCCAATGGGGCAGAATGCCGTCGTGGAGGATCTATTCATGCTGTCGCAATCGGGAATGCTGAACGCGCCCCTTCTCGAAGCAAGGTCTGACGGCCCGATGGATGGCGGGTCCCGCCCTTCCAGCCTTTCGGCACGGCAAGTCATAAAGATCATCCGGCGGCATGAATTGCTGCTGGGCGCGATAGTATTCTTCGCGGTGCTGATTGTTCTTGCGGTGCAGTTGACGAGCACGCCCGTCTATCAGGCGACGGCGACGGTCCAGGTCGAATTGAATGACGACAGCGGATCGCCGGACATGGCCGCCCGCAACCAGCAGCGTGTGGCGAACGAAGCGGGCATCTACCGGTCCCGATCGCTCGCCGAACGCGTCGTGCAGGACCTGAAGCTCGCTTCCGATCCGCGATTCGTCGAAAATCCGCTGCCCGCCAGCGCCATCCTCGACAACCGGCGCCTGTCGCGCCTCGCGGGCAGGCTGATGTACAGCACGTCGGTTTCGAGCCAGAAGGAATCCGACTTCATCGATATCACCGTGCGGTCCACGTCGCCTGATCTCGCATCCGAAATCGCCAATCAATATCCCGCCAGCCTTGCCGCTTACCGCGCCGTGTTGCGCGACGACCGACAGGGCAAGATTGCGGCCCAGCTGGATGATGAACGGGGCCGGCTTGCGACCGAGGCGCATAAGGCGGAGCAGGCGGTCGCCGATTTCCGCCGCCAGCACCAGATGCTGACCGGTGCCGGGGGCTCTGAAGATTATGCGCAGATCAACCGCATCGCTACGGAGGCCGCATCCGCCGCCGCCATGCGCGCGGCGCAAAGTGCGCGCGCGGCTGGCATCGCGAGCGCGGTGAACAATATCACGACGGCGGGCGCGACATCGCCATTGCTCGACCAGCAGCGGCGGCAATTGGACGATCTCACGCGCACGCGCAGTGAACTGGCGATGATGTATGGCGCCGAGCATCCCAAGATGCGTGGTTTGGAAGCGCAAATCGCCGAAACCACGGGCAGCATGCGCCAGGAGCAGGCCCGGGTGATCGCGGCCGCCACGACGCAGGCGCAAAATGCCGCCGCTCGCGAGGCTGGCCTAGCAAGAAGCGAGGCGGCCTCTGCAGCCTCGCGAGCGGGACAGTTGGAAGGAACGCTTCGTTCCATCACGGGCAAGGCGTTTGCAAACACGGCCGCGACGGTCGAACTGAACGCGCTGGAACGTACCGCTGAAGCCGCCCGGAGCGCCTATGTCGCGATGAGCACGCGGGCGGAACAGGTAAAAACCAGCCTCGCTGCATCGGGCATCCATTCGCGCCTGATGTCGCCCGCCGCCGTGCCGCAGGACCCGATTTCGCCACGGCCAAAGTCCGCGACCTTTGCGGCGTTCGTGGGATCGCTCATCCTTGGCCTGCTGATCGTCTTTGGAATTGAGCTGACCGACAACCGGCTGTGGAACGCCGAGCAGATCTATCACCAGTTCGGCCTTCGTACCTTCGCCATGCTGCCCGAACTGGACGGCGATGCGCTGATGTCAGCAAAGGCCAACCCGGTTTTGAAGGACCCCCAGTCATTGTTTGCGGAGGTGGCGCGTGGCCTGGGCAGCGAGGTCGCCGAACTGGCACAGCCAGGCAAGGCCCAGACCGTGCTGATCACGTCGCCCATCACGGGCGACGGCAAGTCGACGGTCACATTGACTTTGCTGGCCGCGGCCGTCGCAATGGGCCGCCGCGCCATCGTCATCGACCTTGATCTGCGGCGCCCCAGCGATGTCCTGCGCCCCACCGATGACGGGGGAGGAAAGCCGGACCTCATTGATTATCTGAGTGGTGCAGTCGATGCGCGCCACATGCTTCCTCCCCTTGCCCTGACGCAAAGGCAGGACCTGGAGCCGTCCGAAGTAACGACCTATGAACCCGTCGTCCTGAGCGCCCGGGAGCCCGCCCGCAATCCCGTCGCGCTGATGCGGCTGCGGAAAGTCAACGAATTGCTCGATCAGTTGCGGGAACATTATGACTTGCTGATCATCAATGCCCCGCCGACGCTCGCCACGCGGGACTCGCGGATGTTGATGGATGCCGCCGATCACACATTGATGGTCGTGCGCTGGGGCCGGACCACGATCGAACAGGTGCGCGCGGCGTTGCAGGTGCTGCAAAAGCCGGTGGACGGCGTGGTCATCAATCGGGTCGATTATGCGGAACATGCCCGTCGCGGCTATGGCGATCCCGTCCAGTTCTACATGGATTCGGCCGAATATTTCAGCGGCGAAATGCCGACCCGGCGCCGTTGGTACGAGCGTATGGCTCCGTCACGCTGGCGGGAGCGCGCCGAGCATATGGCGTGAGGCACTGAAGGGGCTACGCGCATGCAATGGCGGACGATCTCGCGGCTCGGCATGGCATTGGCTGGCTTGAGCGCCTGCGCCCAGGCAGGCCCTTCAACGCCGAAGCAGAGGGACATCATCCTCGTCGGTGATTCCACCGTCTCTTCCACGACCGGCTGGGGTGATGCCTTTTGCCAATCCATGGTTGCCAAGGTGAAGAGTTGCGCGAATCTCGCCCGCGCGGGGCGAAGCTCCAGAAGCTTTCGCAAGGAGGGCAGCTGGAAAGCCGTTCTTCAGAAAATCAAGGATGACGGCGCTTCACATGCACTGGTCCTGATCCAGTTCGGCCATAATGATGCCGGTAAGGACGAGAAGCGGAGAACCGATCCCGACGCGGATTTCACGGACATCATCAGCCAATATGTAGATGATGTCAGGAGCTTGAATGCCGAGCCGGTCCTGATCACGCCCGTGGCGCGCCGCATCTATGTTGATGGAAAGATCAGGGACGGGCTGGAGCCCTATGCCGGTGCGGTCCGCCGGATCGCGGCGGCAAAGCGGACGTCCCTTATCGATCTGCACACCATGAGTGTTGTGGCCTTGGAAAAGATGAGCCCGGCGGAGGCGCGGGGGCTTGCTCCAGATGGAACGCAGCCAGACATCAATCATCTGGGCTCGAAGGGCGCGCGCTATTTCGCTGACATGGTCATCCGGCAACTGCGGCTTTGACCGGTTTCGCGACGTAACGCGGGCTGGCGATGTGCCAGGATGCAATGTGCTGCCTGATTGCCTGGGCGGCAAGCTGATGCCCCGCCTCGTTCCAGTGCGGATCCGTATCGCTCAAGTCGAAGCGCTTGCCGGTCTTCGCGTAGAAGCGCCTGAACGGTGCATCCAGGTCCAGCACCTCAAGCTGTTCGGCATTGGCCTGCTTCACCAATAGATCGATATTGGGGCGGCTCATCTGCTTGCCGGAATAGATCGCCTTGGCGTTGGGTTGCAGCACCAAAAGGACATGCCCCCCATTGGCCCGCAAAGTGGTGAGATCATGCACGAACCTCTGGACCGCGCGCTGCTTAAGATTGGCTTCGGCCGGCGCTGGCATGTCCTTCTTCCCCGCAGGGAAGGGATCAAGCGAGCGCGCGACATCCGAAGGGGAAAATTTGAGATTATAGACCAGATAGCTGGCAAGGCGGCTGCGCCCTATGCTGTTCCGCAACGCGCTGGGCGAGCGGGATCGCACCTGCAACTCTGATCCATGGCCCTCATACCAGTAGCCGCGCAGCTTGGGCTGAATCGAGGATGAGAGATCCTCTTCATTGACGACGACGATCGCATTCCGCGCCTTCAGATGCTGCTCCGCCCACCGCGCCGCGACGACATAATCGGCAAAGTCCGCGCCCGCCACGCCAAGCGACACGACCGGCTTTGGCACAGCGCTGTTTTCAAGCAGATAGCCCACCCGTTTCTCCGGCCGGATGCTGAGAGCATCGACGAAGCTGTCGCCGATCAGCGCTATGCTCTGGTCGGTCGGGCTCACCTCCGGGCCGGAAAAGCCAAGGCTGTTCATGCGTCCCGAGACAGCATCGCGCATCAGCCATCCGCTTGACGAGGTATATTGGGTGCGCGGCACATAATGAACCACTGGGTCCTTGGGCGATAGAGGCGGGCTGGCGAAGCCCGAACTCACCGGCAGCAACCACAGCGCAAGCTCCAACGCTCCGATCGTGAGAGCCGCGCCAACGAGAAATTGGGAGATGGGTTTCATCTTGCGCTCAAAAGTTGAAGTAGATGAAAGGCGACACGCCTTGCGATGAATGTATCGCCATGATGAAGCAGGTGAGGACCGCGCTTGCGCCCATGAGCGACCAGCGGCGGGAAGAAATCAGTTCCTCCGCCTTTGCGACCAGCTGCTGCGAATTCGGCATCGCCCAGACGATCAGTCCACCGAGGCATATGAGGCTGACCGGCGCCAGCAACATCTCGTCATAGCCAAGCAGGCGGGACAGTTCTGCTGTCGCTGGCTGCCAGCCTGCAAAGCCGTTGAGGCCGAACATCCCGCCCAGCATCGTTGTACCTGACGCAAAGCTTTCGGCGCGGAAAAACACCCATGCGATGATCACGCTGAAGAAGGTGAGCGCGGTCGACGCGATCACACCCGCAGCGCCCCAGGATGGCAGCGAGAGCCGCGCCGCCAAGGATCGCCACGCATGATTTATGATCAGATAGGATCCATGCAGCGCGCCCCAGAAGACGAACGTCCAGTTCGCGCCATGCCACAGTCCGCCCAAAAGCATGGTGAGCAGCAGATTGACATAGCGGCGGCCCGGACCCTTCCGGTTTCCGCCAAGCGCGATGTAGAGATATTCGCGCAGGAAAGCGGACAGGGTCATGTGCCAGCGGCGCCAGAAATCGACGATGCTCCGCGCTTTGTAGGGCGAGTTGAAGTTGAACGGCAGTTGGACGCCGAAGAATAGCGAGAGGCCGATCGCCATGTCGCAATAGCCGGAAAAATCGAAGTAAATCTGGAATGTATAGCAGAGCGCTCCGATCCAGGAGACGGCAAAGTCGGGCGCGAAGCCTTTCAGGGATGCGTTGAATATCGCGTCCGAATAGAGGGCGAAGCCGTCAGCCAGGACCACCTTCTTGATGAGGCCGATGAGGAAGAAGACAGTCCCCAGCGCCGCCCCACGCGCGGTGGGCCGGAAGATAGATTTGGATTCGAATTGCGGCATCATCGACTTGTGGTGGATGATCGGCCCCGCGATCAGATGGGGAAAGTAGCTGACGAACAGCACATAATTGGTGAAATTATATTCCTTCGCTTCTCCGCGATAAGCATCGACCAGGAAGGCTATCTGCGTGAAGGTGTAGAAGGATATGCCGATGGGAAGGACAATATAGCCGACCGCGAAATCAAGCCCGGTCAGCGCATCGATATTGTTCGCGATGAAGGTCGCATATTTGAAATAACCCAGCGCGCAGAGGTCGATGGCAATGCCCGCCTGCATGATGCGGAGAGCCGACTTGCGCGTGCGCGCTTTCACGATCGCACAGCCGCAAAGATAGTTGAAGACGATCGAACCGGCGAGCAACCAGAGGAAATGCGCGTCCCACCAGATGTAGAAAAGCACCGAAGCCAGCGCGAGAAAGGCGCCGCGCCAATCCGGCTTGAACCGCCACAACAGCAGGAAGCCGCACATGGTGAGCGGGAAGAAGCCGAACAGAAATGCATATGAATTGAAAAGCATGCCTCCCCTTTCACCAAATGTGTGGATACGGACCGCTTCTCTCTGTCACCCGCGGGAACTGCATAATGTCATGGTAAAGCGCCCTATCCCGCGCAGAAATCGTCCTTTTGGGGACATATCTTTTTCCCCATGAGGATGGAGCATGACCCGGTCGGCTGGATCGGATCACGCTCCATCTACCTTTGGTGATCTGAATTTTCCGAAGCCAGCAGAATGCGATCTGCTTCGAAAATGCTCGATCCGGCTTCAGCTTTCCAGCGGCGGAAGGCGGCCGCGTATGCCGCGGCGTTGCCCAGGCGAAGGAAGGAAGCGCGGGTCTATCACCCCCTGTCCGACAAGCGACGGACTGAGGGCAAGGAAAACGAAGAGGAACCAGCATCGCCCATAGACATGGGGCATCCCCATGACAGCGTTGGCGAAGGCCACCAATATCGTGACCGTCGTCAGGAGCACCAATTTCCCGTGCTTGCTCCGGTGCGCTGCAATGGCGGCGAGCAATGGAACGGCGAGCAATATCAGATAACCGAGCAGAGACAGTCCGCCGCCTTCGTTCAACAGGAGAAGATAGAGATTATGTACCGGCAGACCATATCGGCTTTCCTGCCGATACTGGTCAGCGCCCATGCCAATGATGAGATTCTCATCGGCCTTTTCGAGCGCTTCCTTGTTCAACTCCTGGCGGTCCGCGAACGTGCCGGCGCTCGAGAGGTCGCCGGAGTTCATCGCGGACAGCACGCGGGTCTGGAAGGTCTCGGGCAAATAATTCTGCCCAAAGGTCAACAGCGCGCTGCCAAGCAAGGCTATGACGATCAAGGTCTTGAAATTGCGCCTGCCACCGAAGAAGATGAGGGCGGCAGCGATCATGCTGTAGAGACCTGTGTTGGAACTGGTCAGAATTATGCCCGTGACGAGAAGGGCAATGCAAAGCAGTGAAACCCAGGTCCGCATCTTTTGCGATAGCAGAAGGAGCCAGACGAGCGGCAAGGCCATGACCGTCAAGACCGCCATGCCGTTGGGATTTCCGGCAAAGCCCTGCAACCGCCGGTTGCCTGTCACCACCGCCATCTGCTCTCTTTCGGCGCTGTAATGGCCGCTTAGATAGATGATGCCGCCGATAACGCACATCGTGACCATGCCCCAGATGCAGCATTTGATCAGGCGCACCGCTTCCTCTTCCGACCTGCGCAACAGCACGAGCGGCACGATCAGATAAGCGAAGGCATATTGCGCGATCAGCACCAGGCATCTGACGACGTCGCCCTTGAAGACGCTGCCTATGAACAGGCCGCCACTCAGCATCAGAAGGCCCAGCACCCAGAGCCAGGTCAAGCTGGCAAAGGGGGTGGCCACCCGGCCCGACGCGACCCGCAGGAAAAAGGCGCCGGCGAACATGATGTCGCTCAAGGTGATGTAGACGCTGGGATGGCGAAACGCGATATAAGGCGCGAAAAATACCGCTCCCTGCAACAGCACGAATTCCCAACGGTGCAGTTCGTCCGTCCAGAACTGCGCCCGTTCCCGGGGAGGGCTGGCGCCATGACCGCTGGGCAAAGGATAGTTGCTTGCCTGATAGTGACTGGTCTGCACGCCTGGCGCTCCGGCTCGTAATTACTGCCTCGTTCGGCGGCTAGGATGCAAATCCGATCTCGATTAGTCCATTGCACATAATGCCTGCGCAACGTTCAAAAGGGGCAGGCGGCAATATCCAATCGGGTAAGGGTCAGAGCCACTAAAAACCGAAAATTTCGCGCGGCTTAGGGGAATGCGGCAGCTTGGTCTCTGCCGCTTTCAGACGTTGGCCGTATAGCCGGTGGCGGCGTTGCTCCCGCCCTTTGCAGCAAGGCCGGGATGATCGATCTTGGCGGAAGAGGTGGCGGTTTTGGGGAACGACGTATCGCCGCCAGCCATGCCGTGCAGCCCTTGGCTCGCGGCCCATATCGCCGCCTGAGTGCGGTTGGACACGCGCAGTTTGCGGAGTACCGCCTTCACATGGACCTTAACGGTGGCCTCGCTGATCGACAGCTGGCGGGATATGACCTTGTTGGGCAATCCGGCGATCAGGCGCTGTAATATTTCCATCTCTCGCGCGGAAAGATTGGCGCCGTCGATCGACACGGCATCAGGCACGTCTTCGCAAGTCGTGGCTTGGTCGATCAGCTGCTGAGCCAGTTGGGACGGGAAAATCTTTTCTCCAAGCGCTATGAGATCAAGATATCCGCCCAGTCTTTCGCAAGAGAGGTCGTTGATCAGATAGCCTTCCGCCCCGGCCCGAAAAGCATCCAGCATCGTGTCGAAGTCAAATTTGTTGGCGAGAATGGCGATGCGGGCGGCAGGACATTGCTCGCGCACCTCGGCAAGGGCAGCGCCGCTCCATTCCCTGTCCTGATCCTCGATCAGCAGCAGCAGACATGCGGGGCAGTCCGTTTCCGAAAGGAGGAACTCATCAAGCTTGGCGCCCGTATAAAGGATATGGCGGTGCTGAGAGGACAACAGCCGCCGCAAACCTTCCCTGACGATCGAGCTTCCGCCCACAAGCACGACATCTGAAACTATTGTCATCGTTCGCCTCCCTCAACATCATCGGCACGCCGTGATGGATTGAAATGCAAAAGCACTGCCTGAAGGCGACCCCAATCTTATCGAGCCGGAGAGTATCACAACTGCCGATCTGAACAATAGGCGTAACTTTCTGTAAAAACTTAACTTGTATAAAGAATGTTCAGGAGGCGGATTCGGTAAGGGACTGTCTTTTCACATATTTGGCAAAATGGTTGAAATCATGTGCCGCATTCCATTTGCGCTGCAACATGACCGGCCGGCGTAGACCAAATGTCCGATTCGTTTGTGACAGCATCAAAGGACCACTGCCTTTATTAGGCGCATCCGGGCGTTCGGAAGATCGCCGTGCCAACACCCCGTGGGCTGCTGTCAATTAGCCAAAAGATTTACTCCGACCTCATCCGGTAAATCATTCGGGCTGCCAGAGCCGGGAATTCTGCTCCTTCGGCCATCGCGGGCGCCCATTTTCTGCCACTAGGGATGATAGCTGTCTGGTTCATTGCGGGTGAAACCCAAGTCGTTACCGTTTGGCGGTGACTTGAACGATCACGCTCTGCATGCCGCGAAGATGTCTTCGACCTATGCGGTGCGCGACCGTCGAAGGTCTTTTCTTGAACCGCAAGGGTTTTGCTATGGATGCGAGCGCACCGCCCGCTGGATCTGACCCAATTCTCGACGACGGCGTGGACCTGCGGGAAAATGTGCCCGCTGGCGCGCCGGTTTGGGCGATATTGCTCCATGATCTGCTGACACGGCCGACCGGCTTCCCCGGTCCTGCGCGTTTTGCAGCGCTGATGCTGATCGATGCATCGTTGATCCTGATCACCTTGCTTGCGGTGGTCATGACGATGCCGGGGACGGTTTCGACGGCCTTCCATGATCGCCCCAGCCTCATGTTCTTCTTCAGCCTGGTGGCGGTGTTCACCCTTTGCCTAACGGGCCTTTATTGGCGGAGCTGGCGCTTCCTCTCCTTTGGCGACGGCATCACCTTGTCGACGGCGGTGGCCGGAGGCGCGGCGGCGGCCTGGGGGATGTGCCTGATCCTCTCCGCCAAGATCAGGGCTGCTCCGCTGGAGGCGGTCGGCTTTGCTCTGCTGCATTCAGCCCTGTTGCTGGTCGCCATGATCGGCGTGCGAACGGTGCGCCGTGGCCTGCGCGAATTTGCGCTTGCCCATATCGTGCCGCCGGGCGGCAGCCACAATATCCTGCTGCTCGGCGAGCTCGACTGGATCCGGTCGCTCATCGACATGTTGCGCGCCGAACGCACGAACCGTTTCAATGTCGTGGGCGCTTTGACCTTCGATAGCCGCGAGACGAGGCTGCAGATCGCGGGAATTCCTGTGCTCGGTTCACCCGACAAGCTGCCCCAGATCGTGGAAACGCTGGCGACACGCGGACTGAAGCCCGAGAGCCTTGTCATCCGCGGCGACAAGACGATGCCGCGCCGCTCCTTTTCCCATCTGGTCAAGCTGGCGGACCAGTGCGACCTTACCGTCGCCCATGCCAACGACCTGCAGAAAACGAAGGATGGAGAACCGCGCATCGAGATCAAGCAGTTCGAGCTTGCCGACCTGCTCGGCCGTCCCGAAGTGTCCCTCCAGCGCAATATCGTCGACCGGCTGATCCGTGGCCGCCGGATATTGGTCACGGGGGCAGGCGGCACGATCGGCGGCGAACTGGTGCGCCAGATCGCAACGTTCCGCCCAGTGGAGATCGTGCTGCTCGACCATTCGGAGTTCAATCTCTATACGATCGAGATGCAGGTGCGGGACAAGTTTCCCGAGGTCATCTGCCGCCCTGAACTCTGCTCGATCCGTGATCGCGCGGCGCTCAATGACGTCTTCGAGCGCCACCAGCCTGAGGTCGTCTTCCATGCGGCCGCGCTCAAGCATGTGCCGATCGTCGAGGCCAACCCCTGCGAGGGCGCACACACCAATGTGCTTGGCACGCGCAACGTCGCCGATGCGGTCTGCGCCTATGGCGCGCTTGCGATGATCCAGGTGTCGACCGACAAGGCGGTCAATCCCGTCGGTGTCATGGGCACGACCAAGCGCCTGGGCGAACTTTATTGCCAGGCGCTCGACCTCATTGGTCAGTGCGATCCGGACAGCCCGCGCTTCATGACCGTCCGGTTCGGCAATGTGCTGGGTTCCAGCGGCTCGCTCGTGCCCCTGCTGCAACAGCAGATGGCCGCCGGAAAGCCGCTCACCATCACGCATCCTGACATCAAGCGCTATTTCATGACCGTCGGCGAAGCTGTGCAGCTCATCCTGCAGAGCAGTGCCCGCGCGATGGAAACGAATATCGACCGCGGCACGATCTTCGTCCTCGACATGGGTGAGCCGATCAAGATCGTCGATATCGCGCGCAGGATGATCCGGCTTGCGGGGCTGCGTCCGGACATCGACGTGCCCATCAAGTTCGTCGGCCTGCGCCCGGGCGAGAAGCTCTACGAGGAACTGTTCGACACGACCGAGGAACAGCTTCGCTCCACCATTCCCGGCGTGATCGAGGCCAGTCCTTGCCCCGTGCCGCTGGAAAAGCTGGTCAACGCCTTCACCGAATTGGCGAGCCTGATCCATGCCCATGATGAGGATGGGGTTCGCGACCTGATGAAGGAATTGCTGCGCGCTCCTGCCCAATCCACCTGGGCCAAGACGCTGCGCGAACTGACCCGCGAAATCGATCTTGTGGGCAAGGCTGCGAATGAATGACGGACTGCGCTTCAGACGCTCCGGCTCGCAGCCGTCCCAAAGATCAGCGTGAGGGCTGGAAGTCGATGAACCAGATTGTCCAAAATCGTGAAATCAGTGGCGCAACGCCTTTGGCTGCGCCGTTCCCGCCGCCCGAGCAGCGCTGGCCGCAATATGAGCAGGACGAAATCGACGCAGTCGTCCATGTATTGCAAAGCGGCCGGGTCAATTCGCTGGTGCATGGCGATGAGTGCCGCGCGTTCGAGCGGGAGTTTGCCGACTATTGCGGCATGCCGCACGCCATATCGCTGGCGAACGGCACGCTCGCGTTGGAGCTCGCGTTTCGCGCTCTAGGCGTTGGGCCGGGCGACGAGGTGATCGTGCCGGCGCGCAGCTTCTTCGCGAGCGCTTCGGCAGTAGCTGCTGTCGGGGCGGTGCCGGTGTTCGCCGACATAGACCGGAACAGCCACACCATAGATCCCGCCGCCGTCATCCCGCTGATCAATGAGCGGACAAGGGCGATACTGTGCGTGCATCTGGCGGGCTGGCCATGCGACATGGACGGGCTGTTGGCCATTGCGGATCGACATGGCCTGTGGCTGGTCGAGGACTGTGCGCAGGCGCATGGCGCGGCGATCCGGGGAAAGATGGCGGGTTCCTTCGGCCATGCTTCCGCCTTTTCCTTCTGCACCGACAAGATCATGTCGACAGGTGGCGAGGGCGGCATGCTGCTGCTGAAGGATGAAGCCCATTGGGAACGAGCCTGGGCCTATAAGGACCATGGCAAGAATGTCGCGATGCTCAGCGCCCCGTCGGCTGGCAATGCCTTCCGCTATTTGCACGAAAGTTTCGGCACCAACTGGCGTTTGACGGAGATGCAGGCCGCGATCGGCCGGGCCCAGCTGCGCAAGCTGCCTTCCTGGCTGGCCCGCCGCCGCACCAACGCCGCCCTCCTGCGCGAAGGCTTGGGCGCGCACCCGCTGATCGCGCTTCCGCAGGTGCCCGACGGGGTCGAACATGCCTATTATAAATTCTACCTGCTGCTCGATCCAGCGGTGGCGCGATCCGAGGTGATCGCGGCGCTCGCGCGGCGCGGCATTCCGGCGGGGACGGGTTCCTGCCCGGACATGTCGCGCGAGTTGGCCGTGCGCAACAGCGCCCATCCCAATCTGCGGCCGCTCCCCGTCGCTGCCGAGATAGGCGAGCGCAGTCTCATGCTTCCGGTGGACCATCTTCTAGGAGAAGCGGCGATGCACTTCATGATCGAGACGTTGCTGGAAGCAATTGGCAATGAAGGCGGGAAATTATCGTTACTGAACAAGCAACTATACAGCAGCAATTGACTTGAACTTATTTCTGTTCTGAAACTGAAACAAAATGGCCAGAGATGGTCAGAGATATGGGAGGTGGTCATGCGGATCGTCCAGTCTTTCGGCATTTCCCTCATGCTGGCCCTTTCGGCCTGTGCAGGCTCGGTCGGTGGCCTGCCCGCCGTTTCCACCGCTAACGCTGATCAGTACAGGTTAGGGCCGGGCGATGAGCTTCGCGTCATCATCCCCGGCCTGACGGAGATCGAAAACGGCACGGCTTTCGTTGTCAACGATCGCGGAGAACTGACGCTGCCGCTGATGGGCGGGATTCCGGTCAAGGGCTCGACGATACCCGAACTGGAGCAGCGGGTCGCTGCCCTGCTGGTGGAAAAGAGGCTGATGGTGTCGCCTGCCGTCAGCATTCAGCCTGTGAAGCTGCGTCCCATCTATATTCTTGGCGAAGTGCGCAGCCCAGGTGAATATCCTTATCGGCCGGGCATGACTGTCGTCACGGCTGTGTCGGTGGCCGGTGGCTACACCTTCCGCGCCAACAAGAACACTGTCGCCATCATCCGTCAGGTGGATGGGCAGGCATCGACCGCCAAGGCATCCGAAAATACGCCGATCCAACCGGGTGACACCATCAAAGTCGTGGAGAAATGGTTTTGACAGCAGCGCGCCTCCTCCCATTCTGCTCCTGCATCATCCTTGCGGGGACCGCATTGCCAGCGGCCGCTCAGCAGCTGGACAGGGCCACGCCGCTGCTGGAAACACCCGAGGAATATGAAGCAAAAGCAGTCCAATTGGGGAGGATTTCGGCTTATCTCGGTGCGGATGTCCGGCTGGAATATGATTCCAACATCTATGCGCTGCCTTCGGACAAGATCGATGATGAGCGCCTGACCATTTCGCCATGGCTCAACCTGCGACTGAGTGACGACAAGTTCCAGCTGTCCGCACAGGCGCGCGGCGTCGTCCGGCGCTATTTCAAAAATGAGTCTGAAAACTCCGAGGGCATCAATGCAAGCCTCGGCGGCGTATACAATCTGTCGGGCAGCGACGCGATCAGCGCCAATGTTGGCTGGACACGACTGGTCGAAGACCGGGGTGAACCTGAAGCACGGCTTGGAACCGGCACCCCACCGCGCAAATATGACATATGGCAGGGCGACCTTGGCTATACGCATCGCGGCGCTCGCTTCACCGTCGGGGTGAAGGGGAGTGCGCTCAAGAATAATGCGCTTGCCTCGGTCGATGCCGAGCGCGACTATGATCAATATTCCGGCTCCGCCCGCCTCGGCTATCGGCTCAGCGGAATGATGGACGTCTTTGGCGAGGCCTTTTACACCGCCAGAAACTTCCGGCTGGCCGTAGATGCGTCGGGTGTCGATCGCGACTCCAAGACTTATGGCGCGCGCGGCGGCATCTCCTTTGAACCGGGTGGGCTGATCCGCGGCGAGGCGGCGGTCGGCGTGTTTCGCTTCAATCCCGACGATCCCCGGTTCGACAGCCGCACCGGCCTTTCCGTGTCGGCAGGGCTCATCTACACGCCTGCGCCGCGCTGGGCGGTTACGCTTGACGGTTTCCGGGGAGATGTCGCCACGGTCCGAAACGGCGCGCAGTCGCGAACCGACACGCGCGTGCGGTTGGGGGTACAGAATGAAATATACCATAACATACGCTGGCAAGCTTCCGTTGTGTACCGCCGCAGCAACTTCATCGGCACCAGCCAGAAGGAACGCACCATTGCGGGCGTGGCCGAAATCGAATATCTGCTGACCCGCAATATTTCCTTCGCCTTAACTGGCCGTATTGCAAACCGAGACAGCAGCAGAGCGTTCGACGATTTCGATCGCACTATCCTCGGCGCGGAAATCCGCCTGCAATATTGATGGGTAGAAGCGTCAGCGGATCTGCCGACCGGCCATGACCTCGCGATGGGCGAAATCGAGAAATTCGTCCAGGTTCAGCCATTTATCATGATCAGCATCCTGCCAGGCGTCGTTTTTCCTGGGATCCATGCCGTTGACCCGTTCCCAACTGTCGGCCATTCCGTCCTCGTCCAGGTCGGCATAGGGCGTGCCCGGCGCGATCGCCGGTAAGGGGCGAGGGCCCGCCTGCATTGCGGGGTCCTGCAGGATCGTGCCCTTGCGCTCGCGCACTTCCGACACGGTCCGCAGGTCCAATGCGTCGCGCGGAAAAGCCCCCGCGCCTCCCAAGGCCTGGGCATAAGCCTCATCAGCTGAGATCACCCGGACGCTCAAAGGACATGCCGGGCGTTTCACCAGGGCGATGTCGACATCCTTGGTGTTGAGCCGCGAAACACGGTCCAGCTTGTTACCCTCGAGGAAGACCTGAGATATGCCCGGATTGTCATAAACCACGCGATCCACCGCAGCGATATCGTCCCTGCTATTGGGTCCTCTCTTGTAATAATTGCCAACGATATTGACCGCCGAACCTCCAAAACTCTCATGAACTTCGGTGAATTGGGATTGGGCATTGTAAAGAAGGTTGTTGACTATCTCTATACAGGAGCCGGGCATGAAATTCACGTCCGGATTACGGTCACCATTATGCGCGCAAATATTGCGGATGAAGCTGATCTTCTGTGGCTTTTCCGGATGAGAGGCGAGCAGCGCGCATTTGTCATGCTTGGGAATGCCCTGGGTGAAGATCGAATTGGAAATGGTGATATTGTCGTTGAAGAGGAAGCCCGTCATGATCTGGTCCTGGGCCCAGGCGCCGCTCACATGATCGAATATCACATTGCGGCTGTTCTCGAAGGTGAAAGAACCATTGCTGCCGCGATGAACACCATTGAGGTCGGTACGAACACGAATATGGCGGATGACAACATCATGGGTGTCCTTGGCCACGATAGGGGTAAAGCCGTCCTCTCCGCCGCCATGGGTGATGATTACTCCGCCCCCAGGCGCAGTCTGCCCCGCGATTGTGATGAATGGATTGCGGATCGTTGGGCGCTGGGTGGTGAAGCGGATCACGCCGCTTACCCGGAAAATGCAGGTTCGCGGTCCCTTGGCATCGATGCATTCGCGCAGGGACCCGGGGCCATGATCCGCCAAGGTCGTCACGGGCATGATCCTGCCGCCGCGTCCGCCGCGCGAACGGCGGCCGAAGCCCTCGGCTCCCGGAAAGGCTTCCGCGCCCGCCACTTCGGGCAGTACCGATGACCCATTCACATCGCTGTCAGCGCCTTGTCGAGTTTGAAGGCTGAACAAGTCGGGCGGCGCGACGAATGGCGTGATCAGCAAGGTGGCAATGCTGACGCCCAGAACCGCGGTCGCATTCTGGCTTACCACGACTTGTGCTTTCCCTGGCGTTCGTCCGCGAGCAGCGACCGGTAGATCGCGCTGATCTCGGTCACATGGCGATCAACCCCATATCGCTCGACGGCCTGGGCCGCTGCCGTCGCCGCTATCCTTGCAGCCTGCTCCGGCGAATCCAGCAGAGAGATGAGAGTCGACGCCATGGCATCAGGATCGTCGACCTTGGCGAGCAGCCCGTTCACTCCATCCTCGATCGCTTCCAGATTGCCGCCGGATGCAGCCGCCACGACTGGCGTGCGCAGCAACATGGCTTCAATCAAGGTTCTGCCGAAGGGTTCACCGACTGCCGTCACCGCATGAATGTCGCATCCCGCCATGAACCTTTCCGAAGGATAGCGAAAGCCCATCAAGCGCACCTGGGCGGCGACGCCTTGCGCTTCGATCCGCTGGCGCAATCGGGCTTCGATCCCATCGATCAGGGGAGAGCCGAACATGAGCCCTACCACGGGCAGATCGGGCCGCATCCTTGCAACGCATGCCATCATGTCGATGAACATGTCTGGCCGCTTGCTTCCCACCAGATTGCCGAAAAAGCCGATGAGCCGTGTCGCCGGGTCGAGCCCCAGTTCCGATGTCAGGCGATGATGCGCTTCTGCCCTGTCGATCGGTTCGCAGTGCGTATCGAACGGGCTATACACCACCGCCGTCTCCCGCGCGGCTGCGGTGATGCGGCGTACCTCGGACAGGGCGAAAGCCGACACGCCCACGATCCGGTTGGCGGCGAACGGCGCGATATACCGCACGCCTCGCGCCTTGGATGTTCCGCGATGGTGCCAGAGCAGCTTTGCCCCGGCGAGGCGCGCGGGCAGCGCCCAGGAAATATGCATCGGACCTTCATTGGTATGAACGATCCTGACGTCGTGGGACTTGAGGAAGCGGCATAGGCTCCATTGGTCCGTCAGGGCGCTCATGAGCGCACGCCCCCCTTCAAGTGGCGGCACACCCGAAGACTTGCCCAGGAAGCGGCGGGGCAGGGTGATGAATTCGAGCCCTTCCTTCCGGAGCAGTTCGGCGCATTGCCCCGCGCCATGATGCAGCACTATCAGCGGCGTGAATTGTGTCCGGTCGAGGCGCTGGATGAGCTTGAGCGTCGAGATATGGCTACCGCCCACCACGCCTCCGGCAAAGGGGAAGCAGATGCGGGCCGGACCAGCGCAGATATCGCGCGGTGCGGGTCTGGCGTCGGACGGGCTGGCGCTGAAGGCTGGCAGAACCTGATCCATCACATCACCTGCGCCGGGCCGATACCGGCCTGAAACAAATTTCGAGGGATGCCTGCGCCGCCTGCGCTCCGGTAGAGATCGCTGTACATCCCGGCGATCCTGCTCATGGAAAATCTCTCCTTCACGCGAGCGCGCGCGGCGGCGCCGAGTTGACGGCGCCCGTCCGGCCCCATCCTGTCCAGGCTGACGATGCCATCCGCCAGAGCCGCCGCATCGCGCGGGGGAACGATGACGCCCGTCTCACCCAGCACCCATCCGCTGTCGCCCACATCCGTCGCGATGCAGGCTATGCCGCAAGCCATCGCCTCGCCCAGAATGTTGGGAAAGCCTTCGCCCCATGCCGATGGAAGGACGAGGAGATCGAGGCCCTGTAACAGGTCCGTGAGTGAGCCATCATGGCCGCGCGGTGTCACGCGATCGGAGGGGAGCGCCTTCAGCAGCTCAGCCAGTCGCCCCGTCGGCCGATCCATCCCTTCGCCCGTCAGGATGAGGTGGGCATCGACACCCGACTGCCTGGCAATCAGCACTGCCTCCGCCAGGTTGGCGGCGTCCTTCATCGGATGATTGCGCGCCGCCATCCCGATGATCAGCGATCCGGGATCAATGCCGAGTTTGGCGGCGAGTTGCTCGCGCGCGCCTTCGCGAGGGCGGAAAAGATCGGGGTCGAAGCCGTTCGGGATCACCATTGCATGGCGCGCGTGGAAACCGAGCCGTTTATGCTGTCCAGCGGCGGCATGCGAATTGTAGATGATCGAGTGGGACAGGCGGGATAGCAGGGCTGCCGTCCTCACGACCGTTCGCAGCGCGGGCTTTTCCTGCCGGATATCGTCGATGCTATGGCGTACGTTCCAGATCAGGGGGATTTTTCGAGGCATCAGCCCGCTGGCCAGCGTGGCGGCGATGTGCGCGTGGTACATCCACGCCATGATCAGGTCGGGCTGTACCTGGCGGACGGCCGCGCGCAGGCGGAACAGGCTGGGTAGCAGGGTGAGCGGTCCGGTCAGGCCGCAATCATGAACGGGCGTGCCGCTGGCCCTGATACGATCCGCGCCAGCGCCGGGCGGCATCAGCGACGCGACTGATGACTGGACCGCAAAGCCATGCATGCGCTCATGCTCTACCAGTTTGGCGAGCATGGTTTCCGCGCCCCCCACGTTCAGGGCGGTAATGACGTGGAGGACTTTCATACTTTCTCCCGCACCGGATAGTGTAGAAAAATCTACAATTTAGCGCCGAGGCAGAAAGTGGGCTCTTGGATATGAGGCCTGCCAATCGGGATTAGCCCGAAATTGGCGGGCGTTCCACGATAATCGAGATGTTCCAAGGGGGTATATCCGGAAGGGCCGTGGATTCGGCTTTGCTGCGCCTTCATTGTGCCGGACGAATGATAACCAGTCGCGACGGACGTGCGCGCTCCTGACACCCGGACCTGAGGGAGATGCAAACAGCATGTGTGGCTTGATCGGCGGCTGGAGCCGCCAGCATTTCTCCCTCCTTAAAAACAGCCTGCCTGTCATGAACGACGCCATAAGGCATCGCGGCCCCGATGACGGGGGAAGCTGGCATGATGACGAAGCGGGCATCGCGATGGCGCACCGCCGGCTTGCCGTTGTCGACCTGTCGGCTGCGGGACATCAGCCGATGCAGTCGGCAGGCGGGCGCTGGGTGATCGTGTATAATGGTGAGATCTACAATCATGCCGACATCCGCCGGGAACTGGAGCGGGAAGGCCTTGCGCCCCAATGGCGGGGGCATTCCGATACGGAGACGCTGCTCGCCGCAGTCGAGGCCTGGGGGCTCGACAAGGCGCTGAGGCAGAGCACAGGCATGTTCGCTTTCGCTCTTTGGGATCGGGCGGAGCGATGCCTCTACCTGGCGCGCGACCGGTTCGGCGAGAAGCCGCTCTATCATGGGTGGCACAAGGGCGTTTTCCTGTTCGGGTCGGAGCTGAAGGCGCTGCGGCGCCTGCCCGGTTTCAACGCCCCGCTGAACCGGCGCGCGCTTGCGCTTTATTTGCGTCACAATGCCATTCCCGCGCCTTTCAGCGTCTATGAGGGCATCGGCAAGCTGCTGCCCGGCCATTGGCTCAAGATCAGCATGCAGGATCTGGAGAGGGGCGTGACGCCCGATCCGCAGCCCTATTGGCTCGCCGCCGACGCAGTCGCCCGCCAGCGCCAGATGCCGTTCGCCGGGGACGAAGCGGACGCCACCGATGCGCTCGAAGACCTGCTGCGCGGCGCGATCGGGCGGCAGATGGTTGCAGATGTCCCATTGGGCGCATTCCTGTCCGGTGGGGTCGATTCCTCCGTCATCGTTTCGTTGATGCAGGCTCAATCGTCGCAGCCCGTCCGGACCTTCTCGATCGGATTCCACGAGGCGGACTATAATGAGGCGGAACATGCCGCTGCGGTCGCCCGGCATTTGGGCACCGATCACACCGAACTCATGGTGTCTCCGGCCGACGCTATGGCCGTCATCCCCGATCTGCCCGCTATCTATGATGAGCCCTTTGCCGATCCTTCGCAAATTCCTACCACGCTGGTGACGCGGCTGGCGCGGCAGCAGGTTACCGTCGCCATGTCGGGCGACGGGGGTGATGAGCTATTCGGCGGCTATGCCCGCTATTTCATGGCAGCAGGGCTGTGGCGGCACACGGCACGCATCCCCCGGATGGTGCGGCGCATGGCTGGCCAGTTGGTGCAATCGGTTCCTGAACAGCAATGGGACCGGCTCTACGCCTTTGCCGAACCGCTGATGCCCGCGCACAAGCGATGGGCGCATCCGGGGGACAAGCTTCACAAGGGCGCGAACGTCATCGCTGCGCCCGACCAGAAAAGCTTCTGCCGCGAAATGACCAGCCTGTGGTCTCCTTCGGACCTGATGGAAGGCATAGACGAGCCGCTAGAGTATGGCCCGCCGCGCGATGTCCCATCCGGCAACCTGATTGAATATCAGATGCTGGAGGATACTTGTCACTATATGTCCGACGATATTCTGGTGAAGGTCGACCGGGCAGCCATGGCTTGCAGCCTCGAAACGCGCGCGCCTTTTCTCGATCATCGCCTGTTCGAATTTGCCTGGACCCTTCCCTACAACTTCAAGGTACGGGGCGGCGCCGGCAAATATCTCCTGCGGCAGCTGCTTTACCGCCATGTTCCCAAGCAGCTGATCGACCGGCCGAAAATGGGCTTTGCCGTTCCGCTGGATAACTGGTTGCGGGGGCCCCTGCGTGACTGGGCGGGCGACCTGCTCGACCCGGCCCGATTGGCCGAAGAAGGATATTTCAATCCGAAGGTGGTGGACCGAAAATGGCGGGAGCATCAGTCGGGCGTCCGGAACTGGCACCATCATCTCTGGGGCATCCTGATGTTCCAGGCATGGCGGGACGCGGTGGACTGATCATTCGCGTGAAGAGATTCGTCCGATATTCGCCGGAATGGCAATCCCGCGCTGGCTGCCGACCATCGGGATATCATCCCCAATCGACATGGAATCTCGGCTGTGACGGCCCCACTGTGACCGCATGACAAAACCGGTTCACGGCAAGCCGCATATCGCCTTCGTCCTGCCTGGGCTCCGTGCGGGCGGATCGGAACATATCGTCAGCCTGCTCTGCAATCATTTCAGCCGTTCGGGCTGGTCGGTCAGCCTCTTTGCCTTCGAAGAACCGGGAACGCCGCCCTATTATGCCCATGATCCAGCGGTCAGCATCATTCAGCTGGGCCATCCCGTCGGCCGCATGCCGGTGCTGCGATCCGCCCTTGCCGTGTTCAATCGTATCGCCGCTCTCCGGCGGGCGCTGGCGGGCAGCCGCCCGGATCTCGTCATCAGCTTCCTCATCCGGACCAACGTCGTCAGCGTGCTTGCCGCCAGGCCGCTCGGCATCCCCGTCATCGTGTCGGAGCGCAACAATCCCGCCCTGCAATATCCCGGGACGCTCTGGTCGGCCTTGCGCCGCTATGCCTATGCCCGCGCCCATGGGCTGGTGACGATGACGGAAGGCGCGATGCGCTATTTCCCCAAGGTCATGCGCCAGCGCCAGTGGGTCATCCCCAATCCCACCTATGCTCCGGTCCAGCTCGATGGGTTGCGGCCAAATGGCAGGCGGATCGTCGCGGTCGGCCGCCTCGTCCCGCAGAAGGGCTTCGACCTGTTGCTCGACGCCTTCGCCAAAGCTGCGCCGCATATCCCGGATTGGTCGCTCACCATCTGGGGGGAAGGCCCCGAACGCGCCCGGCTGGAAGCGCAAAGGAATGCGCTTGGCCTACAGGGCCGCGTAACATTGCCGGGCGTCACGCAGGAACATGGCGCATGGCTTCGCGATGCCGACATCTTCGTCCTTTCCTCCCGCTTCGAAGGCTGGGGCATCGTCGTCGGCGAAGCCATGGCGGCAGGCGTCCCGGTCATATCATTCGATTGCCGCTGGGGTCCTGGGGAGATGATTTCGGACGGCATCAGCGGCCTCCTCGTTCCCGACGGCGATATTGCCGCTCTTGGCGCTGCCATTGCGGCACTTTCCGCCGACCCGGATCAAAGGCAGCGCCTTTCCGAAGGCGCCCGGATCGCAGCCCAGCGCTTCACCATCGATCGCATCCTTGCTCAATGGGAACGGACCGCCCAGCAGGCGATCGCGCCGCGAGAAGCCGCCATCGGGACGATCAAGGCCGCCGCTATTTGAACGGAGCAGCCTGTTTTTGCCACATCTAGACGATGCTGTTCGGTTCCACTCGCAGGACGATTGGCTTCCGGGCAATCATAACCTCGAAGTGGAAGTCGTTGCTCTCAAAAGCATAATGTCAGCATCTTTGTTGATCCTGTGCCAACACTTGCTCCGCACATCGAGAACAATCCGCCTCCTGTGGGCATTTCAATCATACGTTCATTTATATTAGCTACACCGCAAGTTAGATCAGCCTGGCGTCACTTGACGGCCGCCAGGCTTTTTGCGGGAGCGGGGAAATGGCGAAATTTACCGGTACGATTGGCAACGACCTCATCAGGGGAACGATCCTTGCCGACTTCATGTATGGCGGGGCGGGCCATGATCAATTGTGGGGCGGATCGGGCGACGACTATATCGAGGGGAATGACGGGAACGACGTGATCCACGGTGAAGCGGGTCTCGACTTCCTCAAGGGGGGATTGGGCGACGACCAGATCTGGGGAGAGGATGGCGACGACTTGATCGACGGCGGGGCGGGCAATGACCGTATCTACGGCGGCTCCGGCAAGAACACGATTGAAGGCGGCGACGGCAACGACCGGATCGAAACCGCCGATGGCCACGATCATATTCTGGGCGATGGCGGCAATGATACCATCTACAGCGGTGCTGGCCGCGATTATATCGACGCGGGGCCGGGCGACGATATCATCTATGCGGGCGCCGGCGATGATGGCTTCGCGAACGAGATCGATCCCGGCACTGGCCTGATGACGACCCAGGCCGTTTCCGGCGGAGCAGGCAATGACTGGATCTACGGGGAAGATGGCAACGACAAGCTGAAGGGCCAGTCGGGCGACGACCATGTCTATGGCGGGAACGGCGATGACAGGGTCGATGGCGGCGACGGCAACAACTATCTGTCCGGCGGGATCGGCAACGATATTCTCGACTCCGAAAATGGCATCGACCAGCTTTACGGTGGTGATGGTCGCGACAGTCTGGAAGCGGGCGCTGGCAACGATTTCCTCGACGGTGGCAGAGATGCGGATTCCATGAGCGGGGAGGCTGGCGACGACATCATGTATGGCGGCGATGGCGACGATATGATGATGGGCGGCGACGGCGCCGACCAGCTGCATGGCGATGCCGGGTTCGACAAGCTGATCGGCGACGCGGGCGCGGACAGGCTCTGGGGTGGCGCTGGCAATGACTGGTTCGTCTTCAAGGGCGCAGGAGCGTTGGGCGGCGGTGACCGTGTCGAGGATTTTCAGGACGGCATCGACCGTATCGTGCTCGAAAAGCTTGGCGTCACGAAATATGCGGCAGGCGGCGGGCTCGGAACTGTCTTCGCGCGCGACGGGGCGGGGGGTAACGTCTTCCTGGATGTCGTTACATCGACAGGGGCAAAGTTCAGCATCGACATCGCCGATCCTACGGCATCGCTGAGCGCCGCCAACTTCACGGCTGCGGATTTTCTTCTCGTCTAAGGCTGGTCGACAGTCTCTTCTTGTTGAACGGGATGGCGCCGCCTGCGGGGCAGCGCCATCCCGTTCCTTCTTTTCCAGCACAGGCTATTTAGGATTAAGACGACAGAGAAGCTGCGTCTTGCGTGCTTCAGCCCCATGCTAAGGCCGTGAAAACACGATCTAAGGTGGGCTGCCGATGAATGCCGGCGGATTTCGATTAAGAATGAACCTGTCCTCGGTATCCCTGCGCGATGTCCTGGCTCATCGGCGCGTAAGGGCTGTTTTCCATCTTCTCACCGGAACGGCGGCGACGCTGGCGCTGACGCTTCTGTCCATCGCTTTGGTCGCCCGGCTTTTGACGCCAGCCCCCTATGGCGTCTTCGCCATGATCCTGACGCTCGGGCAGGCGTGCGAACGGCTGTTGAGCTTTCAATCCTGGCAACCGCTGATCCGCAGCGGCGCGACGATTGATCTTCAGAGGGACGAAGCCTCCTATTTCGCGTTGCTCAAATTCGGATGGCTCCTCGATATCGGCGGCAGCGTGGCGGCCTGGGCCATCGCGAGCGCATTGACGATCGCCGGACATTTCCTGTTCGGCATTTCGCTCGAGCATGTCGGCTATACACTGCTGTTCGTCACGTCGCTGCTGTTCAACTTCAATGGCGTGTCTACTGCGATCTTCAGGCTGGCGGGCCAATATCGGGCCGTCGCCCACATCCAGGTTGTGAATGCCCTCATCCGCCTCCTCTGCGTGGCGGGGGCCTATCTGGCCGGTGCGGGCATGGTTCATATCATCATCATATGGACGATCACTCAAATATTGGGATCGCTGCTCAATTTCGCCTGGGCGATGCGCCTGTTACCCAAGCCTGGGTTCCGCCAGCTGCTGAAGGCAAGCACCAAGGGTATCAACAGCCGTTTTCCCCACATCTGGCGCTTTGCGCTCGGTTCCAACATCTCGCTCACCCTCTGGTCGAGTGCTCAGGCAGTAGACACGTTGATCGTCGGATGGCTCGCCGATCCAGCCAGCGCAGGCCTCTTCCACATTGCCAAGCGCATCAGCCGCGTCGTCATGCAGGTCGGTGCGCAGGTGCAGGCCGTCGTCTATCCCGACCTCAGCCGCCTCGTCGCGGCGGGCAAGCGCCGCGCCTTCGTTCGGGTGCTGCTTCAGACCGAAATGTTGCTCGCCGCCTTTGGCGCCTGCTGCTTCATAGGCATGTTGCTGGTCGGCGGACCGTTGATGCGGATCGCTGTCGGGCCTCATTTTGCCGGGGCCGTGCCATTGCTCACCGTCCAGATTCTGGCGGTGACGCTTACCATGAGCGGGTCGGCAAGCCGTGCAGGGCTGCTGGCGCTGGGCGATCAGCGCGCACTTCTGAAAACGACCATGGCGTGCACGCTCGCCTTCTACTGCGCCGTATTTCCGCTGGTCCCGCTGGTCGGGGCGATGGGCGCGAACATCGCGCATCTGCTGTTCGGTGCGATCTGGCTCGGGGGGCTGGCCTTCTATCTGCGCCGCGCAATCAGCGCGGCTCGATGGGCGGACGCGAGCGAGAAGAGCGTAGAGTGTTAGAGCTCTTCCAGCGTCTCGATGACCCGGTCGGCTTTCACGCCCTCATGCGAGGCGAAGTGATGGATGCGTTCCGGCCGGGCAATCTGCACCGTCCGCCATCCGCGCTCTCGCGGCGCGGTGAAATCCTTGGACGGGTTGTCCGCGACATAGGTCAGCGAAGCCCCGGAACATTCGAACAACTGTTCGACATGTTCAAAGGCGCGCGGGTTGGGCTTCCAGCAGTCTCGTCCCCATCTGTCGGTGCAGATGCCCAGATGGATGCCGCGCCCATAAAGGCCGAGAGCCCTGATCTTGCGCCGCTGCGCGTCGAGAAAGCCGTCCGTGATCACCGCAAAGCCTGTCCTCTCGTCCCGGGCGGCAAGGAAATGGTCTGCATCCGGTGCCAGGCGGATATCCGGCCGGTGCTGGCGGTATGTTCCCAGCATGCGCGCGATCAGAGGGGGCGAGGGCGTCAGCCCCATCTCCATCAAGCTTTCGTCGAAGATATGGGTGCGGAATCCCGCTTCGAACCGGGCCCGCATCATCTCGCCAAGACCGTCGATCCCCAGCGCATTGCGCGCCCATCGCCCCACGGCCCCGAGCCCGCTCAGCACATAGTCGCGCTCCAGATAGAGCGTGTCATCCAGATCGAAGACGATGACGCGATCGAACCGAGTGGCTTCAGACGAAAACGGCATCATCGAAACGCAACATCATGACATTGTCCTGCCAGCCATCATGGGCCGTGAGTGGCAGTCCCAGCCGTTCCTCCAGCAACCACTGCGCGAAGCGCGCGCCTGCCCGGTGCGCCAGCGGATAGCCGCCGCCAAAGCGCGCGTTGATCTCGAATATCGAGGCACCCCCGGCCGCATCCATCCTGAGCTGGAAGCACAGCGCTCCCCGCGCGCCCTGAAGCGCCGCGCCCAATCGCCATGCAAGCTCTTCGATGACTGCGTTCCGGACGGTCACGCCCTTCTCGACCTCGCCAGCCCGCACCCGCAGTCGCTCATGCGGAACCGCGCACTGCATCCGTCCCTCCCCATCGAAGTAGAGGCTGACGGTAAATTCCCGCCCGTCGAGGAATTGCTGCAGGATATAGGGCTCACTGTTGTCCAGCGCGGCCACCTCCTCGCGATCATAGACCATACCGATGCCCCGGCTCGAACTACCATGTCGCGGCTTGGCGAGCAGCGGCAGCGGCAAGTCCGCCGAGCCCGCCAGATAATCCTCAGCCGCGATCGTCGCGGGGGATGGCAAGCCTGCACCCGTCAGGAACTGCGCCGTCGCCAGCTTGTCCCGCGCCATCTCCACCACCGCCGCATCGGAGACCGCGACATGGCAGTTGATCGCGGCGAACTCATCGCGTGCATGCGCATAAGCGATCAGCTCGGTGTCGATCGTCGGCACGATCAGCTCGATCTGCTCACGCCTGCATATATCCAGCATCGCCGGGATGAACCCTTCGCTCTCCGCAGGCGGCGCGGCGAAGCTTCTGTCAGCCTCGACGCAGGCGGGGCTCCAATCCGGCTTCAGGTCCGAAGCGAACATCATGAGGTCTATGCCAAGCGCTGCCCCCGCTTCGCGAAAGCTCCGCATCAGCCCGACCCGCCGCCCGGCGGAGCTCAGCATCATGCGCAGCGACCGGCCGCTGCGTTCTGCTCCTTCCCAATCCGTGCCCAAGCTTGCCGATGCTCCTCCATGGCGAGTCGCGGGTGCGTCCATGTCAGGCTACCTCTCTTATCAGGACAAAGGCTTCGGCGGCCCGTCGGCTGACGCAACTGCCGCGCACCTGCGCCAATGCGCGCAGGGTTTCGAAGGATCGTTCGTTGGGAAAAGGACGGACCTGCGACTCAAAGCAGCCGAAGGCTTCGATCTTCCGCTCGAGATGCTCGCTGATGTCGACAAAGACATGCGGCTGAAAGGCAGGCGTCAGATAGGGCGCCGCCCAATTGGTTTCCGATACCGTTTCATAAGCCAGGATGCGCGCGGGATAATGCGTTCCCACCGGACGCGCCGCGACCATCGCCGCTTCAAATATCAGGCCGTGGTCAAAATGCAGATCGGCGGGGAAGGGGACGAACAGCGTGTCGGGGCGGCTTTCCGCCACGAGGGCGGCGATGCCCTCGTTCAACGCCGCGCGGGGAACGCGATCCAGCGCCGCCGCTTCGAAATCCAGCATGTGCGTCCGCGCGACGCCCAGCACCGCATGGGCCCTCTTGGCCTCGGCCTGCACCCGCTCCACCTGCGCCGCATCGAAGCGCGGCGGCTTGCCCCGTGTCGCGACGATCACCTCGACATGGCGGCCCGTCGCGGCAAGCCGCGCGATCGTCCCGCCGCAGCCGAGCACTTCGTCGTCGGGATGAGGGGCGATCACCATCGCGCGCTGAATGGTCTCGATCATCGTCATGCCGCCTTTGCCCGCCCCAATATGGCGTGGTTGGGCAGGGGCGCTTCCCGCGCTGTCTGCCAGCGCAGCACATGCAATCCCTGATCATCCCCGCAGCGCACGATGAAGCCTTGGTCCAAGCGCTCCACAATCTGTCCCGGCATGGCTGCGCCATGATGGCGCAGCGGCACCAGCGCCGCCTCTTCGATGACTATCTTCTCGCCCGCATAACTCGTCCATGCGCCCGGATAGGGATGACCGCAGGCCCTGACGCTACGCCAGATGGCCGATCCCGGCGCTGACCAGTCGATCAGCGCATCTTCGGGCCGCCTGCGCGCGGCATAAGTGGCGCATCGTTCATCCTGGATCGTGAGCGTCGGCGATCCGCTTGCAATATCCTCCAGCACGGGCGGCAGCATCGCCTCCAGCGCGGCCATATGCTTGGCGTAGAGCGTGGCGGCGGTCTCGTCGGGCGCCAGATGGAAATAGCGCTGGCCAAGCAGCGGCCCGCTATCGACGCCCGCGTCGATCAGGAACAACGACGAGGCGGAAATCGGTTCATCCAGCAGGATCGTCCAAGGGATGACGGCCCGTCCCCGAAGACGCGGCAGCGGCGCGGGGTGATAGCCGACCACGCCTCTTTTCGCGGTGGCCCGGAATTCTTCGCCGCAAATCTGCGACCAGCCGATGACGAAGATGTAATCGGGCGCAAGATCGCGGATCGCCTGCAATGCGGCGTCGGAATTGATATTGGCGGTGCGCACCATCCGCGCACCCGCCTTTTCTGCCTCTCCCGTAAGATCGACGAAATCCGAATGACGGTGGGACATATCCGATGGCAGCGTGAAGACCGCTGCCAGATCCCACTGCCGGGACGCGCCCAGGCAGGTAACGGCGACCCGCGTGCTTTCAACCGCGCCGACGACTATGGCCTTCATGCGCCCTCCTGATCGATGACGGGTTGAAGCGTTCGCCGCATAAGGCCACGCCGGCTGTGCGAATGAGGATTATGAGGTCGAGCCGAAAAGAGCGGTTCGCGATATACCAGAGGTCCAGCGCGAACTTGTCCTGCTCGCCGAGCAAGGCGTTGCCGTTGACCTGCGCCCAACCCGTGAGGCCAGGGGTGACTTCGCACCGCCGCCGCCCAGCTTCTCCGGCTTCCTCTATGGTCGCAGGCAGCAAGGGGCGGGGCCCGATCAGGCTCATGGCGCCGGTCAGGATATTCCAAAGCTGCGGCAGTTCGTCCATACGCGAGCGGCGGAGAAAGCGGCCAAGCCGGGTCATCCGCATCCTGTCGGGCAGCAAATGTCCTTGCGCATCGCGCGCGTCTGTCATCGTCCGGAACTTGATGAGTTCGAACCGCCGTCTTCCCTTCGTGACGCGGACCTGCCGGAACAGCACAGGATCGCCATCGGTCAGCTTTATGGCGGTGGCGATGACAGCCATGACGGGCAGCGCCAGCGGCAGGGCGGCGGCCGCCACCAGCATGTCGATCAGGCGCCTGACGGCCATCAGGATTCCCCGGCGAGCATCGGCGCGCTGGCCCTCGCCCTACGGGGCTGCTCGGCAGGGGCCTTGTTCATCTCCATTGTCGAAAGCAGCAGTGCATTCACCATCTCGACCGAATAGCGCTCTTCGACCGTCTCGCGCGCGGCCGAGCCCAGTCTGCCTGCCAGATCGGGCTGGGCGCATATCCGCATCATTGCATCGGCGAGGGCGCCTGCATCGCGCGGTGCGACGGTGAAGCCGTTCAGTCCTTCCCTGATCGGTTCCCGGCATCCCGGCATGTCGGTCGTGATTACGCCGCGGCCCACGGCCATCGCTTCCAATATCGTGCGCGGCAGGCCCTCCCGATACCAGCTCGGCAGCACGAAGATGCTGGCTTGCTCCAGATAGGGGCGGACGTCGCGCGTTTCGCCCAGATATTCTATGACGCCTTCGTCCTGCCATTGCGCGACCGTCTCCCGCGAAACGGCGGCCGGATTTTCATCGAGCGGCCCCAGCAATTGCAGCCGCGCATCCGGGAAGCGCGCCCGCACGATCCTGGCCGCCTCGACATATTCGATCAGACCCTTGTTCCGCAGCAGCCGGGCGATCATCAGGAAGACAGGCGGCCCCGGCGGCACCGGAGCCTGTGCATAATGCGAAAGGTCGACGCCCGACCCTGGCACCTGGATCACCCGGTTCGTCCGGCGCAGTATCTTGTGCCGCATCATCTCGCCGCGGTCGTCGCTGTTGAAGACGAACACCGCTTTCGCCTTGCCCAGGGCCTGCCGGTAGAGGATCGAAACGATGCGGCGCACATGGGGCAGCAGGCGCGATTCGCCATCGCTGAAGACATGGCCGAGGCCGCTCACCATGGCGTAGAAGCGGATCGATGGGAAAAACCGGCTCGCGATGCCGCCATAGATGATCGGCTTTTGGGTATAGGCGAGCACCGCGTCCGGCCGGTTGTCCCGGAAGCAGCGGATCAGCCATATCAGCGTGCCAAGATCGGCGAACGGGTTCATGCCCGCGCGCGCCATCGGCATGGGCAGATAGGTTGCGCCCATTGCCGCCAGCTTTTCCTCTATTTCAGGATCGCGGCCCGGTGCGCAGACGACGACCTCATGTCCGTTCCCGATCATCGCGGCGATCAGCCGTCCACGGAAGTTGATCAGCGAATAGGCGAGGCTGGCGATAACGATGATTTTCATGCGGTCCCGCATTAGCTCCCGAACGGCCGCGCTCCAGGCGGCGACGGCAGGCCTAACCATAGGATAAAGCTGCCAGAATGCGCCGCACCATTTCGCCACCTATACTTGAGGCCAGCTGGCCCGGCTCCACCCATCCTTTCGGGTGAGAAAAAGGGATCGGGAGCCGATTTCTGCCCAAAGGGATAGGGGACGCTAACCCTATTCGGATCGTACCGATGCTCTACTGCCTCGCGCCTGCAACCCGCCTATCTCAAGGTCATGACTGATCGACAGCCAAGCTTCGTCGTGATCGGCGCCATGAAGGGTGCAACCACATGGATCGCCCATCAGCTCCGCAATCACCCCCAATTATGGCTCCCCGGGGCGGAACCGCATTATTTCAGTTCGGAATATGATCGTGGCCCGGCATGGTATGCCTCGCTCTTCGACGCTGCTCCGGCGGACCGGATCATCGGGGAAAAGTCGGCGGATTATCTGGCACATCCATTAGCGGCGGAGCGCATGGCTGCCATGATCCCCAGCGCACGGCTGATCGTTCAGCTGCGCGACCCCGTGCAGCGGGCTTACTCCGACTATTGCATGTTGTTCCGCCGTGGCTGGGTCAGTGGCGATCCGGCGAAATATCTGAAGGGCGCCAATCCCGAACAATCCCGCTTTTTGTCGGGCGGCCTTTACGGCGCGCATCTGCGCCGCTTCCTGCAACATTACCAGCGCGATCAGATTCAGGTGATCCTCTACGAATCGGTGCGGGAGATGCCGGAGCAGGTCATAGCCGACGTGTGCACCCACATCGGCGTGCCGGTGCATATCGCACCCGAAGAGGTTGCCAGCCGGAAGAATGACAGCGCCAGCCCCATGTTGCCGCTGCCACTGCGCCGTGTCTTGCAGCCGATGCGCCCGATGCTCGATCCGCTTCGGGCCAACCGTCATTTGGCAAAACTGCGCGCGTCGCTGGCAGCGCCCGTGCGCTACCCGCCCTTGACCGACGAACTGCAGCAGATGCTCCGGGACTTTTACCGGGACGATATCCTGCTCCTGCAGGACATTCTTCAAATGGACTTGCGCCATTGGATGGCTGGGCGGCAGCCGTCGAAGGGCCCGCATGCCATGGCCGCGAGATGAGGCAGGCCGTGCAGGATATGACGGACGGAATAGTCCGGAAAAGTGTGCTGCTGGAGAATGACCTTGCCGTAACGTGTAACCGAAGTTGAAATGAGGTGCGCTGATGCCGGGTTTCAGGGTGGGCCGCCCTTGGCTGTTGAACCTCTATGTTCATCGGCTGCCACACTTCCGGGGGAAGTGGCGGCTTTTGTCGTTTTTTGCTGAGCTGCTGAACGGCACTCCGGTCCGGTCGAGCTACGGCGATGTTTGCCTGGCCTTCGATGGGCGGGATCGCACCCATCTGCTCGGCGTGACCGGACGCTACGGCGTGCGTGTGTCCAATGAGGTGGAACGTCTTCGACCGGGCGACTGCTTCATCGACGTGGGGGCCAATTGCGGTATCTTCACCCTGCTGGCGGCCAAGCGCGTGGGTCCGGACGGGCTCGTCGTCGCCTTCGAACCCTGTTTTTCCACCTTTGCCAAATTGGTGCGGAACATCGGGCTGAACGCCTTTGGCAATGTGCTGCCGCTCAACATGGCTCTGGCCGATCTCACCCGCCCTGACCTGCTCGACAATAGCGCCGTTGGCCATTCCGGCCGTTTCTCCATCGCGCATGAGCCGGTCGAAGCGGCCGAACGGGTCATGACATTGGCAATCAGCGACTTTCCGGGGCTGATGAAGCTGATCGGCGATCGATCCATCACCGTGAAGATCGATGTGGAGGGATTTGAATATGCCGTGCTGCAGGGATTGCAGCCGATCCTGGCCCTGCCGCAAACCTGCGGCGCGATCGTCGAGGTCGACGATCACAACCTCGGCCGCTACGGCAATGAAGCAAGCGATGTCTTCGGCCTGCTCGAGCGTCACGGCTTTACCCGCATCAACCCCGGCGACGGGGGCGGGCATTTCGATGCGGTATTCCGTCGCCCGGACGCGGCTGCATCGAAGCCCGGAGCTTCTGTGACGCCGCCGTCATCGCGCCAGCCCGTTGCCGCGCCCAAACGCCGATTTAGCGCAAGCCGACTGGCGCGCGCTGCCGCTATCATGCTGGTCATTGGTGGCGGCTGGTTTTTCGTTGGAAAGGGCTTGCCCGTCGAGCGGGTCGAGGCGGAAGAATATTTCATACAGGAAGCTTTGCAGTCCCATGAAGTCGCGGAAATGCGGGCGGCCCTGCGCCGTTCACCGCCGACGGTGTTCAACGTCGGTGAGGTGGGATCATCCGCTCGGATCGCCTTGCCCGTGCTGCCTCATGGATGGCGCGTCACCGATGTGCAGCTTTTTCCCTCCGACAGCGGCCCCAGCCTCCAGATGACGATCAGCGACAAGGCCAGCCGTCCCGTCTCTCTCTTCGCCGTCCGAGACGATGATGTCGCGCCCGCCAAACCGGCGGTGCTGACCCGCGACGGCAAGACGGTCGCCTATTGGCAGGAGGGGGAACTGGCCTATGCCCTTGTTGCCCAGAAAAGGCAGCCGGCCGAACTCGACCGCCTGGCCGAAGACATTGCCGACAATGTAACCTCTTGAAGGTGGCGCGGGAACCAAAAGCAGCGGCGCGCTAATGTAGGTTGGCGCTGCCCCTGCGACCTGTCATGCCAGGCCGACGTTCTTGCTGTTCCCTATTTTCTGGAGAGCAGCATGTCGTTTCGTCACGATCATTTGCCCTTTTCCCTGACTATATGCGCCGGGCTTTTCCTGTCCGCATGCAGCCCCGCCGCCCAGAATGAGAGCGGCCGCGTACCAGGCGGCACGGACCAGCAGGATGCGATCAACGCCGCGAACGAGAGCGGCGCTTCGAACACTATGCCGGGCATCGGCGCGCCGGGCACGGGCGGGCAGGGGACGCAGCCATGATCCGCCCCGCATCGCTGTTGCTGGGGAGCGCGGCCCTTCTCCTCCTTGCCGCCTGCGACCAGACGAGCGGCGTCGCCGGAGACACCCAAGTCGCCAATGGCTCCGCCACCGTCGCCAAACAGTATGAGGGGCCTAAGCCCGAAGGGGTCTCCAGCCCCAATGACGCGGTCACCACCACCTTCTACATCCCACAAGCCGCGATCAGCGACATGTATGAGATCGAGGCCAGCGAAATGGCCCTCGTTCGCGCGAAGGCGCCGGAGGTGAAGGCCTTCGCCAGGATGATGATCGACGATCACAAGAAGACGAGCGCCGCGCTCAAGCAGTTCGTCGCCGATAACCCGGTCAATATCGCGATACCTGCCCATATGGATGCGCGCCGCCAGGCGATGCTTTCGAACCTGAAGGGCGCAAGCGACGCCGAGTTCGATGCCCAATATGTGGGCCAGCAATCCGCCGCGCATCAGGAAGCGTTCAACCTGCACGGCAGCTACGCCAACCGCGGCGACTATCCCGCGCTCAAGAAACTGGCCCAATCGACCGTCAAACTGATCGAGCATCATCGCGAGCAGGTCACCGCTCTCGACAAGAAGTTCAGCACCGCTGCCGGAGCACCCTGACGGGAAACAGCGCGGCCCTTTTTAGAATTCGGGCGTGACGGGCCGCGCCTCTTCCTGGGTCAGTGGTCCTTCAAGGCCATTCCCGGTCCGCATACGCGTGACGATGTTCCATGTCGCGATGAACAGCGCCGCGATCACCGGCCCGATCACGATGCCGTTGAACCCGAACATGTCGATGCCGCCCAAGGTGGTGATCAGCACCACATAGTCGGGGATGCGCGTATCCCGCCCGACCAATATCGGCCGCAACAGATTATCAACCAAGCCGATGACGAACAGGCCGCAGGCGACGAGGATGATTGCCTTCGCCACGGCGCCGGTCGCCAGCAGGTATAGCGCGACCGGCACCCAGACGAGCCCCGTGCCCACCGCCGGGATCAGCGAGAAACAGCCCATCAGCACGCCCCACAGCAGCGGCCCCTGTATGCCCAGCATCCAGAACACGATACCGCCGATCATGCCCTGGACGATGGCCACGACGACGCTGCCCTTGATCGTCGCGCGAATGACGATCACGAATTGCTCCATCAACGCCCGCCTGTGCGTGGTGCGCAGCGGTGCCGCCCGATCAAGCCGCGCCGCCAGCGCGGACCCGTCACGCAACAGGAAGAAGGTGAGGTAAAGCGAGACGCTCAAGGCCACGAAAAAGCTGAACGCACTCTGCCCGATCTGGAAGACCTGAGCCGCGACGGACTGAAAGCTGTTGGCGATTCCTTCGCCCAACATGGTTCGCACGGTCGCGAAATTGGTGATGCCGACCCGCTCCAGCAGTGCCGATGCCCAGTCGGGCAGGCTGGCCTGAAACGCATTGAACATCGCGGGAATGTTGATCTGCCCGGACTGCACCTTGGCGTAGAAGAGCGTTGCTTCCTGCACCAGCGCCACGCCAAGGACGATCGCCGGCAGGATGACGACCGCGACGATCAGCAACAGGGTAAGACTGGCGGCGCTGTTCGGGCGACCCGGCATCTGCCGCAACAGGTTCTGGTTGATCGGCGCGAACAATATGGCCGCGATCACGCCCCACAGGATCGCCGCGAAAAATGGTTCGATCACCAAGGCGAACGCCACCGACACCAGCAGCACGAAGCCCAGGAAAACGCCATCTTCGATACGAACATTCTGCGGCTGGTCGATCATTCACCGGCTTTGGCAGAAATGGGGGGCAAAAGTCCATCGCTGGGCCGCGCGAGCCTCTGTTGCGCCGCCACAAACATCGGCTGTGTCAAAAAGGTCGCAGTGACGCCAATTTTGTCCAGGCGATTGAATCCGCGCCCATGAAGCTTAAGAGCCTTAAAGGACAACCATCGGAAAGCAGGACATGGCAAAACCCGAATCCTGGCGGCTGAGCCCGGAAGCATACAGCTTCATCACCAGCATGGACACGCGCTTCCAGGATATCGACACGATGGGCCACATCAACAATGTGGCTATCTCGGGTATCTTCGAAACCGCCCGCATCCGCTTCCACCATCATCTCGGCCGCCATCCGCAGGAGCAGGGCGTCCGCTGGCTGGTCGCCGCCGTGTCGCTGAACTTCGTCGAAGAATCGCACTTCCCTTATCCGTTCGAAGTCCATTGCGGCATCGGCCATATCGGCCGCACCAGCTGGACCGTCAGCTCCGCCGCATTCCAGAAGGGCGTCTGCGTCGCCACCTGCGACACCACCGTCGTCACCCATGGCTCCGAAGGCCGCCGCATCATCGACGCCAGCCTGCGCGAAGCCATGGAACGCAACTTCCTGCGCAAGCCCGACTGATCGGATTCTCGCCGACTCAGCGCAACCGGACCTCAACAGATAGCCGTCACCCCAGCGCAGGCTGGGGTCTCGTGATGCCAGGCCGCGCGTTCCCACCGTTCGCCCTGAGCCTGTCGAAGGGCTCTCTTCCTCTTAGAAGAAAAGGGCTTCGACAAGCTCAGCCCGAACGGGACTGGGATTTCCACATAAATAGGCGAGATGGTGAAGAGTGGAGGCCCGGATGGGTCCTGCTCCAACACAGGAATCCCGCATCTCCGCGTGAACAAACCAGCCCGGAACCCGGCGGGCGCTGATTTAACCAGCAAACCCATCCATCCGCCGCGCCCATTGAAACGCGATCACCGCTCCCTTGACCGGTTGGATCATTACTCCTGCCAGCACCATCGCCAGCCCCGGCCACAGCAGCGCCTGCATTCCCAGCGGAATGGCGAGCGCGCTATTCACCTCAATCATCAATGGCACCAATATGTGCCCCAGCAGCAGGATCACGATATAGGCCGGAAAGTCATCGGCCTGTGACACATTCCAGGCCTGCCCGCACGCACTGCACGCCGCACTTGGCTTCAGGAACCGCGCGAACATCGCGCCTTCGCCACAAGCAGGACAGCGCCCCTTCAGCCCCCTCAGCACTGCGGACCTGAGCGGGCGGACCGCCACATCGGTAGAAGGATTGTCGCTCATACGCCGTCCCTATGGCTGAGGGCCGGTCCACGCAACAAGGCTTTAAACATCCGCCGCCCTTCCTCCCGGCCAAAAGGCTGTTAAGACGGCGCGGATGCGATTGCCGGGTTCTTCCGAAGCCTTTGTCCTGTTCGACGATGCGCGAGAGCGCAATCCCGCGCCTGCGCGCCTCTATCGCGACCCTGTGGAAGTCATTTGCGCGAACAGCCTAGAGGAAGTGCAGCCTGCGCTTGATCGCCTTGCAGAAGCGGCGGAACTGGGCATGCACGCGGCAGGCTATATGAGCTATGAGGCCGGCCTTGTCTTGGAGGACCGGCTGCTTGCCCTGGCTGCTGGGCAAGGGGATCGCAAACCGGGCATGCCGCTGCTCTGGTTCGGCCTGTTCGAAGGTCACCGCTTGATCGACCCGGCACTGATGCCGCACCTGCTTCCCGATCCTGCTACCGCCACGGTCGAAGCGCCCCGTCCCCTGCTGGACGAGAAGACCTACCACGCTGCCTTCGCCCGGGTTCAGGATTATATCCGCGCAGGCGACATCTATCAGGCCAATCTGACTTTCCCTTGCTCCACCCGCTTCACCGGCGACATCATGGCGCTTTACGCTGCTATCCGCCCGCGCCAGCGCGCCGGCTATGGCGGTATCATCCGCACCGGCGCGCATAATATCCTCTCCTTTTCGCCCGAACTCTTCTTCACCAATGTGCGCGGGCAGCTGACCGCGCGGCCCATGAAGGGCACCGCCCGCCGCGCGGTCGATCCGTTGGCCGACGCGGCGCTGGCGCGCGAATTGGAGCAGGATGCCAAGCAGCGCGCCGAAAATCTCATGATCGTCGACTTGCTACGCAATGATCTGTCCCGCGTGTCGCGCGCGGGCACGGTGACGGTGCCCGACCTCTTTCATGTCGAAACCTATCCGACCGTCCACCAGATGGTCTCGACCATCCGCGCCCGGATGCTGCCCGGCCTGTCACCGATCGACATATTGCGCGTCCTCTTCCCGTGCGGGTCGATCACCGGGGCGCCCAAGGTGCGGGCGATGGAGATCATTGACGCGGTGGAGGCCTATCCCCGCGACATCTACACAGGCACCATGGGCTGGATCGATCCCAATGGAGATGCCGCCTTCAATGTTGCCATTCGCACGATTTGGGTTGAAGAAGGCAGCAGGGAAGGGCGCCTGGGATTGGGTTCGGGCATCGTCGCGGACTCGGATGCGGTATCCGAGTGGGCGGAATGTCTGGCCAAGGGGCGCTTCCTCACGACCGCAGCACAATAGGGGGCTTGAATAGTTTCGATGTCATTGGCTGACGGACGGTTTGATCTGCTCGAAACCATGGCTTTCGATCCCGTCGAGGGCATCAGGCTGCTGGAGTTGCACTTGGAACGATTGAAGGAAAGCGCTGAGGCGCTTGATTTCAGCTTCGACCGCCATGAAGTCCGCAACGAATTGCAGGCCGCGACCTTTCGCCTGCGCGAACGCAGCCGCCTTCGCCTCCTTGTCTCGCGGCGCGGCTCGATCGCGATAGAGGTGCGCGAACATCGCACTTGGCCACAGGCCATCATGCATGTGGCTATCGTTCCCCGCCAGAGCTCCTCCAACGACCTGCGCCTGATCCACAAGACGACGGATCGCAGCGTCTACCGCGATGCGCTGAAGCGGGGGGGCACCTATGAAGTGCTGATGACGGACGAGGATGGCTTCCTTACCGAAGGCTGCTTCTCCTCGATCTTCGTCGAACGGGGCGACAAGCTGGTGACGCCGCCGCTTTCGCGCGGACTGCTCCCCGGCGTCCTGCGCCGTAGCCTCATCGAAATGGGCGAAGCGATCGAACACGACCTGCGCCCCAGCGACCTTGCCCACGGCTTCTTCATCGGCAACGCCGCCAGAGGCATGGTCGCCGCGTCGCTGGTCAAATAACGCCGTCATCTCAGCGAAAGCTGGGATCTCAGGTTAGGTTTACGGCCCCTCGCCAGATTCCAGCTTTCGCTGGTATGACGAAGAGGATGAAGCCACCCCATCCCAACTGGCGGTTGCCCACCGCGTGATAGCGCACTAAGGAGCCTCGCGTCCGCCCGGGCGGATTCACTATCCATCAGAAAGAGTGTCACGATGAGCCAGACTTCCGCTGCCCTCGGTCGCATCCAGCCCTCCGCCACCCTGGCGATGAGCGCGCGCGTGAATGCCCTTAAAGCCGATGGCGTCGATGTCATTGGTCTCTCGGCGGGCGAACCCGATTTCGACACGCCCGACTTCGTCAAGGAAGCGGGCATCGCCGCCATCCGCAAGAACCTGACCCGCTATACCGACGTCGATGGCACCGCCGACCTCAAGGACGCCGTTGCCTTCAAGTTCAAGCGCGACAATGGCCTTGACTATAAGCGCAGCCAGATCAGCGTGAACTCGGGCGGCAAGCACACCCTGTTCAACGCGCTGGTCGCGACCGTCGATGTGGGCGATGAGGTCATCATCCCCGCGCCCTATTGGGTAAGCTATCCTGACATCGTGAACTTCGCGGGCGGCACCCCCGTGTTCGTCGAAGGCCCCGCGAGCCAGGGCTACAAGATCACCGCCGCGCAGCTGGACGCCGCGATCACCCCGCGCACCAAGTGGCTGATCCTGAACTCGCCGTCCAACCCTTCGGGTGCGGCCTATTCGGCTAGCGAGCTAAAGGATCTGGGCGAAGTGCTGCGTCGCCATCCGCACGTCTTGATCATGACGGACGACATGTATGAGCATGTCTGGTACGCGCCGACCCCCTTCGCGACCATCGCGCAGGTCTGCCCTGACCTCTATGAGCGCACCCTGACGGTGAACGGCTGTTCCAAGGCCTTCTCGATGACCGGCTGGCGCATCGGTTTCGCCGGTGGTCCCGAATGGATCATCAAGGCTATGGGCAAGCTCCAGTCACAGTCCACGTCGAACCCCTGCTCGATCAGCCAGGCGGCCGCCGTCGCCGCGCTGACCGGCGATCAGGACTTCCTGGAAGAGCGCAACGCCGCCTTCAAGAAGCGCCGGGACATGGTCGTGTCGATGCTGAACGACGCGCCGGGTCTCGACTGCCCGACGCCCGAAGGCGCTTTCTACGTCTATCCCGACGCCAGCGGCGTGATCGGCAAGACCACGCCCAAGGGCCAGCTGATCGACAGCGACGAAACGCTGATCGGCTATTTCCTCGACGAAGCGCGCGTGGCTGCGGTTCACGGCGCCGCCTTCGGCCTCTCGCCCGCCTTCCGCATCAGCTATGCGACGTCGGAAGAGGTGCTGGCCAAAGCATGCAAGCGCATCCAGGAAGCCTGCGCCGCACTCAAGTAAGCTGATCATCCCTCCCCATTCCAAACATGGGGAGGGACCGTTCTCTTTTTTGAAAAAATCGGACCTGCGTCCGAAACAGTCTCTTGCAGCCAGAACCCGGCCGCCTATATCGCGTTTCAACTCGAAACTGATTGGTCGACCTTGTTCACCAAAGGCTAACCCGCCTGCTGCTATCCCCCTCCGCCCAGGCAAAGATAGAAAGGAAGAAAGCCATGCTGACATTCCTGAAGTCGGACCTCTTCCTGCGATTCCTCGGCGGCTTCGCAATCGGCTCCGCTGGCCTGTTCGCCTTTCACGTAGCCGAGCCTCCTGCGCTGACCACCCCCGCCATGGCCGCGCCCGAAAGCGCTCCGCAGGCGACCGAACATGCGGCGCGTTAACGCCTTTCTCCTCGTCTTCTCGGCGGCCATCGCCGTTGCCTCTCCCCTGCGCGCCGAGCGCCCGGTGTTCGCTCCCGCGCCCGCGATAGACGCTCCAGCGACGCGCAGGCTCGAAACCGCTGTCTTCGCTGGCGGCTGCTTCTGGGGCGTGGAGGGCGTCTTCTCCCACATCAAGGGGGTGCGCCTCGTCACCTCCGGGTTCGCCGGTGGCCCTGCCAAACTCAAGGTCGATTATGACCGCGTCAGCCAGGGCGACACAGGGTTCGCCGAAGCCGTCCGCGTCACCTATGATCCGCGTCAGGTGAGCTACGGCACCTTGCTGCGCGTCTTCTTCTCGGTCATCGCCGATCCCACCACGCTCAATTATCAGGGCCCCGATCGCGGCACCCAATATCGCAGCGCGCTCTTTCCGCTGACGCCCGGCCAGGACAAGGCGGCCCGCGCCTATCTCGCGCAATTGGGCAAGGCAGGCCTGTGGCGCGACCCGATCGTGACGAAGGTGGAACGGTTCACCGGCTTCCAGTCCGCTGACGCCTATCACCAGGATTTCCTGACCCGCAACCCGCGGCATCCTTATATCAAACGGTGGGACATGCCCAAGCTCGCCGCGTTCAAGGCGATGTACCCCAGCCTCTACAGCGCCCGCCCTTCAGCCTGAGAAAGGAAAGCGACATGACCGAGATCCAAGGCCTGAAACTCCTGTCGACCTTGGATGCGGATGGTCGCTTGATCGTGGAACTTGCCGAGGAGAGGCTCCCACCTCCGCAGGCGGACGAAGTGCTGGTCCGTGTCGAGGCCGCGCCCATCAACCCGTCCGACCTCGCGCTGCTCTTCGCGTCTGCCGACCTGGAAAACGCCGCATATAGCGAAGGCCGCATCGTCGCACGCATGCCCGACGCCGCGCGCCGCGCGCTTGCAGGGCGGGTCGGTCAGCCAATGACGATCGGCAATGAAGGCGCCGGCACCGTCATCGCCGCTGGCGATTCGCCCGAAGCACAGGCCCTGCTGGGCAAGCGCGTCGCCCTGATCAGCGGCAGCATGTTCGCGCAATATCGCACCGTGAATGCCCGCGCCTGCATGGTCTTGCCCGACGACGTGACGGCGGAGCAGGGCGCGTCCGCCTTCGTCAATCCCATGACCGCGCTGGGCTTTGTCGAAACGATGAAGCGGGAAGGGCACACGGCGATCGTTCATACCGCCGCGGCCTCCAACCTTGGCCAGATGCTGGTGCGCATCGCCCAGGAAGATGGCATTCCGCTGGTGAACATCGTGCGCAACGATGCTCAAGTGGCTATCCTCAAGGATATCGGCGCCGAACATGTGCTCAACAGTTCGGAAGAAGGGTTCGCCGCTCAACTGGAAGCCGCCGTCGCCGCAACTGGCGCGACCATCGCCTTCGACGCGATCGGTGGCGGCCATCTCGTCAGCCAGATCCTGCACGCCATGGAACAGGTTGCCAGCAAGGACGCCCCGTACAGCCGCTATGGCTCTGACAGTCCTAAACAAGCCTATATTTACGGCGCACTCGACCTTTCGCCCACCATCCTGACGCGGAGCTTCGGCTTTGGCTGGTCTGTCGGTGGCTGGCTGCTCTTCCCCTTCCTGCAAAGCGCCGGGCCGGAAACGATCGAACGGATGAAGCAGCGCGTGATGGACAATATCACGACCACCTTCGCCAGCCACTATAAGGGCCATATTTCACTGTCCGAAGCGCTCAGCCGCGATGCGGTGCTCACCTACAATGCCCGGCGCACTGGCGAAAAATATCTGGTCGTTCCAAACTGACCTGAAACGCGAAAATTCAGGAGCGCTATGGTCGCGCTCCTGAAAACCCAGCCTAGCTCAGGCCGACATCTGGTGCAGCGCGCACAGCTTGTTGCCCGCCGGGTCGCGCAGATAGGCGAGGTACAGCTTCCCCATGCCACCGTCACGAACGCCGGGCGGATCTTCGCAGGTCGCGCCGCCTGCCGCGATGCCCGCCGCATGCCATGCGTCGGCCTGCTCGGGCGAAGAAACGGAAAAGCCGATGGTGCCCCCGTTTGCAGCACTTGCCGGCTCACCGTTCAGCGGCTTGGAAATCGCGAACACGCCGCTTTGCGTCATGTAAAAGACGCGGCCCTTGTCGTCGATGAAACCCGGCGGGACGCCCAGTGCGCCCAGCGTCGCGTCGTAAAATTGCTTGGATTCCTGAATGTCGTTGGCGCCCACCATGATGTGGCTGAACATATTCACCCTCTCTGCCATTTCGAGCGGCCCGCACCAACTGGACTTGCCGGTCCGTCCGGAAAACGCTTCGCATAAAAGCTGAAACTCACCGAGCCGATGGGTCGGAAAAGCTTCACAAGACCACGGCTTATCTTTGCCGCGCCTGATGCATGAACCAGCCGAAGCTCGCTGTCGACCCTCATCGAGCTCGCGTCCCTGCAACTGCTTCACGCTCCGCGCCCCGGCGTTTCCATAACAAAATGGGCGGAGCCTGAACCCAAACCCCGCCCAATTGCATCTGCCAAAGCGGCAAGCCTTATTTCGGCGCCAGCACCATCAGCATCTGGCGGCCTTCCATGCGCGGATAGGCTTCGACCTTCGCGATCTCGCCGACATTTTCCGCCACGCGCTGGAGCAGCTGCATGCCGAGCTGCTGGTGCGACAATTCGCGGCCGCGAAAGCGCAGGGTGATCTTCACCTTGTCGCCGTCGCCGATGAAATCATGGACCTTCTTCATCTTCGTATCATAGTCATGATCGTCGATGTTCGGACGCATCTTGATCTCTTTGAGTTCCTGCGTCTTCTGGGTCTTGCGGGCGATATTCGCCTTTTTCTGGGCCTCGTACTTGTACTTGCCGATGTCTAGGAACTTGCAAACCGGCGGATCGGCGGTCGGCGACACTTCGACCAGGTCCAGCCCGATCTCATAGGCGCGCTCGATAGCCTCCTGCGTATACATCACGCCCAGATTTTCGCCTTCGTCGTCGATCACGCGCACCTTGGGCACGGTGATGAACTCATTGTAACGGGGACCGGACTTAGGCGGCGGCGCCATCGGGCGGCGCATCATTGGGGGACGTATAGCGGCTTCTCCTATGGAAACTTCAAGAATCTGGCGGGGTCTTTAGCGCAAAGCCGAAAGGGGCGGCAAGTCCGCAGTTGCGGATTCACCGGCCCCGTGTGGCATTGCCGCCTCACTGCATATCGGGAGCCAGTGCGTCCTTTGCAAGGCGCGCGATGACATCATCGACGGCAAGGACGCTTTGCCCTTCCTTGCCCAGCTCGCGCAACGCCACCGTGCCTTCATCGGCTTCGCGGCGGCCGACAACCAGCAAATTCGGGACTTTGGCAAGGCTATGTTCGCGAACCTTATAGTTGATCTTCTCGTTGCGGACGTCGACTTCCGCGCGAATTCCCGCCGCCCGAAGCTTCTCCACCACCTCGTTCGCATAGTCGTCCGCATCCGAAACGATGGTCGCGACCACCGCCTGCACCGGTGCGAGCCAGAGCGGGAATTTGCCCGCATAATGTTCGATCAATATGCCGATGAAGCGCTCATAGGACCCGAAAATCGCCCTGTGGAGCATCACCGGCCGGTGCCGTTCGCCATCTTCGCCCACATAGGATGCGTCGAGTCGCTCCGGCAGAACCCGGTCCGACTGGATCGTGCCCACCTGCCATGTCCGCCCGATCGCGTCGGTCAGATGCCATTCCAGCTTCGGCGCGTAGAAGGCACCTTCGCCCGGCAATTCCTCCCAGCCATATTCCGGCGTGTTGAGGCCAGCGGCGGCAACGGCGTTGCGCAGTTCCTCCTCGGCCTTGTCCCACATCTCTTCAGTGCCGAAGCGCTTGTCGGGGCGCAGCGCCAGCTTGATCGAGTAGGTGAAGCCGAAATCCTTGTAGATCCGGTCGGCCAGCTCACAAAAAGCCTGCACCTCCGCCACGATCTGGTCTTCCCGGCAGAAGATATGCGCATCATCCTGCGTGAATTGCCGCACGCGCATAAGCCCATGCAGCGCGCCATGCGGCTCGTTCCGATGGCAGCAACCATTCTCGTAAAAGCGCAGCGGCAGGTCGCGATAGCTCTTGATCCCCTGGCGGAATATCAGGACATGCGCCGGGCAGTTCATGGGCTTTAATGCCATCCAGTCGGCATCGTCCGACACCAGCGGCCCTTCATCCTCGACGTTCGGCACTTCGTCGGGGATGACGAACATATTTTCGCGATATTTGCCCCAATGGCCGGACTGCTCCCATTGGCGCGCGTCCATCACCTGCGGCGTCTTGACCTCGCGATAGCCACCTGCATCGATGGCACGGCGCATATAGGCTTCCAGCTCCCGCCAGATCAGATAGCCCTTGGGATGCCAAAAGACGGAGCCATGCGCTTCCTGCTGAAGGTGGAACAGGTCCATCTCCGCGCCCAGCTTGCGGTGGTCGCGCTTCGCGGCTTCTTCAAGCCGCGTCAGGTGCGCGTCGAGCTGCTTCTTGTTCAGCCAGCCGGTGCCGTAGATGCGCGAGAGCATCGCATTCTTCTGATCGCCGCGCCAATAGGCGCCCGACACACGCGTCAGCTTGAAGGCGTTGGGATCGAGCTTGCCGGTCGAAGCCAGATGCGGCCCGCGGCACATGTCGAGCCAGTCGCCACCCGACCAGTAGACGGTCAGCTCCTCCCCCTCAGGAAGCTCTGCCGCCCATTCCGCCTTGAACGTCTCGCCTTCCGTCTTCCAGCGCGCTATCAGGTCTTCGCGCGTCCACACCTCGCGGCGAAGAGGCTTGTTGGCCGCGATCAACTCCCGCATCTTCGCTTCGATCGCAGGCAGGTCCTCTTCCGTGAAGGGCCGGTCCTTCGGTGCGAAATCATAGTAGAAGCCATCGTCCGTCGCCGGGCCGAAGGTGATCTGCGTCCCTGGGAACAGCGCCTGCACGGCCTCCGCCAAAAGATGCGCGAAGTCATGCCGCGCCAGTTCCAGTGCGTCAGCTTCGTCTTTGCTCGTCACCAAAGCGAGCTGCGAATCCTGCTCCAGCGGGCGCATGATATCGCGCAGTTCACCATCCACCCGCGCCGCGATCGCCGCCTTGGCCAGACCAGGGCCGATCGCCGCCGCAATATCCGCCGGAGTAGTGCCGGGCGCGACTTCACGCACGGAACCATCGGGCAGGGTGATCTTGAGCATGGCGGACAAGGGACAGGTCTTTCTGTGAGTGGAGGCAAGCAGCGCAAAAAGCCGCGCTTTCCCCATAAATGGGCGGCCCCGTCTGTCAATAGAAGGGGCTGTGGTGAAAGCTCATGCCAAGAGCAGGCGGGCCTCATCGCTGGTCTCCTGCAGAAAGGAGACGGGGCCGCCTGCTTCCACCTCCGGCGGGAGCATGTCCGCGGTCATGCCCGCCAGCATGAGGCCGCTCTGGCACGCGAGGATAGTCACTCCCAACGCAACGGCCTCCTCTATCAGCGTTCCCAGCCGGGGCAGGCCAGCCGCTACATGTGCCGCGTCCCCCGCAGCTGTAATCGGGTGCCGCAGCAGCGCCACCGCATCCAATTGCAGGAATATGCTGGCCGCTCCCCCCAGCGCCGCCTGCGCGCTGGCCAGCACCAGCGCGCCGCGCAGCCGCTCTGCGTCAGCGGTGGCGACGACGATCCTCAGTTCGCGCATAGTTCAGCGGCGCACGCCTTGCAGCCGGGGTCCTTGGCGACGCTGACCGTGCGGAACCGCATGGAAAGCAGGTCGGCGAGCAGCAGCTTGCCCGCCATGTCCGCGCCGAACGGAACGAGAGCGCGGATGACTTCCAGCGCGGCGAGGCTCCCCATCACGCCGGTGAGCGCGCCGATCACGCCCGTCTCGGAGCAGTTCCGCTCTGGCGCATCCTGCGGATCGCCGACCAGGCAGCGATAGCAGGGCTGGTCGCCTTCCCAGCCGCGATAGGTCGCAAGCTGCCCCTCGAACGGCCCGACCGCGGCCGACACGAGCGGGATGCGCAGCCGCTGCGCGCAATCCGCCACCGCTAGCCGCGTCGCGAAGCTGTCGCATCCGTCCAGAACGACATCCGCATCGCGCAGCATGAGGGCGGCATTATCCGCATCGATCCGCGCATTGATGGGGATCAGCTTCACATCGGGATTGAGCCTGGCCACCGCCGCCATCGCGGCCTCGGCCTTCGGGGCGCCAACGTCGCCGGTGCCGAACAGCACCTGCCGCTGCAAATTGGAAAGCGCGACATGGTCGTCATCGATAACCCGGATCGTGCCGACGCCCGCCGCCGCGAGATAGAGGATCGCGGGGCTGCCGATGCCGCCCGCACCGATCACCGCGACATCGGCCGACAGCAGCCGCGCCTGACCCGCCCCACCAATTTCCTTCAGGACGATATGGCGGGCGTAGCGTTCCAGCTGCTCGTCGGAAAAGGTCATGAGCTACTCACTCCCGTCGATCCGAAACCACCCGAACCCCTGACCGTCTCGTCCAGTTCCTCGACCTCGGCAAAGCGCGCCAGCTGCACCGGAGCCGCCACCAGTTGCGCGATGCGGTCACCCCGCGAGATGACGAACGGCTCGGTGCCCAGGTTGATGAGGATGACCTTCAATTCGCCGCGATAATCCGCATCGATCGTGCCGGGCGTGTTGGGCAGGCTGATCCCATGCTTTAGCGCCAGGCCCGACCTTGGCCGCACCTGCACCTCATAGCCATCGGGGATCGCCATCGCGAAGCCCGTCGCCACCGCATGCCGCCCACCTGGCACGATGATCACATCCTCGGCAGACACGACGTCCATGCCCGCCGCATGTTCGGTCGCATAGGCGGGCACCGGCAAGCCCTCGCCATGGGGCAGGCGCTTCAGGCGGATTTCAATGGGGGAGAGGGGGGAGGGCATGAGCGACCTTTTCGATGATGCGAGTGGCGACGGCATCCTTGGGCAGCTGTTCCCAACTTTCGATGCCGTCCGCCGTGACGATATGCACGCTGTTGCTGTCGCCGCCCATGACGTCACCCGATACGTCATTGGCGATGATCCAGTCCGCGCCCTTGCGTGCCAGCTTGGCCTGCGCATATTCCGCGACCTTCTCGGTCTCGGCGGCGAAACCGATCAGCAGGGCAGGGCGCTGCGCATGCTTGCCCAGAGTGCCAAGAATGTCTGGATTCTCCACCAGCGCGAGCGGGGCAGGCTTGCCCGATCCATCCTTCTTGAGCTTTTGCCCGGAAGCATCCGCCGTGCGCCAGTCGGCAACCGCCGCAACCATGATCGCCGCGTCGGCGGGCAGCGCGCCTTCGACCGCAGCCAGCATGTCCCGTGCCGTTTCCACATCGATGCGGTCCACGCCCGCAGGCGTCGGCAAATGCACCGGCCCGGCCACCAGCGTCACGCGCGCGCCAGCCCGCGCCGCCGCCGCCGCGATGGCAAAGCCCTGCTTCCCCGAAGAACGATTGGCGATGTAGCGCACCGGATCGATCGGCTCATGCGTCGGCCCGGCGGTGATCAGGATATGGCGTCCCTTGAGCGGCAGTTCGGCCCCTTCGAAATCCGGCTGCCCGGCAAGCGGGTCTTTCATCGCCGGACGTTCAAGCAACCGCTCAACCTCCGCGACGATCGCTTCGGGTTCAGGCAGACGCCCCTTGCCGAACTCGCCGCAAGCCATCTCGCCGCTATCGGGTTCCATCAGGTGGACGCCATCGGCATGCAGGCGCGCCAGGTTCCGTTGCGTTGCCGGATGATGCCACATGCGCACATTCATCGCAGGCACCGCCAGCACCGGCTTGTCCGTCGCCAGCAGCAGCGTCGTTGCCAAATCATCGGCAATGCCATTCGCCATCTTCGCAAGAATGTTCGCCGTCGCGGGCGCGACCACCACCAGGTCCGCCTGTCGGCTGAGCTGGATATGCCCGATCTCCCGCTCTTCCTTCAGGTCGAACATGTCGCCATAGACATGATCCTCGGTCAGCACGCCCAGGGACAGCGGCGTCACGAAATTGGTCGCGCTATCGGTCAACACCGCGCGCACCGCGATGCCGCGCTTCCTGAGCAGCCGCACCAGCTCCAGCGACTTGTAGGCGGCAATGCCACCGGCGACGATCAGGAGAATGCGGCGCTGAGTCATAGCTGCAGATGTAGCAGGGCCGTAACGACCGCTCCAGTCACCGCGGCGATCCCCGCCACGGCGGCATAGCGCCACCCGCCGCCGATGCGGATCAGCCTGACTTCGGTCAGCGGCGGCGGCGGCGGCGCGCCGCCCTTCTCCGGGAATGCTTCCTCGATCCGGCGCACAAGGCCCGGCAGCCGCTGAAGCGTCCGCCAATTTTCGATCAGCGCATCGGCCGCCTTGGCCTCCGGTCCCAGTTCCGCGCGCAACCACTCCTTCACATAAGGGCCGCTCGTTTCCCACAGGTTGATGTCGGGATCGAGCGCGGTTGCCACGCCTTCCACCATCACCATCGTCTTTTGCAGCAGCAGCAGGTGCGGCTGCGTCTGCATGTCGAAATCACGGGTGATGGCGAACAGCCCGTCCAGCATGCCCCCGACCGAAAGCTCGCGCACCGGCTTGCCGCGCATCGGCTCGCCGACGGCGCGCAGGGCGGTAGCGAACTCCTCAACATTATGGTGGCCGGGCACATATTGCGCCTCGAAATGGATCTCTGCCACCCGCTTGTAGTTGCCGGTGATCAGGCCGTAGAGGATCTCCGCCAGCCACATGCGGGCCCGCCGGTCGATCCGCCCCATGATGCCGAAGTCGATCGCCACGATGTCGCCATTGCCGGTGACGAACAGGTTCCCCTGATGCATGTCGGCGTGGAAGAAACCTTCGGCGATCGCCTGCCGCAGGAAGGCGTTGACCAGCCGCGCAGCCAGTTCCTTCACGTCATGACCCGCCGCGATCAGGCCGTCGCGGTCGGAGATCTTGATCCCGTCGATCCACTCCATCGTCATGACCTTGCCGGTCGTGCGATCCCAATCGATAACCGGCACGCGATAGCCGGGCATCGCCTCCATCGCCTCGGCCAGTTCGGATGCCGATGCGGCCTCGCGGCGCAGGTCCAGCTCCCGTGCCGTCCACCGCTTGAGGTTCGCGATGACGAGGCGCGGCCGCAATCGCGCGGCCTCCCCGCCCAGCATCTCCATATGAGCAGCCGCCCACTCATAGGTCTGGATGTCGCGATTGAACTGGTCCGTGACGCCGGGCCGGATCACCTTCACCGCCACGTCGCGCCCGTCGGTCGTGACGGCGCGGTGCACCTGCGCGATTGAAGCCGCGCCTACCGGTACTTCGTCGAAGCTGCGATAGATGCTCTCCAACGGACGCCCGAAGCTCTGCTCGATCTGCGCGCGGATCGTCGCGAACGGCACTGGCGGCAGCGCGTCCTGCAACCGCAGAAGATCGTTCGCCGCTTCATCGCCGACCAGGTCGGGGCGCGTCGCCAATGTCTGCCCCAGCTTGATTGCCGCAGGCCCGATGGCCTGAAACGCATCGGCATAGCGCGGCTCCCTGGGCACCCTGGCGCCGACCCGTGCCACCCGCACCAGACGCCGGACCGGCGCTGGCGTCAGCGGATCGCGCTCAATCCCTCGCAGCGCGCCATGCCGCGCCAGCGTCCGGCCCCATTTCAGCAGCCGCCAGATATGCGTGATGTGGGATGGCACTACTGGCTCCCCTCCCGCAGGCGTCGAAGGGAGGCACGTGACTCTCTTCGAGGGCAGGGGGTGGGCGCGAGCGAAGCGAGCTTCGGCACCATCAAATCTTCCACCCCGAATGGATCGCCACCAATCCGCCCAGGATCGGCTCGACCTTCGTCTGCACGAAACCCGCCTCGCGGATCATCCGCTCGAATTCAGGCATGGGCGGAAAGCGCCGGATCGATTCGATCAGATATCTGTAGCTGTCCTCGTCGTCCGCCAGCAGCTTGCCGAGCTTGGGCACCAGCCGATGGGAGTAGACGTCATATACATCGGAAAATCCCGGCCATGTCGTCGTCGAAAATTCCAGGCAGAAAAAGCGCCCGCCGAATTTCAGCACCCGGTGCGCTTCCCGCAGCGCCTTGTCGATATGCGTCACATTGCGGATGCCAAAGGCGATCGTATAGGCGTCAAAGCTGCGATCCTTGAACGTCAGTTCCTCCGCATTCTGCTCCGACCAGATCAGCCCTTCCAGGCCCTTTTTCTTCGCGCGCTCGACGCCCACGGCCAGCATTTCCGGATTGATGTCGGACACGGTGACGCGCGCGCCATGCTTAGCCAAGCGGAAAGCGACGTCGCCCGTGCCGCCCGCCATGTCGAGGATCGCTTCCTCCTTGCGGGGCTTCACACGACTGACGAACTGATCTTTCCACAGCCGGTGCGCGCCTGCCGACATGGCGTCGTTCATCAGGTCATATTTGGACGCGACATTGGAAAAGACCGCGCGGACCATCCCCTGTTTTTCAGAGGCATCCACGTCGCGATAGCCGAAAGAAGCGGTGTCGTTCATGGGCCAGCCTCCTAGAGCATTTGCATGTCCGGTGGAAACACCCCAGATCGGCGAAAATGTTCAGTGATTTGTCACTGCCTCTACAACAGCTTCCGGAACGATCTGAATGCCCGAATTGCCAGAAGTCGAAACCACGGTCGCGGGACTTCGATCGGTCCTGGAGGGCACGGTTCTCACTCGCGTCGAACCACGCCGGGCCGACCTGCGTTTCCCGATCCCCGTCGACCTGCGGCAGCGGCTGACCGGCGCGACCGTCACTTCGCTCGCCCGCCGCGCCAAATATGGGCTGATAGAGACGGATCGTGGCGACACGCTCATCTTTCACCTCGGCATGTCCGGGCGCTGGCGAATCGATCCGGCGGAGATCGGCGCGCATGACCATCTGCTGCTTGAGACCAGCGACGGCCATCTGCTCTCGCTGAACGATCCCCGCCGCTTCGGTTCGCTCGACCTTGTCCGCAGCGATGCGTGGCAGGCTTATGCCCCCTTTACCCGCATGGGCCCCGAACCGCTGGGCCCCGACTTTTCCGCCGCCTATCTGGCCCGCGCGCTCCAGGGCAAGGCGACATCGATCAAGGCGGCGCTGCTCGATCAGCGAATCGTCGCGGGCTTGGGCAACATCTATGTCTGCGAAGCGCTCAACATGGCCGGCATTTCTCCCACGCGGGAAGCCGGGCGGATCAGCCGGGCGCGGCTCGGCCTGTTGACCGACGCGATTCGCGAAGTGCTGACCGCCGCGATCGCGGCCGGAGGATCGACCTTGCGCGATTATGCCCGGCCCGACGGGGAGCTTGGCTATTTTTCCAAACAGTGGCGCGTCTACGGTCGGGAAGGGGAAAGCTGCGCCTGTGGCGGGGTGATCCGGCGCCGTGTGGATGGTGGCCGATCGACCTTCTACTGCCCGAAATGCCAGAAATAGCGCGCGTCTTGCCGTTGACGCTCCGCCTTATCCCCTGTAAGGGGCGCACCTTCACGGGGCTGGTTGGCGATTCCGACGAGCCCTATTCACGCGATTTGACGAGACTGAGGACTTTAAATGGCCAATACGCCGCAAGCCAAGAAGCGCATCCGCCGCAACGCACGCCGCGCCGAAATCAACGGCGCCCGCATCAGCCGGATCCGCACCCTGGTGAAGAAGGTCGAAACCGCTCTCGCCGCTGGCGACAAGGCGGCTGCGGCCACGGCGCTTCAGTCCGTCCAGCCTGAACTGGCCCGTGGCGTTGCCCGCGGCGTCCTGCACAAGAATACCGCGGCTCGCAAGTTCGGCCGTCTCACGAAGCGAGTCAGCGCGCTCGCCTGAGCCGCTTCACTCGATCGTCAAATAAATTGAAAAGACCCGTCCCGCTCTGGGGCGGGTTTTTTCATATGTCCGTCACGCAGCCGTAACGGAGTCCCGCAGATTCCCGCGATTCCCCAACGATTCGAGCAAAAGTGCCCGAATCCGTATATTGATTAAGTGATTGAAATATAAGGATATAAACAAGGATTTCCGGTTTTCCCCGGTTTTCCGAGTCAACGTCTTTATTTCACATTTTTGAACGGGCCTGCCCTTGATCAGGCGGAGAATGCCTGTCTATTTTCAACTCTCTGGTCGCCACTCGAATCGATTTCCGGCGATCGTCATTAGGTTTGTTGACGCAGATATGTTGGGAAAGTGCTGCTTTCCCAAAGGGCTTCTTGCGTCTGATTGTCCCTGCCAGGCAGGGGCACAGTTGATGGGGGTCGACTGTTTATGAAGGGTTTCACGGCAGTGGCGAATAGTTCGAGCGTTCAGGCATCGCATGACCATGCGCGTCTGGAATCGGCGTGGGATGCGATCCGCGCCGGGCTTCGCCGCGACATTGGCCCACGCATGTTCGACCAGTGGCTGAAGGCTGCTCAGCTGGGCGACTATTGCCCGGAATCCCAGACGCTGGACCTGCTGTTCGCTTCCGACTTCACGGCCAATTTCGTCTCCGGCCATTTTGGCGATCGGCTGTGCATGGCCTGGCGCTGCGCTGGCGTGGGCGTCCGCGAGGTCAGGCTGCGCCGCGCGCCCAATGCGGTCGGCCCGCGCCTGCTCGAATCTGCTCCGGCTGAAGAACCGGTTGCTGCTGCCCCGATCCCCGTCGAGGGCGCGCCCGCCTGCAACTTCCAGCCGCGCCACAGCTTTGCCGATTTCGTTACGGGCGAGTCCAACCATCTCGCCTTTTCCGCGGCGGAGGCCATTGCCGCAGAAGCGCAGCCGCGCTTCAGCCCGCTCTTCATCCATGGCAGCACCGGCCAGGGCAAGACCCACCTGCTCCACGCCATTGCCCAGCATTTCTCCAGTCATTCGCCCAGCGCGCCCGTCCTCTACATGTCGGCGGAGCGGTTCATGATGGAATTCGTAAACGCGATGCGCGCCAACGAAACCATGATGTTCAAGGCGCGTCTGCGCGCCGCCCGCCTGCTGCTGATCGACGACATCCAGTTCATCGCGGGCAAGGGTTCGACGCAGGAGGAATTCCTGCACACCATCAACGACCTCATCGACTCGGGCGCACGCATCGTCGTGACCGCCGATCGCGCGCCGCAGCTGCTCGATTCGATCGACCCTCGCATCCTCTCCCGGCTCGCGGGCGGCCTCGTCGCCGACATCCGCCCGGCGGACCTTGACCTGCGCCTGTCCATCCTGGAAGCCAAGCGCGCCATAGCGGGCGATCCGCCGGTCCCCGACGCCGTCGTCGATTTCCTCGCGCGCTCCATCCGCTCCAACATCCGCGAGCTGGAAGGCGCTTTCAACAAACTCATCGCCTACGGCCAACTCACCGGCCGCTCCGTCGATCTGGAATTTGCGCAAAGCATGCTCGCCGACGCCGTGCGCGCCAACGCGCGCCGCATCACGGTGGACGAGATCCAGAAGGTCTGCGCCGCGCATTACAAGATCGACGCCGCCGAAATGCGCTCCAAGCGTCGCGCCCGCGCCGTCGCGCGGCCCCGGCAGGTCGCCATGTACCTTGCCAAGAAGATGACGCCTCGCTCTCTTCCGGAAATCGGACGCATCTTCGGCGGCCGCGATCACAGCACCGTGATCCATGCCGTGCGCACGATCGAGGAACTGCGGCAGACCAATGCCGACATAGACGCCGACATTCGCACGCTGCAGCGGCAGCTGGAAAACTGACGCTGACAGATTATCGGAGAACGGCTAGGATCAGGCCATGATCCGCCACGCCGCTTTCCTGCTCGCCGCCTTGCTGTCCTTCGTCCCGGCCGCCGCTCAGGTCCCCGCTTCGCCGCCCGCGCAAGATGTTCAGGTCGCGCTCGACACCAACGCTGGCCGGATCATCATAGCGGTACATGTCGCCAAAGCGCCGGTCACCGCGCGCAACTTCCTGCGTTATGTCGATCAGAAGCGACTGGACGGAACCGGCTTCTACCGGGCTGTGGGAACGACGGACTATGGGTTCGTACAGGGCGGAACGCAAAATGATCCCGCCCGCGTCCTGCCGCCCATCGCGCATGAGCCGACCACGCAAACCGGTCTCACCCATGATGACGGCGCGCTGTCCATGGCGCGCTATGCGCCTGGCAGCGCAACCGGCGACTTCTTCATCGTCCTGGGAAAGATGCCAAGCATGGACGCGCAGCCCGCTTCACCGGGCGACAATCAGGGCTTTGCTGTTTTCGCCCATGTCGTGGAAGGCATGGAAGCCGTCCGCTCGATCCTGTCGACGCCCAAATCGCCCACGGCGGGCGAGGGCGTGATGAAAGGACAGATGCTGGAGCAACCCGTGCGGATCGTCACCGCACGCCGTCTGCCCTGATCCTGACACCGCTCAAAACCCGCTCGCGGTTCCCTGGAAGATCAGCCCTTCCGTTCAGGTGGCAGGGTGATCTTTACATCTTCGCCATTCTGCCCCGGAAAGCCGGTGAACATGGCGTCGATCAGATTGGGCACGAGATAGGTCAGCTTGTTCGACAGCGACTGTGCGGATGCCTTGCCCTCGAAAAGGCGCCGGTTGTCCGCTGCCCGATCGATCTTCATGCTGAGGTCGCTCGTATAAACGGTATAGCTGCTGACATCGCTGTAACCGGGGCCGAACAGCCAGGGGTCATAAAAGCCATAGCCCCACGGGCGTCCCCACCGGCCTCGCCAGCCCCAGCCGCCGTAGAAATAAGGATCAGCAGGTCCGAAGCCGGTCGAGCGCACCTTTTCCCGGCCATTGTCGACATGGTAGGCAACGCGGACGATCAGGTCGGCCCGCGCCGGGTCAGATGCGGGCGTGTATCCCGTCTGCGCCAGCCGCTGGCCGATCAGCCCTGCATATTGACCGAATTCCAGACCGCCAGCGAGCCGGGGATCGTCCGCCACCACGGTGAAGCTCTGCCCAGCCGGAGCGGGCAATTGCTGGAACCGGGCGACGTCCGCCTTGAAGGATGTCGCGCAGCCGGAAAGAGCGACCAATGCCAGAGCAGGGGCCGCGACCATGCCGATCTTCTTCATATATTTCATCGTCTTGCGTCCCAATCTGGAAGGGCTTGGTGCAATCTTGCTCCCGGCCATAGCAGAATGCAACTGAACATCATTTGAACGCTCTGTCGGGGCGGGCTGCCGCAGGCCGCTCAGTGAAGCAGTTCCAGACTTCAGCGCATAAGCCCCATCGCGTCATAGGCGGCCCGGAGCGTCGGCTCCGCCGCCGCCCGCGCCTTGGCCGCGCCCTTTTCCAGGATCGCGTCGAGAGCCGCGTCATCCGTGCGCAGTTCCAGAAAGCGCGTCCGGATCGGCTGCAGCGTTTCGACCAGCAGTTCGCCCAGCGCAGGCTTGAACGCGCCAAACCCTGTGCCGGCAAATTGGGCGCAAATGGCGTCAGGCGAGCTTCCGGCCAAGGTCGCGTAGATGCCGACCAGATTGGCCGCTTCCGGCCGCCCCGCCAGGCCTTCGGCCGTTTCAGGCAGGGGTTCGGGGTCGGTCTTCGCCTTCTTCACCTTCTGCATGATCGCATCATCGTCATCGGTAAGGTTGATGCGGCTCATGTCCGACGGGTCCGACTTGGACATCTTCGCCGTCCCGTCGCGCAGGGACATGATGCGCGCCGATTCCTTGGGAATGATCGGATCGGGCAGCGTGAAAAGCTCGACGCCGAAATCGGTGTTGAACTTGGTCGCGATGTCGCGCGCCAGTTCAAGATGCTGTTTCTGGTCCTCGCCCACGGGCACATGGGTGGCGTTGTAAGCAAGGATATCGGCGGCCTGCAGCACGGGATAAACGAACAGCCCGATCGAGGCGCCCTCGCGGTCCTTGCCCACCTTGTCCTTGAACTGCGTCATGCGATTGAGCCAGCCGATCCGCGCCGTGCCGTTCAGCAACCAGCACAGCTCCGCATGGGCGGGCACCCGTGCCTGGTTGAAAAGCACCGAACGATCGGGATCGATCCCGGCGGCGACCAGTGCCGCCGCCATGTCGCGGACATTGCGGATGCGCTGCTCGCGTGCCTCATGCACGGTGATCGAATGCATGTCGGCGAGGAAGAAGAAGCACTGGCTGTCGCCGTCCATTTCATCCTGCATCCGCACCCAGTTGCGGATCGCGCCCAGATAATTGCCCAGGTGCAGATTACCGGTCGGCTGGATGCCGGAAAGGACGCGCATGTTTCTATCCGTTCTTCTAGGTTGCGGTTGAGCCCCTGCGGCGCATCAGCGCCTTCAGGTCGGACACCCGATAGGCGCCCGTCAGGAAACAGGCCACCCCGTAAAGCGCTATGCCAGCGCCGACAAGCAGGGCAAGGCCGATATAGCGCTGGATCATCGTGCCGCCGAGCCATGGGTCCAGCAGCTCTTCTCCCGCGAACAGCGCGCCGCCCATCACGACCGCCGCCACCGCCAGGCGTGGCAACCGCCTGCGCAACTGCGCATCCGCCGCAAAATGCCCGCGCTTCACCAATGTCGCATACAGCATGGCGACGTTGACTGTGGATGACAGCGCGGTCGCCAGCGGCGGCGCGACATGGCCAAGGCCCGCTCGTGCCATCAGCGGGATCAGCGTGATATTGCCGATGATGTTGATGAGGATCGACAGCATCGCGTAACGCACCGGCGTTTTCGTGTCGCCGCGCGCATAATAGCCGGGCGTCAGCACCTTCACGAGCACATAGGATGGCAAGCCGATCGAAAAGGCTGACAAGGCCCATCCGCACCGCTGCGCATCTTCCGCCGTAAAGCGCCCATATTGGAACAGGCCGCGCACGATGGGCTCGGCTACGGTGATGAAGGCGACGGTGGCGGGCAGGGTCAGGAACAGCGCCAGTTCGATCCCACGATTCTGCGTATCCATCGCTTGCTGTTCTTGCCCGGTCGACAGCATGCGCGAGATTGTCGGCAGCAAGATGGTGCCAAGGCCGATGCCGATCAGGCCGAGCGGCAACTGGTTCAGCCGATCCGCATAATAGATGTAAGTGATCGATCCCGACGCGAGCAGCCATCCCGACAGGGCGGTGGAAATGAGCAGGTTGATCTGCGACGCGCCAGCGCCAGCGGCGGCGGGCACGATCAGGCGCAACAACTCGCGCACATCGGCATCCAGGCGCGGCCGCTTGAGCTTCATCGACACGCCAGCGCGGCGGCAGGCCCATATCAGCCACAACAGTTGAAGCGCGCCACCCACCGTTACGGAAATGGCCTGAACCCGCGCGGTCTCATATTCGTCGGCGCCGTGGAACAGCCACAGCCCCGCGATCATGGCGAGGTTCAGCAGGATCGGCGCGGCGGCATTGACCCAGAATTTGTCGAGCGAGTTCAGGATGCCGCCGAGCAGCGAGGCAAGGCTGATCAGCGCGAGATAGGGCAGGGTGATGCGCGACAGGAGCACGGCGAAGGCGAACTGTTCCGGTGTCGGGTTTTGCCGCGAAAAACCGCCGGACAGCAGCCATGTTACAGGCCAAGCCGCAGCAACGAGCGCCACGGTGAAGAAGATCAGCACGGGCAGCAGAACGGCCAAGGCGCGCTCGGCGAAATGATAGCCCTCGGCAATGCCTCCGGGCCCTGCCGCCTTGCGGTTGAACATGGGGATGAAGGCGGCGGAAAAGGCGCCCTCGGCAAAGAGCGCGCGGAACATGTTGGGCAGGCGGAAGGCGACGCCGTTGAAGGCGTCCGACGCAAATCCCGCGCCCACATAGCGCGCCGCCAGCGAATCCCGCACCAGGGCGAGTATGCGGCTGGCAAGCGTCAACCCGCCGACCGAGCCAAGCGCCTTCACCAGTTTCATGGCAAAACCTCTATCGCCGTTCGCGCTGAGCCTGTCGAAGCCCTGTTCTTACCTGAAGAAAAGGACTGCCCTTCGACAAGCTCAGGGCGAACGGAAATGAAGGTCATTCCCAGGCTCAGGCGTGACCGGCCGGCTCGCCCGCCGTCTGCGCGATTGCCTGAGCCTGCTGCTCATACAGGCCGCCAAAGTCGATCGGGTCGAGCAGCAATGGCGGGAAGCCGCCGTCGCGGATCGCATCGGCCAGAACGCGGCGGGCGAAGGGGAAGATCAGCCGCGGCGCTTCGGCCAGCATGAACGGCTGCAACTGGTCGTCCGGCACGTTGCGCATGCCGAAGAGGGCGGCATAGAGCAGTTCGACCGCGAAAGCCGTGCCCTGAGGCGCGGTCGCCTTCACTTCGATCTTCAGAGAAACCTCGACGACCTCATCACCCACCTTGTCGGCGCCGATGTTGAACTGAACGTCGATCTGCGGCTGATCGGGCCACTGGTAGACGGCCGGCGAATTGGGGTTCTCGAACGAGAGGTCCTTCACATATTGGCTGATGAGCGCGATCTGCGGGCTCGTGTCCGCGCCGTTGCCCGCGCTGGTCTGGATCGTATCGGCGTCGTCGGCCATCTCTGTTCCCTGATTTTCCTGTTGGTCCGCTGGCGAAAAGCCTTGGGACAATGGCCCGTGCGCTTAGCAGGGGCGGCCGGGCAGGGCAATGCCGCCTGCCGAAAGGCGCCATTTGAATATGGGCGGAAACATGCCTATGTTGGCTGCGTTGTGGTTTCAGATCTAAACTAAAGGGTGCCTCGGCCCGTGTATGTAATCGTCATCCTCGCGCTCATCGCCGGTTTCCTGGCGCTGCGGCTCTATTCCGTGCTGGGAAAGCGGACAGGGCATGAGCAGGAGCCTGCGCTGCGCCCGGCGGAGGAAAGAGCGAAGGTCACCGTGCTTCAGCCGCGTCCGGTATCGGACATGCCCGGCGATTCGGTTCGTCTGGCGGACGGCTTGATTGCGCCGGGCGGCGAAGCGGGCGTGCGCGCGCTGATCGCGGCAGATCGGACCTTCGACGTGCCGCAATTCGTGGATGGCGCGAAGGCGGCCTACAAGATGGTGCTCGAAGCCTTCTGGCGCGGCGACCGGTCGGAGCTGGAATGGCTGTGCGACACGGACGTGCTGACCTCGTTCGAAGAGGCGATTGCGCAGCGGGAGGCGGCGGGTCATGTGCTCGACAACCGGCTGGTGCGCATCGACAAGGCGCAGATCGTCGGCGCCCATGTGAACGGGCGCATCGCCGAAGTGTCGCTGCGGTTCGAAGCGGACATCGCCGCCGTGACCAGGGACAAGGACGGCAATGTCGTCGCCGGGTCGCTCACCGACGCGGTCAGCACCAACGATATCTGGACTTTCACGCGCGACCTGCGCAGCACCGATCCCAACTGGAAGCTCAGCGAAACCGACGAGGCTGCATGAGCTTCCGGCAGGCGTGGGCGGCGACCTGTGCCGCGCTGCTGCTGTCGGCGTGCGCGGGCGGTGTCATTCCGCCTGGCGCGTCAGGCCCGGCGCCATCCGGCCCGGTACGCGGATCTGACGTCGCGGCGCAGCCCGTCCCGGCGACTCCGCGCCCCACTGTGCCGACAGCCAGGCCGGCACCGCCCGCCGCAACGACGGAAAATGCTCTCGCCGCAGGCATAACGCGCGGGCCCGACGTCACGTCCCTGATCCAGCCCGGCGATCGGGCGCGCAAGGCGCTCGAGGCATTCCGGATTTCCTGCCCCTCGCTGATGAAGCGCACGGACCAGAGCGGCCTGACCCAGGGATCGGACTGGAACAGCGCGTGCGCCGCCGCCTCCAGCTGGCCCGAAGCGAGCGCCAATGAATTTTTCTCCCGATATTTCGAAGCGGTGCAGGTCGGCCCCGGCACGGCCTTCGTCACCGGCTATTATGAGCCGGAAATCTCCGGATCGCGCGTCCGGCAGCCCGGCTATGAGGTGCCGATCTATCGCCGCCCGCCGGACCTGATAGACGTCAATCTCGGCCTGTTCAGCGACAGCCTGAAGGGCAAGACCATTCGCGGCAAGGTGCAGGGGACCAACTTCGTACCCTTTGACGATCGCGCGCAGATCGTGGCGGGCTCTCTGGCAGGCCGGGGTCTGGAACTTGCCTGGGCCGCCGATCCCGTCGAGTTCTTCTTCCTCCAGGTGCAGGGAAGCGGACGGCTGCTGCTGCCCGACGGCGGGGTCATGCGGATCGGCTATGATGGGCAGAATGGCCGCGATTACACCGGGATCGGCAAGCTCATGAAGGATCGCGGGCTGATCCAGGCCGGGTCGATGCAGGATATCATGGCATGGCTGCGCGCCAATCCCGCGGAGGGTGCGCAGATCATGAACGAGAATAAAAGCTTCGTCTTCTTCCGGGAGTTGACGGGGGCCGGACCGCTGGGCGCGCTGGGCGTGCCGGTGACGGCAGAAGCGACGGTGGCCGCCGATCCCCGCTATGTTCCCCTCGGCGCGCCCGTGCTGCTGTCCCTCGATCGTGCGGAGCCCAATGGCATCTGGATCGCGCAGGATACCGGCGGCGCCATCAAGGGCGCCAACCGTTTCGACAGCTTTTGGGGAGCAGGCAAGCGAGCCCGGGAAATAGCGGGCGGCATGTCGGCACGCGGCAGCGCATTGATCCTGTTGCCGATCGGATCGGCGGCGCGTCTCGCACAGCAATAAGCGTGGCTGGCGATGGCCCGGCGGCATCTGTCTTCAGACGAACAGGCAATCTGGAACACCCTGACGCAGTCGGTGAGGCCACTCCGTCCGCGCCCGCGACCTGAGGCCCTCACCGAGCGGCCCGTTGCGATCTCCACTGGTCGAAGCGTGACCCCGCTGTCCCCCCGGCCAGTCGATGCCCCCTCCGCCCGCGCTCCGGCAACCATGCTCGATACAAGCTGGGAACGCCGCATTCGCAGCGGTACGTTGACGCCGGACATGACGGTCGACCTGCACGGACACAGCCTGTCGAGCGCCCATGCCAGGCTCAATCAGGCGCTGTCATCGGCATTGGCGCGCGATCATCGGGTTCTGCTGATCATCACTGGCAAGCCCCCGAAACTTTCAGCTTCCAGCCAGCAATCCCGGCGCGGCGCAATTCGCGGAGAGATCGGCCACTGGCTTGAAACAAGCGCCTATGCGGACCGTATCGCCAGCGTCCGTCAGGCCCATCCACGGCATGGCGGCACGGGCGCCATCTACATCATATTGCGGCGCAAAAAATAGCCGGTGCGACGCGCGCCAATGACCTTTTCTTAACCAGCATTGGCCATAACCAACCCATCCGTGGCTCATTGTCGAGCTACGCTCTGGGCGGGAGGCACATGCAGGGCGTGACATTGAAAAGCCGCGCCACCGCCTTCGCCTGCGCCGCGGGGGCGCTGGTGTTCATCCTGTCGCTCGTGCTGGGGCAGGGGCAGGCGACCGACATCCTGGGCATAGGCCGATCGCTGATCGTAGCGATTTTGTGCGGCACGATGAGCTGGGCGTCGGCCCGCCAGGCTGTCGTCGCGGCCGCCAGCGCGATCGATCGGGCCACGGAAAGACTGGTCGCTGCCGCCCATGGCGACCTGCAATCCCCCGTGCCGCCCGAAATCGTGGCAGAATTACCCGACCTCTCGGTTGCGATGACCAGCCTGTTCAGTCAGGTGCGCACCAATCTCGACCATGTGCAGACGCTCGCCCTGTTCGATCAGGTGACTGGCCTTGCGAACCGCACAAGCTTCTGCCGGCAAGTCGAGAGGCTGTTGGCGGAGCGCAACGACGTGGCTTCGGCCGCCTTGTTCTTCATCGACCTCGATGGGTTCAAGGGCGTCAATGACACGCTGGGCCATGCGGCGGGTGACCAGTTGCTTGCGCGTGTCGCGGGCCGCCTGCGCGAAGTCGTCATGGCCCAAGTCAGCGCCGGAATCAGCGATGCCGTCATCGGGCGCTTGGCAGGTGACGAATTCACGATGTTCTTCCCTCAACTGCCCGGCCGCGAATCGGCCATCCGCATCGCGCGCGCGATCCAGTTCGCGCTCAGCGAGCGTTTCGACCTTGGCAGCCAGCATATCGAACTGGGCGCATCGATCGGCATCGCCTGCTATCCCGACCATGGCGACACCCTGTCCGCATTGCTGCGTTCGGCGGACATCGCCATGTATCATGCCAAGCATGAAGGGCGGAACCGGGCAGAGATGTTCACCGCCGAACTGGCGCTGGAAGCCGCCGATCGCGCCGAGCTGGAAAGGGACTTGCTGCTGGCCTTGCAGCGGGATGAGTTCATTCTGGAGTTCCAGCCTCAGGTCGAGGCCACCAGCGGCCGGATCGTCACGGCGGAGGCGCTGATCCGCTGGGCCCATCCCGAACGCGACATGGTCATGGCGGGCTTCTTCGTGCCCGTAGCGGAGGAAAGCGGCGCGATCGTGGCGCTGGGTGACTGGGTCATGGGCCGGGTGTGCGAGACCGCGGCACGCTGGTCTAAGGCCGACATCGGCCAGCGTATCGCGGTCAACATCTCCTCAAGGGAATTGTCGCAGGCGGATTTCTTCCTGCGCCTGCGGCACGCCATGGCCGCGCATCAAACGCCCCCGCAGATGCTGGAGCTGGAAATATCCGAGTCGCTGGCGATGGAGATGGACAGCCGTGTGCTTGGCCAGTTGAAGGCCTTGCGCGACGAAGGCGTGCGGATCGCCATCGACGATTTCGGAACCGGCTATTCGAACCTCTCGCGCCTGAAGGAACTCCCCGTCGATCGCGTCAAGATCGACCGCAGTCTGGTGCGCGACATCGCCATTTCGGCGGAAGCGCGCACGATCTGCAGCGCCGTCGTCGGCCTCATCCAGGGGCTGGGGATGGAAGTCGTGGTCGAAGGCGTCGAATCCGAAGCGCAGATGGAAATGCTGCGCGTCATCGGCTGCACCCTGTTCCAGGGCTATCATTTCGCCCGTCCGATGAGCGAGCAGGACTATCTGTCCCGCTTCGCCCTTTCACCGCTAGGCCAGCGCCGCACCGTTTGACGATCAGGCCGCCAGTGCGCTCCCGATGACGAGGGCGTAGATCCGGGTCAGGTCCTCAAGGTCCTGCACCGCCACGGCCTCATCCAGCTTGTGCATCGTTGCATTGTTCAGCCCGAACTCCACCACCGGGCACAGGCGGGAGAGGAAACGCGCGTCCGATGTGCCGCCGGTGGTGGAAAGCTCCGCCTCGACCCCCGTCACGTCCTTGATCGCGCCCGCCACAAGGCTGGATAGCGCGCCTGGTTCCGTCAAGAACGGCTCGCCGCTGATCTTCGCGGTGACGATACCGCCCTCGGTCGCCGCAATCGCGCTGATCCGCTCGATCAGTTGCGCGCCGCTATGCTGGTCGTTGAAGCGGATGGAAATGCGGGCATGGGCGGCCGCTGGGATGACATTGGTGGCGGGATTCCCCACCTCCAGATCCGTGATCTCGATATTGCTCGGCTGGAACCAGTCCGTGCCCTCATCCAGCACCACAGCATCGATCGCCGCGAGGATGCGGACGAGGCGCGGAACCGGATTGTCGGCCAGGTGCGGATAAGCGACATGCCCCTGCACGCCGTCCACCTTTATCCACATGTTGACCGAGCCGCGCCGACCGACCTTGATGACGTCGCCCAGCCGCTGGGAGGAAGTCGGCTCGCCGACCAGACAGAGGTCGGGCCGCAATCCGTGCGCTGCCATGCGGTCCATCAGCGCCAGCGTGCCGTAAACCGCCGGGCCTTCCTCATCGCCGGTGATGATGAGGCTGACGGTCCCCGGCACATCATCGGGAACGCTGGCAAGAGCAGTGACAAAGGCGGCGATAGACCCTTTCATGTCGACCGCGCCACGGCCATGGAGAAGGTCGCCGCGGAGCTCCGGCGTGAAGGGATCGCTGGTCCAGCCGTCGCCCGGCGGCACCACGTCCAGATGCCCCGCGAAAGCGAAGTGCGGGCCCGCGCCCGTCGTCCGCCAGGCAAGCAGGTTTTCCACCGGCCCGTCGGGCGCTTCTCCGGTGACAAAGCGATCGACGGTGAAGCCCATCGGCGCCAGCATCGCTTCAAGGACCGCGAAGACTTCACCCCGGGCGGGCGTCACCGAAGGGCAGGCAATCAGCTTGCGCGCTATGTCCACTACATCGGCATTGGTGCTGGTCATGCTCATGGCGCTGCGTTAGCGAAAGCCGAGCGCCTTTGCCAGCGGAGGAAAAGATCATGCCCAAGATCGATCTTGCAGCCACGGAACAGACCAACAGGACCGGCTATCCCGATCCCTATGCAGTTGTGGTGGAGGGGCGATGGGTGCGAAGACTGGGTCCGGGCTCCGGCCTTGCGGACTTCGGCGTCAGCCATGTGGTGCTGAAACCCGGCGCCGCTTCGTCGCAGCGTCACTGGCATGAAGATGAGGATGAATTCGTCGTCATGCTGAGCGGGCAAGCCGTGCTGATAGAGGATGAAGGCCGCTTCGCCATGCAGGCAGGCGACATGGCCGCCTTCCCCAAGGGGGAGCCCAATGGCCATCATCTCGTCAACGAAAGTGACGGCGACTGCGAATTCCTCGCCTTCGGGCGCGTGCCAAAGGGGGATGCGCACTATCCCGACATCGACCTTCGATGGTCGAGGGGAGGCTATCAGCGCAAGGATGGGAGCGCCTTTTGAGCGGCTGTCCAGCGTTCGACCGTCGGATGATGCTGGCGGGCATGGGGGCTGCCTTGGTGGCAGCGAAAGCGCCCCCGCCTGAACACGTAAAGCCGCCGCGCTTGCGCCCTGGCGATGTCGTCGGCCTTGTGGAACCGGCGGGCTTCACCGACGACCTGTTCGATCTGGATGTGGTGAAGGAAACGATCGTCGCGATGGGCCTCAAGCCCAGGCCCGCCCGCCACTTGCTCGACCGCCACGGCTATCTCGCGGGCAAGGATGAAGACCGCGCCGCCGATCTGAACGCGATGTTCGCCGACCGGGAGGTGAAGGCCATATTCGCGGTGCGCGGCGGCTGGGGATGCGCGCGCATCCTGCCCTATCTCGATTTCACCACCATCCGCGCCAACCCAAAGCTGCTCATCGGCTTCAGCGACATCACCGCCTTGCACATGGCCTTCGCCGCACGCGCGGGCTTTACCACGATCCATGGCCCGAACGCCGCCAGCAGCTGGCCGCGCTTCAGCTGGGACGCGTTCCGGGCGATCGCCTTTGACGGCGCCACGCCCCTGTTGACCAACCCGCAGGCGAAAGAGGATCGGCTGGTCCCGCTGGGCGGCCGCATCCGCACATTCGGCAGGGGGCGGGCGAGCGGCCGGTTGCTGGGCGGCAACCTCACCGTGCTGACGGCGCTCATGGGAACAGGCTGGCTCCCCGATTTCACAGGCGCCATCCTGTTCCTGGAGGATGTGGACGAAGCGCCATACCGGATCGACCGGATGCTGACCCAATTGTCGCTCGCGGGCGTGTTGCGCAAGCTGGCCGGGGTGGTGTTCGGCCAGTGCACGAGTTGCGGCGCGACAGGACCCTCCTATGGCGGCTTCACCCTGTCGCAAGTGCTTGAGCAACATCTCCGGCCCCTCGGCATCCCCGCCTTTCAGGGCGCCGCCATCGGCCATGTCGCCAACCAGTTCAGCCTGCCGCTCGGCGTGCGGGCCGAAATCGATGCCGATGCGGGCAGCATCCGCCTGCTAGAACCAGCCGTCAGCTAAAGGTCACTCTGCTTCGTTCGTGGCGCGGGCATAAGCCCCGCGCCCGTCCGGCGGCACCAGTTCCTTGCCCCTGATCGTCAAGGTCAGCGTCTTGAAACCCGGCTGCGGCACATCCTTCGTCGGCTCCGCCTCAAGCCGCACCGTGCCATCCGCCTCCTGCCAGCGCCCTTCGGCAAACAGATCAAGCGCGCCATAGACGAGATACCATTGAAAGCGCCCGTCCGGCCGGAGCATCAGCTCCGATCCGGTTTCCATGACGCCACGCAGATAATAGTGACCGGCCCGTTCCGCAGGCGCAGTCTCCGCCAGTGCCGGTGTCGCGAAGAAAGCCGCCAGGGGCATGAGGGGGGTGAGCAGCCGCATGCGGATAGCTTAGCAGATGTTCATCGCTCAGGCGCGGACGAAGGGGATCAGCTCTTCATAAACCGGCAAAGGCGGCTTTCCCTCCACCCGCGCACCCCGGCGCATCAGGAAGGCATGGCGCACGATCTCCGCCTGTTGCTCAAGCCCATAGCGCGCGAACGGCCGCCCCGGCACGATGTCGTAGCCATAGCGGCAAAAGGGGTGGCGCATCAGCGGCAGATACCATTTGCCGCCCCTTTGCGCCTGCCAGACATGGGTCATTTCGTGGATGAAATGCCCCTGCAGGTGAAGCGCCGACCCGCAAAAATCATCGCAAAACAGCCCGCTCCTGGGGTTGAACCAGATATCGCCATCGGGCGACATGGTGACTCGAGCAGGCTGGAAGGGCCACCATTTGCGATTATGCGCCCGCACCCGGTCATAGGCGATCGCGTCGCCGAACACCGATCGGGCGAGCGCCACCTCTCCCGGCGTCAGGCTCCGGCTGGTCAATGCTCGGCGGGCTCCCCGGCCTTCGGAGCGGGCGCTCCGGGCTTCTGGATCACGGCATCCACCAGCAGGCGGTCTCCATTGGCAAGGAGGAAGGTAAAGCTCATCTTGCCGCGGCTGACCGCCGTGTCGTTGATGCCCCAGATCATCAGATGCTTGCCGCCGGGTGCAAAGGCGACCTTCGACTTGGCGGGAATGTCGACCGCGTCGATCTTCTGCATCTTCATCGTGCCGCCATGATCCATGCTTTCATGCATCTCGACCTTGAGCGCATAATCGGTCAGCACGCCGCGCAGCTGCGTCGCCGTATCGCCGCCATGGGCGACAAAATAACCGGCCGAAGGCGTGTCCTTGTTGGGGCTGAGCCGCACCCAGGCCTGATCTATATAGGTCGGGGCAGGATCGCCGCAGGCCGCAAGTGCAAAGGGAGTAGCCAAGGCAAAAAGGGACAAGGGTGCGCGCATCGGGGAACTTTCGTGACTGTCTCGTTTCCGGTCGGTTGTTACGGTAATCGTCCGCGCTTCTTGTGCCAAGGAAGATCGCGCCTATATCCCATCCGCAAACGGCCTTGCCTTGGCGCTTTCGTGAGGTATGGGGCCGTCAACCGCTGATGTGATTTGGGGTTTGAAGAGGACAAGATGGGAAAAGTAATCGGCATTGACCTTGGCACCACCAACAGCTGCGTGGCTGTGATGGACGGCGGCAAGCCCAAGGTGATCGAAAATGCGGAAGGCGCGCGCACCACGCCGTCGATCGTGGCCTTCACCAAGGATGGCGAGCGCCTGATCGGCCAGCCTGCCAAGCGTCAGGCCGTCACCAATCCGGACAATACGATTTTCGCGGTGAAGCGCCTGATCGGCCGCCGCTTCGACGATCCGACCACCAAGAAGGACATGGAGCTTGTCCCCTATCACATCGTGAAGGGCGGCAATGGCGACGCATGGGTCCAGGCGGGCGGCAAGGATTATTCGCCTTCGCAGATTTCCGCCTTCACCCTTCAGAAGATGAAGGAAACCGCCGAAAGCTATCTCGGCGAAACGGTTACGCAGGCGGTCATCACCGTCCCGGCTTACTTCAACGATGCCCAGCGTCAGGCGACGAAGGACGCCGGCCAGATCGCGGGCCTCGAAGTGCTGCGCATCATCAACGAGCCTACGGCGGCGGCGCTCGCCTATGGCCTTGAGAAGCAGGACGGCAAGACGATCGCGGTCTATGACCTTGGCGGCGGCACCTTCGACATTTCCATCCTCGAAATCGGCGATGGCGTGTTCGAAGTGAAGTCCACCAACGGCGACACCTTCCTGGGCGGCGAAGATTTCGACGCCAAGCTGGTCGAATATCTGGCCGAAGGCTTCAAGAAGGATGAGGGCATCGACCTCACCAAGGACAAGCTGGCGCTCCAGCGTCTGAAGGAAGCCGCTGAAAAGGCGAAGATCGAACTGTCCTCGGCCCAGTCGACCGAAGTCAACCTGCCCTTCATCACCGCTGACCAGAATGGCCCCAAGCATCTGGTGAAGAACATCACCCGCGCCGATCTGGAGCGTCTGGTGACCGACCTCATCAAGCGCACGATGGAGCCCTGCAAGAAGGCGATGGCGGACGCTGGCATCTCCGCGAGCGAGATTAGCGAAGTCGTCCTCGTCGGCGGCATGACCCGCATGCCCAAGGTGCGCGAGGCCGTGAAGGAGTTCTTTGGCAAGGAACCGCACACCGGCGTCAACCCGGACGAAGTCGTCGCCATGGGCGCGGCGATCCAGGCGGGCGTGCTTCAGGGCGACGTCAAGGACGTGCTGCTGCTCGACGTCACTCCGCTGAGCCTCGGCATCGAGACGCTGGGCGGCGTGTTCACCCGCATGATCGACCGTAACACGACGATCCCCGCCAAGAAGAGCCAAGTCTATTCGACCGCTGACGACAATCAGCAGGCGGTGACGATCCGCGTGTTTCAGGGCGAACGTGAAATGGCGGCGGACAACAAGCTGCTCGGCCAGTTCGACCTGGTCGGCATCCCGCCCGCGCCGCGTGGCGTGCCGCAGATCGAAGTCACCTTCGACATCGACGCTAACGGCCTCGTCAACGTCCATGCCAAGGACAAGGGGACGGGCAAGGAACAGCAGATCCGCATCCAGGCTTCGGGCGGCCTGTCCGACGCCGACATCGATCAGATGGTCAAGGACGCCGAACGTTTCGCCGAAGAGGACAAGAAGCGGCGTGAAGGCGCAGAGGCGAAGAACAACGCCGAAAGCCTGATCCACACTACCGAACAGCAGCTCAATGAGCATGGCGACAAGGTGGAGCCAAGCCTCAAGTCCGAAATCGAAACCGCGATCGCCGCGACCAAGTCGGCTGTCGAGGGTGGCGACGCTGAAGCGATGAAGGCCAAGGCGCAGGAACTCGCCCAAGTCGCGATGAAGCTTGGCCAGGCGATCTATGAAAAGGAGCAGGCCCAAGCCGCGGCTCCGGGTGCCGAAGCGCCCAAGGCTGATGACGATGTCGTCGACGCTGAATTTTCGGAAGTCGACGACAACAAGGCGTAACAGACCCCCTCCCTCTCCCTTTCAGGGGAGAGGGCCGGGGAGAGGGGGTTAGAAGAGATGGCGATGGCAACAGGATATCTAACGTTCCGCATTGCCCCTCTCCCAACCCTCTCCCCTGAAGGGGAGAGGGCTTTTTAATGAGTACCGAAGTGGATTATTACGAACTGCTCGAAGTCGAGCGCACAGCCGATGGGAACGCGATAAAGAGCGCCTATCGCAAGCTCGCGATGAAATATCATCCGGATCGCACTGGCGGGTGCACCGACAGCGAGGCCAAGTTCAAGGCGGTCTCCGAAGCCTATGAATGTCTGAAAGACCCGCAGAAGCGCGCCGCGTACGACCGTTATGGCCATGCGGCCTACACCAACGCCCAGAATGGCGGTGGCGGCTTCAATGGCCGTGGCGCGGGCGGCTTTTCCGATCTTGGCGACATATTCGAAACGATCTTCGGCCAGAGCGGCTTTGGTGGCGGGGGTCGTCAGACGCAACGGCGCGGCGCGGACCTGCGCTATGACATGGAGATCACGCTCGACGAAGCCTATCATGGCAAGAAGACCGAGATCGAGATCGAAGTCTCCGCCCCTTGCGAAAGCTGCGATGGATCGGGCGCGCAGCCCGGCACCGGCGTCAAGACCTGCGGCACGTGCGGCGGTCATGGCCAGGTGCGGGCGCAGCAGGGCTTCTTCGTGGTCGAGCGCACGTGCCCCGGCTGCCATGGCGCGGGCCAAGTCATCGAAAGCCCCTGCCGCAGCTGCCGCGGCGAGGGCCGGGTGGACAAGCCCAAGACGCTATCGGTCACTATCCCCGCAGGCGTGGACGAAGGCACCCGCATCCGTCTGTCCGGCGAAGGCGAGGCGGGCGCGCGGGGCGCTCCTGCTGGCGACCTCTACATCTTCCTGCATGTGAAGCGGCATTCCCTGTTCGAACGGGACGGCACGACCCTTTTCTGCCGCGCGCCCGTCAGCTTCACCACGGCGGCGCTTGGCGGCTGCATCGAAGTGCCCGGCCTCGACGGCCAGCGGCATGAGATCAAGATCCCGAGCGGCATCCAGTCCGGCAAGCAGATCCGCCAGCGCGGCGCGGGCATGCCGGTACTGAACGGGCGGGGGCAGGGCGACCTCGTCATCCAGGTCGATGTCGAAACGCCCACTCGCTTGACCGCCAAGCAGAAGGAATTGCTGGAAGCCTTCCGGGAAACCGAAACCGGCGAGGAATGTCCTCAGTCCACCGGCTTCTTCAGCAAGCTCAAGGAGCTGTGGGGCGAATAAGGCGCTTCGCTGCTGCCAACGCATGAAGCCGGGTGCGGAAAGACCGTCCCTGGCTTTCCTTTTATCTAAGGGTGATTATTTCCGCAGGTTCTTCTGGAAGAACTCCGTCATCACATCCAGCGCTTCCTGCGCCTCGGGCAGATTTCGGTTGGCGAAGAAACAATGGTCCAGCCCGTCCCAGACATGCAGGTCGGCCTTCACCTTCGCCTTGATCAATTCGCGATGGGTGTTGACGGCGGCGCTGACTTCGCCCGCGCGCATCGAGGTCACCAATAAGGTAGCCGGGAAATAGCGCAGCGTGTCGCTCGACATGATCGGCGACATGAGCGGGTCGAGCAGGTCGTGATTGCCATAATAGAAACGCTCGTCGAGCGTCGCGGGCGTGGTCAGTCCCTGCATCGGCTTGAATGTGTACCAGCTGTCGCCCGCCCATCGCGCATCCGCCGACGCGCAGAATATCCCCGCCGCGCCGGGCGCGGGCAGCTTCACATGCTGGAACCAGGCGATCGCCTGCGCCGTCAGCAGGCCACCGGCCGAACTGCCGAAAATGCCGATCTGCGAAGCCTTGCGCGTCTTGAGCAATTCCCGATAGACCGCCGCCACATCCTCGCTCGCCGCCGGGAAGACAGCTTCGGGCGCCTGCCGGTAGTCGATCGTCAGAACCTCAAATCCGGTCCGGCTCGCCAAGGGGATGGATTCCTGCAATCCGCCTGCTGCAGCGTTCGCCACGATGAAGCCGCCGCCGGGAAGGTTGATCAGGATGTTGCCATTCTTGCCCCGGCCGCTCCGCTTGTCAGGCGTGATCAGATAGCCGTGGACGCCGCCAACCGTGACCTCGCGATAGTTGACCCGATATTCCTCCGCCAGCTTGCGGACCATCGAAGCCGCTCCGCGCGTCATCATCTCCCGGGTCGCTGGCACCCGTCTCTTTTCGATCAACTGGGTCAGCATGTCGTTGGCATCCAGCGGACGCCGTGGAAGCGCCTTCTTCGCCTCCTCGCTCAGATAGACGGACGGGGGAAGGCGGAATGCGGGGACGTTCACCGTCCCATCAGTTTCGATCGGGTTCGGCTTGGTAGGCGGCGTCTGCGTGAAACCGGTCCCCTGTACAGCGCACAGCGCCAGCAGCCCCGCGAGCTTCTTTACATGACGCATCGCCATCTCCCCCGCCGACATATAATAGAACTGTACCGTACCATTATATGTCGGGAAAGCGTTTTCTCGCTACTTCATTCTTTAAATCAATTTCAGCTTCACCCTCAAGCCGCCAGGAACATGTCCGGATCGATCGCCATCAAGCTTTCCGCCCCGCCCTCGATCTTGCGCCGCAACGCCCCGGCATCCGGCATGACACGTTCCGCAAAAAACCGCGCCGTCACCAGCTTCGCTTCCAGATAGCGCGCATCGCCTTCGCCCGCCTCCAGCAACTCAGCCGCCGCCTTCGCCATGCGCAGCCACATCAGGCCGGTCGAGACAATCCCCAATATGTGCATGTAATGCACCGCGCCAGCCCCGGCATTGTCGGGGTTCTGCATCGCGTTCTGCATCAGCCACATGGTCGCCGCCCCCAGCTGCCCGCTCGCTTTCTCCAGCGCTTCCGCCACGCCCGTCAGCCGCGCATTGCCTTTCGCTTCAGCTACCTCGTCAGCGACGATCTTCAGGAAAGCCTGCAACGCTCTGCCGCCGTTCATGGGCAGCTTGCGGCCGACAAGATCCATCGCCTGAACGCCATTAGTGCCCTCGTAAATCTGGGCTATGCGAGCATCGCGCACATATTGTTCTGCGCCATTCTCCCAGATGTAGCCGTGACCGCCGAAAACCTGCTGGCACATGACCGCAACGTCAAAGCCCTTGTCGGTGCCATAGCCTTTCAGCACGGGGGTCAACAGCTGGACCAGATCGTCAGCGGCCTGTCGCTCCTCATCCGTCGCGGCATGATGCGCCAGATCGACCTGAAGCGCACCCCAGAGCATCAGCGCGCGCAGTCCCTCCGTCAGCGCCTTGGCTTCCATCAGCATACGGCGCACGTCGGGATGGACGAAGAGAGTGTCGGCTTTCTCATCCTTGTCCTGCGGCCCGGTCAGCGCGCGGCCCTGCCGCCGGTCGCGAGCATAATGGACTGCGTTCTGGAAAGCGACCTCGGCCTGTCCCAGCCCCTGCATGCCGACCCACATCCGGGCGGCGTTCATCATGATGAACATGGCGGCAAGGCCCTTATTCTCCTCGCCCACGATCCAGCCTTTCGCTCCGTCATAATTCATGACGCAGGTCGCGTTGCCGTGGATTCCCATCTTATGTTCCAGTGACCCGCAGGAGACCGCATTACGTTCACCCAGCGAGCCGTCATCATTCACCAGAACCTTGGGAACGACGAAGAGCGAAATGCCCTTGCTGCCTTCCGGCGCATCGGGTGTCTTGGCGAGGACCAGGTGGATGATATTCTCCGTGAGGTCCTGCTCGCCCGACGAAATGAAGATTTTCGTGCCGGTGATCGAATAGCTGCCGTCATCCTGCTTCACCGCCTTGGTCTTGATCAGGCCCAGGTCCGTGCCCGCATGCGGCTCGGTCAGGTTCATCGTGCCGGTCCATTTGCCCGACACCATGTTGGGGATATATTTCTGCTTCTGTTCTTCGCTGCCTTTCGCGAGCAATGCGGAGACAGCTCCGCTCGTCAGGCCGTGATACATCTCGAAACTGTGATTGGCCGAAAGCACATATTCCCCGACCGCGGATGCGACGACGTTGGGCAAGCCTTGTCCGCCATATTCCACAGGCGCATGCAGCGTGGTCCAGCCGCCCTCGACATAGGTGTCGAACGCCTCCTTGAAGCCGGGAGGCGTGGTCACGCTGCCATCGGAATGGCGGACGCAGCCTTCCTTGTCGCCCACCGCGTTGAGCGGGAAGAGCACCTCCTCCGCGATTTTGCCCCCTTCCGCCAGAATCGCGTCGACAAGATCCGGCGTCGCGCTCTCAAAGCCCGGCAGGTTTGCGTAGCGTTCCAGCCCTACCACATGGTCGAGGACGAAACGGGTTTCGCGGATGGGGGCTGAATAGCTGGGCATGATCTTCTCCGATGTTTCTTTTCTTGGCAGGGCGAAGTGTCAGGGCCTGTCGAGAGCGGTTACGAAGTCCGACAGTTCCGCGATTGCGGCGTCGATATCGCTTTTCTGGCGGGTGAGCAGTTCGATACGCGCCTTGCATTTGGCGACCGTGACTCGCCGCTGCTCCTCATGTTCTTCATCCGCGTCGTAAAGATCGATCATCTCGCGAATGTCGGCCAGGCTGAAGCCGACCCTCTTGCCGCGGAGGATCCAGGCGAGGCGCGCGCGGTCGCGGCGGGAATAGATGCGCGCCAAACCTTGGCGCTCGGGTGCGATCAGTCCTTCATCCTCATAGAAGCGGAGCGCGCGCGCGGTGACGCCGAACTCCTCGGACAGGTCGGTTATCGTGTAGCTTTGCCGTTCCTTGTGATCGGGCAGCTCAATGCCCGCGATGCTGCTGCGCTGGTCCATGGCGCCTTAGCTAGGAGGGCTTTACGTTAACGTCAAGTGTGATCTGGGACGATTTGGCCTGATGACAGGGTGGGCTGGGGGAGCTAAGCGGCTTCCGATGATGGGGGCGATCAGACGATCAGAACTTGCGCGGGGCCTTTTGGCTGCGTTGGGGCTGCTTGTCCTCGCGATCCAGCTCGTCACGCCTACCGGTTTCATGCCGGTACGGACCTCGCACGGCGTGATGGTGACGCTCTGCACCGGTCAGGGCGCCGTCCGCGTCATGGTGGATCGCGAAGAGGCGCCCGGCAAGGTGCATCATTCACCCGATGAGGGCGGCCCCGTTCAGCAGCATTGCGCTTTCGCCGCATCCGTGCAGCCGATGGTGCCGCCTTTGCTATTGGCCGATCTGCCTCTGCCAGCTTGGCAGACAATTTTCGGGCCCATCGCCTTCGCCCTCAAAACCGGGCTGATCGCCAGGCTTGCGGCGCCCCCGCCTCCATCATCCGGTCCCCCTCAATCCTCCTGACAATGCCGCTTATGCCGCGCGGAGCGCGGCACGATTTTTCATGAGGATGAATTCATGTCTGCACCTACCGCTTCGCGCAGCGTTTCGCTGTGCGCACTTGCCTGTTCTCTGATGTCCGTACCCGCCCTGGCTGATGAGGCGGGCGATCAAGGCCGCATCGTTGTTACGGCTGCCTCGACCCCTGAGGACGCCGCTGCGAATATCAGCCGTACCGCTGGGGGCGCCGACATCGTCACCGCCAAGGATTTCGAGGACAAGCTGGCCGTATCGCTGCGCGATGCGCTTGCTTTTTCCGCTGGCGTCTACACGCAGCCCCGCTTCGGGCAGGAGGTTCGGATTTCGATCCGCGGCTCTGGCCTTTCGCGAGGCTTCCATATGCGCGGCTTGACCCTGTTGCAGGATGGCATTCCCATCAACATGGCCGATGACAATGGGGACTTTCAGGAACTGGACCCGCAGGTTTTCCAGCATCTGGAGGTGTATCGCGGCGGCAATGCTTCGCGGCTTGGTGGATCGACGCTGGGTGGCGCGATCAACGCAGTGACGCCGACCGGGCGGACAGCGTCTGGGGCTGAATTTCGCGTCGATGGCGGTTCTTTTGATACGCTCCGGGCCAAGGCGGCCTATGGCTATGCGGATGACCGTGGAGATGCCTGGGCAGCAATTACCGCCGACCGGTCGGATGGTGACCGCGCTCATGGTGAGAGGCGCGCGTTGCGCTTCAACGGCAATGTCGGGGTCAAGCTCAGCGAGCGTGTGGAAACCCGCTTCTACGTCAGCGCACAGTCGATAAGGCAAAAACTGTCGGGCGCATTGAACGAAGTGGATGCTCTGAACGACCCGGCGCGCGGTAATTTCGCAGGGGATCAGGCGAGGAACATCGATTCGATCCGCTTTCAAAACCGGACCATGGTGCAGCTGGACGGCGGACAATTTGCATTTGGCGCCTATTTCAACGCGAAGGCGCTGGATCATCCCATCTACCAGGTGGTGGATCAGAAATCCGAAGACCGCGGGCTGTTCGCGAGCCTGGAATTGGCGGGCGACATACGAGGGCTTCCGGTCGGAATCACGCTCGGCACGCAGGCGCGCTTTGGTCATGGCGACTTCCGGCAGTTCGTGAACATCAATGGTAAGGCAGGTGTTCCCACCTCCATCCAGAAGGCGCGTGCTCAGACGATTAACAGCTATGCGGAAGCGAGGATAGCGCCCGTTCGGGGATTATGGCTGATCGCAGGCGGCGTCTACACGCATGGCGAACGACGACTTGACAACCGCCTTGCCCCTGCACGTAGCGGGGAGGCGAAGTTTGATAGTTTCGCTCCAAAATTCGGGCTGTTGTTTGAACCGTCTCAAGCGGTGCAGTTCTACGCCAATTATAGTCGGTCGGTGGAACTCCCGGGCTTCATCGAATTGGGGCAAACAGCGGTCGGCTCGGGCGGAGTGGCATTGCCTGGCTTCACGCCGCTTGACGCGCAACGGGCCTGGACGGCGGAAATAGGCACGCGCGGCAGCTTGGGTCCGGCGCGGTGGGATCTAAGCATCTACCGTGCGGACCTGAAGGGCGAATTGCTTCAATATAATGTTCAGCCGGGCGTTATCCCGGCTGCCACCTTCAACGCGGGCCAGACGCGGCATCAGGGTGTGGAGGCAGCGCTAGAGTTGAAGATTTCGCCTTGGGCGGCGTTGCGGCAGGTTTATCAATATAGCGATTTCCGATTCCGGGGCGACGCGCAGTTTGGCAACAATCGCCTCCCCGTCGTGCCGCGCCATTTCTACCGGGCCGAACTGAGGTTGGGGACGGATCGCGCCAGCATCGCTCCGGCCGTCGAATGGGTCCCACAGGGCGCCTGGGTAGATTATGCCAACAGCAAGCGGGTCGATGGCTATGCCACGTTCAACCTGGGGGCGCAGGCGCAACTGACGAAAGCTGTCAGCCTCTTCATCGACGCTCGCAACCTGACGGGCAAGCGAGCGATCGGCGACATAGGAGCGCTCGTCAACTACAAGCGGGACAATCCGCTGACAGCGGCGAACGAAGCCAGTGTCGCCTTCTACCCCATTGAGCGACGTGCCATCTATGCCGGGCTGCGCGCGCGTCTCTGAAAAGGTGTCGGCCTATCCTCATGAGGGGGTGGAGCGGGGCGGCAAATGCGGCTAGAGGCGGCGCCATGTTGCGCCTCTCCGGCCTTAAGCTGCCCCTCGACCATCCGGCCGACGCGATGCCCGCCGCAATTTGTGCGCGGCTGGGGATAAAGGCATCGGACCTTTTGCGTCACATGATCGTGCGCCGGGGCAATGACGCCCGGCGCAAGAATGCGATCCAGCTGGTCTATACCGTCGATGTCACGCTCGCCGATGAGGCGGAGGTGCTTGAGCGGCTCGCCCATGATCATGACGTGCGCCGACGACCGGATACAGATTATCGTTTCGTCGCCCATGCGCCGCAAGGATGGTCGGGCAAGAGGCCGGTGGTGGTCGGTGCAGGCCCCTGCGGTCTCTTCGCCGGATTGATCCTGGCGCAGATGGGTTTCCGGCCCATCATCCTGGATCGCGGCAAGGTGGTGCGTGAGAGGACCAAGGATACCTGGGGTTTGTGGCGACGGGCCGAGCTGAACCCTGACAGCAACGTGCAATTCGGTGAAGGCGGCGCGGGCACCTTTTCTGACGGCAAACTCTACTGCCGGGTGAAGGACCCCCGGTTTCTCGGCCGCAAGGTGCTGGAAGAGTTTGTGGCGGCTGGCGCGCCTGAAGATATTCTGACTGAAGCGCATCCGCATATCGGGACATTTCGACTGGTCTCGATGGTCGAAAACATGCGCCGCCAGATTGAGGAGTTGGGCGGCGAGTATCGCTGGCAGCATAAGGTCGATGACCTGGAACTGGAGCGGCGATCCGACGGGACGCAGCGGCTGCGCGGGTTGCATCTATCCGACGGCAGCTTCATCGAGGCCGACCATGTTGTGCTTGCGGTAGGGCACAGCGCCCGTCCGACATTCGAAATGCTGCACCGACGCGGCGTGCATATCGAAGCGAAGCCATTTTCCATCGGTGTGCGGATCGAACATCCGCAAAGCTGGATTGATCGCGCGCGTTACGGCAATTGCGCGGGCCATCCGCTGTTGGGCGCGGCGGCCTATAGCCTGGCGCACCATTGCGAGAATGGCCGCACCGTCTACAGCTTTTGCATGTGCCCCGGCGGCCGCGTAGTTGCGGCAACATCCGAAGAAGGCCGGGTGGTCACCAATGGCATGAGCCAGTATAGCCGGGCCGAGTTCAATGCCAACTCCGGTTTAGTCGTCGGTATCGACCCCGCACGTGACTACCCCGGTAGTCCGCTGGCTGGTATCGATCTTCAGCGGCATTGGGAAAGCCAGGCGTTCATTGCAGGCGGCTCTTCCTACTGGGCGCCGGGACAGAAGGTGGGTGACTTCCTCGCGCGGCGGCCATCCACGGCGCTGGGGGAAGTTGTTCCTTCCTACAAGCCGGGCGTGAAGATGACGGACTTGTCATCCTGCCTCCCCGATTTCGTGACCGAGGCCTTTCGTGAGGCCTTGCCTATCTTTGGCCGACAGATCGCCAATTACGACCATCCCGACGCCGTTATGACAGGGGTGGAAACGCGCACTTCCTCCCCAATCCGAGTTACGCGGGGGAAAGATCTTCAAAGCTTGAACGTCGCCGGACTCTACCCTGCGGGTGAAGGCGCTGGCTATGCGGGTGGGATATTGTCCGCTGCGATTGATGGCATCAAGGTCGGCGAAGCCATCGGGTTGGCAATCACCAATTAAATGCGCCCTTCAAAGTGATTCGCCATAGCCTTGCCGTAGGGGAAATCGCGAAAATCCAACCCTTATGCTGGCTTAGGCGCAGGTTTTCGTATCCGGACATAGATGCAGCAGTTAAGTTCGAATATGACGCGAACGTGAAGGCCGTATGAAATAATCATAGGCCCATGACATCGCTGGCGTTAATTTATTACCCTACCGATCGGCTTTGCCATATAAGGCTGTTGCTGCTCTCGGCCGGTATGACGCTGCCGCAGTGGCTTTTCAGTAAAAATCGATAGATAAACAGAGGAGGCCTCTATGTATGCCAAGCCTGTGATGGCGGCGCTTTGCGTCTGCCTGGCTATGCCGATTGCCGCCGATGCGAAACAGGGTGGGCAACTCACCGTCGTTGCACCCGATAAGAGCGCGATAAGCTATGAAAAGTGGACGGACCGCACAGCGTCGAGATTGTCTCGAAGCATCCGTCAAGCAACATCTCTTTACCGGGATGCAGCATCGACAGGTTACTCCCGTGTCCAGTTTCGCCTTGGAGAACAAGGGCGACCGGAAAATATCTCTCTAACTGGCTCTTCCACATCGCGGAATGTCGATCGCATATCGATGCGGGCTATCCGCTCGATGGGATCGCTTTATCCTTTACCCCAGGAAGTGCGGCCAGGATCAAAGTTTGAAGCCTGGGTCATCGTCGCCAATGACGCGCGGGAAAGGGATACGATGCTGAACAGCCTGCGCACCGAACATTTGGCTGACGCTTCAGGCGAGCGTCCAATCCTTCTGGCAGCGCGTTGATTGAATAGGAGGTGGCGTCCAGAAGTGGCGGCGCTCCTGCAACACTTATCGGGTGATCCGTGAAACTTACCGGTGAGGGCGGCGTTCCCCTGCCATGCGCCGCCTTCACTTTGATCTTCACAATGGCACCGGCTTCACCAGCGACAAGGAGGGCCGTGAACTAGCTGATGAAGAGGATGCCCGTGATGTGGCTATAAGGAGTATCCGCTCCATCCTGAGCGAAGAAGTGCTAAAGGGCATGGTCGATCTTACCGGCTGGATCGATATAAGGAACGAAGCTGGTATAGAAATCGGGCGAGTGACCTTCAGCGAGGCCGTGTGTCTCCGGCTCGACCCAGGAGACCGCGATGATAGCGGCGCATCTCGCCAAACTTAGGTTCCGCCATCCGCTCTCCAGTGAGGAAGAGGCTGCGATCCGGGCCATCGTACCACCAGGCAAGAGAGTGGCGCGCAACAGCACCATCGTTCATGAAGGGGAGCTTTTGGAAGCCAGCACCTTGCTCCTTGAAGGTGTCATGTGCCGCTTCAAGGACCTCGCCGACGGCAAGCGGCAGATCACGCAAATCCATATCGCCGGCGATTTTGTCGACCTGCATGGCTTTACATTGAAGCGCCTTGAACATGATGTGATGACGCTGACGGACTGCGTCGTGGCCCTGGTGCCTCATGAGCATATCCGCCAACTGATCGAACAATGGCCGCGATTGGGTAGATTATATTGGTTCACCACCAATCTGGACGCCTCCATGAATCGCGAATGGGAACTGTCATTGGGACAAAGGTCCGCAGCTGGAAGGCTGGCGGCGCTGTTTTGCGAACTGCAGGTCCGGCTGCAAGTCGTGGGTCTTGAAAGTGCCTGCTTCAATCTCGGGATGAGCCAATCGCAACTCGCCGATAGCCTGGGTATGACGCCCGTTCATGTGAATCGCACGCTGCGTCTTTTGCGGGAGCAGCGGCTTTTGAACTATCAGCGGGGGGAAGCGCAGATTGTGGATCTTGAGGGCTTGAAGTCCCTCGCCGGCTTTGACGAACGCTATTTGTACCTTGATCCTGACCCGCTATGATCCTGAATGGTTCAGGAAGTAGTTGATTTCACGCCAGATAAGGTGTGGACTTATGTGATGACGACATGTCGGATGTGAGGGCAGATGTCAGGGACGCAAGAGCGCCAACAGCATGCTGGCACGGTAAAACCCCCTATCCCGGCGGATGAGGCTGACCGGCTGCAAGCGCTGGAGCATTATCGGCTGGGGGGCATCGGCCGGGAACAGCCCTTCGATCATATCACCCAGTTCGCCGCCGACCTGTTCGACGCGCCCATGTCGCTGGTGTCGATCGTGGGATCTGACGCGCAATGTTTTCGCGGCGCATGCGGGATTGATGAAACCCATACGCCGCGTGACGTTGCCTTCTGCGCCTTCGCGATCTTGCAGCCTGAGGTGATGGTAGTCCCGGATGCCGCGAAGGACCCCAGGTTTCGCAGCAATCCGTTAGTAACCGGCGCGCCGCACATCCGCTTCTATGCGGGTGCGCCGTTGCGGGTCGCCAACGGCCAGCCGATCGGGACGCTCTGCATCATCGATCACGAGCCCCGCGATTTTGGAGAAAGGGAACAACAGCAGCTTGCGCAACTTGCGCGGACGGTGGTCGATCTCATCGAGTTCAGGGTGGAGGGTTTTGCGGCGGAGGAGCATCGGCGTAAGCTCGACGACGAACGCCAGTTGCTCAAGCTGACGGTGGAAAATGTCAGCGGTGGCGTCGCGGTGGTCGATCGCGATTTACGCTTGATGCTTTGGAATCAGGCTTTCGTCGATCTCTTCGATTATGCTCCCGATAATGTCACGGGCGGCAGGGATGCGCGCGAGCTCATCCGGCTCACGGCGCAGCGTGGCGAATTGGGCCCCGGCGATCCGGATCAGATCGTTGCGGGCTTTGTGGACTCCATTCGTACAAACGATAGTCGGCGTCTGGAAATTCAGCGCCGGAACGGTCGTATTCTCGACATAAGGCGGGAATCAATCCGCGGCGGGCGCTTCATCATGACCGCACGGGATGTAACCCAGGAACGGCAGATCAGCCGATTGAAGGACGAACTGGTCTCGACCGTCAGTCATGAACTGCGCACGCCATTGACGGCTATCTCCGGGGCCTTGGGATTGATGGCGGGCGGGGCTGCGGGAGAGCTGCCTGACCGGGCCAAGCAACTGGTGGCGATCGGCAGCAAGAACGCCGAACGGTTGATCCATCTGGTCAACGACCTGCTGGACATGGACAAGCTTCAATCAGGCAAACTGGTTTTCCATTTCGAGGGGCGGGAACTGGGCCTGCTGCTGACGGAAGCGATTGAGCAGATCGAACCCTATGCGGAGCGTTTCGGCGTCAGGCTCGCTTTCGAAAGGCCAACTGACGCCGTGGTGGCGAAGGTTGACAGCAACCGTCTGTGCCAAGTCATGACCAATCTCTTGTCGAACGCCTGCAAATTCTCGCCCTCCGGCGGCACGGTCCGCGTTTCGCTGCAGCGTGCGGGCGATAGTGCGCACATCAGCGTGGCTGATGAAGGGCCGGGTATTTCGCCGGAGTTCCGGGCCAGACTGTTCAAGCGTTTTGAACAGGAGGACGGCGCCCATCAACAAGGTCATGCAGGCACCGGCCTGGGTCTGGCGATCAGCAAGGCCATAGTAGAGGCGCATGGCGGCAGTATCACGCTCGACCCGGAGACGGAAAAGGGCGCGACCTTCCGTGTAGAACTGCCCGCCGTCACCGCGAGCTGAAGGAGAGGCCGGGTTGATCCGCATCCTGTATGTCGATGACGAAGCTGACTTGCGGGAAATAGCCGTCATGTCGCTTGAACTGGACCCGGAAATTCAGGTGCGCACGGCGGCGTCTGGCGCTGAGGCATTGGAACAGGCGAAGCAATGGCAGCCTGCGCTCATCCTTCTTGACGTGATGATGCCGGGCATGGATGGCCCCGCGACCTTGGCGAGGTTGAGGGCCGATCCGGACACCAGCGAAATTCCCGCCGCTTTCATAACGGCGAAGACGCATCCGCGGCATGTGACGGACTTGAAGGCGCTTGGTGCGCGTGCGGTGTTGGCCAAGCCGTTCGATCCGATGAGTCTTGCTGCGAATGTGCGGACATTGCTTCAGCCATGAGCGGCATGGAACGGCAGATGCAGGAGATGCGGCAGCGTTTTCAGCAGCGGGCAGCGTCCGATCGCGCGGCGATCGAGGCGGCGTTGGCGGCGGGCGATTGCCCCCGGCTTCTGCAGCTCGCGCATGGGTTGGCGGGGGTTGCCGGGATATTTGGTTATGGAGAGATCAGCAGCAGTGCGTCCGCGCTGGAAGAAGCGCTGGATGCAGATGCTGAAGATGAGAAGGTCAGGCTGTTAGCGCAGGTGTTGATCGGGGCCCTGGACCGCGCCTGACGGGGAAGTGGCTGGACGCTCACGAAAAGGGCGGCATCCGAAGATGCCGCCCCTTGTTCCAGCTGAGCTGGATCGGTGCCCCGCGCGAGGCGGAGCGATCCGATTACTTGAGTTCGACAGTCGCGCCGGCTTCTTCCAGCTGCTTCTTGAGCTTTTCGGCTTCTTCCTTGCCGACGCCTTCCTTGACAGCCTTCGGCGCGCCTTCCACCAGCGCCTTGGCTTCGGTCAGGCCCAGGCCGGTGATGGCGCGGACTTCCTTGATGACGTTGATCTTCTTGCCACCGTCGCCGGTGAGAACGACGTCGAATTCGTCCTTGGCTTCTTCAGCAGGCGCGCCACCAGCGGCGCCACCGGCGGGAGCAGCAACTGCAACAGCAGCAGCAGCCGAAACGCCCCACTTTTCTTCCAGGGCCTTCGAAAGCTCAGCGGCTTCGAGAACGGTCAGGGCCGACAGCTGATCGACCAGAGCATTGATATCTGCCATGTTAATTTCCCTTCTGGGCGGGGGATGAACCCCGCAAAATCAAGAGTTGAAAACGTGTATTGACGGTCGAGACGACGGCGATCAGGCCGCGTCCTTCTCCGCATAGGCGTTGAAGACCCGCGCGAGCTGAGCCGCCGGCGCCTGGGTGACGGTTGCGAGCTTGGTAGCCGGTGCGACCAGAAGGCCGACCAGCTTCGCACGCAGTTCATCCAGCGACGGCATCGAGGCGAGCGCTTTCACGCCCTCCGCGTTCAGCAGCACTTCGCCCATCGCGCCGCCAACGATCTCAAGCCGATCGTTGGTCTTGGCGAATTCGACTGCAACCTTGGCGGCAGCAACCGGATCGGCCGAGGAGGCGAGGCCGACAGGGCCGGTCAGCAGGTCGCTGATGCCGGTATAGTCGGTGCCTTCAAGGGCGATCTTGGCGAGGCGATTCTTCGTAACCTTGTAGGTGCCACCGGCTTCGCGCATCTTCTGACGCAATTGGGTCGACTGAGCGACCGTCATGCCGAGGTTGCGGGTCACGACGACCACGCCAACTTCTGCCAGATGTGCGTTCAGCGCGGAAACGACCTCAGCTTTCTGATTACGATCCATGCCATTCTCCACTTCATGTCCACTGGCGAACCAGCGAACGGCTAAAACCCGCGACGAATCGCGGGGCACTAAAGTCCGAAGGGGAGAGATCGACTGGCCCGCATCCTCATGGGAGAACAGGCAGACCCGGACAGGCAAAGCCAGCCGGTAAAGAACTTTTCCCCGTCTAGGCTGGAGATTAAGAAGGGCAAATTCCCTTCACCAACTGTCTCGGACGGAAGACTCCCGAAGGAGCCTGCTGCGCGGGCCTCTACAAAATAGGACGCCTTGTGTCACGCAGATTCTGGCGCAGGCCGGGCAAATGGCGGAAAACCGCCGTTTCTGCACCGAAGTTCACACCATATGCGCGCGCGTGCGCGGGCGCGCGTAGGCGTCGGGGGAAGCGGTTCGACGTTTTCAAAGACGGGTGGGGGATAGGCAGATCGGGGCTGTGTAGGACAGCGGGAATGGGAAGGTTTTGGAGGGAAATAGGATGGTTTTTTCGGAGATCGTGGTTTTCGGGATACAGGTTCCGATTTGCGCGAGCATGCTCTGAAGATCGAGGTTGCGCTGGCCCACCCCCCGGCCCCCTCCCGCTTGCGGGAGGGGGAGGTCACGCCGCTTATACGCGGTCCGCCTGCACCACTATGTCGAGGGCCCGGAGTGCCGAGAGGATGCGGTTCAGGTGCTGGGCGTCGTTGACTTCCAGGTCGATGATGTCGGTGTGGAACGGCCCTTCGCGGTTTACCAGTTGAAGGTTCAGGATGTTCGCCTTCGTCGCGCCGAACACGTTGGCGACGGCGGCGAGGGCGCCGGGCTGGTTCTTTACGATGACCTGCAGGCGCGCGGTGCCGCCCTTGGACCTGCTGTCCCAGCTGAGATCAACCCAATCGTCATCCTGCCCGGCTTCGAGCGAACGGCAGTCGATGGTGTGCACTTCGATCGGCTCGCCCGTGCGCCGAACGCCGACGATGCGATCGCCGGGGACGGGGTGGCAGCAATCGCCCAGATTATAGGCGATGCCGGGCGTGAGGCCACGGATCGAGACGGGGGCGTGCTGGCGCGGGTGGGCTTCTTCGACGCCTTCGACGCTGGTGGAGCCGGGGACGAGCGCCTCCATCACCTCTGAGTCCAGCAAGCGGTGCGTGGCGATGGCGACCATCAAAGAGGCACGGTCCTCCAGCTTCAAGCGCTTCAACGCAGCCTTCAGCGCCTTGTCGCCCAGTTCGCTGGCCAGTTCGGGGGAGAAGCGGCCGATGATTTCCTCATAGAGCTTCTCACCCAGCGCCACTTCCTCGCCACGCTGCTTTTGGCGAATGTAGCGGCGAATGGCGGCGCGCGCCTTGCCGGTGATGGCGAAGGTCAGCCAGCCCGGTTGCGGTTCCTGCCCCTCGGATTTGAGGATTTCGACCTGGTCGCCATTTTCAAGGCTGGTGCGCAGCGGGACCACGCGGCCGTTGACCTTCGCACCCACCGTCTGGTTGCCGAGGGAGGTGTGCACCGCGTAGGCGAAATCGACCGGGGTGGAACCCTTGGGCAGCTGGTGCAGCTCGCCCTTGGGAGAGAAGGCGAAGATCCGATCCTGGTACATCGCCATGCGGGTATGTTCGAGCAGTTCGTCCGCATCTTGGCTCTGTTCCAGAATTTCGACGAGGTCGCGCAGCCATGCCGCATGATGATCGGCCGCGTCGCCCTTCTGCTTGTACGCCCAGTGCGCCGCGAGGCCGAGTTCGGCGTCATTGTGCATGTCGCGGCTGCGAATCTGCACCTCTATGCGCGCATTGTCCTGGTGGATGACGGTGGTGTGCAGCGACCGGTAGCCGTTGCGCTTGGGCGTGGAGATGTAATCCTTGAACCGGCCGGGGACCATTTTGTAGGTCTGGTGGATGAAGCCGAGCGCCCGGTAGCAGTCTTCGGTCGTATCGGTGATGACGCGGAACGCCATGACGTCGGTCAGCTGTTCGAAGCTGATGTGCCGTTCCTGCATCTTCTTCCAGATGGAATAGGGGTGCTTTTCGCGGCCGGACACGGTGACGGACAGGTTTTTCCCACCTAGCAGCAGTTGCAGTTCCGCGCCGATGCGGTCGACCTTCCCATGGCCGCCTTCCTTTAGCTGGTCGAGGCGCTTGGTGATGCTGTCATAGGCTTCCGGTTCCAGTTCGCGGAAAGCGAGCAGCTGCATCTCGCGCATGAAATCATACATGCCGATCCGCTCGGCCAGCGGCGCGTAGATATCCATCGTTTCGCGGGCGATGCGGCGGCGCTTCTGCTCATTCTTGATGAAATGCAGCGTGCGCATATTGTGCAGCCGGTCGGCGAGCTTGACCAGCAACACACGGATGTCGTCCGACATGGCGAGCAGGAACTTGCGGAGATTTTCCGCCGCCCGCTCATTTTCCGACATCGCCTCGATCTTCGACAGCTTCGTGACGCCGTCGACCATCCTGGCGACATCTTTGCCGAAGGCGCTCTCGATCTCGTCATAGGTGACGAGCGTATCCTCGATCGTATCGTGCAGCAGCGCCGTCACGATCGTCTGATCGTCCAGGCTGAAGTCGGTCAGGATGCCGGCGACTTCAATAGGATGGCTGAAATAGGGGTCCCCGCTGGCGCGCTTCTGGGACCCGTGTTTCTGGACGGAAAAGACATAGGCGCGGTTGATCATCGCTTCGTCCGCATCCGGATCGTAGCGCTTCACCCGCTCAACAAGTTCATATTGACGCAGCATCGTATTGCCGATTGTCCGGGAAGCATCTTGCTGTGCAACAAAAAAATCCCATCTTGGGGCAAATGGCTGCACTTTTGCATGGGCCGTGGCTTTGAGCTATCTAGGCGGACGATGAAGCATAATCTGGCGCAGGATCTGGAACAGTGCGCGCTGCCGAGCGCACTGGAGGCGATGGGTGAGCGCTGGTCGTTTCTCATCCTCCGCGGCGCCTTATCGGGCATCCGGCATTTCGAAGATTTCCAGTCATCGCTTGGCATAGCCCGCAACATCCTGGCGAACAGGCTTTCGCGCCTGGTTGAAAACGGGATCATGTTGCGCCAGCCGATGCAGTGCGATCGGCGGAAAATCGAATATCGGCTGACCGAGAAAGGGCAGGAGCTGGCCCCCGTCATGATCGCGCTGCGCCAATGGGGCGAGAAATGGGGATGCGGTCCGCTGTCCTGCCAGGTGCTGGCCGACAAGCGGGACGGCCAACCGATCCGCCGGGTGACCATACAGGCGCATGACGGCCGCCCGCTTGAGTTGAGGGACCTTGTCTGGCTTTGCCCTGACGAAGTCACGCCGATGGATCAGGAAGCTGCTACCGCGGCGTGATGCGGGTGGCTTCACCCTGGGCCTGAATTCGCCTAGGCTGGCGGCGATGTCTGTCCAACGTATTCAGCCTCAGCCCTTTTTCGCTGACAAGAACCGCGCCTTCTGGAATCTGCAATCGGTCGGGTGGGCCGGGGCCTTCCTGCTGCGTGGGTCGTCTACCATCGCGAATGGGCAGCCGCTTTCCAGCCTGATCCCGGTGATGATATCGACGGTGTCCGGCTATTCGGTAACGCTGCTCATCGCGGTCATCTTCCGCTTTTTGCAAAGGCAGCGGCCGATCATCACCTGGGGCGCTTCGATCGTGACGGTGGTGCTGGCCGCCGGTCTGGTCGCCTTCATCGACGCATGGGTATTTTCGACCCAGAACCGAGGGAGCGATACGGCTGGCGTGCAGCTGTTCCTGGGCGCTTTCTATCTCAGCATCACATTGCTGGGCGCCTGGTCGGCGCTGTATTACGCCATCAATTTCTATCTGCAGGTGGAGGAGCAGGCGGACCAGCTGCTGCTTCTGGAAAATCAGGCGTCGAGCGCGCAACTGGCAATGCTTCGCTACCAGCTCAATCCCCATTTCCTGTTCAATACGCTGAACAGCATTTCGACCCTTGTGCTGCTCAAGCAGACCGATCGGGCCAACGCGATGCTGTCGCGCCTGTCGTCCTTCCTGCGTTACACGCTGATCAACGAGCCGACCGCGCAGGTGACGATCGAGCAGGAGGTGGAGACGCTCAAACTCTATCTCGAAATCGAGAAGATGCGGTTCGAGGACCGGTTGCGGCCGGTCTTCAACATCGACCCGGCGGTGGCGCAATCGCGATTGCCGTCGCTGCTGCTGCAGCCGCTGGTCGAAAATGCCATCAAATATGCCGTCACACCCAAGGAAGAGGGGGCAGAAATCGCCATCACGGCGCAGCCTGCCGGTGAAAACGTCCGGATCGTCGTGTCCGATACGGGTCCGGGATTGAACGAAGGGTTCACGCGGCCGAACACTCCCATGAGCGAAGGGACAGGCGTTGGCCTGGCGAATATCCGCGACCGCCTGATCCAGGCGTTCGGGGAACGACAGAGCTTTGAAACGCGTTCCACGCCAGGCGGCTTTTCGGTCCATATCGAAATGCCGCTTAATCTGGATGAACCATCGAAAGTGGCCGCATGACCATTAGAACAATCCTCGTCGATGACGAAAGCCTGGCTATCCAAGGCCTCAAGCTCCGTCTGGAAGCGCATGAGGATGTCGAAATCGTAGAAACCTGCTCGAATGGCCGTGAAGCCATCCGCGCTATCAAGACGCATAAACCCGACCTTGTGTTCCTCGACATTCAGATGCCCGGATTTGACGGCTTTTCCGTTGTCCAGGGCCTGATGGAAGTCGAACCGCCGCTGTTCATCTTCTGCACCGCCTATAGCGATCATGCGATTCGGGCTTTCGAGGCGCAGGCCGTCGATTATCTGATGAAGCCGGTCGATGAAGGCCGCCTGGCCGACGCGCTCGACCGGGTCCGCCAGCGCCTTTCCGAAAAGAAGCAGGTGCAGGAAGCGGAGAAGCTGCGCGAAGTGCTGGCGGAGGTCGCGCCCGATGCGATGAACGAATTCAACGCCGATGAAGAGGCACCCTCGTCGAACCGTTTCGAAAAGCTCATCAACATCAAGGACCGGGGGCAGATCTTCCGCGTCGATGTGGATTCGATCGAGCGGATCGATGCCGCGGGCGACTATATGTGCATCTATACGGCGGATAATTCCCTCATCCTGCGCGAGACGATGAAGGATCTCGAAAAGCGGCTCGACCCGCGCAATTTCCAGCGGGTGCACCGGTCGACCATCGTTAACTTAAGCCAAGTGCGGCAGGTGAAGCCGCACACCAATGGCGAATGCTTCCTGGTGCTGGAATCAGGCGCTCAGGTGAAGGTCAGCCGGTCCTACAGGGACGTGGTGGCCCGCTTCGTTCATTGAGGCGAGGCTAACGGAATACCCAATGACGATTGAGGCCGAACACCACGGCTGGCGTTACGAACAGCATGGCCGGGATGGGCGACCATTCCGGCCATTGCATATGGGTGACGCACAGGAAGACCCAGAGAGCGTTGAGCGCATAGCTCAGCAGTGACACGGCCACGAATTTGGCGCCGCGTGCGGCGTGGTTTCCATCGCTGCCCTGATCGCGGAAGGTGAAGAGGCTGTGCGTGACATAGCCGATCATCACCGCCGCGACATAGCCCGTGACATTGGCAAGCTGCGGGTGCCACCCCGCGAGGGCGGCGAGCGTCCAGTAGATCACCGCCTGGCAGGCTGTGATGAAGAGGCCGCTCAGCCCATAGCGCACGATCTGCCAGAACAGGGCCTGCCGCTCTGGCGTCAGGCGTGACAGCAATTTCATGAAGGCCCCGTTGCGATTTGATGCGAACGCTCTAATCCACCGGCCATGAACTTGCAAAGCGGCTTCACCGTGCGGGAAAGAACCCGGCGCGCCTTGGTCTGGATATCTGCCTGGGCGCAGGTGCACTGGAAATGGCTGACCTTCCTGATGTGGGTCGCGGCCGTCAGCTGGCTGCTCTATTCGCGCTGGCCAGCCATCCACTGGCTGACGCTCAACGATACCGATGACAATATGCGATACCTGCAGGTCAGGGACTGGCTGGCGGGACAGGGCTGGTATGATCTGAGGCAATATCGTCTGGACCCGCCCGCCGGGTTCAACATCCACTGGTCCAGGCTGGTCGATCTGCCCCTCGCGGCGTTGATGCTGCTGTTCCGGGCGTTTCTGGAGCAGGGGCTGGCCGACCGGCTTGTCTGCGCCATCGCACCGACGCTTCCGTTGTTGCCGCTCATGCTGGGACTGGGCTTCATCGCTCGTCGCCTGGCGGGAGGCAATGGCTGGATATTGGCGGTGCTGGCGCCGTTCGCAGCGCAGATGGGCATAGCCATGTTCCTGCCGATGCGGGTCGATCACCATGGCTGGCAACTGGCGCTGACGGTGCTGATGCTGGCGGGGCTTGTCGATCGCAACTGGCTGCGCGGCGGCGTCGTCGCGGGCGTGAGCAGCGCGCTGTCCATCACGATCGGCATGGAGATGATCGTCTATCTGGCGGCAGGCGGCGCGCTGATCGCGCTACGCTGGGTGTTCAAGGAAGGCGCGGCGAGGCGGATGCTGCCTTATGCGCTCAGCCTTGCCGGTTCGATTTCGGTGCTGTTCCTGCTCTTCGCCAGCTACGCGAACCGGCAGATGGTGTGTGACGCTATCTCGCCCATTTGGGTGGCGATATTCGGAGCCGTGGGCGCGGGGATGACGCTGCTGGCGGTGCTGCCGCTTCGAAGCTGGCAGGCGAGATTGGGCGCTGGCGTGGTGGTTGGCGCGGCCGTCGCCGCCTTTGCATGGCTCAACTGGCCGCAGTGCCTGACGGGCGCCTATCAGATTTCGCCGGAGCTGGAGCGGCTGTGGCTCGCCAATATTAGGGAGGCGAAGCCGATCACGGTTCAGGCGCGCAGCCTGATCGTGCCGCTCATGGCCATTCCGGTTGCGGGATTGTTCGGCCTGATCTGGGCGCTGTGGGAGTCGCGGCGTGATAGCGACCGGCTATGGGCCTGGGCCACCGTCGGGCTGATGATGTTGTTTTCAACCGCCCTGCTTTTCTGGCAGTTGCGGGCGGGGCCTGCCGCGCAGCTGCTCGCCATTCCGGCGGCGGCATGGGCGGCGCATCGTGTTCTTCAGATCATATTTTCCGGCAGGCCCGTTGCCCGCGCGTTCGGCATCGCCGGAGCCGCGCTGCTGGGCGTAGCCGCGTTCGCGACGCCGCTTTACCCGCAGATCAATCAATTATGGGCGGGCGTGACCGGCGAAAAGCCTAAGGTCCAGCGTCCGGCGGCGAAGAGCCGATTGCAGTCGATCAACAAGGCCAATGGGCGTTGCCGGTCGCTGCCAGCGCTGGAGGTGCTGAACCAGCTTCCGGCCGCCACCATATTCACTATGGTCGATCTGGGGCCGCGCCTGATCGCCACGACGCATCACAGCGCCGTTGCAGGGCCCTATCACCGGAACGGAGCAGTGATCCTGGACCTGCATCATGCCTTCGATGGCACCGCAGAGGCATTCCGGCCGATCGCTGCGCGGCATCATGCCACCTATCTGCTGATCTGTCCTGGGTTTCCGGAAGGAACAGTCTACCAGTCCCGCAGCCCGCGCGGCTTCTATGCGGGGTTGATACGCGGCGAGGTTCCCGGTTGGCTCAAACCCGTGACGCTCAAGAGCGGCTTTGCCTTGCCCTACACCCTTTATCGCATCGATTACTCAACGGCGGGCAGCGAAAAAGTCGCGCAGCAGCGTTGACGCCTCCGCTTCCCCGAGCCCGCCATAAACTTCGGGGCGGTGGAGGCATTGGGGTTGGGTGAAAAGCCTTGGGCCCTGTTCGATCGCGCCGCCTTTGGGGTCTGCAGCGCCATAATAGAGGCGGGCGATGCGCGCGTGGGATATCGCCCCCGCGCACATCGGGCAGGGTTCGAGCGTTACCCAAAGGTCGCAGCCGGTTAGGCGGAAATCGCCCAGCCGCTCCGCCGCGGCGCGCAGGGCAACTATTTCGGCATGGGCCGTGGGATCACGGTCGCGGCGGTTGCGGTTTTCCCCTTCGCCAAGGATATGCCCGTCGAGCGTGACGACCGCGCCGATCGGCACTTCGCCCGCCAACTCCGCAGCGCGCGCCAGTTCAAGCGCGCGGCGCATCGTTACGGGAAGGGGGAAGGGCGGTGCCATCGGCACGTCCTTACAGCATCCTCGTCCGTTCGAGAAATGGTCAGGGCTTCTTTACGTCCACTGTCGGCACCTCGACCGTTTCATTGCGCGTGCCCACTTCGACCTTGGCAACATCGGCCTGGAATTTGGGGAGCTGACCGCCCTCGACGGCGATCCTGGGCAGGCTGCCTTCCTGGGTCTTTTGCAGATCGACAAAGCCGGTCGCGATGCCGGCGGCCAGCACCAGCAGAACAATCAGCAACAAGCCACCAATGAGTCGCATTGCGCCCTCCTTTCGTCTATCGGCTGCAAACGTCCGAGTGGCGGAAAGGGTTGCGCAAGCGGTCCGATCTCACCGGCTTGGCGGGTTGACGGCCATCCGGAATCCCGCTACTGGCGCCGCTTTCCGAACGAACATGAACTACAAGGTTGATTGACTATGTCGCGCATTTGCGAGCTGACCGGCAAGGGCCGCCAGGTGGGTCACAATGTTTCCCACGCCAATAACAAGACCAAGCGCGTGTTCCTGCCCAACCTGCAGAATGTGTCGCTGATTTCCGAAACGCTGGAAACCACTGTCAAGCTGCGCGTGTCGACCCATGGTCTGCGTTCGGTCGAACATAATGGCGGCCTGGACAACTGGCTGCTGAAGACCAGCGATGAAAAGCTGTCGCTGAAGGCGCGCCGCCTGAAGCGCGACATCGTCAAGAAGCAGGCTGCCGCAGCCGCCTGATTCGGTTCGATTCGTTTCGGCTTTAAGAAGCGGCCTGGCAACGGGCCGCTTTTTTGCGTCCACAAGGAATGAGCGAGGTGTCGTTCGGTTTTAGGACGTCGTATTTCAGTCGGCATAGTCTCGAAAGGCGTTCGCCCTGCGCTTGTCGAAGGGTTCTACTGTTCTCCAGAAAGAAAAAGCCCCTTCGACGGGCTCAAGGCAGGCTTCGACAAGCTCAGCCCGAACGGGTGTAGCGGGCGGAGCAAAGCTACGCTTACTGCTCACGAAGAGCCGGGCGCTCCACGCAGGGCGAATTTCAGGAGCAAGGTGCGCTGGAAGAATTCGTGATTATCGTCTGACGCGATCCAGACGATCGTTTGTCCGTCCTCCCGCGTTACTGCCAGCCCTTCAAAATTGTCCGCCAACAGCGGCGGCGCGAGCCGGGCCAGGGTGCGAGCGATCAGCCGGTCGCCCGGCTTTGGGCGGTTGGGCAGCTCGATCAGGGCGAGCGTCGCCGTGAACAGGTCGCGCAATGTGACGCGGCGGTTCAAAACCAGAATGTGACGATCATCGAGAGCGACGGCATCCGTGGGGCGATAGCCGCGCGGGGCGACGTAGCGGAGGCGTGTGGGCCGTGGGGTGCTCTCTTCGGCGGGGTCGGCAGCAAAAAGCAGGCTGTCATGGCTGCCATCCGCCATCATCCCCATTTCCGCGATCACAAGGAAGCGGCCGTCCGGAAGACGCGCCATGGATTCGATCGACCCTGTTTCGGGCCACGCTTCGATTTCAGGCCAGGTGCGGCACGCCTCCACCCGCGAAAATCCCGGCGCATAGCGGCATATGCGCTGGAGCATCTCGAAGCCGACCCAATATCTGTTGGTGACAGCGTCGTGGGCGATCGCCTCTGAATCCCACGCCCACCAAGGCTGGTCCTTATCCTGCGGGCGGACAGGCAGCGGCGCGATGAAAGAATGTCTGTTTTTGGGATTGGGCGTGAGAGCGAAACCCATGAGCGTGCCGGAATCGCTGAGCGCCAGCACCTGATCCTGTTCGTCGACCAGGAGGGAGGATATGCCGCCGAAGCCATGATGCGGGCTGCTCAGCTGCCAGCCTCCCAGATAGTCGAGCGCCCCTGCGCTCCTGTCCGCGGGATCTGCCGAGTTCAGGGACAGGGGACGGACCGTGACGAGCAGCGGGCCCGCTTCTAGCAGTTCAGGCTTGTTCTTGTGGGGCGCTGGCAAAAGCAGGATCGCGAGCAACAGGACGATCAGGATACGGCGCATCGCTTCGCCATAGGCAATCCATCGCACTCCACCAACGGCTGATTGCTCCCTTTGGCGACAGCCGAGCGCTTTTGGTGTAAGGTCGCCGGTCGGAACCGAGGCTTGGTGAGCCCGCATCACGGTGGAGGCGGATATTTTTTCTGAACGGCGGCTGACACGCCCATTCAGGCTCGGCTCAATGCGAATCGGTCAAAAGGGGTGCAATCGAAGGTGCGGCGTCAAAGGCTCACCGGGTCGAGAGCAAGATTATTGAGGAGCACGCCATGAAGACCAAGTTTCTGATCAATATGGGGGCGGCGCTGGCAATGGGCGCTGCTTCCTTCGCCGTCACTGCAGCGCCTGCGCAGGCGCGGGATGGCTGGGGCCGTTACGAGCGCGGCGACTATTATCGTGGTGATCGGGGATATCGCGGCTACCGTGGCGATTATTATCGCGGTGACTCTTATCGCGGCTATCGGGGTGATCGCTACTACCGCAACAATTATTATCGGGGCTATCGTGGCGGTCACCGCTGCCGGGACAATGGCACGGGCGGCACGATCATAGGTGCGATCGCCGGTGGCCTGCTGGGTAATGAGATCGGCAAGGGCAGTGGCCGCTATGGCCGCCGCGGCGATGGCACCACCGGTGCGATCGTGGGTGCGGGCGTAGGTGCGCTGGCTGGCCGGGCTATCGATCGCGACTGCTGATCAGCCACTTACCGTTGAACAAGGAGGGCCGCCCTGAAAAGGGCGGCCCTTTTCATGTCGTGTAGGCCGCACAAAAGAAAAGGGCCGCTCCGTTGCCGGGCGGCCCTGTTTCCGAAAATCCCGAGGAGGGAAATTACATCGCGTTCGAAGCAGCGTTTTCAGCAGTGTTGCTGACGTTCGAAGCAGCATTGGCAGCGTTCGAAGCAGCGTTTTCGGCAGCGTTCATGGCGTTGTCAGCAGCATTCGAAGCGTTCTCAGCAGCGTTGGCCGAAGCGTTGGCGGCGTTTTCTTCGCCCTTCGAGCAAGCGGCGAGGCCGAGCGATGCGGCGAGAACGAGCGAAAGAGCAATCGACTTGGACATGGGCAAACCCCTCTCAGAGATAAAAACGGTGCAGACCACTCTCGGAGAAAAGTTCACCCCCCTTTGCGCCTGCGGGGCCGATTCGTAATGCGTTGAACGACTCAAGGCAATCCCCATCGTGCGACTCGCGCATTTGCGGGGGTTGAACCGGCGATCGGCCCCGATCTTGCGTACGGCCATTGACGCATATAAAGATTTCTTTATATGGTGGTGTCATGAGCGCCGCACTCGACATCTTTCGCGCCCTAGGCGACCCGACGCGGCTGCGCATCATCTATCTGTTGCGCGCGATGGAACTTGCTGTGGGCGAGATCGCCCAAGTTGTGGGCCAAAGCCAGCCGCGCGTCTCCCGCCATGTCCGCATTCTCGCTGAAGCGGGCTTGGTCGAGCGGCGCAAGGAAGGCAATTGGGTGTTTCTGCGATTGGTGAGGGGCGAGGCGATAGCGCCATTCCTGGCGCTGTTCGATCAGCTGATACCGTCGGAAAGCGAGGAGCTATGGCAAAAGGCCGACCTTGCCCGGCTGGCAGCTGTCCGCGCCGACAGGTCACGCGCGGCGGAAAGCTATTTTGCTGAACATGCCGAGGAATGGGACGCGATCCGATCGCTTCACGTGCCGGATGTGGATGTCGAAGCTGTGATGACGGCGTTGCTCGGACCCGAGACGATCGGCCATCTGCTGGACATCGGCACGGGCACCGGCCGGATGATAGAGCTGTTCGGGCGTTCGGCCGATCAGGTGACGGCGCTGGATCGCAGCCCCGACATGCTGCGGCTGGCACGGGCCAAGCTGCCGGAAGATGCAGCCGATAAATATGCGCTGGTTCTGGGCGACTTCACGGCCTTGCCTTTGGAGCCGGGCAGCGTGGACACGGTGGTCCTGCACCAGGTTCTGCACTATGCGCAGGCGCCGGAAGCGGTGATCGCGGAGGCCGCGCGCGTCACGACGGGCGGCGGGCGTGTGCTGATCGCCGATTTCGCGGCGCATGAACGGGAAGAGCTTCGGCTGCGCGACCAGCATGCGCGGCTTGGCTTTTCCGATGAGCAGATCGAAAGCTGGTTCGCGGACGCGGGCCTGGAACTGGAACGGGTGGAAGTGCTGCCCAGCCAGGAATTAACGGTAGTATTATGGCTGGGCCGCCGCCGGGGCGCGCGCATCCTGCCCATCGAAGGACGACTTTGCCTATGACCCTAAGCATCCCCTCCAGCGAAGAGGCCGCACGGGCTTGGCAAGCGCCGCTCTATGCGGATCTGGCAGGCGATCTGAATGTAAGCTTCGAATTCTTCCCGCCCAAGACGGAGAAGATGGAAGAGCAGCTTTGGTCGGCGATCGAGACGCTGACGCCGCTGGCGCCCAAGTTCGTCTCCGTGACCTATGGAGCGGGCGGCTCGACGCGGGAGCGGACGCATAACACGGTGGCGCGGATCGCGAAGGAAACGCCGCTGTCGGCCGCTGCGCATCTCACCTGCGTGGCGGCGAGCAAGGCCGAGATCGACGAGGTGGCCGACGCCTATTGGGACGCGGGCGTTCGGCATATCGTCGCGCTGCGTGGCGACCCGCCGGAAGCGGGCACGAAGTTCATGCCTCATCCGCAAGGATATCAGGGCGCGGCCGAGCTGGTCGAAGGCCTGCGCAAGCGCCATCCGTTCGAGATTTCGGTCGCGGCCTATCCCGAAACGCACCCCGATGCGGCGTGCGCGCAGAGCGACGTCGATAATCTGAAGCGCAAGCTGGATGCGGGTGCTACCCGGGCGATCACGCAATTCTTCTTCGAACCGGAAACCTTCTTCCGGTTCCGCGACACTGCTTCAGCGGCTGGGATTACGGCAGACATCATTCCGGGCATCATGCCGGTGAGCAACTTCGCCGCGGTTCAGCGCATGTCGGCCATGTGTAATACCGATGTGCCGGGCTGGATGGGCAAGCTGTTCGAGGGACTGGACGATCTGCCCGCCGCGCGGCAGCTGGTGTCGGCGACGCTGGCGGCGGAACTTTGCCGCAAACTCTATGCTGGCGGAGTGCGCGACTTTCATTTCTATACGCTCAACCGGGCGGAGCTGAGCTATGCGATATGTCATCTGCTTGGTTTGCGGCCTGCGAACACGGAGAAGACGGCATGACCGCCGAGGAACGCTTTCGCACCGTTGCCGCTGAAAAGATCATGATTTTCGACGGTGGCTATGGCACGTCGATCCAGAAGCATGGACTGACCGAGGCGGATTATCGCGGATCGCTCGATCTGGCGAAGGATCAGAAGGGGAATAACGACCTTCTGTGCCTGACGCGGCCGGATATCGTCGAGGGCATTCACACCGCCTATCTGGACGCCGGTGCGGACATGATCGAGACGAACACCTTCTCGTCCACCAAGATCGCCATGGCCGATTATGGAGCTGAGCATCTGGTGCGGGAAATCAACATCGCGGCTGCCCAGATTGCGCGCAAGGCATGTGAAGCGGCGACCGCGAAAGACGGCCGTCCGCGCTTCGTGGCTGGGTCGATCGGGCCGACGAACAAAACGCTGTCGATTTCGCCCGACGTGAACGATCCGGCTTTCCGCGAGGTCGATTATGATACGCTGAAGGCTGACTATCGCGAGCAGTGCGATGCGCTGATCGAGGGCGGGGTGGACTTCCTGCTGGTCGAGACTTGCTTCGACACGCTGAACGCCAAGGCGGCGGGCATGGCTGCGCGCGAGGCCGAGGCGGCGGCGGGGCGGCCCGTGCCGCTGATGCTGAGCTTCACCATTACCGATATGTCGGGGCGGAACCTGTCCGGGCATACGATCAACGCCTTCTGGTATTCGCTGCGGCATCTGAAGCCGCTGACCATTGGGGTGAATTGCGCGTTCGGCGCGGATTTGCTGCGGCCCTATCTCTCCGAGCTGGCGAAGAATGCCGATACTCTGATCCTGGCTTATCCCAATGCCGGGCTGCCGAACGAGTTGGGCCAATATGATGAGTTGCCCGAGACGACGGCGACCCTGATCCGCCAGTGGGTGGATGAGGGCCTAGTTAATATGGTCGGCGGCTGCTGCGGCACGACCCCTGCGCATATAGGTGCGGTGGCAAAGGCGCTGGCGGGGCATAAGCCGCGGATCGTGCCGGAATTGCCGGTGGTTACGCGGCTTGCCGGACTGGAGCCCATGCACATCGCTGCGTAAATTGTTCCCCCTCCCGCAGGCGGGAGGGGGCCAGGGGGTGGGCCGGTCGAGGCGTCATCCCGAGAAAGCCCACCCCCGGCCCCTCCCGCTCGCGGGAGGGGGGAAGAGAATGACATGACCCAATCGACCGCCACTTTCGTCAACATCGGTGAGCGTACCAACGTCACCGGATCGGCCAAGTTCAAGAAACTGATCATGGCGGGCGACTATGCCGCCGCCATCGACATTGCCCGTGACCAGGTTGAGAATGGCGCGCAGATCGTCGACGTCAATATGGACGAGGGGTTGCTAGACGCCGTGGAGGCGATGACGACCTTCCTGAAGCTCATGACGTCCGAGCCGGACATCAGCCGGGTGCCGGTGATGATCGACAGCTCCAAATGGGAGGTGATCGAGGCCGGGCTGAAATGCGTTTCGGGCAAGCCGATCGTCAACTCGATCAGCATGAAGGAGGGTGAGGAAGCATTCCTCGACCACGCCCGCAAATGCATGGCCTATGGCGCGGCCGTGGTGGTGATGGCCTTCGACGAAACCGGTCAGGCGGACACCAAGGACCGCAAGGTCGAAATTTGCGAGCGCGCGTACAAGCTGCTGATGACCATCGGCTTTCCGCCCGAGGACATCATCTTCGATCCCAATATCTTCGCGGTGGCGACGGGCATCGAAGAGCACAATAATTACGGCGTCGATTTCATCGAGGCGTGCCGCGAGATCAAGGCACGCTGCCCGCATGTCCATATTTCAGGCGGGTTGTCGAACTTCAGCTTCTCCTTCCGTGGCAACGAGCCGGTGCGGCGGGCGATGCACTCGGTTTTCCTCTACCATGCCATCCCGGCGGGGCTGGACATGGCGATCGTCAATGCCGGGCAGCTGGACGTCTATGACGCCATCGACCCGGCGCTGCGCAAGGCGTGCGAGGATGTGCTGCTGAACAGCGATCCGGAAGCGGGCGACCGGCTGGTCGAACTGGCCGAAAGCTTCAAGGGCAAGGATGCCGCGTCCGAAAAGGCGGCCGAGGAATGGCGCGGCTGGCCCGTCGCCAAGCGGCTGGAACATGCACTGGTCAAGGGCATCGACAGCTGGGTGGTCGAGGATACGGAAGAAGCGCGCCTGGCCGCCGAAAAGCCGATCCATGTCATTGAAGGCCCGCTGATGGACGGCATGAACGTGGTCGGCGACCTGTTCGGCGCGGGCAAGATGTTCCTGCCCCAGGTGGTGAAATCGGCGCGCGTCATGAAGAAGGCGGTGGCACACCTCCTGCCCTTCATCGAGGCGGCCAAGGAGCCCGGCGCGAAGGGCAAGGGCAAGATCATCATGGCGACCGTCAAGGGCGACGTGCATGATATCGGCAAGAACATCGTCGGCGTCGTGCTTCAGTGCAACGGCTTTGAAGTGATCGACATGGGCGTGATGGTGCCGTGGCAGGACATCATCAAGGCAGCGAACGAGAATGACGCGGACATGATAGGCCTGTCCGGCCTCATCACCCCGTCGCTCGACGAGATGGTCACGGTGGCGGCGGAAATGCAGCGCGCCAACATGACGATGCCGCTGTTGATCGGAGGCGCAACCACTTCACGCGTGCATACCGCGCTGCGCATCGACCCAGCCTTTACTGGTCCGGTCGTGCATGTATTGGACGCCAGCCGCGCGGTCGGCGTCGCGACGGCTCTTGTGTCCGAGACGCAGAAGACCGACTTCGTCCAGAAGACAAAGGATGATTATGCCCATGTCCGCGCCGCGCGCGAGGGCAAGGGGCAGAGCCAGTTGCTCTCGATCGAGGACGCGCGCGCCAACGCGTTCGAGATGGATGAGGCGCTGAAGGCTCCCCGCCCGCTGCTGCCGGGTATTCATAGTTTCCCCGACTGGGATTTGAAGGACCTCATCAACTATATCGACTGGACGCCTTTCTTCCGGGCCTGGGAACTGGCGGGCAACTATCCGGCGATCCTGCAGGATGAGGTGGTTGGCGAAAGCGCGACGAGCCTCTTCAACGACGCGCAGAAGATGCTGGACCGGATCGTCAGCGAAAAGTGGCTGACGGCGCGCGGCGTGGCCGGGCTATGGCCCTGCCGCCGCGAAGGCGATGACATCATCGTCCATGTCGAAGACGAAAAGCATGTCCGCCTGCCCATGTTGCGGCAGCAGATCGCCAAGCGTGAAGGGCGGGCGAATATGTGCCTAGCCGACTTCATCAGCCCCAATGGCGACTGGATGGGCGGTTTTGCTGTCTCGATCCATGGTATCGAGCCGCATCTTGCGCGCTTCAAGGCGGCGATCGATGATTATTCGGACATCCTTTTGAAAGCCTTGGCCGATCGTCTGGCCGAAGCCTTTGCCGAGCGGCTGCATCATTATGTTCGGACGGCACTGTGGGGCTATGCCGAAGGCGAGCAGCTGACCAACGAGGCGCTTATCCGCGAGCGATATCGCGGTATCCGCCCGGCTCCCGGCTACCCGGCCTGTCCGGAGCATAGCCTCAAGCCGTTGCTGTTTGACATGCTCGACGCCCATCATGCGACGGGCGTGACGCTGACGGAGAGCTTCGCGATGCTGCCGACAGCGGCGGTCAGCGGCTTTTATTTCGGACATGCGCAGGCGGAATATTTCGGCGTGGCGCGGGTTGGGCGCGATCAGTTGGAGGATTATGCAGGGCGGCGCGGGATCGATGTGGAGACCGCCGAGCGCTGGCTGCGGCCCAATCTGGATTGAGGAATGACAAGCGCATGATCCGATTTTCTCCGTGCCTTGTCCTTCTGACAGGGCTGATGGTTGCGGGCTGCGTGCATGATCAGCGTACGCGCCATGACGTGCCTATCCCGTCCGGCGCCGCTTATGTGGCAATGGGCAGTTCCTTTGCCGCAGGACCTGGGATTGCGCCTTCTGCCGGGAGCAAGCCGGCCCTGTGCGCACGGTCGGCGAATAATTATGCTCAGCAACTGGCGAAGCGGCGGGGGCTGCAGCTTGACGATGTCAGTTGCAGCGGGGCGACGACGCGCGGTGTGCTTGATGGCTGGGCGGGGATTGCGCCGCAGATCGATGCGCTGACGCCGGAGACGCGGCTCGTCACGATCACCATCGGCGGTAATGATGTCGGCTACATCGGGGGGTTGATGGCGGCATCCTGCCAGAGGGCGAATGCGGCGAGCAGCGTCCGTTGTCCGCCCGCTGTCCCGGCGACCGAGGAGAAGTGGGCGGCGCTGGAAGCTGCGCTTCGCCGGATCGCGGACGAGGTGCGGCAGCGTTCGCCAAAGGCTCGGCTGATCTGGGTCGATTATCCTGCCGTCCTGCCCGAGCGGGGCGGTTGCGCGGCGGCGCCGCTTTCGCCGGAGCAGGCGGATGGGGCGCGTCAGATAGCGAAACGGTTGGCGGCATTGACGGCGCGGGTGGCGCGGGAGACGGGCGGGTCGATCCTCGCTGCTTCGCGCCTGACCAAGGGGCATGACGTTTGCGCGCCAGATCCGTGGATGAACGGCTATCCTGTTCCAGAGAAGCCGGTGAGCGCGCCTTATCATCCCACGCTGCCCGGCATGACGGCGATCGCGGATGCGCTCGACCGGATGCTGGGCAGATAAGGCCGCGCCTACCGCTTCTCGTGGTTCGCGGCCACGGCCTTCGCGACTGCCTGCATCAGCTTCCAGCGGACCGGGATAGGTTCGGTCGTGCTGCCGATCATCACCGCCACGGCATAGCTGGTGCCGTCGGGCGCGGTCATGATGCCGATGTCGTTATAGCCGGTCGAGCGTGGAGCCAATTCCTGGCCCGTGCCGGTCTTGTGCAGATATTTCCAGCCGGGAGGCACGCCACCCTTGATGCGCTGCGGGCCGGTCTTCGCCTCGCTCATGATCGACATGAGCAACTGGCTTGACGCGGGGGACAGCATCTCGCCTTCCTTGAGCTTTGCCAGCGCCTTGACGATCGAGGAGGGCGCAGCGCCGTCCGGCGGATTGGAGAGGTAATTGTCGAGCGCCTTGGTCCGTACCGACATGGGCAGGCGGGAACGGGCGGCGTAGAAGTTGCGGCCGATCGAATAATCCTGCCGCCAGTCAAGCCCGGCGGTGGCCGATTGCAGCAGCCGCTCACCGGGGCCGAAGCGGATATCCTTGATCGTCCGCCGCGCGAGGTAGGCGCGCACCGCTTCGGGGCCGCCGACCGCGCGCAGCAGCGTGTCGTTCGCGGTATTGTCGCTCTGCGTCATCGCACGGCGCATGAGGTCGGAATAGCTGGTCGTCCAGCCGCTGGTCCCGACGAGCGCGGCGGTCGGCTGGTGGAAGAGGGTGAGGTCCTTGCGCGTGATCGTGGTCGTGTCGGTCAGGCGGATCTTGCCCCGGTCGACCGCGTCGAGGAAGGTCATCGACACCCAGAGCTTCGATACGCTTTGCTGCGGGAAGAGTGAGGTTCCGTTCCACGCGACGGTCCAGTCGGCCCCGATGCGGCGGACGGCGATGCCGACCTTGCCATTGAAGCTCTGCCCGAGGTTGCGCACGACGCTGACGAGGGCAGGCGGCGGGGTCTGGCGTTGATCGACGTCGAGTTCGTCGAACGTCTTGGGCGGGTTGGCGACGCGCTTGATCGGGAATGTGGCCGTCGTGGGCTGCACCTGCCGGGCGGCGCTGGCTTGCGGCTCCATGGGAGCGCTGACGCACGCGGAAAGTGCCGCAACCAACAGGATGAGGCGGAGCGATCCCCCGTCCGGACGCAGGCTGCGCCCCTTATTTCGCTTGTCCATGAATATCCCCGACTTCTCCTTCATTTAGGCCTGCGGCACCCTTCGACTGACAAGGACGATGCGACGAATGATTCCACATTTGCGATGTAAGGAGCCTGAACGATATGGCCGAGCAGCGCTCACCCGCCGTTAAGCAGGGATGGGCAAGGAAGGGCGCATGGACGGACGGATGATCGACAGGCGGGCACTGCTGCGGATAGGCGCGGGCGCTTGCGCCGGGCTGATATTGCTGCGGCATCAGAGCGCGTCGGCTGCGCCCTTCACATCGCGCCGGATCGCCGTGACGACGCGGGGGACGGGCCGCGACGTGATCCTGATCGCGGGGCTCGCCAGCGGGCCGTCGCTGTGGAGCGACATGATGGCGAAGCTGCCCGGCTATCGCTGGCACCTTGTCCATGTGCGCGGCTTTGCCGGGCTCGCAGCCGATGCCAATGCGAGCGGGCCGCTGGTGCAGCCGCTGGCCGATGAGATTGCGCGGTACATCAAGGCGGCCGGGCTCGTGCGGCCTTCGGTCATCGGGCATTCGATGGGCGGCACGCTGGCGATGAAGCTGGGGCTGAAGGCATTGGCAGGACGGATCATGGTGGTCGACATGCTGCCGGAGGGCGCGGCGATGGTCGGCGGCACGGCGCGGGGCATGGGCTATCTCGCCAACCAGCTGAGCCAGTATTTCACCGGCACCAAGGCGGGCCGGGCTTATCTGGCGCAGATCGTCGCGGATTCGCCGGGGGCCAAGGGGAGCGATCCTGATGTCATCGCCAATGCGCTTCGCGATCTCGCCAATGTCGATCTGGGGCCGCAGCTTGGACGGATCGCCGTGCCGATGGAGGTGGTCTATGCGGTCGGGGCTGACGCCGCGCAGTCGGCGCAAATCGCGCGCAATTTCCGCAGCGCCTATGCGGCCAAGAAGGACCTGAAGCTGACGCCGATCGGGCCGAGCGGCCATGTCATCATGGCGGACCAGCCCGCGCGGTTCAGCGCCGTGGTGAAGCGGTTCCTGTCGAGCTGAGCCGACCGCCATCAGGGCGCGAGTACCGTGTCGACCGCTTGCGGAAGCATGTCGGGATAGTCGAGCGTATAGTGCAGGCCCCGGCTTTCCTTGCGGCGGAGCGCCGAGCGGACGACGAGACGGGCGACCTCCAGAAGGTTACGTAACTCGATCAGGTCGGGCGTCACGCGGAAATGGCCGTAATATTCGTCCACTTCCTTGGCGAGCAGGTCGATGCGGTGCTGCGCGCGCTCAAGCCGCTTGGTGGTGCGGACGATGCCGACATAGTCCCACATGAAGCGGCGGATTTCCTTCCAGTTATGCTGGACGATGACCTCTTCGTCGCTGTTGGTGACGCGGCTTTCGTCCCATGGGTGGATCGCTGGGGGCGGCGGCAGTTCGCCCCAATGGGCGCGGATATGGCGGGCCGCCGCCTCGCCGAAGACGAAGCATTCGAGCAGCGAGTTGGACGCGAGGCGATTGGCCCCATGCAGGCCGCTTTCGGTGACTTCGCCAGCAGCATAGAGGCCCGGCAGGTCGGTGCGGCCGTCCAGGTCGATGATGACCCCGCCGCAGGTATAATGCTGCGCCGGGACGACCGGGATCGGTTCCTTGGTGATGTCGATGTCGAGGTCGAGCAGCCGCGCGTAGATGGTGGGAAAGTGGGTGCGGACGAATTCGGGTTCCTTGTGACTGATGTCGAGATGAACATAGTCGAGCCCGAGCCGCTTTATCTCATGGTCGATGGCGCGTGCCACCACATCGCGGGGCGCAAGTTCGGCGCGGGGATCGAACCGGGGCATGAAACGCTCGCCGCCGCCGGGGACGCCGGTGGGGAGCTTCAGGTGACCGCCTTCGCCGCGTACCGCTTCGGTGATCAGGAAATTCTTGACCTCCAGATTGTAGAGGCAGGTCGGGTGGAACTGGTTCATCTCCATGTTGGAGACGCGGCAGCCGGCGCGCCAGGCCATGGCGATGCCGTCGCCGGTCGCGCCGCGCGGGGCGGTGGAGAAAAGGTAGGTGCGGCCCGCTCCGCCGGTGCAGAGGATCGTCGCACGGCCCAGCAGCGCGTCGACATGCTTGGTCCGCTTGTTGAAGGCGTAGACGCCCCAGACATGACCGTCGCCCGAATAGCGCTCGCCATGGCGGGAGGTGATGAGGTCGATGGCGACCATATCCTCCAGCAGGGTGATGTTGGGGTTGGCGCGCGCGGCCTTGAGCAAGGCGACCTGCACGGCATGGCCGGTGGCGTCGTCGACATGGACGATGCGGCGGTGGCTGTGCCCGCCTTCGCGCGTCAGGTGCCAGCGTTCTCCGAACTCTTCGCCGCCGTTGAAGGGGACTCCCAGTTCTGCCAGCCTTTCGATGGCGGCGGGGGCTTCGGAGACGACGAACTCCACCGTTTCCCGATTGTTGAGGCCTGCGCCTGCGACCATCGTGTCGTTGACATGGGCTTCGAAACTGTCGCCCGCGTCGAGGACGGCGGCGATGCCACCCTGCGCCCAGTTGGTCGAGCCGCTGTCGAGCGCGGCTTTGGCGAGGACGACCACCTTGCGATCCTGTGCCAGGTTGATGGCGGCGGTGAGGCCTGCCGCGCCGGAGCCGATGATGACGACGTCGTGGGTGGTGGTGGGCATTACTTCTACTGCTCCCCTCCCGCTTGCGGGAGGGGCCGGGGGTGGGCCTGCGCAAGGGTGGTCTGGATGTGCGTTATGACGCCTTCGAGGTTTTTCATCACATCGGCATTGGAAAAGCGCAAGATTTGATAGCCGAGGGAGCGGCAGTAATCTTCTCGGCGTGCATCATAGTCGACGCTTTGATCATGGCTGTCCCCGTCGACTTCGATGATGAAGTTTAGCTCGCGGCATAGGAAATCGGCAAAATAGGGGCCAATGGGCATCTGACGGCTGAACTTGAAGCCAAGTTTGCGAGCGCGTAGCGCTTGCCACAACAGCCGCTCGGCGGGCGGTGCCGCTCTTCTGAGCTGTTTGGCCCGAGCGGTGTTACGCGGTTGGAAAGGTTGCGCTGGCCCACCCCCTAACCCCCTCCCGCCAGCGGGAGGGGGAACTTTGAGGCCCTCTGTCACGCCGCCGCCGTCAGGTTGAGGAAAACATCCTCAAGATCCGGATCCCTCGTGACGACGTCCACGATCGAGAGGCCGCTTGCCTGAACGGCGCTCAGCACCTGCCCGGCATTGGCGCGGTCCTTCATGTAGGTGATGGTGAGCGTGCGCTGGTCCGACAGTTCGACCTTTTCGAAACAGGGCGCATCGGGCGGAGCGGTGATGTCGCGGTCGACGGTTACCTGCACGACTTTCTCTTGCGCCATGGCGATGAGTTCGCGGGTAGGTTTATCCGTGATGACGCGGCCATGGTTGATGATGCCGATGCGGTCGCACAGTTCCTCGGCTTCTTCGAGATAGTGGGTGGTGAGGACGATGGTGACGCCCTGTGCGTTGAGCTCGCGCACATAGGCCCAGAGTTGCTGGCGCAGCTGGACGTCGACGCCTGCGGTCGGTTCGTCCAGCACCAGGATCGGCGGTGAGTGGACCATGGCTTTGGCCACAAGCAGGCGACGCTTCATGCCGCCGGAAAGGGTGCGGGCATAGGCGTTGGCTTTGTCCTCCAGATGGACGGCGCGCAGGAGTTCGAGGGAGCGGCGGCGTTCCTTGGGCACGCCATAATAGCCCGCCTGGTTTTCCAGCGTCTCGAACGGCGTGAAGAAGGGGTCGAAGACGATTTCCTGCGGCACGATGCCAATGCTGTTCTTGGCATTGCGGGGGTTCTGGTCGATGTCGAAGCCCCAGATTTTTGCCGTCCCGCTGGTCTTGTTGACGAGGCCTGCGAGGATGTTGATCGTGGTCGACTTGCCCGCGCCATTGGGGCCGAGCAGGCCGTAGATCTGGCCGCGCGGGATGGTGAGGTTGATATTGTCGAGCGCGCGTTTTCCGCCTGCATAGACTTTGGTGAGGTTGGTGATCTCTATGGCGGGGGTGGGGCTCTGGGTCATGGCTGAACTCTATGGGGATCGTAGGCGGCTAAGGAAAGAGGCTGAGACGGCCGAAGTTCACAGTGTCGTCGGCTGATTTGGGCTGAAATCGCCGGGATCGCGACGAAAAGGCGGCGGGAACGCGACAGGTGGGCGACAGGATCAGGCGGGGGCGCGGGGGCGTGTTTCCAGCGCGAAGGGATCGGCCATGCGCGTCGCGTGAATCTTGAGCGCGTCGTTCCAGCAGCGGTCGAACGCGGTGCCGGTGAGGCGTTGGCGCAGGCGGTGGGCGCTGGACCGCGACATGCCGACCGACCGCGCGGCTTGGGAGACGTTGCCGGTTTCGATCAGCGCGGTGAGGAAGAGGCGCTGAAGGGCTGGGGTCCAGCGGCCATGGCCGGATGGCGGCGGAAGGTCGCGCGCGGCGGGCGGAGTGGGGAGAGGCTGTTCCATCCGGCAGGATAGATCAGGGGAAATCCTATTTTGGAAGGGCTGAGAGGCGTTCGCGGGTGACGAAGTCGGCGAGGGTGCGGGAGTAAAGCTGATGTTCGGCGATGAGGATGCGCGCGGCGAGGCTGTCGGCGGTGTCGCCGGGCAGGATCGCTACCTCCGTCTGCGCCAGCACCGGGCCGTCGTCCAGTTCGCTGGTGACGACATGGACGGAGCAGCCCGCATGGCTGTCGCCCGCGTCGAGCGCCTTCTGGTGCGTGTCTAGGCCCTTATATTTGGGGAGAAGGCTGGGGTGGATGTTGAGCATCCGGTTTTCCCAGCCGCCCACGAATTCGGGCGAGAGCAGGCGCATGTAACCGGCCAGTGCGACATATTCCGCGCCTGCCTTGCGCAGCTGCGCGTCGACGATCTGGTCGAATTCGGCGCGCTTCAGGCCCTTGTGGCTTTGGGCGAAGGTGGGGATGCCTTCGGCCTCTGCGAGGGTGAGGCCTTGGGCTTGCGGGTCGTTGGCGGCGACGAGGACGAGTTCATAGGGGCAGGAGGGATGCTTGGCGGCGTACAGCAGCGCCGCCATGTTGGACCCGCGTCCGGAAATCAGAACGCCGACTTTTGCCTTTTGCATGGGGAACTTCCCTGCCGCTGCGGGAGGTGTCGGGGGTAGGCTTGCTCAAGCTGACCCTGTGACATGCCCTCCCCTAGCCCCTCCCGCCAGCGGGAGGGGGATTGGTTGATTAACCCAGATGCGTGGCGGTCCAGTCGGCCTTGGCGCTCCAGGTCTCCTGGCTGCCCTTGACGGTGCAACCCTTTTCGCCCGCTTCGACCAGCCCCACGCGGACGACTGTTTCGCCTGCGGCTTCGAGGTCGGCGGTTACGCTGTCGGCTGCATCAGCGTCCACGGCGAGCACCATGCCGACGCCGCAGTTGAAGGTGCGCGCCATTTCTTCCGGCTCGATATGGCCCTGCGCTTGCAGGAAGGCCATGAGGCGCGGCTGTTCCCATGCGTCGGCATCGACCACGGCATGGCAGCCTTCGGGCAGGACGCGGGGGATGTTTTCGAGAAGGCCGCCGCCGGTGATGTGGGCGAGCGCGTTGATCTTGCCGCCGCGTACCAGCGGAAGGAGCGGCTTCACATAGATGCGGGTCGGGGCCATCAGCGCGTCGATCAACAGCACTTCATTGTCGAAGATGGCCGGGCGGTCGAGCTTCCACCCCTTGTCGGCGGCGAGGCGGCGGACGAGGGAGAAGCCGTTGGAATGGACGCCCGAGGAAGTGAGGCCGAGGAGGACGTCGCCTGCCTTCACCTTGTTGCCGGTGAGCGCTTGGCTCCGTTCCACTGCGCCGACGCAGAAACCGGCGAGGTCATAGTCTCCGGCGGCGTACATGCCCGGCATTTCTGCGGTTTCGCCGCCGATGAGGGCGCAGCCGGCCTGTTTGCAGCCTTCGGCGATGCCCGCGATCACGCGCTCGGCGACGCCGCTCTCCAGCTTGCCGGTGGCGTAATAGTCGAGGAAGAAGAGCGGCTCCGCGCCCTGCACGATGAGGTCGTTGGCGCACATGGCGACGAGGTCGATGCCGACGCCGTCATGGCGGTCATGGTCGATCGCGAGCTTGAGCTTCGTGCCCACCCCGTCATTGGCCGCGACGAGCAGAGGGTCCTCATAGCCAGCGGCTTTGAGGTCGAAGAAACCGCCAAAGCCGCCCAGTTCGGCGTCCGCGCCGGGACGGCGGGTCGCTTTGGCCAAGGGGGCGATGGCACGGACCAGCGCATTGCCTGCCGCGATGTCCACGCCAGCCTTGGCGTAGCTGTAGGATTCGGTGTCGCTCATGGTTGGCCCCACTAGAACAATGACGCGGAAAACGGAACGGCAAATGGGTTGCCGCTTGGCAGATGGGGGAAATCCCGCCAAAAGGGCGCGCGTGAGCCTGTCCACTGCCTTCCAAAGCCAGATTTTCCGGCCTTCTTCGCTGCTTCGCCGCTTGTCGCGGCCCGTCCAGATTCTTGGCGCGATCATGCTTGGCCTCGCAGCTGCGGCCCTGTTCGCGCAGATGGAGGGCGAACGCGGTGTGCCGCCGATCGCCAGCGGCGGCGATTATCAGGTAGGCGGCATCAAGGTCGATGTGATGGGCAAGGACGCCAGCAGCGCGCGGCAGGCGGGCTGGCGGCTGGCGCAGCGGCAGGGCTGGCGGATGCTGTGGACGCGTACCCATGGCGAGGGCGGCGTGCCGAACCTGTCCGATTCGCAGCTGGAAGCGATGATTTCCGGCATCGAGATCGAATATGAGCAGATCGGGCCGACGCGCTATGTCGCGACGCTGGGCATATTGTTCGACCGCGCGCGAACGGGGCAGCTGCTGGGCGTGTCCGGAAATGTCATGCGTTCGCCGCCGCTGCTGGTCATTCCGGTGATGTGGGACGGCGGGTCCGCCGTCTCCTATGAGCGGATCAATGAGTGGCAGAAGGCCTGGGCGCGGTTCCGCACCGGGGACAGCGCGATCGACTATGTGCGGGTGAGCGGTTCGATCGCCGACCCCATCCTGCTGAATGCGGGCCAGGTGGGGCGGCGCGGGCGGCTGTGGTGGCGCGTGCTGCTGGACCAATATGGCGCGGCTGACGTGGTGGTGCCGATCGCCCGATTGCAACGGGAATATCCGGGCGGCCCGGTAAGGGGCACGTTCACCGCGCGCTATGGGCCGGACGATACGCTTATCGGCAGCTTTTCGCTTCGCGCATCGGCCGAAAGCGCGCTGCCGCAGATGATGGATGAGGCCGCGCGGCGGATCGACCAGCTTTATACAGCCGCGCTCAATGACGGGCGTTTGCGGCCCGACCCGTCGCTGATCATCGAGGAGCCGGTCAATCCCGACGCGCTCGAGATCGAGAATGCGACCGAGCAGCCGCTGGAGACACTGGAGACGCCAACGCCATCTGCGACCACCAGCAGCTTTTCGATCCAGTTCGATACGCCCGATGTCGGATCGGTGGCGCAGGGCGAGGCGGCGGTTCGGTCTATCCTGGGCGTCAGGTCGGCGGCGACGAGCAGCCTTGCGCTGGGGGGCACGTCGGTGATGCAGGTGAGCTTCGACGGCAGTGTCGATGCGTTGCGCGCCGGGCTTCAGGCGCGAGGCTTCACCGTGACGGGTTCCGGCAATGCGCTGCGCATCCGCCGGGGCGGGGCGGCGGCACCTGCCGGAGCGGGAGCGGGGACGTCAGCGCTGCAATGAGCCAGATAAGCCTGCCGTTCGAATGGCCAGGGCAGGGGACGGACGATGACTTCCTGGTCAGCGACGCCAATCATGTCGCCGTTCGCCATCTGGAAAATTGGCGCGAATGGCCCTTGGCGATCAGCGTCCTGAGCGGTCCGGCCCGGTCGGGGCGGTCGATGCTGGGTCGCCGCTTCGCCGCGATGAGCGGGGGCATGGTGATCGACGATGCGCAAGGACAGGAGGACCGGCTGCTGTTCAACGCCTGGAACGATGCGCAGACGAGCGCCAAGCCGCTGCTGCTGATCGGGGACAGCGCACCGACGCTGTGGAACGTGGCGCTGCCGGACCTGCGGTCGCGCCTTGCCGCCGCGCCGCATGTCGCGATCGAGCAGCCGGACGAGCCGCTTGCCCGTGCACTTGTAGAACGGGCGCTGGGGGGCGCGGGGTCACGATATGGGCAGGATTTGCCCGACTGGCTGCTCCGCCGGATCGAGCGCAGCTATGCCGCTATCGCCGAGGTGACGCGCCTGCTTAACGAAGCGGCATTGTCATCGGGACGTAAGATTTCCGTCGCTATGGCCAAAGAGAGTCTGCAAGCGGCTGGTTTCTTGCCTATAGTGGCGGACGATCCGCACCCCTCATCATAGTGAGAGAGACGTGGCCGAAGCTGATCCGTCCGCCAGCCTGACACTGCCCACCGACCGCTATTTCAACCGGGAGCTGTCCTGGCTGGCATTCAACCAGCGGGTGCTGGAAGAGGCGATGAACCGCGCGCATCCGCTGCTGGAGCGGCTGCGGTTCCTGTCGATTTCCGGGGCGAACCTGGATGAATTTTTCAGCGTGCGCGTGGCGGGCCTGAAAGGGCAGCAGCTGCAGGATGTCGACATGCGGTCGGCCGATGGGCTAACTCCCGCGCAGCAGCTTGCCGCGATCGCCGATGAGACCGCGCGGCTGATGACGGCGCAGCAGAAGGTCTGGGGCGCGCTGCATGGTGAACTGACGCAGGTCGGGATCGAGGTGATGGGGCCCGCCAGCGAGATCGATGCGGGCAGCGAGACATGGCTGCGGGAGCATTTCCTGAGCCAGGTCTTTCCGATCCTCACGCCACAGGCGCTCGACCCGGCGCATCCCTTTCCCTTCATCCCCAACCAGGGGCTGTCGATCGTCTTCGATCTGGAGCGGCTGTCGGACAAGCAGCCGATCCGCGAACTGGTGATGATCCCGTCCTCGCTGGCCCGCTTTGTTCGGGTGCCGGGCACCCCGGCGCGCTACATGGCGCTGGAGGCGGTGATCCGCCGCTTTTCGGGCGACCTCTTCCCCGGCTATCGGGTGCGCAACAGCGGTGTGTTCCGCATCATTCGCGACTCCGATATCGAGATCGAGGAAGAGGCGGAGGATCTGGTCCGCTATTTCCGCAGCGCCATCAAGCGCCGCCGCCGGGGCCGCGTGATCCGCATGGAGATCGAGGAGCGCATTCCCGAGCCGGTCGAGGAAATGTTGCAGGACATGCTCCAGGGGCATGAGGCGATCATTGCCGAGGTCGAGGGCTTTGTCGGCATCGGCGACCTTAGCGGCATTGTCGATGAGGATCGGCCCGACCTGAAGTTCGAACCCTATGCTCCGCGATTCCCTGAACGAATCCGCGAATATGGCGGGGATTGCTTTGCGGCGATCCGGGCGAAGGACATCGTCGTCCATCACCCCTATGAAGCGTTCGACGTGGTCGTTTCATTTCTGAAACAAGCGGCGTCCGACCCCGACGTAGTGGCGATCAAGCAGACGCTGTATCGCGCGGGCAAGCAGTCGGCGATCATCCGCGCGCTGATCGATGCGGCCGAGGCGGGCAAGTCGGTGACGGCGGTGGTGGAGCTGAAGGCGCGGTTCGACGAGGAACAGAACCTGATGTGGGCCGACGCGCTGGAACGCGCGGGCGTGCAGGTGGTCTATGGCTTCATCGACTGGAAGACGCATGCCAAGGTGTCGATGGTTGTCCGCCGCGAAGGCGAGGCGTTCCGCACCTACTGCCATTTCGGCACGGGCAATTATCACCCCGTCACCGCGCGCATCTATACCGATTTGAGCTTCTTCACCGCCGATCCCGCTTATGGCCGGGATGCCGCCGCGCTGTTCAATTACATCACCGGCTATGTCGAGCCGCAGAGCCTCGAAAAGCTGGTGATGAGCCCGCGCGACCTGCGCAATCGGCTTTGTCAGCTGATCGATGCGGAGATCGAACATGTCCGCGCCGGGCGGCCCGGTAATATCTGGGCTAAGATGAACTCGCTGGTCGATCCCGCGATCATCGAGAAGCTCTATGCGGCGAGCAACGCGGGGGTGGAGATCGACCTGATCGTGCGCGGCATCTGCTGCCTGCGGCCCGGGGTGCCGGGCATGTCGGAGAATATACGGGTGAAATCGGTGGTCGGCCGCTTTCTGGAGCATAGCCGCATCACCGCCTTCGGCAATGGCAAGGCGCTGCCCAACAACGGCGCGAAGGTGTTCATCAGCTCGGCAGACTGGATGCCGAGGAACTTTGACCGCCGCGTCGAATTTCTTGCCCCTGTGGAGAACCCGACCGTTCACGACCAGATTTTGGACCAGGTGATGGTCGCCAACCTGATCGACAGCGAACAGAGTTGGGAGCTGGACAGCGACGGCCACTATACCCGCGTGGATTCGAGCGATCGGCCGTTCAACCTGCACCGCTATTTCATGACCAACCCGTCGCTGTCGGGCCGGGGCGCGGCGATGGACAGCGGGACGGTGCCGACTTTGCGCCTGCGCGGCCGGGCCTGACGCGCATGAATTCGATGCTGAGCCAGGTGCGCGCCATCGCCGAAACGATGGTGACATCCCCCGCCCATGCGAAGGCGCGCACGGCGATCATCGACATCGGATCCAACAGCGTCCGCCTGGTCGTTTATGACGGGCCGCGGCGCATCCCGTTCATCCTGTTCAATGAAAAGGTGATGGCGGGGCTGGGGGCGTCGCTCGGGAAGACGGGGCGGATCGAGCCTGACGCGATGGAGCGCGGATTACGGGCGGTGGGGCGCTTTGCCCATCTGTGCCGCGAGATGGAGGTGCGTGACGTGCGCTGCGTCGCCACCGCTGCCGTGCGCGACGCGGCCAATGGGGAAGAGTTCATCCTGCGCGCCAGGGACATGGGGCTGGAGGTCGAACTGCTGTCGGGGAGGCAGGAAGCGGTCGCGGCGGCCTATGGCGTGCTGTCGGGTATACCCGGCGCGGACGGCATCGTAGGGGACCTGGGGGGCGGCAGCCTGGAGCTGGCGCGAATCCGCGATGGCGCGGTGCATGAGACGATATCGCTGCCGCTGGGCGTGCTGCGCCTGCCGCAGATCCGGGCGAAGGGGCCGGGCGCGCTGGAACGCTGCGTCAAGAAGATGCTGGCGAAGGCGGGCTGGAGCGCGGGGCCCGGCCTGCCCTTCTATCTGGTGGGCGGATCGTGGCGCGCGCTTGCCCGGTTCGACATGCAGCTGACCAACTTTCCGCTGCCGGTCGTGCATCAATATGCCATGCCCGCATTTCGCGCCGAGCAGCTGACGCGGATCGTGTCCCATGTCGGCCGTGCGCGGCTGAAGGATATTCCGGCAATCACCGGATCGCGCGTGCCGACCTTGCCCGACGCGGCGGCTTTGCTGTCGGTGGTCGTCCGGCAATTGCAGTCGAGCGAGTTGATCGTGTCGGCCTATGGCCTGCGCGAGGGGCTGCTGTTCGAAGACCTGCCCGCCGAGATCCGGACGCATGATCCCTTGCTGGTCGCGGCGGAGGCGGAGGGCGAGGCGCAGGGGCGCTTTGCGGGCCATGGCGACATGATCGACCGGTGGATCGGGCCGCTGTTCCGCGATGACGAGCCGTCCTGGCGGCGCATCCGGCGGGCGGCTTGCCTGCTGGCCGATGTCGGCTGGCGCGCCAACCCCGACTTTCGCGCGGAGCGGGGGGTGGAGATTGCCCTGCATAGCAATTGGGTGGGCATCACCGCGTGCGAGCGGGCGATGCTGGCGCAGGCGTTGCACAGCAATTTCGGAGGATCGTCCACGCCGCCTGCCGGGATTGCGGGGCTGGCTTCGGCTGCGGCGCTGAAGCGCGCGACCTTATGGGGGCTGGCGATTCGGCTTGGCCAGCGGCTGTCCGGCGGGGTCGAGGGGCCTCTGCTCGCCTCGACGCTGGAGATGGATGGCGATACGCTGGAACTGCGGCTGAAAGGCGTGGATGTGGACCTGTTCGGCGAGGCGGTCGAGCGGCGGCAGCGGCATTTGGCGCAGGCGATGGGGGTGAAGTATCGGATGGCCTGGTGAGGGGGGCGTGATCTGCTCCCTCTCCCCTTTAGGGGAGAGGGTTGGGGAGAGGGTTGGGGAGAGGGGGCGACGCCAGGGTTTAGCAGTCCCCTCACCCGCCTTCGCTACGCTCGGCACCTCGGCCAGAGTCACGTGCCTCTGGCCGACCCCTGAAGGGGAGAGGGGATTATAGTCCTTCTCCCGCAACTTGCCCCCGCATCTATAAGGCCCTATTGCGCGCGCACATGAACAGCAAGCACGCCCCCGATCCCGCTCTCCTCGCCAAGGCCGAAACGCTTGTGGAGGCGCTGCCCTATATGCAGCGCTATGCGGGGCAGACATTCGTCGTGAAATATGGCGGCCATGCGATGGGCGACCCCGAAGCGGCGCGCGATTTTGCCGAGGACGTGGTGCTGATGAAGGCGGTCGGCATCAATGTCGTCGTCGTCCATGGCGGCGGGCCGCAGATCGGCGCGATGCTCAAGAAGTTGGGCGTCGAATCGCATTTCGTGAACGGGCTGCGCGTCACTGACAAGGAAACCGCGCAGATCGCCGAGATGGTGCTGGCGGGCTCCATCAACAAGGAAATCGTCGGCTGGATTTCCGGCGCGGGCGGCAAGGCGGTCGGCATTTCGGGCAAGGATGGTGGGCTCGTCCTGTGCGAAAAAGTGGGCGATACGCGCGCGCCCGATCCCAATTCGGGCATCGAGCGCAATGTCGACCTGGGCTTTGTCGGTGATCCGGTGAAGGTCGACCGGTCGATCCTCGACACGCTGTCGCAAAGCGGCATCATTCCGGTCATCGCGCCGGTGGGCATCGGTGCGGACGGGCACACCTATAATGTGAATGCCGACACGATGGCGGGCGCGATCGCGGCGGAGCTTCAGGCTTCGCGCTTCTTCCTGCTGACCGATGTGGCGGGCGTGCTGGACAAGCAGGGGCAGTTGCTGACCGACCTCGATCCGGCCGCGATCAAGATATTGCAGGAAGATGGCACGATCAGCGGGGGCATGATCCCGAAGCTGGAGACCTGCGTGAAGGCGGTCGAGGGCGGCGTGGATGCTGCCGTCATCCTGGACGGGCGGGTGCCGCATGCCATGCTGCTGGAGATTTTCACCAAGCGCGGTGCGGGGACTTTAGTGCGCCGGTAATCGTCGTTTGCAATCCGTCCTTCCCTTGTCCGTCATCCCAGCGGAAGCTGGGATCTTGGGCGGCTTGGCGTATCCTCTCCTGAGATCCCAGCTTCCGCTGGGATGACGGAGTGGGGCGAGAGGGTGATGGCGAAAGGGACTCTTGTCGCGCCATGCCCCGCTCGGCTAGAGCATCGGCAATCAATTGGAGACCACATGGCCTACGCGCTCTATCAGATCATCGTCATCCTGCTCGATGTGCTGTGGTGGATCATCATCATACAGGCGATCATGAGCTGGTTGATCGCCTTCAATGTCATCAACACGTCCAGCGACATCGTGCGCACGATCATCGTGGCGCTCGACCGGATGACGGCGCCGATCTATAATCCCATTCGCCGGGTGATGCCTGACCTTGGCGCGCTCGACCTGTCGCCGATGGTCGTGCTGCTCGCCATCCTGATCATCCGCCAGGCCATTTTGCCGCCGATCTTCGGGCTGGTGTGAGCGTCTGGCGGCAGGACGGGACCGACCTGCTGCTTTCCGTCCGGTTGACGCCGGGCGCGGCGCGTGAGGATGTTGGCGGGTGCTGGACGGATGAGAAAGGCGCGCAGTGGCTCTGCGCGCGGGTTCGCGCCGTCGCGGAAAAGGGAAAGGCGAACGGGGCGCTCGTTGCATTGCTCGCCAAGGAGATGGATTGGCCACGCAGCGCGTTTTCGCTGGAATCGGGTGACAGCAACCGGCTAAAGCGGCTGCGTATCAAGGGCGGTGCCGACGCGTTGGTGCGGCTGTCCGCCATCATCAGGGAATGGGTTGAGGCAGCATGACCATCGGCAAGATCATCGACGGAAAGGCTTTCGCCGCCACGCTGCGCGCGAAGGTGGCTGATGGCGTATCCGCGTTCGTCGGGCGCACCGGGCGCAAGCCGGGGCTGGCGGTCGTACTGGTGGGCGAGGACCCGGCCAGTTCCGTCTATGTCCGCAACAAGGGCAAGATGACGGTCGAGGCGGGCATGGAAAGCCTGGAATTCAAGCTGCCCGCGAGCATCGGCGAGGAAGAATTGCTCGACCTGGTCGAGGAGCTGAATGCGGATGACCGGGTGGACGGCATCCTGGTCCAGCTGCCGCTGCCCGGCCATATCGACGAGGCGGCGGTGATCGGGACGATCGATCCGGCCAAGGATGTGGACGGCTTCCATGTCGTCAATTCGGGGAGGCTGGCGACGGGGCAGGAGGCGCTGGTGCCCTGCACGCCGCTCGGCTGCATCATGTTGCTGAAAGACGAGCTGGGCGACCTGTCGGGCATGGAGGCGGTGGTCGTCGGCCGATCCAACATCGTGGGCAAGCCGATGGCGCAGCTACTGCTGGCGGAGAATTGCACGGTCACGATCGCGCACAGCCGCACGCGGGATCTGGCGTCGGTCGTGCATCGCGCCGACATCGTCGTGGCCGCCGTGGGACGCGCCGAGATGGTGAAGGGCGAGTGGATCAAGCCGGGCGCGACCGTGATCGACGTCGGCATCAACCGCGTGACGGACACGGAGGATGGCAAGAGCCGGATCGTCGGCGATGTCGCCACGGCCGAGGCGCTGGCGCATGTGCGGGCGATCACGCCGGTTCCAGGTGGCGTCGGGCCGATGACGATCGCGGTGCTGCTGCGCAATACGCTGGTGGCGGCCCATGCCCGCGCGGGGCTGGCAAAGCCGGAGGGGCTGTGACGGCAAGGCGGGTCGTGCTGATCGCGGCTTGCCTGACGGGGCTGGTCGCGGCGCGGCCGCCGATGCGGCATCAGCCTGATCCCAGTTCCGTCTTCGCCGCCGAAATCGCCTTCAACCGGCTGGCGCGGGACAAGGGGCAGTGGACCGCCTTTCGCGCGACCGCTGCCGATGACGCGGTGATGTTCGTGCCGCAACGGGTGCTGGCGAAACAATGGCTGAAGGGCCGGGCCGATCCGCCGCAGCCGGTGAGCTGGACGCCGTCGGTCATCCATGTGTCGTGCGACGGCAATATGGCGGCGAGCACGGGCAATTGGCAGCGGCCGGATGGAACGGTCGGCTATTTCACGACGATCTGGCGGCGGGACAAGCAGGGCGCGTGGAAATGGGTGCTCGACCATGGGGATACGCTGGGCGCTGCCCGTCCTGCGCCGGAATTTCTGGTGGGCAAGGTCGCGACGTGCAAGCGGGGCAAAGCGCCTGAAGGAGTGGTGCCCAAGGCGAAAGCTGCGGTGCCGCCTGCCGATGAAAGCCTGATCTGGAGCGCGGAGGTTGCGCCCGATGGCGGACGGCAGGTCATGGTGCGTGTCTGGAACGGCACGGATTATGAGGTGGTGATCGACGACAGGGTGAAGGCGCCGGCAGCATGATCGAACTGTTCATCTCCGCCTTCGTCACCTTGTTCGTGGTCATCGATCCGCCGGGCTGCGCGCCCATCTACGCCAGCCTGACGACAGGCGCGAGCCATGCGCAGCGGCGGGCGATGGCGATCCGCGCGGTGGGGATCGCGGCGGTCATCCTGCTGATCTTCGCGCTGTGGGGAAAGCAGCTGCTGGGCGTGCTGGGCATTGCGCTCGACAGCTTCCGGATCGCAGGCGGGATCATGCTGTTCATCATCGCGATGGACATGGTGTTCGAAAAGCGCACGCAGCGGCGCGAGGACCGGGCGCACAAGATCGCGGAGACACCCGAGGTCGAGGATGTGTCGGTGTTTCCGATGGCGATGCCGATGATCGCTGGGCCGGGATCGATCGCGACGGTGATGCTGCTGATGTCGCAGGCCGACGGGATCAGCCAGCGGCTGGTGGTGATGGGCGCGGTGGTGGTGACGCTGGCGCTGATGCTGGGGGCATTGCTGGCGGCGGGGCCGATCATGGCGCGGCTGGGCAGCAAGATCGAGGCGGTGATTACGCGGCTTCTGGGGGTGCTGCTGGCCGCATTGGCCGCGCAGTTCGTGATCGATGGGTTGAAGGCGAGTTTTTGAGGTGCGGCACGCCGTCTGAGGTCCTTCTCCGTTCGGGCTGAGCCTGTCAAAGCTCTTTACTTCTTATGAAGAAAGAAGAGCCCTTCGACAGGCTCAGGGCGAACGGAGGAGGGGGGTAAAGAAGCCGGGAGCGCTTGGGGCGCCTCCCGGCTTTTTTGGTCATGGCGGCGGGCTTAGGCCCGGATGTCGCTTTCCGTGACCGGCGCGATCTTGATTTCGACGCGGCGGTTGCTGGCCTTGCCCTCGGCCGTGGCGTTGGAGGCGATGGGCTGGGTTTCGCCGAAGCCGCGCGTCGCGATGCGGGCCGACTGGACGCCGTGGCTGGTCAGATAGTCCGCTACCGACTGAGCGCGGCGTTCGGACAGGGTCTGGTTATAGGCGTCCGCGCCATCGCTGTCGGTGTGGCCGTACACGTCGATATAGGTTTTGGGATATTGCGCCAACACGGACGACACTTCGTCCAGCGTCGGGCGGAACTGCGGCTGGACGGCGGCGCTGTCGGTGGTGAAGGTGATGCCGGACGGCATGCGCAGCACCAGATTGTCGCCGTCACGGATCACGTCGACGCCGCTGCCTGCGGTTTCCTCGCGCAGCTTGCGCTCCTGCGCGTCCATGTAAGCGCCGATGCCTGCGCCGGCGACCGCGCCAATGCCTGCGCCGAGGATCTTTTCCGTCCGGTCACGCTTGCCGCCGACCAGATCGCCCAGCAGATAGCCGCCGAGCGCGCCGCCGATGCCGCCGATCGCGGCCTTCGAAATCTGCCGCTGGCCGGTGTTGGGATCAGTCGTGCAGGCGGCGGTGGCGAGCATGGCGGCTAGTCCCGCCGTACCCAGGATGCGATGAGAAATCCGCATAGATTTGAGTTCCCTTATTTATCTTGCACCCGAAAGCGCGGATGCAGGCCCCAATCATCGAACCGGCGCTTTTGTTCCACCAGCGAACTGAACCCCAGATGATGCAACGGTTGTGAAATTGTAAGAAACAGGGTTATAGGGCGTAGCTGACCACCATGGCCACGATCCCCCCGCACGCTCCGACGCCCTTTCCCTGGGTAGATATCGTCATCATTCTGGCGCTCGTCGCGCTGAACGGCGTCTTCGCCATGTCGGAACTGGCGATCGTATCCGCCCGCCGTCCGCGCTTGCAGGCGATGGAAAAGGCAGGGCGGCGCGGCGCGCACACGGCGCTGATGCTGGCGAGCGATCCCGGCAAGTTTCTTTCCACCGTCCAGATCGGCATCACCCTGATCGGCATCGTCGCGGGTGCCTATTCCGGGGCGAGCCTGGGTGGGCCGGTGGGTGAGCGGTTGCAGCTGTTGGGCCTGTCGCCCAACGTTGCCGAAAATCTCGGCTTTGCGGTCGTCATCGGCCTGACGACCTACGCGTCGCTGATCATCGGTGAGCTGGTGCCCAAGCAGTTCGCCCTGCGCGCTCCCGAGCCGATCGCCGTTGTCATGGCGACGCCGATGCTGTGGCTGGCGAAGATCACCGCGCCCATCGTGTGGGTGCTGGACGGGTCGAGCGCGCTCATTTTCCGCCTGCTGCGCATGACGCGGGAGTCCGAACATCATGTGACGGCCGAGGAACTGCACCTGATCGTGGCGGAAGCGAGCCGCTCCGGCGTGATCGAGGAAAGCGAACGCGCCATCATTTCGGGCGTGGTGCGGCTGGCCGACCGCCCGGTGCGCGAGGTCATGACGCCGCGGATGGACGTCGACTGGATCGACATCAACGCGGACGATCAGACGGTCCGCGCAAGGCTGCTCCAGACCCCGCACACGCGGCTTCCGGTGGGACGGGGCACGGTGGAGGATATTATCGGCGTCGTGCAGGCGCGCGACATCATGACGGCGTTGTTCCGGGGCGAGCGGCTCGATGTCGGATCGCTGATGCGCCGGGTGGAGGTGGTGCCCGACCAGGTCGACGCCATGGACGCCCTGGAAGTGCTGCGCCGCGCGGACGTGCCGATGGTGATGGTGCATGACGAATATGGCCATTTCGAAGGCATCGCGACGCCTGCCGACCTGTTGTCGGCGATCGCGGGCCACTTCGCATCCGACCGCGACGTGCATGACGAGCCCGATGTCGTGGAACGGGACGATGGCAGCTTGCTGGTGTCGGGGCAGATGCCGGTGGACCTGCTGGCGGACCGGATCGGCATCGACCTGCCCGAGGACCGCGACTATGCGACGGTGGCGGGCCATGCCCTCTGGCTGCTCAAGCGCCTGCCGGAAGTGGGCGACTTCATCGAGGACCAGGGATGGCGCTTCGAGATCGTCGATATGGACGGGCGCAAGATCGACAAGCTGCTGGTGGCGGAGCGGTAAAGGAACAGCTCGGGTAAGCAGGAGCCGGAAAGCGATGCTTTCCGGCTCCATGCGTTTTTTAGATGGTGGCGTTGCGGGCCTGAGACGCGTTGTGACCGCCGTTGCGGTACAGCACCTCGCGGACGCGCCCGGCATCCAGTCCGGCGTCGGCAACCGTGACGAGCACGGCGCCATCCTTCAAACGGCCGCCATAATAGTCGGCGTCTTCCTTGCTGACGCCGTGCTTGGTCAGCGCCTCATTGAGGCTTCCGCCGATCGCGCCGACGACAGCGCCAATGCCGACGGCTTCGGGGACGGCCGACGCGGCGATGGCGCCAGCGGCTGCGAGCGGCCCGACGCCGGGGATCGCCAGCGCCGCGACGCCCAGCCCTGCGCCCAGCGCGCCGCCACCCAGAATGCCCCGGAGAATGTTCCGATGGTGCTCGTCGGTGATCTCGCCGTCGCCGCTGGTGGTCGTGGTCGTGCCGCCATGGTGGGCGATGACGGACAGGTCACTGTCATTCACGCCGAGCGTGCGTAGCTCCGATACTGCCCTTTCGGCCTCTGCGTGTGAGTCGAAAATAGCTGATGCCTGTACCATGACCGGGTCCTTTCCTGGGCTTTGCTGCTGTGTTGCAGACGAGCCTGAACCCGAAGCGCATGCCGATGTTCCGTGGCAAGCGACGGGAAGAGGGTGGGCGAGCGGTAGGTGAGGTGACTGGATGGGCTTGATGATTGAAGCATGGGGTGAGCAGCGGTCGGAACCACACGAGCGTTGCGCTGGCCCACCCCCCCGACCCCCTCCCGCCTGCGGGAGGGGGAGCAGGTGCGCGCTCCTGGCTTTGGTTCCGGATGGGCCGCTTACCCCCTAAACACAACGGGCGCGGCAATCGTGCCGCGCCCGTCAGTTCGTCAGAAGGGGCTAGCCCTTATTTGCCGGGGGCAGCGGGCCCGGTCGCGGGTGCGGCGTTGGCCGGGGCCTTGCCTTCGACGCTTTCGGCGGCGTTCGTGGCGTTGCCTGCGGCTTCAGCAGGGGTGGCGCTGGCGTCGGCGGGTGCCGCGTCGGCGGCGGGCAGCGGCAGGTTGGAGCCCTGCGTGTTCATCCAGGCGATGAGGTTCGCGCGGTCGGCCGGGTTGCCGAGGCCAGCGAAGGTCATCTTGGTGCCGGGCGCGAATTCGCGCGGGCTCTTCAGCCAATGGTCAAGATTTTCGAAAGTCCAGTTGCCGCCCTTGCTCTTGAGCGCGTCGGAGAAGGCGAAGCCGCCCTTGCCCTGGCCGATGGCTTCGCCCACGGTCGCAAAGAGGTTGGGGCCGATGCCGTTGGCTCCGCCCTGATTGATGGTGTGGCATGCGGCGCACTTGGCGAAGACCTTTTCACCGGCCGCGACATCGGCGCTGGCGAGCAGGGTGTTGAGGCCGGGGCCGCTGGCCGCGCCGCCTTCACCTTCGGCCTCGACGCCTTCGATCGCATAGCCCATCTTTTCGGGACGTTCCGCGTGGAAATATTTGGAGCTGACGATGCCGCCACCCAGCGCAATGATTCCCGCAAACAACGCCCAGCCTGCAACGGTGTTGAAACGATCACTCATTTCGCTTGGATTCCCTTGAATTTCTGTTCTGGCGGCTTGGTTTCCGCGCCCCCTCTAGCGCGCTGCCATAATGGCGCAAGAGCGAACGTGCAAGCATGGTTGAACGGCGGGGCGCCGGGGCGGTGCGCGGCCAAGCGCCCGTTCCGCTTGCGCGCGCGGGGAGGAGTGCCTAAGCGCGCTGCATCCATGGAAAACTATCCTGCCCCCGCCCGCGCGCTGGTCGCGGAACTCGCTGAAAAGGCCGCAGCCGACCCGTCGCGAGCCATTGCCTATCAGGGCGCGCCGGGCGCCAATTCGCACCTCGCGGCGCTTGGATATGCGCCCGATTGGGTGCCGCTGCCCTGCTTCGCCTTTGAAGATGCGATCGATGCCGTGCGCGGCGGAATCGCAGCGCGGGCGATCATTCCTATCGAAAACAGCCTGCACGGGCGCGTCGCCGACATGCATTTCCTGCTGCCCGAATCGGGGCTGCATATCATCGACGAATATTTCCTGCGCATTCGCCACTGCCTGATGGCGGTGGATGACAGCCCGGTCAAAAGCGCGATCAGCCATCCGCAGGCGCTGGGGCAATGCCGCCATTATCTGCGCGAGCGGGGAATCCAACCGGTCGCCTATGCGGATACGGCGGGCGCGGCGGCGCTGGTGGCGGAATCGCGCAAGCCCGGCGAAGGCGCCGTCGCCCCCTATCTGGCGGCAGAGCTTTATGGGCTGAAGATGGTGGCGGAGAATATCGAGGATAGCGACGACAATATGACGCGCTTCCTCGTGCTGTCGCGCGAGCCGCAGATGCCGCAGGCCGACGACGCGCCGGTGATGACGACATTCCTGTTCGAGGTGAAGAATGTGCCCGCCGCGCTTTACAAGGCGATGGGCGGCTTTGCGACGAACGGCGTCAACATGACCAAGCTGGAAAGCTATCAGCGGGGCGCGAGCTTCGCGGCGACGGAGTTTTTCTGCGACATCGAGGGCATGCCGGGCGACCCCGCCGTGGACCGGGCGCTTGCCGAACTGGAATTCCACAGCAAGTGGGTGCGCATGCTGGGCAGTTACCGCCAGGCGCGTCCGCGGACCTGATGGAGGGACCTGAAGGGGTGACGGGCCGGGTGCTGCCGCTTATAGTCGACCCCATGCTGGCCGCGATCCTTCTTTCCGCTCTTGCCATGAGCGCGATCGTGGCGGTCCGTTACCTGGTCACCAGCGGCGGCTTTGCCTTCGCGACCCGTGTCCGGCAACCGGGCCTCTATACCGGGCTCGACCCGCAGATCCGGCGGGAGATCGCATGGTCGCTGGCGTCCGCGTTTATCTACGGCATCCCGGCGGGCGTGGTCGCCTGGGGATGGCAGGCGCAGGGCTGGACGCGCATCTATACGGATGCCGACGCCTATCCGCTCTGGTATCTGCCGGTTTCGGTGCTGCTCTACCTCGCCGCGCATGACAGCTGGTTTTACTGGACGCATCGCTGGATGCACCGGCCGCGCCTGTTCCGCGCGGCCCATGCGGTGCACCATGCGAGCCGTCCGCCCACGGCCTGGGCGGCGATGAGCTTTCACCCGTGGGAGGCGTTGAGCGGCGCGATCGTCATTCCGGCGCTCGTCTTCCTGATCCCCATTCATGTGGCGGCTCTCGGCTGCGTGCTGACGATCATGACGGTGATGGGCGTGTCCAATCATATGGGGTGGGAGATGTTTCCGCGCTGGATGGTGCAAGGTCCGGCGGGCCGCTGGTTGATCACGGCCAGCCATCATCAGCGGCATCATGAACAATATAATTGCAATTACGGGCTCTATTTCCGTGTCTGGGATCGGCTGTGCGGGACGGATCGGGGATTGGGCGAGTTCGAGAAAGGGCGTCGATGAGGGGGAAGCTGCTGTTGCTGGCGGGGGCGCTGATGGCCGGTTCCGGCGCGGCCCCGGCGCCTGAGGCCCAGCCGCTCAGCATCGGAGTGCAGGGCTTGCGGTCCATGAAGGGCGACCTGCTCATATGCGTGGCGCGCTCGGCGGCCTATTTCCCGGATTGCAGCAAGGACCCGCAAAAGCGCCATCTGGTGGTGCCCGCGACGAACGCGGCTATTCCCCTGGGCGACATGGCTCCGGGGACTTATGCCATCGCCATCATCCATGACGAAAATGGCAATGGGAAGCTGGATACCTTTGCCGGTATCCCGCGCGAGGGCGTGGGTTTTTCCCGGAACCCGGCGATCCGCTTTGGCGCGCCGAGCTTCCGATCCGCGCAATTCGCCATGACGGGATCGGCGGTGCGTCAGGACGTAAAGATCAAATATTTCCTCTGATTGAAGTTAATCGGAACCGTAATGGCAGCGAAACATTCTAGGCGCTGACCATATTCGTGGGAACAGGGGATTTATGAATCATCGCCAGATAGTGTTCGCGGGCCTGGCCTTTATTACGCTGGGTGCCGCCAATAGCGCTTATGCCCAAGTCAAGGAGGTTGAGGACAGCAATGCACTCACCGTCGGGATCGGGGCCGCCGTCATCCCGAGCTATGAAGGGTCGGACGATTATCGCGTGATCCCCGTTCCGCAGCTGCGCGGCAAGGTGAGCGACTTCGCCTTCTGGACCCGGGGCCCGAGCCTCTATTTCGATGTGATCCCGAACCGGGGTCAGGACATCGACCTTCAGCTGGGGCCTGTCGCGGGCGTCCGCTTCGACCGGTCGAGCCTCAAGAGTATCAAGGATGACGCGGTGCGGGCGCTGGGCGAGCGTGACGTGGCGGTGGAGCTGGGCGGCTTCGTCGGCGTCGGCAAGACCGGGATCATCACCAGCGACTATGACAATCTGTCGGTGCGCGTTGCTGTGACCAAGGATGTCGCGGGGGCGCATGGCAGCTATATCGTGACGCCCGCCATCGAATATTTCACGCCGCTTTCGACGCGCAGCTTCGTGGGCCTGGGCGTTTCAGCCGACTATGTCGGGAAGAAATATGGCCGCTATTATTATGACGTCGATGCCGCCGGGGCGCTGGCGTCGGGCCTGCCCGCCTATTCGCGCGCGGGCGAGGGGTCCGGTTTCAAGAAGATCGGCGTCAACCTGACGGGCGGCGTGTCCTTGTCGGGCGACATCCGCAAAGGTTGGGCCCTGTTCGCGCTTGGCGGCTATTCGCGCATGCTGGGCGATTATGCGGACTCGCCCGTGGTCAGCATCGCCGGGTCCAGGAACCAGTGGATCGGCGCGGTCGGGGTCGGCTACACCTTCTGATCTTGTGCGGAAAGGGTGACGCCCCACATAAGGCGGTCTATGGAGGCGGCACCCAACCGCAACAAGGCAGGAGAAGACGGCAGTGGCGACCCTAGGAATGAGCGACACCGATAAGGCAGCGGTGGAGGCGTTCCGCCGCGACGTGGTGGACCCGTCGCGCACCAGCCTGGTCATCGTCGATTTCTGGGCGGAATGGTGCGGACCCTGCAAGCAGCTGACGCCGGTCATCGAAAAGGTGTGTGCCGAATATGCACCCAAGGGCGTGAAGCTGGTCAAGATCAACGTCGATGAGAATAAGTTCATCGCCGCCCAGTTCCGCGTGCAGTCCATCCCGACGGTCTATGCCGTGTTCCAGGGCCAGCCGGTCGCTGACCTGAGCCAGGCGCGGACCGAGGGGCAGCTCAAGCAATATCTCGACCAGTTGCTGGCGCAGCTGCCGATCGAATCGGACGAGAAGGCGCAGCTTGAGGAGATCGCGCCGCTGATCGAAATGGGTGAGGAACTGCTGGCCGGGGGAGAGCCTGACCGGGCGCTTTCCGTGTTCGAGCAGATCGGCCAGATGGTGCCGGACAATGCCGACGTCGCTTCCGGCCATGCACGCGCGCTGGTGGCGCTGGGACAGCTGGATGAGGCGGAGGCGGTGCTGGCCGCGCTGCCCGCCGATGTGGCGAAGGATCAGGCGGTCGACCGCGCTCGCGCCGCGATTACCCTGGCGCGGGATGCGAAGCCGGTTGCGGACTTGTCGGGGATCGAGGCGAAGGTTGCCGCCAACCCCGATGATCATGACGCGCGATTTGAACTGGCCGGTGGGTTGATGGCCAATGGCGATCGGGACCGGGCTGCCGAGGAGCTGCTGGAGATCGTCCGCCGCGACCGCGAATGGAATGAGGGCGCGGCCAAGGCGCAACTGCTCAAGCTGTTCGAGGCAACCGGCCTTGAGGACCCGTGGGTCGCGGGGCAGCGGCGCAAATTGTCGCAAATCCTCTTTTCCTGACGGCGCGGCCGGTGAACCGCGCGCGCGTCTCGATCTTTCCCTTGCCCGGAGCCTTGCTGCTGCCGGGCATGGACTTGCCGTTGCATATATTCGAGCCGCGCTACCGGGCCATGATCCACGATGCGATGGCGCGCGACCGGCGCATCGGCATGATCCAGCCGCGCGGGGAAGGGGCGAAGCCCGCGCTCTACGATGTCGGCTGCCTCGGCCGGATCAGCGAGTTCGAGCTTCTGGACGATGGCCGCTTCAACATCATCCTGGAAGGGCTGGCCCGTTTTCGGGTGATCCGCGAGCTCGACGTCACCACCGCCTTTCGCCAGATCGAGGCGGACGTGGAAGAGGTTGGCGAGGATGAGGTGCTCCATGCCGTCGAGCGTGCCGCCCTGGAACAGGAATCGCGGCGCTTTGCCGAAGCATTGGGCTATGTCGTCGATTGGACGGCGGTGTCACGGCTTGACGATACATCGCTGGTGAACGGCATTGCCCAGATCGCGCCTTTCGATCCGGCCGCCAAGCAGACTTTGCTGGAAGCGGACACTTTAAGCGAGCGATGCGATCGGATCATCCAGTTGATGCAGATCGTCGGCCGGATGGAGCCCGATGGCGGGGCGACGATGCAATGAGCAGCGGGCCTGATCCCTTTCTGTTGGCGAAGCTCGTCTGCCCGGTGACGCGGACGCCGCTCCGCTGGGATGGGGAGCGGAGCGAGCTGGTGTCGGAAGCTGCGGGGCTTGCCTTTCCGGTGCGCGATGGCGTGCCGGTGCTGGTGGTGCGCGAGGCGCGTTCGCTTTAAAGTGCTGTCATCCCAGCGGAGGCTGGGATTTCAGGAGAAGTCGTGCAGTGGGGCCTGAGACCCCAGCTTTCGCTGGGGTGACGGTCGGAGGGAAAAGGCCGGCTCCCATTTTGGAAACCGGCCTCCGTTCGCGACCCTCTGGCTTTTTAGAATTTGAAGTCCAGGCGCGCGTAATAATAGCCGCCGGAGGTGCCATAGGGGCCGTGCCCGTAATAGGCGTTGTAAGTGCCCGTGCCATTGACATAGGGCGACACGCCCGCGCCGGGGGTGACGCCCTGCATGAGGGCGGGGATTTCCGGCCGCTTGTCGAAGAGGTTGTTCGCGCCGATCGCGAAGGTCACATTGTCGGTGAAGTCGTAGCTTGCCTCCAGGTCGGTGATGGCCGCCGCTTTCACCACGCCGTTGAAGTAGAGCTGGTTGGCGTTGATGTTGGTGACTGGATTAAGCGCGCCATCGGCGATCAGGAAGCCGCCGTCGGGGATGAAGCCGCCCGCTGGCGTGAAGGCCGGGCGAACGAGGACGCTGGTCTTGCCGTAGAAGGTTTCACGCAGGTTGAGCGTGAAGCGGCCGCTTTTGAACAGCGCGTTGGCGACGATCTTATAGTCGGGATTGGAGCGTTCGATATTGCTTTCCGACGCTGCGTTGAAGATCGGGTAGCCGACCTTGTTGTTGGTGATCTTCGTCTTGTTGTAGTTCGCGGTCAGCGACAGGTTGAGCGAGCCGAAGTCCAGCGCGACCGGATAGCTGGCCGAAAAATCGAGGCCCCAGGTGCGGGTGTCGATGCCGTTGGTGAAGCTCGACACGCCGATCGTGCCGGACGTGAACAAGGCGCTGTCCAGAACGATACCTGCGGCGTTCAGGGCGTTGAGGATGTCGGCTCCCCCCGCCTGCGGAACCCCGTTCAGGACAGCATTGCGCGCCGCCGTTCCGGTGATGCGGTCCTTGATCTTGATGATGTAGCCATCAAGGGTGATTGCGAGCTTCGGCACGGGCCGCAACACGATGCCTGCCGAGAAGTTCTTCGACTTTTCGGGCTTCAGGGGGCCGAAGCCGAGCAGCTGGGCTGCGGGCGTGCCCGCGGGCAGCTGAGCCACCGCGCTGGTCGGACCCACGCTGATCGTCGAATATTTCTGTTCCGCGAGCGTCGGCGCGCGGAAGCCGGTGCTGACGGTGCCGCGCAGCGCGAAGGCGGGCGAGACGTCGTAGCGGGTCGTCGCCTTCCAGATCGCGGTGTCGCCGAAGTCGGTATAATCCTCATAGCGCCCGGCAAGGTCGACGCTCCAGCCGTTCACCGGTTCACCGATCAGGTTGGCGTAGACGGCTTTCGAACTGCGCTGATAATCGCCAGCGTCCGTTGCCTTGTAACCGGGGAAGGACTGAACGCCGGTCTTGTAGGTGGAGACGGCGTCGCCCTGAAGGATTTCATATTCATCCTTCCGATATTCGCCACCGAAAGCGAAGGTCAGCGGGCTCGCCATGCCCACTTCGAATTCCTTGCGGATGTCGGTGGTGATGGTCGTCTGCGCCAGCTTGAAGCCACCGTCATAGGCGCTGCTGGGCGTGATCGCCCGCGCTGCGCCGCCCGCGGCAAAGCTTTCCTGCCACAGTTCCCGGTGCGCCGACTGTTCGGTGTAGATGCTGTCCTTCTGGGCGCCATAGGTGCCGGAAATATCGTAGTTCCAGCCGCCGCCAAATTCACCCTTCGCGCCGATGGTGAAGCTATATTCGTCCTCCACCACATGCTGAAGCGGGACCATGCCGTAGATGCCGGTATCGCTGTAGCAGATGCCGGGATCATAGGGTGCGGGCGTCACGCTGCCGCCGAAGTTGCCGGGTTCGTAGCAGATGCGCTTGGGATGGCGGTAGCCTTGGCGAGCCCAGCCTTCGCGGCGGGCATAATCGCCGAAGCTGTAGAGTTCGACGCCGCCGAAATCATAGCCCATATTGTAGAAGCCGAGCGTCAGTTTCGTGCGTGGCTGGCCACCGTTGATGCCCGAAAGAGCGTCGCCAGCCAGGTTCGCCCATTGCGCAGGCGCATTGGTTTGCAGCGTGCCGTCGGCTCGGGTGACTTGCACCTGGCCTTCGCCGACCGTGGTGTAATCCTGCCGCCGGTGAAACAGCGTCAGGTTGAAGAAGCCGTCCTCGCCGAGCTTGAAACCCATATTGCCCGAGACGGAGAAAAGCTCGCCCTCGCTGTCATAATGCTGGCCGCCGGTGATCTTGAAGCTGCCGCCTTCGTCCTGATCCTTGAGGATGAAGTTGATGACGCCCGCGATCGCGTCGGTGCCGTAGACGGCGGCAGCGCCTTCCTGGAACACTTCGACGCGGGCGACGGAGTCCGGCGGGATGAGGTCGATGCTGGGCGCGGCCGAGCCCTGGAACGCGCCGGAAATCACCTGGAGGATGCCGTTGCCATGGCGGCGCTTGCCGTTGACCAGCACCAGCGTGTGATTGGGGCTGAGGCCCCGCAGCCGGGCGGACAGGGAGAAGCTGGAAAGATCCGTGCCCTGCGTCTGCGCGGTGAAGCTGGGGACGATTTGCGTCAGCACCTGATTGAGGTTGGGCTGGCCGACATGGCTGATCGCCTCTTCGCTCACCACCTGGATGGGCGCGGCGCTTTCGGCGGCCTGCATGCCCGTCGCGCGGGTGCCCGTGACGATGATCGCGCCGCCGTCGTCAGCCTGGGCTTCCTGCGGCGTTTCCTGTGCCATGGCGCAAGCAGACCATGAGGAAGCCAGAACAAGAGAAAGCCGGAATGCGGATAATCGTTTCATCTATTGCCCCCTGCTTATGCGTTATCGTGCAGTGGGAAAGACGAAGAGGTGGTGGTTAGCCGCTATTACAGCGCGCAATCATGCGATTGAGAAAGCTGCAACTTGCTTGCGCAATTTGCATGCAGGCTGTGTAGCGGATTTTCAGACGTGGTCCGTATTAGGATTGCTGACCTGGTCTTAGTCAGCATGTCGGGTGCGGGGAGAGGGTGAACCTCAGGATTTCAGCGCCGTCTCGATGAGGTCGCGTGCTTCCTTGCTGTTCCAGTCCATGGCTCCGACGACGCGCAGCATCTCCTTGCCCTGCCGGTCGTAGAGGACGGTGGTGGGAAGCATGCCGGTCGCATAGTGGAAGCCGAACTGATTTTCCGGATCGATGAAGCTTTTGAGGTGCGGCAGCCTGTGCTTGGCGAAGAAGGGCTTCACCACGCTTTCGCCCTGGCTGTCCTGCGAAATGGTGAGCACGGCGAGGCCCTTCGGCTCATAAGCCTTGGCTACGGCGTCGAGCGTCGGCATTTCCGCGACGCACGGCGCGCACCATGTGGCCCAGAGGTTCACGAGCACTGGCTTGCCCGCGAAATCCAGCAGGGTCGCGTCCGCGCCGTCGGCGCCTGCGAAGGCAAAATCCGGGGCAGGGGTGCCTGCCTTCGAGCGGTCGAGCGTGTAGCTGAAATCGCCCTTGGCGCTTTGCGGCGCGCCCATTGCCTCGCCGCTTGTCGGCGGGACTTGCGCGCTGCTATTGGCTTGATCTTGCCCCGCGCCCGGCGATTGCCTATCGCACGCGCCGAGGCCAGCCAGCAGGAGCAGAGTCATTACGCAGGGCAAGAACGATCGGGGCGGGGAAGATCGCAACGGGAGCTCCAACAGCATGTGGGGCGGACGCTTCGCAGCGGGCCCGGCTTCGGTCATGCGCGAGATAAATGCCTCCATCCCGTTCGACAAGCGATTGTGGAAGCAGGACATCGCAGGGTCGAAGGCGCATGTCGCGATGCTGGCCAAGCAAGGCATCGTTTCGGCCGACGACGCGGCGGCGATTGCCCAGGGGCTCGACACCATTGCGGTTGAATATGAAGCCAATGGCGTGCCGGTGAACCTGGACCTTGAAGATATTCACATGGTGACCGAGTCTCGCCTTGCCGAACTGATCGGCCCGGCGGCGGGGCGGCTGCATACGGCGCGGTCGCGCAATGATCAGGTGGCGACGGATTTCCGCCTGTGGGTGCGTGACGCCATCGATGAGGTCGAGGCGGGGCTGGATGCGTTGCAGCAGGCGCTGCTGGCGCGCGCGGAGGAGCATGCCGAGGCGGTGATGCCGGGGTTCACGCACCTTCAGTCCGCGCAGCCGGTGACGCTGGGTCATCATCTGATGGCCTATTATGAGATGATCCGCCGCGACCGCAGCCGCTTTGCCGATGCGCGCGCGCGGGCGAATGAATGCCCGCTGGGCGCGGCGGCGCTCGCAGGGACCGGTTTTCCGATCGACCGGCATGCGACGGCGGCGGCGCTGGGCTTTGCCAAGCCGACCGACAACAGCCTGGATAGCGTCAGCGACCGCGACTTCGCGCTCGATTATCTGATGGCGGCGACACAGTGCAGCCTGCACCTGTCGCGGCTGGCGGAAGAGTTCATCATCTGGGCGAGCCAGCCTTTTGGCTTCGTCAAGCTGCCCGACGCCTATTCGACCGGCAGTTCGATCATGCCGCAGAAGCGCAATCCCGATGCCGCCGAGCTGGTGCGCGGTCATGCCGGGCGGATCATGGGCTGCATGAATGCGCTTTGCGTCACGATGAAGGGCCTGCCGCTCGCCTATTCCAAGGACATGCAGGACGACAAGCCGCCGGTGTTCGAGGCGCATGATCTCCTCGGCCTGTCGATCGCGGCGATGACCGGGATGATCGAGACGGTGACGTTCCGTACCGATCGCATGCGCGGCCTCGCCGAGAGCGGCTTTGCCACGGCCACGGACTTGGCCGACTGGCTGGTGCGCGAAGCCAATGTGCCGTTCCGCGAGGCGCATCACATCACGGGCCGTGCCGTCGCGGCGGCGGAGAGCGTGGGCACGCCGCTCGCCGACCTGCCGATCGAGACGCTGAAGGCCATTGACGCCCGCATCGATGAGCGCATCTATGCGGTGCTGACGGTGGATGCGTCGGTCGCCAGCCGCAAGAGCCATGGCGGCACCGCGCCGGACCAGGTGCGCGCGCGCATTGCTGAGGCGCGGGAGGAGACGGCATGAGGATTGCCATAAGTCGGAACGTCGTCTTTGCCCTGCTGGCGCTCGGGCTCGCGGCCTGTGGCGGACGGCAGCCGTTGAAACCCATTGAAGGGCAGAAAATGCCAGCGGTGCCGGTCGGCGCTGCTGCCGCGCCCACCGCGCAGCAGCTGATGACGCCAACCATGCAGTCGCGGCCGGAACGGAGCGTCGACATTCTTTCGCAGTCGGAAGTGCGCAAGGACGATCCGTTCGACCTGCCGCCTGAAAACCAGCCCTGATACGCTTCGCTAGGACAGACAAGCCTTGGACCATTTCGATTATGTGAACGGCGCCATGCATGTGGAGCAGGTGCCGATGGCGGAGATCGCGCAGGCGGTCGGCACGCCCGTCTATATCTATTCGACCGCTACGCTGACGCGCCACGTCAATGTCTTTCGCGATGCCCTGTCACGGCTGGACGATCCGCTGATCGCCTTTGCCGTCAAGGCCAATCCCAATGGCGCCGTGCTGGCGACGCTGGCGAAGCTGGGGCTGGGCGCGGACGTGGTGTCGGGCGGCGAACTGCTGCGCGCGGTTGCCGCGGGGATTCCGGCCAGCCGCATCGTTTTTTCCGGCGTCGGCAAGACGGCGGAGGAAATGCGCCTTGCCCTTGACCATGGCATTTTCCAGTTCAACCTGGAGAGCGAGCCGGAAGCGGAGATGCTGTCCGAGGTGGCGTTGTCGATGGGGAAGAGGGCGCCGGTTGCCTATCGCATCAATCCTGATGTGGACGCGGGCACGCATGCCAAGATTTCGACCGGCAAGTCCGAGAACAAGTTCGGCATCCCCTATGACAGGGCGCTGGAAAGCTATGCCGCCGCGCGCGGCCTGCCGGGTCTGGATGTCCGGGGCGTCGCCGTTCACATCGGCAGCCAACTGACGGATCTTGCACCGCTTGAAGCAGCTTTCATCAAAGTCGGCGCGCTGATCGAGAAGCTGCGCGCCGAGGGGCATGATATCCGCACCGCCGATCTGGGCGGCGGACTTGGCGTTCCCTACGATCCCTCGCTTCCTGTTCCGCCGCTGCCGCAAGCCTATGGCGAGATGGTGACGCGGGTCACGCAGGGCTGGAATGTGCGGCTGATGTTCGAGCCGGGCCGGGTCATCGTCGGCAATGCAGGGGCGCTGCTGTCGCGGGTGGTGCGGGTCAAGCAGGGGGCGCAGGCGCCGTTCGTCATCGTCGATGCGGCGATGAACGACCTGATGCGGCCGAGCCTTTATGATGCGTGGCATGATATCCGTGCGGTGGATCCTTCGGGCGCGCGGGAGACCGCCAATGTGGTGGGGCCGGTGTGCGAGACGGGCGATACCTTTGCCATGCACCGTGACATGGACGTGGTGCAGGCAGGCGACCTGGTCGCCTTCATGACGGCGGGCGCTTATGGCGCGACCATGGCTGGAACGTATAACAGCCGCCCGCTGACGCCCGAGGTGCTGGTGTCCGGCGACAAATGGGCTGTGGTTCGCGCCCGCCCGCCGATCGAGGCGCTGATCGAGGCCGACATGATCCCCGATTGGGTGCAGGGCTGATGCAAAGCCTGCCCGTCTTCCTTGTGTTGAAGGGCAGGGCCGTCATCCTGACGGGGAAGGGCGAGGCGGCGGAGGCCAAGCGGCGGCTGCTGGAACGGGCGGGCGCGCGCGTCGTCGGCGAGGGTGAGGATGCGGGGATCGCGATCGTCGCGGATGGCGATGATGCGACGGTCGCGCGGCTGAAGGCGCGGGGCGTGCTGGTGAATGCGACCGACCGGCCGGAGCTTTGCGACTTCACCTTGCCCGCCATCATCGATCGGGAGCCTGTGTTGATCGCCATCGGCACGGGCGGGGCGTCGGCGGGACTGGCCAAGGCGCTGCGCCAGCGGATCGAGGCGCTTTTGCCGCAACGGCTGGGGGCGCTCGCCGCCGCGTTGTACGACGCGCGCGCCGCCATTCGAGCGCGCTGGCCCGATGCGAGCGCGCGCCGCCGGGCGATTGACGCCGGGCTGTCGGCGGGAGGGCTGATCGACCCGTTGCGCGAGGATGCCGCCGATGCGGTGCCGCGCTGGCTGGCGGAGCAGGGGGAGGCCGCGCCTTCCCGCCTGGTCGCGTTGCGTCTACTGTCGGGTGATCCCGATGAGCTGACGTTGCGCGCCGCCCGCCTGCTGGGGGAGGCTGACCGCATCTATCATGAGTCCCGCGTGCCGCCCGTGATCCTTGATCGCGCGCGCGCCGACGCCGTGCGCATCCCTGCCGACGCGCCGCCGCAAGCGCCGGGCGAGGGACTGTCGCTATGGCTGGAGATGCCGCGATGAGCCGGGTGTTCGTCTATAATGGCGACGGAGCCCGCGAAATCTCGCTCGACGAATTTTGCGCGCAGGCGGATCATGCGGCTTTCAGCTGGGTCCATGCCGATGGTTGGCGCGAGGATGCGCACGGCATCGTCTCGCGCTGCGACCATATGCCGCAGGCGGCGCTGTCGGCATTGCTGGCGCAGGAGACGCGGCCGCGCTGTACATTGATGGGGCATGGCGCGCTCATCAACCTGCGCGGCCTGGGCGCGGATGAGGGCGCGGGCGGCGATCCGCTGGTGTCGATCCGCCTGTGGGCCGAACATGCGCGGGTGATCACCGTCAGCTACCGCCCGCTCGCGGCGATGGAGCCGGTGGTGAAGCGCATGCTTGCCGGGGAAATCCGCGATCCGGGCGACCTCATCGCCGCCTTCGCGCAGGAAATCACCGAAGCGCTCGACCCGGAAGTCGCGCAGCTTGGCGATGATCTGGATGAGATTGAAAGCAGCCTGAGCGACAGCGGCGCGGCGGAAGTACGGCGGCAGGTATCGGAAATCCGTGCCTCGGCGATCAGCTACCGCCGCTTCATCTCGCCGCAGCGGCAGGCGCTGGAAAGATTGTCGGCGGCGGACGCGCCCTGGCTGCATCCCGACGACCGGCTGCATTTGCAGGAAGCGGCGGACCGCTGCGCGCGCATGGCCGAGGAATTGGAGGCGGTGCGGGAACGATCGGCGCTGGCGCATGAAGAGCTGACGGACCTGCGCGCCGAGCAGATGAACCGGCAAGCGCTGATCATATCCGTCGTGGCGCTGGTCTTCCTGCCTTTGACCTTCCTGACCGGCTTGCTGGGGATGAACGTCAACGGCATACCCTTCGCCCATGAGCGCTGGGCGTTTTGGGGCGTGGTCGCGGTCTGCGTGGTCATGGCGGTGGGGATCAGTGGCTGGTTCGCCGCGACGCGCTGGCTGAAGCGTTAGAGCAATTTCGAATTCGTTCGGGCTGAGCTTGTCGATAGAGGCCTTCGACGGGCTCAGGGCGAACGGGTTTTGGAAGGTGGTCTCTAAGGTGCGCGCGGCGTCACGCCCGGCCAGCGCTCAGCCTTGTGATCTCGTCATTCAGCGCCTGGATGGAAGACACCAGCCGTGCCCGGTCCGCTTGCAACAGCTGCAGGGCGTCGCGGGTTTCGCCGAGTTCCACGGCGCGGCGCGCGATGCGGGCGTCGAGTTCGGCATTGTGGCGGGTCAGCGCATTGATCTCGTCCGTGCGCTGGCAGAGCTGGCGGAGCCGCGCATCCAGGACGGCGAAGTCGAACGGCTTGGCGACATAATCGTCCGCACCCGCTTCCAATGCTTCGACGACGCTGCCGCTGTCCTGCCGCCCCGCGATCATCACGAAGCTTGCCTGACCCGACAGCCCGGCCGCGCGGATCTTCCTCATGGTAGCGATCGCCGACAGGATTTTGAGGCCCATGTCGATGAGGATGATGTCGGCGGGGCGCGCGAGAAGGCGATTCAGTGCAACGAAGCCGTTTTCAGCAAGTGCCACGTCATGATGGAGGTGGGAGAGGCGCCGCCCGATTACGGCGCGGGCCGTTTCGTCCTCGTCGATCAGCAGCAGCCTGCGACGGCGAAGCGGCCGTGCGCCTTCCGTCCTGGCGCTGTCGCTGCTGTCCATTGCCCTGAAGAACTGCATGGCGTGGATCTCCTCCACGGCTTGATCTAGGATAAGTGCGCAAAAAAATAGTTAATGCGTCTGTCAGGGATTCGGCGCTTCGGCATCGGGCGCATAGGCGCGCAGGAAACAATCCACCGCGAAGAACACATCGGCGTCGATCTGCTTGGCTTCAGGTGCATCTATCTCCCCCCAGATCATCTGTTGATGACAGCCCGAGAGCGTCAGCACCACCAGCGTCCGCGCGGCAAGCATGGCATCGGTCCGCCGCAACTGCCCCTTGTCCATCGCACCTTCAAGGAAACGGGCCAGCAGGTTGCGGGTGTAGAGCGGGGCCAGTTCATGGAAGATCGCGCCCATTTCGGGAAAGCGGCTCGCCTCTGCCGCGACCAGCCGATGCAGCGCTATCGCGTCCGGCGACGTTACTTTGCGCAGCAGATCGTGACTGAAGCGCAGCAGCGTCGGTTCAAGCTCGCCCCCGGTGTCGAGCAACTGGGCGAGGCTGGCATGATAGACCTTCGTCGCGTCGCGCAGGACGGCGGCGAACAATTCTTCCTTGCTCGGGAAATAGCTCCACAAGGTGCCCTTCGACCCGCCCAGTTCAGCGGCGATGGAGGACATGGTCGTTGCGGCATAACCAGTTTCGAGGAACGATCGCTTCGCAACGGCGATAATGGCGTCGCGGCGGTCGCGGCGACGGACTTCGCGGCGGGACAGGCAGGCAGTGTCGGTCGGGGCTGTCATAAAAGCGTACCATATAGTACGATAATTTGGTTGACAAGGTCATGCGGCAGGCGCAAAGGCGTTTTTCATACCACATGGTACGGTTTCCTATGTCTACACGTCGATCGATCCATCTCCTTCATGCTGGAAGCCTGACGGCGGCGGTGCTGGCGCTGTCCGCCTGCGCGGCTGTGCCGGACCTGGGCAAGGCGCCTGCGCCCCGGCCTGCATCCAGCATCGCCGCGTCGGAGACGCTCGGCCAGGGCACCGCGCTCTGGCCCGCCGACGGATGGTGGAAGGCCTATGGCGACTCGCAACTCGATGCGCTGATGGAGGAGGGGCTGGCGGGATCGCCCGACCTTGCCGCCGCCGCCGCGCGCTTCCGGCAGGCAAGTGCTGCTGCCCAGCAGGCCGGGGCTCCGCTTGCGCCTTCGCTCGATCTCAACGGTTCGGCCGCCGCGACGAAGCAGAGCTATAATATGGGTCTGCCGAAGGATTTCGTGCCCAAGGGCTGGCTGGGCACGGGTCAGGTCGCGCTGGACCTGAATTTCGATCTCGACCTTTGGGGCCGCAACCGGGCCGCGCTCGCTGCCGCGACGTCGGAAACGGAGGCCGCGCGCTTCGATGCGCAGCAGGCGCGGCTGGCGCTTACGACCGGCATCGGCGATGCGTATGCCGACCTTGCCCGCCTGTTTGATCAACGGGCGATCCAGGAACGCGCGCTCGCCATCCGCTCCGCGAGCCAGAAGCTGGTGGCGGATCGGCAGCGCAATGGGCTGGAAACGAAAGGCAGCGTGCGGCAGGCCGATGCGACGGTATCCGCAGCCCGCGCCGCGCTGGCAGGCATTGACCAGTCCATCGCTGTGCGGCGGCATCAGATCGCTGCTTTGATCGGTGCGGGGCCGGATCGCGGCCTTGCCATCACGCAGCCGCGTCTGGCTGCGCTGACTGGCTTGGGCCTGCCTGCCGATGTCACCACAAACCTGGTCGCACGCCGTCCCGATGTCGCCGCCGCGCTCGCGCGGACCGAAGCGGCGGCCAAGCGGATCAAGGTGGCGCGCGCGGATTTCTTCCCGGCCATTCGCTTGAGCGCCTTGGTCGGGGTGCAGTCGCTGGGGTATAATTCGTCGTTCACCGATCAATCGGCGACGGGCCCCCGATCGTTCGTCGACACGCTGTTCAGCAAGGATTCGCTGTTCGGCACGGTGGGCCCGGCGATCAGCTTGCCTATCTTTCATGGCGGCGAGCTGAGCGGCCGCTATCGGGGCGCGCGGGCGACCTTTGATGAAGCCGTCGCCAATTACGACCGGACCGTGCTGGGCGCCTATCGCGACGTGGCGGATGCCGTCACCGGCCGCCGCTTGCTGGAGCAGCGGCTGACCGAAGCACGGGCGGCTCTGGCCGCTTCGGAAGAAGCCTATGCGATTGCGCAGAAACGTTATCGCGGCGGGCTTTTCACCTTTCTCGACGTGCTGAATGTCGAGGATCAGCTGCTTTCCGCGCGTCAGTCCGTAGCGGAGCTGGAAGCGCTCACCTTTTCCACTGACATAGCCCTCATTCGCGCGCTGGGCGGCGGCTTCGCCTCCCGCGGCACCTCGTCCAAGGACCTGCCCAATGGCTGATGCAGCCCCCGAATTCACCGCCGATACCGCCAGCACAGACGCGGGCAGCGCCGACAAGAGCGCGCGGATGGAGCAGCGCAAGAAATGGCTGGTCCGCTTAGGCTTGGCCGTGCTGGTCATCGGCGCGATCTATGCGCTCTGGTATCTGCTGATCGGCCGCAATCATGTCAGCACCGACAACGCCTATGTGAATGCCGAGATCGCGCAGGTGACGCCACTCATTTCCGCGCAGGCCGTGGAAGTGCGGGTGACCGATACGCAGGCGGTGAAGCGCGGCGACATATTGGTGCGGCTCGACCCCACCAACGCGCGGATTGCCGTTGCGCAGGCGGAGGCTGACCTCGCCGAAGCGCGCCGCCGCTTCCGCCAGACTGCGGCCACCAGCACGTCGCTTTCCGCCCAGGTGCGGGCGCGTGGCGCTGACATAGCCCAGGCGAACGCCCAGCTTGCCGCTGCCCAGGCCGATTATGAAAAGGCGCGGGTCGACCTTCAGCGGCGCGAGGCGCTATCGCCCGAAGGCGCGGTCTCGGGTGAGGAAGTGACCAGCGCGCGCAAGGCGTTCGCTGCGGCGCGGGCCGGCCTGGAGCAGGCGCGCGCGGGCGTGGCGACGGCACGGGCGACGCAGGGCGCAGCCGAAGGGCAGCTTGCGGCGAACGACGCCCTTGTCAGCGGATCGACCATCGAGACGGACCCCGCCGTGCTTGCCGCCAAGGCGAAGCTGGAAAATGCGCGGCTTGACCTTGGCCGCACGATCATCCGCGCGCCGATCGATGGCGTCGTGACGCGGCGTCAGGTGCAGGTCGGCCAGCGCGTCGCGCAAGGGAACCCGATCATGAGCATCGTGCCGCTTGCCCAAGTCTATGTCGACGCCAATTTCAAGGAACGGCAGCTGCGGCAGGTCCGCGTCGGCATGCCCGCGACGGTGGTTGCGGATATTTATGGCGGGGATGTCGTCTATCATGGCAAGGTCGTCGGCTTTTCGGGCGGCACCGGATCGTCGCTGGCGCTGATCCCGGCGCAGAACGCGACCGGCAACTGGATCAAGGTAGTCCAGCGCCTGCCTGTGCGCATCGCGCTCGATCCGCGCGAACTCGCCGCACATCCGCTGCGCGTAGGCCTCTCGACCGAGGTCGAGATCGACCTGTCGCGCCATTGAGCACGGGCGCGTGACCGAGGCGGCCGAACGATTCTTCATGGACCCCCGGCGGCGGATGCTGGCGGGGTTCGTGCTGGCGCTGAGCAATTTCATGGTCGTGCTCGACCTGACGATCGCGAACGTATCGGTGCCGCATATCGCCGGTAATCTGGGCATTTCCCCTGACCAGGGCACATGGATCATCACATCCTATGCGGTGGCGGAAGCGGTCTGCGTGCCATTGACCGGCTGGCTGGCGCAGCGGTTCGGGACGGTGCGGCTCTTCATCGGGGGCATGATCGGCTTTGGCATCTTCTCGCTGCTCTGCGGCCTGTCGATGACGCTCGGCATGCTTGTCGTGTGCCGCATCGGCCAGGGGCTGTGCGGCGGGCCGTTGATGCCGATGTCGCAGACCCTGCTGATGCGCATTTTTCCGCCCGAGCAGCGCGGAAGGGTGATGGGGCTTTGGGCCATGACGACGCTCGCCGGGCCAGCCTTGGGGCCGATCATCGGCGGCTATATCAGCGACAATTGGAGCTGGCACTGGATCTTCTTCATCAACCTGCCGATCGCCGTGCTGTGCGTTTTCGCAGCGATGGTGCTGCTCGCTCCAGCCGAAACGGAGCGCAAGAAGCTGCCGATCGATTATATCGGCCTTGCCCTGCTGATATTCTGGATCGGCTGTCTCCAGATCATGCTGGATACCGGCCGCGACCATGATTGGTTCGCCGATCCCATGATCCTGACGCTGGCCGTGCTGGCGGGCATCGGCTTCCTCGTCTTCATCATCTGGGAGTTGACCGAGGAGCATCCGATCGTCGACCTGCGCGTGTTCCGCCATGTCGGCTTCACATCGGGGGTGCTGACATATTCGCTCTGCTTCGGGGCCTATTTCGCGGGGATCGTCATCATTCCCCAATGGCTCCAGATATCGATGGGCTACACCGCCGTCTGGGCTGGGATCGTCACGGCCTTCACCGCCATGACGTCCATTCTTGTCGCGCCGCTGGCGGGGCGCGCGGTCAGCAAAGTGGATGTGCGCATCCTGATATCGGCGTCTGTCGCGTGGATGGGCATGGTCACGATGTGGCGCGCCGGGTGGACGAGCGGAGCTGATTTCTGGACGCTTTCGCTGCCGCAGGTCGTGCAGGGGCTGGCGATGCCCTTCTTCATCATTCCGCTCACGACGCTGACGCTGGGTTCGGTCAATCCGGAAGAGACGGCATCAGCGGCGGGCATGCAGAATTTCCTGCGCACCATGGCCGTGGCGATCTCAACCTCCGTCGTCCTCACAGGCTGGGGCAATGGCCAGCGAACAGCGCGCAATGAAATGGTGTCGGCTCTCGCCCCCGATGTGGGTTCGCGGCTCTCCGGAACGGGACTTTCGCCCGAGCAGACGCCGCAAATGCTCGCCAATCTGGTTGATCAGCAAGCGACGGTATTGTCGATGAACCATGTGTTCTTCATCGCATCCTTGATCCTGTTCGTGGCAGCCGCGCTGGTCTGGGTCGCGCCGAAGCCGGTGGCGCGCGTGGACATGTCGGCGGCGCATTAAGGCAGGCTGATCTCCCGATCGATGCCGATGGCGCGCAGGAAGGCCGGGTCGTGGCTGACCACGATCAGCGCGCCGTCATAGCCAAGCAGGCCCTGTTCGATCGCCGCGATGCTGTCCAGGTCGAGATGGTTGGTCGGCTCGTCCAGCATCAGCAGCGGCGGCGGCATCGCGCCGCCCAGCACGCAGGCGAGCCCCGCGCGCAGCAGCTGCCCGCCGCTGAGGCTCCCGGCCTTTTGCAGGGCAAGGTCGGCGCGGAACCGGAAGCGGGCAAGGGCGGCGCGTACCTCATTATGGGTGGCGTCCGGATGCAGGCGCGCGAAATTGTCCGCGATGCTGGCGGCCGGATCGAGCAGCTCCACCTTCTGGTCCAGCAGCGCGCAGGCCACGTGCCGGTCGACCTGTCCGGACAGTGGCGGAAGGCTGCCCGCGATCACATGGAGCAGCGTGGATTTGCCCGCGCCATTGGGGCCGACGATCGCGATGCGTTCCGGGCCGTTGACGGTGAAGGACAGCCCCTTGACGATCGGTGCGTTGGGGTCATGCCCCGCGGTGACATGATCGAGCGTTACGATCCGCTGCCCCGGCAGCACAGCGGTGGAGGGGAGGGCGACCGTCAGGCTTTCGACCACTTCGATCTGTTGACGGGCGGCTTCCGCTGCCTGTTCCGACTCGCGGCGCAGGCGCTCGGCCAGGCGGGCTGCTTCGCCGCCTGACCCTTCCGCCCGATCTTTCCGCATCCCGATCAGGATGCGCGGCATGTCGCCCTTCGCGCCCTTGCGGGCTCCTGCGGCGTCGCGGCGCTGCTTGCGCTCGGTAGCGATCTGGGTGCGCTTGGCGATTTCCTTTTGGTGCCGTTGGGCATTGGCGAGGTCCTGCTCGGCAGCGGCCAGTTCCACTGCCTTGCGTGCCTGCCAGGAGGAGAAATTGCCGCCATGGCGGCTGATGCCGAGCGTCGTCAGTTCGGCGATCGCCTCCATTTCCTCCAGCAGCGCGCGATCATGGCTGACGATGATCGCACCCGCGCGCCAGCGTGCGAGCAGGGCGATCAGCGCGGCCCGGCCATCGGCGTCGAGATTGTTGGTCGGCTCGTCCAGAAGCAGGAAATCGGGCCGGGCGAAGACCACGCCGGCAAGCGCCGCCCGCGTCCGCTGCCCGCCCGACAATTGGCTGAGCGGCGTTTCGGGCAAGGCTTCGAGGCCGGTGTCCGCCAGAGCCTCCTCAATGCGGGATGGCAGCGTCCAGTCGCATGCTTCCAGCTCGGCCATGTCAGCCTCGCCGCTTTCGGCCTTGGAAAGGAGCGCCATCGCTTGGGCCACGCCGAACAGATCGGCGATGGTCTCGCCAGGCGCGACCTGTACCGTCTGGCGCAGTTCGGCGATGGTCCCGTCCCGTTGAATGCTGCCGCTGGTGGGCTTCAGCCTGCCGGAAATGAGGGCGAGCAGCGTCGATTTGCCGACGCCATTGCGTCCGACAAGGCCAATCCGCTCAGGAGTGAAACGAAAATCTATGTCCGAAAGGACGGTTGTCCCGTCAGGCGCGGACCAGCTGATGTGCGATAATGTGATCGAAGGCATGGGCAAAAATCTCGCTGAAAGCAAAGCGTTGGGGCTGTGCGATCAGGTTGATGTCCATGATGTCGATCCTCCGAATATTGGTCTGCAGCGGTACAGCAGGTGCGGCGCGCAGGCAACCTTGCCGCGCTCGCCCGATTGACGCGGCGCAGCATCGCCGTCACTGAAAGGGCAAAAGGGTCGGGGTCCACATGCGAATCGTCATCATCGATGACAGCGGCCTGCGCGCGACGGTACTCGAAGAAGGACTGCGCGAGGCGGGCTATGACGATATCCACATCGTTCCCCCGCGCGGCGGCTTCGTCGCGCGGCTGGAGCGCATGGCGCCCGACGTCGTGCTGATGGACCTGGGCAGCCCCAGCCGCGACATGCTGGAGGAAATGCTGTCGGTCAGCCGTGCGCTGGCCCGGCCGATCGCGATGTTCGTCGACCAGTCCGACGAATCGATGATCGGCGCGGCGATCGATGCGGGCGTGTCCGCCTATGTCGTCGATGGCCTGCGCAAGGAACGGGTGAAGCCGGTGCTGGAACTGGCCGTGCGTCGCTTCAACGCCTTCGCCAAGCTGCAAACGGAACTGGACGAGGCGCGCACGGCGCTGTCCGACCGCAAGATCATCGACCGCGCCAAATCCATATTGATGAGCCAGCGTGGCATTAGCGAGCCGGACGCCTATGCGCTGCTGCGATCGGGCGCGATGAACCAGGGGAAGAAGATCGTGGATGTCGCCCAGGCCCTGATCACCGCCAGCGACCTGTTGGGAGGAGGGTTATGACGACGTCCCTGCGCATCGCCTATCTGCCGCTGACCGACTCCGCCGTGCTGGCGGTGGCGCGGGAAAAGGGCTTTGCGGAAGAGGAGGGTATCGCCCTTGACCTCGTCCGCGCGACCAGCTGGGCGACTTTGCGCGACCGGTTGGTGTTCGGGCAGGTGCAGGCCGCCCACATGCTGGCGCCGCTCGCCATCGCGGTGACGCTGGGGTTGAGCCAGCAACCCGCGCCGCTGGCCGCGCCCTACAAGCTCAACGTCAACGGCAATATGCTGGTGATGGCGCGCGAATTCGCGCAGGCGCTCGACCCCGATGTGGTCGCGCGGCTCGACGATCCGCTGGGCACGGCGCATGATTTCGCCGCCGCCATTGGCCTCTGGAAGCGCAAGCCGGTAATCGGCGTCGTCCACCGCTTTTCCAGCCATGCGGTCATGCTGCGTTATTGGCTGGCAAGCGCTGGCGTCGATCCGGACCGCGACGTGCTGCTGCGCGTGGTGCCGCCGTCGCTGACCGTGGAGGCGATGCGCGCGGGTGAGATTGACGGCTTCATTGCGGGCGAGCCATGGGGCAGCGCGGCGGTGGACGCGGGCCTTGCCGAAGCGGTGGCGATCGGCGAGCGGATCTGGCGGCGCGGGGTGGAAAAGGTGCTGGCTTTCCGCACGCCCTGGCTGGAGGAAAATCCGCAGGCCGTCGATGCGCTGATCCGCGCGCTGGTGCGGTCGGCGGCTTGGTGCGACGATCCGGCCAATCATGAGGCGTTGGCGCACCTGCTGTCCCAGCCGCATCTCGTCGACCAGCCTGCCGATGTGATCGGGCGGGCACTATCGGGGCGCATCACCGCGCGGGCGGATATGCCACCGGTGGATATGCCCGATTTCCTGCTCTTTTCGCGGGAGGCTACGCCGTTTCCGTGGCGCAGTCAGGCGCTATGGCTCTATTCGCAGCTCGTGCGGTGGAAGATGGTTGAGCACACAGCGGAAAATTCCGCCAAGGCCGGGTCCGTGTTCCGCCCCGACATATTCCGGCGGGCACTGGCGGACAGCAATGTGCCGATACCCGGCGCAAGCATGAAGGTGGAGGGCGCTGTCGCCTCGCCATTGGCAGTGGGATCGAAGCGCGGCGAATTGACGTTGGGGCCTGATCGCTTCTTCGACGGGCGGGTGTTCGATCCTGAGCGGATCGAGGATTTTCTCGCGAGTTTCTAAATGCTCCATCCCCATCCTTATTGGGGAGGATTTGAAGCCGATGAACGACGAAAAATTGTGCCTTGCAACATGAAACGAATCATCGGATAAGATAAGGGTCGCGCGACGATGCGCGTTTATGGATGAGCCTGCCCAAAGAGGGTGCACGCTCTCCTCAGCATTATTTTGCAGCAAAGCCGCTGGCCGGATGTCGTGAAAGCGATCGTCCGGAGAGCGGCTTTTTTTATGTCCATTTCACTTAGATTGAAGGACTTGCATCATGGCAACTGCTTATTGGGACCGCGACAAAAGCGGTGAGGGGGAAGCGGGTTCGACCAGCTTCTGGAAAGCTGGTCACACGCCGACGCTGATCGCTGCCTTTCTGTATTTCGACCTTGCCTTCATGGTGTGGGTGCTGCTGGGGCCACTCGCCCCGTCGATCTCCAAGACATTGGGTCTGACGCCTGCTGAAAAGGGGTTGATGGTCGCGGTGCCGACGCTTGCGGGCGCGCTGCTGCGGGTGGTGAACGGCCTGCTGGTCGACCGAATCGGGTGCAAGCAGGCGGGGGCAATCAGCCAGGTCATCGTGATCCTGGGCCTCTTCACCGCCTGGTTCATGGGCGTCAACAGCTTCGGCGGCACGCTGGCGCTGGGTGTGATCCTGGGCTTTGCAGGCGCAAGCTTCGCCATCGCGCTGCCGCTGGCCAGCCGTTGGTATCCGCCTGAACATCAGGGGAAGGCCATGGGCCTTGCGGGCATGGGCAATTCGGGCACGGTGCTGGCGTCGCTCTTCGCGCCGATCCTGGCCAAGCTGTTCGGCTGGAACGCTGTGCTCGGCCTCGCCTGCATCCCGCTGACCATCGTGTTCGTCCTCTATATGATGATGGCGAAGAATGCGCCCAACGCGCCTGCGCCCAAGAAGCTGGTGGATTATTTCCAGCCGCTGAAGAGCGCGGATGCCTGGTGGCTGATGGGCTTTTATTCGGTGACCTTTGGCGGTTTCGTCGGCCTTGCCGCGAGCTTGCCAATCTACTTCACCGATCAGTTCGGGCTGACGCCGATCACCGCAGGCTATTGCACTGCCGGTTGCGTGTTCGCCGGATCGCTGGTCCGTCCGATGGGCGGCGCGCTGGCCGACCGGATCGGCGGCGTAAAGGCGCTGATGATGGTCTATATCGCCGCCGCTCTGGCGCTGGCGGCTGTATCCTACGCTGACACGCTGGTTTCGGCGCTTGGCTTCTTCGTCGCGGCGATGCTGGCGCTGGGTGCCGGCAACGGATCGGTGTTCCAACTGGTGCCGCAGCGCTTCCAGGCGGAAATCGGCGTGATGACGGGCCTGGTCGGCATGGCGGGCGGCATTGGTGGATTTTACCTCGCTTCGTCGCTGGGGATCGCCAAGCAGTTCACCGGCAGTTTTGCGCCGGGCTTCCTGATCTTCGCGGGGCTTTGCGTGGTGGCCTTCCTTGGCATCTCGATGGTTCGTGCGCGGTGGCGGGCGACCTGGAGCAGCGGCGCGCGCATCTGATCAGAAATTGATTGGAGAGGGAGGCGGCGGCACTCGGAAGAGGAGCCGCCGCCCTTTGTTTCAGTGCGAACGGGTAGAAGTGTTCTGGGATTTCGAGTGAAAGTTTCTCCCGAATCACCTTGACCCCATTTTCCATTCATCTATGCTGCACTGCGAAGGACAAGGTTGTCCTCAACTGACATAGCTGCGGTGATCCACGGACGGATCGTCAAAGCGTGAATGATGGCAAAGCCGCCATCCAGACCTCTGGGTTCAAAGCCCAGGGGTCCGGATGGCGGCTTTTTTATTGTCTGGAGTCAAGGGATGGATTTTCAGAACAACGCCGGACCGGAGACGGCCAACGAAGAGGATATCTTCGTGCCGTCGGAGGATGTTCGCGAACATCTGGTGGTTGTTGGCAACGGCATGGCCGGTTGCCGCGCGGTCGAGGAACTGTTGGCACGGGATGCAGGGCGTTATCGCGTCACCATCTTCGGCGCAGAGCCTTATGTGAACTATAATCGCATCATGCTCTCGCCGGTTCTGGCTGGTGAGAAGAGCTTCGATGACATCATCATCAACAGCCGCGAATGGTATGACGACAATCAGATCGAACTGATCGCGGGTGATCCGGTGACGGGCATCGACCGCACCGCCAAGACCGTCACGAGCCAGTCGGGTCGCACTGTTGGCTATGACAAGCTGCTGATCGCAACGGGTTCCGACCCGTTCATCATCCCGGTTCCGGGCAAGGACCTGCCCGGCGTCATCAGCTTCCGCGACATGAAGGATGTCGACACGATGCTGGAAGCCGCTGGGAAGGGCGGCAATGCAGTGGTGATCGGCGGTGGCCTGCTCGGTTTGGAAGCGGCGCACGGCCTCACCCTGCGCGGCATGAAGGTGACGGTCATCCATCTCATGGACACGCTGATGGAACGTCAGCTGGACGAAGCGGCGGGCTGGTTGCTCAAGACCGCGCTGGAAGGCCGGGGCCAGACCATCCTGACCGGCGCCAACACCGAATCCATCTATGGCGACGGCAAGGTGGAAGGCGTCCGCCTGAAGGACGGCACCGAAATCCCCGCGAGCCTGGTCGTCATGGCGGTGGGCATCCGCCCTTCGACCGCTCTGGCGCGCGAAGCTGGCCTCGACGTCAATCGCGGCATCAAGGTCGATGACCATATGGTCACCAGCGACCCCGATGTGCTGGCGGTCGGCGAATGCGTCGAGCATGACGGCAATGTCTACGGCCTCGTCGCGCCGCTCTGGGACATGTGCCGCAGCCTGGCTGATGGGCTGACCGACCAGCACACGGGCTACAAGGGCTCCGTCACCTCAACCAAGCTCAAGGTCGCCGGTCTGGACGTCTTCTCCGCCGGTGATTTCTCGGGCGGCGAGGGTTGCGAGGATATCGTGCTGCGCGACGCATCACGCGGCGTCTACAAACGCGTCGTGGTCAAGGATGACAAGGTCATTGGCGCGGTCCTTTATGGCGACACGGCGGATGGCGGCTGGTATTTCGACCTGCTGAAGCGCGAGGAAGATGTCGGCGAAATCCGCGACCTGCTGATCTTCGGTCAGGCCTTCGCCTCTGGAGGAGGCGCGCTGGACCCTAAGGCGGCCGTTGCGGCGCTCTCGGACGATGCCGAGATCTGCGGCTGCAACGGCGTCAGCAAGGGCCAGGTCGTGGGTTGTATCGAAAAGGGCGCATGCAGCCTGGATGCGGTGCGCGCCACCTGCAAGGCTTCGGCCAGCTGCGGTTCGTGCACTGGTCTGGTCGAGAATTTGCTGGCGGTGGTGCTGGGCGATGACGTCCAGTCGGGTCCCAAGACGATGTGCAAATGCACCAGCTTCGGCCATGACGATGTCCGCCGCGAGATCGTCGCGCAGAATATGCGCTCGATCCCCGAGGTGATGCAGAAGCTGCACTGGTCGACGCCGGACGGCTGCTCTTCCTGCCGTCCCGCGCTCAATTACTATCTGCTCTGCGCGCTGCCGGGCGAATATGTCGATGACCAGCAGAGCCGTTTCGTCAACGAACGCATGCACGCCAACATCCAGAAGGACGGCACCTATTCGGTCGTCCCGCGCATGTGGGGTGGCCTGACCAACCCCAAGGAACTGCGCGCGATCGCTGACGTGGTCGAGAAATATGATGCGCCGATGGTGAAGGTCACGGGCGGTCAGCGTCTGGATATCTTCGGCATCAAGAAGGAAGATCTGCCCGCCGTCTGGGCCGATCTGAACGCGGCCGGAATGGTGTCGGGTCACGCTTATGGCAAGTCGCTGCGCACGGTGAAGACCTGCGTGGGTTCGGAATGGTGCCGCTTCGGCACGCAGGACTCCACCGGCCTTGGCGTCAAGACGGAGCGGATGACCTGGGGGTCGTGGATGCCCCATAAGTTCAAGATCGCCGTATCGGGCTGCCCCCGCAACTGCGCGGAGGCGACGATCAAGGACTTTGGCGTGGTCTGCGTGGACTCGGGCTATGAACTGCATGTCGGCGGCAATGGCGGCATTCATGTCCGCGCCACCGATCTGCTCTGCAAGGTTTCGACCGAGCAGGAAGCGCTCGATTATTGCGCCGCCTTCACCCAGCTCTACCGCGAGGAAGCGCGCTATCTGGAGCGCACCGCGCCCTGGATCGAGCGCGTCGGGGTCGACTATGTGAAGCAGCGCATCGTCGAGGACGACGCAGGCCGCGAGGCTCTGCGCGCACGCTTCCTCTATTCGCAGAGCTTCAGCCAGGAAGATCCCTGGGCGCAGCGCGCCGCCGGTGCGGAAAGCGAATTGCACCAGCACCTTGAACCCATTGCCATCGCTGCGGAGTGACACCCATGACCGATTGGATCGACATCGGAACGCTGGCCGACATTCCCCAGCGTGGCGCTCGCACCGTTCAGATCACGGGCGAAAAGGAAATTGCCGTGTTCCGCACCAGCGATGACAAGGTCTTCGCGCTCGTCAATGAATGCCCGCACAAGAAGGGGCCGCTGAGCCAGGGCATTGTCCATGGCCACAGCGTCGCCTGCCCGCTCCACAACTGGAACATCGCCCTGAAGACGGGCGAGGCGCAGGGCAATGACGAGGGCTGCACGCCGACCATCGCCGTGAAGGAGGAGGGCGGCCGCATCCTGATCGCTCGGCCCACGGCGCTGAAGGCGGCTGCCTGAAACCGGCATCGAGCTTCCGGTCCCCAGCCATAATGGCGGGGATCTGGGTGGGGGTGTCTTGTTGGCCATCCCTTGCGGCAAGCGCCTCCACCCAATTCTTGTTCCTCGGGAAGAAGAGGTAAGAGCATGAACCAGGCCATCCGCACTACCTGCGCCTATTGCGGCGTTGGTTGCGGCATTTCGGCCACGCCGACCGGACCCCGGTCGGTCACGATCAAGGGCGATGAGCAGCACCCGGCGAACGGTGGCCGCCTCTGCTCCAAGGGCACGCATCTGGGCGAGACGGTGGGCCTGACCGGTCGCCTGCTGCACCCCATGATCGGCAACAAGCGCGCCAGCTGGGACAAGTCGCTGGACCTCGTCGCGAAGAAATTTCGCGAGACCGTCGATCGCTTCGGCCCCGACAGCGTCGCCTTCTACGTCTCGGGCCAGTTGCTGACCGAAGATTATTATGTCGCCAACAAGCTGATGAAGGGCTTCATCGGCACGGCGAACATCGACACCAACAGCCGCCTTTGCATGTCGAGCGCGGTTGCCGGTCATAATCGCGCCTTTGGCGAGGACATCGTGCCCGCCAGCTATGACGATCTGGACGTAGCCGACCTGATCGTGCTGGTCGGATCCAACACCGCCTGGTGCCACCCGATCGTCTATCAGCGCATTCAGGCCGCGCGGGCGGAGCGCGGGACCAAGCTGGTCGTGATCGACCCACGCCGCACGGAAACCTGCGAGGGCGCGGACCTGCATCTGCCAGTAAAGCCCGGCACCGACGTTGCCCTGATGAACGGCCTGCTCGCCTGGTGCGATCAGGAAGGCGTCACCGACCCTGCGTTCATCGCCGACCATCTCAATGCGCCCGAAGGCTTCTGGGAGCATATCCGCACCGGCCACGATCTCTGGACCACGGCAAAGACCTGCGACATCGCGCCCGCGCTGCTGGAGCAATTCTTCAAGCTGTTCGCCGCCACCGCGCGCACCGTCACCTTGTTCAGCCAGGGCATCAACCAGTCGATCCGCGGTACTGATCAGGTCAACGCGATCATCAACGTCCACCTCGCGACCGGCCGCATCGGCAAGCCCGGCGCTGCGCCCTTCTCCATAACCGGCCAGCCCAACGCCATGGGCGGCCGCGAAGTCGGCGGCCTCGCCTCGACGCTGGCGGCCCATATGGACTTCGCGCCGGAGAATGTGGAACGCGTGGGCCGCTTCTGGGCCGCGCCCACCATGGCGACCAAGCCGGGCCTGAAAGCCGTCGACCTGTTCCGCGCCATCAACGAAGGCCGGATCAAGGCGCTCTGGGTCATGGCCACCAACCCCGCCGTGTCGCTGCCCGACGCGAACCGCGTGCGCGAGGCGCTGGAGGCCGTGCCCTTCCTCGTCGTCTCGGACATCATCGCCGACACCGACACCAGCGTTCATGCCGACGTCCGCCTGCCCGCTGCTGGCTGGGGCGAGAAGGACGGCACCGTCACCAATTCCGACCGCACCATCAGCCGCCAGCGTCCTTTCCTGGCGCTGCCCGGCGAGGCGAAGCCCGACTGGTGGATCATCAAGGAAGTCGGCCGTCGCATGGGCTGGCGCAACGCTTTCGCCTATGACCGGCCCGCCGACATCTGGCGTGAACATGCGCGCCTGACCGCTTATCAGAATGATGGCGCACGGCTGCTCAACCTCCGCGCGCAGGCGACCATCGGGAATGAAGCCTATGAGGCGATGGAGCCCTTCCGCTGGGGTGGCGACAAGCCCTTCGCGGATGGTCGCTTCTCCACCCTCGATGGCAAGGCGCGGCTGGTGCTCGCCAAGCAGATGGATCTTCAGGAGCCGCTCCAACAGTGGCCGATGACGCTCAACACCGGCCGTTATCGCGACCAGTGGCACACGATGACGCGCACCGGCCTTTCGGCGAAGCTCGCCCGTCATCGGGAGGAGCCGTTGGTCGAGATTCACCCGCAGGACGCCGGGGACTTCGATATCTGCGACGGTGATCTGGCGCGCGTCCAGACCGCGCAGGGCAATAGCATCTTCCGCGTTGGGCTGAGCGATGGCCAGCGCCGGGGCGAAATCTTCACGCCGATCCACTGGACCGATCAAATATCGACCGGCGGCCGCACCGGCCTGCTGCCCCGTCCGCTGGTCGATCCGCATTCCGGTCAGCCCGGCTTCAAGCTGACGCCCGCCAGCATCGAGAAGGTCGCGACCGAGTGGAAGGGCTTCCTGATCCTGCGCGGCGAGCAGCCCGCCAGGGTTCCCTGTCTGTGGGCGACAAAGGTCACCGTGCCGGGCGGCGCGCTTTACGAGGTCGCGGGCAATGGCGATCCCGCCCGGCTCGAAGCCTGCCTGCCCAAGGGCGACCGGGTCGAGGCCATCGACATGTCACGCGGCACCCGCCGCGTCGCGATCATCAAGGATGGCAAGCTCGCGGGTATCCTGATCGTCACGCGCACAGGGCTGCTCCCGTCGCGCGATTGGCTCATCAGCCAGTTGGAAGTCGAAGGCGTGGGGGCGTCCGTCCTCGCCGCGCGCGGGCCCGGCAGTCAGCCCGACAAGGGGCCGACCATCTGCGTCTGCTTCGACATCGGTCTTAATCAGATAATGGCCGCCATCCGCGAACAGAGCCTGGTCGACGTGCCCGCCATCGGCAAGGCGATCGGCGCCGGGACCAATTGCGGGTCCTGCCGCCCCGCGCTTGCCAATATCCTTGCCCAAATTCCGCAGGAGACGCTCCATGCAGCCGAATGAACTTATCGCCCCCGGTGAAGTCTGGCTGGTCGGCGCGGGGCCGGGCGATCCGGATCTGCTGACCCGCAAGGCCGAAAAGCTGATGGCGGCGGCTGACATCGTCTTTTATGACGCGCTGGTCGGCCCCGGCGTCCTTGACCTCATCCCGCAAAGCATACAGCGCGTCAGCGTCGGCAAGCGTTCCGGCCGTCACAGCAAGGATCAGGAAAGCATCAACGACCTCCTCCTCGCCGCTGCCAAGGCAGGCAAGCGCGTCGTGCGCCTGAAAGGCGGTGACCCGTCGGTCTTCGGCCGATCGGCGGAGGAGATGGAGCATCTCGCCGCTGACGGCATCCGCACTCACATCTGCCCCGGCATCACCACCGCCAGCGCGGCGGCGGCAAGCGGCAACGCCTCGCTCACCCTGCGCGGCAAGGCGCGCGGCCTGACGCTGGTGACCGCGCATCTCAAAGCCGGTGAACCGCTCAAGCTCGACTGGGAAACGCTGGCCCGTCCGGGCGGCACGCTCGGCATCTATATGGGCCGCGCCGCAGCTGGCGAGATCAGCCGCCAGCTGATCGCCGCCGGGCGCGATCCCGAAACGCCGGTGATGGTGGCGGTCAATGTATCGCTGCCCACCGAACGGCTGATTCGGGGCAAGCTGTCGGCGCTTGCCTTCCTGGTCGCGACGATCAGCGACGAAGATCCGACCCTGCTTCTGATTGGTGAGGCGGTGGCGGGCACGTCCATGCCAGTAGAGGCCGCAGCCAGCGTCGCTCTTCAGCTTTGAAGACCGGCTCTCCGCGACCTTTGCCCTGAGCTTGCCGAACGCCCCCGAACTTAGTTGGAAGGAAGGGAGGGGGCTTCGGCAAGTTCAGCTCGGCGATAGGGTGCAACCCGCTCAGCACGATAAGCAACGTGCTCCTGCAAAGGCAGGAGCCCAGTCCCGTCCTCTGAATTGGGCTCCTGCCTTCGCAGGAGCACGGCGCAGCTAGTTTTTTGGCAACCCGGCAAGATCCTGCGGTCGATTGATATTCGGCAGGACGATATCGGCCCGCTCCACGATCCGCGCGCCGATCCGCTCCAGCCAGCCATATATCGACCGGCTATTCTCCTCAGCCAGATGCGCGTCCAGATCATCCGCAAGCCCGGCAGGCCAGAAACCGGCAAGTTGCTGCCCCTTCAACACCGCAGCGCCTTCTCCCGCCAGCGCCTCCACCAACGCCGCCGGATAGACCGGCATGTCGCACCCGGTCGTCAGCACCGCGTCATAGCCTTCGTCCCGCGCATGATGCAGTGCCGCGTTCAGCCCGCCCAGCGGTCCCATATCAGGCGCGGGCCGGTCGGAGAGGCTGGTCATCCCCTCGACCGTCCGCCCGCAGACCACCACCGCCTCCACATGGGGCGCGATCGCCGCCACCGCATGGTCGATCAGCATGCGCCCATCCGACATCAGCGCCAGCGCCTTGTCGCTCCCGAACCGACGGGATCGTCCCCCGGCAAGCACAGCGCCCAGTAATCGCATCGATCCACTCCTTGGCAGAACCCTCGCTTTCCCCTATGGCGCGCGGCGTGAGCGGGCAACCGTTCACGAAAGATCGCGCCGGAAAGGGAATGCGGTGGGGACGGTTCATCCGTCCAAGTCCGCAGCTGCCCCTGCAACTGTAAGCGGTGAGCGCGATGCACCCGGAAACCCGCATGCCTTCAAAAGGGGAAGGCGAGGGGGACCAGCCACTGGACACGCGTCCGGGAAGGCCCGTGCATCGCCGCGACGACCCGCGAGCCAGGAGACCTGCCGGCGCATGGTCGCTCTTGCCTTGGGTCCAGGGATCGGCCCGGGCACGGTTTTCCGTCTGAGCGACGAAGCGGCGCAGGGCCGCATCGGTGCGCGTGACGGGATTGGCGTCTCCCTCCCTCGTGCACCGGCCGCTCGCGCGGAAGCCCTGGCCTCATGTCGCATGGCGCTCAGGGAAGACAGAAAATGTTCAAGACCGGAATTTCACTGCTGGCGCTGCTTGCGGCCACCCCCGCGCTTGCCGAAGATGCAGACGAAATCGTTGTCACCGCGCTCGGCATCGAGCAGCCGACCGATGAAGTCGGGCAGGCCGTGACGGTGATCGATGAAAAGACCATCGAGACGCGCCAGAATGTCAGCATCGCGGACCTGCTGATCACCACGCCCGGCGTCCGTTTCAACCGCGCCGATGCCGTGGGCGGCGTCACCGGCATTTCGATCCGTGGCGCGGAAACGACGCAAACGCTGGTGCTGCTCGATGGCGTGAAGATCAATGATCCGAGCAGCATCGGCGACGCCTATGATTTCGGCAATTTGCTGACCGGCAACATCCGCCGCATCGAAGTGCTGCGCGGCTCCAATTCGGTGGTCTACGGCAGCCAGGCGATCGGCGGCGTCGTCAACATCATGACCGGCGCCCCCAGTGAAGATTTCGGAGGGACGGTTTCGGTCGACTATGGCTATGCCGACACGCTGAACGCCAAGGCGGACGTTTCCGGCACAAGCGGCATCGCGTCAGGCGGGCTTGGCGTCGCTTATTTCCGCACGGATGGCATTTCGTCCGCTGCGGGGGGCACCGAGCGAGACGGCTATGAAAATGTCGCCGCTAACGCGAAGCTCAAGCTAAGCTTCACCGATGCCCTGAGCCTTGATCTGCGCGGCTACTATATCCATTCCGATCTCGACACGGACATGTTCTTCGGCGCGCCGATCGACACGCCCGACACCAGCAAGGTCGATCAATATATCGGTTATGCAGGTCTGAACGCCGCTCTGTTCGATGGAAAGCTTCAGAACCGGGCAGCAGTCACATGGTCGCGCACGGACCGCGATTACTTCTCGTTCCGGGGCGATGACGCGAGGGAGGGGTATAGCGGTACGACCCTGCGCTTTGAATATGAGGGCGTCTATAAGCCGGTGGATCAGGCCCGCATCATCTTCGGCTACGAACATGAACGGCCCGACTTTGATTCCTTCGGTCCCTTCGCGCCGGGCAGCGCGCGGGCCAATATCGACAGCGTCTATGCGCTCGCGGTCGTACAGCCGGTCGACGGCCTCTCGCTCACCGGAGGCGTTCGCCATGATGATCATAGCCAGTTCGGCGGCGCGACCACCTTCGGCGCCAATGCCAATTACACGCCTAACAAGGGCGCGACCAACTTCCGCCTCAGCTATGGCGAGGGCTTCAAGGCACCCTCGCTCTATCAGCTTTATGCGCCGATATTTGGCAATGCGGCGCTGGAGCCGGAGCGTTCCAAAAGCTACGATATCGGCTTCGATCAGAGCTTCGACGATAATCGCGTGACGATTTCCGTTACGGCGTTTTTGCGTGACACGCGCGATCAGATCACCTTTGCCGCCGCCGCATACGGCAATGTCGGTTGCACGCGGGCAAAAGGCGTCGAAGGGTCGATCGCGCTGCGGCCGGTCGATGCGCTGACCGTTACGGCGGCTTACAGCTATGTCGATGCACGGGATCGTTCGCCGGGAAGCCCCGACGAAGGTCTGCGCCTGCTACGGCGTCCGGCCAATGTCGCCAGCCTGTCGGCTGATTATGTCTGGCCGTTCGGGTTATCGACAGGGGCTACCGTAACGATGGTTAGCGACAGCTACGATTCGATCTTCGATGAACAGACATTCGCAGCCGTTCGCATCCAGCATGACGGCTACGCCCGGCTGGACCTCCGCGCCTCGCTGCCGATCAACGAGCATCTGGAGATCTACGGGCGCATCGACAATGTCACGGACGAAGAATATGCGACCGTCTATGGTTACAGCACCTATGGCCGATCGGCCTATGGCGGCGTGCGTGTCCGCTTCTGACGGTGAAAGGTGACGGGGGTGGGCGGCCGCCCCGCTTCATCGCCGGGGCGCGGCCTTTGGCTTCGCCCTTTCTTTGCCCGCAGCATCCGCCTGGGCAATGATGCTGCGCGCGGCCTGCACATAGGCGGGGCCGCCGCAGACCGTCCAGGCCTGGGGCACACGGATACGCGGGATGGATCGCAGCGCGGGATGGTGCAGCATCTCCGTGCCTTGATCGACGATGTTTTCGCTGCCTTCTTCCACGATCAGATAGTCGGGCCTGGCTGCGATCATCTGTTCCAGCGGCACTTGCGCCAGTGCAGGCTTGCCCAGCTTTTCCGCCAGATTGACGAGGCCCGCGCGCCGGATCAGTTCATCGACCAGGGTGCCCGTGCCCGTCATATAGCCGCGTCGCTGATAATAGGCCGCGACCCCGCCGCCCTTGCGCCGGGGCAGGGCGGCAAGATCGCGCTCCATGCCCCTGATCAACGCTTCGCCCCGCGCGCGCTGGCCGGCCGCCGCGGCGACCTGACGAACCTGATCGCGGATGGCGGCGAAGCTGGTTGCGCTCGCGAGGCCCAGCTTGCGCCATCGCCCATCGGGTGCGCCGACAACACCGCCCGCACCATCGGGAAAGCCAATCACCAAGTCGGGCCGCAACGCCAGCACCTCTTCGGCCGGGCGCTTCAGCACCGGAAAGCGCCGCGCCTTCGCCACCGCTGCCGACAATTCGGGATCATGGCCATAGGGGCTCAACGCCGCGATCTGACCCGGATCGGCGAGCGCCAGCACATATTGGTCGGCGCAAGTGTTGAGCGACACGATGCGGCGTGGCGGGACAGGCGCAGCGCCGGTGAGGCTGAGCGCACAAAGCGCCGCGATGATCTTTCCGCGCATCAATCCTGCCTCTGCAACGTGCCGTGCTCCTGCGAAGGCAGGAGCCCAGCTCAAGTGAAGCAACTGGGCTCCTGCCTTCGCAGGAGCACTACGACCTGTATCAGCGGCCTTGGAGTGCGCAAGCCATGAGCGCGCGCCGCCATCCGCTGCTGCTCCCTGTCCTCATTGCGCTTACGCTGGTGGCAGCGCTGGGCTCGCTCACGCTCGGCGCGGTTCCGCTCGCTCCCGTCCGCATCCTTGCCGTCCTGAGCGGCGGCGGCGATGAGGTCGCCCGCGCCATCCTGATCGATCTGCGCCTGCCGCGCATGCTGCTCGGGCTGATCGTCGGCGCGATGCTGGGGCTCGCCGGAGCGGCGTTGCAGGGCTATTTGCGCAATCCGCTTGCCGAACCTTCGGTGCTTGGCGCGTCCAATGCAGCCGCGCTCGGGGCGGTGTGCGCGCTTTATTTCGGGTTGGCGCAGCTGCATCCTTTGATCCTGCCGGTCCTTGCCATCACGACCAGCTTGATCGCGATCGGCACGCTGTTCCTGCTGGCCGGGCCATCGGAAAGCCCGCTGACGCTGATCCTCGCGGGCATCGCCGTCGCAACGCTGGCGGGGGCGGGGATCAGCCTGTCGCTCAACCTGTCCCCCAATCCCTTTGCCGCGATGGAGATCATGAGCTGGCTGATGGGCAGCCTTGAAAATCGCAGCTATGCGCATGTCTGGATCGCCTTGCCCTGCGTGCTTATCGGAGCCGCGCTGCTGATCGCGGACGGGCGCAGTCTCGACGCGCTGACCTTGGGGGAGGAGGGCGCGCAGGCACTGGGCGTCGACCTCACCAAGGCGCGGCTGCGCATGATGCTGGGCGTTGCCATCGGCGTCGGTGGCGCGGTCGCGGTGTCTGGTGCGATCGGCTTTGTCGGGCTGATCGTGCCGCATCTCGTCAGGCCGCTGACCGATCGCTCGCCGTCCGCCATCCTGCTTCCCTCCTTGCTCGGCGGCGCGGCGTTGTTGACGCTTGCGGACATCGGCGTGCGGCTCATTCCCACCAGTAGCGAATTGAAGCTGGGCGTTCTGACGGCGCTGTTGGGTGTGCCGGTCTTCCTCGTCCATTTGATGCGGGAGCGGCGGCTATGGTGACGATCCGTACGCAGGAGCTGTCGGTGCGCCTTGGCCGTCATGCTGCGGTTCGCGGCGTCACTACGGCGCTGGAGCCGGGGCAGCTGGTCGGCATCATCGGTCCCAATGGCGCGGGCAAATCGACGCTGATCCGAGCGATGCTCGGCCTTGCCCGCGTGGAGAGTGGAACGGTGTCGGTCAATGACAAGCCGATCGCCAGTCTCGTCCGCAAGGACATCGCGCGTCTGGTCGCCTATCTGCCGCAGGGGCAGACATTGCACTGGCCCTTGATGGTGGAGCGGCTGGTGGCGCTTGGGCGGATGCCGCATCTGGGCCCGCTGTCGCGGCTGTCGGCAGAGGATGAGGCGATGGTCGATGCCGCGCTCGCCCGCGCTGACGTGCTGCACCTGAAGGGGCGGATCGCAACGGAGCTGTCAGGCGGCGAACGGGCCCGTGTTCTCCTCGCCCGCGCATTGGCGGTGGGAGCGCCCTCGCTCATCGCTGATGAACCGCTTGCCGCGCTTGATCCGGGGCATCAGCTTGATGTCATGGACTTGTTGAAGGCCGAGGCGCGGGCAGGATCGCTGGTTGTCACCGTGCTGCACGACCTGGGCATGGCGGCGCGCTATTGCGACCGGCTGCTGTTGATGGACCAGGGGTGGCTGGTCGCGGACGGCAAGCCGATGGACGTGCTGACGGAGCAGAGTCTGGCGGATGTCTACGGGATTTCGGCTTGTATCGAGGCTGGTGGGGCGTGGCCGTTGATCCTGCCGACTGGGCGGATCAAAGGCTAAGCGCTACCTCCGTTCGCCCTGAGCTTGTCGAAGGGCTTCCCCCTTGGAAGACAAGGGCTTCGACAGGCTCAGCCCGAACGGAAGAGTTTGGGCGAAAGGTGGTTACTACTCCCCGAAAGCCTTGGGTGCCGCAGCCACCACCGTGTAGGTGCCCGCGCCAATCTCCGACACTTCCAGCGCTCGCTCGGCTATCCCGCTGCGTCCGAAGCGGAACGCCCCGTCGATCCCGGAAAAGCCGCCCGCATCGCGCAGCCGCGCCGCGGGGAAGGGGGTGCCGAGCCGCCAGTCGCGCGCGATCCGCACGGTCAGCAGCACCGCGTCATAGCCCAGCGCCGACAGCCGGAACGGCGCGCTGCCGTAACGCGCCCGATATTTGGTCGCCAGTTGCCCGTAGAGGCCGTCCGACACGCTGGCGAACCAGGCGCCGCGCAGCGCCGGGCTGGATCCAAGGCTGCTGTCCGTATTCCACAATTCCGTGCCGAGCAGCCGCGCCGTCGCGCCGCCATTCTTCCGCACGATGGGGGCAAGCTGCAAAGCCACCCGCCCGCTGTCGGCGATCAGCAGCGCGTCATAGCTGGACGACGCCTGCAACTTCTTGACCGCCGCCGTCATCGACGCTGGCGTCCGGTCGAAGGTCTGCATCGACACGACCGTGCCGCCCGCGCCCTCTACGGCGCGCAGCAGCGATGTGCCGGAACGCTCGCCATACATGCCCTTGGGCACCAGCGCGGCGAACTTCGACAGTCCCTTGCCCCTGGCAAAGTCGACCACGCGCTCGATCGACTGGCCCGGATTGTACCCCATGATGTAGACGCCGTTTCCGGCAACGCTCACATCGTTGGAAAAGCTGATGACCGGCACGTTAGCCCGCGCCGCGATCGGCCCGACGGCCCGTGCGTCTTCTGCCAGCAGCGGGCCCAGGATCAGGCGATTGCCTTCCGCCAGCGCCCGGTTCGCCGCCGCCGCCGCGCCCATGCTGGTGTCATAGGTGGTGATGCGCACCTTGTCCGCCTTGGTATCCAGGAGGGCGAGGGTGGTGGCATTGGCGATCGACTGGCCGACGCCCGCATTGGGGCCGCTCATCGGCACCAGCAGCGCGACGCGGTGCCGCTGCGCATCGGTGGGCAGGCCCTGCGTCACGTCGGGGCCGGTCGGGACAGGCTCGGAAGGACGGACGGGCGCGGGTCCACGCGGCACGATCGACTGACAGGCAGCGAGCGCCAGGGCGCTGGCGGCGAAGAGGATGCGCGCGCCGCGCTTCATTGCCGCGAACATGTCCGCTTGCCGGAGGGCATCCGTCTCTGTCATCTGGCGTCCTTATGGAAAATACAACTTCTGGGCTGGAACCCGGGCTTTACATCGTTGCGGGGCCGATCGGCAACCTTGGAGACCTTAGCCCGCGCGCGGCCGATGTCCTGCGCCGCGCCGATGTGATCGCCGTGGAAGATACACGGGTGAGCGCACGGTTGCTGCGCCATGCCGGGTCGGATCGGCCGATGATCCCCTATCATGACCATAGCGCCGAAGGGGTGCGCGCTCGCCTGATCGATCGGATGGCGGCGGAATCGGTCGCGCTGCTTTCCGACGCGGGCACGCCGCTCATCTCCGATCCGGGCTACAAGCTGGTCCGCGATGCGCGCGCGGCGGGGCGGAGCATCGTGACGCTGCCGGGCCCCAGCGCCGCCATCGCCGCGCTCACCCTGTCGGGCCTGCCGACCGACCGCTTCCTCTTCATGGGCTTCCTGCCGGTGAAGCAGAAGGCGCGGGCCGATGCCCTGGCCGAAGTCGCGGCCCTGCGCGCCACACTGATCTTCTACGAAAGCGGCCCGCGCCTGTCCGAAAGCCTCGCCGCCATGGCGCAGGGGCTGGGCGATCGCGAAGCCGCCGTCAGCCGCGAAATCAGCAAGGCGTTCGAGGAAACCCGCACCGGCACTTTGAGCGAACTCTGCGCCCGCTATGCCGACGCGCCGCCCAAGGGGGAGATCGTCGTCATCGTCGGCCCGCCCGGCGAAGCCCCGCCTGCCAGCGCAGAAGATGCCGACGCCGCCCTGATCGAAGCAATGGAGCGGCTCCCGGTCTCCAAGGCGGCGGGGGAGGTTGCCAAGAAGCTCGGCCTCGATCGCCGCGCCCTGTACGATCGCGCGCTGGAACTGAAGGGGTGAAGCGGCAGGCTGCTGAAAAGCGCGGACGCCAAGCGGAGCGGATCGCCGCATGGTGGCTGCGGCTCAAGGGCTGGCAGATCGTCGGCCGCCGCCTCCGCACGCCTGCGGGGGAGGTGGACCTTGTCGCCCGGCGCGGCGCGATGCTGGCCTTTGTCGAGGTGAAGGCCCGCGCGACCGGTGCTGATCTTGACCTCGCGATCGACGAACGCCGCCTGTCCCGCGTGGCTGCGGCTGCCGAAATGCTGTTCTACGACCTCGCCAAGCCGGGCGATGACATGCGAATCGATGTGATCCTCCTTGCGCCGGGCCGCCCGCCGCGCCATCTGGCGAATGTCTGGCATGGGGGCTGACCCGCTCTCGTCCGGTTCAGCCCGAACGGAGACGTAAAAGCAGATGACCGAACTCAACCCTCTCACCGTCGCCGTGCAGATGGACCCGATGGAAGGGATCAACATCAAGGGCGATTCCACTTTCCACATCATGCTGGCGGGGCAGGCGAGGGGGCACAGGCTCTACCATTATCTCGCGCCCGATCTCACCTATCGCGACGGCCGCGTGCTGGCGAAGGCGCGCCCGGTGAAGGTGCAGAAGGTGGACGGCGACCATTTCGCCTTTGGTGAGCCCGAAATGCTCGACCTCGGCCGCGACGTCGATGTCGTGCTGATGCGGCAGGACCCGCCCTTTGACCTGAGCTACATCACCGCAACTCATCTGCTGGAGCGGGTGCAGGCCGAAACGCTGGTGGTGAATGATCCCGCCGCCGTCCGCAATGCGCCGGAAAAGCTGTTCGTGCTCGATTATGCCCGCTTCATGCCGCCCACGATGATCACCCGCGACCTGGCCGAGGTGAAGAGCTTCCTTGCCGAACATGGCGAGATCGTCGTCAAGCCGCTCTACGGAAACGCGGGCAACGCGGTCTTCCATGTCGGGCAATCCGGCGCGAACCTTTCGGCGCTTGTGGAACTGTTCAACGCTTCATGGGTCGAGCCCTTCATGGTTCAGGCTTTCATTCCCGGCGTGGCGCAAGGCGACAAGCGCATCGTCCTGATCGACGGAGACATCGCAGGCGCGATCAACCGCATTCCCGGCGCAGGCGAAATCCGCTCGAACCTCGCGGTGGGCGGATCGGCGGCGAAGACGGAGCTGACCGACCGCGAGCTGGAGATCTGCGCGGCCATGGGCCCGGAACTCAAGCGGCGCGGGCTGCTGTTCGTCGGCATCGACGTGATCGGCGGCGAATGGCTGACGGAGATCAACGTGACATCGCCCACCGGCATCGTGTCGATCGACGCGTTCAACGGGACGGATACGGGCGGCATGATCTGGGACGCGATCGACGCGCGCCTCGCCGAGCGGGTGGCTGCCTGATCAGAATGGCGCAGCGTGCTCCTGCGAAGGCAGGAGCCCAGGCCCCCCGGTCGAACTGGGCTCCTGCCTTCGCAGGAGCACGTAACAGTGCCGGGCGGCCTGTCGCATGACTGACTGGGTCCTCCACCTCATCGACGCGGGCGGCTATTGGGGCATCTTCCTCCTCATGGTGCTGGAAAACGTCTTCCCGCCCGTGCCGTCCGAACTCATCATGGGCATCGGCGGCATCCGGGTGGGGCAGGGCCGGATGGCGATGGAGTGGCTGCTGCTGGCGGGCACGATCGGCACCACCGTCGGCAATTATTTCTGGTATCTGGTCGGGCACATATTGGGCTTCCATCGCCTCAAGCCGCTGGTCGACCGCTATGGCCGCTGGGCGACGCTGGAATGGCGGGACGTGGAGAAGCTCGACCATATTTTCGGCAAATATGGTCAGATCGTCGTGTTCGTCTTTCGCTTCCTGCCCGCCTTCCGCACGATGATATCGCTCCCCGCCGGGCTGTTCCGCATGGGGCATGTCCGCTTTCTCGCCTGGACGGCGGGCGGGGCGCTGATCTGGAATATCATCCTGGCCTATGCCGGCTATCTGCTGGGTCAGAATTTTCGTGATATCGATAAATATGTGGGGCCCGTGGCGACGGCGTGTGTCGTCGGGGCGGTGATATTGTACCTCTGGCGCTTGGCGACGTGGAAGCCGAGGGGATAGCGCTATTCCCCCTCCCGCAGGCGGGAGGGGGCTAGGGGGTGGGCGCGAGCGGAGCGAGCTTCGACCTAGCCGTTGGATAATGCCTCTGGCGTCGCGCCAGCCCACCCCTAACCCCTCCCGCCTGCGGGAGGGGAATATGTGTCCGCCCGCCCCCCTCAAGCCCGGGGATGCGCATTCCGATACACATCCAGCAAATGCGCCGCATCCACCTGCGTATAGATCTGCGTCGAGGACAGGCTCGCATGCCCCAGCAGTTCCTGGAGCGACCGCAAGTCCGCCCCGCGCCCAAGCAAATGCGTCGCGAAACTGTGCCGCAGCGCATGCGGCGTCGTCCGGTCCGACAGCCCCAGCCGCCCCCGCGCGCCCTGCACCGCCCGCCGGATCAAGGCCGCCGACAACGGCCCGCCCCGCGCGCCACGGAACAAGGGCTCGCCACGGCCAGCCGGATAGGGACAGGCCGCCACATAAGCCTCGATCGCCGCCCGCACCTGCGGCAGCAGCGGCACTTGTCGGCTCTTGCCGCGCTTGCCGGTCACCCGCAGCGTATCGCCAAGCGGCAGGACATCGCCCATCAGCCCCATGGCTTCGCCAATGCGCAGCCCCGCGCCATACAGCAGCAGCAGCACCGCCCAGTCGCGCGCGCCGATCCACCCCTCACGCGCGGTTTCGGCGATATCCTGCGCCAGCGCCACCGCCTCGTCAGGCGAAATCGGTCGGGGCAGGCCGCGCTTCACCTTCGGGCCTTTCAGCACAGGGACCCGCGCATCCTCGCCGCCGATGAACTTCAGGAAGCCGCGCACCGCCGACAATTCCCGCGCCGCCGACACATTGCCGATGCCGTCCATCCGCCGCGCCGTCAGGAAGGCGCGCAGATCGGCCTGCTCGACGCTCTGCAACAGGGCCGCCGTTGCCGCCTCGCCGCGATGTTCTTCGAGGAAGGCGATCAGCCGCTCCGCCGTCGCCATATAGGCGCGCACCGTATGCGTGGAGCGCCGCCGGTCCAGCGCCAGATGCCGATGCCATCCTTCAACCATGTCTCTGCCCGCGCTCATGACCTGAATTCTAGGCCATGACTTGCCCGAACGGAATCCCTTACCATGCACCGGACCTTGAAAATCCGCGCCAGATGGGCACATGAGGCGCATGGCAACCGCTCCTGACATGGCCGACATGCCCACCGGCACGCTGCTGCAGATCGCGCCGCGGATCGGCCGCGTCCTCGCGCCCAATCCGTCGCCCTTCACCTATACGGGCACGCAGACCTATCTGATCGGCACGACCGACCTCGCCGTCATCGATCCGGGGCCGGAGGATGAAGCGCACCTGAGCGCCTTACTTGCCGCCATCGGCGACCGGCCCGTCCGGGCGATCCTCTGCACCCACACCCATCGCGACCACAGCCCCGCCGCCGCGCCGCTTTCGGCGCAGACCGGGGCGCCTGTGATCGGCTGCGCGCCGCTCGTTCTCGACGATGACGGCCCGCGAGCCGACGCCGCGTTCGACCCGACCTATAGTCCGGACCGCATCCTTGGCGACGGCGAACAGGTGGCGGGGGAAGGCTGGACGCTCGAAGCGCTGGCGACGCCCGGCCACACCTCCAACCATCTCTGTTTCGCGCTGCTGGAGGAAAATGCGCTGTTCACCGGCGATCATGTGATGGGCTGGTCGACCAGCGTCATCTCGCCGCCGGACGGCGACATGGCCGACTATATGCGGTCGATGCAGCGCCTGCTCGACCGGCAGGATGCGATCTACTACCCCGCCCATGGCGAACCGGTGCAGAACCCGCAGCGGCTGGTGCGCGGCATGATGGGCCATCGAAAGCAGCGCGAAGGCCAGATCGTCCGTTTCCTTGAGCGCAACGGCGCGTCACAGATCCCCGCCATGGTGGCGGAGATGTACAAGGGCGTCGATCCGCGCCTCTATTCGGCGGCGGGACGATCGGTCCTTGCCCATCTGATCGACCTCGACGGGCGCGGCATTGCCGCTGCGGCGGAGGATGGCCGATGGCGGTTGCGCTGAACAGGTTTGGGACGCCCATCCTTGCCGCCCTGCTGGTCCTGATGATCGGCGGCGCGCTGCTGCTCGGCTTGCGCAGCTATGACCGCGATTATGTGGTCAGTGTCGAGGATGATGGATCGGCCGTGACGAAGATCATAGCGGACCGGTTCGCGGGCGCGTCGAGCCTCAAGGTGTCCGAAATGTCCGGCACGATCCAGAGCACGGCGCGCGACGTGCGCGGCTTTGGCTTCCTGAAGTCGGATCAGGTCGTGAAGATGCCCTTTTCCGTGGATTATTTCATCGACGTCAGCCGCATCGGCGCGGACGATCTGGAATGGAATGCCGACAGCCGCACGCTGATCGTCAACGCACCGGACGTGAAGCCCGCCAAGCCCAATGTCGATGAGGCGGCAAGGACGCTGGTGCGCACCAGCGGCCTGTTCGTCACCCGGCAGGCGGGCGAGGAATTGAGCCGCCGTGTGTCCGCCCATGCGCAGGGCCGGGCCGAGCAGGAGGCGCGCTCTCCGGCCCGCATGGCGCGCGCCCGGGAATATGGCCGCGCCGCGCTCGCAAAGCTGATGGCGGCGCCGCTGGAAGCAGCCGGGCAGGGTGGCGCGCGGGTGATCGTCACCTTCCCGGCGGAGCGCGCTGGCGACAATCGCGACCAATGGGACGTTACGACGCCGATCAATGAGGTACTGGCCAACCGCCGCGCCGCCCGCTAGGGGCGCGCAGGGCAAGGCCCGTGAGGAGTTAGGGACATGAACGCCATCACTGGAATTCCGCAGGGGACTGACCTGCGCGCGGAGATCGACCGGCTGCGCAAGGAACGCAACGCCGTCATCCTCGGCCACTACTACCAGAAGCCGGAAATTCAGGACCTGTCCGACTTTGTCGGCGACTCCCTTGAGCTATCGCGCAAGGCGGCGGAAACCGATGCCGATGTCATCGCCTTTTGCGGCGTGCGCTTCATGGCCGAGACCGCGAAGATATTGAGCCCGGAAAAGATCGTCGTTCTGCCAGACATGGACGCCGGTTGCAGCCTTGAAGACAGCTGCCCGCCCGCCCAGTTCAAGGCGTTTCGCGAGGCGCATCCCGATCATATCGCCTTGAGCTACATCAACTGCTCGGCCGAGGTGAAGGCGCTGTCCGACATCATCGTCACCAGCTCGTCCGCCGAAACCATCCTGTCCCAGATCCCGCGCGACCAGAAGATCATCTTCGGTCCCGACAAGCATCTGGGCGGTTATCTGAAGCGCAAGTTCAACCGCGACATGCTGCTGTGGCCCGGCGTCTGCATCGTCCATGAGGCGTTCAGCGAGACCGAGCTGCTCAAGCTCAAGGCCCAGCATCCCGACGCGCCGATCGCCGCGCATCCGGAATGCCCGCCCTATATCGTCGATCATGCCGATTATGTGGGGTCCACTAGCGGCATCCTGCAATATGCCAAGACGATGACCGGCGACACGTTGATCGTCGCGACCGAACCGCACATCATCCACCAGATGCGCAAGGCGGTGCCGGAAAAGAATTTCATCGGCGCGCCCGGTGCGGACGGCAATTGCAACTGCAACGTGTGCCCCTACATGGCGCTCAACACGATGGAAAAGCTTTACCTCGCGCTACGCGACCTCCAGCCGCGCATCGAGATGGAGGAAGGCCTGCGCCTCGCCGCCAAGAAGAGCCTCGACCGGATGCTGGAACTGGCCAGCGGCACGGTGGGCAAGGGCGACGTGGGCAACCGCTGAATTTCTGTTACCGAACAATAATCCGTTCGGGCTGAGCCTGTCGAAGCCCCTTTCCTGGTAAGGAAGGAGAGCCCTTCGACAGGCTCAGGGCGAACGGGGTCAAAATTTCATCTGGACCCTAAGGGGATTTCCATGACCTTCACCTTGCCCGGCTTCGACCTCGACGCCTTCATCGCCTCCACTCTCGCCGAGGATCTCGGCCCTGACGGCCGCGACGTCACGAGCGAGGCCGTCATTCCCGCCGATGCGATCTTCGAAGGGGTGATGGACAGCCGCGACGCGGTGACGCTGGCGGGGCTCCCTATTGCCGCCGCCTTCTTCCGTACGCTCGACCCGGAGGTGGAGATCGAGCTGCTCCGCCAGGACGGCGATCGCGTTGCGGCGGGCACCGACATCATGCGCATCCGGGGCAAGGCGCGCGCCATGCTGACGGCGGAGCGTTCCGCCCTCAACACCGTCCAGCACCTGACCGGCATCGCCACCATGACCCGCGCCTATGTCGATGCGATCATGGGCACCGGCGCGACCCTGCTCGACACGCGCAAGACGATTCCCGGCCTGCGCGTGCTGGAGAAATATGCGACGCGGCAGGGCGGGGCGACCAATCACCGCATGGGCCTTTGGGACGCGGCGATGATCAAGGACAATCATGTCGCGGTCGCAGGATCGGTCGAGGAAGCCGTCCGCCGCGCCGCCGCCGCCGGGATCGAGCGCATCATCGTCGAAGTCGACCGCGTCGACCAGATCGAACCCGCGCTCGCCGCCGGGGCCACGCATTTGCTGCTCGACAATATGGACGCGCCCACCCTGCGTGGCGCCGTTACCCTCGTGGGAGGCCGCGTGCCGACCGAAGCATCGGGCGGCGTCACGCTCCAGACCATCCGCGCCAAGGCGGAAACCGGCGTCACCTATATCAGCGTCGGCCGCCTGACCCAGTCCGCCCCTGCCGCCGACATCGGCCTGGACTTCGCCTTTGCATAAAGGGCTGCTGGCCCTGCTCCTGCTCGCCGCGCCAGCCCCCGCGCTGGCTCAGGCGGCCTATTGTTCGATCCCGCAGCAAGTTCCCCGCCCGCGCATCGAACTGCCGCCGTCCAACGAGCCGCGCCGCCTGCTGCCGATCGCGGGCTACACCCTCGCGCTCAGCTGGTCCCCGCAATATTGCGCGACGGCGCGGGGCGGCGACAGCGCGTTCCAGTGCGGCGAGCGCAACGGCAAGTTCGGCTTCGTCCTGCACGGCCTCTGGCCCGAAGGCAGCGGGCGCGACTGGCCGCAATATTGCCGCGCCGCCGACCTTCTGCCCCGGCAAGTCATCCGCCAGAATCTCTGCGCCACCCCGTCTGTCCAGCTGCTCCAGCATGAATGGGCCAAGCATGGCAGCTGCATGACGACCCGGCCAGAGCTCTATTTCAATCTCGCCCGCGCCTTGTACGAGGGCATCCGCTATCCCGACATGACCCAACTGGCCCGGCGTGAAGCGCTGACGGTCAAGCAGTTCACCGCCGCGTTCGCCCGCGCGAACAAGGGGCTTTCGCCCGGCATGATCCGGGTCAAGACCGCGCGCGGCGGCTGGCTGAGCGAAGTCTCGCTCTGCATGGACCGCGCGATGGATTATGCCCGCTGCCCCGCCAGTCAGCGTGGCGCGCCCGAAGCGGCGAGGTTGCGCATCCGGCCCGGCCCCAACATCCTGCCGCCCAAGGCCCGCGCCGCACAGCCACGCCGCCCAGCGCTCAAGCTGGACCTTGATCCCAACGCGCAAATCCCCTCCGACTAGCCGCGCCTAAGCCTCGATCGTCACGGTCGAAGGATGATGCTTGTCCAGATGCTTGCGGATGATCCGCAGGTTCTTCGTATTGGACTTGAACAGAAAGTCGAACACATCGCCCGCAAACGGGATCGCGCCCACCAGCGTGTCGAACCCGACATTGGCCGCCATCCGGGTCAGCTGCCATTTCGGCATGCCGAGGTTGCGCGCTTCCCACACGATCCAGGCGCCCATGGCCGCAGTCGCGATGTCGCCGACCACCGGGATCAGGCCGACCAGGCTATCCAGCCCCACGCGCCGATTCGTGCCGGGGATGACGAACATCCCCTCCAGCATCGCTTCCATCGCCTCGATCCGCCGCCGCACGGACGCAGGATCGCGGCCAAAGCCTGGCATGTCACGCACCATCCGGTCGAACTGGTCCTGCGATAACGCCATGGCTGATCCTCCTCGTCCTTGGGCTCACGGCCTAGTTGGTGCCGCGGAACAGATGGTTCAATGGATGCCGCGCACGGGGCGATGGCATGAAGCCGGTCAGCCGCCGCGTGACCAGCGACCAGCGGACAGGCGCGCCGAGCGCAATATAGCCGTTATGCGCCTGCATCAGCGCCTCGGCCTGCGCCACCCGCGCCATCCGCTCTGCTGCGCTGGTCGCAAGGCTTGCCGCCTGCAACTGCGCATGGGCCTCCTGCGAACAATGCACCTTCCGCGCGCAGCCCACCCGGCCGAGATACCAAAGCACGCTGTCATAAGCGGCGACCTCATCGATCAAGCGAAGGTCGGCGTCCGCCTTCATCCCCACCCGCTCGGCATCGAGGCCGATCAGCCCCAGGTCATGGCGAATGAGCGCGAAGAGGCTGGTCGCGCCCGGTCCATCAGGCAATGCCACGCGCAGCGGCGGCGGATCGCCATTGTCGCTGCGCCAGCGGCGGATGACGGCGCTTGCCGCTGCACGCCGGTCATCCAGCGACAGCCCCGGCCAATCCGGCGCCGTCGGCATGCGGGGCAGGTCCATCTGCGCGGGGACGATCTGCTCGGTGATCGCCCACCCCCCCAGGGGGAAGAGGATCGGCAACTGGCTGCGATCGATCGCCATGTTGATCGCCCGCCGCACGCCGTCATCGTCGAGCAGCTTGCCCTTGCCCGTCACCGCGAAGCCCAGCAGCCCCTGCACCGGATCGACCCGCACGGCATCGCGGTCGACGCCTGCGGGCACCAGCAGCGGAAGATCGGCGAAGCGCCCGCCCAGCACTGCCTCCGCCCTGCCTTCACGGAAGCGGATGATCGCCAGCGCCGCCCGTTCCGCGCGCAGGATACGCGTTTCCCAGCCCGCCGCCTTCGCCTCTTCACCCTCTTCGCCGCTGCTTGCCCTGTCGACCGGCGTCAGGATCAGCGCCTTGCCCCATTTTTCGCGCCGGTAGGGGCCAGTGCCGCCCTGGCGCGACAACAGGCCCATCTGCGGCTGCGCCAGCATCTGCAACAAATAGGGCCGGGGCTGGGACAGGCGGATTTCGATCACCTCGCCGGTCATCGGCACGACCGCCTCGACCGCGTCCAGCGGCCCGTCGGTGTCAAGCCGCCGCAACGCATCGATCCGGGCGCTCAGCAGCCGCGCGACATCGCCCGCCGTCACCTTCGACCCATCGGGCCATTCGGCGCGGCGCAGGCGGAAGATATAGCTTCGCCCATTCTCCTCGACGATCCACCGCTGGGCGAGCGCGGGCAAGATCTCGCCGCTCGCGTCGAAGGCCACCAGTCCCTGCGCCGTCGCCTCCAGCATCAGCTTCGCGCCGGGGTCCGGCAGGTTTTCGAGCGGCTTGGAAAAGTCGGCGGGCGATCCGATCACGCTCACCGTCACGGGCCCGCTCGCCTCCTGTGAGCAGCCCGCGATCATCGCGGCCGTGCCCAGAAGGACAGCCATGGATCGAAGCAGGGGAGCAGCCACGGTCATTCTTATGACTGGCTTAGGGTCAATGGCGGTGAAGTTGAAGCATGTACATGCATTAAAGCGGCTCGGGCGCGCGCCGTTCCCGTCGGCGTAGGAAGATCGGCCCTTATCTCACCTGTCCCGGAACAGGATTTTGTTAACCACGACTCCGCATTGGCCCCTTTGCCTGCCGCGCCTATGTCTTTGGATATGCGCATCCTGTCCACGATCCTGCTCGTTTCCGCCGCCGCTGGCGCCGCTGCCCTGGCGCAAGGGATGCCGACCCCCTTTACCGTGGCGGAGAGCGGGCGCGGCTACAGCGCGCTCAAGGATGCGGTGGCGGCGATCGGCAATGGCAAGGGCACGATCCTGATCGCGCCCGGCACCTATGCCCAATGCGCGGTGCAGCAGGGCGGCGACGTCGCCTTCCGCGCCCAGGCGCCGGGCAGCGTCATTCTCGACGGCGTGCCGTGCGAGGGCAAGGCGGCGCTGGTGCTGCGTGGCCGGTCAAGCAGCATCGATGGCATCATTTTCCAGAATCTGCGCGTGCCGGACGGCAATGGCGCGGGCATCCGGCTGGAAAGCGGCAATCTCACCGTCGCCAACAGCCTGTTCCGCAACAGCGAACAGGGCATATTGAGCGGCGATGCACCGGGCAACAGCGTCACCATCGACAAATCCACCTTCCGTCATCTTGGCCGATGCGACCGTGATCTGGACTGCGCCCATGGCATCTATATCGGCCGTTACGGCAGCCTGAAGGTCACGCGCTCGCGCTTCGACCAGGGCGATGGCGGCCATTATCTGAAAACCCGCACGGCGCGCGTCACGATCACCGGCAACAGTTTCGACGACAGCCATGGCCATCTCACCAACTATATGATCGACCTCTCCAATGGCGCGAGCGGAGAGATCAGCGGCAATGAAATGGTGCAGGGCCGGGACAAGGACAATCACAGCGCCTTCATCACCGTCGCACCCGAAGGGCGCGAACATGACAGCAGCGGCCTGTCGATCGCGGGCAACAGCGCGTCTTTCGTGCCGGGGCTGCAACGGGGCAGCAGCTTCGTCGCCAACTTCACCGCCGACCCGGTGAAGATCGGCGCGAATCGGCTGGCGGGCGGCATCAAGGTCACGGATCGCCGCTGACTGGCCCTCCGCTGACCGGCCGTCTTGCGCGCGGCAAAGCCGGAACCGATAATGCGGCATGCGCACGACCTATGATTCCGCCACCGTCCGCCTCTATCATTTGAGCGACAGCGAAGAAGGCGGCGCCGCCACGACGCTTTTTTACGGCCCGTTAAGCGAAGCCGTGCATATCGCGCAGCAACAGCCCGAAGAGATTCAGGACGGGCTTTTCATCGCCACCGACAATGATGTGGTTGCCTGGTTGGATTTGCGGGGGGACTGACGAGCCCTTCGAAGTAGGAGGGATAGATGCGCAAGTTGGATGGCTTTTTCGAAGTCCGCTATGACAGCGATCGCAACCTCCTGCTTATCTCCACTTCGGGCTTCTGGAATCTGGATGTGGTCGATCAGTTCGGCCGCGCTATAGCCGAAGTCGTGCGCACCGCTGATCCCCTGTGTGATACCCTCGTCAACAGCCGCACGGAAATCCACTCGGCGGAAGTCAGCGAGGCGCTGGGCCGCCTCGCTTATTCTAACAAGGATTCAGAAACGGGCCGGATCGCGGTCGTCTCGCCTTCGATGCTGCTGCGCATGCAGACCAAACGGTTGGAGAATGTCATCACCAGCTACGGCTATTTCGCAACCGAACAGGAAGCCCTCGACTGGCTCGCGACACCTGCCGAAGCGGTGGCGTCGCCGACCCGTGCGGTTGGCTGAGGCGATCATCAGCGCCTCAGTGCGCGACCATGATGTGATCGTCACCCCGGACTTGATCCGGGGTCTCGCTTTTCTGGACGCTGCGAGGCAGTCGAACCCGGATCAAGTCCGGGAGCGACGGAAACGGGGGCTTCAAGGCTGATATTCACCCATCCGCAAAGCCGAACGGCGTATAGCCACGGCGGAAATCCTCCGGCAGCATTTCACGGCCGATCGGCGGCGCTGACCGCGCCATGCACTGGTTCCGGTGGCACAGGCGGCATGTGAGCCCGATGGGCGTCGGCTCGGACGGCCCCATTCCCTGCGTGTAGATCAGCCGATGGGCATGGTCCGCGGCGCAGGCGAGCGCAATCGCCCGCTCGACGCGCGGCGCGCCCCAGCCGCCACCGCCAGCAGTCACCCTGCGCGCAATCGAAAAGAAACGCTGTCCATCGGGCAGCTCCAGCCATTGCGTCACGACTTCGTCCGGGCGCTCGAACACATGATGGATCGACCAGAGCGGGCATGATCCGCCATGGCGGGCAAAGGGAAAGCCCGCGCCGTCCAGCCGCTTGCTGATATTGCCCGCCTTGTCGACGCGCAGGAAAAAGAAGGGCACCCGTTCCTGCCCCGGCTTCTGCAGGGTGGTCAGCCGGTGGGCGGTCTGTTCAAAGCTCGTTCCGAACTGCCGGGCCAGCGCCTCGACATCGTAGCGTCGTGCCTCCACTGCCTTGGCGAAGCTGCCATAGGGCATCAGGATGGCCGCCGCGCCATAATTGGCGAGACCCTGGCGCGCGAGTTGCCGCCCGCTCGCGCTGGAAAACTGCCCGTCCTTCAGCAGCATTTCCATTTCGCCGCGCATTTCCAGATAGGCGATCTGGATCGCCAGCTGGAACGCGGTGCTTGGTCCGTCCAGCGCGTCATTGACCAGCACAGCGTCGCGATGCCGGTCCAGCCTGCGCATCGATCCAGCCATCACGTCTGGCGGCAGGCGGCGGATGCGCAGGCCATGTTTGCTCTTGAGCCACGCTGCCGTGCCGCCTGCCTGCTCGATATCCGCCGCCAGCCGTTCGCCCGCATCGTCGAGCGGCGGGAAGCTGTTGCGCCGCGCGCCCAGGAACCGGCGGGCATCGGCCGAAGGATCGGGGGCCTGCTCCGCTGCTTGCGTGCGATCGCTGCTCCGGTCCGCCAGTGCCAGCTGCTCTTCCCGATAGGCGGTGTGCAGCCGCAGCAGCGCTTCGCTGAACCCCGGATAGTTGATCGCGACGTCCTGCATGGCGAGCGCGGGTAGGTCGATGTCCGCGAACATCGGGTCCTTCAGCACCGCCTGCAGCCGCGCCGTCTGCTCCGCGCCGCCGTCTCCCGCCAGTTCGCTCATGTCCATCCGGTATGTGCGCGCCAGCCGCAGCAGCATGTCGGCGGTCAGGGGCCGCTGGTTGCGCTCCAGCAGCGCGACATAGGATGCGGATATCTCGAGGTCCGCCGCCATGTCCGACTGCGTCAGCCCCAGCTCCCGCCGCAGCCGCCGCAAGCGCGGGCCCATATAGACGGGACGATCCTTGGCCATGGTACGGGCTCCTGTGCAGACCTTACAACTATACAGAAGAAGTTTGTAAAGATCGACAACTGAACCGCACGACCCCTCCCGGCCCGGCCCGCCTTCCCCCAAAACGCGTTCAACTCGCTACTTCATTCAGGGGATTTCCATGACCTACGCCCAACAGATCACCCGCGCCTCCTCGCTCCTGAGCGACGAGCCAAACTGGAACGGCATCGCTGCCGACTCGGTCGCCCGCATGCGGCTCCAGAACCGTTTCCCCACGGGCCTCGACATCGCGCGCCACACCGCCGCCATCATGCGCCGCGACATGGCCGCCTATGATGCCGATCCCGCTAACTACACCCAGTCGCTGGGCTGCTGGCACGGCTTCATCGGCCAGCAGAAGATGATCAGCATCAAAAAGCATTTCGGCACCACCAAGGGCAAATATCTCTACCTGTCCGGCTGGATGGTCGCGGCGCTGCGTTCCGAATTCGGCCCGCTCCCGGACCAGTCGATGCACGAAAAGACCAGCGTTCCCGCGCTGATCGCGGAACTCTACACCTTCCTGCGCCAGGCCGACGCCCGCGAACTTGGCATGCTGTTCCGCGACCTCGACAAGGCGCGCGAGGCGGGCAACGAGGTTGAGGTCCATCGCCTCACCACGGCGATCGACAATCATGAAACTCACATCGTCCCGATCATTGCCGACATCGACGCAGGCTTCGGCAATGCCGAGGCCACCTATCTGCTCGCCAAGAAGATGATCGAGGCCGGCGCTTGCGCGCTCCAGATCGAGAACCAGGTTTCGGACGAAAAGCAGTGCGGCCATCAGGACGGCAAGGTCACGGTTCCGCACGAGGACTTCCTCGCGAAGATCCGCGCCTGCCGCTACGCGTTCCTCGAACTCGGCATTGATGATGGCATCATCGTCGCCCGTACCGATTCGCTCGGCGCTGGCCTCACCAAGCAGATCGCCTTCAGCCGCGAGCCCGGCGACCTTGGCGACCAGTATAACAGCTTCCTTGATATGGAAGAGGTCGCCGACCCCACGACCCTGCGCGGCGATGTCGTCATAGCCCGCGACGGCAAGCTGCTGCGACCCAGGCGTCTCGCCTCCAACCTCTTCCAGTTCCGCCCCGGCACGGGCGAGGACCGAGTCGTGCTGGACTGCATCACCTCGCTTCAGAACGGCGCGGACCTGCTGTGGATCGAGACCGAGAAGCCGCATGTCGAGCAGATCGCCGCCATGGTGGATCGCATCCGCAAGGTCGTTCCCAATGCCAAGCTTGTCTACAACAATTCGCCCAGCTTCAACTGGACGCTGAACTTCCGATGCCAGGTGTTCGACAGCTGGGAGGCCGAGGGCAGGGATGTGTCTGCCTATGATCGCGCCCGGTTGATGAGCGCGGACTATGACGCCACCGACCTTGGCCGCGAGGCTGATGAAAAGATCCGCACCTTTCAGAGGGACGCCGCGGCGCGGGCGGGCATCTTCCATCACCTCATCACGCTGCCGACCTATCACACGGCGGCATTGTCGACCGACAATCTGGCGCGGGACTATTTCGGCGAGGCCGGGATGCTCGGCTATGTCGAGGGCGTCCAGCGCCGCGAAATCCGCGAAGGCATTGCCTGCGTGAAGCACCAGAATATGGCGGGCAGCGACATCGGCGACGATCACAAGGAATATTTCGCTGGCGAGGCGGCGCTGAAGGCTGGCGGCGCGCACAACACGATGAACCAGTTTGCTGCCTAAATTAGGAAAGGAGGAAGAAGATGACTGAACCTGCAAGATCCCGCGCGGTTTTCTCGACCGAGGATTTCTCGCTGCTGAGGACCGCGGTGGCGGAATATCTTCAGAAGGTGAAGGACACGCCGGATTCGGTGAAGTTCGCCAACCTCTATCACCGGCTCGGCCGCTTGCGCTAATTGCCCTTGCCGGTGACAGGGGCCCCGCCGCCGACGGCTCTCGGCGGCGGGCTTTTACCGACTTTGCGCTTTCGCCCGAACTGGCAGACGCTTATCCTGAAGGCGTCTGAACCGATGGGAGAGCCCCCATGCCCTACACGCTCATCACCGCGAACCGGAATTATTCCAGCTGGTCGCTGCGTCCATGGGTGTTGATGAAGGCGCTCGCCATTCCGTTCGAGGACCGGGTTGAGCCATTCGCGCATAGCACCAACTATGCCGCCTTCCGCTCCTTCTCCCCCACCGGACAGGTGCCGGTGCTGATCGACGGGGAGCGAACCTTGTGGGATTCCCTTGGCATCACCCTCTATCTTGCCGATCGCCATCCGGCTGTCTGGCCGCAGGATGAGGCTGCCCGCGCTTTTGCCCAATGCGCCGTCGCGGAAATGCACAGCGGCTTTGCGACGCTGCGCAACGAATGTCCGATGAATGTGGGCGTGCGCGTGGAAATGGATATGCCCTCGCCCCACCTCAACCGCGACATAGCCCGGCTGTCGGAACTGTGGGGGGAGGGGCTGAAGCGCTTCGGCGGGCCGTTCCTCGCAGGCCCGGAGTTCAGCGCGGTCGACGCCTTTTACGCGCCGGTCGTGTTCCGGGTGCGAACCTATGGTCTTGATGTCGGGCCCGTGGCGCGCGGGTGGGCCGATCATATGCTGGACCATCCCGCCATGCGCGAATGGGAAGCCGCCGCGCTCGCGGAAACCTGGCGGGAAGAAAGCCATGAGGCGGAAGTGGGTGCCGCTGGCCGGATCATCGAGGATCATCGTGCGTCCTGACTTCCGATGCCAAGCGGGCCATGGGCGGGAAACAGCAAATATTGGTTCGTGCCCCCTTTCGCCGCGCCCGCTCTGGGTCTAGGGGGAAAATATCATGGTCAAGCCTCGCACGTTGTACGAAAAGATCTGGGACGCGCATGTCGTTGAACGCCGCCCCGATGGAACCTGCCTCATCTATATCGACCGCCACCTTGTTCATGAGGTGACGAGTCCCCAGGCTTTTGAAGGTCTGCGCATGGCGGGCCGCCCGGTGCGGCGTCCTGACCTGACGCTTGCGGTGCCGGATCACAATCTGCCCACGACGCCGCGCCGCGATGCGCAGGGCAACCGCATCCCCATCGCCGATCCCGAAAGCGCGCAGCAGCTTGCCGCGCTGGAACGGAACGCGCCGGAGTTCGGCGTTCGCCTGATCGGCGACGCTGACCGGGAGCAGGGGATCGTCCATGTCGTGGGGCCGGAGCAAGGCTTCACCCTGCCGGGCACGACGCTGGTCTGCGGCGACAGCCATACAAGCTCGCACGGTGCGCTGGGCGCGCTGGCCTTCGGCATTGGCACGTCGGAGGTCGAGCATGTGCTCGCCACTCAGACGCTGCTGCTGAAGCAATCGAAGACGATGGAAGTCGTGGTCGAGGGGGAACTGGGCTTTGGCGTAACGCCCAAGGATGTGGCGCTGGCTATCTGCGGCCGGATCGGCACGGCAGGCGGCACCGGCTATGTCATGGAATATCGTGGCTCCGTCTTCCGCGACATGTCGATCGAAGGGCGGCTGACGGTTGCCAACATGTCGATCGAGGCGGGCGCGCGCTCGGGTCTCTTCGCGCCGGACGAAAAGACTTTCGCTTACCTGAAGAATCGCCCGATGGCCCCCAAGGGCGCCGATTGGGATGCCGCCGTCGCTTATTGGAAGACGCTGGCCACCGACGAAGGCGCGCAGTTCGACAAGACGGTGGTCATCGATGCCGCTGATATCGTGCCCAACGTCACCTGGGGAACCAGCCCCGAGGACGTCGTGCCCGTGACCGGCGTGGTTCCCGATCCGGAAAGCTTCGCCGACGCGTCCAAGCGCGCCGCCGCGCAGAAGTCGCTCGATTATATGGGTCTGACCGCCGGGCAGCGGATGGAAGATGTGACGGTCGAGCATATCTTCATCGGCAGTTGCACCAACAGCCGGATTGAGGATCTCCGCGCGGCCGCCGCTCTGCTGAAGGGCCGCCATATCGCGGAACGCATCAAGCAGGCGCTGGTCGTTCCCGGCTCCGGCCTCGTCAAGCAGCAGGCAGAAGCCGAAGGGCTGGACCGCGTCTTCACCGAGGCTGGCTTTGAATGGCGCGAACCGGGTTGTTCGGCGTGCCTGGGCATGAATCCGGACAAGGTTCCTGCTGGCGAACGCTGTGCTTCCACCAGCAACCGCAACTTCATGGGCCGTCAGGGTCCGGGATCGCGGACGCATCTCGTTTCGCCTGAAATGGCGGCGGCGGCGGCCATCACCGGCCATCTGACCGACGTTCGGGAGTTACTGAAAGAAAAGCAGGGAGAGGTGGTCGCATGAAGAAGGTATTCTGGGTGCTGGCGCTTGGCGCGCTGGCCAGTGCCGCCATGGCGGCGACCCTCGGGCGGGCGGAAGACAGCCGCTCCCTGGAGACCAAGCGGGCGCATTGATGGACAAGCTGAATATCGTCGAGGGCAGGGCCTATCCGTTCGGGATGAAGAATGTCGATACCGACATCGTCATTCCGGCGCATTGGCTGAAGACCATTTCGCGTGCGGGCCTGGGGAAGGGCGCGTTCGAGGTGCTGCGCAAGGAACCGGGTAACGTCTTCGACGACCCGGAATATGCGGGCAGTCCGATCCTGATCGCTGGCGACAATTTCGGCTGTGGCTCCAGCCGCGAACATGCCGCCTGGGCGCTTGCCGACCTTGGCATCAAGGTCGTGATCGCGCCCAGCTTCTCCGACATTTTTTCGGGCAACGCCTTCAAGAACGGCATTCTGACGGTCGTCCTGCCCCAGGAAGCGATCGACCGGCTGATGGAGGTCGCGAAGACCGACCCTATCCATGTCGATCTGGAACATCAGACCGTGACGACCCAGTTCCAGGACCGCTTTCAGTTCGAGATCGATCCATTCCGCAAGCACTGCCTGCTCGGCGGGTTAGACGAGATCGGACTGACGCTGGGACAGGCCGACACGATCAGCCAGTTCGAGGTGAAGGACGCTGGGGCACGGCCCTGGCTTGTTCCCGCCGTTGCGTAAGCGGCCCGACTTTCCTATCTGGATTGAGACTTCAGCTTCTTTTTACAAGGCATAGGCATGACCACTTTCGATGATCGCGAAAAGGCCTTTGAAAATATGTACGCTCGTGACCAGGAGATGCAGTTCCGCATCCAGGCGCGGCGGAACCGGCTGCTCGGCGAATGGGCCGCAGCCAAGATGGGCCTGACGCCGGAAGAAACCGACGCCTATGCCAAGGCCGTGGTCCAGGCCGATTTCGAGGAAGCAGGTGACGAGGATGTCATCCGCAAGCTGGTCGGCGACATGACGCAGGCTGGTCTCGACATTGACGAGGCGGGCGTCCGCTCTGCCCTGGAAGAGCAGCAGGTGATCGCGCGCCGCCACTTCATCGAAGCCCAGTAAGCAGAACGGACGCGTCCAATGCCGATGGCTGCCGAAGACATTGCGGATATGATCCGGGCGGCCATTCCGGACGCTGAGGTCGAAATCACCGACCTTGCTGGTGATGGCGATCATTACGCGGCGCGAGTCGTGGCCGAAAGCTTTCGCGGCATGAGCCGGGTCGCGCAGCAGCGGGCCGTCTACGCCGCGCTTGGCGGCCGCATGGGCGGGGTGCTCCATGCCTTGCAACTGACCACTGCCGTTCCCAACTAACCGCTATCATTTATCATGCGCGCCGCCGGTGATTGCGGCGCCCGACAGGACTGGACCAACCCATGACCGACGCCGTGCATCAACGGATCGCCGATATTGTGAACAGCAACGATGTGGTTCTCTTCATGAAGGGTACGCCGCTGTTCCCCCAATGTGGTTTTTCCAGCCGTGCAATTGCCATCCTCGATCATCTGGGCGTTGCCTATGAATCGGTCGATGTACTGCAGGACCAGCTGGTGCGGCAGGGCATCAAGGCATTTTCGGACTGGCCGACGATCCCGCAGCTTTATGTGAAGGGCGAATTTGTCGGCGGCAGCGACATCATGATGGAAATGTACGAGGCTGGCGAGCTTCAGCAGCTTATGGCCGACCAAGGGGTCGCTGCAGCTAACTGATCAGGATTGTCGTTCAGAGCTTCACGCTTTGGATCGGAAATGCTTAGGGCCATTCGCCCTGAGCCTGTCGAAGGGCATCACTTGTTTTAGCAAGAGGACGGCTCTTTCGACTGACACTTGCAGCAGGCGCTTAAGACGGGCTTCGACAAGCTCAGCCCGAACGGGTTGAGGACCCGAATAGAAACATGCTGTCCTAAACTTTCACGATTTCCGGTAGGATTGCGTCCAGCAGCAGCATGGCCGCTGGCGTGATCCTCAAATGCTGGCCCTGCCGCTCGATCAGACTGTGCTGCGCAAGCCGCGCCACCGCCGCCTCATCAATCAACTGCTCGACCGGCAAGGCCGACAGCGCTGATATGCGTTCAAGGTCGACGCCTTCGGCCAGCCGCAATCCCATCAGCAGTGCCTCACGCCCGCGATCTTCGGGCGTCAGCATGTCCTCGCTTTGAAGCCCGTGGCCGTTGCGCCGCACCGCGCCCATCCAGTTTTCCGGTTTTTTGTGCCTGAGCGTCGCCATGCCCGCGCGCCGTCCATGCGCGCCGGGACCGACCCCCGCATAAGTGCCGTAACGCCAATAGGTCAGATTATGGCGGCTTTCCTGACCCGGTCTGGCATGGTTGCTGATTTCATAGGCGGGCAGTCCAGCGGCCGCCGTCATCGCCTGCGTCTGCTCGTAGAGAGTGGCGGCATGGTCTGGATCAGCGGGCGTCAGCTTGCCCTGCGCCACCAATGTAGCAAACCGTGTGCCGGGCTCGATCGTCAACTGATAGAGCGACATATGATCGGTGCCGAAGGTGAGGGCGCGCTTCAACTCCGCTTCCCAGTCCGCCTCGCTTTGGTCTGGCCGGGCATAGATAAGGTCCAGATTTACCCGGCCGAATACCGACTGCGCCACATCCAGTGCCGCCAGCGCTTCGCCGACATCATGGGCACGGCCGAGGAAATGCAGCGCCTGATCATCCAGCGCTTGCACGCCCAACGACACACGGTTGACGCCAGCGCTGGCCAGGTCCGCGAAGCGCGCTGCCTCCACTGAACTGGGGTTGGCTTCCAGCGTGATCTCCATGTCGGGCGTCGGTTGCCAATGGCTGGCCGCAGCGTCGATGATGCTCGACACGATTTGGGGCGGCATCAAAGATGGCGTGCCTCCGCCGAAAAAGATCGAGGACAGCGGCCGTCCGCCAATCAGCTCCGCTTCATGGGCAAGATCGTCCATCAGCGCGGCGCGCCAGGCATCATTGTCGATCTCGGCCCGAACATGGCTGTTAAAATCGCAGTAGGGACATTTCGAAACGCAAAATGGCCAGTGCACATATAGGGCAATGGGTTCAGGCGCGCGGGCCGTAGAATCGATAAGGGGCAGGGACATGAGTGGGGGCGTTCTTAGACGGCTTTGTACCGCACGGCCAGCAATGGCGGTGATGATGAGCGTGGGGATTTCCGCTGCTGCGGTGGCGTCCCCTTCCGGCCGGGCCGCGCCGATGGAGAGGGTCATGCCCGCCGCTTATTATGGCATGGAAGAAGCGAAGCGTGGCGACATGCTCCTGCGCGAGGTCGTGCTTGGCATGCATAATGAAGAGCGCGCATCGCTCGGCCTTGCGCCGCTCGCCTGGGACAATGCGCTTGCGCAGGATGCGGCCCGCTACGCCAGGGAGATGGCCGTCACCAACCGGTTCCAGCATTCTCCACGCGCGTCTCGCGCCATCCCCAGCGGCGAGAATCTCTGGATGGGGCCGCGCCGTCTTTATGGCTACGGCGTCATGATCGGAGCGTTCCTCGAGGAAAAGCGGCTGCTTCGCGCTGCTGGCAAGCTGCCGGATATCAGCATGTCAGGCCGATGGGAGGATGTCGGCCATTATACGCAGATGATCTGGCGCGGCACGCGCAAGCTTGGGTGCGCCGTCGCCGAGGGGCAGAATTACGACTATCTCGTCTGCCGCTATTTTCCGGCAGGCAACAGTTTTGGCAAGGGGCCGCTGGATCTTGAGGAAAATCCGCGTGGCGCGCAATTTGCGGGCGTAGGCGAATAACGCCCACGCCGCACGATGCTTTAGAAAACCGCCGCCACGAGTTGCGCGAAGGCATCGGCGCGATGGCTCATCGCATGTTTTTTCTGCGGGTCCATCTCGCCAAAGCTGATCGCGTGGCCTAGCGGCTGGAAGATCGGGTCATAGCCGAACCCCTTGTCGCCGCGCGGCGGCCAGCTGATAATGCCGTCCACGCGCCCTTCGAACGCTTCGACATGCCCATCAGGCCAGGCGAGCGCCAGCGCACAGATGAAGTGCGCGCCGTGCCCGGCATCGGGTCCCCTGGCTTCGATCGCCTGCCAAACGCGCTGCATCGCGATGCCGAAGTCCTTCGTCTCACCGCCCCAACGCGCGGAAAAGATGCCCGGATCGCCATTCAACGCTTCGACGCATAGCCCGCTGTCATCAGCCAGAGCGGGCAGTCCCGACAGGTCCGCCGCCTGAAGCGCCTTCAGTTCCGCGTTGGCGATAAAGGTCGTGCCCGTTTCGTCGGGCTCGGGCAGGTCCAGCTCCCCCGCCGACACCGTTTCGATCCCGAACGGCGCCAGCAGGTCGCCGATCTCCCGCACTTTGCCGGGGTTGTGACTGGCGATCACCAGCTTGCCCGGCCCTAGCTTGCGGATCGCCTGTTCCTGTCCGAAATCGTCGCTCATCAAGTCATTCTCCCCGTTCGCTCCGAGCATAGTCGAGAAGCGCGCAGTGCATAGATAGCATTTCTCGAAACACCCGAAGCGAACGGGTGAAAGACCTTATCGTCCCGTCGCCTTGTCCTGCGCGGCAAAAATCTGCGCGCAGCCGATCCGTGCGAGGCGCAGCAGGCGCAGCAGCTCTTCCTCATCATAGGCCGCGCCCTCGGCAGTCGCCTGCACCTCGGCAAATTTGCCGTCGCCGGTCAGGATCAGGTTCGCGTCCGTTTCGGCATTGCTGTCCTCGGCATAGTCGAGGTCGAGCACCGGCGTGCCCTCATAGATGCCGCAGCTGATCGCGGCGACCTTCTGAATGATCGGGTCTTCCGTCAGTGCGCCAGACGCCAGCAGCTTGTCTATGGCGATGCGCAGGGCGACCCAGCTGCCGGAAATCGCGGCGGTGCGGGTGCCGCCGTCGGCCTGGATGACGTCGCAGTCCACGACGATCTGCCGCTCCCCCAGCTTCTTGAGGTCGACCACGGTGCGCAGCGACCGGCCGATCAGCCGCTGAATCTCCTGCGTGCGGCCAGACTGCTTGCCCTTCGCCGCTTCACGGCTGCCGCGCGTGTGCGTGGCGCGGGGCAGCATGCCATATTCCGCCGTCACCCAGCCCGAACCCTTGCCCCGCAGGAAAGGCGGCACCTTCTCTTCCACCGAAGCGGTGCAGAGCACCCGCGTGTCGCCGAAGCTGACGAGGCAGCTGCCCTCGGCATGAATGGTGAAGCCGGGCTCCATGGTAATGGCGCGCATCTGGTCTGGCGCGCGGCCGGAAGGACGCATGATATTTTTCTCCGAAGGGTTCAGTCGGCGAGGGGCTTAGAGCATCGCGCGAAAAAGTGGGAACCGGTTTTTCGCAAAAAAGCGATGCGGCACTCAAATAACTGCGCGCATCGCGCGAAAAAGTGGGAACCGGTTTTTCGCAAAAAAGCGATGCGATGACGAAATAACTTCGCGGGGCGTGCCGTCATGCCAGTGGCGATCGGCCAGAAAAATGCTAGGAAGCACCCCATGCAATTGCGTTGGATGATGATTTTCGCGGGCGCGGCCCTGACGGCGGGCTGTGCGGCAGAGCGGCCCGAATTGGAGAAGCCTGTGGCCGCCGGTGACACGATCCGTTTTTCGGCGGGGCCCTGCTTCGGCGTCTGCCCGAGCTACAGCCTGCAAGTGACGCCTGACGGATCGGGGCTGCTGGAGCCCGAGCGGTTCACGACTGTCCCCGGCGCCACGCGTTTCACCGTCACGCCAGCGCAATATCGCCGCTTCCGTGCCGCGCTTGCGCAGTTCCGGCCGCCGGCGGGGACGGTAAAGCGCATTTCCCATGGCGAGAATTGCACGCGCTTTGCGACAGACATGCCGGGCTACACCATCGAATGGACGAGGGAGGAGCGGCCAGCCACGCGGCTGGAGTTCCAGTCGGGGTGCATGGACCCCAACTATGGCAAGCTGCGGGCAACCATCGCCGCCATTCCCCGCATGCTCGACATCGACGCCATGGTGAAGCCCTCCGCCGTTCGCTAGGGTCGATCGGCCCTGGCCCGGCTTGAGTGCGGCCAGTTGCTCCCCTAGATAGGGGCGCATGGCGGTCACACCGGTTACCGAATTGAATGAGCGGGCGCGCGACGTTTTCCGCCTGGTAGTTGAGAGTTATCTCGGCACCGGCCTGCCTGTGGGATCGCGCACCATCAGCAAGATCGCCTCGCTCAGCCTGTCGCCCGCCTCCATCCGCAACGTGATGCAGGATCTGGAGGAGTTGGGGTTGCTGGCCGCGCCGCATACCTCGGCCGGGCGGATGCCCACCGAAACCGGCTTGCGGCTCTTCGTCGACGGCATGATGCAGGCGGCCGAGCCGTCGCCCGAGGAACGCCGCGCGATCGAGGCGGGCGTCGCCGAAGGCGGACCGATCGAGGAAGCCTTGTCCGCCGCCACCGCTGCGTTATCGGGGCTTTCGGCTTGCGCGGGCATCGTCATGGTGCCCAAGCGGGAACCGGTGATGCGGCAATTCGGCTTTGTTCCGCTGAATGATCGCCAGGCGCTGGCAGTGTTGGTCGGGCAGGATGGCTCGGTCGAAAATCGCGTGCTGGATATGCCTGCGGGCGTGACGCCCGGTATGCTGGCCGAGGCGGCGAATTTCATGTCGGCGCGCTTTTCCGGCATGACGCTTCGGGAAGCGGGCGATGCTCTTCAGCGGGAAATGGAGGGCGAACGGACCGCGTTGCAAGGAGTCGCTCGCGAACTGGTGGCGCGGGGCATCGCCGTCTGGTCGCAGGATGCCGACGATCGCCCGGTGCTGATCGTGCGGGGGCAGGCGCACCTGCTGGACGACGGCACGGCGGCTGACCTGGAACGTGTCCGGCAGTTGCTGGAGCAGCTTGAAGGCAAGCAGGAAATTTCGCGCCTGCTGGAAAGCGCGCTGGCGGGCAGCGCGACCAAAATCTTCATCGGCTCGGAAAACAAGCTCTTTTCCCTGTCCGGTTCTTCGGTCATAGCCGCGCCCTACCGGGGCGTTGACGGCCGTGTCGTTGGCGTGGTCGGCGTGATCGGCCCGACGCGCTTGAACTATGCGCGGGTGATCCCCATGGTGGACTTCACCGCGCAGACGTTATCGAGATTGATGAGATGAGCGAAGACAAGCTGAATATGGAAAATACCGAAGTCGTTGACGAACTGCCCGAGGATGCGGCGCCCGCAGGGGATGCCGCGGCAGAACGTTTGGCAGCGCTGGAGGGCGAGTTGGCGGCAGCGAAGCAGGATGCCCTGTACGCCCATGCCGAGACGCAGAATGTGCGGCGGCGGTTGGAAAAGGAACTGGCCGACACGCGCGCTTACGCGGCGACGTCCTTCGCGCGCGACATGCTGTCCGTCGCGGACAATCTCGGCCGTGCGTTGCAGGCCATTCCGGCCGATCTACGCGAGGATGAGAAGTTCAAGGGTCTGGTGGCTGGCCTCGAAGCGACTGGCCGTGAGCTGGAGAGCGTCTTTGGCCGCAACGGCATTGAAAAGCTGGTGTCCGTTGGGCAGCCGCTCGATCCCAACAAGCACCAAGCGATGATGGAAGTGCCATCCGACGATGCCGAGCCTGGCACCGTACTGGTGGAAATGCAGGCTGGATATACGATCCGCGATCGCCTGCTGCGTCCGGCTTTGGTGAGTGTCGCTAAAAAGCCAGACTGATCGGCCCTGTTGATCACAATGCGATAAACCCGTCGGGCTTGTTCCGGCGGGTTTTTTCGTACGCACGGGAGAAATCATGGGGGGGAGAGCAGATAAGATATATCTCAACTCTTGACGCCTCACAGATTTAAGATATATCTAGATGCATCATGAAACAGTTTGTAGAGACGCACCATCATCATCATTTTCACAAAGGCAGGCACCTGCTGCACGGTCGCGGTCATTTCTTCGGCCCAAGAGGCTTCGGTGGCGGTTCTGCTCATGGGCAGGGCGGCCGATCTGGCAGGGGTCCGATGGGCGGGGGCCATGGCGGTGGGGGGCGGAGGCGGTTGTTCACCAACGATGCGCTGCAACTCATCCTCTTGAAGCTGATCGCGCAGGGGCCGCGCCATGGCTATGACCTTATCCGGGAGATCGAAAGCCTGTCCGGTCAAGCCTATGCGCCAAGCCCCGGCATCGTTTATCCGACGCTGACCTTACTTGCCGACATGGGGCTCATCGCCGAACAGGCAAGCGGTTCCGGTCGCAAGCAGTTCGAGATCACGGAAGCCGGGACAGCCCGTCTGGCCGAGCAAGCCTCTGCCGTCGAAGAGGCGATGGGGCGGCTGGCATTGCTTGCTCAGCGCGCGGAACGCGTCGATGGTGCGCCGATCCGCCGGGCGATGCACAACCTTTCCATGGCGGTACGCGGGCGGCTTGAAAGGGAAGGGGCTGATTCCCAAACCATGTTAGACGTCGCCGCACTGATCGACGAAGCGGCCAGCAAGATTGAAAGGCTCTGACCCATGACCCTGACCGCCAATGTGCCGACAAAAAACGGCAGCCGCTATCTCCAGCAGCTTTGCAAGCATTGGAGCCACAAGTTTGAAACGGACTTCGATGCCGATCGAGGCATGATCGCCTTTCCGATGGGCCCGATCCGCATGGCGGCTGGTGAAGAGGCGCTGACCGTGACCCTCGAACCCACGGAGGGCGCTGACGTCGACCGTTTCAAGCAGGTCGTGGCCGAGCATCTTGACCGCTTCGCCTTCAGGGAAGCGCCGCTGAGCTTCGACTGGCATTAACGGCGTCTGTTATTTCGTCTGACGGCGGATATTGTTCACTCAACCGCGTGGAATACGGCGGGCGCTGGCGAGATGATGGGCGTGCGTTATAGCGACGGCGAGCGCGTCCGAAGCGTCCGGTCCTGCTATCTTCGCGCCCGGCAGAAGCCGTGTGACCATGGCGTGAACCTGCTCCTTGGACGCGTTGCCGACGCCGACGACCGATTTCTTGACGAGCCGGGCGGCATATTCGCCCACTTCCATGCCCGACCGCGATGCCGCCAGCAGCACGACGCCCCGTGCTTGACCCAGTTTCAGCGTCGATTGCGGGTTCACATTGACGAACACCTCCTCGACCGCAGCGCCATTGGGTTGATGTTCGAGGATGAGGTCCGTTAGCGCTAGATCAAGCGCCAGCAACCGCGTCGCCAGCGCCATCTCCGCGTCGGTCTTGATCTGCCCGTTGGCGATGTGGGTGAGGCGGTTGCCAGCGGCGGCGATCAGGCCCCAGCCGGTGGTGCCAAGGCCAGGGTCAAGTCCCAGGATGATCATGGGATGGCGCTCAAGCCGCACCCCAACCCTCCAAACAAGTCACTTGCCTTGCTTGGACCGGAAGGGAGCGGCTCATCGGCCTGCACTAACCCAGCTTCTCCATCACCTCGTCGGACACTTCATAATTGCCCCAGACGGTCTGGACGTCGTCATCATCTTCCAGCGTGTCGACCAGCTTCATGAGCGTGGCGGCGTTGCTCTCGTCGACTTCGACGGTGGTCTGCGGCTTCCAGGCGAGCTTTGCGCCTTCTGCGGGACCGAGCTTGGCTTCGAGCGCCTTGGCGACTTCGTGCAGCGCGTCCATGGCGGTCCAGATTTCATGCTCATCTTCGTTGGACGACACGTCATCCGCGCCTGCTTCCAGAGCGGCTTCGAAGATAGCGTCGGCGTCGCCCGCGCTGGCGGGATAGGTGATGAGGCCCATGCGGTCGAAGCCATGGCTGACCGCGCCCGACGCGCCGAGGTTGCCGCCATTCTTCGAGAAGGCGGTGCGGACATTGGTCGCCGTACGGTTGCGGTTGTCGGTCAGCGCCTCGACGATGATGGCCACGCCGCCGGGGCCATAGCCCTCGTAGCGGATCTCTTCATAATTCTCCATGTCGCCGCCGATCGCCTTGTCGATCGCGCGCTGGATATTGTCCTTGGGCATGGACTGCGCCTTGGCCGCGTTGACGGCGAGGCGGAGGCGGGGGTTCATGTCCGGGTCGGGCATGCCCATCTTCGCGGCCACGGTGATTTCGCGGCTGAGCTTGGAGAACATCGAGGAGCGCTTTTTGTCCTGCGCGCCCTTGCGATGCATGATGTTCTTGAATTTGCTATGGCCGGCCACGGCCTGCTCCTAAACTTGTCTGTGATCCGAAGCGCGCTCTCTAGCGAGCGTCCCGCCCGAGCGCAACTAGACGAGGATCGCGGTGCCTGATGCCGACACCATCAGCATCGATCCGTTGGAGCCCAGCACTTCATAGTCGAGATCGACGCCGACCACCGCATTCGCGCCCAGCGTCGCCGCCCGCATCCGCATTTCCCCGATGGCCTGTTCACGCGCCCGCTGGAGCACATCCTCATAAGCGCCCGAACGCCCGCCGACGATGTCGCGCACGCTGGCGAACAGATCGCGGAAAAGATTGGCGCCCACGATCACCTCTCCAGTGACGATGCCGAGATACTCTTTCGCCGGACGTCCTTCGAGGCGGCTGGTGGTGCTGACGATGATCTCGGACATGCTGCGTTTCCCTGCTCCCGTTGACTGGTCGAAGCGCCTGTCTTGAAGAAAGAGAGGCGCTTCGACAAGCTCAGCGCAAACGGAGGATCAGCAGTTTATTCCATGCCCAGGGCAGATAGATAGGTCTGGAGGATCGCTTCCATTTCCTGCCGGTCATGCTGGGGCATTTTGCGCAGGCGGACGATCTGGCGCATGATCTTGGGGTCATAGCCGTTGGCCTTCGCCTCCAGATAAACATCCTTGATATCGTCGCCGATACCCTTCTTCTCCTCCTCCAGACGCTCGATGCGTTCGATAAGAAGGCGTAGCTGATCGGCGGCGACGTTGCCCTCGCTCATATGAATATGTCTCCGGTAGAATGTGAATCGGGTTGGCGCACGCTCCTAATGATTGTCGGCGTTCTTCGCCACACTCTCCTGCATCTTTGCGATCTGTTCCGGCGTCGCCTCGTTCTGGTGTCGCTGTTTCCATTCGGAAAAGGGCATGCCGTGGATGATTTCGCGCGCTTGCTCCTTGCCGAGATTGCCGTCCGCTTCGGCGATCCAGTCGGCAAGGCAGTTGCGGCAGAAGCCCGCCGTCCCCATCAAATCAATGTTCTGAACGTCGGTCCTGTGCTGCAAATGCGCGATCAGGCGGCGGAAGGCGGTTGCAGCCACCGCGTCGTTGAGCATATTGTCGGCCACGGCGATCCTTTCGCTGATCTACATCATCCTGTCGTGCAGTAGGGATAATCGAAAACGGCGCCCTGGCAAGCCGAGGGCTGACCATCACTGCCAGGAGCTTTTTGGGAATGACGAAACTGCCGCCCCGTTCGCGCAAGGTCCGTATCCTCGCGACCCTTGGACCCGCGAGCGACACGCCGGAGGTGATCCGCGCGCTGTTTGTTGCCGGGGCAGACGCTTTCCGCATCAACATGAGCCATGGCGCGCATGAGGATCATGCGGCCCGCATCGCTATCATCCGCAGCCTTGAAAAGGAATTTGGGCGGCCGACCACCATCTTGGGCGACCTGCAGGGACCCAAGCTACGGGTAGGCACCTTCAAGAGCGGTCTGGCTGTTTTGGAGGTAGGCGCGCCCTTCATACTCGACCGTGATGAAAAGCCGGGCGACGCGCGGCGCGTGAACTTGCCGCATCCGGAAATCTACGCGGCGCTGGTGCCTGAAACCCGGCTGCTGCTCGATGATGGCAAGTTGGTGCTGCGGGTGAAGAAAGTATCCGACGAGCGGATCGACACGGTCGTTGAAGTGGGCGGCACCCTTTCCAACCGCAAGGGCGTGAACGTTCCGGACGTGGTCGTGCCCGTCCCGGCCTTGACGGAGAAGGACCGGCGCGACCTCAGCTTCGCTGTGGAGCAGGGTTGCGACTGGATTGCATTGAGCTTCGTGCAGCGCCCGGAGGACCTTGCGGAAGCGCGCAAGCTGATGGGCGGACACGGCGCGTTGATGGCGAAGATCGAGAAGCCTGCGGCGGTCCAGCGGCTGGAGGAGATATTGGAGCTCGCCGATGGCGTGATGGTCGCGCGCGGCGATCTGGGCGTCGAATTGCCGCCCCAGGCCGTGCCGCCGCTGCAAAAGCAGATCGTGGCGACGGCGCGGCGCATGGGGCGGCCGGTCGTTGTCGCGACGCAGATGCTCGAATCGATGATCAAGGCGCCGACGCCCACCCGCGCCGAAGTGTCGGACGTTGCCACCGCAGTATATGACGGTGCCGACGCGATCATGCTGTCGGCGGAAACGGCGGCGGGCGACTGGCCGGAAGAGGCGGTGGCGATGATGGACAGCATCGCGCACAGCGTCGAGCGCGACCCCGGCTATTTTGCGCGGCTGCACTTTACCGAGACCAAGCCCGACGCCACCACCGCCGACGCGCTGGCCGAAGGGGCGGGCAGCATCGTCTCGGTCGTGGGGGCGAGCGCGATCACATGCTTCACCTTGTCGGGCAGCACGGTGCGCCGGGTGGCGCGTGAACGGCCATTGACGCCGATCCTGGCGCTGACGCCGCGGCTCGATACGGCGCGCAAGCTCGGCCTCACCTGGGGCGTGCATGCGGTGCGCACCAAGGATATCGGCAATTTCGAGGAGATGGTGGGTAAGGCGCGGCGCATGGCGTTGCGGCACGACATGACGCAGAAGGGCGGCAAGATCGTCGTGCTGGCGGGCGTACCGTTCGGCACGCCGGGATCGACGAACGTGCTGCATGTCGCAACGATTCGGGGTGACGAGCTTAGAGGGCGGGAATAGCGTCCAGCAGGCGGTGGGCCACAAGGGCGCGGCGCAAGGTCGCTGCGTCCTGGAACAGGTGGCTGCGAATCCCCAGCGCCTGCGCCGCCGCGACATTTTCTTCGCGATCGTCGATGAAGAATGTTTCTCCGGCGCTTAGGCCAAATCGACTGAGCGCCAGCCTGTATATGGCAGGGTCAGGCTTCACCAGCCCTTCGGCGCCGGACACGAGAATGTCACGGAAATGCGCGAAGAATTCCGCCTCTCGCGCGTGGAACGGCTCCCAGAATTCCGCGCTGAAATTGGTGAGGCCGTATAGAGCGATGCCTTGTTCGTGCAGCTCGCCGACCAGTTGCGCCATGCCAGCAACGGCCGGCTGAACGCTGTCGATGAAACGCTCACCCCAGATGCGGATCAGCGCCTCATGCTCAGGATGGCGAGCGATCAGTTCGGCGCTGGTTTCCGCGAAGGGGCGGCCAATGTCATGCTGGAAATGCCACTCCATCGACACGATGTCGCGCAGAAACGCGTCGAGCGCCCGATCATCGTCGATCAGGCGCTCGTAGAGGAGCCGGGGCTCCCAATGGTACAGAACCTGTCCGACGTCGAATATGACGGCGGAGATCGGCTCGCACGCTTTAACCATCGCATCGCTTAAGCGGAAAACCGGTTCCCACTTTTCCTCGCGATGCTTTGATTAGCCCTGGCGAGCCTTGAAGCGGCGATTGGTCTTGTTGATGACATAAGTGCGGCCGCGACGGCGGATCACGCGGTTGTCCCGGTGACGGCCCTTGAGCGACTTGAGCGAGTTGCGGATCTTCATGGAAGCCAGCCTTTTAAGAATCTTGCGTGATCGGAAAATCGAAGCGCAGCCCCTATGGGTGGGGCGGCTGAAAGTCAAGGGCGGCCAGCGCTACTTTTGACCTGTTCACGCCATGTGCAGCAAAGACATGGCTTCACGCGTTGATGGTAAGCACGGTGCTGCATTCTCTATGGACCACCGCATCTTTGTCGGAGATTAGCATGATGAAGCAGATGATCCTGCCCTCATTTCTCGCCCTCTCGCTCGCCGGATGCGCGACGGCTGTGCCGCCGGTCGAAGTGACACGCTTCCATGTCGGCAATCCGGCGCGAAGCGGTACGGTGGCGGTAGAGGAAATGCCCGCAAATCCCGACGCCGGGTTGGAATTTCGCACCTATGCGGCGGCAGTGGAGCAGGAATTGCAGCGGGTGGGCTTCAGCGCCGTGCCTGCGGGGACGCGCAGCGAATATGTCGCGTCGGTCGGCTTTCGACGTTCGTTCCGTCCCACCGGCTACGGCAATGACGGAAGGCCGGTCAGCGTTGGTGTGGGCGGCGGGGTTGGCAGCGGCGGCTATTCGGGACTGGGCGTCGGCATCGGCATCAATCTTTCGGGGCGGCCCAAGGATGTGGTGACGACGGAGTTGCAGGTGCAGATCCGCAGGAGATCCGATTCGACCACGATCTGGGAGGGGCGCGCCTTCACCCAGGCGCGGGAAGGCACGCCCGCCGCGCAGCCCGGCATAGCCGCGCAAAAGCTCGCAAGTGCGTTGATCGGGGGCTATCCGGGGGAATCGGGGCGCACTATAACCGTCAAATGACCATCTCGATCAGCAATGCCTTCGACAGCGGCAATATTCGTGTCCTCTCCATCGTCGATACTGGCGACAGGGTGCGGGCCGAACTGGAAATCGTCAAGGACAGGCAGAGCGACTTCTACCAATGGTTCCACTTCCGCATCGCGGGCGTCGCCGGACGCGAGGTGGAACTGGCGGTCGTCAACTGTGGAACGTCCGCCTATCCGGATGGCTGGCCCGGCTACAAGGCGCGCATCAGCGAGGATCGGGAGGTCTGGACGCAGGCGGATACAAGCTACGCCGACGGCGTCCTAACGATCAACCTCTCGCCAGATCGCAACGCGCTGTGGGTCGCCTATTTCGCGCCCTATTCGATGGAGCGGCATCATGACCTGATCGCCTGGGCAGCCTGCCAGCCTGGGGTCGAGCATCGGGAATTGGGCCTGACGCTCGACAAGCAGCCGCTTGACCTGCTGACGCTGGGCGATGGGCCAAAGCAGATCTGGCTCTATGCCCGCCAACATCCGGGCGAGACGATGGCGGAGTGGTGGATGGAGGGCGCGCTTGAGCGGCTTTGCGACGAGGAAGACGCCGTCGCCAGACTGCTCCGGGCGCGCGCGACATTCCATATCATGCCCAACATGAATCCTGACGGCAGCCGCCGGGGGCATCTGCGGACCAATGCGGCGGGCGTGAACCTCAATCGCGAATGGCATGAGCCATCGATGGAGCGTAGTCCGGAGGTCTTTCTTGTCCGGCAGGAAATGGACCGGACCGGCGTAGATTTCGCGATGGATGTGCATGGCGATGAAGCCATTGCCGCCGTGTTCCTGGCTGGGTTCGAAGGCATCCCGTCGCTCAGCGAGCGGCAGCTTATGCTCTATAATCGGTTCCGCGACACGCTCGCCGCCCGAACGCCCGATTTCCAGACGGCGCGTGGCTATCCTTCATCGGCGCCGGGCAAGGGCAATCTGACCATGTCCACCAATCAGGTCGCTGAGCGTTTCGGCGCCGTCGCGATGACGCTGGAAATGCCGTTCAAGGACAATGACGATCTGCCCGATCCGGAATTTGGCTGGTCCCCGGCGCGGTCGAAGCAGCTGGCCAAGGACTGCCTCGCAGTGCTGGCGGAGATGATCGGGGAGCTTTGAGGCGCGCCGGGCGGCGTCCTAGAGCAGAATCCGATCCGATTGCATCGGCTCGTCTGCTCTAGGTCTCTGTTTTGCCGCGTTTTCCGAGTCAGCGGATGATTCTATCTGCTTCAAAAACGCTCTAGCCGAACAGATCTGCCAGGAAGTCGCGCATGGACCGGAAACTGCGTTTGTCGGCGTCGGGATTATAGGCGAGCCCCTTGTCCGGCATGTTGACTGCATGATCGGTGAACGCGTGCCCGGTGTGACCATAGGCGTGGACCTGCCAGTCGCAGCCCGATTGCGTCAGCTCTTCGGCGAGCGCGACCGTGGCCGTCGGAGGAGCGATAGGATCATCCCAGCCATGGCATATCAAGAGCTTCGCGGTGATGGCGGCATTGGGAAAGGGCGGCGCGTCATAAACGCCATGGAAGCTGACGCCACCGGCAATATCCGCGCCGCTGCGCGCCAGGTCGAGCACGCATTTGCCGCCGAAGCAAAAGCCGATCGCCGCCGTCCGGCTCGCATCCGCTTCGGGCAGGGATTTCAGGACGCTGTGTGACGCCTTGACCCGGTCGCGGAGCAATGCCCGATCGGCGTTGAGCGCGTTCATGTAGCGCGCCATATCCGGATCATCGCGGCTGGTGCGCTTCCCTTGGCCGTAAATGTCGGCGACGAGCACCGTGTACCCAAGCGCCGCGACCTTTTCAGCATAGGCGAAATCCGCTTCCTTGGTCCCCAGAACATTGGGAAAGAGCAGAATGCCGGGCCGGGGTCCTCCTGCGCTCTTATCCAGGACGGCCATGCTCTCGAAGGGGCCGCCAAGGCCTTCATTTAGCGTAACGCGGCGGGTGATGGTCATGGGCAAGCCTCGCTGAAAAGAAGAGCGAAGCCGACATTAGGCTGCTTCGGGCAGGTGACAAGGGCGCCCGCGCGTTCATTTCCCACACAAGAAAAGGGCGCCCCTCGTGAGAGGGACGCCCTTCTTTTTCTGCTGAGCCGTTTCTTAGAAACGGTAGCCGAGGATCAGCGCAGCCTGGTGACGCTCGGGGTTTTCGCCCAGGAATTCTTCGTAGCGCGAATAGCGGTATTCGGCGCGAGCGATGAAACCCTGGAAGGTGGTTTCCAGACCGGCGCCCAGACGGTAGCCGTCGAGCTTGACGCTGTTGTCGGCCGTGTCTTCCAGACGGGCATTGGTGTAGCCGCCCTTGGCGTAGGCGAGGACGTTGGGCGCCACTTCGCCACCGATGCGGATGCCAGCATAGAGGTCGCGATCGGTGCGAACGACGCCTTCCTTCACGTCGGAGTCCGCATATTCGCCTTCGATGCCGAACACGGCGCCATTGACGTTGATGTCATAGCCGACGATGCCGCCATAGAGCAGGCCGCTGTCATGAACGTCAGCGTTGAAATCCATGTGGTCGAGACCGACGACGCCGGCGATGTAGGGACCGGAAAACGGCACGGCGTCCTGCGCGAAAGCGGGTGCCGAAACGCTGGCAAGCAGCAGCGCCGAAGCGATGAGTTTTTTCATGAGGAGGCTCCTTCTCTGGGTTCCTGTTGTCGTTGGGCGCGCTTTAGAGAGGCTGACGGGGGCGAGTAAAGCTTCGCAAACAACGACATGCCGCATTGCACCACGCACTGTGGCAATGTTGCATCACGTCTTGAAAGTGGATTATCGCGCTCCAGCAGCTTCCAGGAAAGCTGGCCAGCCCCGCTTTTTCAGGCCTGCATCAAAGTTACAGGCTGCCATATCCGGGTGCTTCGCCGCGCGCCTGCTTGTCCAGCCGGGTCGGGCGTTTCCAGCCGATACGGGGGCGCTTGCGCAGCCGCAAGGTTGGCCAGTCGCCATTGTCCATACGTTCCGCGAGGCGCATGCCCTGCGTCCGATAGGCCGACAGAACGGCATCCGCCTGCTGCTTCAGCAATCCCGCGAGCAGGATCGTGCCGCCTTCTTCCACCAGCGCACATAGCGAGGGCGCAAGTTCGATCAGCGGACCGGCAAGGATGTTCGCGATCAGCAGATCATAGGGCGCTCGGGTAGCGATGGCCGGATGATCGACGCCCGCCGCGACATAGAGCGCGAGCTGGCCTTGTCCCTTTCCGGCCTGGATTTTATTGGCGGCAGCATTTGCCATACTGATATCAACGGCAACCGGGTCGATGTCGGATGCCGTGGCATAAGCGCTGGGCCACAGGTGAAGCGCTGCGAACGCGAGCAATCCTGTTCCCGTGCCGATATCCGCAACATTGCCAAAGCGCATGCCGACACGACGCATGCGATCCAGCATCTGAAGGCAGCCTGCGGTTGTTTCATGCTGCCCGGTGCCGAACGCCCGGCTTGCCTCGATCAGGAAGTTGACGTGCCCCGGCTGTTCCGGATCGCTGGCAAGGTTGCGGATGTGGAAGCGCCCGGCGGTAACCGGCTCCAGGCCCTGCTGGCTCAGCGTTACCCAATCCTCGTCGGGCAGCTGTTCGACCACCGGCTTGATACCATTCGCGCTCGGCACCAGCGAACGAAGAAGCTTGACCGCGGCGGGGCTGGGCTCGCCTTCGAAATAGGCGTCGAGTTGCCAGGCATTTTCATCGTCTGGCGTGGCTTCACTTGTCATCAGCACCGGCGGCTTGTCCATGAGGGCAAAGGCCGCGATGTCGCCGTCCAACGCCTCCGCTTCGGCGCGGGTGCAGGGGAGGGTCACTTTCCAGCTTTGAGCGGATGAGGGCGCGGCATCGGTCATGGCGCGGCCTTTAGAACTTTGAAGGGGAGAGGGGAAGCGGGGGCGCTTTTCCCTCAACCTGTTTCGTCATGCCAGCGGAAGCTGGCATCTTTTATCGATGGTGCGAATTAGCCGTGCAAAATCCCGGCCTTGCCTGGGGGTCGCCCCTCGGGTCGCTAGGGTGACGGTTAGTGAGGGGCTCCGCAGGGCCCACCCCCGACCCCTCCCGCCTGCGGGGGGGGGGGGGGAGAAGTGGGTCAAGCCACTTGCCGTCCGAAATCGGACGATGCGGCGCGCAGGCTGGCAAGCTTGCCTTCGACGCTCATGAAGCCGCGTTCCAGCTGGTCGATTTCCGAAGCGACGACCTCCGTATCCTGACGGATCGCGGAAATGGTGCTCGACATGGAGTCCGCCGCCAGCGCCGTCTCGTCGACAGCGGCGGTGATCATGGTGACCGTCTGCGCCTGCGCATCCATTGCGTGGCGGATGCGATCGGCGCTCGACTGTACTTCGCCGACCGTATCGCGAATCCGCTCGTTGGTTTCCACCGACTGCCGCGTCGAAGCCTGAATATCGGCGATCTTGCCTGCAATCTCGTCGGTGGCACGCGCTGTCTGGTTGGCGAGGCTCTTCACTTCCTGCGCAACGACAGCAAAGCCGCGTCCCGCGTCGCCTGCGCGGGCTGCTTCGATCGTGGCGTTAAGGGCAAGCAAGTTCGTCTGGCCCGCAATGTCGCGGATCAGGCCAAGGATCGATTCGATCGATTTGGCATGTTCCGACAAGGTGGCGGACATCGTCACCGCATCCCCCGATTGGCGGGCAGCGCGCTGGGCGACGTCGGCGGCGCTCTCCACCTCGGTGCGGGCGTCCTCGATCGCGCGGATGAGACCCGCCGAAGTACGCGCCGCTTCCCGCATCGCAATGGCCGACTGTTCAGCCGCCGCAGCGACTTCAGAGGCCTTGCCGAGCATGCCGCGCGTGGCGGCGGAGGCGTCCTTCGCCTGTTCACGAAGCGATTCGCCCAGATGCGAAGCGCCGTCGATCTCGCCCATGATCCGTTGTTCGAAAAGGGTGCCGATACGCTGGCGCTCGTTGCGTTGCGCTTCGGCTTCGTCGCCGGCGAAGGCGTTTGTCATCATGCTGGCGTCGACCATGCTGACCATCGTGATGATATTCACCAGCCGCTGGCGAGTGGCGTCATCCGCAGCCTTTTGCCAAATGAGGCTCGTCAGCTTCTTGTTGGCTTCCGATACCGCCGTCAGGACGACACCCAGCGGCAAGCCGCGCTTGCGAGCCAGCCGCACACAAGCAATGCAACTGCCCGCCCAGCTGCCTGCTTCATAAAAGCTGAGCTTCTGCCGGACATATTCATGCGCTTCGGTCTCGATCTTCGCGATCGTTGAAGCGGCCAGCGTGCTGCGCAGATGCGACTGGTCCATATAGCTGTCGAAAAAGGTGCGGGCCACGACCGACGAGGCGTCGCCTATCAGGTCACGAATTTCGCGCAGTCCCGCGGCCAATTCGCCGGTTGGATCGATTTCGGCCATGCTGGCGATCATTGCGCTCTTCGCTGGTGCGACGGACGTCATATGCGGCAAACCTCAATTGTCTTGTTCGTGTCCGAGGTCATAGCGCGATCTGGTTAATCAGTTCTTAGCCGAGATCGCCCGCCCGCGCGGCCAGCGCGGCTTGCCCTCTTGACCGATCGTGCCTAAGGGGACGGGAATCAGGGACAAGCATCAGGGACGTAGGTAGATATGGCGCGAACCACGAGCCGGCCGCTCTCGCCGCATTTGACGATCTGGAAATGGGGGCCGCACATGGCGATCTCCATCCTGCACCGCGTGACCGGCAACGGTCTTGCAACCGTTGGTGTGATGGGGGTTGTATGGTGGCTGATGGCGGCGGCGATCGGGCCGGAAGCCTATGCAAGCTTCATCAACTGCGCCACCTCGCCCCTGGGCTATCTGGTGATGGTCGGCATCAGCTGGTTCTTCTTTCAGCATATGATGTCGGGCATCCGCCACTGGGTGCTGGACCTGGGCGCGGGCTATGAACTCAACACCAACAAGCGGTGGGCGCTGGTGATCCCGTTTCTATCGACACTGGCCACCGTCGCGCTGTGGGCCTTTATCTTCGCGGGGAAATTCTGATGGGAACGGGAACCGGAATCGGCCGCGTTCGTGGCTTGGGCTCGGTGCGCCACGGCGCAAGCCATTGGCTGACGCATCGCTATACGTCGGTCAGCAATCTGCTCTTGGTGCTGTGGCTGATCTTCAGCCTCGTCAGCCTGCCGGGCCTGGATTATGAGAGCGTCCGCAACTGGATCGCCAATCCGCTCGTCGCCGTGCCGCTGATGCTGATGCTCGTCAGTGTCTTTTGGCACCTTCGCCTTGGCATGCAGGTGATGCTGGAGGATTATGTTCACGACAAGGGGCTGAACTTCTTCGCCATCCTGCTGCTCAACTTCTACACTATTGCTGGCGCCGCCGCTGGCATCTTCGCGATCGCCAAGATCGCGCTCACGGGGGTCGTCAAGTAATGACCGAAGCCTATAAGATCATCGACCACACCTACGACACCGTCGTGGTGGGCGCGGGCGGATCGGGCCTGCGCGCGACCATGGGCAGCGCCGAAGCGGGCCTGAAGACCGCCTGCATCACCAAGCTGTTCCCGACCCGCTCGCACACAGTCGCGGCGCAGGGCGGCATCGCCGCGTCGCTCGGCAACAACTCGCCCGACCACTGGACCTGGCATATGTACGACACCGTCAAGGGGTCGGACTGGCTGGGCGACCAGGACGCGATCGAATATATGGTGCGTGAAGCGCCTGCGGCCGTGATCGAGCTGGAACATGCCGGCGTGCCGTTCAGCCGCAACGAGAATGGGACGATCTACCAGCGTCCGTTCGGCGGCCATATGCAGAATATGGGCGCCGGCCCGCCAGTGCAGCGCACCTGCGCGGCCGCCGACCGTACTGGCCACGCCATGCTGCACGCTCTGTACCAGCAGAGCCTGAAATATGACGCGGACTTCTACATCGAATATTTCGCCATCGACCTGATCATGGAAAATGGCGAATGCCGTGGCGTGATCGCCATCTGCATGGAAGATGGCTCGATCCACCGCTTCCGCAGCCATGCGGTCGTGCTGGCGACGGGCGGCTATGGCCGCGCCTATTTCTCCGCCACCTCGGCACATAGCTGCACCGGCGACGGTGGCGGCATGGTGCTGCGCGCGGGTCTGCCGCTCCAGGATTTGGAGTTCGTTCAGTTCCACCCGACCGGCATCTACGGCGCGGGCGTGCTGATCACCGAAGGCGCGCGCGGCGAGGGCGGCTACCTCACCAACTCCGAAGGCGAGCGGTTCATGGAGCGCTATGCTCCCTCGGCGAAGGATCTTGCGTCGCGTGACGTGGTGTCGCGCTCGATGGCGATGGAAATGCGCGAAGGACGCGGCGTGGGTCCGAACAAGGATCACATCTACCTGCACCTCGACCATATCGATCCCAAGGTGCTGGCCGAGCGTCTGCCTGGCATCACCGAAAGCGGCAAAATCTTCGCGGGCGTTGACCTTACGCGCCAGCCGCTGCCTGTGACCCCGACCGTCCATTATAATATGGGCGGCATCCCCTGTAACTATCATGGCCAGGTGGTGACGAAGGTCGGCGATGATCCGGAAGTCGTCGTGCCGGGCCTCTATGCAGTCGGCGAAGCGGCCTGCGTGTCGGTCCATGGCGCGAACCGCCTCGGTTCCAACTCGCTGATCGACCTCGTCGTGTTCGGCCGCGCTACGGGCCTGCACCTCAAGGAAACGATCAAGCCCAATGGCTCGCACCGTCCGCTGCCGACCGATGCGGCCGATCTGGCGCTTTCGCGTCTCGACCATTATCGCAACGCCAAGGGCGGCTCGCCGACGGCGAAGATCCGCCTTGAAATGCAGCACACCATGCAGAAGCATGCCGCCGTGTTCCGCGACAGCGCGCTGCTGAGCGAGGGCGTCACCAAGATGGCGCAGGTCAATGCCAGCTTGGCTGATGTGGCGGTCAGCGACCGCTCGTTGATCTGGAACACCGACCTTATCGAGACGCTGGAACTGGACAATCTCATGTCCCAGGCGGTCTGCACCATGGTCAGCGCGGAAAATCGCAAGGAAAGCCGCGGTGCGCATGCGCATGAGGACTTCCCGAACCGCGACGATGAAAATTGGATGAAGCACACCGTCAGCTGGTTCGAGGGCTGGGGTGGCAAGGGCGGCAAGGTGTCGCTCGATTACCGCCCGGTGCACGACTATACGCTCACGGACGAAGCGGAATATATCAAGCCCAAGGCACGCGTTTACTAAGACGCTGCCTCAGGCAGGATGCAAGAGGGCGGGCTGCAAGGCTCGCCCTTTTTCGTTTATTGGGTCGTCTCACATATTGAGGGAGGTGGCGATGTCGAACCCAAACAGACATTCTGGCCAATGCCATTGCGGCGCGGTCGGGTTTGAGGTTGAACTGAGCAATGGCATTGACAGCGCCCGGCGTTGCACCTGCTCATTTTGCCGTATGCGGGGTGCCGTAGCGGTGTCGGCAAAGCTCGATGGTCTACATGTCGTGCGAGGCGCGGACATGCTTACCAGCTATCGTTTCAATACAGGAGCAGCCGAGCACTTCTTCTGCTCGCGGTGCGGGATCTACACCCATCACCAGCGCCGCTCCAATGCGAACGAATATGGCGTGAACGTCGCATGCCTCGAAGGAATGAGCCCCTTCGACTTCGATGAGGTTCCGGTGCTGGATGGTGAGAAGCATCCCAGCGATAATGGCGGGCGCGCGCTGATGGCAGGGGTGCTGAGGTTCGTTCGGGCGGGTAGGGATGATGAGGGCGATTATTGAACGGGTGATATGTTGGGATTCTTCCCCTCCCGCAGGCGGGAGGGGCTAGGGGTGGGCGCGAGCGCAGCGAGCTTCCGGGGCGCTGTTCAAGAACAATCTCCCGCCGTTGCGCTGGCCCACCCCCTGACCCCCTCCCGCCTGCGGGAGGGGGAATGGCTGCTACTCACCGACCCGAAACAGGCCACCCAGGTGTTGCTGGTCCCCATCATCTGCTGACCCGCCTTGAGAATGGTAAACCCCCTCTGGCGCAGCGCCTCCCCTCTCGCTAAGTCTTCTTCCAATGACGATCGATCCCCTGGTTCTGTTGCAGGCCTATGCCATCGGCGTGTTTCCCATGTCCGATGATCGGGATGCGGAGGAGGTCTATTGGATCGAGCCCAAGCGGCGGGCGATCATGCCGCTTCATGGCTTTCACATGTCCCATTCACTGGCCCGGACGATCCGCCGTGACAGATTTCGCGTGACGGCCAATCGCGACTTTGGCGGAATTGTATCACTGTGCGCACAGGCGGCGGAGGACCGGCCTTCGACATGGATCAACAGGGAGATTGAACAGACATACCGGCATTTGCACGACATCGGCTTTGCCCATTCGATCGAGGTTTGGGACGGCGATGAACTGGTCGGTGGGCTTTACGGGGTCGCACTTGGCCAGGCATTTTTCGGCGAGAGCATGGTGTCGCGAAGGACCGACGCGTCGAAGGTCGCTTTAGCGTGGCTTACCGCACGGATGCGCTTTTCCGGCTTTACCCTCCTGGATTGCCAGTTCATGACCGAACATCTCCGGTCCCTGGGCGCCATAGAGATCAGCCAGAAGGACTATCTTGCGCTGCTGGCAGGTGCGCTCGGTGAAGTGCCGCTCGGTGCTGGGCGTTCGTCAGCATTGGCTGGCGGTTCGGGAGCCTGGGCGGAACTGGCATTTGCCCCGCTGGCGGGCGACGCAGCGGCAGGGGGTTCGCCTTTGCTACCCAGCTTGACCGTATCGGGGCCGCTTTCGGGCCAGGACATCGTACAGCTTCTCACCCAGACATCGTAAATCGGATGCTGCACGACATTGCGTTCAGGCCGCTCCTTGAACAGCCAGCCCGAAAAATTGCGGCGCCACTTGTTGTCGGCGGTACTGCGTACGTCGAGTTGGACGAAGGCGCCGGTTTCCTGGACATTTTCCCACGGCGCGCTGGTTTCGCAGGCTTGTAGCCGGACGATGGCGTCGCCCAGGCGCAAGGCGTCGCCGGGCTTCATCATGAGGTCGGTCGTTATGCCGTTACGCTTGTTGAGCAGTCCGATCACGGCCACCCGCTCCGCCATCGGGGTCCCTGGCAAGGCATCGGACCCGCCATTGCGGATCTTTTGCCCTTCGATCTTCACCGGACCGGTGCGATTTTCAGTCGGCGGCTCATTGTCGCCGCAGGCCGCCAGTGACAGCAGCAACGCAAAGGGCAGGATCGGCAGGACCGCCCCCGCCGGGCGCAGGCTCATGATGCGTCAGGGCTCCACGCTTCATAGTCGCCGGTTGCACGCTGACGGTGCGCACCCTTTTCCAGCGCGCCGGTCGGGCGGTAGGCATTGGGTGTGCCAGTCGCGTTGGGCGTGAAATCGCGTTCCCATATGCGCGGCGGGGGAAGGAAGCTTTCCGGCGTCCCCTCAATGGTGTGATGGAGCCAGCCGTGCCATTCTGCGGGCACGCGGCTGGCGTCGTTATTGCCGTTGTAGATCACCCAACGGCGGGTGCGGCCGTGCACGTCCGTGCCGCCTTCATAATAGATGTTGCCCTGATGGTCTTCGCCCACCTTCTTGCCCTTGCGGGAAGTGTAAAATGCGGTGCCGATGGTCGCGCCATTCCACCAGGTGAAGATCTTGGCCAGGATTCCCATGCGCCAAGCGCTTAGCGCCTGCCGTGGGGCATTGGCAAGGCGGATATGGCGTCAGCGCGCGCGCGAGGGGCAGAAATCAAGCTCGCCGGGGCTCTTGATCGCGGGATCGACGCAACTGCCCCAGGATACGCTATCCCCCTCGGAAATGCCGAGTTCAGCGGCGCGTCCGCCCCGCAGTTCAAGGACGGCGGTCACCGGAACCCCGGCGGAAACCGGCACGCGTGAATAGGGCGCGGCGTTGGCGGCGATGAAGGCTATTGTGCCATCGGTCCGGATGAAGAGCATGTCCAGCGGGATCAGCGTGTCCTTCATCCAGAAGCTGGCGGTGCGCGGCGGCGTCATGGGGAACAGCATGCCGCCGTCCGCATCCAGCGACTTGCGGAACATCAGGCCCTTTTCCTGCTGCTGCGGCGTGACCGCGGTTTCCACGGCGAAGCGGTGGCTGCCGCCCTTCGTCCGGATTTCGAGCGGCAACAGGTTGTCTTGCCGGGCTGCGGCGCTGGCGGCTTTCTCCGCCTTAGGCTGGGTCGGGGAGCAGCCAGCCAGCAAGCCGACGAGAAGGGGAAGAGCGATCCTCATGCCCCGCTGCTAGCCCAAAGCGGAAGAGGAGCGCCATAGATTTCGCCTCAGGCCGTCACTGGTCGCGTTCGGGCGGTTCCCCCGGAGCCGCGTCGATCCAGCGGCGCGCCGTCTCGAAACCATGCCCCGCCCGCAGGAAGGCGGCCAGGGCCTTGTCGCGCTGCTTGGGATCGGCTGGCGCGGCGGCATAGGGGCCGAGGCGCTTCCGGCGAGCGAATCGATCGGCCGCGTCCCAGCTGTCGTTGGAAAGCTGCGTGTCCGCTTCTTCCCTGTCCGCATCGGCGATGCCGTCGGCACGGAGCGTCTGCGCTACCCGCCGCGCGCCATAGCCCCGACGGGTAAGCGCAGCACTTTTCATGACGGCAAAGCTGCGGTCATCGACATAGCGCAGTTCCGCAAGCCGTTCGACGAGCCGCTCCGGCGCGGGCGGGTCTTCGCCATCCCATCCACGTTCCTGTAGCTTGCGATTGAGATAGGCGAGCAGCTTCGCGCGGCTTGTTGCAAAGCGGCTGACATAGCGCAGCGCCAGATCGCGCAAGCTGTCGCCATCCAGAGGCAATCGGGGGCGTCTACCGGTCATGTCCGCATCTTCATGGCAATGGTTTATGCAAGCGCCGCCTTGATTATGCCACAGTGGGGCCGGAATTTTACCGCGCCTTATGCTGTAGAAAGCGACGCTGGAATGCAACTATCCGGTGCATCGCTGCTTCAAAGATGATAGCGGCCCCGCCGGAAGACAAGATGAAGACAATCGGGTGACGCCAATATGACGGGTTCGCAGAGCATGATGGCACCGACGCCGACCGAAGACAGCCTGCCTCGGCGCTTCTCCGATTTCGAGACCCTGGGCGAGGCGCTCGATTATGCGGCGAGCGGGCGGCGCGGCCTGAACTTCCATGATGCGCGCGGCAATCTGGCGCGGCCTTATCCTTTTTCGGAACTGCGCGACGACGCGATCGCTTGCGCTCAGCGGCTGATCGCCCATGGCGTCAAGCCAGAGGACCGCGTGGCGCTGGTCGCGGAAACTGGGGCGGATTTCGCGCAACTGTTCTTCGGGATCGTCTATGCGGGCGCCTGGCCGGTGCCGCTGCCGCTGCCCACCAGCTTCGGCGGCAAGGAAAGCTATATCGACCAGCTGAACGTCCAGTTGGATAGCTGCGACCCGATGCTGTTCCTCTTCCCCAAGGAACTGGAGGAGATGGCGGGCGAGTCCGGGCGGCAGAAGAATGTCGAGAGCATCGCTTTCGAGGATTTCATCGCGCGCGAGGCCGTGGCTTGCGATCTGCCGCAGGCGAGGGGCGACGAGATCGCCTATCTGCAATATTCCAGCGGTTCGACCCGCTTCCCCCATGGCGTGGCTGTGACGCACCATGCGCTGCTGAGCAATCTTGCCGCGCACAGTCATGGCATGCAGGTGCAGGACAGCGATCGCTGCATCAGCTGGCTGCCCTGGTATCATGACATGGGCTTGGTCGGCTGCTTCCTGTCGGTGGTCGCGAACCAGGTGTCGACCGACTATATGAAGACCGAGGATTTCGCCCGCCGTCCGCTGGCGTGGCTGGACCTGATCAGCCGCAACGAAGGCACCTCGATCAGCTATTCGCCGACTTTCGGTTACGACATCTGCGCGCGGCGCATGTCGAGTCAGACGAAGGCGCAGGACCGGTTCGACCTGTCGCGCTGGCGCCTTGCGGGCAATGGTGCGGACATGATTCGGCCTGACGTGATGCAGAGCTTCGTCGATGCGTTCGCCGACGCGGGTTTCTCGCCAAAGGCGTTCCTGCCGAGCTATGGCTTGGCCGAAGCTACGCTGGCGGTCACCATCATGCCGCCCGGCGAGGGCATCATCGTCGAACTGGTCGAGGAAACCGATCTCTCCGGCGGCGACGCGACCGAGGGACGGCCGCAGCGCTTCCGGTCGATCGTCAACTGCGGCAGGCCTGCGCGCGACATGATCGTGGAAATCCGCGACGAAGATGGCGCGCCGCTCGGCGAACGGCAGATCGGCAAGGTGTGGACCACCGGGCCTTCGCTGATGGTGGGCTATTTCCGCGATCAGGAAGCGACTGACGCCTGCATGGTGGACGGTTGGCTCGACACCGGCGACATGGGCTATCTGAGCGATGGCTATCTGTACATCGTTGGTCGCGCCAAGGACATGATCATCATCAACGGCAAGAACCACTGGCCGCAGGATATCGAATGGGCGGTGGAGCAGTTGCCAGGCTTCAAGCAGGGCGACATCGCCGCCTTCGCCATCACGACGCCGGGCGGCGAAGAAGCGCCCGCCGTGCTGGTGCACTGCCGCACGTCCGACAATGACGAGCGCACGCGGCTGCGCGACCAGATTCGCGAGCGGGTGCGGGCGATCACCGGCATGAACTGCGTCGTCGAACTGGTCCCGCCGCGCACCTTGCCGCGCACCAGTTCGGGCAAATTGAGCCGGTCGAAGGCGCGCAACCTGTATCTGACAGGTGAGATCAGGCCCTACGACATCGCGGCCTGAGCAGGGCCTGCCTACGGGCAGGTCGCGCCAGATTGATATGGCGCGGGCTGGCGCTCCAGGTCATCGAAGGATGGGCAGCTGAGACCGGCTGATGTGGAAGTCTTCCGCCTAAAATGCCGTCGTGCTCGTCTGTGCGGGATGACGAAGATGGGTGGTTAGCGGAGCCTCCGCAATGCGATGGCAAGCAGAGGAAGCCGCCGTCGCGTTGTGAACGAGGAAGGTGGTGCGCTATCCGGAATCAAATTCTTATGAGCCCCGCTTGGGGCATGACCTTATGGCTGCTGCTTAGGATCGATCCGGACAAGAGCGACACCAAAGCCGCAGCTGGAATGCGCATCTAAGAAGAACTCTTGGTATCGGTTGAACAGACCATCAAGATGCTGATCAATTTCCTCTTGTGTGTAGTCCAATGAGTTAACACAGCCATAGCCACGATCCGATGCCCGCTTATGCGCCGCGTCCGCATCATCGACGCCGAAGCAGACGGTCAAAATGCCTTCTCCACGGCGAGCAAGAAATTGCGACACTGCGCTATCCTCTTCTCGGCCCGCCATCGGCGCGCACAACTCGATCCCCGCATCCCAAGAGATGGCGACATTGATACCGAAAGGCTCCCCCGTCCAATCAGCATCCATGAAAGTGGCACCTAATAGTTCACTATACTGGCGCTTCGACTTCTCCAAGTTATGTACTGCGATTACAACGCGATCTACGCCCCTAAGCCCCATAAACCTCTCCAACTATATTTCTGGCATTTATTAGCTTTGCGCCGCACGTAATCAAGGCCGCGCGTAGAAGTTAACCTTGACGCGTAAGCCTAAATGAGCGGCAAAAATCGGCATTGCCCGCACGCTCTGGAATTACTTGGATCCGTGAGAGTTACCGGTCTCCTTTCACACACTGCTCGAGTGCTCATGAATCGCTAAGGTTGGTCGCTCCCGGACCTTTCACTATGCAGCATGATGACCACGCCTGTCTCATGGCCAAGTGTCACCCAACAGCCACATCCATATCCAAAAACCATCCTATTTCTCCAACAGGGCGCGATTTTTCCCTGTCCTATTTCCTGCCGGAGAGCCTAATCGCCGTGCGTCTTTGAAATGTCAGGTATATCGCGCCCTCACCTACACGCGCGCGCGGGTACGCGCGCGCATACACTGTGAACTTCGGCGGAAAACAAGCGCTTGGAGCCTTTCGGCCTGCCTCCCCGGTCCTACGCGGATTGGAGCGTCCAGCCAGTTTGATCGGACCTGCCAGCGCGCCGCTGCCCCGGCTGGGCTCAAGCCTTGGACAATTGCCGCTCGACTGTGGTCCACAAGGCCGCGAAGGCCTGCGCTGGCGGCGATGATGCAGCGAAGGAGCCTAGAGGCTTTCTCTGCACGGTCATCTGTTCGACCAGGCTCGCCATCGGGATGGCGGCCCAGCCGGGCTGTTCCTCCAGCGCTTTCCGGTGGAGGGCGCGGCGGCGGTCGACCATCGAATAGACGGGCAGGATCGGCGCATGCGATCCGCCGCGCTGGACGAGGTAGCGGGCGACTTCACCCATGGCCCGTTGCGACAGGGGGGACGGGATGACCGGGATGACGATCATGTCGGCGGCGCGCAGCACCTGCTCGCTGGTTTCCGTAAGGCCGGGCGGGCAATCTAGGATGATGCGGTCATAATCCCGGCCTAAGCTGTCGATCAGCTTGGCGAGCCGCTTCTTTTTATCCATTTCCCGGAAGAGATGGTCCAGGCTGCGCAGGGACGTGTCGGCGGCGATGAGGTCAAGGCCGGGAACGGTCGAAGGCTGGATGAGCTTGCGGACCTCCACATCCTTGCTGAAGATCGCCTGGGCAGCATCGCGGCTCTGCCTGTCGGTGGAGATCAGCCAGCTGGACGCGGCTTGCGGATCGAGGTCCCACAGCAAAGTGCGTCGCCGCGAGATGGTGGCGGATGCCCAGGCGAGATTGATCGCGAAAGTGGTCTTACCCACGCCACCCTTGAGGCTGTAAACGGCGATGGTCGCCAATGCCGGTTCCTTTGCCATGGGTGAAAGCTACGGCTTTGACCCGCCAAAGCAAGCGGACAATCATAGGTTAGTGACGCTGTCGTGACAGACGCGCGGACCTTATGAAAAATCCCGCCGGAGATGACCGGCGGGATTTTCCTGTTTCGACGAATGGATCAGGCCGCGGCGCGGCGTTCCTTCAGTTCCTCGTTCAGCATCTCCGCGAGCAGGAATGCGAGTTCGAGGCTCTGCGCCGCGTTGAGGCGCGGGTCGCAATGGGTGTGGTAACGATCGGCAAGGCCCTCGTCGGTGATGGCGATGGCGCCGCCGGTGCACTCCGTCACATTCTGCCCGGTCATCTCGGCATGGATGCCGCCACCGAAGCTGCCTTCGGCGCGGTGCACGGCGAAGAAGCCGCGCACTTCGGCCAGAATGCGATCGAAGGGCCGCGTCTTGTAGCCATTGGCCGCCTTGATGACGTTGCCGTGCATCGGGTCGCAGGACCAGACGACAGGATGACCTTCCTTCATGACCGCGCGAACGAGCTTGGGCAGGCCCGCCTCGATCTTGTCATGGCCGTAGCGCGTGATAAGGGTGATGCGCCCGGCCTCACGCGAGGGGTTCAGGATGTCGAGCAGGCGGATCAGCGCGTCGGGCTCCAGGCTCGGGCCGCACTTCATGCCGATCGGATTGCCGATGCCGCGTAGATATTCGACATGCGCCGACCCTTCGAACCGCGTGCGGTCGCCGATCCAGAGCATGTGCGCGGACGTGTCGTACCAGTCGCCGGTCAGCGAATCCTGCCGGGTCAGCGCTTGCTCATAGGGGAGCAGCAGCGCTTCATGGCTGGTGTAGAAGCTGGTCCCGCCAAGCTGCGGCACGGTTTCGGGCGAAAGGCCGCAGGCGCGCATGAAGTCGAGCGCCGCACCGATCTGGTCAGCGACGGCGTCGAACTTCGCGGCCAGCGGGCTGCGGCCCATGAAATCCAGCATCCAGCCATGGACACGGTCCAAGCTCGCATAGCCGCCCGTCGAGAAGGCGCGCAGCAGGTTGAGCGTCGCGGCCGACTGGTTGTAGGCGCGGATCATGCGTTCCGGATCGGGCTCACGCGACTCTGCTGTGAAGCCGATGTCGTTGACATTGTCGCCGCGATAGCTGGGCAGTTCCACGCCGCCGATCGTTTCCGTATCTGCCGAGCGCGGCTTGGCGAACTGGCCCGCCATGCGGCCGACCTTCACCACCGGCAGCTTGGACGCAAAGGTCAGCACCACCGCCATCTGCAACAGCACGCGGAAAGTGTCGCGAATGTTGTTGGGGTGAAACTCGGCGAAGCTTTCGGCGCAATCGCCGCCTTGCAGCAGGAATGCCTCGCCGGTCGTGACCTTGGCGAGTTCAGCCTTCAGGTTGCGCGCTTCGCCGGCAAAGACGAGCGGGGGAAACTGGCTGAGCTGACCCTCCACGGCGGCAAGCGCCTGTGCGTCACGATAGACGGGCATCTGAATGCCCTTATGCTCGCGCCAGCTTTCCGGCGTCCACTTCGCCGTCACGTCTTTTCTCCCAAAGCTACAGAAATAGGGGCCGCCCCTACGCTGATGTAGGGGCTAAAGCAAGTTTATACCAGCGGCGGAGGGCAAGGGGTGGCGCTGAGGCGCGGCGGGCACGAAGCGATATGGGCTTGGTAAAGCCGCAGCCTCTCCACCCGCCCTATCGCGGCGTCATTTCTCGCACGGATAGTGTCCGTTCAAGGCCACGCTGACCAGAACCGAAGCGGGCGCGTTGCGCTGGTCAGGATAGCGTTGGAGATAGGCAACGACGATCTTTCGCACTTCTTCGGCTTGCATCCTGTCGGGCCAGCAATTGGGGAGCGCGCGGCCGATGAACACGTCTTTCTTGATGCCATCCACCGCCCCGACGATGTAGGCGGTGCAAGCCAGTGCATATTCGGGCGCCTTGTTGCGGCACTTGGCAAGCAATGTGCTGCCAGTTTCGAACATGAAATTCTGCGCAGCTACCGGGGACGCGGCAACGGGGCTTACAGCCGAAAGAAGCAGCGCCGCTGCGAGTTGCAATTTCATGGGTCGATGGTGCCCTTCCGCCATGATCCTGTCCAGCCGGACAAGCGCAATCGCGGCACGGCCCACCGCATCATAACGGTTTCGTAACTATATGGTAAATAAGGGCTTTACCCTAGTTCCAGCCGCCAATCCCAGCGCAGCGGGTCGCCGTCCATGACCTCCACTCCACGAGCGATCAAAAGGTCCCTGATCTCGTCGGACAGGACGAAATCCTTGGCGGCGCGCGCGGACTGACGACGGTCCAATTCCGCTTCAATCTCTTCAGGCGTGATCTGCGCGCCCTTGGGCATGATACGCAAGTCCGCCCGGCTAAGCTCGAGAAGGTTGAGGCCTAGGGCTTGATCAAAGGCGGCGACGAGGCAGAGCTTTTCATCCACCGGCACCTTCTTGAGCGCAATGGCTTCTTCCAGAAGGGGCAGGGCGCGAGGCATCATTAGGTCGTCGCTGATCGCTGAGTCAAATTGTTCGAGTAGCGGAGAAAGCTTGGGGTGCAGGTTGGTGCGAAGATAGTCGAGGCGCGGAGACTGCCAGGTCACGCCCTCTGCTCGCGCTTTGAGACTCTCGACAGCCATCACCAGCCGCTTGAGACGGGTGAGGGCCGCGCCGACGCTTTCCGGGCTGAATTCCAGTTCGCTGCGATAATGAGCGCCAAGGCATAGCAGGCGATAGGCGAGCGGATGGACGCCCGCGTCGATCAGCGAGAAGAGGGTGGTGAAGCCGCCCTTCGACTTGCTCATCTTGCCCTGGCGATCGACCAGGAAGTTGTTGTGCATCCACCAGCGCGCGCCAGTGAAGCCGGGCTGGGCGTCGGTGCAGCCGCAGTAGGCCTGATTTTGTGCGATCTCGTTGGGATGGTGGATTTCGCGATGGTCGATGCCGCCGGTGTGGATGTCGAACGGATGGCCAAGGCGCGCCTCGCTCATTACCGAGCATTCAAGGTGCCAGCCCGGCGCACCTTTGCCCCAAGGGCTGTCCCACTCCATCTGCCGCTGCTCCCCGGGTGGGGACTTGCGCCAGATGGCGAAGTCGGACGGATTGCGCTTGCCCGCGACTGGATCGATCCGGGCGTGGGCGGCGTCGTCCCGCCCGCCAGCCAGGGCGCCGTAATCGGGCACGCTGCTGCTGTCGAAATAGAGGCCGCTTTCCAGTTCGTAGCAATGCGCAGGGGCGATCTTCTTCGCGAACTCGATCATCTGCGGCACATAGTCGGTGGCGACCGTCCATTCGCTTGGCTCGATGATGTTGAGGTCCGCAATGTTCTGCTTGAACGCGTCGGTATAATGCGCCGCTATGTCCCAGATGCTTTTTGCCTGAGCGCGGGCGGCAGCCTCCATTTTATCATCGCCCGCGTCTGCGTCGCTGGTCAGGTGCCCGACATCGGTGATGTTGATGATGTGGGTGACGTGCATGCCTTTCCACAGCAATGTACGGCGCAGCGTGTCAGTGAACACATAAGCGCGCAGATTGCCGAGATGGGCGTAGTTGTAGACGGTCGGGCCGCAACTGTAGACGCGCGCATGGCCGGGGTCGATCGGGGCAAAAGGTTCGACGGCGCGGGTAAGGCTGTTGAACAGGCGCAGCGGGGCGTCGGCATGCTGATCATGGGGCATGGTGAAGCCATGTCGCGAACCGCATCGGGGGTCAACAGCGGACTATCGCTTGATAAGCGCTATTTCTTCAGCAAGCGAGAAGTTTGAAAACGGATGAGGACGGATTGGATGGATGAGACCGGTTGGCTCTGGCCATCGTAGGCGACAGGTGGATTGTAGCTTTGCGTCAGCTGACGGCAGGCGATAGCGCCCAGCTGTCCAAGTTCTTGAAGTGGGGACGAGCCGCCGGGCAGGGGCGCGCAATCGGCAATTCGTCCATCGGCAGAGACCTCAAGTGCAACGCGAATATCCGCCGGATCTGGCGATCCGGAAGGCAACCGGCCCACGGTCAGCGCCACGACATGTTTTGGCGGCGCAGGCGGCAGGTTTTTCGCGGGAATGCGGAAGGTGATCCGGTGAAGATACAGGCCCGTCGTGGCTTGCCCTTTCCTGTCCATCGCCGGACTGAAACGGGCACGCTGCATAACCGTTTCACAAACGGATCGGGAGAAGGCCGATGGGCGGACAGGATCGCACCGTAACGGCATTCCGGACAAAGATGTCGTGATATGGGCGAGAAAATAGCCCCGCTCCGCCACTTGCAGGGAGGTTGGAGGATAATCTTCTTCTCTGATCCAATCAGCTGCGTTGATGGGGTGCGGAGGCGTCAATTGCGCGGCGGCGAGAAGAAAAAGGGGGGCCATGCTTCACCTTATCTTTGTATGAGAATGATAATCAATATCTATTATTCCATTGTAACAAATTGTTTCCAGCGGGCCGATCTCTTGCCTTCATGCGTTCGACCTCCAATATTGCTTGTGCGGGCCGGGCCCCTCTGGCGGTTGGATAATCCAATCGTGATGTCGGACCGCATCGAGTGCGCTCGGTGCAGGTTCGTGGGCTTTATCCCCCCTCAAAGCTCCACGAAGACCGCGCCGGGCCACTCGATCCAATCAGAAGTTTGTTTTGAAGGATGGAGTTTTTACGCCGTGAACAATCCCGTTCGTACACCAAATTATGGGACGACGCAGGCGGCGCAACATGACGCCGGGCTGCGCAGTCACATGCTGGGCGTCTTCCGCAACATGGGGATCGGCTTGGTCATCACTGGCTTGGTCGCTGCCTTTATCGGCAATACGCCAGCGCTGGCCGCCGCGATCTTCAATACGCCGCTGAAGTGGGTGGCGATCTTCGCGCCGCTGGCGTTCGTGTTCTTCTTCAGCTTTCGCATCGAAAAGATGACTACGGCTGGCGCGCGGACGGCTTTCTGGGCCTTCTCGGCCGTCATGGGTGTGTCGTTGGCCAGCATTTTCCTGGTCTTCACAGGCGCCAGCATAGCGCAGGCCTTTTTCTCGGCGGCGGTGATGTTCCTTGCGATGGCGCTGTGGGGCTATACCACCGGGCGTGACCTGTCGAAGATGGGGTCATTCCTGATCATGGGCCTGATCGGTATCCTGGTCGCCAGCCTCATCAACATCTTCATCGGCTCTTCGGCCATGCAGATGGTGATCTCGATCATCGGCGTCGTGGTCTTCACCGGCCTGACCGCCTGGGACGTGCAGCGCATCAAGTCGGAATATTTCTACTATGCCGGTCATGAGGTCGCGCAGAAGATGCAGGTGATGGGCGCGCTGTCGCTGTACCTGAATTTCGTGAACCTGTTCCAGATGCTGCTGAGCCTGACGGGCGAACGGGAATAATGATGCGCACGCCCGAAGCCGTGTCGGCGATGCTCTGCCCGGTCTGTCATGTCGGACTATCGATGACGGACCGGCAGGGGGTGGAGATTGACTATTGCCTGCAATGCCGGGGCGTGTGGTTGGACCGGGGTGAACTCGACAAGATCATCGAGCGGTCGGGGACGGCCACCGCAGCGCCACCGCCTCAGCAGCCTCATTATCGGCCTGATCGCGATTATCGTGACGATGGCCGATATTATCAGAAGAAGCGCAAGAAGAGCTTCCTGGAAGAACTGTTCGATTAGGACGGCCGTTGCGCCGTCCCTTTTTTGAAGCGCTTGCCTCTGGCCGCTGATCCTTTAGAGCTTTCCTTCAGTTCCACTTCGCGGCCAGGATTTTAATGTCGATAAGCAATGCACCTCAGATGGAGGTCACCCCCGTCATTCTCGCCGGGGGGTCTGGCACTCGCCTTTGGCCGTTGTCGCGCAAATCCTATCCCAAGCAGTTCGTGCCGCTGCTGGGCGAAACGACATTGTTCCAGTCGGTCGCACGGCGTCTTTCCGGCAAGGCTGAGAAATTTTCCTTTGGTCGGCCGCTGGTCCTTACCAACTCGCTGTTCCGCTTCATCATCGCCGAGCAGTTGGCAAAGGAGAATATCGATCCGCAGGCCATCCTGATCGAGCCGGAAGGGCGCAATACTGCTCCTGCTATATTGGCCGCGGCGCTGCATCTGGTGTCGAGCAAGCCGGATGCTGTCATGCTGGTGGCACCTTCGGACCATGTCGTGCCCGATGTGTCGGCATTTCATGAAGCTGTCGGCAAGGGCCTCGGCGCGGCGCAGGGTGGCGACCTTGTGACTTTCGGGATCAAGCCGACGCGCCCGGAAACGGGCTATGGCTATCTTCAGGCGCACAGCAGGCCCGATGGGACGGGCGAGCCGATCAAGCTTGCTAGCTTCGTTGAAAAGCCCAACGCGGCCCGGGCGGAAGAGATGCTGGCGACGGGCGACTATCTGTGGAACGCGGGCATTTTCCTGTTCGCTGCCAAGGATTTGATCGCGGCCTTCGAGCAGCATGCGCCGCGCATCCTCACGGCTGTGCGCGGGGCTGTCGAACAGGCGGAAAGCGATCTCGGCTTCCTGCGGCTGGCCCCGGAACCTTGGGGAGAGGCGGAAAGCGTCGCAATCGATTATGCGATTATGGAGCGGGCGGCCAATCTGTCGGTCGTACCGTTTGACGCCGAATGGTCTGATCTGGGCGGTTGGGACGCCGTTTGGAGCCATTCGCAGCCTGATGACAATGGGGTTGCGCTCTCGGGCGCGGCGACGGCGTTGGATTGCCGCGACACATTGCTGCGGTCGGAAAGCGAGGGGCTGGAGTTGGTCGGGCTCGGTCTCGACAATATCGTCGCGGTTGCGATGAACGATGCGGTGTTGATCGCAGACAAGTCGCGCACGCAGGATGTGAAGCTGGTCGTGGAAGCGCTGCAACGCAAAGGCGCATCGCAGGCGGAGGCATTTCCGAAGGATCACCGGCCATGGGGCTGGTATGAGAGCCTGGTGGTCGGCTCGCGCTTTCAGGTGAAGCGCATCACCGTGCTGCCCGGCGCGTCTCTCAGCTTGCAGAGCCATTTCCACCGGTCTGAACATTGGATCATCGTCGAGGGCACGGCTAAGGTGACGGTGGGCGAGGAGGTGCAGTTGCTGTCAGAGAACCAATCCGTCTATGTGCCGGTGGGGGCAGTGCATCGGATCGAGAACCCGGGGCGTATCCCGATGGTGTTCATCGAGGTGCAGACCGGGTCCTATGTGGGCGAGGATGACATTGTGCGCTATGAGGATCGTTACGCGCGCAATTGATCTGCATTGGTCCCGCTGCGGTTGGGAACTGAGATGAGGGCCGGGTCCGGCTCACGAGATCCCAGCTTCCGCTCCGGATGACGATGTTAGGCTAGTGGGCCGCTCCCCAACTGGGGCCGTGTCCGATTTCCACGCCTAGGGGCACGCTGAGCTTCACGATCGGTTCGGCTGCCGTTTCCATCACCTGACGGATGACGGTGCTGGCCTGTTCCACATCAGCTTCGGGCAGTTCGAAGACCAGTTCGTCATGGACCTGAAGCAGCATCTTCACATTGTGCAGACCCTCAGCCGCGAGCACTGGGCCCATGCGGACCATTGCGCGCTTGATGATGTCGGCGCTGGTGCCCTGGATCGGCGCGTTGATCGCGGCGCGTTCGGCACCCTGGCGTTCGTGCTGGATCGGTGCCTTGATACGCGGGAACCAGGTTTTGCGGCCGAAGAGCGTTTCAGTGTAGCCGCGCGCGCGCGCCTTCTCGAGCGTGTCGGTGATGTAGAGGCTGATGCCCGGGAAGCGCTCGTAATAGCGGCTGATCATGTCTTGCGCTTCGTCGGCGGTGATTTCCAGCCGCCCGGCAAGGCCCCAGCGGGAGATGCCGTAGAGGATGGCGAAATTGATCGTCTTGGCCCGGCTGCGGGTGTCGCGGTTCACTTCTCCGAACAATTGCTCGGCGGTCGCGGCGTGAATGTCCTCGCCCGCGAGGAAGGCTTCGCGGAGGGCGGGAACGTCCGCGATATGGGCGGCGAGGCGCAGTTCGATCTGGCTATAGTCAGCCGCGAGGATCACATTGCCGGGTTCGGCAACGAAGGCGTGGCGAATCTGGCGGCCGACTTCGGTACGGATCGGGATGTTCTGGAGATTGGGGTCGGTCGAGGAGAGGCGGCCGGTCTGCGCGCCGGACAGCGAGTAGCTGGTGTGGACGCGGCTTGAATCCTTGTTGATCTGCGCCTGAAGCGCGTCGGTGTACGTGGATTTGAGCTTCGACAGCTGACGCCAGTCGAGCACTTTTCCCGCGATCTCCGCGCCTTGCGCTTTCAGCTGCTCAAGGATGGTGACGTCGGTGGAATATGCGCCGGACTTGCCTTTCTTGCCCCCTTTGTAGCCCATCTTGTCGAACAGGATCGCGCCCAGCTGCTGCGTCGATCCGATGGCGAAGGGCTGGCCCGCGATGGCGTGTATCTCGCCCTCCAGCTTGGCGATTTCGGCGGTGAATTCGGCAGACAGGCGGGAGAGGGCTTCGCGATCGACCTTGATGCCTTCATGCTCCATCCTGGCGATGACGGCGACGAGCGGGCGGTCGACCAGTTCATAGACGCGGTTTGCGCCTTCGTTCGCGATGCGGCTCTTGTAGATTTTCCACAGGCGCAGCGTCACGTCAGCGTCCTCGGCGGCATATTCGGTCGCCTTGTCGAGCGGAACTTCGGCGAAGCTGATCTGGTTCTTGCCGGTGCCGCACACATCCTTGAAGCTGATGCATGTGTGATTGAGGTGCACCTTTGCCGCTTCGTCCATGCCATGGCCCGCCAGGCTTTGCCCGGCGTCGAGGTCGAAGCTCATGACGATGGTGTCGTCATAGGGTGCGATTTCGATGCCGTGGCGGCGCATGACAGTCAGGTCATATTTGAGGTTCTGGCCGATCTTCAGGACGCTGTCGTCCTCCAGCAGCGGCTTGAGCTTTGCAAGCACAAGGTCCTTGGGCAGCTGCTCGGGCTTTTCCGCGAACATGTCCTTGCCCCCGTGGCCCACCGGAATGTAGCAGGCCGCGCTTGGGCCAACCGCGAGGCTGACGCCGACGAGCGCGCAGGACACGCAGTCGAGCATGTCGGTTTCGGTGTCGATCGCGAGCAACCCTTCGGCATGGGCAGCGGCGATCCAGCGGTCGAGTGCCTCTTCCGTCACCACCGTTTCGTAGAGGCTGCGGTCGATCGGCGGTTCTTCCTCCAGCGTCGGAGCGGCGGGCGGCGTGCTTTCGGTAACAGCAAGCGCGGCGGTCGCGACCGCGACGGCGGCGGCGGGCGCGCCGAGGCGGGTCAGGAGCGACTTGAAGCCATGATGTTCCAGGAAGGTCTGGAGCGGCTCAGGCGGAATACCCTTGAGCGTCAGATCCTCCAGAGGTTCTGGCAGGTCCATGCCGTCGTGCAACGCTACCAGCCTGCGTGAGAGGCGGGCCATGTCGGCATGGGCGATGAGGTTTTCCTGCATCTTCGACTTTTTCATGCTCGGGGCGGCTTCGAGCGCGGCTTCCAGACTGCCATATTCGGTGATGAGCTTGGCGGCGGTCTTGGGGCCGATGCCGGGGATGCCGGGGACATTGTCGACGCTGTCACCCATCAGCGCGAGGACGTCGCCCAACTGCTCCGGCTGCACGCCGAACTTGGTCATGACATAGTCAGCGCCCCGCCGCTCATTCTTCATGGTGTCGTACATGTCGACGCCGGGCTGGATGAGTTGCATCAGGTCCTTGTCGGAACTGACGATGGTGACGTGCCAGCCAGCCGCGACGGCGGCCTTCGTATAGCTGGCGATGATGTCGTCAGCCTCGAAACCCGCTTCCTCGATGCACGGCAGGGAGAAGGCGCGGGTCGCGTCGCGGATCATCGGAAATTGGGGAACGAGGTCCTCGGGCGGGGGTGGCCGGTTCGCCTTGTAGGCGTCGTACATTTCGTTGCGGAAGGTCTGGCTGCCCTTGTCCAGCACCACCGCGAGATGAGTTGGTCCCTCGGCCTTGCCCAGTTCCTCCGCCAGCTTCCACAGCATCGTCGTATAGCCATAGACCGCGCCGACCGGCTGGCCGTGCCGATTGGTGAGCGGGGGGAGCTGGTGATAGGCGCGGAAGATGTAGCCGCTGCCGTCGACGAGGTAGAGATGATTCTGGGCCATGGGCGTAGGGGATAGCGGGTTAGGGCGGCGCGCTCCAGTGTGGTCGTTCGGGGAGAGGACAGGCCTATTATCCCTGCGCGATATTACCTTTAATCTGGTTCTCGAACCCGCACGAAGATCGTACCGGTCGCCACATCGCCAGATGCAGAGCGTGTCTCATAGGTGACGTGCGTCAGTCCGGTGAACGTGCCAACTCGGTTTAGATAGATGCTGCCTTTTGTCAGGCTGGCAGTCAGTTTGCCGGGTTCCGTTGCTTGAACAGCGGTCAACTCTGTCGAATCTGGCCCGCGAAAGATCGGCCAATCACTGCACGTGGGCAGGCGCGAAGGGGTTAATGCGGCGCAATCATTCAAGATCAAGGAATATGGCGGCGACGACGAGTCAGTCACTTCTCTATAGTCGGGCACAGCCATCAGGGAACCGACCACTGGTGCGGGAACTGAGCGAAAGCTCTCCGCAACTTCCGCGATGTCGGCTGGTTGAATAGCTGCTATCCTGGCTGCAGCCGGATTAGGCCATCGACGATCAAGGATTTTCAGCTCCGGTAAGATGAAAAAGCGAAACGTATAAGCCCAAGCTCGAACATCGGCCTCATCTCTGATTCGGACGGGCATTGCCGTCATATATTTCGCGATCAGATCGGCCTTGGCGTCACGCCAGTCAGTGGGGATATTCAGGTCAGGAGCCGGGCCTAACACAGCCATTAGCGCCACGATGCTAGCTTGACTGGTCAAATCCAACGTCGCGTTGGTGACCATGGCACCTGATATATGCTGCGACACCTTCGCCAGTGATACACCTACATCTACAGGGTCTCCAGGCGTCTCCGTGAAATATGCCGCAAGCGCGAGCAGTTGTAGGTTGATCGTGGTGAGGCGGCCCGCGTCTTGAGAGATGGCTGTATCGCTATTCTGCCAGTTCAGGGCAGGATTGAACTGTAGCAAATCTGTTTCCGAGCGCACAGCGTAGGGACCTGCATCAAGTCTCAGCGCCCTTCTCACCGAGTCTGCTGATCCCTGAATGTCGATCAGGGTAGTAAGTGGCGAAATGATCGTGGCGCCAATGGGTGCGCTCATATGGCCGACAATCAGACCCGTTGTCGCGTCGATGCCCCAGCCCATGCTCATGCGACCAGTCGCAGTTGTCGGCACCGTCCCGAAACCAAGCGACGACTGCAAGACATTGACGCCCTGCCCAAACTGTCCCTTGGCGGATGTCGTGCTGGTTGCATCGGTCGTGCCGTCGCCATTTAGGTCGAACGATATTGGCGCAAGCAAGGGACCAGCGCTGACCGCGCTAAAGACTGTTGGTGTAGGGCTGAGGCCGGGGGTTGGCGCTGGTGCAGGAGTCGGCTCACTTGAACCGCCGTCAGATCCTCCGCCACAAGCAGATAATAACGCGGCTACTGAAATGGCAGCTATCAGAGGCAGGCGCATCGAATTTCCCTAGTAAAGCAGGATGACGTAATGGATGTGCTTCCATTGAAGCTGGCAAATCCCGCGACCTCGTCAAAGCGATGTCCGCCCGGTTGGAGGTCCGGATTTGTCATCGATTCCGCGGAAGCTCGATCGCTAAAGAACTTTGCTTAACCGTTCGGGCGGGCGGGCGATGACCGCGCCCTTGTCGGTGATCACGATAGCGCGTTCGATCAGGATCGGGTGCTGCGCCATGGCATCGAGGACCGCTTCGTCATCGGCGACGTCGAGGCCGATGTCCTTCACCACCGCTTCGCCCTTGCGCAGCGCTTCGGAAGGGCGCACGCCTGCTTTCGTCAGCACCGCTTCGATCTCTGCACGGGTGGGCGAGGTTTTCAGATACTCCACCACCTCGACCTCTACCCCCGGTGTCTCCTCAAGGATCGCAAGCGCGGCGCGCGATTTGGAGCAGCGGGGATTGTGCCAGATGGTGGCCTTCACGCCTGTTCGTCCTTCGCCAACCACTCCTCCAGCCATTTGATGGTGTAGTCGCCGCTCAGGAATTCGGGGTCCTTGAGCAGCTTCTGGTGGAGCGGGATCGTGGTCTTCATGCCTTCGATCACATATTCCTCCAGCGCGCGCTTGAGGCGCATGATGCACCCTTCGCGCGTGCGGCCATAGACGATCAGCTTGCCGATCATGCTGTCATAATAGGGCGGCACCCTATAACCCTGATACAGGCCGCTATCGACGCGGACGTGCATGCCGCCGGGGACATGATAGCTGGTGACGGTGCCGGGCGAAGGTGCGAAGGTGCGCGGATCTTCCGCATTGATGCGGCATTCGATGGCGTGGCCGTGAAACTCGATCTCTTCCTGCGTGACGGAGAGCGGCTTGCCCTCAGCAACGCGGATCTGTTCGCGGACGAGGTCGAGGCCGGTGATCATTTCCGTCACCGGATGCTCCACCTGAAGGCGGGTGTTCATCTCGATGAAGTAGAATTCACCATTTTCCCACAGGAACTCGATCGTGCCCGCGCCGCGATAGCCCATGTCGGCCATCGCCTTGCGCACGACTTCGCCCATCCGGTCGCGCTCTGCGGCGGAGAGGACGGGGGAGGGAGCTTCCTCCAGCACCTTCTGGTGACGGCGCTGGAGCGAGCAGTCGCGCTCGCCCAAGTGGATGGCGGCGCCATTGCCGTCGCCGAAGACCTGGAATTCGATATGCCGGGGATTGCCCAGATATTTTTCCATATAGACGGTGTCGTCGCCAAATGCCGCCTTCGCCTCCGATCCGGCCTGGCGCATCAGCGTTTCGAGCTGATCTTCGGAGGGCACGACCTTCATGCCGCGCCCGCCGCCGCCCGAGGCTGCCTTGATAAGCACGGGGTAGCCGATCCTGGCGGCGACTTCGCGGGCTTCCTCGACCGTCGACAGCGCGCCATCGGAGCCGGGGACGAGCGGCAGGCCGAGCGCGCCTGCGGTACGCTTGGCTTCGACCTTGTCGCCCATGATGCGGATATGTTCCGGCTTGGGGCCGACGAAGGCGAGGCCGTGCGCTTCCACGATTTCCGCGAACTGAGCGTTTTCGGAGAGGAAGCCATAGCCCGGGTGGATCGCATCCGCGCCGGAGATTTCGGCGGCGGAGATGATCGCGGCGATGTTGAGATAGCTGTCCTTGGCCGCGGGCGGGCCGATGCAGATCGCTTCGTCGGCGAGCCGCACATGCATGGCATCGGCGTCGGCGGTGGAGTGCACCGCCACCGTCTTGATGCCCATTTCATGGCAGGCGCGGTGGATGCGGAGCGCGATTTCGCCCCGGTTCGCGATCAGCAGCTTTTCGATGGCCATGTGTGAAGCGGCCCTTATTCGATGACGATCAGCGGCTGGTCATATTCAACCGGCTGGCCATTATCGACCAGCACGGCCTTGACCGTGCCCGCGTTGGGCGCGGTGATGGCGTTCATGACCTTCATCGCTTCCACGATGAGGACAGTGTCGCCAGCCTTCACGGTCGCACCGACGGCGGCGAAGGGAGCAGCGCCCGGTTCCGCCGAGAGATAGGCGGTGCCGACGATGGGCGATCGGACGGCGTTGGCGGCAACGGCAGGCGCAGCGGCAACGGCCGGAGCGGCGGCGGGCGCAGGAGCGGCGACCGGGGCTGCGGCGACCGGCGCGGGGGCGTAGGCGATGGCGTTGCCGCCGCTGGCCGCCTTGCGTGCGACGCGGATCTTGCGATCGCCGTCCTCAACCTCGATTTCCGTCAGGTTGGTGTCGTCGAGCAGCGCGGCGAGATCCCGCACCAGCTGCACGTCCACCTGCATTGCGCCCTTTTCAGCCTTGTCGTTCATTTGAAGTCCCTGGACGGTGAAATGTCTTATGTGATGCCCGCGCCTATGCGCATTTAGGCCAAAGCGCAACTTTTGAGCGCCAAAACTGCTGGCGGCTTAAAGTTCCAGTGCGGCTTCCAGCGCCAGCATGTAGGACATCGCGCCAAAGCCGGCGATCGTGCCCTTTGCCGCCATGCCGACATAGCTTTTGTGGCGGAACGGCTCGCGGGCATGCGGGTTCGACAGGTGAACCTCGATCACGGGTATGCTGATGCCCTTGATCGCGTCATGCAGCGCGATGGAAGTGTGGGTGAGGCCGCCCGGATTAAGGATGATGGCATGCGCGCCTTCCTCATGCCCTTCCTGGAGCCAGTCGATCAGGTGGCCTTCATGATTGGACTGGCGGAAGTCGATTTCGACATGAGCGCGCTGCGCCGCGTCTTCCATCCGCTCGGCAATGTCGTCGAGCGTGTCATAGCCGTAGATGTCCGGCTCCCGCGTGCCCAGCATGTTGAGGTTGGGGCCATTCAACACATAGATTTTCCGTGCATCGGCCATGGCAATCCCCCTTAGCATGTTGCGGCAGGGGCGTCGCGGCCCCTATATGCAGCGCTGATCCTTAGCCTTTCGTGTCGCGCCAAGTCGAGACACGTTCTGTGAATTGAAGACTGGATAAAGCATTGCACGTCGACGGCACCTTATCGATCACCATCAATGGCGAGCATCGCCGCGTGCGCGCAGGCATCACGCTGGCGGAATTGGCGAGCGAGCTTGGCTTCGCGCCGGAGAAGGTGGCGGTTGAGCGTAACCTGGAGGTCGTGCCCCGGTCGACGCTGGCGCAGGTGTGCGTCGAGGATGGCGATGATCTGGAGATCGTGCATTTTGTCGGTGGCGGCGATGTGTCGGCTGTCGATGAGGATAGCTGGAGCGTCGCGGGCAAGACGTTCCGGTCGCGGCTGATCGTCGGCACCGGGAAATACAAGAATTTCGAGCAGAATGCGGCGGCAGTCGCGGCTTCGGGGGCGGAGATCGTCACGGTGGCGGTGCGGCGCGTGAATGTGTCGGACCCGAACGCGCCGATGCTGACGGACTTTATCGATCCCCGGAAGATCGCCTATCTGCCCAATACGGCGGGTTGCTATACCGGTGAAGAGGCGATCCGGACGTTGCGGCTGGCGCGGGAGGCAGGTGGCTGGGACCTCGTCAAGCTGGAGGTGCTGGGCGAAGCGCGGACGCTCTATCCCGACATGGTGGAGACGCTGCGCGCGACGGAAATCCTGGCCAAGGAAGGCTTCAAGCCGATGGTTTATTGCGTCGATGATCCGATCGCGGCCAAGCGGCTGGAAGATGCGGGCGCGGTGGCGATCATGCCGTTGGGTGCGCCGATCGGCTCGGGCCTTGGCATTCAGAACCGGGTGACGATCCGCCTGATCGTCGAGGGCACGAAGCTGCCGGTGCTGGTCGATGCTGGCGTGGGCACCGCGTCCGAAGCGGCCGAGGCGATGGAATTGGGCTGCACGGGCGTGCTGATGAACACGGCCATCGCGGAGGCCAAGGATCCAGTGCTGATGGCGGCGGCGATGAAGGCCGGCGTCGAGGCCGGGCGCATGGCTTATCGCGCAGGTCGGATGGGGAAGCGCATGTATGCCGATCCGTCGAGCCCGCTTGCTGGCCTTATCTAATCCGCCTTCGCTGGAACCGAGCCGGAGCCGCATCACTTTCGCCATTGCAGCAAATTGACCGTCCGGCCGCTTCCGCTTATGGGCTAAACGCATTCAGGAGGAGGAAAAGCGATGGTCAATAAGCTGTACCCCGATGCTGCGTCTGCGTTGGAGGGCCTTCTCTTTGATGGCATGCATCTTTGTGCGGGCGGCTTTGGGCTTTGCGGAATTCCCGAGCGCCTGATCGACGCGATCCGTGATTCGGGGGTGAAGGACCTCACCATCGCGTCCAACAATGCCGGGATCGACGGCGAAGGGCTCGGCAAGCTGCTGCGCACCCGCCAGGTCAAGAAAATGATCAGCTCCTATGTCGGCGAGAACAAGGAGTTCGAGCGACAATATCTGAGCGGCGAATTGGAGGTGGAGTTTTCACCCCAAGGCACGCTGGCGGAGCGCTGCCGCGCTGGCGGTGCTGGCATTCCGGGCTTCTACACGAAGACGGGCGTCGGCACGGCGGTCGCTGAAGGCAAGGAAGTGAAGAATTTCGACGGGCAGGATTATATCCTTGAACGCGGCATCTTTGCCGATGTGTCGATCATCAAGGGCTGGAAGGCGGATGAGAGCGGCAACCTCATCTTCCGCAAGACTGCGCGCAACTTCAACGCCCCCATGGCGACCGCCGCCAAGATCTGCGTCGCCGAAGTCGAGGAAGTGGTGCCGGTCGGCAGCCTGAACCCCGACAGCATCCATCTGCCCGGCATTTATGTGAAGCGCATGATCATCGGCGCGCCCTACGACAAGAAGATCGAATTCCGCACTGTTCGCCAGAGGGAGACCGCCTGATGCCTTGGACTCGTGACGAGATGGCCGCGCGGGCGGCGAAGGAGCTCAAGGACGGTTTCTACGTGAACCTTGGCATCGGTATCCCGACGCTGGTGGCAAACCATATTCCGGCGGGTGTCGAAGTGACGCTGCAGTCGGAAAACGGCATGCTGGGTATCGGCCCCTTCCCTTATGAGGGCGAGGAGGATGCAGACCTGATCAACGCAGGCAAGCAGACGATCAGCGAACTGCCGAACACGGTCTATTTCTCCAGCGCCGACAGCTTCGCCATGATCCGGGGCGGGCATATCGACCTGACCGTGCTTGGCGCGATGGAGGTCGCGGAAAATGGCGACATCGCCAACTGGATGATCCCCGGCAAGATGATCAAGGGCATGGGCGGTGCCATGGACCTGGTCGCTGGCGTCAAGAAGATTATCGTCGTCATGGAACATACGTCCAAGGACGGCAGCCCGAAATTCATCCCGGCCTGCACATTGCCGCTGACGGGCAAGAATGTCGTGGACATGATCGTCACCGACCTTTGCGTCTTCCAGCGGCCTGACCATGGCAGCCCGTTCAAGCTCATCGAACTCGCACCGGGCGTGACGGCGGAGGAAGTCGCCGCTAAGACCACGGCTCATTATCTGAGCTGAGGAACCGGACATGAGCCTTGAAGGCACTTATGACGAAGGCAATGTCTTTGCACTGATCCTCCAGGGCAAGATCCCTTCGACCAAGCTGTATGAGGATGCGCATACCTATGCGTTCCTGGACATTCAGCCGCAGTCGAAGGGGCACAGCCTGGTCATTTCCAAATGGTCCAAGGCGCGCAACATCCTGGAGATCGAGGATGAGGCGCTGGCGCAGGTGATGGCGACGGTGAAGAAGGTCGCCAATGCGACTGCCAAGGCGCTGAAGCCCGACGGTATCCATGTCGCGCAGTTCAACGGTGCGCCTGCCGGGCAGACCGTCTTTCATCTGCATTTCCACATCGTGCCACGCTGGCAGGGCGGGCCGATGGGCTTTTCCGCTCATGCACAGGGCAATTTCGCTGATCCCGCTGCCCTCGAAGCGCTGGCGGAAGAGATTCGTGCCCAGTTCTGAGTCCGGCGCGTCCTTCCATGGCCGGATATATGAAGAAGTGCTGACATGGCGCTGAAACCCTTCAAGGCGCCGGGTGCCCGGCTCGCGCTGCGATCGAAGCCGGCGAGGAGCTATGTCGCGGCGGCCGATGGCAAGGCGGAGATCATCCTCGACATCTCGCGCCTGTTGTCGCGCAGCTTCCATGCAGCGCCAACGGGGATCGACCGGGTCGAATATGTCTATGCGCGCGAACTGCTGGAGCGGATTCCAGACCGGCTGGCCTTTGCCGCCGTGCATCCGGCGGGCGGCTATTATGGCCGCCTGAACGGCGCGGCGGTGCGGCAGTTTCTGGCGTTCACGGCAGCGCGCTGGCGCAACAGCAGCGTCAAGGACGAGGCGGCGGGGCGCGCCGCTGTTATCCGGCACCTGATCGCGCTGCGGCCACGCCCGGTGCCGCGCGCCCGCAGCCCTCGCGTCTATCTGCAAGTGTCGCCCCATCATCTGGACGATCCCGATCAGGTTGGTGCAATATTGCGGGCGGAAGGCGCGCGGTTCGTGACGCTTGTGCATGATGTCATCCCGCTAACCCATCCAGAGTTCGCCCGGCCGCAGGGGGCGGCAGAGCATCGGCGGCGGATACGCACGATCGACCGCTATGCCGACGGGATCATAGGCAACAGCCAGGCGACGATCGATGCGCTTGGCCCCTTCATGACGCGGAGCATGGAAGGGCGCAGCCTGTGCGTTGCGCATTTCGGCGCTGACCCGCCAGACATATTCGGGGGCGAAAGCCACAATGTGCCGTCGCGGCCCTATTTCGTGTATATCTCCACGATCGAGCCGCGAAAGAACCACCTGCTGCTGCTCAATCTATGGCGACGGTTGGTGGAGCGGCTGGGTGATCGGGCTCCGGTTCTGGTGCTGATCGGCCGCCGTGGCTGGGAAAATGAGAATGTCGTCGACATGCTGGAGCGTGCCGAGATCTTGCGCGGCCATGTCATTGAAGCGGGCAGTGTGCCTGACACGGAAATGCACGCGCTGGTCGCTGGCGCAAGGGCGATGCTGATGCCTTCGTTCGAGGAGGGGTTCGGCATTCCGGTGATAGAGGCGCTGTCGGTAGGCGTGCCGGTGATTTGCAGCGACATCGTCGCGCATCGGGAAGTGGGTGGCGAGGCGCCCGATTATCTCGATCCGCTGGACGGGCTCGGCTGGATGCGCCTGATCGAGGCCTATGCCATGCCGGATTCACATGAACGCGAGGCGCAGATGGCGCGCATCAAGGCATGGCGCGCCCCGCAATGGCGGGACTATTTCGACATCATCATGCAATTGCTGGACGATGTGACGGCTACCGCGCCCGCTTGACGTGTCCGCCGGGGCTGCGCATGAAACTCTTGTGAACAATCGTTTTTCTGCCGGGTGCGGACTGGATTTGACGAAGTGACGCCGCTGCCCTTCCTGCGATCGCCGCCCTTTCCCGGAATCGCCTCGCGCGTGGCCGCGGTGAGCATCCTGCGCGAGCGGGCGGGCGAGCCCGATGAAGTGCCGGATAGCGTTATCGAACAGATCGCGGCCGCGCGTGTGGGCGGGGCCTATTGGGGCAGGCAGCGCGAAGGGGTGAAGCTGGTGGCGCGGGCGGGGTGCTGCTTCTCCCGCGACGGACTTGATCGACGCGAGGTCGTCATTCTGCCGCTGCGGCAGCCCGCCAAGGCATATGACCCTTGGGCGCTGGTGGCGCAGGCCCGCTCTGTCCATGCTAAAGCTGACGATGAACTGGCGATCATCGCGGGGATGCTGGGGGTCGCCGTGCATGGGCCCGATGGTGAAATCATCGCGCCGGAGCGGCTTCGGCTGGAGGCGAAGCGGGCCGTGGCAGCAGCAAGCTATCGGGATTGTTTCAGCGGGAAGGCGGTTGGCGTCGATCAAGCCATCGCGCAGCTGGCTGAGTGGGGACGCCACTTGCAGGGCAATCGGCATATCGCCGCTGCCAGCGGCATGGCCTTCTGGAAGCGGGAAGCGATGCGGCGGTTCCTGTGGGATGGGGTGCGGTCTCCGCCATTCCTGTCTCCGCGCGCGGGAGTGGTGCGCGCACGACGGGAAGATGGAGCACTGGCGATATGGCCGTCTCGGGTGCCGTCTTCCTTGCAGGCGGACGCGCCGGATATTGCCGTCGCGCGGGTGGAGGATGGCTTCTTGCGGTCGAAGGGGCTGGGCGCCGCGCTGACGCCGCCGGGCTCTGTCGTCGTCGATCGGTCCGGCATCTATTATGATGCGGGCAGGCCGAGCGATCTGGAAACGCTGCTCGCGACTCATGCTTTTTCGCCAATGCTTGTCGAGCGGGCGCGGCGGCTGCGTGAAACGATCCGGGCGACGGGCGTCACCAAATATGGGCAGGATGCCGGGCAGATGCCGAGCCTTCCTAGCGCCAAGCGCACGGTGCTGGTCGTCGGGCAGGTGGAGGATGACCTTTCGGTGCAGCTTGGCGGCGCTGGGGTCGAAGGCAATCTGGGACTGTTGAAGCGGGCTCGCCGGGCCGAACCCGATGCCCATATCATCTACCGACCCCACCCCGATGTGCAGGCCGGATTGCGGCGCGGGCATTTGAGCGATGCCGTGGTGCATGACCATGCCGACGCGCTGGACAGCGGCGCGCCGCTGATGGCGTTGGTGCAGGCGGTGGACGACGTGCATGTCCTGTCGTCGCTGACGGGGTTCGAGGCGTTGCTGCGCGACCGGCCCGTCACGGTGCACGGCATGCCATTCTATGCCGGGTGGGGACTGACGCGCGACTTGGCGGAACCCAATCCACGGCGGGGGCGCAAGCTGACCATCGACCAGCTTGTCGCGGCCGCCCTCATTCTCTATCCTCGTTACCTGGACCCGGTAACATGTCTGCCCTGCGGCCCCGAAATCATGGTGGAGCGTTTGGGCAGTGGATCGACGTCATCAATCTCATGGCTGATCCGAATGCGGACGCTACAGGGGAAAATTAGAAGATTTATGACTGTGTCTGCCGAGCGTCTCCATGGCTGACGGCCAAGCCAAGACCTTCCTTTTCCTCCAGGGACCGCATGGACCCTTTTTCGCGATGCTGGCCGATGCCTTGCGCGCGCGGGGGCACGGGGCGCTGCGGATCAACATCAATGGCGGGGACAAGGTCGACTGGCCGGGGGAGGCGACTGATTATCGCGGTACTTTTCGCAACTGGCCGCTCTTCTTCGACGATTTCATCGTCCAGCATGGCGTCACCGACCTGATCCTTTATGGTGACTGCCGCCCCTATCATGCGTCGGCGCACAAGATGGCGCGGCTGCGAGGCTTGCGCGTCCATGTGCTGGAGGAGGGCTATATCCGGCCCGATTTCATGACGTTGCAGGAAGATGGGGTGAACGGCAATTCGACCTTGCCGCTCGACCCGCAATGGTTCCTGGATCAGGCTTTGGGTCTGCCGCCGGAGGGTGGGCGGGAGCCGCAAATCCCCTCGACCTTCCGCAGGCGCGCCGTCAACACGACACGCAACGGGCTGGCGTCTGCGATGATGTGGCCGGTCTTTCCCTTTTACCGCACGCATCGGCCGCAAAGCTTCCTGCTGGAGGCGGCGGGGTGGTTCAAGAAGCTGATGCTGCGCAAGCGGGACGTGCGCCTGTCGCATGCGCAGTGGGAGAAGATTCGGGACAAGCCCTATTTCGCCCTGCCGTTGCAGCTCGATTCCGATTACCAGATCCGGGTGCATTCGCCGTTCGGCAATATGCGCGCGGCCTTGCGGTTCGTGATCAAGAGCTTCGCCCGCTACGCGCCCGATGGCACTTACCTGCTGGTGAAGCGCCATCCGCTTGATTCGGGGCTGGTCGCCTGGGAGCGGCTGACGCGGAGGCTGGCGGCCCGATATGGGGTGGAAGACCGGGTCTATTATCTGGCCGACCTCGACATCGCGCAGGTGGTGGGGCGGTCATTGGGCGTCGTGACGGTCAACAGCACGGTCGGCACGCTGGCGCTGAACAAGGGCAAGCCGGTGCTGGTGCTGGGACATGCCGTCTACAAGGTGCCGGGTGTCGTCTACAAGGGAACGCTGGACGAATTCTGGCTCGATCCAGGAGCGCCGGACCAGACGCTGTATGCGGCATTTCGCAGGGTGCTGATCGACCGATGCCTGATCCGGGGCGGCCTGCTGAGCGATCAGGGGCTCGACATGCTGGTGAACAATGCGGTGGAGCGTCTGTGCGGCCGATCGACGACGGCAGAGCGCAGCGCGGATGTGCCCGTCAGGCGGATCAACCTGGCGCGGGTCAGCTGAGGATCGCGAGCCCCGCATCGCGCAGGGCCTTATTCAGGTAGCGCGTGAAGGCTTTATCCCGGACAGGCGGGCGCGCGCGGAGCCATGCCAGCGCGACGACAGGGCGCCACTGGTTCAACTGATCAGGCGTGAGGCAGCTTTGCTTGCGATAGGCGTGGCCAAGCTGACCGGCCGCCCAATCGCGCCAGATGTTGGTGATGGGATCGGCGGGACCTTCGCCAAAGCGCATCAGCATCTCGCTTCGGACGGCGTCGGCGGCGGGCGCGCCGATCGCGGCTTTCGCCCAGTCGAGGATCACCAGCCCGCTGCCGCTCACCAGGATGTTGTCGATGTGGAAGTCGCCATGAAGGATATGGCTGCCCTCCGGCAGGCGCGCGAGATAATCCCTCGCGGCGCTCTTGAGCCTTTCGGGGGCCGGGCCATAGTCGATGTCGGTTTGCAGCACGGACTTGACGGTGCGCAGCCCGGAGGCGGAGGGGGTATGAACGCTGTTCAGAAGCCCCGCCATTTGGCGCAGCAGCGACGCGGCTGACAGCGGCTGCTTGCGGATGGCGCGGGCGATCGAGACGCCGCTGATTTCGGGATAGATGAGGGCGCGCTCGCCCTCCACCTCGACGCGCGCGCGCGGCGCGGCCGTGGGGAGGCCGAGGGAGGAGGCGAGTGTTGCCGCCGTCATTTCGCGGTCGATCATTTCGTCCGACACGGCTGGATGGAAGATCTTGACCACCTCTCCGTTTCCGATGCGGAAAACCTCCGAGCTTTTGCCCCGGCCAAGCAGCAGCCAGTCGCCTTCCCTTTTCAACCTCATGCGCGGCGTCATTTCCTTGGCTCTATGCATTTGCCGATCGCTCAATTGATGGTAGCTGCGCCGGCATGAATTCCAGGAGCCTGTCCCTATGAAAGAATTGATCGCTTTCGATCTCGACGGAACGCTGGCGGAAAGCAAGCAGCCTTTGGGCGAGGAGATGGGGGAGGCGCTGGCCGACCTGTTGACGGTGGCGCATGTCGCCGTGATTTCCGGAGGCGACTGGCCGCAGTTCGACAAGCAGGTGGCGAGCCGCTTGCCCACCCGCGCCGATCTGTCGCGCCTGTGGCTGATGCCGACCACCGGGACGAAGCTCTACACGCACCAAGAGGGAGCCTGGACGCCGGTTTATGCCGAGCTGTTCGACGACGCGCAGAAGCAGAAGATCTTCGCGGCTTTCGATCAGGCGCTGGAGGCGACGGGTTTCGTGCCGGAAGAAACCTGGGGCGAGCGGATCGAGGATCGAGGTAGCCAGATCACCTTTTCCGCGCTGGGCCAGCAGGCACCGATCCATGCCAAGGAAGGGTGGGACCCGGACTTCGCCAAGCGCCGCATCATCCAGGCCGACCTGCGGGAGCGGTTGCCGGGCCTGTCTATCAACATGGGCGGCGCGACATCGATCGACATCACGCGCGAAGGCGTGGACAAGGCCTATGGCCTCAAGAAGCTACGCGACGCGAGCGGCATCGCGCTGGATGCGATGATGTTCATCGGCGACGCGATCTTCCCCGGCGGCAACGACTATCCGGCCAAGGAACTGGGGCTGGACACGGTGCGCGTGCGCGATCCGGAAGAAACGCTGTCCGTCATCGCCGCGATCGTTGCCTGCCAGAAATGACGCAAGCTGGCTGATTTCGCGCGATGACGGTGGTTCGAACGCTTTGCGGCCAATGTTCGGTCGGCTGCGGCGTGCGCGCCATGACGGGGGAGGGGCGCGACCTGTCCTTCGGAGGCGATCCCGTACACCCGACCAACAGCGGCCTGCTGTGCGCGGGGAGCGGGGCGATCGATGCCATGGTGCCCCTGGACGGGCGGCTGCTTCACCCCCTGCTGAACGGGCAGCGGCTAAGCTGGGACCGGATGATCGGCCAAGCCGCGCGGCGATTGAAGGATGTCCTGCATCGTCATGGGCCGGGCTGCGTCGCCATGCACGTCGCGGGCGGGCTGCTCACCGAGGATTATTATGTCGCCAACAAGCTGATGAAAGGGTTCATCGGCTCCGCGCATATCGATTGCCCTTCTGCGGGCGGGGCTGCCGCGGAAATCTATCGCCGGGCGCTGGGCGAGGATGCGGTGCCGGGAACATATGAGGATGTCGACCGGGCGGAATTGATCCTGGTTCCGGGCGAAGCGGCGTTGCGCAACCATCCCATATTGGCCGATCGGGTCCAGGCTGCGCGGGAAGAAGATGGCGCGCGATTGATTCTGCTAAGTGATGGAGCGGATGAGCAGGTGATCCCGGCTGACATTAGGCTGGACATCACGCGGGCAAGCGCAGCCATCCTGCTCAATGGACTGCTGCTGCATTGTCATGAGCGCAAGCTGGTCAACAGGGCCTATCTCGACCGGCATGTGGTGGTGCCCGCCGATTTCTGGGCGCGCTTGCGGCACGGGCATGATCTCTGGTCGGTCGCCCGGCGCTGCGGGATGCAAGCGGGTGAGGTTCGCGCCTTCTATGATCTGGTCGCGGCCGGACGGCGTGTGGTGACGTTGCTTGATGATGGTGACGCAGGCCTGATGCAGGCCGTGCTCAACCTTCACCTGTCGATGGAGTGGATAGGGCGCCCCGGCGCGACCGCGTTCGCACTGGCGCGGGACAGCAACGCGATGGGCGCGCGAGAGGTCGGATGCGGCAACAGGCAACTGGCGGCGCATCGCGACTTCTCCGACGACGCGCTGAGTTCGACGGCGCGCTTCTGGAGCGCGCCGCACATGGCGGAGGAGCCGGGATTGTCCGGCGATGACGTGCCGGACGCGATAGAGCGAGGGACGATCAAGGCGCTGTTGGTCGTCGGGGGCCTTGCTCCGGAACATCGACTGTCGGCTCTGCTCGCCAAAGTGCCGCTGGTCATCATGACGACGCCATGGGCACCGGAAGCTGGCGCGAAAAACCTTTTGGCGCTGCCGTCCCCCGTCTGGATCGAGAAGGATGGCACGGCGACTGGGGCCGATCGGCTGATCAGTCGCCAGCGCCGCCTCTTTCCGCTGCCGGGCGAAGCGAAGCCGGACTGGTGGAGCCTTACCCAGATTGCGCGCGCGATGGGGTGGGGAGATGCTTTCCATTATGAACGGCCCGCCGAAATCTATCGCGAGCATGTGCGGCTGACCGGCTACCGCAATGGTGGCGAAAGACTGCTCGATCTGCGACGGCACGCGCCGATATCCAACCCCGCATATGATGAGCTGACACCATGGCGGTGGGGCGAGATCCCCTTTGACGAGGGGCGGTTTCCGACGCCCGATGGCAGGGCGAGACTGTTGCTTTGAAGTTGAGTGCGATAACCTGAAACACTTGATCCGTTCGGGGCTGAGCTTGTCAAAGCCTTCTTGTTTAAAGGAAGTAGAGCTCTTCGACAGGCTCAGGGCACGCGGGGTGCAGGAGTGATGACCGCCCATCCTCTAACGGAGATGTGGCGTGCTTCTGCGCGCGATTAGAGATCAGCCGCCACGCGCTATGCCCTTGAGATGATGGAGCAGCAGGTCGGCATTGGCTTCCCAGGTGAAGCGCAGGGCCGTGTCGCGCACCGCTTCGCGCTCGGGCGGATTGTACAGGATTTCGCCAATGGCAGCGGCGATGGCTTCAGGGTCGCGATCGACGATCTTGCCCGCTTCCGGCCGATCGAGCAGTTCGCGTGCGCCGCCCACATCGGTGATGACGATCGGCGTGCCACAGGCGAGCGATTCGACCCAGGCGTTGGCGAGCCCTTCGGAAGAGGAAGGCAGCGCCATTACATCGGCGGCGGCGTAGATGCGCGGCAGCCGGTCATGCGGCACTGAACCCAGGAAGCCGATACGGCGATCGACGCCAAGTTCCTCCGCCTGCTTTTCCAGTGACCGGCGATATTGACCCTGGCCAGCGAACAGCAGCGTGATGCCGGGCAGCCGAGGGAGCGCCTGCACGAGGAGATCCTGGCCCTTGCGGGGAATGAGGGCCCCGACGCACAGGACGACCGGACCTTCAAAGCCGAGGACATCCTTGGCGACGGCACGATCGGCTATTTCGAAGCGATCGAGATCGACGCCCGTATAATGGACCCGGATCTTGGCAGCGTCCATGCCGAGCTTTACCATCGACCGGCGCATGGCGCTGGAAACGGCGAGCAGGCCAGCCGCCTCAGCCCCGGCGCGCTTGACCATGGCGCGGGTGTCGCGCCGCTTGCCCCAATAATGAATGTCCGCGCCGCGCGCCTTGACCGAATAGGGAATGCCGAGCGCGCGCGAGAGGCGCTGCGCGACCGGGCCGTCGGGGAAGAAGAAGCTGGCGTCGATCACGTCGAAGGGCTGCTGCGCATGCAGATGGCGGACCAGCGGCAGGATCGCGCGGGTCATGCTGCCGACATTGTAGCGCGCGCCGATTTTCGGAATCGTTGAAAAGAGCGGGCGGTAGACGGTCAGGTCCTTCCACCTTTCCTTGCGGGGCAAGGCGCGGAGCGGGGCATATTGATTGGCGAGGCCGATCGGCCAAATGGGGATGCCCAAGGGCGCGATGACCGTGACATTCACGTCCGGGCGGCTGGCGAGTTCCCGCGCCTGCCGCTCAACGAACACCCCGAAATTGGGGCGGCTCATATCCGGAAAGAGGGTCGAGAGCGTGAGGACATTCAACGTCATGCCGTCTCCCATAGGGCATCGCGGTTAATCGAGGGTTAGGGGTGAAGTAAGGCTTTGGCTATAATTGTCTGACCAGCTGAACGGCGACGGCGCCCCAGGGCGGATCAGTTATCACCTGTTGGCGGCTGCCGCTGCCGAGGGGGAGGATCTGCAGCTTGTCGCCCTCGCGCCCGATGAGGCGGCCGAAGACGAAGCGCCCGGCATGGCGGGGCAGCAATATGTCGCGATTGAGCGCGCTTGCAAATTCGTCCGGGCCGATGCGGCGGCACCAGATTTCATCGCCGCTGCGATAGTCGCCGATGCTGGCGGAAACCTGCACGCCGATCATCGCGTCTGCCGGGACGGGCGGGGGGAAGGACAGGCTGCGGGTAGGGGCGCGCGCCCCTTCTGGGCCGAGCAGCGCCGCGACCGGCACCACGCTTTGTCCCGGAAGCGCGACAAGCTCCGACGATCCCACGCCCAGCGCATCGGCAATCCGGTTCAGCCAGTTGACCGATACGGTTCGTGTCCCGGTTTCAAGGCGCCCGATGGTCTGCGCGGTCGTCGGAGGCTGGCAGAGGGCGGCTACCTGCTCCAGCGTCAATCCCTTCGCTTTTCGAACTTCTCTTATCCGCGTGATCATGCCTGTTCCAGAATTTTACCTATTTGGTTTTTGTTCTTTCCTACAAATGGTTCGTCGTGGCAAGTCCCTTCCACCAGTCATCTGAGAGGAGGAACCGATGCGAGGCCAATATGTGGAGCAGAGGATCGAGGACCCCGCCGGGCAGATCCAGACGGTTGCCGTCAATCTCGGCGAATCACCATTGGCCTGGCTGCACGCGCGGGGCCATTTGAGCGATCGCTATTACAGCGCGGGCGAGTTGCTGCGGGCCGATTGGGAGAAGGCGGGCCTGGGACCGCGCGTGACGATGCGCTGGGACGCTGCGCCTGCGACTGGCGGGGCACGGCGCGGCGCGGGAACGCCCGATCCCAGCATGGCGCAACTTTCCGCGCGGGAGCGGTTCCACGCGGCGATTGCCGCTGCCGGGCCGGGGCTGGGCGACATATTGTGGCGGGTCGCCTGCGCTGGCGAGGGGCTGGCCGCAGCGGAGCGGGCGCTCGGATGGCCGAGCAGGGCAGGCAAGCTTGTGCTGACGCTGGCGCTTGAGCGGGTGGCGGCCTGGTATCGCGTGCCTTGACGCGTCAGCGGCTCGAGTCCGGGCCGAGCAACAGCAGCAGCTTAACGTCGATGGCAAAGCCTTCGGCGCGCCAGGCGGCTATCCGCTGGGGCACGTCGTCGAGCGGTACGCGGTGGACGCGGATATCCTCCCCGTCCACGCCTCCGCCCTCGCCGGTCTTCTGCAAATCATGGGCGCGGAAGAGGCAGAAGCTTTCCGATACCATGCCGGGCGAGCTGTAGAAGTCGCCAGCCGGCTCCATGCGTCCGGCGCGGTATCCGGTTTCCTCTTCCAGTTCGCGGATCGCGGCGAGAGCGGATTCCTCGCCTTCTTCCGTGTCGCCGACCAGCCCGGCGGGGAGTTCGATGCAGCGGCGGCCGAGCGGCACGCGAAACTGATCGACCAGCAGCACATGGCGGCGGCCGTCCGCATCTTCGTCTATGGCAAGGATCACCGCGGCATGAATGCCGCGCGCCCGGCCGACATATTCCCATCTGCCCCGGCGCTTGGCGGTGATGAAGCGGCCCGCCCACATGATTTCTTCGGGGGCGGCCATATCCTGTTCGCTCATAACTCGATCAGCCTGTCGGGCAGTTCGTTGATATCGCCTTGTTCCCGCGGGAAATGGGTGGCGAGGACGGCGCCCACCTGGGCCACGGCCTGTGCCAGCCCCTCGCCGGGTTTACCCAAACGGATGGCTTCGATCAGCGCCGTCATCGCGTCGCCCCATGCCTCCGGCGCGACCTGTTCGTTGATGGCGCGATCGGCGACGATTTCGGCGCGATGTTCGTCCAGCGACAGATAGATGAGGACGCCTGTCCGTCCATGCGTGCGCGCTTCGGCTGCGGTGCGAAACAGCAGGATGGCGCGGCGGCGCACCCGACGGGCCTTCGTCGCGCGCGGCGTCATCAGCATGCGCAGCGGCATGATGGCGAGCAGATAGCGCACCACCAGGAATTTCAGGATGAGAATGGCTGTCAGCCCCAGGAGCAGTTTCCAGTCTGCCAGCTCATGATCCCAATCAAGCAGCAAAGACGACAGGAAGGCCCGCAGGTGTGCAGGGAAGGCCGCCATGAGCGCCAGCGCAAGGAAGACGGCCGCCGCCGCCCAACTGAGCCCGACATCATGATAGCTGTCGGACCGGCGGGCGACGATCGTCACGATCTCACCAGAGGTGTGTGTCTCCGCTTCCTGTACGGCGGCCGATACAAGTTCGTGATCGGCCTGGCTGAGCAGCACTTGCATTACCAGCCCCCCGACGCGCCGCCGCCGCCGAAGCTGCCGCCGCCGGAAAAGCCGCCGCCCCCGCCGCCTCCGCCGCCCCAGCCGCCGCCTCCCGAGCCCCAGCCGGAGCCCATGCCGGGGCCCCAGATGATCACTGGCGCGCCGCCGCCCCGGCGATAGCGTTTGCCGCCGCGCGCGCGGGACAGGAGGGGCAGCAGCACGAAGAAAACGAAGAACATGATGATCCAGAAACCAAGGATGCCTCCGCCTCCGCTGTCCTGCTGCCGTATTTCGGCCTCCGCCTGCGCGGCGCGTGCGCGGGCCTGGTCAGGGGGGAGGGCAAGGAGCGAGCTGATCTGGTCGATGCCCGCCTCGATTCCGCCTGCCATGTCGCCCGCCTTGAAGCGCGGGGTGATGGCGTTGCGGATGATCTGCGAAGACAGTGCGTCCGTCAGTATGCCTTCGACGCCATAGCCGACCTCTATCCGTACCTTGCGATCATTGGGCGCGACGATCAGCAGGACGCCTTGGTTGTCCTTGTCGCCAATGCCCCAGGCACGCCCGAGCCGGTAGCCATAGTCGGATATGTCATAGCCTTGCAGGTCGGGGATGGTGGCGACCACCAGCGACCGACCGCTTGCCTGCTTCTGCGCGATCAGCTTTTGACTGAGCGCCTGTTCCTGCGCGGGGTCGAGGATGTTCGCGGCATCCACGACGCCCTTGTCGTCGAACTTCGGAAAGCTTTGCGCTCCGGCGGCCGGGATCAGCCCGAGCACCCCGGCCAGCAACGCGAAGATCAGGAGCAGGCGGCGGAACATGGCTGGCGCTTAGTTGCCGAAATCGACCTTGGGCGCTTCCTCCGCTCCCGGCGTGGTCGCCTGGAAGGGCGTCATCGGCTTGGCGCCATGGATGATCTTGGCGCCGATCGCGTCGGGGAAGGTGCGGATGCGGGTGTTATAGGCGCGGACCGCTTCATTATAGTCGCGGATGGCGACGGCGATGCGGTTCTCGGTTCCTTCCAGTTGCGATTGCAGGTCGAGGAAATTCTGGTTGCTCTTGAGATCGGGATAGGCCTCGACCGACGCGAGCAGCCGCCCAAGACCCTGGCTCAGTTGCGCTTGTGCCTGCTGGAACTGCTGGACCTTGGCGGGATCGGACAGGTCTTCGGCATTGACCTGTACCGATGTTGCCTTGGCGCGTGCCTCCGTAACCCGGACCAGCGTGTCCTGTTCCTGCTTGCCTGCCGCCTTCACCGTCGCGACGAGGTTGCCGATCAGGTTGGAACGGCGCTGATATTGCGCCTGTACGTCAGCCCATTTGGCCTTGGCGGCTTCTTCGGCGGTGGGCACGCTGTTGATGCCGCAAGCCGACAAGGCAAAGGCGGTGAGCAGGGGCAGGAAAAAGGAAGGGAAAAAGCGGCGCAGGATCGTCATGGAAACATCCTTGGCATTGTTACGATGTCGGAAATAGGTGGTTGTGGATGCGGGCGCAACGCCTCATCCTGATAAACACGCAATCAGGGCAAGGGGTTCGCACATGGGACTGATTTCCGAATTCAAGACGTTCATCAATCGAGGCAATGTCATCGATCTGGCAGTCGGCGTGATCATTGGCGGCGCCTTTGCAACGATCACAAAGTCGCTGACCGATGACCTTATCATGCCGGTAGTCGGCTTCCTGTTCGGCGGCGCCGATTTTTCCCGCTACTTCATCCGGCTTGGCGACATACCCGCCGGGTTCAAGGGCAATCCGGAAAGCTATGCCGACCTGAAAAGCGCTGGCGTAGCCATGCTGGGCTGGGGTGAGTTTCTGACCGTGCTCGTCAACTTCCTGATCCTCGCCTTCATCATCTTCCTGCTGGTCAAGGCAGTGAACAAGCTGATGCCCAAGCCGGAGGCCACGCCCGCCGCGACACCCGAAGAGGTGCTGCTGCTGCGCGAAATTCGCGACAATTTGAAAAAATAATTCGTTTCTGCGACGAAAGGAGTGTGCGGCGGGAACCATCTGCCGTGCGACCAGTTGATCGCGGTCAGAGTTCGGGGCGCAATTGCGCGATCGGGCTCTTGCCGAATGACGTCAGCCCCAGGGGGGCGCAACAGGAGAATACGCCGTGAAAACCATCGTCTCAGTCCTCGGCCTTGCCAGCTTGGTCGCGCTTGCTGCGTGCGATTCCAAGCAGGAAAACAAGGTCGAGAACGCATACGAGAATCAGGCGGACGCCATCGACAACCAGGCCAGCAACATGGAAGCGATGGCTGATAACCTGTCGGGCAACGCAGAGGCTGCTGCTGAAAACGCCGCCGACGCACTGGAGAACAAGGCTGAGGCAACCCGCGAAGCAGGCGAGCGCGCTGCCGACGCGGTTGAAGAGAAGACGGAACGCTAAGCTTTCGCTTTCCCAAGCCGGAAAGGGCGTCGCGATGATGATCGCGGCGCCCTTTTTGCTTGGCGTCTCAATGTCTTTAACGGCCCTTTAACCACGCTCTGCCCATGGTGCCGTCGCGCGCATCCGTGAAGGCCAAGGGAATGGACGAGCTACTTCAGGAATTCATAGCCGAAACACAGGAAACGCTGGAGGCTCTGGCGGGCGAAGTCGTCGCCTGGGAAGCCGACCCGGGCGACCGGGACCGGCTCGATGCCATCTTCCGCTTCTTCCATACGGTGAAGGGCAGCTGCGGTTTCCTCAACCTGCCGCGATTTGAGCGGCTGAGCCATGCGGCCGAGGATGTGCTGTCCGAAATCCGCGCTGGCAATCGTACCGCTGATCCGGCGACCGTGAGCGCGGTCCTTGGCATCATGGATCGGATTGCCGAACTGGCGGAAGCCGTCGCGATCGGCGCGGCGCTGCCGGACGAGAATGACGATTATCTGATCGGCGCGCTTGCCGAGAGGGAGCAAGGCGCGGCGACCGAAGAGCTGGCCCCGACCGTGGAGCCTATCCGTCAGGGTGGCGCCCAGGCGGTGCCACGGACCATCCGTCTGCCATTGTCGCTGATCGATCAGTTGATGAACGGCGTGTCGGACATGGTGCTGGCGCGCAACGAACTGTCCCGCAAGCTGCGCGAACGGACAAGCGATCCCGAGCTTGAAAGCGTGTTCGAGCGGCTGTCGACCTGCGTTGCCGACATGCGCGATTCCATTTCCAAGACGCGGATGCAGCGGGTGGAGCGGCTGTTCACCGCTATCCCGCGCATGGTCCGCGACCTTGGCCGGGAACTGGGTAAGCGCATCGACCTGGTCCTGGAGGGCGGCGACGTCGAAATGGATCGCGAAATGGTGGAGATGGTGGTCGACCCCCTGACCCACATCGTGCGCAACAGCATCGACCATGGCATCGAGACGCCCGAGCAACGCCGCGCGCTTGGCAAGCCCGAGGCGGGGACGCTGAAGGTGCAGGCCCGCCAGTCGGGCAACCAGATCGTGATCGAGGTCAGCGACGATGGGCAGGGCATCGACACGGCAAGGCTGGTCGAAAAATCCATTGCGAGCGGCAAGCTGACCCGCGAGGCCGCTGCCAAGATGAGCGAGAGCGAAAAGCTGGAGCTGATCTTCCAGGCCGGGCTTTCCACCGCGCAGCAGGTTACTGCGATTTCCGGCCGGGGGGTCGGCATGGACGTGGTGCGCGCGAATGTCGAGCGGATCGGCGGAGTCATCGCGCTGCATAACCAGATCGGGCGCGGGCTACGCATCGCGCTGCGTGTGCCGTTGACGCTGACCATCATTCCGGGCCTCATCATTCGTTCGGGCGGTTTGCATTTCGCCATCCCGCGCGCTGCCGTCGTGGAAATCCTGCACGACAATAATGAGACGCTGCACATCGCTGAGGTCGGCGGCGCCAAGATCGCCACGATCCGGACGGTCCGTCATTCGATGATCGATCTGGAAGACGTGCTTGGCATGGAGAAGGTGGTTCAGCCGGGTCCGCGTGCGATCATGGTCGTGCGCTCCGCCACTGGCGTGCCCTTTGCCCTGGGCGTCGCTGCCGTCGACAATCATGAGGAACTGGTCATCCGTCCAGCTTCGCCGCTGATCATGGCGACGGGCGTCTATGCGGGCATGACGCTGCCCGACAATGGGAAGCCGATGCTGCTGCTGGACGCCGCTGGTCTCGCCAATGCTGCCCGCCTGCCGAACATCGTGGATGAGCGCTCGATCGATCAGTTGGAGGACAGCGGCGACGGAGAAGCGCGGGTCGAAATGGTGTCGGCACTGCGGTTCGAAGAGCTTTCGGGCGAAAGGCGGCTGATCAAATTGTCGCTGGTAGAGCGTGTGGAAGATGTCGATGCCACGCTCTTTGGCCGTTCTGGCGGAAACGCCTTTGTTCGCTTGGACGGGCGGCTGGTGCCGGTGGCGAATGGAGCGCACAGCTTTGCAACCGGTCATGTATCGGCACTGCGTCTGCGCGACGGCAGCCAGGAGGCCTGTTACCCGGTTGCCGCTGTCCTGGACATCGTCGAAATGCCGGCCGTGCCCGATATGGTCGCCATGCAGGGTGCGCTGAGCGGGGTCGCCGTTGTCGATGGCGAACATCTGGAAGTGCTCAATCCCTTCGCCTTGTTCGCTTCCCTGCCCGGAGGGCCGATCGTGGAGCGCCGCCGGGGACGGTGCGTCCTGGCGGACAGGGAGGACGGCTGGACGCGTGAGATATTGGCGCCCTTGCTGCGGCAAGCGGGGCATGATGTTCTTCTGGGCCTGCCGCAGGATGAACCAGTCGATCCGGCCGATGTGGTGCTGAGTTCGGGTGGGGACATATCCCAGGCGGCAGAAATACTGGGATGCCGCATCGTTCAACTGCGCGCTTCGCCAAGGCCGACGGGGCCAGAGGATGGCAGCATCTACCGTTATGATCAGGACGCGCTGATGGCGGCCATCTCCGGCACGCGGCGTTAAGGAGGCAATTTATGGAACAGCTTTACCTTCTCGCGACGCTTGCCGATACCAGGGTCGCCGTTGCGGCGCATGAGGTCGAGGCCGTCGTCAAGCTTGCCGACATCTCGCCTGTTCCCGGAATGCTGCGGCATGTGGCGGGATTGTCCGCCTTGCGCAGCCGGGTTCTCACCATCATCGACGTGCCTGCGCTGATCCATGGCGCGCCTACGCCCGCCGACAGGCGCGGCTTGGCGATCATCGCCGACATCAGCGGCCACAGCTACGGCCTGATGGTGGATGCGGTGCATGACATTTGCGAAGTGCCGGAAGGTGACCTGCCGCTCCGGGGCCAGCTGGACCGGGCATGGGCTCCTTACGCACGCGCGATCGTCGAGCAGGATGGCCATCCGCACCTGTTGGTATCGCTGGCAAGCTTCATCGAAACGGGATTGCTGGCGCAGGCTGCATAATTCCGGCTTCTTGTTTACCAATTACTTGGCTTTGGCAGCTAATCCTTCCTTTACGAGGAAAATCTAAGGGACGCTTCATGAAAAACTGTCTGGTGGTGGATGATTCCAAAGTCATCCGTAAAGTTGCACGGCATATACTTGAATCGCTCGACCTGTCGGTAAGCGAAGCGGTCGATGGGCAGGATGCCCTGACCCAGTGCGAAGCGGCCGCGCCGGACGTGGTCCTTCTCGACTGGAACATGCCGGTCATGAGCGGAATGGAATTCCTGCAGGCCCTGTCCACCGCCAAGGTGTCCGCACGGCCGAAGATCATCTTCTGCACCACCGAAAACGGCATCAGCCATATCAAGGCAGCGGTGGAGGCGGGGGCCGACGAATATGTGATGAAGCCCTTCGATCGCGAAACATTGGAAAGCAAGCTGTCGATCGTCGGCGTCATCTAAAGACCGCTGACCTACTCGTTGCCAACCTCACTGCCGGAAAGTCCTTCCATGTCCCCCCTTTCGCCGATCCTGGCCAGCCAAAGCAGACCGCAGGTCCGCGCGATGGTTGTCGATGATTCGGTCGTGGTGCGGACGATGATCGCGCGGATATTGAATGGTGACCCGGCTTTCTCGGTGGTTCACAAGACCAACAGCGCCGAACATGCGCTTCGCTATCTCGCCGCGCATGAGGTCGACCTTGTTCTGCTCGACATTGAGCTGCCAGGTCAAAGTGGGTTGGCCGCCCTTCCGGCGTTCCTGCGTGCCAATCCCCAGGGCAAGGTCGTGATCCTGTCGGGCAACTGCGAAGAGGGCAGCGGGGCCGCGGTCGAGGCGCTGGCGCTGGGGGCTAGCGACATCTTCGCCAAACCGGGCAGCGGGAGTTTCGGCGAGCAGTTTCCTCAGGCGCTGATAGACCGCCTGTCGCGCTTGTTCGGCGCGCATCCGCAGCAGCCTGCGGAAACGCAGCCGGTCCTGATGGCGGCGAGCAAGCCGAGCGCGCCTCTTGCCTGTCTGGGCATCGGCGCGTCTACGGGAGGCATCCATGCGCTGGGCCAGCTGTTTGCCGGGATGAGCGCGCCCCTTGGTGTGCCGATCCTGCTGACGCAGCATCTGCCTGTCAGCTTCACATCCTATTTCGTGCAGCAGCTTGCCCGGATGACCAGTCTGCCGGTGAAGGTCGGCGAGCAGGGGGAGTTACTGGCGCCCGATACCGTCTATGTGGCGCCCGGCGACGCGAATTTGCAAGTGCGCCGCGGCCTTTATGGGCGTGTGATGGTCACGCTCAATCCAGAGCGTACGCCCGCAGGCAACCTGCCCGGCGTCGATCCGATGTTCACCAGCATGGCGGAAGCCTATGGGCCGGGGGCTGCTGGTGTCGTGCTGACCGGCATGGGCCGCGATGGCACGGCGGGCGGGCATGACATCATCGCAGGCGGCGGCTGGATCGTGGCGCAGAATGAAGCAAGCAGCGTGGTTTGGGGCATGCCGGGATCGGTGACAGGGGCGGGGCTCAGCTGCGCCCTGCTCGATCCTTATGCCATCATGGATTTCGTCGCGCGGCGCGGAAAAAGCAGAGGTTTGACACATTGACCCTATCAACTGATTCATCCTCGCGCGGCGCCGCCCGCATCTTTTCCGGCCTGCTGGAGGCGCGCACGGGTCAGATCCTGTCGGAAAGCCGCGCCTGGCGGATGGAAACCGCGTTGAAGCCCGTCATGCGGGCCAATGGCGTGGCCGACATGGATGAATTGGCTACCCGGCTGCTCGGCAATCGTGATCCTCGATTGGAAGAGGAAGTCGTCAATGCGCTGCTCAACAATGAAAGCAGCTTCTTTCGCGACCTTCAGATATTCGACATGATCAACCGGCACATACTGCCTTCCTTCGCAGAGCGGCGGGAGCGGGTGCTGCGGATCTGGAGCGCGGGCTGTTCTACAGGGCAGGAAGTCTATTCGCTGGCGATCCAGCTCCGCAATGATGCGGCGCGTTGGCGCGGCTGGCGGATCGAGATATTGGCGACGGATATTTCGACGGCGGCCATAGATCAGGCGCGCAGCGGCATCTTTTCGCAGATGGACGTTCAGCGCGGCCTTGCCGTGGGCGACCTCATCAAATGGTTCGAACCTGCAGGCGACAATTGGCGCGCGAGCCCTGAGTTGCGCCGGATGATCGATTTCCGCACCGACAATCTCTTTGAGCCCAAGGCGCCCTCGGGCGACTATGACCTGCTGCTCTGCCGCAATGTTCTGCTGTACTTCACGCCGGAGCGGCGGCAGGAAGTGTTCCGGCTGATGACGCGCCACAGCCATGACCGGTCGGTCCTGCTGCTGGGGGCGGGCGAAACCGTCATCGGCCATAGTGACGATTTCATCCCTCACCCGGAATTTCGCGGCGGCTATGGCAGGCGTCCGGAAGCGGCGCATAGCAGCGAAGGCATCCGCCGGGCCGTCTGACGGCGGGACTTCGCTCATCGGTTCGCCAGGTTCAGGATCAACGCCAAGCGCTTGTGCTTGATCGGCCCTGTTCTCTCCGCCATGGTTGGCGGGAGCTGCGCATCTTTTTGGATGCGGTCAGGACAGGTGGTGGTTACGGTTTTCCGATGAGCGACATTCCGATGATCGAGACTCCGTCGCCCAATTTCGACGATCGCAAGCTGCCCATATCGATGCTGGTGCTGCACTATACGGGGATGCACGACGCCCAGAGCGCGATCAACTGGCTGGCGAGCCCGGAATCCAAGGTGTCGGCCCATTATGTCGTGACCGAAGAGGGCGAAATCGTCCGCATGGTCGATGAAGCCAAGCGGGCGTGGCATGCGGGCCGATCGCACTGGCGCGGCATGGATGACGTCAATTCGGCCAGCATCGGAATAGAGATCGTCAATCCCGGCCATGAATGGGGCTATCGCGCATTTCCGGATGCGCAGATCGGCGCGCTCATCCCGCTGATGCACGACATCGTAAAGCGGCACGGCATCACGCGTGGCAATATCGTCGGCCACAGCGACGTGGCCCCTGCGCGCAAGCAGGACCCCGGCGAGCTTTTTCCATGGGGGCAACTCGCCCGGCTGCGGCTCGCGCTGCCACGGCCGACCCGCAACCTCATGGACCCGCTCTGGTCGGACAGTGCCTTCATGCTGGCGCTGGAACGGTTCGGCTATGACATCGCCGAGCCACAAGCAGCGGTCGTCGCTTTCCAGCGCCGATTTCGCCCCGAACTGATCGACGGCGTCATCGATGGCGAATGCCGTGCCATCCTGCTCGCCCTGCTGCTGCCAAAGCCGAGGGGTGACGAATAAGCGGGGATGACGGACGGCGGCGCGCCGTGTATAGCACCCCTGCCAGAGGGCCGGGCGGCCGCGGCGTGGCGGGTAACTTCCACGGCGAGGAAAGTCCGGGCTCCACGAAATGACGGTGCCGGCTAACGGCCGGCTGGAGTGATCCAAGGGACAGTGCAACAGAAAGCAGGTCGCTAACGCTTCGGCGCAGCGAAATTGAAAGGGTGCGGTAAGAGCGCACCGCGTCTCCGGCAACGGAAGGCGGCACGGTAAACCCCACCGGGAGCAAGACCGAATAGGGGCGGCGCGCAGCTTTGACTGCTAGGCCAGTTTCGGCTGAGACCGCCCGGGTTGGTTGCTTGAGGGACGGAGCAATCCGTCTCCTAGAGGAATGGCCGCCCATCCATGGTGACCATGGTGGACAGAACCCGGCTTACAGGCCCTCTGGCATCGGATCGGGAGAAAGCGTCGTCCGGAGAGGGCGGGGATCGCAGGCCATGCCGCGCATATTGTCCTGAGATGCCCAGCCTGCGCTGGCATAGCGGCAAGGGCTTTCAACCGATCGAATTTTAACTCGCCGGGGTGGTGTTCCGCCTGCGGCTTACCTAATTTGGACCGATGGCAAGAAGCAGCCGATCAAATGACTGGGGCTTTCCCCGCTGGCGCAGCTATGGCGCATCGCGTGAGGCGCAGCAGGTGCGTATGTGCGACCGCTATGGCTGCGACAAGCCGGGCGATTGTCCCGCGCCCAAATCGCCCAATAGCCGCGAGCGCTGGTATTTTTGTAGTGATCATGCGGCGGAATATAACCGCAATTGGGACTATTTTCAGGGGCTCGACCAGGAAGAGCGGGAGCAGCGAGAGCGCGCGGAACGGCGCGACGCGGGCGGTTATCAGAGCAGCGCCTATCATGGCTGGGGCGGCCCCGGAGACGGCAGCCGATCGCGCGACGAACTACATGCTCTGAAAGCCCTCGATCTGGAAGATGACGCCGATTTCGAAGCTGTGAAGAAGAGCTGGCGGCGGCTGGCCAAGGAAAACCATCCCGACGTCAAGCCGGGAGATGCGGAGGCGGCCGTCCGTTTCCAGACGATCCAGGCCGCTTATGAGGTGCTGCGATCGGCGGAAGAGCGGCGGACATGGAAGCCACGGGAGACCGTGGATTGAAGGATCATGTCCGGTCCAACTGGCAGAATGCGGTGCTGGTCTGTCGCAAATGTTCAAAAAAGCTCGACGGCGGCTTTGGTGCTCAAGGGGACGAGCGGCTGGCCAAGGCGCTCCGCAAGCAGCTTTCGCTGAAGAAGGGGCGGAAAGCCGCGGCTGGTATTATCGAGGTGAATTGCCTGGGCGTGTGTCCCAAGGGAGCTGTGACGGTCGTGAATGGCGCCCAATCGCGTGATTGGCTGCTTGTGCGGCGCGGCACGGATCTGGATGAACTGGCACAGGCGCTGGGCCTTGCGGCGGAGAATGACGGGTCAGCCAGCGTGCCTTAGCGGCTGCTCCAGCCCTGCTTCCGCCAGAAGCGGCATCAGCAGCTGTTCCTCCTTGCGCATCCTGTTGAGGATGGTTTCCATCATATAACGGCTTTCCCGGCAAAATTCCGGCCACTCTCGGGCGATGCGATCGTCGCTCCAGCGTGCCATATAGTGGGAGAAGCTCAGGGCCAGCGGGGCCATTTCGGTTTGTAGACGTGCGGCCATCTTTTGTAGCGGAACATGAGGCTGCCGCTGCATGGCCGGATAGAAGAACTGATCTTCCAAGGCCAAGTGCGCCATCAGTTCGCGGGCAAATTGCCAGCGCAGTGTGCCCAGCGGACGAGCAACGCCATCATCATCGACCAGCGTCAGGAACCGCCCGGCGAGCAGATCAAGCGCATCATGCTGGCTTTGTAGCTGTTGCAGGTCCATCGGCCAATTCCATGCATCGCCTTATGATGCTTGTGGCAGAATGGCGTTAAGAAACTGTGCTGGTAGGGTTTTCACCCGTCGGCACCATCCGCCGCCCCATGAGCGGCGGATGGCATGACGGATCAGCCCGGCTGGTCAGCGCGGCTGGCGCCTTCGCCGTCGAGATTCTGGGCGACGAAGTCCCAGTTGATCGCTTCCTTCAGCACGCGCTCGGCATAGTTGGGACGCAGATTGCGATAGTCGATATAATAGGCATGCTCCCACACATCGAGGATCAGCAGCGGCGTGTGGCCATGCGCGACGGGGGTGTCGGCGTCATGATAGCTGGTCACTTCGAGCTTGCCGTCCTTCAGGATCAGCGCAGCCCAACCGCTGGCGAAATGGCCGACGGCCTCCGCCTTCAGCTTGTCGAGCAGGGCATCGACCGAACCAAAGCCCTCGTTGATGAGGTCGAGAAGCTGGCCCGAAGGCTGCTTCTTTTCCGGGGAAAGCGAATGCCAGTAGAAGGTGTGGTTCCAGATCTGGCCAACCTGATTGAACAACGCGCCCTTGCTGCTCTTGATCAGTTCGACGAGCGACTTGCCCTGAAGCGCGGGATCGACCGCGATCAGTTCATTGGCCTTCACGACATAGGCATTGTGGTGCTTGCCATGGTGATAGTCGAAGGTTTCGGCTGACAGAATGTCGCCAAAGGCATCCTTGGAATAGGGCAGGTCAGGCAGAACAAAGGCCATGTCGGAACTCCTCGGGTTCATGGATGGATGGCGGCATAACGGTCATGCCACCGGAAGTGTCCCGGCCCCGTAGCAGCCTTATTGCACTGCGGAAAACAGGATATTTTCGTTTAGCTGCATGGAAATATCCGTGTGACAGCAGCGTAACGATGCCTTAGAATCGCCGGTTAGGCCGTGCAAAAGCAGCGGCTGATAATAGGGGACGGATCAATGGCAAAATTCTTCGGCAATTTGCATCTTGTGCTGGTGGTGGGGCTTGTCCTCGCGCTCGCCGTCATCTTCGCTATTCCCGCCAATACCGTGCCGGAACAGGCTATATTGCGGTGGCTTCACCTGTTCTTCGGCATCACCTGGATCGGCCTGCTTTACTATTTCAACTTCGTCCAGATCCCGACGATGCCGAAGGTTCCGGCGGAATTGAAGCCCGGCGTGTCCAAATTCATCGCGCCTTCGGCCCTGTTCTTCTTTCGCTGGGGCGCGGCGCTGACGGTGCTGACCGGGGCGATCATCGCATGGCGCAGCGGCTATCTGGTGGAAGCACTGACGTTGACGCCCGGGTTCGTGCTGATCGGCATTGGCATGTGGCTGGCGCTGATCATGGCGTTCAACGTGTGGTTCATCATCTGGCCGAACCAGAAGAAGGCGCTGGGCATCGTTCCCGCCGAGGATGCGGTGAAGGCGAAAGCGGCGACGACGGCGATGATCTTCTCGCGCACCAATACGCTGCTGTCTTTGCCGATGCTGTATTGCATGGTGAACTTCAACGGCGGTTGAAGCGAGGTTTGGGCGGGGCTGGCCAAGGCTGGCTCCGCCTGCGTTTTCCGACTGACTTTTCCTCCGTTCGCCCTGAGTTTGTCGAAGGGCTCTCTTGGAAGAAGCGAAGGGCTTTGACAGGCTCAGCCCGAACGGAAATAATATGCGTGGCGCCAGATCCGCATCACCCCTGGGGTGGCGTGGTCTCGCCGACTTCCTCGCTGTCGAGATTGTTACCCAATGTCAGTCCGTGACGCGTGAGCATCGGGATGTTGGCGAGGGCGAAGAGCAATGAAACCACTGTCACGCCCCAGACCTTCACCGAAAGCCATGCGTCGAAGCTCATCGAATGGCGCATCACTTCATTGGCGACGGCCATGGCGGCGAAGAAGATGCCCCAGTTGCGCGACAGCTTGCGCCAGCCTTCGTCGGTCAGGCCGTCATAGGCGGCCTGCAGCAGATATTTGAGCAGCGCCTTGCCACGCAGAAGCCCGCCGAACAGCATCAGGGCGAAGAAGCTGTAGATTATCGTCGGCTTCACCTGGATGAAGCTTTGATCCTGGAAATAGATGGTGAGGCCGCCGAAAAAGAGCACGAGCATCGCCGACAGCCACAGCATGGGCGACACGCGGCCGAGCTTCACCTTCGAGATGATGACCGCGATAACGATGGCGGCCATAAAGGCGGCCGTGCTTAAGCTCATCGCGGTGATCGGGTTGCCCGGACCCCATATCCAGCCCACGCCCTTGTAGGTCAGGAAGAAGACAAGCAGCGGGCCGAAGTCTAGCGCGAGGCTGAGGTTGCCGCCATGGGCTGGTTTGGAGTCAGTCATTGGGCACCTGCTTCATACCAGCGGAAGCTGGCATCTTGTAAGGTTGGGCCGTTCTGTGCCCGCATGATTCCAGCTTCCGCCGGGATGACTAAAATGGTGATCTCAACGCGCATAGGCCGTTCCCGCGATAGCGCGCGCCATGTCGCCGGGGTCGAAGGGGCGCAGATCCTCGATCTTCTCTCCCACTCCGATCGCATGGATGGGCAGGCGATATTTCTCGGCCGCCGCGACCAGTACGCCGCCGCGCGCGGTGCCGTCCAGCTTCGTCATGACGAGACCGGTGACTTGCGCGACTTCCTTGAAGACTTCGATCTGGCTCAACGCATTCTGTCCGGTGGTGGCATCCAGCACCAGCACAACGTCGTGGGGCGCAGCCGGGTTCAACCGGCCGAGGACGCGACGGATCTTGGCCAGTTCATCCATCAGCTCGGTCTTGTTCTGCAGGCGGCCGGCGGTGTCGACGATCAGCACGTCGATACCGGTGGCGGTCGCCTGCTTGACCGCATCGAACACGATGCCCGCTGCGTCGCCGCCTTCCTTGCCCGCGACGATGGGGATACCGAGGCGATCGGCCCAGACCTTGAGCTGGCTGATGGCAGCGGCGCGGAACGTGTCGCCCGCCGCCAGCATCACGCCATAATCCTGCTCCAGGAAATTATTGGCGAGCTTAGCGATCGTGGTGGTCTTGCCCGAGCCATTGACGCCGATGACCAGGATGACTTGAGGACGGGGGAAGGCTTCGATCTCCAGCGGGCGGGCGACCGGAGCGAGGACCTTCTCGATCTCTTCCGCGATGATCTCGCGCAGATAGTCTTCGGTTAGTTCGCGATTGTAGCGGCCTTCGGACAGACGATCGCGCACTCGGGCGGCCATGGCGGGCCCTAAGTCGCTGACGATCAGCGCTTCCTCGATCTCGTCGAGCGTCTGGTCGTCAAGCGCGGCCTTCGTAAAGAGGCCGGTGAGGTTCTCGCCAAGCTTGTCGGAGGTGCGCTTCAAGCCGCCGAAGAGGCGGTCGCGCCAGCTGGTGCCGGGTTCAGTCATTGACGAGCCTCTTGCGCGATCAGCACGCCATTCTCAAGGCCCGTGATCGTTGCGGACGTGATGGAGGAGGGGGATTGAGGCGCCTCGAAGCGAACCGGGGCGAAATTTTCGGCGTGGCCCGAGAGGCCGTTGCGCTCGACCAGCACGGATTGGGTGCTGCCGATGAGGCTTTGCAGCCATTCCCGGCGCCGCGCCTCGCAGGCCGAACGGAGGCGGGCGGCGCGGGCCTTGATGATGGCGCGATCGACTTGCGGCATACGGGCGGCGGGCGTGCCTGCGCGCGGAGAGTAGGGGAAGATGTGCCCGTGGACGATGGCGCATTCCTCGACCAGCTTCAGGCTGTTTTCGAACATCGCTTCATCCTCGGTCGGGAAACCGGCGATGATATCTGCGCCGATGCTGATGGCAGGGCGGGTGGTCTTGAGGCGCTCCACGATACGGATGGCGTCGGTGCGCATGTGGCGGCGCTTCATGCGCTTCAGGATCATGTCGTCGCCTGCCTGGAGGGAGAGGTGCAGGTGCGGCATCATGCGCGGTTCATGAGCGAGAAGCTCGAAGAGCCGGTCGTCAATCTCCACGCTGTCGATGGAGGAGAGGCGCAGGCGGGGCAGGGCAGGCACCGCTTTCAGAATTCGTTCGACCAGCAGGCCGAGGGAGGGCGATCCGGGGAGGTCGGGGCCGTAGCTGGTGACGTCCACGCCCGTCAGCACGATCTCCTGATAGCCTGCATCGACCAGCTCGCGTGCCTTGTCGATGACGGCGCCTGCGGGCACGGAGCGGCTGTTTCCCCGACCATAGGGGATGATGCAGAAGGTGCAGCGATGGTCGCAGCCATTTTGCACTTCAAGGAAGGCGCGCGCATGTTCGGCAAAGGCGCTGGCCATGTGCGGCGCTGTGTCGCGGACGGCCATAATGTCGGAGACTTGGACTTTCTCCGCTGCCTTCAACACTTCCGTCACCCCAGCGGAGGCTGGGGTCTCATGCGGTGGCGCACGGCGTTGGGCCTGAGATCCCAGCGTTCTCCGGGATGACGGGTAGTGGAAAGGGTCGAGTTTCTCGCGATTGCCTATTACCGCGTCGACTTCCGTCATTTGGGCGAAGGTTTCCGGTTCGGTCTGTGCCGCGCAGCCGGTGACCATGATCCTCGCTTCTGGCCGTTCGCGGCGGGCGCGGCGGATGGCCTGGCGGGTCTGGCGCACGGCTTCGGCGGTTACCGCGCAGCTGTTGACGACGATAAGGTCGTCCTGTTCGCCCGCCATTTCGCGGATGGCTTCGCTTTCCGCGATGTTGAGGCGGCAGCCGAGGGTGATGATCTGCGGCCCGCTCATGCTCTAAAAGCGCGTCCAGTCAGCCTCGCCATCGAAGACGTGGGTGGCGGGGCCGGTCATCATGATGTGACCGCCGGGCTGCCAGTCGATGACGAGATCGCCGCCGGGCAGCGTGACGCGCGTCGGCCCGCTGACGAGCTTGCGACGGACCGCTGCGACGGCTGTCGCGCAGGCTCCTGTGCCGCACGCGCGCGTCAGGCCAGCGCCGCGCTCCCATACGACCAATCGGATATGATTGTCGCCGACGACCTGCGCGAAGTTCACGTTGACGCGGGCGGGGAATAGCGGATCGGTCTCGATCATCGGGCCCAAATGGTCGAAGTTCACACCGTTCATATCGTCAAGGAAGAAGACGACATGCGGATTGCCGACATTGACGGCGGCGGGGGCGGGAAGGTCTTCCCAGCTGACGGGCATGGTGAGCGTGTCCATCGCATAGGTGAGCGGAATGGCGTCCCAGTCCAGCCGGGGCGCGCCCATGTCGACGCTGGCGCCACCGTCGACGGCCTTCGCATCAAGCAGGCCTGCCCTGGTTTCGATCAGGACGTCGCGGCCGACGAACAGGGGCACGCAGCGGGTGGCGTTGCCGCAGGCTTCGACTTCGCTGCCGTCGCTGTTGAAGATGCGCATCGATACGTCCGCGCGATCGGATTGCCCGATGAGGATGAGCTGATCGCAGCCGATGCCGGCGTGGCGGTCGGCAATGGCCTGAGCCCGCGTGGATGTCATATCGACCGCGTCCTCGCGCGCGTCGATCACGACGAAATCATTGCCCAGCCCGTGCATTTTGGAGAAGCGTCCCATAGGCGGGCGCATGTAGGGGCTGTGTGGGGAAAAGGCGAGTCTGCATCCTCGTCATCCCAGCGGAAGCTGGGATCTTGGGCTGCCTCGGGCGACGTCTCCTGAGATGCCAGCCTTCGCTGGCATGACGTTGGGGGGCAGGCTGACGGAGGGAGTTGGCGCGCCGGTTGCATCGCTGCACGCTTTCCGCTAAGGGCCACATCGCAATTGGACGGTTCGCCGTTCGATACCCTGACAGATCCATGGCGCTCACTAGGGAGTACCGGATGGACGCTGGCCGGCGAGGTTTCGCCCGCCGGCGATTTTGTCGTTTGGCGGGGTGTGCAGTTTTCCGGGCTTTTACGCCCAAATGAGGTGATGATGTTCGATTCGCTAAGCGATCGTCTGAGCGGGGTATTCGACAAGCTGCGTGGGCGCGGTGCGCTGACGGAGGACGATGTCCGCGCCGCGATGCGCGAGGTGCGAATCGCGCTGCTGGAGGCCGACGTCGCGCTTCCGGTGGTGCGCCAGTTCGTTGATCAGGCGACCGAACGCGCCGTGGGCAGCGACGTGCTGCGATCGGTTACGCCGGGGCAGATGGTCGTCAAGATCGTCTCCGACACGCTCACCGAAACGCTGGGCGCGGAAACCAGCGACCTTCTGATCGATGTCAGCCCGCCCGCCGTCATCATGATGGTCGGTCTGCAGGGTTCGGGCAAGACCACCTCCACCGCCAAGATCGCCAAGCGCCTGAAGGAAAAAGAGCGCAAGAAGGTTCTGATGGCATCGCTCGACGTTCAGCGTCCGGCGGCGCAGGAACAGCTGGCGGTGCTGGGCACGCAAACCGATGTCGCGACCCTGCCGATCGTGCCGGGCCAGCAGCCGGTCGAAATCGCCAAGCGCGCGCTTCAGGCGGCGAAGCTCCAGGGCTTCGACGTGGTGATGCTCGATACCGCGGGCCGTCTGCACGTCGATCAGGCGCTGATGGACGAGATGAAGGCGGTGGCGCAAGTCTCCGACCCGGCGGAAATCCTGCTCGTCGTCGACTCGCTGACCGGCCAGGACGCGGTGAACGTCGCGACCAGCTTTACCGCTCAGGTGCCGCTGACCGGCGTGGTGCTGACCCGCATGGACGGCGATGCGCGCGGTGGTGCGGCGCTGTCGATGCGCGCCGTTACGGGCCGTCCGATCAAGTTCGCGGGCACGGGCGAAAAGCTGGACGCGATCGAGCCTTTCCATCCCGCGCGCGTGGCGCAGCGTATCCTGGGCATGGGCGACGTCGTCAGCCTTGTCGAGAAGGCGGCAGAGGCGGTCGATGCCGAGGAAGCCGAGAAGCTCGCCAAGAAGATGGCCAAGGGTCAGTTCGACATGAACGACCTGCGCGCCCAGCTCAATCAGATGCGCCGCATGGGCGGCCTTGGTGCGCTGGCGGGCATGCTTCCGGGCCTCAAGAAGGCGCAGGCCGCGATGGCGGCGAGCGGCACCAATGACAAGACGCTGATCCATCTCGACGCGATGATCGGCTCCATGACGCCCAAGGAGCGGGAGAAGCCCGGCCTGATCAACGCCAAGCGCAAGATCCGCATCGCCAAGGGTTCCGGCCGCACGGTGCAGGAAGTCAACAAGCTCCTGAAAATGCATCAGGAGATGGAAACGGCGATGAAGAAGATCCGCAAGATGGGCGGATTGAAGGGCCTCGCCAAGATGTTCACCGGTGGCGGCATGGACAAGCTGATGGGCGGCGCGGGCGGCGCGCCGGACCTCGGCGGGCTCGGTGGATTGGGTGGCCTGGGCGGGGGTGGCAACATGCCGAACCTGCCGCCGGGCTTTCAGAATTTCATGAAGAAATAGTCTGTTATCCCAGCGAGGCTGGGATCTCAGGCACAAGATCCCAGCTTCCGCTGGGATGACGAATTGAAGCTAAGTAGATTAGAGTAGAAAGGTCAAAAACAGCATGGCAACGTCCATTCGTCTTTCGCGCGGTGGTTCCAAGAAGCGTCCTTATTACCGCATCGTCGTGGCCGACAGCCGCGCCCCGCGTGACGGCAAGTTCATCGAGCGCATCGGCAGCTACAACCCCGTCCTGCCCAAGGGCGACGAGAAGCGCGTCGTGATCGACGTCGAGCGCGCGAAGCACTGGGTTGCCGCTGGCGCGCAGCCGACCGATCGCGTTGCCCGCTTCCTGGACGCGGCTGGCGTGAAGGAACGCGTTGCCCGCAACAACCCGAAGAAGGCTGAGCCGGGCCAGAAGGCCAAGGATCGCGCCGAAGACCGCGCCACCAAGGCTGCCGAAGCCGCTGAAGCTGCCGAAGCTGCCAAGGCTGCCGCTGCTGAGGCTGCTGCTGCTCCGGCCGCTGAAGAAGCGCCTGCGGAAGAAGCTGCTCCCGAAGAGCAGGCTGAAGGCTAAATGGGTAATCACCCCTCCCCTTCAGGGGAGGGGCCGGGGGTGGGGGCTGACAATGGCCCCGCGCCCGGCACCCCCCAGCCCAACCCTTCAACCGAGGCACGTGACTCGGTTGAACCTGAAGGGGAGGGGCTAGCCTCTTCGCGCGCCGTCACTCTGGCCGTCATCATTGGCGCGCATGGGGTGGCGGGCGAGGTTCGTCTGAAGCTGTTCGGGGAGGGGGTGGAAACCCTCAAATCCTACAAGAGCTTCGACGCTGCGGGCGGCACGCTGACGTTGAAGTCGGTGCGCCCCGGGCCCAATGGCGCGGTGGCGCGCTTCGCCGAGATCGGCGACCGCACGCAAGCTGAAGCCTTGCGCGGCACGGAACTCACCGTGCCTCGATCGGCCCTGCCTCCGCTGGAAGAGGGCGAATATTATCATGCCGACCTGATCGGCCTGCCTTGCTTTTCCAGCGATGGCGATGGGCTGGGCAATATCGTCGCGGTCGAGAATTTCGGCGCTGGCGACATCATCGAGGTCGAGCGGCCGACCGGCAAGCGCTTCATGGCGCCGATGCATGCGGTGACGATCGCAGACGATCGCGCGGTGATTGAGGCGGCTTTTGCGGTTTGAGGGATGGGGAACTCCGCCCTCGAGCGTCATGCTAACAAGTTCAGCATGACGAAGAACTATCAGGTCCATCATGCCCAAAGCCCTCATCGCCTTCTACATGCTGCTGACGGTCGCTGCTGGATGGCGGCTGTTCGGCATGGGCTGGACGCGGGGACGGAAAGTCGCCGCGGCCGTGGCATTGGTCGCCCCTTTTCCGATGCTGTTCCTGCTGCACCCTGAGCGGCCCTTTGCCGATCTTCAGCGGGGCATCGGCCTATCGCTGATCGCCGGGGGTGCGTTGTCGCTATTGGGCGGCATGGCGGTGGCGTGGATGAGGGCACGTCGCGCATGAGCTTTGCAGCGCAGATTCTGACGCTCTATCCGGAGATGTTTCCCGGGCCCTTGGGCGTGTCGCTGGCCGGGCGAGCGCTCAGCGAGGGGAAGTGGTCGTGCGATCCGATCCACATCCGCGACTTTGCGACCGACAAGCACAGAACCGTGGACGATACGCCCGCGGGCGGCGGGGCGGGCATGGTGCTGCGCGCCGACATCCTTGGGCTTGCCATCGACCATGCGCTGGAAAAGCGGCCCGATCTGCCGGTGATCGCGATGACGCCGCGTGGCAGGCCGATCACGCAAGGCCGCGTGCGGGAACTGGCGGCGGGGCCAGGCGCAACGATCCTTTGCGGCAGGTTCGAAGGCTTTGACGAGCGCATTTTCGAGGCGCGGCCCATTGAGCAGATCAGCATGGGCGACATCATCCTGTCCGGTGGAGAGATGGGCGCGTTGATGCTGCTGGACGCTTGCATTCGGTTGCTTCCCGGAGTAATGGGCGCGGCTTCCAGTGGGGATGAAGAGAGCTTTGAAAGCGGCCTTCTCGAATATCCGCACTATACCCGGCCCGCTTTGTGGGAAGGGCGCACGATCCCTGAAGTGTTGCGATCGGGGGATCATGCGAAAATCGCCGCCTGGCGGAAACAAAGGGCGGAAGATGACACACGGCTAAGGCGGCCGGACCTTTGGGAACGTCATATTGGCGTTCGGGACCAGCCGCCCTCTGGTGCGCAACGCGAAAAGTAGGACCTAAGTCAAATGAACTTGATCCAGCAGATCGAGGCCGAGAACATCGCGGCTCTCGCCAAGGATATCCCGGAATTCCGCCCCGGTGACACGCTGCGCGTCGGCGTGAAGGTCATCGAAGGTGACCGCAGCCGCGTCCAGAACTACGAAGGCGTCTGCATCGCCCGCTCCAACAAGGGCATGGGCAGCAACTTCACCGTGCGCAAGATTTCGTTCGGTGAAGGCGTAGAGCGCGTATTCCCGCTCTATTCGCCGAACATCGATTCGATCACCGTCGTCCGCCGTGGCGTCGTGCGTCGTGCGAAGCTCTACTATCTGCGCGGCCGTACCGGCAAGCGCGCTCGTATCGCCGAGCGCCGCGACGTCCGCAGCGAGGATTGATCTTCCTCGCGGCTTGATGGCCAAGATGAAGAGGCGGCGTTCCTGAAGGAGCGCCGCCTTTTTTGTGTCTGTTCCCCCTCCCGCAGGCGGGAGGGGGTTAGGGGGTGGGGTGAGCGGAGCGAGCTTTGGGCTGGCTTAGACGAAAATTCGGCGTTGCGCTGGCCCACCCCCGGCCCCTCCCGCCTGCGGGAGGGGAGGAGAGGCGTTGGCCGGCAGTTTCCCCTCAGCCGATAGCGTGGCGCTTGCCGGTCCGGCTCGTGAACCACAAGCCGACAAGGCTGACCAGCGCCACGGCGGTCATGTAGAGGCCGACCAGTTCCACCCCCTGCGCAGCAATCAACCAGGTCGCGACGATCGGCGCCAGCGCGCCGCCGATGATGCCGCCCAGGTTGAATGCGAAGGACGCGCCGGTATAGCGCAGTTGCACCGGGAACAAGTGCGGCAGATAAGCCCCGAGCGGCCCATATACGAAGCCCATCAGAAACAGTGCGAGGCTGAGTATCAGGAAGATCGGCAACAAGGCTCCCGTGCCCATTGCTGGGCCGAAGATCACGCCCATCGCCACCGTGCCCACGCAACCCCATGCCAGCACGCGGGTCGGGCTGCTGCGGTCGGCCCACCATCCTGCCAATATGATGCTGAACGCCATGAACAGGATCGCGCCCAACTGGATTGCCAGGAATGTCTCGCGGTCGATCTTCAGCGCGGTCGTGCCATAGCCCAACGCCCATGCGGTCGCGATATAGTATACGGCAAAGCAGGCCGCGCACGCGAACGTCCCCGCGATCGCCGCGCCAAGATGGTTCTGGAACAATGTAGCCAGCGGGACGGCGGGCGGCGGCGCTTCGGCCTTGGCGGCGGCGAATTCCGGCGTTTCAGTGAGCTTCAGCCGTATCCAGAGGCCGAGGATGACCAGCACCGCGCTGCCGAGGAAGGGCAGGCGCCAGCCCCAGGCGAAGAAATCCTCATCGGTGAGGAACATGCCGAGGATCAGGAACAGGCCGTTGGCGGCGATGAAGCCGACCGGCGCGCCCAATTGCGGGAACATGCCGAAGCGCGCTCGCCAGCCGGGAGGGGCATTTTCCACCGCCAGCAGCGCCGCGCCGCCCCATTCCCCGCCAAGTCCCAAACCTTGCCCGAAGCGCAGGATGCAGAGGATGAGCGGCGCCCACCAGCCGATCATCTGGTAAGTCGGCAGGAAGCCGATAGCGAGCGTCGATCCGCCCATCAGCATGAGAGAGGTAACGAGCGTCGCCTTCCGGCCGATGCGGTCGCCATAATGGCCGAACACCGCTGCGCCCAAAGGCCGGGCGAAGAAGGCGAGGGCGAGGGAGCCATAGGATGCCATCAACTGCGCCGTCGGCGAGGATGAGGGGAAGAAGAGCGAGGGAAAGATCAGGCTTGCGGCGGTGGCGTAGATGTAGAAGTCGTAGAATTCGACCGCCGTGCCGATGAGGCTAGCCGCCAGCACCCGTTTGTGGCGCAGCATTGCGCCTATTCCCTCGCTTGCCATCTTTCTCTCTATCCCCCGCATTCTGGATCACCTCGCCCCCGTTGAGGGGAATGGTTGGCTTATCGTTATCGTTTCGCTCGCCTCTGGTTCAGCAGTTCATAGGCCATCACGGCGCAGGCGACGGCAGCGTTGAGGCTGTCGGCTTTGCCAAGCATCGGCATCTTCACCAGCTGATCGCATTCTGCCTCATAGGCCTCGGGAAGGCCCTGCGCTTCGTTGCCGACCAGCAGGAAGGAGGGGCTGGCATAGCGCGGTTCCTGATAATCCTGCGTCGCTTTGAGGCTGGTGCCGATCAGTTCGCCCGGCCCTTGCCGCAGCCAGTGCATGAATTCGCCCCAGCGCGCCTGGGTGATCGACTGGGTGAAAAGCGCGCCCATCGATGCGCGGACGGATTCGACCGAGAAGGGGTCGACGCAATCGTCGATCAGGATGAGGCCGCCAGCCCCCACCGCATCGCCAGTGCGCAATATGGTGCCGAGGTTGCCGGGATCGCGGAGCGACTGGGCGACGATCCAGATGTCGGCCTTGCTCCGGTCGAGCTTCGCCAAGGGGGTCAGCCGGTCGCGATAGACGCCGACGACCGCTTGGGCATTATCCTTGCCGGAAATCTTGGACAGGATGTCGGGCGTGGTTTCGATGACGTCGCCGCCTGACGCCTCCATCACGGCGATCAGCTCTGCGGCGAGCGGGTGGGTGGACCCGGCGTGGAAGAGCATTTCCGGCAGCACGCCTTCCTCGCGCGCTTCGGTGAGGATGCGGAGGCCTTCTGCCAGGAACAGCCCCTCGGCCTTGCGGAACTTCTTTTCGCGCAAGGAGCGGACGCGCTTCACCAGCGGGTTGGAAAATCCGGTGATCTCGCGTGCCACTGCGCCTGCTTTCCTCCTGAGGATGAGGCGGCCTCTCTATCGGGCCGGGGCGGAGCGCGGAAGAGCTATTCTTCGCCGAACTTGTCTTCGACCAGCGTCACCAGCTTGCCGAGCGATTCTTCGGCATCAGGCCCCTGGGCGCTGATGGTGATGGAATCGCCCAGCGCCGCGCCCAGCATCATGAGGCCCATGATCGACGTGCCGGTCACTTCGCTGCCGTCTTTGCGCACGGTGATCTGGGCGGGAAGGCCGCTTGCCAGCGTCACGAACTTGGCGCTGGCGCGCGCGTGCAGGCCGCGCTTGTTGCTGATCAGAACTTGCCTGCTGATTTCGCTCATGTGGTGCTGCCCAACAATTCGGATGCGACGCTGATATATTTCTGGCCCGCTTCGCGCGCGGCGGCGACGGCCTGGCGCACGTCCATGACCTTGCGCGCGCTTTCCAGGCGGATGAGCATGGGCAGGTTTATGCCCGCGATCACCTCGATCTCGCCCGCCTTCAGCAGAGAGATGGCGAGGTTGGACGGGGTGCCGCCGAACAGGTCGGTAAGCAGGATGACGCCCGAACCGTCATTCACCCGCTCGACTGCCGATGCAATATCGGCGCGTCGCACCTCCATGTCGTCTTCCGGGCCGATGCAGATGGTCGCGATCTGCTGCTGCGGACCGACCACATGCTCCATCGCCACGACGAATTCCGTCGCCAGCGATCCATGCGTGACGAGAACAAGTCCTATCATCTACCTACCCGGCCCAGATTGTTTCATGATTTAGCTTTCGGGCCTCCCGGTTCGCGCTTCTCCAGACTGTCCTGGGGCGCTGATTCCATATTGCGGTGCGAGACCGTGGGCGAAAAGCCCGCGTCTTGCAAGTATTTGGCGACCCGCTCGGCGACATGGACCGACCGGTGCCGCCCCCCGGTGCAGCCGAAGGCGACGGTCACATAGGATTTGCCGCTTTCCTCATAGCGCGGGATCAGGAGCGCGAGCAGTTCCTCTATGCGGTGGACGGCGTCCTCATATGCGGGATCTTCGATGATATAGGCAGCGACCCCAGGATCGAGCCCGGTATGGGGGCGCAAATCCGCTTCCCAATGCGGATTGCGCAGGAAGCGCATGTCGAACACCAGATCGGCATTCAGGGGCACGCCGCGCGAAAAGCCGAAGGACATGATCGTCAGCGTCGGGGCGGACAGGCCGTCACGCGAAAAACGGTTGCGGATTTCCTGCTGCAGCCCGTTGCTGGTCAGGCTGGTCGTGTCGATGACATGGGTCGCCCAGCGGCGTAAGGGATCGGTAAGCTCGCGCTCCCGCGCCAGCCCGTGCGCGGCCGGACGGTCGGACGCCAGCGGGTGGCGGCGGCGCGTTTCGGCAAAGCGGCGTTCCAGTTCCATGTCGGAACAGTCGAGGAAGAGCGTTTCGACATCATGGCCGCGCCGGGTGCGCAGCGCCTTGATCCGCTGGACGATCGCCTGCGCGTCGAAGCCACGGGTGCGCGCGTCGATGCCGAGCGCCAAAGGCCGGTCGTCCAGTTCCTCGTGGCCCGCAGGCACGGGCGTGTCGAGCAGCCGCTCCAGCAGGAGGAGCGGGAGGTTGTCGACGACTTCCCACCCCATGTCCTCCAGCGTCTTGAGCGCGGTCGTCTTGCCCGCCCCGGACAGGCCCGACACCAGGAGGATGGTCTTGGGCGTGGGCGCGCTCATGCCAGCCTCACCGCGCCCAGCGCCAGTTCGACCTTGATCGGGGCGGACGCTTCGAAAGGCGAAAGCTTGATGACGGGCAGCGGCGCGCCGGCGATGATCCATTCGTCCGGATCACCCGGCATGCGGTCGACATGCTGCGCAAGGTCGACGACCAGCGCCAGCGGTGCCTCGCTGGCAAAGGGCATGTCCACGACTCCCAACCCGCGCACCTCCATCTTTCCAGCGATGGTGGCGGGTGCGGACGCGGTCAGTTGCCCCCCGTTACGCTCCACGATCGTATAGTCGTCGCTGATGAGCATGGCGCCACGATCGATCAGGCGCAGCGCCAGATCGGATTTCCCTGCGCCGCTTGCGCCACATAGCAGAATGCCGCGCCCGCCTATCGCGACGCTCGTTGCGTGCACTGTTTCGGTTGAGTCTTGCGCCGCCATATCCCTGACCTCTTCTTAGACCTTGCGGCGGTGCGTGTGAATCGAATTGACGCAGGAAATTAACGCAAACGTCAAAAACTTAAGCGCTTTGTCCTATTCCGAGACAATGCCGGGATCACGCTCGACCCCCATGGGCAGGCGCAGCATGAAACAGGCGCCACGCTGGTTGTCCTCGCGGTCGGCGATGCTGATCTTGCCCTGATGGCCTTCGACGATCGACCGGGCGATGGCAAGGCCAAGGCCCGAATGCTTGCCGAAGCTTTCCGTTTCCGGACGGACACTGTGGAAGCGGCGGAAGACATGTTCGCGCTGGGACTCGGGCACGCCGGGCCCTTCATCCTCCACGCTGACCAGCACTTCATGATCGGCGACCGTGGCGACGATCTGCACGAGGCCGCCGTCGGGCGAGAAGGAGATGGCGTTGTCGATCAGGTTGTCGAGCACGCGGAGCAGGCGCTGCTCTTCGCCGAGCACGACGGCGACATCCTTGCGCGGGCGGGCGAAGGCGAGCCGGACGCCGCGTGGAACGCCCCGTGCCTCGCGCGCCACGACCATGCGCTCGATCAACAAGCCAAGGTCGATGGGTTCGAACCGCGTGCGGGAAAGCTGAGCGTCGATGCGCGACGCTTCGGCGATGTCGGTGACGAGCCGGTCGAGCCGCCGCACATCGTCCTGCGCAATCGCCATCAGCTGGTCGCGCAGTTCCGGCTTGTCGATCCGTTCCATAGCGTCGAGGGCAGAGCGGAGCGAGGCGATGGGGTTCTTGAGTTCATGGCTGACATCGGCCGCGAAGGCGTCGGTGGCGTCGATCCGCTGCCTCAATGCGTGGCTCATGTCGGAAAGCGCGCGGGCGAGCATGCCAATCTCGTCGCGCCGCTCCGGCAGGCGGGGCACCGTCACCTCGCGCGCGCGGCCAAGGCGGACGCGCACGGCGGCGCGGGCCAGGCGTTGCAGCGGCTGGACGATGGTCCGGGCGAGGAACAGCGAGAGCAGGACCGACGCGAGCACGGCGGCGGCGATGACGATGCCTAGCCTCAGCCGTTCCGCCCGCACCGTTCGGGTGATGTCGCGCGCATTTTCGGTCGCAAGCAGGCTGCCGCCGTCCTTCATGCCCGTCGCCGCCGAGATCATGAAGGTGCGATCGGGGGCATAGCGGTTCGTCGCCTGCGGCTGGCCTGTTTTGCGCGCGAGCAGCACCTCCGGCCAGGCATCCGCGCGGTCCACGGCAGGCTCTTCGAAATTGGGCGGGCGATCGGCGAAGACGACGCGGTCCACCGCCTTGTCGAGGAAACGCGCGGCATGCCGCCGCCAGCCTTCTTCCGAAGGCAGGCGCAGCCGGTAGCGGGGCGCATCCATGGCGAAACTGTCCGCGATCAGCCGCCCGTCCGGTGCATAGCGGCGAACGCGATCGCGCGTCTGCCGGGCATAGGCGGCGATCAGAGCGTTATGTTGTTCGGCCGGGGCCGTCTCCAGCCCGATGGCGAGCAGCTTCAATTCGCGCGCGGACTGCTCCAGCCGCGCGTCAACGATGCGGGTCCGATAGCTGTCCAGATAGAAGAAGCCACCCGCCAGCAAGGCGAGCGCGAACACGTTGACCGCCAGGATGCGCGGCGTCAGGCTGATGCGGCCCGACCAGCGCAACCCGCCGTCCCGCGGATCATTCTTCGGAGAATCGATATCCGGCGCCATAGAGCGTGTCGATTGCGTTGAATTCAGGATCAACCTCTCGGAATTTGCGGCGGAGCCGCTTGATGTGGCTGTCGATGGTGCGGTCGTCGACATAGACGTCATCCTGATACGCAGCATCCATCAACTGGTTGCGGTTCTTGACGACGCCGGGCCGTGACGCCAGCGTTTCTAGGATCAGAAACTCCGTGACCGTCAGCGTGACGTCCTGCCCCATCCATTTGACGCGATGGCGGGCCGGGTCCATTTCCAACCGGCCGCGGATGATCGGCTCGGCGGCGGGCTCGTCGCTCGCATCCGTCGCCCGTCCGACTTCCGAGCGGCGCAGGATGGCGCGGATGCGGGCGATCAAGAGGCGCTGGGAAAAGGGCTTGGCGATGTAATCGTCCGCGCCCATTGCGAGGCCCAGCGCCTCGTCCAGCTCATCGGTTTTGGACGTCAGGAAGATCACCGGCATCTGGCTCTTTTCCCGCAGCCGCCGCAGCAGTTCCAGGCCGTCCATGCCCGGCATCTTGATGTCGAACACGGCGAGGTCGGCGGGATTGTCGAGCAGCGCCTTCAGCGCCGCCTCCGGATCCGAATAGAGGCGCGTCAGGAAGCCTTCGGCCTGCAGCGCGATGGACACGGAAGTCAGGATATTCTTGTCATCATCCACAAGGGCGATGGTTGGAGTCATGCTTGTTCCCAAAGATCGTGGCCGCCCTGCTCAGGCCTTCCCATCCAGCGTTAGACGATGCCTGCCCCGCTCGCAAGAAAGGGGTAGGCGGGCGATTATGCGGTTTACCCGTGTTAATCTGGGATAAAGTGCGTGCGGGCGGGATTTGACGCTGGGGGTGCAAAGGCTTATTGCCCCCCCATCTGCAGGAATGTTGCCGCCCATATGAGGCCGGCGACGCTAGGAGCGGATCGGTCGCGAGCGCGAGTTGGCGGGCCGGAGTAATCACATCAGGAGCTAAGGCGTGCAGGCCAAATCCTCAATTACCCTGGATCAGCAGGGCATTTCCACGACCGCTGAATTGCATTGGAATCTCGGCACCGCGCCGCTCGTCGAAGCTGCCATTGCGAATGGCGAAGGCATGCTGTCCAAGGATGGCCCGCTGGTCGTCAAGACCGGCAAGCACACCGGCCGTTCGGCCAACGACAAGTTCATCGTCAAGGACGCTGAGACCGAATCCACGGTATGGTGGGGCAAGACCAACGTCCCGATGACGCCCGAACATTTCGCCGCTCTCAAGGAAGACTTCTTCAAGGCGCTGGGCGAGAAGAGCAAGCTCTACGTTGCTGATCTGTTCGGTGGCTCGCAGCCTGAGCATCGCGTCAACGTCCGCGTCATCAACGAACTTGCCTGGCACAACCTGTTCATCCGCACGCTGCTGGTGCGGCCCAAGGCGGAAGAGCTGAGCGGCTTCGCCCCTGAATATACCATTATCGACCTGCCGTCGTTCCAGGCTGATCCGGCCCGTCATGGTTCGCGCAGCGAAACGGTGATCGCTGTCAATTTCAGCGAAAAGCTGATCCTGATCGGCGGCACCAAATATGCCGGCGAAATGAAGAAGTCGGTCTTCGGCATCCTCAATTATCTGCTGCCGACCAAGGGCGTGATGCCGATGCACTGTTCGGCCAATATCGGCCCGAACGGTGATACGGCAGTCTTCTTCGGCCTGTCGGGCACCGGCAAGACGACGCTGTCGGCCGATGCCAGCCGCACGCTGATCGGCGACGATGAACATGGCTGGTCGGACACGGCGGTCTTCAATTTCGAAGGCGGCTGCTATGCCAAGATGATCAACCTGTCGGCCGAAGCCGAGCCGGAAATCTTCGCGACCACCAAGCGTTTCGGCACGGTGCTTGAAAATGTGGTGATCGACGAGGATACGCGCGAAATCGACCTCGACGACAACAGCCTGGCTGAAAATAGCCGTGGTTCCTACCCGATCGACTTCATTCCGAATGCGTCGGAAAAGAATCTGGGTCCGGTGCCGAAGAACATCATCTTCCTGACCGCCGACGCCTACGGTGTGCTGCCTCCGATCGCGCGGCTGACCCCGGACCAAGCGATGTACCACTTCCTGTCCGGCTACACCGCGCGCGTCGCGGGTACGGAAATCGGCGTGACGGAGCCTTCGGCGACCTTCTCCACCTGCTTTGGCGCGCCCTTCATGCCGCGTCACCCCTCGGTCTATGGCAATCTGCTCAAGGACCGGATCAACAAGGGCGGCGTTACCTGCTGGCTGGTCAACACCGGCTGGACCGGCGGCAAATATGGCGTTGGCAAGCGCATGCCTATCAAGGTTACCCGCGCGCTGCTGAACGCGGCGCTGGACGGCAGCCTCAACGATGCCGAGTTCCGGGTCGATCCCAATTTCGGCTTCCAGGTTCCCGTCGCGGTGCCGGGCGTTGACGCGACCATCCTCGATCCGCGCGCGACCTGGGCCGATCAGGCCGCCTATGACGAGACTGCGGGCAAGCTGGTCAAGCAGTTCGTGGACAATTTCGCCCAGTTCGAAGAGCATGTCGATGCGTCGGTGCGGCAGGCTGCGCTGACGGCGGCCTGATCACAGGACCGACGATCGCAATGGTGAAGGAGCCGGGGGCATGCGCCTTTCCGGCTCTTTTGCTTTGGCCCCTTTCTCTTTCAGGCAGCGGCGGGCGGTGCTATCCTGCCGCTTGATATAACGGGATGATGACGATGTTTGACCAACTGATAAACAGCGTGGGCGGATTGGAAGCGGTGGCCGCGAAACTGGGGCTTTCGGCCGAGCAGATGCAGGCGCTGATGGCGGAAATCGGCGGCAAGATCGCGTCGGGCGAAACCGATGTCGCGGCGCTCGCCACCACCGCGGCGGAGCATGGCGTTTCCGCCGACAAGTTGCAGGAACTGTTCGCCCAATTCGGCGGGCCCGAAGCGTTGCTGGGCAAGCTGGGCGGCCTGTTCGATAGCGATGGCGATGGCAGCCCGATCGGCGAACTGAGCAGGCTCGCCAAGGGATTGTTCGGCTGAAAAATCCGGCTGACGCGTGCGGGCATGATCGTCAGCTATCGGCCATGAAAGTTTTTTCACCTTGCCTTGGACGGGCCGAAAAGGCATTCGCGCCGCCATCACTTATTGCGAAAGCCACGCAACTGGCGTCCTGACCGGGCGTTGGCCAAGTGGATTTGGCAGGAGACAAGGTTTTGAGCGACGTGACGATCGAAAAGCCGGTACTGGAACCGACCGGCGCCCTGACTGTCGAAACCGTGCTGTCGGTCCGGCATTGGAACGAGCATCTGTTCAGCTTCCGCATCAGCCGCCCGGCAAGCTTCCGCTTCCGTTCGGGCGAGTTCGTGATGATCGGGCTTCAGGGCGACAATGGCAAGCCGCTGCTGCGCGCCTATTCCGTCGCCAGCCCCGCTTGGGACGAGGAGCTGGAGTTCCTGTCGATCAAGGTGCAGGACGGGCCGCTCACCTCCAAGCTTCAGCTGATCCAGCCGGGCGACCAGATCTATCTCGGCCGCAAGCCAACCGGCACGTTGGTGACCGACGCGCTGCTGCCTGGCAAACGCCTCTTCATGCTGTCGACCGGCACGGGCCTCGCGCCCTTCCTCAGCCTGGCGCGCGATCCCGACGTTTATGACTTTTATGAAGAGGTCGTCGTCGTCCACTCGGTCCGCCGGGTCAGCGACCTTGCTTTCCATGACGAACTGACGGGCAAGCTGGCGGAAGATCCGCTGGTGTCTGAACAGGCCGCTAACCAGTTCCATTATGTGCCGACCGTCACGCGCGAACCGTTCCGCAACAATGTGCGCATCGACAAGCTGGTCGAGAATGGCGCGCTGTTCGAAGGCATTGCGGGCGACAGGAAGTTCAATCCGGAGACTGACCGCATCATGATGTGCGGCAGCATGGAGATGATCAAGCAGTTCGCCGCCTATTTCGAAGGCGAAGGCTTCACCGAAGGCTCAAACGCGGCGCCCGGCGCCTTCGTGATCGAGCGGGCGTTCGTGGGATAAGCGGGCGAAGAGTTTCGGTGCAAGAGGGGCTGGCGGCGACGCTGGCCCTTTTTGTTTGTGGGTTGAATGTGCTCGGTCGGGGCAACTCACGCTGTTCCCCTCCCGCAGGCGGGAGGGTTGGGCGCAAGTGCAGCGAGCTTCCGGCATGCCGTTGAAGGGAAGCAGACTGGCCGCACGCGACCATTTTTTGCCGTTCGAATTGACATCGCTGCAGCCCAATTGCGGACGGTCTTCTTTATCGACATAAGAAAAGCAATGGCTTCTTTCGCTTACTCTTCCTCGGCCTCGTTACACCGGGTATATGCTTTGATTACGCGAAAACGGATGACGCAGCTTGTGCGCGCGTTGTGCTTCTCTATCCTTCTTGCTTTTTCAAGCTGGGTCGGAGCAGTCACCGGCCCCAGTGGGCTGGCAGAGGACGAGCGCACACGGATCACCTTGCTCATGCAACGTGCTGTCCAAACCGCGAGGATAGAAGCAGATGAGGCCCGCTCTAACCAAGCGTTGTCGGCCGATGACCGCAGGGATGCGCAAAGCCAATTTGCGCTCATCCTTATGACGCTTAGCCGCTGCGATGAGACCTTGGCGTTCGTGCAAGAGCGCACCGAGATTAAAGCCACGGGAATTGAGCGACTGATTAGCCGGGCAGCAGAAAACGGTGTGAATCGGTCCTGCATAGTCAGATTGGCCGCTCTAATGGGAGATCGAACGGACGACCCGTACCTGACTCCTGGAGGGCGGCTTGGTAAACGCTATCTGGCGGCGGCTTATCTTGACGCGGCAGGAGACAAAGAAGCACACACGGCGATGACAACTGCGGAAACCGCGATGTTGAGCTTACCTAATCATGATACGGTTTGGGACGCCCGTTGGAGCGCCTTAGCAGCTTACAATCCAACGCCCCGCGCGATGGAATATATTGAATACCTCGCTGTTCGGATGGCCTCAGAAAACTATTCCGCCGCCTCCGTAACTGGAAGGAGTCTGCTAGCTCTGCTCGCGGCAAAAGGTCGGTGCGACCTTGTGGAGCGGATTGTGAAGAACGGACCTAAAAGTTGCGACGAACCTCGTCGGTTAGCGGAAGGTATCTATATTAATCGTCGGGAGCCGGACAACCTCGCATACATGGTAAAGATGCTAGGCGCCGACACGCCAAGTCCAACAGACCAAAGCCTTACAGACGCAATGACCGCTCGCGATCCGTGGGGGCGCATAACTAAGCTGCTTCAGCTTATACGGTCCTGCAAGAATGCGCTCAGCGCTTCGGAAGCCTCGACATTGTAAACGTCACCACGTCTCGATTAACAGGGATTTGTCCCAGAACAGACAGTCCGCAATCCACCCATGCAAGTCATTTCCTCCCTCCGAGTTTGGGCGAGGGATGCGGGCCAGGGGAGCGAGCTTCCGGGCGTGCCGTTTAAGAACGTCCTCGGGCGCTGCGCTGGCCCACCCCCGGCCCTTCAAACGAGTCACGTGCCTCGTTTGAACGCCTGCGGGAGGGGTGAGGACTGAACTTCTCTGTCAGGCCGGTTCCACTTGTAGTACCGATGCATCCGCGCCGATGACGCGCACGTGGCTGCCCGCAGGTGCGTCCGGGCCTCGGCAGGACCAGACGCTGTCGCCGACCTTCACGCGGCCCCGGCCTGCCTCGATGGCTTCGACCACCAGCACGACTTCGCCGATCAGGCGGGCGGTGCGATCATTGAGCAGCGGGTCCTGTGAGTTCACGGGATTGGCCGCATACCAGCGGCGGCCGCCCCAAACCGAAAGCAGGCACAGCAGGGCGAAGATCAGCAGTTGTACGGGCACCGAGACGGGCAGCGCCAGCGCGATCAGTCCCGTCACCGCCGCCGCCAGCGCGACCCAGATGAGGAACACGCCGGGCAACAGGACTTCACCGACGCCAAGCAGGGCGGCGAAGACCAGCCAGCCCCAATGATCGTCGAGCATGCCGAGCCAGTCCATCAGCCCTGACCCTGCGCGAAGGGGCTACGGCGGGGCGCGGCGGGGGGAGGGGTGGGCGTGCCGTCGCTGCCCAAGGCCTCTTTCGCCAGCGCGCCGATGCCGCCCAGCGTGCCGATCAGCTGCGTCGCCTCCACGGGGAAGAGGATGGTCTTGGCATTGGGCGAGTTGGCGAACTGGCTCACCGCCTCGACATATTTCTGCGCCACGAAATAGTTGATCGCCTGCGCATTGCCCGATGCGATGGCTTCGGACACCATCTGCGTCGCCTTGGCTTCCGCCTCCGCCTCGCGCTCGCGGGCTTCGGCGTCGCGGAAGGCGGCTTCGCGGCGGCCTTCGGCTTCCAGGATCTGGCTTTGCTTCTGCCCCTCGGCCTTCAGGATTTCAGAGGCGCGCAGACCTTCCGATTCCAGAATCAGAGCGCGCTTTTCGCGCTCCGCCTTCATCTGGCGGCCCATGGCGTTGACGATATCGGCGGGCGGGCGGATATCCTTCAGCTCGACACGGGTGATCTTGATGCCCCAGGCGTTGGTGGCGTGATCGACCACGGACAGCAGGCGGGCGTTGATCTCGTCGCGCTTCGAAAGGGTCTCGTCGAGGTCCATCGAGCCCATGACGGTGCGCAGGTTGGTGGTCGCCAGCTGCATGATCGCGACATAAAGCTCCGACACTTCATAGGCGGCCTTGGCGGCATCCAGCACCTGGAAGAAGACGACGCCGTCGACCGACACCATGGCATTGTCCTTGGTGATGATCTCCTGCCCCGGAATGTCGACCACCTGCTCCATCATGTTGATCTTGCGCCCGACGGCGTAGAAGAAGGCGGGATAGAAATTGAGGCCCGGCTTTGCCACTTCGGTGAACCGGCCGAAGCGTTCGATGGTATATTGATAGCCCTGTCGCACCACCTTGACGCTCACGGCCAGATAGAAGAGCACCAGGAAAGTCACGGTCAGCGCGAAGGTCGTCAGCATCTTTCTCTCCCCCGAAGAAGCGCTTGACTATGACGCGAAATCATTAACGGGAAAAGTCAAACCGTCACCGCTGCCGCCCGGCCCGAAGAGGAGACCTGTCATGTTGCTGCGCCACGCCCGATCGCTGCTGTTCCTGCCCGCATCGAACAGGCGCGCCATCGCCAAGGCGCGCACCCTGTCCTGCGACATGGTCATGCTGGACCTGGAGGATGCGGTGGCTGACGGCATGAAGGAGGAAGCGCGCGCGAATGCCGTGGAGGCGGCGGCGGAAGGCTTTGGCAAACGGCTGTGCGCAGTCCGCATCAATGTCGAAGGGACGCCGTGGCATGGGCCGGAAATGGTCGCCGTCAAGAAGTCGGCGGCGAACTATGTCATCCTGCCCAAGGTCGAAAGCGGCAGGCAGGTGCGTGACGTGTTCAGCGTCTGCCAGAAGCCGGTGCTTGCCATGATCGAGAGCGCGGCCGGGGTTCTTGCCGCTGCGTCGATCGCGGCGGAAGAGGGGACGGCCGGGATCTTCATGGGCACCAACGACCTGCGGCAGGACCTTGGCATTCCTCCATCGGCGGGCAGGGAAGGACTGAGTTTCGCTCTCCAGTCGGTGATCCTGAGCGCGCGGGCGGCGCGGGTCGCCGTGTTCGATGGCGTGTTCAATCGGCTGGACGATGAAGCAGGGTTCGAAGCGGAATGCGCGGCGGGGCATGCGCTGGGCTTCGACGGCAAGACGCTGATCCATCCGAGCCAGGTTCCGGTCGCCAACCAGGTGTTCGGCCCCGATGCGCAGGCGGTGGCCGATGCGCGGCGGCTGATCGAGGCGGCGACGGGCGGGGCCGAGCGGTTCGAGGGGCGAATGATCGAGGGAATGCATGTCGAGGAGGCGCGCGCGCTGATCGCTCGGGCGGAGGCGGTTATGCCTTGAGGGGAGCTTGTTCCCCTCCCGCAGGCGTTCAGACGAGGCACGTGACTCGTTTGAAGGGTTAGGGGTGGGGCGAGCGGAGCGAGCTTCTACGGCTCAGATTGGGAAATCTGACGTTGCGCAGGCCCACCCCCGGCCCCTCCCGCTTGCGGGAGGGGAGATGAGGTTACTCCACCGCGTTCGCAGCGCTCGCAGCGTTTGCTGGCTCGGCCTCCGCCCCCTTCGGCGCGAAGACACGCAGGCTATCCAGCACCCGTTTCGCGATCGGCTGATATTGTTCGCTCAGCATTTCGGGATAGACGAACGTCACGGTGACGATGCCCCCGTCAGACTGGCGCAGGAGGCGGACGGCGACATTATTGCCTTCGCCGTCATTGGCGGTGCCGCGATATTCATTGTCGCCGATGAAGTCGCCATCCACGCCTTCCGAACCGCTGCTCATCGCCTGGACGACCTGCTGGAGCGATTGCTTGTCCTCATTGCGCTGCCAGAAGACGCGGACGTCGGCCCCTGCGCCCGGGTCCTGATAGACGGTGCCGTCAGGCGTGCTGGCGCCGCTGTCCTTTTCCCAGCCTTCCGGGAAGCTGATGGAAAAGCCGCGTTCGTCATTCACATAATTGCGATTCTCGGCCGCTTCCGCCTTGCCCTCCGCAAGCGCCTTGGCAGCGGCGGCATTGGCGGCTGCGGCCAGTTCTTCCTGGCTCGGCATATCTTCCACCGGCTCGGCGCGCCCGCAGGCTACCAGCAGGAGGAGTGGAAGGGCGGTCGCCAGGCTGAGTTTTTTCATGCCCAGTCCAAAGCATAGCCAGCCCGACATTTCAACGGCGCAACGATATCCGCAGCGGCAGGATGAGCGTTGCGTTGCGCCGGTGCGTTCAAGCGGCGCTGTCGATCCCAAGCTCGGCAAGCTTGCGGTAGAGCGTCGAGCGACCGATGCCCAGGCGGCGGGCGACCTCCGTCATGCGGCCGCGATAATGGCCGATCGCGAGGCGGATGACATCCGCTTCGATCTCCGCAAGCTGGCGGACATGGCCGTCGCCTTCGAACAGGGTGATGCCCGCCGCTTCCCGGTGAGTCGCGGGCACGGCGCGCAGGCGCGGCTGGAGCGGCTCGCCACTGGCGCGCGTCCGGATCTGCGCGGCGATCTGCGGGAAGTCCTGCGGCGTCAGCGCATCGCCTTCGCACAGGACGGCGGCGCGGAAGAGCGCGTTTTGCAGCTGGCGCACATTGCCCGGCCATTCATGCTGCATCAGCAGCGCGAGCGCATCGTCGGTCAGGCCCAGGCTGCGCAGCCCCGGCTGATTGGCGATGCGGGCGAGCAGATGGCGGCAAAGCGCGGGAACGTCGCCAATGCGCTCGCGCAGCGGCGGAATCGTCAATTGAACGACGTTCAGGCGGTAATAAAGGTCTTCGCGAAAACGCCCCGCCTCGATCTCATCGACCAGCCGCTTGTTGGTGGCGGCGATGATCCGCACATCGACATGCACCGGCCGCCGCGCACCGATCGGCTGCACCTCGCCGTCCTGAAGGACGCGCAGCAGCTTCACCTGGGCGTCGAGCGGCATTTCGCTGACTTCATCGAGGAAGATGGTGCCCATGTCGGCGGCGACGAACTTGCCGACCTGGCGCTCGAAGGCCCCGGTAAAAGCGCCGCGCTCATGGCCGAACAGGTCCGATTCGACGAGGTTCGCGGGGATGGCGCCGCAGTTCACCGTCACCATCGCCTGCTTGTGGCGGGGGGAGGCCGCGTGGATGGCGCGGGCGATCACATCCTTGCCGACGCCGCTTTCGCCTTCGATCAGGACGGGGACGCGGGCGCGGGCCGCTTTGGCTGCGATCGCGAGGGCGGCGCGGAATTGCGGCGCGGCGCCGACCACATCTTCAAAAGAAAGGGCCGCGGATATCTTTTCCGTCAGCGGGCGCAGCTCACCCTTGCCATGCTCCTGCGACAGGGTGGCGTTGAGCGCGGAGAGCAGCCTTTCCGGCGCGACCGGCTTGGCAAGATAGTCGGTCGCGCCAGCACGCATGGCGTCCACGGCAACGGCGACACTGTTGTGCGCGGTCAATATCAATATAGGAAGCGCAGGCCGACGGCTGCGCAATTCGCGGACGAGGCCGGTCGCGTCGGGGCCGGGAATCCACTGGTCGAGCAGCACCGCGTCCAGCCGCATCCCATCCTGCGTGCCGAGCATGGCGATCGCCATGTCGCCGTCATTGGCGAAGATCGTGCGCCAGCCAGCGCGGGCGGCCAGCGCGGACACGAGCCTGCGTTGCGCGGGCTCTTCGTCGATCAGCATCAGCATGGGAACGCCGTCGCGCGCCATCTTACCCCTCTTCTTGTTCCGTGGCGCCAGCCTAGACCAAGGGGGTAAAGGCGCCCTTAACCGGAAAGTTTTTCTTCATCCGTTTCGAGGTTGAGGGGGGAGAACCTTGTCGATAAGAGGGGCCCGCTCAAAAACACAGGCGACAAGGGAATGGACATGGCGTCAGAAGGAAATATGGAGAGCGCGACCCAGACCTACACAGGGTTCGTGGCCCTCGTGAAGTGGGGCACTATCGCAAGCGTGATCGTCGCTGCGATCGTCGTTCTGCTGATCTCCAGCTAAAGACCGGCGCCACCAGGGGGATGTCGATGAAGATCGCTATTATCAAGGAGCTCGCCGAGGGTGAGCGCCGCGTTGCCGGTACGCCGGAAACCGTCAAGAAGTTCAAGGCGCTGGGCGCCGATGTCGCCGTCGAAGCGGGCGCGGGCCTTACCGCCGCCATCGCCGACGCCGACTATGCCGCCATGGGCGCGACCATTGCGGATCGCGCCGCGACGGTCGCGGGCGCGGACATCATTCTGGGCGTCCAGGGTCCTGACGTCGCCAGCATCACGGGCGCGAAGCCGGGTGCGTGGATCGTCGCTGGCCTCAACCCCTTTGTCGAGCGCGCGCGCGTCGACGCCTATGCGCAGGGGGGCTATGAGGCGTTGGCGATGGAGTTCATGCCGCGCATCACGCGCGCGCAGTCGATGGACATCCTGTCTTCGCAGTCGAACCTGTCCGGCTACAAGGCGGTGCTGGACGCAGCGTCCGAATATGGCCGCGCTTTCCCGATGATGATGACGGCGGCGGGGACGATCTCCCCGGCCAAGGCTTTCGTCATGGGCGTGGGCGTCGCCGGGCTTCAGGCGATCGCGACGGCCAAGCGCCTGGGCGCGCAGGTGTCGGCGACCGACGTGCGCTCGGCGACCAAGGAACAGATCGAAAGCCTGGGCGCAAAGGCGGTCTTCGTCGAAAGCGTCGCTGGCATCGAGGGCGAGGGCAAGGGCGGCTATGCCACCGAAATGTCCGAGGATTACCAGAAGGCGCAGGCCGAATTGGTGTCCAGCCACATCGCCAAGCAGGACATCGTCATCACGACGGCCCTGATTCCGGGCAAGCCCGCGCCGCGCCTTATCACCGATGCGCAGATCGCGACGATGAAGCCGGGCAGCGTGATCGTCGACCTCGCCGTCGAACAGGGTGGCAATGTCGAAGGCGCGGTGCTGGGCCAGGTGGTCGAGCGCCATGGCGTGAAGATCGTGGGCCACAAGAATGTGCCCTCGCGCCTTGCCGCCGACGCCTCGGCGCTGTTCGCGCGCAACCTCTATAATTTCCTCTCGGCCTTCTGGAACAAGGAACAGAATGCGCCAGTGCTGGACGAGGAAATCGGCAACGCCATCCGCGTGACGCAGGGCGGCAAGGTCGTCAGCGACCGCCTGCTGTAAATCGGCATGCTCCTCCCCCTCTGGCAAAGCCTGAGGGGGAGGGCTTCGGCGTCGTATCGCGCCTTTCCATGGATCAGGCAGGACCGGACGATCGCGTCTGAAGGGCAGGAATGAGCGCGCTTCTCCTCCTCTGTTTCCTTCTGGCCTGTTCAATCGGGGCGATCTCTGCCTGGCGTTTGCGCCTGGACGAAACCGGCGCTTTCCTCCCGCTGTTTCTGCTGCCGCCTGCAGCCATCGCCGCAACGCTGACGGTCGCAGCTGAGGTGAGTAGTCCTGTCGCCCGCTATGTGAGTTTGGTCGCGGTCATATTGGCGAGCGCATCCTTCTTCGGCGGCGCCATCGCTGCGCGCCGGAGCGCCAAAACCGGGCAGGCGGCGAAACGTCCATGATTGCCAGCTTTGACCTGATCCTGATCGGGCAGGCCCTCGCGGCGCTGCTTTTCCTGGGCGCTTCTTGGCCCTTTACAATCCTGACGAGCGAGAGGCGGCGGCATGCGGCTCTTGCTGGCACGATCATCCTGTCTGCCGTGGCGGTGTATGACATGGACGTCATCAACGGACCCGATATCATCGGCGCGTTGATCGTGGGCGGCGGCTTAGGCTTGCTGCTGGGACGGGAATGGCCGCGCGGCCGATGGATGCCGCTGTTGACGATATTCACCGGGTTCTCGGCAGCGGCGATGCTGTTTGCAGCAGCGGCTGCCTGGCTCAACCCTTATGCTTTCGGGCTGGTCGACGAGGGAAGCACCGGCGTTGCCGCGCGGCATATGCTGGCGCTGGCAGTCGTCACCATGGGTGGCATCGGTGCGTCGACCTGCGCGCTTATCGTGCTGTTTCGGCTGGAGCGGCCCGCCATGCTGCTGCTCGTCCTCGCCATCGCTATGGCGGGCTGGTCCGCCGCCGCGCTCGCATTCCTGCTGGAAAATGTGGGGCTCCTGGCTGCGGGAGGGCTTTCAGCTGCTGCCGGAACGGGCGTTGCGCTGCGCATATGTGGCGGAGCGCGCGGGAAGGGGCTTGCCGATGCGGGGTCCCGTCCGTAACGCTGGAGCGGACGGACGCCGGGGCAGTTTCCGGGCGGCAATTGGGGTAAAGACGCACCATGCAGAAGCTCGGCCTGATCGGCGGTCTCAGCTGGACATCCACAGCACGCTATTATCAGATCATCAATCAGGCGGTTTACCGGGCAAAGGGCGGGCAGCACAGCGCCCCGCTGCTGATCGAGAGCCTCGACTTCGCCGAAATCGGCCGCTCCACCACCGAAGAGGAATGGGCCTATGCAGCGCAGGTGCTAACGGCATCCGCCCGGCGGCTGGAGCAGGCAGGCGCCAAGGCGCTGCTGATCTGCGCCAACAGCATGCACCGTGTCTATGACGAGGTGCAGGGCGGGGTGGACACGCCGATCATCAACATCGCCGATGCGGTCGGCCGCAAGATGAAGGCCGATGGCGTGCAAAGGGCCGCGCTGATCGGCACCCGCAACGTCATGACGGAGAAATTCTACCGCCAGCGGCTGGTCGGCCACGGCATCTCGCTGCTGCCCCCGGACCTTGACCTCGCCGAGCGGATCGACCGCATCGTCTATGAGGAGCTGACGATCGGCAAGGTGAGCCGCGAGTCCGAACGCTATATGCGCTCGGAACTGACGGACATCGCGAAGGAAAATGTTCAGGCGGCGATCCTGGCCTGCACAGAACTGGAAATGATCGTCGATGTGAAGGCGAACGTGCTGCCCATCTACGACGGCACCGCGATCCATGCTCGCGCCGGGGTCGATGTGATCCTGGGGGATTGAGCACAAAAAAGGGGACGCCCCCCGGACGTCCCCTTCCTCCCCTTTTTAGCCTGTTTCAGAAGGCCGAGCTGATCGAGCAGGCCGCTGGCCCAAGGATCACGACGAACAGCGTCGGCAGAATGAAGAGGATCAGCGGAACCGTCATGATGGCGGGCAGGCGCGCGGCCTTTTCCTCGGCGCGCATCATGCGTTCATGGCGGAACTCGGCTGACAGCACGCGCAAGGCGGATGCCAGCGGCGTGCCGTATTTTTCCGTCTGGATCATGGTCGTCACCACGCCCTTGACCGCGTCGAGCTTTACCCGATTGGCCAGGTTTTCGAACGCCATGCGCCGTTCGGTAAGGAAGCTGAGTTCGATCGCGGTCAGCTGGAACTCGTCGCCCAGCTCCGGATAGGCCTTGCCCAGTTCCTTGGCGACGCGGGCGAAGGCGGCGTCCACCGTCAAGCCAGCCTCGGCGCAGATGACGAGCAGGTCGAGCGCGTCGGGCAGGCCCTTGCGGATGGCGGCGGAACGCTTCTGGATCTTGTTGTCGATGAAGATGTCCGGCGCCTTGTAGGACAGCAGCAGCGCCACGGCGAACGCCATGAAGCGCTTTGCGCCGCCCCAGTCAGGATAAATGCCGACGCCATAGAGCAGCAGCGCGGCCAGGCCGCCGATGACGATCGGCAGCACCATGCGGCCGAAGATGACGGCGACCGCCAGATCCTTCGACCGGATACCGGCCTGCGCCAGCTTGGTTTGCGAATCCTTGAGCTGATCGTCCTGCAGCACCTTCAGGCTGGACAGGAAGGCCCGCATCTGATCGGTCGTCTGGTTCTTCTTGACCAGCTTGGCGCGGCGGCGCGCGGTGGAGGCGGTGATCCCGGCCTTCAGCTGCTCACGCCGTTCGTTGAGCGCCTTGACGCGCTTGGCCATCGGGTCGCGCACGGTCATCACCGTGTAGAGCACGAACAGCATGGCGAGCGTCGCCATCGCGGCGAGCAAGGTGCCAAAGTCCGTGGCGGACATGCCGAAGAGAGTGCCTGCGGGGGAAGCGGTTTCCATGTCTCTTATCCCCCGTCAGATTTCGAAGTTGATCATCTGCGACATGATGAAGACGCCAATGCCCATCCAGCACATGCCGCCGAGGCCAATGACCTGCATCGTCGACATGCCGAAAAGGCCCGCCGGATCAGGCGTGAAGAATGGCGACATATATGCGTAGTTGATGTAGCAGATCATGCCGAAGACCAGGAACGGCAGCACGCCGATGATATAGGCCGACGCCTTGGATTCCGAGGACATCGCGCGGATCTTCAGCTTCATCTGCGCGCGCTGACGCAGCACGGTGGCGAGGTTCGACAAGGTTTCGGCAAGGTTGCCGCCCGTCTCGCGCTGAATCGCCAGGCTGATGACGAAGAATTGGAATTCCGGTGTGCCGAGGCGATCGGCCGTTTCCTGCAGGGCCTGGTCCATCGTCTTGCCGATCTTGATGCGTTCGGTGATCAGCTTGAATTCCTCACCCACGGGGCCCGGCACTTCGCCCGCGACGACGCCCAGCGTCTCGGTGATCGGCAGGCCCGAGCGCAGACCGCGGGTCAGCAGTTCGAGCGCGTCGGGGAATTTCATGGTGAACTGCATCACCCGCTTCTTGATCAGGCGGCTGACCCACATGTGCGGCAGGGCAAGGCCGCTCGCGAGGCCCATCATGATGGCGAGCAGCGGCGCAAAGCCGCGCAGCATCAGAAAGGCGGCCATGCCAAGCGCTGTGAAGGCGCAGCTGGTCATATATTGGCTGACCGTCCATTTCTTGCCGGTCATGCGGAGGCGCTTGGCCAGATTTTCCGGGTTGGGCACCAGCGACACGAGCATCTTCATGTCGTTGCCGGGCTGCCGGTTGGAGATGGCCTTGCGCATGCGCGCTTCCATCATCGCATCCGCCGATCCGCTGTGACGTTCGCGGATCAGGGCGACACGGCGCTTGCTGGCCTTTTCAGCCGACGGCCCGGCAAAGGCCACGACAGCCAGACCAGCCAAGGTCATCAGCAGCATGATCAGCAATATCGAATTGCTCATGGTATCGCCCGTTTCCTATAGGTGCACCCCGCCCGATGGCGGCATGCCCGCCGTACTCTCACGCCTTGACCTTGTCCTTGCGTGCCGGGATCAGCCCCTTGAGGTCACCGATCTTGCCAAGCAGGGAGTCGCCTTTCTTCTTCTTTGCGGGCTTGCCATCGGCGGCATCGCCATCCTCGGCGGCCCCGATGACCGCGTCGAGCAACGAGACGCAAGCCGCGCCGACCTTGTTGCCCTTGGCGGTTTCGGCCAATGTCTTGCCGAGCTTTGCGGACTGCGCCGCGATCCGCAGGTCGAAGGGGACGAGGACGTCCACCTTCCGCTCGATCGACGTCTCGAAATCCTTGCGGCTGATTTCCTGCGCGCCTGCATGGACGCGGTTGGCGACCACGATCACGCGCGACTGGGGCGCGTTGCTTTTCAGCCAGGACAGGATGCGGATTGAATCGCGCGCCGCCGCCAGCGTCAGTTCGGTGACGACTATGGCGACATTGACGTCTGCCATCAGGTGCGGATGCTGGATCAGCATATGGCGCGGCAGATCGACGACGCTGCATTCGAACGCGGCGCGAAATTCCTCCAGCAACTGATAGAAGGCGCCTCCATCGGTCAGCATCGGCTGGCTGATCGGCGCTTCAGCCGACAGGATCGCCAGCGTATCGCTGGCCCGCACCATCGCGCGTTCGATGAACAGGCCATCGATGCGGCTCGGATTATCGATCGCGTCGGTGAGGCCACGGCCCGGTTCAAGGTCCATCGCCAGCGCATTGGTGCCGAAATGGACATCGAGGTCGAGCAGCGCGGTCGGCCGCTTCTGCTTGTCGCTGAGCAGCCAGGCGAGCGAGGTCGCGATGCTGGACGCGCCCACGCCGCCACGGGTGCCGATGACGGCAGTAGTGAGGTGCGGCCGTTCGGGGCCCGCGTCGCGCGGGGCGAAGAACACCGCCTGCGCCTGTGCCAGCGCATCGCGCAACTGGTCGGCGCCGAAGGGCTTCAGCAGATAATCCTGAATGCCGCTGGCGATGAGGTCGCGATAGAGGCGGACGTCATTCACCTGACCAGCGGCGATCACCACCGTGCCGGGCTCGCACACTTCGGCCAGGCTGTTGATGTCATTGAGCGGGTCGCCGCTTTCGGACATGTCGACGAACAGGATTTGGGGGCTGGCGCTGACCGACAGGCTCTGCACGGCGTTGCGCATGCCGCCCTTGTTCACCTTTTCCGGGGCCCAGCCCATTTCAGCGGCAACCATCGCCAGCAGGTCGTGGCTATGATCGTCGCAGACGAAGGCGTGGAAGGGATCGCGCTGTCCAGACATGGCGGGTTTCCAGGGTGCGTTCATGATCAGCGTCCTAAGCTCTTGAGATCGCCAGAACCGGTCGGGGTCTTTTCGCGATAGGTCGAAATGGCGCGGCTGGACGTGGCGGTGCGCAGGTCGCTTTCGCTGCTCTGGCCGCGCACCAGATCCTCCGGATTGGCGACCATCGCGGCAAGGTTGCCGTTCACGCCGCAGCCGAAATTGGAGGTAGTGCCAAGCTGGGATTCGGTTTCCTGCTTGCTCGACCAGTCAGGGCAGCCGGGCACGCGCGCGGTCGCGCGGCGCACGACCATCCGGACGCTGCCGGAAGGCGCAGAACCTGCGGCGGCGGAACTGTCCTCACCCACCAGCATGCCGTGGCGGGCGACGACATCGGCGATGCCTTCGCGCAGTTCAGGGCTGTAATAGGCATCGGTCACGATCGCCACCTGATCGCCATAGCCAAGGCCGATGGAGGCGAACCAGTCTTCCAGGCGGCGCGCTTCGGAAGCGCTGAGGCCGCCGTCCGGGCCAGCCTGCACATCATAGGTGTAGGTGTCGTGGCCGACGACTGGTTGATGCACCGATTCGACCCCGCGATTGACGGCGGGATTGCAGGCGGCGAGCGGCAGCGCCATCAGGGCGAGCGCGCCGAAGCGGACGATGGTGTTGGCGGAGAGGGAAGTCATGACTGTCGTCCTTCCGATCAGAAGCTGAAGCCGGGCGCGGCGGCGGTCTTCGCCGAGCGTTTGCCCGTGTCGCGGGGAGCAGCCGCCTGCGGGCCGGGCGCGGGAGCCGGGCTGCCGGGATCGCGGCGCGGCATCGGCGCGCGGGCACCGCTTACGCCGTCGCTGCCCTGCTGGAGCAGAAGACCCTGTGCGACATTGGCATTGCGGAAACCGTCGGTGGGCAGGCGCACGTCCGACGCATTTATCGGCTTCACCAGATAGGGGGTGACGACGATGACCAGTTCGGTTTCGTGACGCTGGAACCGGCGCGACTTGAACAGGCTGCCAAGGATCGGGATTTCACCGAAGCCCGGCGTCTTGCTGATCGAGTTGGCGGTGTCGTTGTTGAGCAGGCCCGCGATCATGAAGGCCTGACCCGAACCCAGTTCGACGGTAGTTTCCGCCGTGCGGCTCTTGAGCGCCGGGACGGTCGTGTTCACCGAGAAGTCGAGGCTCGACACGGTCGGGCGCACGCGCAGCGAAATGCGGCCATCCGCCAGCACCGTCGGCGTGAAGGCGAGCTGCACGCCATATTGCTTGAACTCGATGCTGTTGCCCTGCGTGCCGTTGCTGACGGTATAGGGATATTCGCCGCCCGCCAGGAAGCTGGCCGTTTCACCCGACAGCGCGGTCAGGTTGGGTTGAGCCAGCGCAGTGGCAAGGCCGCTCGATTCGGCAAGGTCCAGCGCGCCTGCCACGTCCATGCCGAGCAGGTTGGCGACGAAGCCGAGCGAAGTGCTGCCGTCGGTCGGGTTGTTGAAGGTGTAGGTCGTGCCGCCAGTCGCATTCGTACCGCGCGTCACGAAGTTTCGGTCGGCCCGGCCGATGCTGTCGATGATCCGGCCATTGCCATTCGCCAATGCCGAGATATTCACGCCGATCTGGTGCCCTAGGTCGCGGCTGACTTCGGCGATCTTGACCTGCAGGTTGACCTGAAGCGGGGTCGCGGTGCGCAGGCGGCTGACGACGGTGACGTCCTTGCCGACGAAGGCCTGCGTCAGCCGCTCGGCTTCGGCGGCGTCCTCGGGAGCAGCGACGGTGCCGGTCAAGAGAACCATGCCGTTCATCTTGTTCACCGCAATCTGCGCGTTCGGCATCGCCAGCCGCAGCATGTCGTCGATGTTCGACAGATTGTTGCCGACGCGGACGGTGCCGGAAAACAGCACCTTGCCGTTGGTGGCGGTGGCGAACACGGTGGTTTCGCCCGCTGCCTTCGCGATCAGGTAAAGCTGGTTCTGGGCGCGCACATGGACGTCGACGACCTCGGGGTTGCCGATTACCACGTCCGACATCTTGGCGCCCAGGTTGATGACCTTGCTGCCGCCCACCGACATCAGGATCGCATTGTCCTGCATCGAGGAAGGGGCTGCATTGAGCGCGGTCGTGGGCGTGGCGGCCATGGCGGCGGCGAGGCCGAGAGCGATGGCGGGGCCGATGAGCGGTTTCACCGCCTTCTTGCCCGCCTGAAGGTTGATAGACTTCATCTTACTTCCCCCCGACCGGAACGACGGTCACATTGGTGCCGCGCGCGATGCGGATCACAGGTCCGCTGACGCCGCCCGGCGCTGCCTGCGCGCCGCCCCCTGCGGGCACTTCGACGCCGGCGGTCTGCAACGGCTTGGCGGGGACGGAACTGCGTTGGTAGCGAGACACGTCTGCGCCGGTTGAAAAGGTGCTGCCCTTGTCGACCGGGCGAGCGGCGAGCTTTGCGATGATCTTCTTTTCCGCGTTCGGGCTGGCGCCATCGGGCAGGTCGACGTCGGAGCCAGCGATGGCGGCGTCGAGGTCCGACGCATTGTCCGCGATGGAACGCAGCGTCAGCGACAGCGATCCGATGGTCTGCGCCACGGCGATCTTCTCCGCGATCTTGGGCGTCACTTCGATGGTGACGTTGGAATAGGTCTGGACGACCGGCTTGCCGTCATCGCCCATGGCGTCCATGCGCTGGTCGGTGGCGAGCACGCGCAGGTTGCGCAGGATGGTTTCGGAGACCTTCAACGGCTCCCCGTCGCCGCCGCCCGATACGCTCTGCGTCAGCATCAGGTCGACGCGGTCGCCAGGGAAGACGAAGCCCGCGACCGAGTTCTGCGCGGACACCGGCACGGTGACAGCGCGCATGCCCGGCCCCAGCGCCGCGGCGAGGAAACCGCGCTCGCCCGGCTTGATCACCGAACCCACGGTCATCGGCTGACCAGCCGAGATGGCGGTGCGCACGACGCTGCCCACCAGCTTCGCCGGATCGGCCTGGCCCTGGATATAATAGGCCTGCTCGACCAGATCCTTGGGCCATGGCTGAAAGCGGAAGCTTTCCGCGTCGAGGATGGTGCCGACCGGCAATGCCTTGGTCGCGACCAGCACATGGGGCTGGTCGGCCGCTACCGGCATGGAAGAGGCACTGGCCTGGGGCGCGCTAGACGAACTCAGCATGTTGCGCGCGAGAAGAGCTGTTGTGACCGCTATGACAAGCGCCCCCACCAGCAGCACGATTTTCTTGCCGTCCATGATGAAATTCGTCTCCCTCAATCAGGCGAGTTGCGCCCGAGCCCCGAATTTTACGCAAAATGGTTAAGATATCGTTCGCCAATCAGCCAAAGGGCGGCGAAGGATATTGCGATACCGTAAGGAATCTGGGGTTGTCCGAGCCGTCGGGTCATCCGGTGGTGGACCACGGTGACGATCGTCACCACGCCCCCGGCCATGGCCATCATCATCAGCATCGCCAGGACGGCTTCCCATGGAAACCACAGCGCCAGCGCCCCCAACAGCTTGACGTCGCCCCCGCCCATGCATCCCATCGCAAAGAGCGCGGCGAACAGCGCGAACACGGCTAGGCCAAGCGCCACCTGCAACAACATGCCCGGCCAAACCGGTAAGCCGTTGGCGACCCACCACAGCGGCGCCAGCGCCGCGATGGCTAGGTTCAACCGGTTGGAGATGATCCGCGACCGCCAATCGGTCACGCACGCGATGACCAGCAGCACGCCAAGGGCGCATAGCAGCGCCATTCTGAAATATTCCCCCGTCATGAATCTAAACCCTAGACCGCATGGCTTACTAAACCGTAACCATCCGCCCCATGGATTCGCCCCTGTCTGTTCCACCGGCCTTTGACCGTCGTGCATGGCCGATGGATGGGCGGCTCGATTTCTGGACAGCGCCCGATGGCTGGCCGCTGCGCCGCTACCGGCTGGGCGACGGGCAGCGCGGGCAATTGCTGATGCTCGGCGGGCGCGGCGACATGATCGAGAAATATCTGGAAGTCATCGCCCATTGGGCAAACCGGGGCTGGGCGGTTACCGCTTTCGACTGGCGCGGGCAAGGCGGGTCGGGCCGCGTCGGGGCCGATCCGCTGTGCGGGCATATCGAGGATTTCGCGCAATGGGTTGCAGACCTCGAAGCGTTCGTTGCCGACTGGCGGGCGCAATCGACGGGGCCGTGCGCGATCATCGCCCACAGCATGGGCGGGCACCTGCTGCTGCGCGCCTTGGCCGAGGGGATGCCCCCGCCTGATGCAGCGGTCGCCGTCGCGCCGATGATGGGCGTTCATACCGCCCCCTTGCCGCGCTGGCTGGCGGTGCTGATCGCCCGGACCATGTGCGCACTTGGTTTTTCCGAGCGGCAGGCCTGGACGCAGAAGGAGAATTCCGATCGGCAGCGCGCGATGCGGCAGAAGCGGCTGACGCATGATCCGGAACGCTATGCCGATGAGCTGTGGTGGCGCGACCACAGCCGGGACGTGGCGCTGGGCGCGCCAAGCTGGCGCTGGGTGGTGGAGGCCCTGCGATCGACCTTCATGCTGGAGCGGAGCGGGAAGCTGGAACGCATAGCGGTGCCGCTGCTCATCCTCGCCACCAAGGCCGACCGGCTGGTGTCCACGCCCGCGATCCGCCGCATCGCCGCGCATATTCCGGGCGCGCGCCTGCACGTCTATGGGCCGGAAGCGGCGCATGAAATATTGCGGGAGATCGACCCCGTTCGCCTCGATGCGCTGCGGCGGATCGACGCTTTCCTGGATGAGGCCGCCGGGCCATGAGCCGTTTCGACATGGTGATCGTCGGTGGCGGCATAGCGGGCGCCAGCCTTGGGGCGCAGCTTGCGGGCGAGGCATCCGTGCTGATCCTGGAACAGGAGGAGAGCGCCGGCTATCACGCCACCGGCCGATCCGTCGCCTTCTGGGAGGAGACCTATGGCGGCCCACAGGTGCAGCCGCTCACCACCGCGTCCGGGCCGTTGCTGCACGCCCCCGATCCTGCCTTTGCCGACCGATCCTTCCTCACCCCCCGGCAGACGCTGTTTGTCGGGCGGGACACTGATCGTGCGGAGCGGGATCGGCTGGTGCGGGACTTTTCCGGCCGGGTCGATCTGCGCCCGGTCGACCCTGCGAGCCTGTTGCCCGGACTGCGGCCGCAATGGACGGTCGGCCTGCTGGAGCCAGGCGTGTGCGACATCGACGTCGCGGCGCTGCATCACGCCTATCTGCGGCGCTTCCATGCGCAGGGTGGCCAATCGCAGCTGGGAACGGCGCTCCACAAGGCTGCCCAGGAGCCGGGTGGCTGGCGTATCCAGACCAGCAACGGCGTCATCCATTGTGGCATCATCGTGAATGCCGCAGGCGCATGGGCCGACGATGTCGCGCGGCGCTGCGGCGTGGCGCCCATCGGCATCACCCCTTTGCGGCGCACCGTCGTGCAACTGCGCGTGCCCGCGATGCCATCAGCCGACCTGCCGCTCGTCATGGACCTTTCCTCCCGTTTCTATTTCAAGCCGGAAGGGGAGGGGCGCATCTGGCTGACCCCGCATGATGAGGAGCCCTCGCTCCCGTGCGACGCGGCACCCGAAGAACTGGCAGTGGCGCAGGCGATCGCCCGGTTCGAAGATGTCGTGGACTGGCCGGTCGAGGCGGTCGAACGCAAATGGGCAGGGCTGCGCAGCTTCGCGCTGGATCGCGCGCCGGTCTACGGCTTCGACGCAGTCGCGCCCGGCTTTTTCTGGTTCGCGGGGCAGGGCGGTTTCGGCATCCAGACAGCGCCCGCCGCCGCCTTGCTGGGGTCGGCGCTGCTGACGGGTGGTCCCATGGCCGAAGCGGTCAAGGGCATAGATCCGGCCGCCTATTCGCCTGCACGGTTCGCATAGGCGCAGCCGGAACGAAGCGGCGTCCGTGACGTTCAAAAAAACGTGCCAGGTATCTGGATGACCGTTCGCCCTGAGCCTGTCGAAGGGCTCAGCCCGAACAGGGTGATCATGAAAAGATGTGGTGTTCCTGGGCACGATCCATGGAGTAGGAGGATGCCGTCATGAAATGCTTTTCACGATCGGCCTTGATCCTGTCAGGGCTAATGATGGCGAGCAGTAGCATCAGCTTTGCCCAGCCGACCGAAGAAATCACCGTCACGGGCCGATACAACAACGCCCAATCGCTGTCACAGGGCGTCAGCTATGCCGATCTCGACCTCAGCACAAAGGCCGGGAAGGACGAATTGCGCCACCGTGTCGCGCTGACTGCGCGCTATTTGTGCGGCAAGTTGGGCGAATCGGACAATGCCTCGCCCGTCGTGCCCAGCTGCCGCGATGCTGCGGTGAGGGACGCGATGACGCGGGTCGGCACAGTCGAGGAAGGCTTCGCGCCGCGCGGCACCACATGGGTCGCGGGGACGCGCTGGCAGCCGCCTTATCCCGCTGATTGGGTCGAACGCTATCCCTGACGCCGTCAGGTGGAGTGGCCTGCCGCTCCCCCGTCAGGCGCGGAAGAGTTCGGCTGCGGCGCAGGCCAGTTGATCGGCCCGCTCATTTTCCGGGTGACCGGCATGACCCTTCACCCATTGCCAGTTGACCTTGTGCGGCGCGGCGGCGGCGAGCAGCGCCTGCCATAGCTCGGCATTCTTGACCGGCTTGCGGTCGGCCGTCTTCCAGCCATTCTTCTGCCAGCCGAACACCCATTTGGTGATGCCATCCATCACATATTTGCTGTCGGTGTAGAGCGTCACCTGGCAGGGGCGCTTCAGCGCATTCAGCGCTTCGATCGCGGCCATCATCTCCATGCGGTTGTTGGTGGTCTGCGCCTCTCCGCCGGAAATTTCCTTTTCCGTGGCTCCAAAGCGCAGCACCGCGCCCCAGCCGCCGGGGCCGGGATTGCCCTTGCATGCGCCGTCCGTGAAGATTTCGACCTGAGACAGCGCGCTCACGCCCGCAGCAACTCCGCCGGTGCAGTCCGCGCATAAAAATCCAGCCGCCGTAGATAGGCCAGCGGGTCCTTGCGCGTCACCAGCGCGTCGGCGGGCGTGTTGATCCAGTCATAGGCGCGGGTCAGCAGGAAGCGCAGCGCCGCGCCCCGGCACAGGATCGGGAAGGCGGCCTGCTCCGCGTCGGAAAGGCCATGCGCTGCCTGATAGCCAGCGAGCAGCGCCGCCGAACGATCGGGAAAGAAGTGCGCGCCGTCATTGCTGAACACCCATGCGCTGTGCGTGACGGCCAGGTCATAGGCGCGAATGTCGGTGCAGCTGAAATAGAAGTCGATGAGGCCGGTCACTTCATCGCCCAGCATCAGCACATTGTCGGGAAAAAGATCGGCGTGGATCACCGCGCGCGGCAGTCCAGCGGGCCAATGCGCGTCGAGATAGGCGAGCTCATCCGTCACCCGCTGGCCAAGGTCCGGCGCGATATCGTCGAAATGGTCGCCGCACTTGGCCGCCAGATCATGCCAGCCAGCAATGTCGAGCGCGTTGCGACGCTCGCCCGCAAATCCTTCCGCCGCGCGATGCAGCTCGCCCAGTGCAGCGCCTGCGGCTTTCGATTGGGCAGCGGTGGGTTCAGTGACGGATATGCCGGTCAGGAACTCGATCAGGCAGGCAGGCCTTCCGCCAAGCTGCTGCAGGCGCTTGCCCTCCCGGTCGGCGATGAAGCGCGGCACCAGGCATCCACGCGCGCCCAGATGATCGAGCAGGTCCATGAAGAAGGGCAGGTCGGCCTCATCCACCCGCTTTTCATACAGGGTCAGGATATAGCGATGGCCCTTCCCGTCGGCACCGGTGGTTTCCAGCAGATAATTGCTGTTCTCCACCCCTTCGGCGATGCCTTTCGCCGATACCAGCCGTCCGGCATCATAGCGGGCGAGGAACGCGTCAATCTCTTCGGCGGGAACATGGGTATAGACTGCCATCGCCTTATGCCGCTCCCAGTTCGCGGGGCAATTTGAAGGAGACGGTTTCCCGCGCCGTCTCCACCTGCTCCTCCGTCACGTCGAAACGCGCGGCGAGCCGGCCCACCACTTCGCGCACCAATATTTCCGGGGCCGATGCGCCTGCGGTCAGGCCAAGCGTGCGGACATTCTCCAGCCATGCAAAATCGATGTCGTCGGCACGCTGGATCAGCCGGGCTGGCGTGCCTTCGCGTTCGGCCACCTCGACGAGCCGCAACGAATTGGAGCTGTTGGGCGCGCCGATCACGTAAAGCGCGTCGCACTGGGCCGCGATCGCCTTCACCGCCGCCTGACGGTTCGACGTCGCGTAGCAGATGTCTTCGCCCTTGGGCGCATGGATCGTCGGGAAGCGGCGCTGAAGCGTTTCAACGATGGCGGCGGTGTCGTCCACCGACAGCGTGGTCTGCGTCAGGAAGGCGAGATTGTCGGGATCGGCAGGCACAAAGCTTTCCGCATCCTCGACCGTTTCGATCAGGGTCATGCTTCCCGCGTCCACCTGACCAAAGGTGCCGATGACTTCGGGATGCCCCTTGTGGCCGATGAACAGGATATGACGGCCTGCCTCGACCTGCCGTTCGGCCTGCCGGTGCACCTTGCTCACCAGCGGGCAGGTGGCGTCCAGATAGTCGAGGCCGCGCTCTTCCGCCTTGGCGGGCACGGCCTTGGGCACGCCATGGGCGGAAAAGACGACCGGCACGCCGTCCGGCACCTGATCCAGTTCCTCGACGAAGATCGCGCCCTTCGCCCGCAGGCTATCCACCACATATTTATTGTGGACGATTTCATGCCTGACATAGACGGGCGCGCCATATTTCTCGATCGCCCTTTCGACGATGACGATGGCGCGGTCCACGCCAGCGCAAAAGCCGCGCGGGGCGGCGATCAGGAGCTTCAAGGGGAGGCGGGCGGTCATGCCAGCCGCTTAGGCCAATGTGACGCCGGAAGGAAGGGGGAGGCGCGCGCTCTGCGTTCCTTTCGGTTGCGTGAGCGGCGGGGTGCGGATAAGAAGCCCCAGCCTGTTCCCAAGGGATTGCCTCGTGACCTTTTCTCGACTTGCGCTGACTGGAATGATCGCCCTTGCCCTTGCGGGCTGTTCGCGCCGGGGAGAAATCGATCCCACCGGCGGCATCGTCGCCGTCCGCTCGGCCTGCCCGACGGCTGCGATCCCGGCCTATACGGGGGACATCACGCTGTTCAATCCGGCTGGCAGCACCGACGCTCGCGCGATCGACGTAGTGGCGAACATCACCGATTTGCGCGCCACTTGTTCGGAAGGCGCGCAATTCTACAGCGAGGCGACCTTCGTCGTGAACGCCCGCCGTTCCGACGCCACCGCCGCGCGGCAGGTGACGCTGCCCTATTTCTCCGCGGTCGTGCGTGGCGGCAACGCCGTCGTCGCCAAGCGGGTGGGCCAGGTCGTGCTCGATTTCCCCGCCGGCCAGTATCGCGCGAGCGCGAGCGCCAAGGCGGGCTCCTTCGTCGACAAGGCCGCAGCGACGCTGCCCGCCGACATCCAGGCGAAGATCACGCAAAAGCGCAAGGCGGGCGATGAGGACGCGGCGATCGATCCCTTCGCCCAGCCCGACGTCCGCGCGGCGCTGCAACGAACCAGCTTCGAGTTGCTTGTGGGTTTCAACCTGACCCAGGACCAGCTCCGATACAACGCGACACGTTAAGAGCGAACCTTAATCTTCCGTTCGCCCTGAGCTTGTCGAAGGGCTCTACTTCTTGCAGGGAAGGATGAGGCTTCGATTTCAGCCCAGCCCGGACGGGTCTTGTGCTTTTTCGAGGAAACACGCTTGTCCCTTTACATTCGTTTCACCGCCCATCTGAACGCCGTGCTGGACGCGCTGGAGGCGGACGCCACCCTGCCTGCTGGCCTCAACCGCAAGCCGGTGACGGTAGAACCCCCGCGCGACCCCAGCCATGGCGACCTCGCCACCAACGCCGCCATGGTCCTTGCCAAGCCCGCAGGCACCAACCCGCGCGCGCTGGCGGAAAAGATCGTCGCGGGCCTGCAAAAGCTCGAAGAGGTGGAAAGCGCCACCATCGCTGGCCCCGGCTTCATCAACCTGACGCTGACTGACGCCACCTGGCGCGCGGAGCTGGCCGCGATCCATGGCGAGGCCGCCGACTATGGCCGCTCCGACGCGGGCGCGGGTGTCACCGTCAACGTCGAATATGTCTCCGCCAACCCCACCGGCCCCATGCATATGGGCCATTGCCGGGGCGCGGTGGTCGGCGACGCGCTCGCCACGCTGCTCGAATATGCCGGGCACAAGGTCATCCGCGAATATTATATCAATGACGCGGGCGGCCAGGTCGACGTGCTCGCCCGCTCCGCCCATGTCCGCTACCGGGAAGCGCTGGGCCAGGATGTGGGCGAGATTCCCGAGGGCCTCTACCCCGGCGATTATCTCGTCCCCGTCGGCCAGGCGCTCGCCGCCGAATATGGCGACGCTTACGTAAACGCACCCGAAAGCGAATGGCTCGTCCCCTTCCGCACCAAGGCGGTCGCGGCGATGATGGAGATGATCCGCAGCGATCTGGCCCTCCTCGGCATCCACCACGACATTTTCGCGTCCGAAGCCGAACTGCAGGCCGCCGGAAAGCCGCAAGCCGCGGAGCAATGGCTGCGCGACCATGACCTCGTCTATGATGGCGTCCTCGAAGCACCCAAGGGCGAGACGCCCGAAGATTGGGAGCCAGTCGAACTCCCCCTGTTCCGCTCCACCAGGTTCGGCGACGATCAGGACCGCCCGATCAAGAAGTCGAACGGCGCCTGGACCTATTTTGGCGCTGACATGGCCTATCATTTCCAGAAGGCGCAGACCGCCGACCAGCTGATCGACATCTGGGGCGCGGACCATGCCGGTACGGTGAAGCGCATCCAGGCCGCCGTCGCCGCCTTGACCGAAGGCCGCGCGCGCTTCGACGTCAAGCTCATTCAGATGGTCCGCCTGCTGCGCGATGGCGAGCCGGTGAAGATGTCCAAGCGCGCGGGCAATTTCGTGACGCTCGCCGATGTCGTCCGCGAAGTGGGCAAGGACGTCGTCCGCTTCACCATGCTGACGCGCAAGGCCGACGCCCAGATGGACTTCGACTTCGCCAAGGTCGTGGAAGCGTCGAAGGACAACCCGGTCTTCTACGTCCAATATGCCCATGCCCGCATTTCCTCGCTCGGCCGCCGGGCGGAGGAAGCCGGAATGGATCTTCCTGCGCCCGACCTGTCCCGCCTTGGGACGGAGGAACTTAACCTTGTTAAGTTGGCCGCACAGTTCCCACGGGTGGTGGAAGGGGCTGCGTTCGCGCGCGAACCGCACCGCATCGCCTTTTATCTCAATGACTTGGCTTCTGCATTCCACAGCTGGTGGAATTTGGGGAACGACAATCCGCGCGCCCGCGTGATCCTGGCGGACGATCCGGGGATAACTTCTGCGCGCCTTTTCTTAAGCCGCGGAATCGGGCAAATCATCCGTAATGGCCTTGCCCTGATGGGCGTGGCTGCGTTGACGGAAATGCAATAGCCAGGCGGAGGCACGGACACATGGGCGACTTTGCGAGGGGGCGGCTCGATCTCGACGATGACGAGCGTCTGCCTTGGCTTGAGCCTGGCATTGAAGATGAGGAGGATGAAGGGCTCTCCCCCGTCCGTCTGCTCGGCTTCATACTGGTCGCCCTTGTCCTGCTAGGCGGCGTGGTCGCTGGCGTCTGGTTCCTCAACAACCGTTCGAGCGGCGGCGGCGAAGGCAAGCTGATCGCCGCGCCCGCTGGCGACTACAAGGTGGCCGCGCGCGAGGCCGATGCCAAGAAGTTCGAAGGGGAGGGCGACGCCAGCTTCGCCGCCAGCGAAGGCGTACTGCGCGACGGCCGCATCGATCCCAGCCGTGTCCCCGAAGCGCCCGTAACCGCCACTGCGCCCGCCAAGCCCAGCCAGCCAGTGCCGGGCAAGCCTTCGCAGAGCGTGACCGCGCGCGTGGCGGACGAAACCAACGTCCGGCCAGCAACCGCGCAGCCCGTCCGCAAGGGCGGCGCGGTGATCCAGCTCGGCGCCTATGGCAGCCAATCCGGCGCCCGCGACGCCTGGACGCGCCTGTCCAAGCGCTTCGCCTATCTCGCGCCGCTCACCATGGCGATCGAACCCACCGAAGTCGGCGGCAGCACCCTCTACCGCTTGCGCGCGACGGCCGGAGCCCAAGCCAGCACCCTCTGCGGCAGACTGAAAGTCGCCGGCGAAAGCTGCATCGTCGTGAACTAAGCTGCCGTTCCCCTCTCCCCTTCAGGGGGTCGGCCAGAGGCACGTGACCCTGGCCGAGGTGCCGAGCGCAGCGAAGGCGGGAGAGGGGAACGCAGGTGCGGGATAGCAAATCGCTGAATTTTGCGAAGCAACTCCGCCGCGATCTCACCCCAGCAGAAGCCCGCCTCTGGTACAATCTCCGCGCCAAGCGCTTCGCAGGAGTCAAGTTCCGCCGCCAGACGGTGATCGGGCCCTACATCGCCGACTTCACGTGCCGAACCGCAATGCTTGTAATAGAGGTGGATGGCGACACGCACGGCTCAGCCATTCAGTACGACGCTGAACGAACGGCATTTCTCGAACAACAAGGCTGGCGCGTCCTCCGCTTCACCAACGCAGACGTCCTGCAAAACCTCGAAGCCGTTCTGTCCACGATAGCGCAGCGCCTTCCCCCTCTCCCTGACCTCGATGAGAGTCACGTGCCTCTCATCGACCCCTGAAGGGGAGAGGGGACACGCCACTCCTTGATCACCCCAACAACCCCTTCGACACAGCGCCCCACAGCCGCTACCATCCGCCCTCATGAAACCGGTAATCTTCGGCCTCTCCGGCGAGACGCTCACGGCGGACGAGCGCGCCTTCTTCGCTGATGCGCAGCCTGCGGGCTATATTCTCTTCCGCCGCAACATCGCCGACCGCGTCCAATTGCGCGCCTTGACCGACGACCTGCGGGCGCTTCACGGCCGCGACGACCTGCTCATCATGATCGATCAGGAAGGGGGCCGCGTCGCCCGCATGCAGGCGCCCGTCTGGCCAAGCTTCCCCCCCGGCGCCGTGTTCGACCGCCTCTATGACATCGCGCCGTCGAGCGCGATCGCCGCCGCGCGCGCCAATGCCCATGCGATCGCTCTGACCCTGGCCGAAGCGGGCATCACCGTGGACGCGCTCCCGCTGCTCGACGTGCGGCAGGATGGCGCAAGCGACATCATGGGCGACCGCACGCTCGGCGCGGAGCCCATGCGCGTCGCCGCGCTCGGCCGCGCAGTCATCGAAGGGCTGGCGAGGGGCGGGGTCGCGGGCATCATCAAGCATATGCCCGGCCATGGCCGCGCCATGGTGGACAGCCATCATGAACTGCCCATCGTGACCGCGAGCGAAGAGGAACTCGCCACCGACCTCGCGCCTTTTCAGACGCTGAAGGACACGCCCATCGGCATGACCGCCCATGTCGTCTATACGGCCTGGGACCCCGATCTTCCCGCCAGCCTTTCCGCCTCGATCATCGACACGATCATCCGCCAGCGCATCGGTTTCGACGGCCTCCTCATGTCCGACGATCTCGACATGAAGGCGCTGAACGGCAGCATCCCGGAACTGGCGGCAGGCGTGGTCGCGGCGGGTTGCGACCTTGCGCTCAATTGCTGGGGGAGGATGGATGACATGGTGGGCATAGCTGATCTGCTCCCCGACATCAGCGACCGGTCGCGGGCGCGCCTGGATCGCGCGATGGCCTCGACCAGCCTGACCGCCGAAAGCCCACCCCTGGAACAGCTGCTGGCGACCCGCGACAGCCTGCTCTCCGTGGTGGCTGCGTGAGGGCAGGCGTGATCCTGTCCCTTCCGGCAAAGCTATACGGAATTAAATGCTCACGCGGAGTCGCGGAGCCGCGGAGATATCGCGCCTTCGGCGAAGCCACTTGTCATTTTGAACCCACCCCCACGGCCCAGGCCGATTTTTTGGTGCTGCGCGGGCGCCTGGTCACCCTCCGCGTCTCCGCGTCTCCGCGTGAACAACTCTTCCCACCGTCAGCGCGTCAAAGAGCCGCCTGACCATGGAAGACCTCTTTACCCCTCCGCCACAGCCCCGCGCCGACATGCTGACCGTCAGCTTCGGAAGCTGGGAAGGGCCGCTCGATCTCCTCCTGGCGCTCGCCCGTTCGCAAAAGGTCGACCTGCGTGAAATCTCGATCCTCGCGCTGGTCGAACAATATCTCGCTTATGTCGAAGGCGCGCGGAAGCTGAAGCTGGAACTGGCGGCCGACTATCTGGTGATGGCCGCCTGGCTCGCATATCTCAAATCCTCGCTGCTGCTGCCGAAGCAGGCTCAGCCTGACCCTAGCCCCGACGAACTGGCCCTGCGCCTGCAATTGCGGCTCCAGCGCCTGCACGCCATGCGGGAGGCGGGAGCACGCCTGATGGCCCGGGACCGTATCGGCCGCGACGTGTTCGTCCGCCCTCGGCCCGAAGGACTGCGGCTGGTGCGCAAGGCAAAATGGGCCGCCAGCCTCTATGATCTGCTGCAATCCTACGGACAGCTGCGCGCGCGCACGCAACCGGCCGTCCATATGGTCGCCGCCCGTCCGGTGATGACGCTGGATGAAGCGATCCAGCGCGTCGGCACGCTGGTTGGGTCCGCGATCGATTGGACCACGCTCGAATCCTTCCTGCCCGATGGTCAGGACGGACCGATGGCGCGATCGGCGCTCGCGAGCAGCTTTGTCGCGGCGCTGGAACTCGCGCGGCAGGGGCGGCTGGAAATACAGCAGGATGGCATATATGAGCCCATCTATCTGCGCGCCGCGCTGCCAGATCAAAATGGGGCGGACCAGGGTGGGAGGCGTCTGTTGTGATGCAGGAACCGGACGATTTCATGCGCGCCGTGGAGGCCGCCCTGTTCGTCGCCGAACATCCGCTGACGGCTGCCGAGTTGCGGCAGCATGTGGGGGAGGCTGGTGATCTAAGTGCTGCCTTGGCCATGCTCTCGGATCATTATGCCGGGCGGGGCATCAATCTGGTCGAGCGTGGCGGGCGCTGGCATTTCCAGACGGCGGCGGACCTTGCGCATATCCTGCGGCGGGAGAAGGATGAGACGCGCAAGCTGTCCCGCGCGGCGATGGAAACGCTGGCCATCATCGCCTATCACGAGCCGGTCAGCCGCGCGGAGGTGGAGGCCATTCGCGGCGTCCAGGTGGCGAAGGGGACGCTCGACGTTCTCATGGAAGCAGGCTGGGTCCGGCCCGTGGGACGGCGGGAAGTTCCGGGCCGTCCGCTGATTTATGCGACGACGCACGAATTTCTGTCACATTTCGGACTTAGCAGCCGCCGGGATTTGCCGGGACTGGATGATCTGCGCGCTGCCGGATTGCTCGATCCGGTCGATCTTGCGCTGGAGGGCCTCGGCGCTCAATCCGTTCTGGAAAATGATGAGGAAGAAGCCTAAAAAGGGCTTCCTTTCAGGAGAAAGTTAAAATGGGTTCCTTTTCTTTGATGCATTGGGTCATCGTTCTCCTGGTGGTCATGCTGCTGTTTGGCGGCGGCCGCATCTCTGGCCTGATGGGCGACGTCGCCAAGGGCATCAAGAGCTTCAAGAAGGGCATGGCGGACGATGATGACGACATCGCCCCGGCCAAGCCTGCCACGCGGATCGAAGGACATCGCGTGCCTGAACAGGATGCGCCGACCGCGACCACCGAAGAAAAGACCAAGGCCTGACCTTCGTCACCCTCCAGCGGTAGGCGCGCATGTTCGATATCGGTTCGTCCGAACTTCTGCTGATCGTGATCGTCGCGGTTGTCGTGATCGGTCCCAAGGATCTGCCGCGCGCTCTGTACAAGGTTGGGCAGATCGTCGGGAAGGCACGCGGCATGGCGCGCCATTTCCGCACCGGCATCGACGCGATGGTGCGCGAAGCCGAGATGGAAGAGCTGGAAAAGAAGTGGGCGGACCAGAACCGGCGCATCATGCAGGAACATCCGCCCGAAGCGTCGTCCGCCCCAGCGATGGAGCCCTTGCCGGACTCCTCCGCCGTCCCCCCGACGGGCGCATCGTCGCCGCCCCCGGCCTTCGTCGCCCAATCGGCGCCCGTTGCTCCCGCCCCTGCGTCCGACGGCCCGCCCTATATCGCGGCCCAGTCCAATCCTGCGGCCAAAGGTGATGCTCAGGCATGAGAGATATCGATGAGACAAAGGCGCCGCTGCTCGACCATCTGATCGAACTGCGCGGGCGGCTGTTGAAGTGCGTCTGGGCGCTCTTCCTGACGGGCGCGGTCTGCTTTTATTTTTCCGACAAGCTTTTCGCCTTCCTGGTTCATCCGCTCAAAGAGGCCTTTGGCGACGGCGGCGGGCGGCTGGTCTATACCAAGCTCTACGAAGCCTTTTTCGTTCAGGTGAAGGTGGCGATCTTCGGCGCTTTCTGTCTGTCCTTCCCGATCATCGCGAACCAGCTCTGGGCTTTCGTGGCGCCGGGTCTTTATGCGAAGGAAAAGAAGGCGTTATTGCCCTTCTTGGTGATGACGCCGGTGCTTTTCCTGATGGGCGCGAGCCTCGCTTACTATGTCGTGATGCCGACCGCGTTCCACTTTTTCCTGCAATTTCAAGGAAGTAGCGGAGGCCTCGCAGTCGAGGCACTCCCGAGTACCGACGCCTACCTCACTTTAGTCATGCAGTTCATTCTTGCATTCGGCATCAGCTTCCTGATGCCCGTCCTGCTGATGCTGCTGAACCGCGCCGGTTTCGTCACCCGTGCTCAACTCATCGGCCTGCGCCGCTACATGATCGTCGCCGCGTTCGTCCTCGCCGCCGTCTTGACCCCGCCCGACGTCGTATCGCAGCTGATGCTCGCCATCCCCCTGCTGCTGCTCTACGAAATCACCATCGTCGCGATCTGGTTCACCGATCGGAAACAGGCCCGCGACGCCGCAACAGCGGACGGAGCAGACACTTCCACCAGATAAAAAAAGGCCCGCCAATGGCGGGCCGCTAGGGTGGGAGCCTGTTTTTCGCTGCTTACTTGGCTGCGTCTTCCACCGCCGCGCCAGCGCTCTGCACGTCTTTGCCCGCGCCTTCGACGGTGTTGCACGCGGCCACCATCAGCGAACCGGTAAGCAGCAGGGCAGCAAAAATCTTCTTGGTCATGGTCGTCTCCTGAGGAAAAAACTCGAGCCGGATGGCCGCGCTATCCAGCGGCTGAGGGGGAGAACCCGCAGAGGCGAAATACGTTCCGCAACCGGAAATATCTGAGACTCGAAGGAGGCTGCCCCACAAAATCTGAGCCCGGAACGCGTCGGGGGGGGGAGATGCGTTCCGGGCTCATGTTTTTTTGGATAGCAAGAGCGGGGGGCAAAAGATTTGCTATCCGGTATGCAGAACCACCGATCGCGGCATTTGGTTCCGCCGTTCCTCCACTTCCTGAAGTTTTTTTATTATGACCAAGAATCAGTGATTTAGGAAAGGCCGCCAATAAATTGCGCGCCCTGCTATTCAGATGAGCGGGCGGCCGCTGTTCCGATATTCGGGCCGGATCGTTGATTGTGGCAGCATGTCAGTCGCCGCTGGCGGAGGGACGGCAAGGGGAACGGTGACATCCCCACCCACTGGCGGCAAGGGATGCTGCATCGCAGGTGGCCTCACCGTCCAAGCTCTGGTTGATGGGCCCGATTGCCACTCCCGCCCCGCATAGGGGATGCGGAACGCTGCCTCTGTCCCGTTGAAGCCCGGCATCTGGTAGAAGATGTGCGCCCCGATGACGGCGACGGGCCGCTTCGATGCCGCCCATCCGGGACGCACGGCCAGCGTATGGTAGAATGTGGCGAGCCCAACGGGCGCGTAGACGCGGCCCGCAAGCGCCTGTTCCGCGATCCGGCGCGCACGTGCCCAGCTTTGCGCATGATTGGCCCGCCCCATCGAGCCGTCGCAGCTGAACGTGAACTGGCAGAGGGAGTCGGTGCGTTCCGATCCCTGATAGACGACGCCACAGACGCTGTGCGGCCACAGCGGATTGCGGACGCGGTTCAGGACGACCTGGGCAACCGCGCGCTGGCCGTCTTCCGGCTCGTTGGCTGCTTCATAATAGATGGCCGAGGTGAGGCAGTTGACCGCCCTGTAGCTATCGAGCGGGGTCTTGCCGCGAAACGCAGCCGCTGGCGCGGCGTCGATGGTGGCGAGTTTCAGGACGTGTGGGCTGTTCCCAACCGAATCGGGGAGATCCTGGAAGATATCGTCAGCGAAAAAGTAGGCGGAACCAGGGAAATTTTCTCCCGCCCGCTCGGCAACATCGTCGCGCGCCCTCACATCCGCCAGCATGTCCAGCGGCGCGGCGGTGATCAGGCGCGGCAGAGCAAGCGCCGTCAGCGCCAGAACGGACAATATCAGATGCCAGGATTGCCCGCGCGTCATGTCGAAGCTGTCTGTACTCATCAATGGATCGCGGCTTAACGCCGCACGGCGCCACTCCTAGCGCAAAAGCCTTGCCACTTTCTTCCCGGCGGCGGCGATTATCGCGCACGGATTGCAATCAGGTCTTTGGGTGGATCAGCATTCCCTTGCTTGGCAAGCGTGCATCCGCTCCGCTATGCGGGGAACATGCTGGTTCAGAATGATAGCCTCGCCCTGATTGGCAACACGCCGCTGGTGCGCCTTGCCGGTCCGTCGCAAGAGACGGGCTGCGATATTTTCGCCAAGTGCGAATTCGCCAATCCCGGTGCGTCGGTCAAGGATCGCGCGGCGCTCTTCATCGTCAATGATGCGGAAGAAAAAGGGCTGTTGCAGCCGGGTGGCACGATCGTCGAAGGAACGGCGGGCAATACTGGTATCGGCCTGGCGCTGGTCGCCAATGCGAAGGGCTACAGGACGATCATCGTCATGCCCGAAACGCAGAGCCGCGAGAAGATGGACACGTTGCGCGCGCTGGGCGCTGAACTGGTGACGGTGCCTGCCGCTGCCTATTCGAACCCGGGGCATTTCGTCCACACGTCCCGCCGGATCGCGGAAGAAACGGAGAATGCGATCTGGGCGAACCAGTTCGACAATATCGCCAACCGGAAAGCGCATATCGTCGGTACGGCGGAGGAAATCTGGCAGCAGCTGGACGGGCAGATCGACGGCTTCACCTGCGCGGCGGGCACTGGCGGCACGATCGCGGGCGTGGGGCTGGGCCTCAAGGCGCATGACGAGAATATCACGATCGCGCTGACCGATCCGCATGGCGCGGCGCTCTATAATTATTACGCCCATGGCGAGCTGAAGGCGGAAGGGTCATCCGTGGCCGAGGGGATCGGGCAAGGCCGGATCACCGCCAATCTGGAGGGTGCGCCTATCGATACCCAGTTCCGCATTTCCGATGAGGAGGGATTGCACTGGGTCGAGCGCCTGCTGGCGGAAGAAGGGCTTTGCCTTGGCCTGTCGTCGGGCATCAATGTGGCGGGCGCGGTGGCGCTGGCGCGCGAACTGGGCCCGGGCAAGCGGATCGTCACCATCCTTTGCGACACGGGTTTCCGCTATCTCTCCACCCTCTACAATCGCGAGTGGCTGGAAGCGAAGGGCTTGACGGTGTTCCCCTGGCTCGCGCACAATCGCTGATCGCCGCACGGGTCGCGGCGGCAAGATAAAGAGCGCTTTGATGGCTGAACATCCCCGCCGGCAGGAAGGGTTGCAGCGTGTCCAGATCGGCCTGACGGGGCTGGCGGGCGTGGTGCTCCTCGTAGGTCTGGCGAATATCGTGATCGAAAAGGCGCGGATCGACGATCCGGCGGTGCCGCCGCCGACCGTGCCCACGTTGGACGTCAATGCCGTCGCGCCCAAGGAGCCGCTGGCGGAATTGGGCGTGCAACCGGCGCCCGAGCAGCAGCCGATCGTGCCCGACCTGCAGCCGGACCCCAATTTGCGCAAGCCGATGGATCGCGATCCGCAAGCGTCCGGCCGCTGATCATCTTGATCGAAGCGCGCATTCCATGAAGGCGTTGCGCACATTCCTGATGCTTGGCCTTGGTCCGGTGCTGGTTGTGCTCGGCGGTCTTCCTTCCTTGTTGAAAACGGGGCAGGTCGACCTGCAGAGCTGGACCTGGCCTGCCCTGATGCTCATGCCCGTCGCGCTGTTGCTAAGCCTGAAGCGGGGCTGGCCCTATGCTCTATGGGCTGGGGCGGGAAGTTTGGGGACGGTCCTGATCTTCGATGTTTTGGCGGCGTCTTCCTATCCAGCGATAGGTGATGTTGGCGGTTTAACGCTCGTTGCCGCACTGGCGGTCATGGCTGGCGTCTGCCTTCCTCGCCGGAAGTGGACAGGGCTTACCTTCTGCGCTGCTGCTCTGTTGTCCTGCTGGCTGGCGCGGGAGGCGCCTCTCCCGGAAACGCCATCGCCCCGGCCCAAGCTGGCGGTCATCAGCGCGCTGCCCTTATTCTGGAAGGAGGGAGAGCCAAGTTTCGGTGCGCGGAGTGATGCGCCGATCGTCACTCTCCTGCGGCGGCGCTTCGACGTACAGCCCGTTGACAGCCCGCTCGGCCCAGCGATGAGGGATGCCAACGCCCTGCTGCTCGCGCAGCCGCGCGCCTTTTCCCCGGCAGAGTTGGTCGCGCTGGATAATTGGGTGCGCGACGGCGGACATGTCTTGCTGCTGGCTGATCCTTTGCTGCGCTGGCCATCGTCCCTGCCGCTGGGAGACAGGCGCAGGCCCCCTGCCGTCAGCATGCTTACGTCGCTGCTGAATCACTGGGGCCTCGCGCTTCTTCCCCCGGTCGCCGTGGCGGAAGAGCGGCGCATATTGGAGGATGGCCGCGTACTCACGACCATGGGCAGTTCTGGCTTCGTGCTGCGGCCTGGGACGTCATGTCACGTCGAAGAGGAGGGGCTGGCCGCGCGATGCGCGATCGGCAGAGGGAGCGCCGTGCTGGTTGCCGACGCGGACCTGATCGACGACCGATTGTGGCTGGCCGATGCTGCTGCGCCTCTGGATGCGCGGCACTGGTCCGCTGATAGTCCGGGGTTCGTGATCGAGGCGTTGGATGGCGGCATGGTCGAAGGGCGCCGCTGGCTCCGATCGGTGGCCGACCTTGTGATGGCCCTACGCTGGTCGATTCTTGGGGGAATTGGCTGGGTGATCCTGGGAAGCGTCTGGCTCGGCTGGTTTTACCGCGACGATCGGGTGCAAGACATCTCTTCCCGTCCACCTTGGGAGGCCGTTAAACCGGGTTAGACCAGAACAAAACAGGATTTCCCGGCTTCTCCCGACTTTTCCCTTTCCATGCACCTCTCGCCTTGGTATCTAAGGCGCATAGGGGTTTGTCAGGCTTTGCTAGTCCTGCGCACCGGCCGCGATGATGCGGGTTGGTGAGCGATGGCCTGCGTCCCTACGAACAGAGGGGCATCAGTCCGTACGTGTCGGATATCATTCTCTTTACAGGCAACGCGTTCAGCGTGGCGGACGGCAAGGGCCGTTTCGTCCTGCCTCTTGAGATGCGCCGACAGGTCAAGCTGTCCAGCGGCGGCGAAACGCGGCTTTATCTCTCGGTCCATGGCGACAACCCCTGCGCCACCGGCTTTGGAGAATCGCACCGCCGCTTCCTGTTCACCGAGGTCGAGGAACTGGCTCGCGAAGCGCGCGCTCAAGGCCGCGACTATAATGCCGACCTGGAACTGGAACGCCGCCTCGGCACGATCGAGGAGGTGAATTTCGACGAGGGCGGCCGCTTCGCCATGCATCCGGACATCAAGGATGAATATGGCATCACCGACGCGGTCTTCTTCTACGGCGTCGGCCGCTACATCCAGATCTGGAAGCCCGAAACGCTTGCCGAGAGCAAGGATCGCCCCGAACTGATCCGCAACAAGGTGCGGCGCTGGCTCGACCAGCGGGCTGCGGGAGGCGGCAAGTGACCGCTGCTGTCGACGCCGGTCGTCACGTCCCGGTTCTGCTCGATGAAGTGCTGCATGCCCTCGCCATCAACCCCGGCGAAGTGCATGTCGACGGCACGTTCGGTGCGGGTGGCTATTCCAGCGCGATGGCGAGCAAGGGGGCGAAGGTGTTCGCCTTTGACCGCGACCCTGACGCGATTCGCGAGGGCGAGGCGTTGGCGGCGGAAAAGGGCATCACTCTGATCGCCGGGGAATTTTCCCGGATGGAGCAGTTGCTGGCCGATTGCGGCATCACCTCGGTATCGGGCGTGACGCTCGACATCGGCGTGTCGTCGATGCAGCTCGACCGGCCAGAACGCGGCTTTTCTTTTCAAGCTGACGGTCCGCTCACCATGACCATGAGCCAGAGCGGGATGAGCGCTGCCGATTTCCTGAACAATGCCCCTGAGCAGGAGATTGCCGACGTCCTCTATCGCTATGGAGAGGAGCCGCGCTCGCGCCGTGTGGCTCGCGCGATCGTGGAGGCGCGTCCGTTGGAGCGTACAGGCCAGTTGGCCAGCGTCGTTCGCCGGGCGCTTGGACATAAGCCGCATGACAAGAAGGATCCGGCCACCCGCACTTTCCAGGCGATCCGCATCTATGTGAATCGCGAGCTTGAGGAACTGGAGCGCGGATTGGAGGCGGCGGAGGCGATGCTGGAGGAGGGCGGCCGCTTGGCCGTCGTCACGTTCCACAGCCTGGAAGATCGTATCGTCAAGCAATTCCTGCGTCAGCGTAGCGGCGGCGAAGGCGCCGGATCGCGCCACCTGCCGGAGCGCAAGGCGGCTGCCGCACCCACCTTCCACAAACCGGCCAAGGCTGTTCGCCCCGGCGAGGTGGAACTGGCCCGCAATCCGCGCGCGCGCTCCGCGACCCTGCGCAGTGCCGTTCGTACATCAGCCGCCATTCCTTCCCGGCAAAGTTCTTCGAGGAGCCCTCGCCCATGATCGCGGTGAAAAGGTTGCAGAGCCTGATCTGGATCCTGCTCGTCGCGCTGGGTGCGCTTGGCGCTTATCTGGTGTCGCTGAAAGTCGCGACGGAGCGCAACGAATTGATGAAGGTGCAGGCGCAGATCGCGCGGGCGCGGGCCGACATCCGCTATCTGGAAACGGAGTTCAGCGCGCGGGCGAGCATGCGGCAGCTTGAACGCTGGAACCAGGACGACTTCATGTACGCCACCCCGACCGCCCAGCAATATCTGGGCGGCGAGCGGGCGCTGGCGAACCTCGACGGCATTCAGCCCAACGGGCCTGATTATGTCGCCCCACCGGTGATGGTGGCGATGGTGCAGAGCCCGGCAGACCTTCCCTCTGCCGCGCAGGCTGTTCCGGCAAGTCCGGCCGCCACGCAGATCCGCAGCGACATCGCCGTGATCCGCGAAGCCCATGCCGCCGACAACGTCGAGAAGATCGCCAAGCCCGCGGCCAAGAGCGCTGCCGAGAAGGCGAAGGACGATGCGGACGTGTCGAAGCCCAACCCGCTCGCCCGCCGTGCTGAGCGGATGGCGATGCTGGACGCCAAGCTGCTCGATGACAGCACCATGGGCGACATAAGCGACAAGGCGGCGCGCGAGCGCAAGAAGGGAGCGCGCTGATGGCGACGATCATCGTTCAGCCCGGTGGCGCAAGGGCAGGCAAGCAGCGGGTCGACCTGACTGCTGTCGCACATAACCGGCTGATGCTGCTGCTCATCCTGTTCATGGCCATCACGGCGGTGGTGATCCTGCGGCTGACCTGGGTCGGCATCTTCGCGCATGGCGCGAGCGGGAATGGCGACGCTTCGGGCTTCCTTCCGGTGCGCGCGGACATTGTCGATCGCAATGGCGTGCCGCTCGCCCGCACGATGGACGCTTATTCGATCGCCGTGCGCCCGTCGAAGCTGATCGGCGAGCCTGCCGAGCTTGCCCGCAAGCTGCACGAAATATTCCCCGATGAACCCGAAGCGGCTTTCTACAAGAAGCTGACGGGTAGAGGCTGGGCCTATCTTCGCCGCCGCGCGCTGCCGGAGGAAGTCGCAGCGGTGAACGCGCTGGGCGAAATCGGCATCGAATTTCCCCGCGAGAAGGAACGCCTCTATCCGCAGCGCAGCCTCGCCGCGCATGTGCTCGGCTTCGCGCCCAACGCGGATGGGCAGGGCGGCATGGGGGTGGAGGCTGCGTTCAACGAACGGCTGACGGACTCGGCGCTGCGTGGGCAGCCTTTTGCCATTTCGATCGACAGCCGGGTGCAGGGCGCGCTGGAAAGCGAGCTTTACGCCCAGATGGTCGCGCAGAACGCCAAGGGCGCGGGTGGCATCATCATGGACGCCAATACAGGCGAACTGATCGCAATGGCGTCGATCCCCGTGTTCGATCCCAACAAGCTTCAGAATTATGCGGGCAAGAAGTGCAGCGAATCGCCGCTCTGCAACCATATGGTCCAGGCGCGTTACGAGCTGGGTTCGACCTTCAAGCCGTTGTCGATCGCCGCGGCGATGGATCGGGGCGTCGTAACGTCCATGGCAAAACGCTATGACGCGACCGCGCCGCTGGCAGTGGCCGGGTTCCGGATCAAGGACGACCACTCGCTCGGCCGCTGGATCAACGTGCCGGAAATATTGGTGCACAGTTCCAATATCGGCACGGCCAGGATCGCCGATGAAATGGGCGCGGCGCCCATGCAGCAGCTATTCCGCAATCTTCAATTTGACCAGCGCGCCCCGATCGAGCTCAAGGAGCGCGCCAAGAGCTTGTGGCCCTATAATTGGGGCCGCATAACTACCATGACCGTATCCTATGGCCATGGCATCGCGGTGACCCCGCTGCATCTCGCCACCGCCTATGCGGCGCTGGTGAATGGCGGCATCTGGCGGCCCGCCACCTTGCGCAAGCTGCACGCCAATGAAGTGCCCGAGGGCCATCGCGTCTTTTCCGCCGCCACCAGCGCTCGGATGCGGCAGCTGTTGCGGATGATTGTCGCGGCGGGTACAGGTCGCAGCGCCGACGCCAAGGGATTCCGGGTAGGCGGCAAGACGGGTTCAGCCGAGAAGCCTGAAGAAGGCCGGTACAACAAGAGTTCACTGGTGACGACTTTCGCGTCCGCATTTCCGATGGATAATCCCCGCTACGTCGTGCTGACGATGATGGACGAGCCCAAGGGCAACGCGCAGACTTTCGGCCTGCGTACCGCTGCCTGGACCGCCGCGCCCGTGGTGAAGCGCGTGGTCGAGCGCACCGCGCCGATGCTGGGCGTGCTGCCCGACGAGCGCCGGGACGTGGATATATCGGACCTCATGCCCCTGCTCGGGCAGAAGGAAAAGCATTGAGATGCGCCTCGGGTCGCTCATCGAGGGGCTGGATGTGAAGCTCGACGCTGCGGTGTCGCTTGACGCCGCAGTGTCGGGCTTCGCGATCGATAACCGGAAGGTTGCGCCGGGCACGGTCTTCGGCGCCTTTCAGGGGCTTCGGGTGAATGGCGAGGACTTCATTGCCGATGCCGTGCGCGCCGGGGCCGTCGCAGTGGTCGCCCGGCCGGAAGCCAAGGTGGAGGGGGCGGCGCATATCGCGCATGACAATCCCCGCCGCCTCTTCGCGCTGCTCGCCGCCCGCTATTTCGCGCCTTTTCCGGAGGTGACGGTCGCCGTCACCGGCACCAATGGCAAGACGTCTACGGTCGAGCTGGCCCGCCAGCTTTGGCGGATGCTTGGCCATCATTCGGCATCTATCGGGACGCTGGGCGTCACCACCTCGGTCGATCAGGTATCGACCGGGCTGACGACGCCGGACATCGTAACCTTCCTCTCCAACATGTCGGGCCTGAAGCGTGAGGGCATCACCCACGCCGCTTTCGAGGCTTCGAGCCATGGCTTGGCTCAGTATCGCACCGAGGGCCTGCCGGTATCTGCCGCTGCCTTCACGAACCTGTCGCGCGATCATCTTGATTATCATGGCGACATGGACAGCTATTTCGAAGCCAAGATGCGGCTGTTCGACGAGGTGGTCGCTCCCGACGGCACGGCAGTCGTCTGGGCCGATGACTTATGGTCCGGCAAGGTTATCCAGCGAGCTACGAAGCGGGGGCTTCGTGTGCTGAGCGTCGGGGTGCAGGGGCAGGCATTGCGTCTTGCCAACCGCACCCCGACCCAGTTGGGCCAGACGCTGGAAGTCGAGGTCGAGGGCAGGCTCTACAAGGTCAATCTGCCGCTGATCGGTGCCTATCAGGCCGCCAACGCCTTGACTGCTGCCGGGCTCGTCATCGCTGGCGGCGAGGACGCGGCGAAGGTCCTGGAACTGCTTAGCCGGGTACAGCCGGTTCGCGGTCGCCTGGAACGCGCTGTGATCACCAAGGCAGGTGCGCCCGTCTATGTCGATTATGCGCATACGCCAGACGGCCTGCGCGCCGCCATCGAGGCGCTGCGGCCGCATACGCGCGGCAAGTTGATCGCACTGTTTGGCGCGGGAGGCGACCGTGATGCCGGCAAGCGCCCGCAGATGGGCAAGGTGGCGGCCGAGTTGGCCGATCATGTCATCATCACGGATGATAATCCCCGGTCGGAGGATCCTTCCGCCATTCGCGCTGCCGTCATGGCTGGGGCATCAAGCGCCGAGGAAATCGGTGGCCGCCGCGCTGCCATCGCCGCAGCGATCGCGCAGGCCGGAGCCGATGACATCGTGCTGCTGGCAGGCAAGGGGCACGAACAGGGACAGATTATCGGCGACCGGGTGCTGCCCTTCGACGATGTCACCGTTGCCCGGGAGTGCGCAGGGTGAGCGACCTCTGGACCTCCGAGGAAATAGCGCAAGCCACAGGGGGCGTCGCTTCGGCGCCCTTCGCCGTTTCAGGTGTCGCCTTCGACAGCCGCGAAGTGACGGGCGGTGACCTGTTCGTCGCGATGAAGGGCGAGACGACGGATGGCCATCGCTTCATCGACAAGGCCTTTGGTCAAGGCGCAGCTGGGGCGATCGTCAGCGAACCGGTTTCGCAGCCCCATATCCTCGTTCCCGACAGTGCCGCCGCGCTGGAAGCATTGGGCCGCGCCTCCCGCGCGCGCATGCAGGGCAAGGTCGTCGGGGTGACGGGCTCGGTCGGCAAGACGGGAACCAAGGAAGCGCTGTTCCATGCGCTCGATCGCATCTGTCCGGATCAGGTGCATCGTTCGGTCAAGAGCTACAACAACCATGTCGGCGTGCCGCTCAGCCTTTCGCGCATGCCTCGTGCGTCGGCCTTCGGCGTGTTCGAGATGGGCATGAACCACGCAGGCGAGCTCGCGCAGCTGACGCGGCAAGTCCGGCCCCATGTCGCCATCGTCACTGCCATCGCCCCCGCGCATATCGAATTTTTCGGCACCGAAGAGAAGATCGCAGAGGCCAAGGCGGAGATATTCGAAGGGCTCGAGCCCGATGGCACCGCCGTCATTCCCTATGACAGTCCGCATGTAGCGACGCTCTACGCCAAGGCGGAGCAGCATGCCGCCCGTATCCTGACCTTCGGTTTCGATGAAGAGGCGGATGTACGCGCGCGTGACATGGTTCCGGCGGCAAATGGCGGCACGTTGGTCACGGCCGCGCTTCCCAGCGCCGAACTCTGCTTTACCGTGGGCGCGCCGGGTGAACATTGGGTATCGAACGCGCTGGCGGTGTTGGCGGCGGTCGAAGCATTGGGCGGCGATCTTGCGGCTGCGGGACTTGCGCTGGCCGAACTGCCGGGTCTGCCGGGACGGGGCGAACGGCGGATGATTGCCGTTGCGGGCGGAGAAGCGCTGCTCATCGACGAAAGCTACAATGCCAATCCGCTCAGCATGGCAGCCACGCTCAAGCAGTTGGGCAAGGAAGACGCCAGCCGTCGCATTGCGGTGTTGGGCGGAATGCGGGAATTGGGCGATCGCAGCTACGAACTTCATGCCGGGCTTGCCGAGCCGCTTGCCACCGGGAAAGTCGATTACGCTATTCTGGTGGGCGATGAAATGACACCGCTGGCCGACACCTTGCAGGGGCAGCGGTTGGCCTTTGCTCATGTGCCGGATACGGCGGCCGCCACCAATCTCATCCAGACGGAAATGCGCGCTGGCGACGCGATCCTGGTCAAGGGCTCGAACGGCATCGGCCTGTCGCGCCTGGTCGCCGCGCTTGGGGAACATAAGAACTAATGCTCTACTGGCTCGCCCAGACCATGGATTTTGCGGGGGTGTTCAACCTTGTCCGCTATTTGAGCTTTCGCGCGGGCGCGACGATCGCGACTGCGCTTATCATTGGCCTGCTCCTTGGCCCCCGGTTCATTGGTTGGCTGCGGGTGCGGCAGGGCAAGGGCCAGCCGATCCGCGACGATGGCCCGCAGAGCCATCTTGCCAAGCGCGGTACGCCGACCATGGGGGGGCTCATGATCCTCACGTCGATGATCACATCGGTGCTGCTCTGGATGGACCTGTCGTCCATCTATGTCTGGGCTTGCCTGTTCGTGACGCTGGGCTTCGGCGCGATCGGCTTTCTCGACGATTATGACAAGGTGACGAAGGCGAGCCACAAGGGGCTGTCAGGCAAGATGCGCCTTGCGTTCGAATTTCTGATTGCTGGCGTGGCGGCCTGGTTGATCGTCAACCAGCATGGCAACACTGCGCTTTATCTACCCTTCTACAATGGGCCCGCGATCGAACTTGGCCCCTTCTATTTCCTCTTTGCTGCCTTCGTGATCGTGGCCTTTGGTAACGCTGTGAATTTGACCGACGGGCTCGATGGGCTGGCGACCATGCCGGTGATCATCGCCTGCATGGCCTTCATGGCGATCGTCTATCTCGTTGGCCGCGCCGACTTTGCCTCTTATCTCGGCATTCCACATGTGCCGGGCGCGGGCAATCTCACCATATTGTGCGGCGCGATTATCGGAGCGGGTCTGGCCTTCCTCTGGTTCAACGCCCCGCCTGCCGCCGTCTTCATGGGCGACACTGGCAGCCTGGCGCTCGGCGGCACGATCGGCGTGATCGCGGTCACCGCGCATCATGAAATCGTGCTCGGCGTCATCGGCGGCCTGTTCGTCGTTGAAGCAATGAGCGTCATCATCCAGGTCTTCTTCTACAAGCGGACGGGCAAGCGGGTGTTCAAGATGGCGCCGATCCACCATCATTTCGAGCAGCTGGGCTGGGCCGAGCCGACGGTCGTGATCCGTTTCTGGATCATCTCCTTCGTGTTGGCGCTTGCCGGTCTTGCAACGCTGAAGCTGCGGTGAGCGATATGGCACTTACCTCTTCAGCCTTTGCTGGCAAAAGCTACGCCGTCCTGGGCCTAGCGCGGTCCGGCCTTGCCACCGTCGAAGCGCTGGTGGCGAGCGGGGCGCGAGTGGTCGCCTGGGACAATCGCGATGAAGCGCGCGCCGCTGTCGCTGATAAGGCTGAGTTGGCGGACCCGCTGGAGATCGACCTTGCCGGTTTCGACGGCGTGGTTGTTTCGCCGGGCGTCCCCCTCAACAAGCATCCAATCGCGATGCATGCGAAGCTCGCGGGCGTGCCGGTCATCGGCGATATCGAGCTGTTCGCGCTGGCCCGGCCGACGCTTCCTCCTCATCGCGTCGTTGGGATCACGGGCACCAATGGCAAGTCGACGACGACGGCGCTGGTGCACCACATTATCGAGGCGGCGGGCATTCCGACCCGGATGGGCGGCAATATCGGATTGCCGATCCTAGGACAGGAGCCGCTGCCGGAAGGTGGTGTCTATGTGCTTGAGCTGTCGAGCTACCAGATCGACCTGACGCAGAGCCTGGACTGCGATGTTGCGGTGTTGCTCAACATCACGCCGGATCATCTTGATCGCTATAATGGCTTTGAAGGCTATGTGGCGTCCAAGGCGCGGCTATTCGGCATGCAGTCGCCCGGCCATGTTGCGGTAATCGCGACCGAAGATGAGCCAAGCCGATCGATTGCCGCCCAAGCGGGCGCCCACCGGGTCGAGGTAAGGGCGGACGACATCGATCCTGCGGAGCAGGCGCGATGGCCATCGCTTCAAGGGCCGCACAATGCGCAGAATGCTGCTGTCGCCATTGCGGTCGCCAAAGCGCTCGGCATTGACGAGGCGACGATCGAGGCCGCGCTGCAAAGCTATGCCAGCCTGCCCCACCGCATGCAGCGCGTTCGCGAACTGAATGGCGTCCTCTACGTCAATGACAGCAAGGCGACCAACCCTGCCTCCACGGCGCCCGCGCTTGCGGCCTATCCACCTGTCGACGGCCGGCAGCGTCTGCATTGGATCGTCGGCGGCCTTGCAAAGACGGACAATCTGGATGAATGCGCCCCATGGTTCGGCAATGTCGCTGCCGCTTACACCATCGGTGAAGCGGGCCATATGTTCGCTGATCTGCTGAAAGATCATATGGCGGTGGATGATAGCGAGATGCTATCGGCCGCCGTCCGCCGGGCCGCTCGCGTGGCGCAGCCCGGCGACGTTGTGCTGCTTTCGCCAGCCTGTGCCAGTTTCGACCAATTCCGGGATTTCGAGGCGAGAGGCGATGCCTTCGTTGCCGCGGTCGCGGCGCTGGAAGAAGGGGGCGTGGACGGCTAAAGGCAGGGCAGGGGCGAAGAAGGGGCGACACAAAAATGTTCAGGGCAGGCGAACTGGTGAAGGGGTTCAAGAACCGCACCGTTCCGCGCGAGCGTACGGCCCTGGCCATCTGGTTCTGGGAGATCGACCGCGTCCTCCTCTCGCTCATCGTGGCGCTGATGGCGATCGGCTTGGTTGCCGTCGCGGCGGCGTCCCCCGTCGCGGCGATCGATCGGTCGACCAGCAGCGTGTCGGTGACGCCGCTTATCTATTTCTACCGGCAGTTGATCTGGGTGTTCATCGGCCTGCCCATCATGCTCGTCATATCAATGCTGCCCCGGCAACAGGCGCGCCGGCTTGCCATATTCATGACGATCTTCTTTGCCTTGATGCTGCTGTGCGTGCCCATATTGGGATCGACCGTGAACGGCGCGCGGCGCTGGATCGACTTGCCCGGTTTCCGCTTTCAGCCGTCCGAGTTTTTGAAGCCGGTCTATGTCGTGACCCTGGCCTGGCTTTTGTCTCTGCGCGGCAAGGACATGAGCTTGCCGGTCATCCCGCTGACGGGCGCCCTGACGCTGCTGATAGCGGCAATCCTGATGAAGCAGCCGGATTTCGGTCAGACGGTGATCTTCCTTGCCTGCTGGGGATGCCTGCTTCTGCTCTCGGGCGTGTCGATGCGGTTCATCGGCATGATGGGCGGGGTGGCGCTGGCGGGCCTGGTTGCCATGTACATGTTCTACGAAAACGGCCGTCAGCGCATCAACGACTTCCTTGGCATCGGCGTTGCGCAAGACACGGGGCCTGACCAGACGGAATTGGCTTTCCGCACCATCACCCATGGGGGCTTCACCGGCGTGGGGCCGGGCGGTGGCCAGCAGAAATTCCGCCTGCCCGAAGCGCACACTGACTATATCTTCTCGGTAATCGGGGAAGAATTCGGGCTTCTCGCCTGCATCGGCATCGCCTGCGTCTATCTGGCGGTCATCGTCCGCGTGCTGCTGCGCATGCTCGACGAGGACGATAATTTCACGATCCTCGCGGCTGCGGGCCTCACCACGCAGTTCGGGTTGCAGGCGATCATCAACATGGGCGTCAATGCCCAGATATTTCCATCGAAGGGCATGACGCTGCCCTTTATCAGCTATGGCGGCTCCTCTATGCTGGCGCTTTGTATCGGGGTCGGCCTGCTGCTTGCGTTCACACGGCGCAATCCCTTCATGGGGCGGCATACCGTCGTCAAATGGAGTGGTCGATGAGCATTTCCCGTCACTTCGTCCTGGCCGCGGGTGGGACGGGCGGTCACATGATCCCGGCGCATGCCGTCGCCGAAGAGTTGATGGCGCGCGGCCATCATGTCGCGCTGGTCACCGACGAGCGTGGGGCGAAGATCCCGGGCATCTTTGATCGCGCGCAGGTCCATGTCCTGCCTGCCGGGCGCATGACGAAGAACCCGAAAAGCTGGCCGGGCGCGCTGAAAGCCATCCTGGCCGGCCGCGCCATGGCGCGTCGCCTCAACGAAACCTTTCGCCCCACCGCTGTCGTCGGCTTCGGCGGCTATCCCGCAATGCCTGCACTGTTGGGTGCGCTGGCGGATGGCATCCCCACCGCCATCCATGAGCAGAACGCCGTCCTGGGCCGCGTGAACCGCCTGCTCGCGCGCCGCGTCGACGCGATCGCGACGGCTTATCCGAAGGTCGAGCGCCTGCGCGAAAGATATGCGGGCAAGGTGCATCTGGTCGGCAATCCGGTCCGCGAGGAAGTCAAGGCGCTGCGAGATGAGGAATTTCCTGCACTGACGGATGAAAGCGTCTTTCGCGTGCTCGTCATCGGCGGCAGCCAGGGCGCCAGCATCCTTTCTTCCGTGGTGCCGGATGGCCTTGGCATGTTGCCGCTCAGCCTGCGCCGCCGGTTGCAGGTCACGCAGCAATGCCGGGCGGAGGATATCGAGCGGGTGCGGCGCTTCTACGCGGAGCTAGAGATACCCGCTGACCTCGCGACCTATTTCAACGATGTGCCGGAAAAGCTGAGCTGGTCGCATCTTGTGATCGCGCGCGCTGGCGCATCGACGCTGGCGGAACTGACTTGTGCGGGCCGTCCGGCCATCCTTGTCCCGCTGCCGAGCGCAATGGATGATCACCAGACGGCCAATGCCCGCGAAATGACGGAGGCGGGCGGCGCGCGGACGATAGCGCAGTCGCGTTTCACTGCCGTCGAACTCGCCAAGCAGATGCAGAAGATGGCGATGGAGCCCGGCGCGCTTCAGAACGCCGCCAAGCGCGCCAGAGCCTGCGGTCGCCCGAATGCCGCGCGCGACATGGCCGACCTGCTCGAAAGCATCGGTCCTGCGCCGATCATGAACGATCCGCTCAAGGTTGGTCCGGTGCCGACGAGCTTGAACTTGCAGGGTGTTCCTGCATGAACATGAACCCCTCACGTCATCCCAGCGAAAGCTGGAATCTCATTCCTTCTCGCGCCGTCGCTCCCAAGGGACCGGGAGGCGGTGCTGTTCGCATTCTGGAGACTATCGCATGAAGGGTGTCGGCACCGACATCGGCACGATCCATTTCATCGGCATTGGCGGCATCGGCATGTCCGGCATCGCCGAGGTGATGCACAATCTGGGTTACAAGGTTCAGGGTTCCGACGTCGCCGAGGGCTATGTCGTTGAAGGGCTGCGCAAGAAGGGCATCGACGTGATGATCGGCCATAAGGCTGAAAATCTGGGCGACGCCGCCGTGGTCGTGACCTCCACCGCGATCAAGAAGGGCAACCCGGAAGTTGATCTGGCGCTGGAACGCCGCGTTCCCGTGATCCGCCGCGCGGAAATGCTTGCCGAACTGATGCGTCTCAAATCCACGGTCGCGGTCGCAGGCACCCATGGCAAGACCACGACGACATCGATGGTCGCGGCCTTGCTCGACGCGGGCGGAGTTGATCCGACCGTGATCAATGGCGGCATCATCAACAGCTATGGCTCGAACGCGCGCCTCGGCAAGAGCGACTGGATGGTGGTCGAGGCCGACGAGAGCGACGGCAGTTTCCTGCGCCTCGACGGCACGCTGGCGGTCGTTACCAATATCGATCCTGAGCATCTCGATCATTATGGCAGCTTCGAAAAGGTGAAGGACGCCTTTGTCGAGTTCGTCGAAAATGTGCCCTTCTATGGCGCTGCGATGCTCTGTCTCGATCATCCGGAAGTGCAGGCGATCCTGCCGCGCGTGCAGGACCGGCGCATCGTCACCTATGGCTTTTCGGCGCAGGCTGATATTCGCGGCGAAAATGTTCAGCCGATCCCCGGCGGCAATCGCTTCGATGTGCAGATCCGCGAGCGGGACGGTTCTCTCCGCCGCATCGAGGGCATCGAAATGCCGATGCCCGGCCGTCATAATGTGCTGAACGCGATGGCGGCGATCGGCGTGGCGTTGCAAATGGGCATCGACGACGCCACCATCCAGACCGGCTTTGCAAAGTTCGGCGGCGTGAAGCGTCGCTTCACCAAGGTTGGGGAGATACCGGCGGGGCAGGGGGTTGCGACAGTGATAGACGATTATGGCCACCACCCGGTCGAGATCAAGGCCGTGCTGGCGGCCGCGCGTGAGGGCGCCAAGGGCCGTGTCATCGCCGTGGTGCAGCCGCACCGTTACACCCGGCTTCGCGACTTGATGGACGAGTTCCAGCAGGCGTTCAACGATGCCGACATCGTCTATGCCGCCCCGGTCTATCCGGCGGGCGAGCAGCCGATCGAGGGCGTGGACAGCGCTGAACTGGTAGCGGGCTTGAAGCGGCGCGGACATCGTTCGGCCGCCACCGTTGAGGGCGCGGACGATCTTGCCCGCGTCATCGCCAGCGATGTTCAGGCCGATGACATGATCATCTGCCTGGGCGCGGGCGATATCACCAAATGGGCTGCGGGCCTGGCTCCGGCTATCGCAGCCAAAGAAGCGGCATGATGGCGCAGTTGGACCGATCTTCTGCATGGAAAGCGCTGGGGTGACCACCGCGCTGGCCGCCCTTCCTCCGGTTCGCGGGTCATTGAAGGCTGGCGCCCCGCTGGCTCCGCTCGTCTGGTTCAAGGCGGGCGGTGCGGCGCAATGGCTGTTCGAACCCAAGGATGCAGAAGATCTGTCGGATTTTCTGGCGCGTCTCGATCCGGCGATACCGGTGATGGCGCTCGGCCTCGGCTCCAACCTTATCGTGCGGGACGGCGGCGTTCCCGGCGTCGTCGTGCGTCTGGGCAAGCCCTTTGCGAAGGTCGAGCAAGCCGACGCCACTACGCTCCGCTGTGGGGGCGGGGCGTCGGGCATCCTGGTCTCCTCGACCGCGCGGGATGCTGGCATCGCAGGGCTGGAGTTCCTGCGCTCGATCCCGGGCACGGTCGGCGGTTTCGTGCGGATGAATGGCGGCGCTTATGGGCGCGAGACATGTGATATTCTGGTCGAATGTGACGTCATACTGCGCTCTGGTGAGCGGGTGACGCTGCCGCTTGATGCCTTGGGCTATACTTACCGTCACAGCAGCCTGCCCGAAGGCGCGGTCGTGGTCAGCGCTCTGTTCCGGGGTGTTCCCGGCGAGCCTGCCCAGATCCAGGCGGAAATGGACCGCATCGCCGCCGCGCGCGAGGAAAGCCAGCCGCTCCGCAGCAAGACCGGCGGATCGACATTCAAGAATCCCGAAGGCCATAAGGCTTGGGCGCTGGTCGATGAGGCCGGCTGCCGGGGGCTGCAACTGGGCGGCGCGCAGGTTTCGCAAAAGCATACCAATTTCCTCCTCAACCTGGGCGACGCCAGCAGCGCCGATATCGAAGCGCTGGGTGAGGAAGTCCGCCGCCGGGTGAAGGCAAAGAGCGGCATCGAACTGGAATGGGAAATCCAGCGGGTGGGAGTGAAGAAGTGATGCTCTCCACCCTTATGTCATCCCAGCAAAAGCTGGGTTCTCCCTTTCTTTACAAGACCAAAGAGATCCCAGCTTCCGCCGGGATGACGGAGATAATGGAATGACCCGTGGCCCCTGGCATGTCGCCGTTCTCATGGGAGGCTGGTCCGCCGAGCGCCCGGTATCGCTGATGAGCGGCGAGGGCGTAGCCAAGGCGTTGGAATCGCGCGGGCACAAGGTCACTCGGATCGATATGGATCGCAACGTTGCTGCCCGGCTTGCCGAAGCCAAGGCCGATGTCGTGTTCAACGCGCTCCATGGCGTTCCGGGGGAGGACGGGACGGTTCAAGGCATGATGGACCTGATGGGTCTCACTTACACCCATTCGGGTCTCGCCACCTCCGTCATCGCGATCGACAAGCAGCTGACGAAGCAGGCGCTGGTGCCTCAGGGCATTCCGATGCCCGGCGGTCATATCGTGGACAGCGCCAGCCTGTTCGAAGCCGATCCCCTGCCGCGCCCCTATGTGGTGAAGCCCGTCAATGAAGGCAGCTCCGTCGGCGTGGCCATCGTCACTCAGGATGGTAACTATGGTTCGCCCATCGGCCGTGACGTAGAAGGGCCCTGGCAGCATTTCGATCAGCTGCTTGCCGAACCCTATATTCGCGGGCGCGAACTGACGACCGCCGTTTTGGGTGACGAGGCGCTGCTGGTGACGGAGCTGCGCCCCAAGAGCGGCTTCTATGATTTCGACGCCAAATATACCGATGGCATGACAGAGCATGTCTGCCCGGCCGAAATCCCGAACGAGATCGGTGAAGCCTGCAAGGCCATCGCCCTTCGCGCGCATCAGCTTCTGGGCTGCAAGGGGGCTTCGCGGTCCGATTTCCGCTGGGACGACACGCAGGGGGTAGACGGGCTTTACCTGCTGGAGGTGAACACGCAGCCCGGCATGACACCGCTCAGCCTCGTGCCCGAGCAGGCGGCGAAACTGGGCATTGACTATGCCGAGCTGGTCGAGCGTATTGTCGAGGATGCGCTGACGCAAAAGCAGGGCGCAAAGGGGGCAGGGCATGGCTGAAGCACGCATCCGGCGCGGAGGGACGGCGCGACTGACGCGGACGACCGGACCGCGCGGCCGCACCGGCCCCGGCCGGGGAAAGCCAGGCAAGCGCCGCTCCTGGTTCGGCCGTATGCTGCACGCGCTGCCGGTCAGCGACGACACGCTTCAGCGCATGGCGAGCTGGGCGATCGTCGGTATCGTCGTCATCGCACTTGGTGGCATCGCCATGCTGATGGGCGTCCCCGCCACGGCCGGGCAGAAGGCAGCCGAAGTCGCCGCCAGCGCCGGGTTCGAGGTGCAGAAGGTCGAAGTGCGGGGCGTCGAGCGCATGGACGAGTTGCCGGTCTATAATATCGCGCTCGGCCAGGTGGACCGCTCGATGCTGTCGCTCGATCTGCCCAAGGTCCGCTACGAAATGCTGAAGCTCGGCTGGGTCAAGGACGCGCGCATTTCGCGCCGCCTGCCTGACACTTTGGTGGTCGATATCGTCGAGCGCGACCCGGTGGCGGTCTGGCAGCATGACGGGCAATTGCACCTCATCGACGTACAGGGCGTGGTGCTTCAGTCCGTATCCACCGACGCGATGCCGGACCTGCCGCTGGTCGTCGGCCCCGATGCCAATCGCCAGACTGCGGGCCTCAACAAGCTCATGGAAAATGCGCCCGCGCTGAAACCCATGCTGGCCGGTGCGACCTGGGTCGGGAACCGTCGCTGGGACTTGCGCTTTCAGTCGGGTGAAACGCTTTCGCTGCCTGAGGGAGACAGGGCCTCTGCAACCGCGCTGGTCAATTTCGCGCGCATGGATGGCGTCAATCGCCTGCTGGGGCGCGGCATCGTGAAGTTCGACATGCGCGACCCTGACCGCTTCGTGCTGCGGCTCCCGCAAAATCAGGTGAACGACAAGGCTGCGGCGAGCGCCGAGCCCCAGCCTCAGGGCGAGGAAGGCTGACGCGCATGGCTCAGCCCAAGGTCGACAAGCTCGTCACCGCGATCGACATTGGATCGTGGAAGGTTTCGGCCCTCATCGCAGGCCGGACCGAGACGGGCGAACTGGCGATATTGGGGACTGGCCAACGGGAAAGCCGTGGTGTCCGGCGCGGCTTTATCGCCGATATGGAGCGCACCGAATTGGCCGTGCGCGAAACCGTCGAGCAGGCAGAGCGGGTGGCGGGCACCAACATCGAGGATGTGTGGGTCAGCTTTTCCGGCGGCAGCCTGGTTAGTGACGTAGTGACGGTCGAGCGCGACATGGGCGGCTATCGCGTCGAACAGGCCGACATCGACGATCTGCTTGCGACAGGGCAGCAGGGGATCGACCCTGACGGGCGCGTCGTGCTGCATGCCCAGCCCACTTGCTTCACGATCAATGGCAAGGTGCCTGTCAAGAAGCCGCTTGGCATGCATGCCGACTTGCTCGGCGTGGATATCCATGTCGTGCTGGCGGATGGCGCGCCGCTTGCTAATCTCGATCTGTGCGTGCGGGGAGCCTATCTTAACGTCAATTCGATCGTCGCATCGCCGATCGCGACGGGTCTCGCCTGCCTGTCGGAGGAGGAGCGTGATCTGGGTGTTGCGCTGGTGGAACTGGGCGCGGGCGTGACCAACGTCTCCCTCTACGCGGGCGGCATGCTGGTCGGCCTGCACAGCATACCGATCGGCGCGTCCGACATCACGGACGACATCGCGTCGGCCTTCGGCATCCGTCGCAGCCAAGCCGAGCGGATCAAATGCTTTTACGGGTCGGCGATGCAAAACCGCCGGGACTTCCGCGAAATGATCGAGATCGCGCCCCCGCATGGCGATGTCGCCGTGCCGGGACAGAGCGCAGGGCCGAACGCCGATGGTGGCAAAATCACGCGCGCTGCGCTGGTCGCCGTCATCTGCGAACGGCTGAACCAGTTGATGACGGAAATCAACGCGGCGCTTGCGGGCATGGGCTTCAATACGCCTACGGGACGCCAGGTGGTGCTGACCGGCGGCGGCGCGGAGATGAAGGGCATTGCCGATTATGCGCAGGGCGCGTTGGGCCGTGCCGTCCGCATCGGCAGGCCGCGTGGCCTTGCCGCTCTGCCGGAGGCGCATAGCGGCCCCGCTTTCGCTACGCTGGCCGGACTAGCGCTTTACGGCGCATCGAACCCGGTTGATCTTAGAACGATAGCGCCTGCGCCACAGACCGTTCATCGTATCAACGCACCGCAATGGTGGCAGCGCATGGTGCGGGCGATGAAGACGAACTATTGAACAAATCTAAAGCCAGACGAAATTTGCTAGTGAAATACGCTATTTTCTGTTGCATTAACTTTCGATGACAGTTTCGCTCATGTCGCCGAAGCTGGAGGGAGCTAGAATTTATGAGCATTGAGATCAGCCCGCCGCATGTAGACGAGTTGAAGCCTCGCATCGCGGTGATCGGCGTCGGCGGCGCGGGCGGCAACGCCATCGCGAACATGATCGCCGCGTCGGTTGAGGGCGTGGATTTCATCGTCGCCAATACCGACGCGCAGGCGCTGAACGCCTCGCCTGCCGAGCGGCGCATTCAGCTCGGGCCGCAAATCACCGAAGGTCTTGGCGCTGGTTCGCGCCCCGAAATCGGCAAGGCGGCTGCTGAAGAAACGATCACCTCGGTCGAAGAGGCGCTGAATGGAGCGCATATGTGCTTCATCGCCGCTGGCATGGGCGGCGGCACCGGCACCGGCGCTGCGCCTGTCATTGCGAAGGCTGCGCGTGAACGGGGCATCCTGACCGTCGGTGTCGTGACGAAGCCTTTCACCTTCGAGGGCAATCGCCGCATGAAATCGGCCGAGAGCGGGATCGAGGAGCTGCAGAAGCATGTCGATACCCTCATCGTCATCCCGAACCAGAATCTATTCCTGATCGCGAACCCCAACACCACCTTCAAGGAAGCCTTCCAGATGGCTGACGAGGTGCTGCAGCAGGGCGTTCGCGGCATTACCGACCTCATGGTTATGCCGGGCCTCATCAACCTCGACTTCGCGGACGTCCGCTCGGTCATGGGCGAGATGGGCAAGGCGATGATGGGCACCGGCGAAGCCGAAGGCGACGGCCGCGCGCTTCAGGCGGCGGAAAAGGCGATCGCCAACCCATTGCTCGACGGCGTGTCGATGCGCGGCGCGAAGGGCGTCATCGTGTCCATCGTCGGCGGCGACGACATGCGCCTGATGGAAGTCGACGAAGCCGCGAACCATATCCGCGAGCTGGTCGATCCCGATGCGAACATCATCTGGGGTTCGGCCTTCAACGATGGCCTCAACGGCAAGATTCGCGTCTCGGTCGTAGCGACCGGCATCGACAGCGAGGCCACGGGTGCCGCTGCTCCGCTGACCCAGCCGTTCAGTTTCGCGAGCCGTCCCGCCGTCGCTGTTCCTGCTGCTGCCTCGCGGCCGGTGCCGCAGGCCGCTCCGGCTGCAGCACCTGAGCCCGAGCCGGAAACGCTGGAACTGGATGTTCCGGCGGCTCCAGCGCCTGCGCCCATTCCGGCTCCTGTCGAAGAGCGGGCGGCTGCTCCTGCTCCCAAGCCCGCTGCTGCGGCGCCTGCGCGGCCAGCCGCCGTATTTTCAGATGAAGACCCGTCGCAGGATGAACTGCTGCTCGGCGCCGAGGAAGCCGAAGCGCAGCCCGCTCCAGCCCCTGCTCCCGCACCTCAGGCTGCGCCGCGCGTCGCTTCGGGCGGGACTTTGTTCGAACGCATGGCCGGTCTTACCCGGGGTTCAGACAAGAATGCTGGCCTCAGCGATGATGCGGCATCGACGCCGGACATCCCGCGCTTCCTCAACCGCCAGAGCAACCAGTAAGACGGCGGATCGAAGCTCGATTTGATATGAAAGCGCGCCATCGGCTGCATCGGGCGGCCGGGCGCGCTTTTTACTTCTATAAATTTCCCATTCACCCATCGATCCGGTAAAGGGCTAGTGTGAAACGCTCAGCTTTATGGATCCTTGGCGGCCTGCTTGTTGCGGGAACCGCGCAGGCACAGCCCGCTCAAATCCAACCGCTCCGCCCCTCGGGCGCTGAAAATCTCAGCCGCAACCTATCCCGTCTGGCATCCAATCCGCGCGATGTTGATGCGCTGATCGGGGCGGGTGAGGCGGCGATCGACATGGATGACACCCGGGCCGCCGCAGGCTTCTTCGCGCGCGCCGATGCGATCCAGCCCAATAATGGACGAGTGAAGGCGGGGCTTGGACGAGTAGCGCTCAAGGCGCAGAATCCTGCCGAAGCGCTTCGCTTGTTCGATCAGGCAACCCGCCTTGGTTTTGGCGAGGCCACACTGCTCGGAGATCGAGGGCTTGCGCGCGACATGACCGGTGATCAGGCCGGAGCGCAGCAGGATTATCAGGCGGCGCTCAAGCGTGCTCCGGCAGATCCGGATCTTATCTACCGCTATGCCGCGTCGCTCGGTATTTCGGGCCAGGTTGATGCGGCCGAGAAGGTGCTTCAGCCGCTGCTTTACAAGAGTGACCGCGCTGCATGGCGTTATCGCGCTTTCATCCTGGCCATGAACAACAAGCAGGCCGATGCGCGAAAGATCGCCAGCCAGACTTTGCCAGCGCAGCTCGCATCTGCGCTCACGCCTTACATGGAGAAGATGCCCTATCTGACTCCCGCGCAAAAAGCCGCAGCGGTGCATTTCGGTCATTTCCCGACCACCGTCGGCACATCCTTGGCAGCTGCAACTCCCAGGGCGGCGCCCGCGCCTGCGCCGATGGCTGCACCGGCGCCAAGGCCAACTCCGGCTCCAGCCCAGGCCGTGCCGTCCACTTCCGCGCGGCCAGCGATGCCCTTACCAAGCGCGCAAACGCAACAGCCGGGCAGGCCTTCCTTCACGGCAACGCCCTCATCGCCTCAGTCCTCCGCAACAGTTGCCCGTCCCGTTCCACCCAATCCTGCGCCATCCACCCTCGCGCAGACGACGGAAACGCGCCCGGCACAGGTGCAGGGGCCGCCTGCGCCATTTTCCGCTCCTGTCGCTCGCCCGGCTGCTTCGCTGCCTGCACAGCAAAACCTGCCTAGTGCGGCGACGCCAGCGCCAACATCCGCGCCAACGCCACAGCCGCCCGCTATTGCACCAGCGCCGCGTCCGCAACCCAATCCGGAAGCGACACGAACCTTGGCCGACATCATCCACGCCATCGATGTTCCTGCGTCGGAACGCCAGGTGAGCGTGGCAGCGGTCGATCTTTCCGAAATCGAAGCGCTTCAGGCTGCGCGCCGTGCGGAGCGGCAGGCGGCAGCGGACAAGGCGAAGAAGGCGGCCGCCGCAGCCAAGGAAAAGGCTGATGCAGCGGCAAAGGCCAAGGCGAAAGCGGAAGCGGATGCCAAGGCGAAGAAAGCGGCCGAGGAAAAAGCCCGGCTTGCCGCCAATCCGGCACGCAGCTGGGTGCAGATCGGCACGGGTGCGGATCGCAGCGCCCTTGGCTTCACGCTCAAGAGCCTTCGCCGCAAATATGATGATGTGAAGCCGCAGGATGGCTGGGTTGCCAGCTGGGGCCGCACCAACCGCCTGTTGATCGGCCCATTTGCCAGCTTCACCCGCGCCAAGGCGGTGGAGGCCAAGCTGAAATCCGCCGGCGCTGACGCCTTCGCGTGGCAAAGCGACGCGGGCGAGGTGGTCGAACGGCTGGGAGGGAAGTAAGGGCGTCCTCATGACGACCCTTGCCCCTTATGCTTCGCACCCCAGCCGCAGCCGCGGCCGCCTGCATCCTGAACCTGGCGGCGAATTGCGTGGCCCGCGTGACATCTTTCAGCGGGATCGTGATCGCATCATTCACTCGATCGCCTTTCGAAGGTTGCGGCACAAGACGCAGGTGTTCGTTTCCCCGGATGGCGACCATTTCCGCGTCCGCCTGACCCACAGTCTGGAAGTCGCGCAAATCGGCCGGACAACGGCGCGCACCCTCGGCCTCAATGAGGATCTGACCGAAGCGCTGTGCCTTGCCCATGACATAGGCCATCCTCCCTTCGGTCATGCGGGTGAGGAGGCGCTGGAGGCGGCCTTGGAGGATCATGGCGGTTTCGACCACAATGCGCACACCCTCCGCACGCTCATGCTGCTGGAGTCGCCCTATCCCTGTTTCGCCGGGCTCAACCTCAGCTGGGAAATGCTGGAAGGGCTCGCCAAGCATAATGGCCCGGTCGATCGGCCCGGCTGGGCAATGCGGGAAGTGGATGGGCTATTTCCGTTGGAACTGTCCTCCCACGCCTCGCTGGAGGCGCAGTTGGCCGCGATTGCCGACGATATCGCCTATGACAATCATGACATCGACGACGGCCTGCGCGCTGGCTTGCTGACGCTCGAGCAACTGATGGAGGTCGCGGTCGTCAGGCATTGCTGGGAGAGGGTGCGTGCGCGCTATCCTGATATTCCGCAGGAACGCCTGCTGCGCGAGTTGGTGCGTGAACAGATCGGCCTCATGGCGAATGACCTCATCGCGTCCACCCGCCGGAACATCGCGGACGAACGCATCGAAACGGTCGAGGATGTGCGCAACGCCGGACGCGCGCTCGTCTGCTTCTCCCCCGAACTGGCGGCGCAGGAACGTGAACTGAAGCGCTTCATGTACGCTTCGCTCTATCATCATCCATCCCAACTGGCCGCCGCCGACCGCGCCCGCATCATCGTGCGGGATCTGTTCCGGGCTTATCAACAGGAGCCGCAACTGATGCCAGCCGAGTGGCAGGATGATCGCCTGCTCGATGAGCCGCGCCGGAGCAGGCACATCGGCGATTTCATCGCTGGCATGACTGACCGCTATGCGGAAAAGCGGCATGCGGAGATTTTCGGAGAAGTGGCGCTCGCCTGAAGAGCCGGTTGCGCTGGCCCTGAACGCGCCCTAGCCTCTGCCATATGGCCCTTCATCCGCAGATCGCCGCCCTTGCGGCACAACTCGAAGATCTCGCCGCATTTCTGCGCAGCCGGGGCGATCGCAAATGGTCGGGCAGGGTGGAGCTATGCGCTCATCTGGTGGCGGACTCCAATTTCACCGGCGTCGACCATTTCCTGCGCCTGTTCGAAGGCGATGACAGCCTGGAGCATCTCGTCCTGGGCGACCCGGCAAGTGACAATCGTCTCGACGAGCTGCGCAAGGTGACCCGCGCATTGGCGCAACGGTTGGCGCGCGAAGAAGGTGCTGCCGATTGAGCAATTGACGGCGCACGTCATTTCCCGCAATGCAACGGGGTCACCGGCGCCCGACAGATTCGGGTCCGGACATGATGCGGGAGAGCATGGGAAGCCTTTCAGGCCACCCCGTCGCCGAAGGAGCAACCGCCCCGGAATCTCTCAGGCCAAAGGACCGCATCATGGGCAGGCACTCTGGAAAGCGGACGGTTCGCGCCGTCCCACCGAAGGGGTAAGCCATCCGGCCGCGCGGCTGGTGGTCAAAGCTCTCAGGTTCCGTGACAGAGGGGGTGGCAGACGTCACGAGTCCGTCTCTGGACCCACGCGTTTGTCGCCATATCCTTGCCACGAAAGGCCGCTCTCATGTCCGGCAATGACGACATCGCCCATATCGAAGAAGAATTGCCGCTGCAGGACCTGCCGCTCGATACCTGGCATCGTGCGCGAGGCGCGCGGATGGTCGGCTTTGCGGGCTATCACATGCCGATCCAATATGAAGGCATCATGGCCGAACATGGCTGGGTCCGCGAGCATGCCGGGCTGTTCGACGTCAGCCATATGGGCCAGCTCACCTTCTCCGGTGACGGCGTGGACGAAGCGCTCGAATATCTGCTGCCGAGCGATATCAAGGGGCTGAAGCCTTTCCGCCAGCGTTATTCGATGCTGCTTGATGAAGAAGGCGGTATTCTCGACGACCTCATGGTCTCTCGCCTCGGCGCGGGCGCGTTCGACGGTGCGGACATCTACATGGTCGTCAACGGCGCGACCAAATATGACGACATTGGCTGGATGATCGAGCATCTGCCGGACGAGGTCGTCATGAACCATATGGACGAGCAGGCGCTGCTCGCCCTTCAGGGTCCTGAGGCAGGCGAGGCGCTGGCCAGCCTGATCCCCGAAACAGGCGATCTTGTTTTCATGCAGTCGGGTCTTTTCACCTGGCGCGGCGTCCCACTGTGGATCAGCCGGTCGGGCTACACGGGGGAGGACGGCTTTGAGATCAGCGTGCCCGCAGACAGCGCTGTGCTACTGGCGGACGCTCTGTGCGCTTTGCCGCAAGTGAAGCCGATCGGCCTTGGCGCGCGGGACTCCTTGCGGCTTGAGGCCGGGCTTCCGCTCTACGGCCACGACCTGACACCCGCCGTCAGCACGATCGGCGCGGATCTCGGCTTCGCCATCCAGAAGCGGCGTCGCGAGGAGGGCGGTTTCATCGGCCATGGGCGTGTGATGAAGGAACTGGCCGATGGGCCAGGTTCGAAGCGCGTGGGATTGAAGATCGAAGGTCGCCTGCCGGTTCGTGAAGGCGCGCCGATCTTTGCTGACGGGATCAGGGTGGGAGAGGTGACCTCAGGTGGTTTTGCGCCGACCGTTGGCGCGCCCATCGCCATGGGCTGGGTCAGCTTGCCCCACAGCGCGATCGATACCGCATTGGAGATCGAAGTGCGCGGCAAGCGCGTGGCGGCGACCGTAGCGCCCATGCCGTTCGTGCCACACCGCTACCGCCGCAAGGCCTGATTTCCTGATTTTATGGTCAAGCAAGCACTCCGAGGGGAGCAGTAAGATGAGCCGTTACTTCACCGACGAACATGAATGGATCGACGTAGAGGGCGAAATCGCCACGGTCGGCATCACGGACTATGCGCAGGAACAGCTGGGCGACATCGTATTCGTGGAGTTGCCTGCCGAAGGAACGACCTTCGAAAAGGGCGATGATGCGGCCGTCGTGGAATCGGTCAAAGCTGCGTCTGACGTCTATGCGCCGATTTCGGGTGAGGTCGTGGAAACCAACGGCGCGCTGGAAGACGAGCCCGCCCTGGTCAACAGCGATGCGGAAGAAGATGGCTGGTTCTTCAAGCTGCGCGTGACGGATGCGAGCGAGCTCGAAGGCCTGATGAACGAAGCCGCCTACAAGAAGTTCGTGGCTTCGCTTTAACCAATATTCCCCTCCCGCTTGCGGGAGGGGTTTGGGGGAGGGCGAGTGTTGCCGTCTCCTCAACAAACCGTCCCCCCGGCCCCTCCCGCACGCGGATGGGTAGATCAAAAGGGGGGAAGGGCGGAGTTTACGGAATATGCGCTACCTACCCCTTACCGACTCAGACCGGCAGGACATGCTGTCCGTCATCGGCGCGTCTTCGATCGATGACCTGTTCATCGACGTCCCCGCTGAAGCCCGTCTTTCCGGCAAGATCCCCGGCTTGCCGGATCATGCCAGCGAACTGTCCGTCGAACGGCATATGGCGGCGTTGGCTCGGAAGAATTTGTCGGCAGGGGAAGCGCCCTTCTTCCTCGGCGCCGGGGCCTATCGTCACCATGTTCCCGCCAGCGTGGATCATCTGATCCAGCGCGGCGAGTTCCTGACGGCCTATACCCCCTATCAGCCGGAAATCGCGCAGGGCACGTTGCAGGTGCTTTTCGAATTTCAGACGCAGGTCGCGCGCCTGCTGGGCTGTGACGTGGCCAATGCGTCCATGTATGATGGCTCCACCGCCTGCTGGGAAGCGATCGGCATGGCTCGCCGCATCACCAAGCGTGGCAAGGCGATCCTGTCATCGGGCCTTCACCCCCACTATGTCTCCGTCGCAAAGACCATGGCGAAGTTCACCGGTGATGCGCTCGTGCATGAGGCGCCGACATTGGACGCCGCGGCCCACATCGACGCGCTGATTGCCGGGATCGACAAGGATACGAGCTGCGTCGTCGTCCAATATCCAGACATTCTGGGCCGCATAGCCGATCTCACCCCACTTGCCGCCGCCGCGCATGAAGCCGGCGCGTTGCTGGTCGCGGTCGTGACTGAGCCCGTGGCCTTGGGGGCGATCAAGGCGCCGGGTCATATGGGCGCCGACATCGTCGTAGGCGAGGGTCAGTCGATCGGCGTCGGCCTGCAATTTGGCGGCCCTTATCTCGGCCTCTTCGCGTGCAAGCAGAAATATGTCCGCCAGATGCCCGGCCGCTTGTGTGGCGAAACGGTGGATGCCGCGGGCAAGCGTGGTTTCGTGCTGACCCTCTCCACCCGTGAGCAGCATATCCGGCGTGAGAAGGCGACGTCCAACATCTGCACCAATTCAGGCCTCTGCGCCCTGGCGTTCAGCATCCACATGACGTTGCTGGGTGAGAAGGGACTGCGCGAATTGGCGATGTTGAACCATGGCCTTGCCGTTCAGGCGGCCGAACGGTTGGCGCAGGTGCCTGGCGTCGAACTGCTCAACGGCAGCTTCTTCAACGAATTCACGCTGGTGCTTTCCAAGGATGCCCGCGAAACCGTGCGCAATCTCGCCGACAAGGGCGTGCTTGGCGGCGTGTCGTTGGGACGCCTGTTCCCGGATGCTCCGGAGATCGGAAACGGCCTTGTCGTCGCCGTGACGGAAACCGTGACCGCCGAAGATATCGAAGCCCTGGCCAGGGCGCTTGAGGAGGAACTGGCATGACCATGCTCAAGGAAGGCCGCCCCACCGCGCCGCAAGCCGTAACCGAAGAAGCTGGGATTGCTGCAACCGCCACCGGCAACCGCGCGTTGATGCTGGAGGAGGCGCTGATCTTCGAGATTGGCTCGACCGACACCACCGGCGTCGATTTCGCAGAAGCGCCCAAGGTGGAAAGCCGCCTCGGCAACCTTGCTCGCACTGACGGGATCGGCTTGCCCGGCCTGTCCGAGCAGGAGACGGTGCGCCATTACACCCGCCTCAGCCGCCAGAATTACGCCATCGACCTTGGCCTGTTCCCGCTTGGCAGCTGCACGATGAAGCATAACCCGCGCCTCAACGAAAAGGTCGCGCGGATGCCCGGCTTCGCTGACCTTCACCCGCTTGCGCCGCAATCGACGGTGCAGGGTGCGCTCGCGGTGATCCATGAGCTTGCCGAATGGCTGGTCAAGCTGACGGGCATGCACTCGGTTGCGATGAGCCCCAAGGCGGGCGCGCATGGCGAGCTGTGCGGCCTGCTCGCGATCCGCGCGGCACTGGAAGCAAGAGGCGACGCGCGCAGCGTCATCCTTGTGCCGGAAAGCGCCCATGGCACCAACCCCGCGACAGCGGCCTTCTGCGGCTATAAGGTCGAAGACATTCCGGCAACTCCAGACGGCCGCGTCGATCTGGAAGCCTTGAAGGCCCGGCTCGGCTCGGACGTCGCGGCGGTGATGATCACCAACCCAAACACCTGCGGCCTGTTTGAGCGTGACATGAAGACGATTTCCGACGCGGTGCATGCCGCCGGAGCCTTCGTCTATTGCGACGGCGCGAACTTCAATGCCATCGTCGGTCGGGTCCGCCCCGGCGACCTTGGCGTCGATGCCATGCACATCAACCTGCACAAAACCTTTTCGACGCCCCATGGCGGCGGTGGTCCCGGTTCCGGGCCGGTGGTGCTCAGCCAAGCGCTCACGCCTTTCGCGCCGCTGCCCTTCGTGGAGCGTCAAGGCGACAGCTTCGTGCTGGTCGAAGAAGAAACGGCGGACGAACATCATGCCAGCAGCTTCGGCCGCATGGTCGCCTTCCATGGCCAGATGGGCATGTTCACGCGCGCGCTGACCTACATCCTCAGCCATGGCGCGGACGGTCTGCGCCAAGTCGCAAGCGACGCGGTGCTGAACGCCAATTACATTCTGCGCAGCCTGGACGACGTGCTGGATGCCCCGTTCGGCCAGAGTGGCCCGTGCATGCATGAGGCGCTGTTCAGCGACAAGGGCCTGGCCGAAGGCTTCACCACGCTCGACATCGCCAAGGGGCTGATCGACGAGGGCTTCCATCCGATGACCATGTATTTCCCGCTGGTCGTCCATGGCGCGATGTTGGTCGAGCCCACCGAAACGGAAAGCAAGGCAGCGCTCGACCAGTTCATCATGGCGCTGCGCAGCCTCGCGGAACGCGCCAAGGCCGGGGACGAGGCGTTGAAGGGCGCGCCCTATTTCGCCCCTCGCCGCCGTCTCGATGAAACGCTGGCCGCCCGCAAGCCGGTCCTCAGTTGGACGGACCCGGCGCTGGCGCAGGCGGCGGAGTGAGCGTCTGGGTTCCGGGGGACGCGGGGGCGGCGAGCAACAAGCTTCACGCCCCCGCAACGCTGCGGAACCGCGACGCCATCCTTGCGGTGCTCCGTGACGCGCTGCCATCTTCCGGACTTGTGCTGGAGGTGGCGAGCGGCAGCGGTGAGCATGCCGCTTACTTCGCCGCCGCTTTGTCTCACCTCGATTGGCAGCCCAGCGATCCTGACTCTTCGGCGCTGGCATCGATCGACGCATGGCGGGCGGAGGCCAAGCTTCCCAATCTCCTCCCGCCGGTCATGCTCGATGCGACTGCTCCCTGGCCGTTCAACAGGGCCGATGCGATCCTCTGCATCAACATGACGCACATCAGCCCTTGGTCCGCGACGCTCGGCCTGATGGAAGGTGCCGGGAAAACGCTTCCCGCAGGCGGTCTCCTCTACCTTTACGGCCCCTTCATCCGGGACGAGGTGGAAACCGCACCTAGCAATCTCGCCTTTGATGCTTCGCTCAAGGCGCGCGACCCACGATGGGGCTTGCGTCGCATCGATGAGGTTTCGGCTGCCGCCGAGGCGCGAGGCTTCTCGCTGGACAAGTTGATCGAAATGCCCGCCAATAATCTGTCGCTGCTGTTCCGAAAGGTGGCGCCTGACGGCCTTTGATGGCTGACCCTTCGACAAGTTCTGCTGGACCGGATATGGGGAACGCGATGCCCAACCCGCTCCTCCGCCTTGTCACAGCCGAACTCACAGCATCCGCCGACCCGCGCGCTGCGGCGATGGCCGGGGCGCTGGCGGCGCAATATCCAGAAGCGGCGCGGGCGGTGCTGTTCTACGGCTCCTGTCTGCGGGAGCGCAATCTCGACGGGTTGATGCTCGACTTCTACCTCATCGTGTCCAGCTATCGCGCCGCTTACGGAAGAAGCTGGCTTGCCACCGCCAACCGGCTGATCCCGCCCAATGTCTTTCCGTTCGAACATAATGGCCTGATCGCCAAATATGCCATACTCTCGGAGGCTGACTTCGCGCGCCTGAACAGCCCCGCCGCCGACAATGTCTCGGTCTGGGCCCGCTTCGCGCAGCCTGCGCGGTTGCTCTGGGCCGCAGACGATCTCGCCCGCCAGCGCGCGATCAGCGCGGTCGCGGGCGCCGCCCCTACGCTCCTGTCGCTTGCTCGTCCGATGACCCAGGCGCAGGACGCGCTGTCGCTTTGGAAGGCGGGTTTCACCCTCACCTATAATGCCGAACTGCGGGCGGAGAAGAAGGGGCGTTCGGTTTCGATCGTCGATGCCGATCCCGATCGCTATCGCCGCTTCGGAGAGGCCGCCCTGGCTCAAGGCTTGCCGCCTTCACCGCCAGATCCGGCCAAGCGTTGGCGCGCTCTGCAAAGGCGCGGCAAATATCTCTCCGTCATCCGCCTCGCCAAGGCCAGCTTCACCTATGCGGGCGGAATCGATTATCTGGCGTGGAAGATCAACCGTCACGCAGGCACAAGCATCCAGATCAAGCCCTGGCAGCGGCGCTGGCCGCTTGTCGGCGCGCTTACTCTGCTGCCGCGGCTGTTCCGGGGTGGTGCGATCCGCTGAGCGCATTGGAAAGCGCCTGGGACAGGCCCATCAACGTGTAGGGCTTGCGCAGCACCTCATGCCCGCCAAAGTCCGTACCTTCGGCGATGTCACCCGCATAGCCGGTGACGAACAGCACAGGCAGGCTGGCAAATGCCGGGGGCAGGGTGCGGATCATTTCAGGACCCGTCATGTCGGGCATCAACACGTCGCTCATGATCAGGCCGATGTCACCATGGCTGGTCAACAGCTTCGCTGCCTTTGACGGGTGGTCGCAGGCAACGGGCAAATGGCCCAGTTCCGCAAGTGCGGACATGGTCTGGTTCAGGACCCGCGGATCATCTTCCACGACCAGGATGCGGGTGGGCGGATGCAATACCGGCTCACCCTCTGGCAAAGACTGTTCAGCGTCGGCGGCTTTCTCCATGCCAATCTTCCGTGGCAGGTAGATGTGAACGCTGGTCCCTTCACCTGGCTCGGATTCAATACGGATTTCGCCTTGGCTCTGCCGGACGAAGCCGAAAATCTGGCTCAGCCCCAGGCCCGTTCCCTTGCCAACCGGCTTGGTGGTGAAGAAGGGTTCGAACACACGTGCCAACACATCCGGGCTCATGCCGCAGCCATCGTCCTTGACGCTCAGCGTGACATAATCGCCCTCGGCACATTCGCCGATTTCATGGCTCGCCAGATGCGCTTGCCCGGTTCGGATCAGCAGCCGCCCGCGACCCTCCATGGCGTCACGCGCGTTGACGCACAGATTGAGCACGGCATTTTCCATCTGATGCTGATCGACGAAAATGCGCCAGCCCTTCGCCTGCCTGTCGATCGACACGATGATCTGATCGCCGATCGACCGGTCAATCAGTTCACCCATACCGCCGACCAGCATGTCGAGATCGACCGCGCTCGGCAACAACGGCTCTGATCGGGCAAAGGCGAGCAGGCGGCGGGTGAGGGCGGCGGCACGGTTCGCCCCTTCCATCGCATTGTCCAGATGGCGCGCCGCCTCCTGCGGCTTGAGGCGCAGCCTGCGCTTGGCCAGTTCCAATCCGCCGACCACCACCGCCAGCATATTGTTGAAGTCATGGGCAATGCCGCCGGTCAACTGTCCGACGGCGTCCATCTTCTGCATCTGGCGGAGATTTTCCTCTGCGGCAGCGCGCTCCGACGTTTCCTTCTTCAACTGCTCGTAAGCATCCGACAGTTCGGCCGTTCGCGCCGCCACGGCTTCTTCCAACCGGTCGGCGCGCTCCGCCTCCGATTCGGCCATGCGCCGCGCCATGCGCCGCTCGCTATAGGCAGCATTCGCGACCCACAGCGCGAAGAGCACGCAGACCAGCAGCACCAGCCCGAACAGCCGGGACGTACGATCGACAAATTGCGTCCGGTTGCCCGCCAGCTTAACGGCCAGGCTCCGCTCCTGCAGCCGGGCATTTTCCGCCTGGATCACCCGGTCAAGCAAGGCCGTGATATGCTTCAAATCTTCCGACCGGCCCGCACGGTGAAACTGCGCCAATGCCGCCATCTTCTGGTCATAAGTGGTGCGCAGCCCGATTTCGCTTAGCGTCTTGCCCCGCTGCTGAAAGGCGTCCTGCAATTCCCGCACATTGGCGCGTTGCCAACCGGATCGGCGCGTGGCGTAATTCAGCAGCTTGAGCTGACTGGATGCGGTGCGCCACTGATCCTGGAAAAGGCGGCCCACGTCTGGGTCCAGGCTGATGACATAGCGCGCCAAGGTCACCTCTGCGCGTGCCGTCTTGGCCTCGAATGCACGAGCGAGCGCGATGATCTCGAAGCTGCGGCGTTGTTCTTGCAGCGCCCGCTCATGATCGCGCGACGCGCTGCTGGCGCTGTAGAGCAGGGTTCCCAAGGACCCTATCAGCAATATCACGAGGACCAGCGGAAGGGAGCGTCGCACCGCAGCCCGCCAGCCAGACTCCTGGTCGTCCATGTAATAGCTGTCTGCCATCAACCCCTGATCTTAGACGAACAGCATTACAGCGAAAATATCAAGGCACAAAAGGTTCCAGGCGATGACCCATGTTGCCGCTCGCTCGCCTCTTTTCGCCGACGCAACGGCGTTGCGCGATCAGGCGATCGCGCCTGTGGCTTTGCCCGCTGCCTCGAACATGCCGATGATCTGGCCAACCTGTTCGTCGCTATGCTCCGCGCAAAGCGAACAACGCAGCAGGAAGGTTCCTGCCGGAGTGGCCGGAGGACGCGCCATGTTAACGTAAAGTCCGAGCTCTAGGAGAGCCTGCCACATTGCCACGGCCTGCGTCTGGTCGGTCAGGATGACGGCGATGATCGCGGACTGCGGCGTTTCGGTGCCCAGCTTGAAGCCAAGATCGGTAAGGCCCTTGTGCAGCCGCTGGCTGTTCTTCCACAGATGCGCGCGCTTTTCGCCAGCATGCATCAGCTTGCGGATCGATGTCGCCGCGGTTGCAACGACGCTCGGCGGCAGCGAGGCGGTAAAGACATAAGGACGGCAGACGAGGCGCAGAACCTCGAACTTGGGATGGTTCGATACGCAGAAGCCGCCCACGGTGCCGACCGACTTGGAGAAGGTGCCCACGACGAAATCGACATCCTTTTCTACGCCCTGCTCCTCGTACACGCCGCGGCCGTTTGCGCCGAAAAAGCCCATGCCATGGGCTTCGTCCACCAGGATCATGCAATTGGCGTGCTTGCGTACCGCAGCCACCATCTCGGGCAGGGGGGCGACGTCGCCCAGCATTGAATAGACGCCTTCCAGCACCACCAGCTTCTGCGCATCCGCAGGCAGGCGGCCGAGACGCTTGTCCAGATCCTCGACGCTGTTGTGGCGGAAGCGGACGATTTCTGCGTCCCCCAGGAAGCAGCCGTCATAGATGGACGCGTGGCTGTCTGCGTCCAGCACGACATAGTCGCCCTTCCCAGCCAGCGTGGAAATCATCCCAAGGTTCGCCTGATAGCCGGTCGAAAAGACCATGGCGCCCGACGTGCCGTAAAATTCCTTCAGCGCGTCTTCGACTTCCTTGTGGCCCTGGTAGGTGCCGTTCAATACGCGGCTGCCGGTGGTTCCGGCTCCGAATTCGTCAAGCGCCTTCTTGCCCGCCGCGACGACGTCCGGGTCGAAAGTCATGCCCATATAGTTATATGTGCCGAGCAGGATCGTGTCCTTGCCCTTGATCACAGCCTGGGTAGGGGACTTCACCTCATCCATGACGATCGCGAAGGGATCACGCACCCCGGTCGCGAGCAGCGCTTCGCGCTCGGCGATCAAGGGATCGAATTTGGAAAAGAGGTCGCGCGCGCCCGGGACTTCAGCAGGCGTATGGGCGTCGGTGGCGGTCTCTACAGCGTCGGTCATCGCATATTTCCGTTAGGGTTCGAGCAGCGTCGAGCAAGTCGAGATGCGTCAGTCGAAAATTTTTGCCCGTCCTCTTCATCATCCGCCCTGCGCGAGGCGCAAGAGGGGCGAAGTGAACGGAGGGGACTGGATCAGCCCTTCAACTTCGCCACAGCGTCCACAAGCTGGCCGATATTTTCGATCTCAGCCTGCATGTTCATGGTGATGATGATGTCGAACTCATCCTCGATCGCCGCAACGAAATCCATGACGGTCAGGCTGTCCCATTCCAGGTCGCCTGCGAAGGTCGTCGCTTCGCTGAGGTCGACGCCCTTCTTGTTGAAAGGAGCGATTTGCGCGGCGATGCTGTCGAAAATCTGCTGGCGATCCGTCATGATCTGTTCAAAGCTTTCCCATGAAAGGGCGGTTTTTGCCCCCAAGTCCCGCCTCTTGGCAAGGGAATAAGGCGTCAATCAGGCAGCATCGCGCCCGATTATGAGCGGCTTCGCGCGCTCTTACCGGAAATTGTCGGCGTAAGCCTGAATCTTCAGCGTCTTGGGCGGCGTCGGAATGAAGGTGTAGCCGATTTCATATTTGTCGGCATAGGCACGCGCCGCGTCCAGCGACGGAAAGGTCAGCTTCACCTGGCTCTGCGTATCACCCGATCCGGCCCAGCCCGTCAGCGGGTCTGGCTTCTTCGCCTCGCTCGGCGCAAATTCCAATACCCATTTGTCGGTCCGCGCCTTGCCGGACTGGAGGGCATTTTTCTGAATCTGGTAGATGCGCGCAGCCATTATCGCGTCAAACTCCTGGGAAGGGCGATGGGTCCGTTGCACCAGCGTGCGCCCGGAAGTCAAGACTTGGAGCGGGCATCGGCGCGTTTCGTGCGGAGCGTGGCGGCGGCGCCTGCCGGATCGTCGGGCCATGGATGCCGGGGATAGCGCCCACGCATCTCCTTTGCGACCGCACTCCAGCTTCCCGCCCAGAAGCCCGGCAGGTCTCGCGTCGTCTGTATCGGCCGCCCGGCGGGAGAGGTGAGGGAGAGGACCAGCGGGATGCGCTGGCTGCCGACGACCGGATGCGTGGCAAGGCCGAACAGCGCCTGCACCCGAAGCTCCACGCGCGGCCCGCCTTCTGCTGCATAGTCGATCTCATGGCTGCTTCCGGCAGGCGATTGAAACGCCGGGGGAGCCAGGCGGTCGAGCTGTTGCTTGCCGTCCCAGCCGATGATGCCCTCAAGAACGCCGGATAATTGCGACCGGTCGATGTCCGACAGGCGCCTCTTGCCCGCGAGCAGGGGCGAAAGCCACTCGTCGAGCGTCGCCAGCAACGCGGCATCCGCCAACGCCTCCACCCCCGCAAAGCCAGCCCGCATCCGCAGTGATCGCGCCGCGTCCGACCAAGGCAGCAGATCAAGTCCACCCTGCCTGACCCCATCCAGCAAAGCTGCTACGACAGCATCAGGGTCCGGCCGGTCATCCGATCCGGACGTCAGCCGCACCGCGCCCAATCGCCTCTCGCGCAGAGCCTCGATGCCCCCTGTTGCGGCCCGGAACCGCACCGTCCGATGCTCCGTCAGCCGCGCGCTGAACAACTGCAGCACTTCAGTTTCACTGATTGGGGCGGCGGAAAGGATACGCGCTCCTGCCGCGCTGCCCTGTACTTCCCCCACCGCAAGCCATTCCTCACGCGCGAGCGGGCTCAGCGGATCAAGCCTAAAACCGCGTCCGCCGACGCTGGCCCATTCCGCGCCGTCGGCAGAGCGCCGCTTAGCCACGCGGTCAGGGAAGGCCAGCGCAAGACATAGCCCCGCATCATGCTCGCCCGCCGCCGCTTTGTGTCCGGAAGCGACCAGCTTCGCCCAGCGCCTGGCCATTGCCTTGGCCGCATCGGCCCGCTTTCCACTTTCCCGCCGCCAGCGTAGCCGCCGTTGCGACAGGTCCACATCCTGCCCGCCAATGCCCCGCTCGCCCAGCAGCACCGCGATCTCCGCCGCCACCTCGGCCAGTCCCAATTCGCCCGCGCGCACCAGCATATGCCCGATCCGCGGCTCCACCGGCAGCCGCGCCAGCGCCTTGCCATGCGGCGTGATCCGCCCATCCTCGTCCAGCGCCTCCAAGACCGTCAGCCGCTTGCGCGCCTCATCCAGCGCGGGGCGGGGCGGCGGGTCGAGCCAGCGCATGCTGGCCGGGTCGCTCACCCCCCACAACGCGCAATCAAGCAACAGGCTCGATAGATCGCTTTCCAATATCTCGGGCGGATCAAAAGGCGGCATGCCCGCCGTGGCGGCCGCTTCCCACAGCCGATAAGCCACGCCCGGCCGCTGCCTTGCAGCACGCCCCGCACGTTGGGTCGCGGCTGCCTGGCTCGCCCGTTCCGTGACCAGCCGCGTCACCCCCGCCGCCCGGTCATAGCGCGGCCTTCGAGCGAGGCCGGAGTCGATCACGATCCGCACTCCATCGATGGTCAGGCTGGTTTCAGCGATCGAGGTCGCCAGGATCACCTTGCGCTTTCCCTCCCGCGAAGGACGGATGGCGGCACGCTGCGCTGCCGGGTCCAGGCTGCCGTGCAGCCGATGCAGCTCGACGCCGATCCCCTCCAGCCGCTCCGCCGTCCGCTCGATCTCCGCCACGCCGGGCAGGAACGCAAGCAGGTCGCCGTCGGCCTCCTCCGCCAGCGCCCGCCGCACGGCCCCGGCCATCTCATCTTCGATCCGCTTTTCCGCCGCCCGGCCGATGTGCCGCAACTCCAGCGGCTGAATCCGGCCTTCGCTCTCCAGCACTGGCGCATCGTCCAGCAACGCGGCAAAGCGGGCGCCATCCAGCGTGGCCGACATGGGCACGATGCGCAGATCAGGACGCAGCGCCGCCTGCGCATCCAGCGCCAGCGCCAGCCCTAAGTCGCTGTCCAAGCTCCTCTCATGCACTTCGTCGAACAGGACCGCTGATACTCCGGCAAGCTCCGGATCATCCTGAATCCGGCGGACGAAAATCCCCTCCGTCAGGACGAGCAGGCGCGTTGCGGCCGACTGCCTGCTGTCCATCCGCGTCGCATAGCCAACGACCCGGCCCGGCACGCCGCCCATCAGCTCCGCAATCCGCTCGGCCGCCGCGCGCGCTGCCAGCCTGCGGGGGGACAGCAGCAATACTTGCCCCGTGCACCATGGCTCATTCAGCAAGGCAGGTGCTACAGCCGTCGTCTTGCCAGCGCCCGGCGGCGCCACCAGCACCGCGCTGTTCATGTCACGCAGGCTGCTCAGCAAATGAGGGAGAATATCGTGGATGGGCAGGGTGGCGCTCATGATTTGCTCCTCTCGCCCCAATCGTCATCCGGTGCAATGCCGGTGCAATGCCAAGCTTTATCCAAACAGCAGCCTATGGACCGGGTTGTCCGGGTCGAGCAGCATCTTAGCCGTTAGCCCCAGGGACATGATGATCAGCAGGGGCCGTATCAGCTTGCTGCCGAACCGCATGGCCAGGCGCGATCCGATCTGGCTGCCGGTGATGCTGCCGACAGCCATCGTCAACCCCGCGATCCAAAGCACATGACCGCCAGCGACCATCGTCAACAGGCCCGCTACATTGCTGGCAAGGTTGGCCGCCTTTGTCTGCGCCGTCGCGCGGACCAGGCCCAGTCCGCCCAATGCCAGGAAGATAGTGGCATAAAATGCTCCGGCACCCGGTCCAAAGAAGCCGTCGTAAAAGCCAATGACGCCGATCGACAGGCTCAGCCCCGCCATTCCCACCCGGCTGTGCCGATCCATCTCGCTTAAGCGGGGCGAAAAGGTGAAATAGCCTGCGAGCGCGATCAGCAGACCCGGCATCAATCCCGCCAATATGCCGGGGTCCACCCGCTGAAGCAGCCAGGCGCCACCTACCGACCCAACAAATGCTGCGATGATCGGCCAGCGATAGGTTTTCAGATCCATATGCCCGGCGCGCGCGTAAGCGACGCAGGCGCCAAATGTACCCAGCGATGATTGCAGCTTGTTCGTGCCCACGGCTGCTACGGGCGGCACGCCTGCCGCCAGCAATGCAGGCAGGGAAATCAGCCCGCCGCCTCCAGCCATCGCGTCGATGCATCCGGAGATCAGGGCCGCCGCCATAAGGAAGGCCAGCGTTTCAGGAGATAGGATGATGTCCATGCGCGTCCGCTTCAGCCTCTGCCGCGCCTGTCGTCAGAACCACATGCGCCTGCACACCTATACGATCGGAGCGCGCCTGTTCCTCAATAAGCGCGAGCGATGGCGAATTCGACGGCTTCGGTCAGCGCTGCCTTGGCCTTGCCCGTGTCGAACCGGCCCAGCGCATCGATGGCGCGCTGGCCATAGAGCCTTGCCCGCGCGAGCGTATCGTTGATCGCGCCCGTCTTGCGCAGCAACCCGGTCGCATGCGCCAAATCCTCGTCGCTGACCCGATTGCCCGCGATCGCCTGCTTCCAGAAAGCGCGATCTTCTTCGGAACCGCGGGCATAGGCGAGGATCACGGGCAGCGTCACCTTGCCATCGCGGAAATCGTCGCCTGCGTCCTTGCCCATCGTGGCGCCGTCCGATTCATAATCGATCGCATCGTCGATCAGCTGGAATGCGATGCCAAGGTTCCGGCCATAGACATCCAGCGCCTTTTCCTCCGTCTCGTCCCGGTCCGCCACCACGGCGGATATGCGGCAGGCGGCGGCGAACAGCGCGGCTGTCTTCGCCCCGATGATGTCCAGATATTGCTCTTCGCTCGTGTCGATGCGGCGCTGCGCGGTCAACTGATTGACCTCACCTTCCGCGATCACCGCCGAGGCGTTGGACAGGATCTTCAGCACCTTGAGCGATTCCGCCTCGACCATCAGCTCAAAGGCACGGGAGAAGAGGAAATCGCCCACCAGCACGCTGGCGCTGTTTCCCCAGATGATATTGGCGGTCTTGCGGCCCCGGCGCAGGCCCGATCCATCGACCACATCATCATGCAGCAGTGTTGCGGTGTGAATGAACTCGACCGCCGCTGCGAGCTTATAGTGGCGGCTGCCCGCATAGCCGACCAATTGAGCGCAGGCGAGGGTCAGCATCGGGCGCATCCGCTTGCCGCCGCCCGCGATCAGGTGGCCGGCCAGTTCCGGGATCAGGGGAATGCGCGACTGCATCCGGTCCAATATGACCGCATTGACCTGGTTCATGCCGTCGGCAACCAGCGCCATCATGGGGGTGAGCGAAGGCTCGCCATTGGCGCGGCCGATGGGGTGGACATTGCCGGAGATGGGGCCGGGGGCAGGTGCGGTCATGACCCGGCCCATGTGGCGGCGCAAAATGCAGATAGCAAGCGGGAATAGCTTGCACAGAGCGACGGATGGGGCAAAAAGCGCGCGGATATTCGGAAGGGACGAGCGTGGACGACACTTTGAAGCGGTATCGCGAGAGCATCGACAATATCGACGCCGCGCTCGTGTTCATGCTCGCGGAACGCTTCAAGATCACCCAGGCTGTCGGCGAATATAAGGCGACCCACGCCCTGCCGCCGGCCGATCCGGGCCGGGAGGAGCGTCAGATCAGCCGCCTGCGTCAGCTGGCGACGGATGCCAATCTCGATCCCGATTTCACCGAAAAATTCCTGCGCTTCATCATCGATGAAGTGATCCGCCATCACGAGCGGCTAAGGGACGCCTGAGAACCTGCTACGCGAAGGAGGCAGATCGGCGCGCACCCGGCGAGAAGCAGGGCGTTACCATCGCCGTTCGCCCTGAGCTTATCGAAGCCTGTCCTGAGCGCCTGCTGCAAGCAGACAGTCGAAGGGGGCTTTTCTCCTCGCCTAATCGCACACTAGCTTAAGCCGGTTCGCTAACCGCCTCCCGCTTGCCTTGTGACCGGCCCAGCAGCACTCCGCCCAGCGCCAGCGCGAAGCCGGCCAACTGAACCAGCACCAGCTTCTCACCAAATAGCAGCCACGCCTCCACCGCAGCAAGCGGCGGGACCAAGAGCAGCAGCATCGACATCCGCGTCGGACCTTGCGTCCGCACCAGCCATACCAGCAGCGACAGGCCGCCCGCTGACAGGCCCAGCACTGACCATGCGAGCCCTAGCCACAGGATAGGCGCGCCATCCCAGCGGGTCTCCCCAGCGATCAGGGCTGCGGTGATGGCGACGAACGCGCCGCCTGCATTTTGCACCGTGCCGGAAATCCATATGCCATCCCCTGACAGCGAGCCGCGCTGCACCAGCGTCCCTGCCGCCATCGCTACTACCGACAGCAAGCCCGCTACCACGGGGAGCAGCGGCACCGCGCCCGCGCCCGATCGTTCGATCGCTGGCAGCAGCACGCAGACGACGCCCGCAATGGCGATCGCCAGGCCCGCCCACCCGCGCGCGAGCAGGCGGTCGCCCAGCAGGAATGCGCCTGCCACGGCCACCATCAGCGGCTGCAGCGCGCCGAGCAGCGACATGATGCCAGCAGGCATTCCGCGATAGACGGCCCACCAGCTCACGGTCAGATAAACCCCATGCAGCATCGCGCCCGCTGCCAGATGCAGCATCAGCCGCTTGCCTCGGGGCAGCTTCTGCCCGGCACGCCACGCCACAAATCCCAGCAGCAGAGCCGTGAGCGTCATGCGCACGCTCAGGATCAATTCCGGCGCGCCATGCGGCACCGTGCCCCGCGCGACGATGAAGCCGGTCGACCAGATCAGAACGAATAACAGCGAGGCGGCGAACCCTATCATTCCCGTCCCGCCCTGATCGCAGCCCCCGCCGCAAAGGGCGTGATGGCAACCAGCAGCAGCGACGCCGCGCCCAGGAACTTGAGCGCTGCTCCGCTCCCGTCGCCCAACGTCCCTGCGCCAAATATCAGCAGCGGCACCGCGAGCGGCAGCGCGAGCAGCCCGGCCAGCGCCCCGCTCGACCGAAGCCCCGCGGTCAGGCTCGCCACCAGCAACCCCAAAGCCGCGAGCGCAGGCGTGCCGATCAGCAACCCCAGTTCCAGCATCCACACCGTCGCGCCGTCCAGCTTCAGCAGCGCGCTCGCGGGCAGGGTTGCGATCATCAGCGCCGGGCCGAATCCCAGCCAGTGCGCGATCAGCCGCGCCAGCATCAGCGTTTCCTCGCCCACGCCCCGCAACGCGATCTGGTCGAGCACCCCTGCGTCCCTGTCAGGCGCGATCAGCCGGTCCACGGGCAACAGGCTCGCCAGCAGCGCCGCGATCCACAGCGTCCCGCCACCCGACCGCCGTAACAGCGCCGCGTCAGGCCCCACGGCAAAGGGATACAGGCTCGCCACCAGCAGCAGGAATGCCACAGGGAGCCACAGCCCCGCCGATTGCCACGCCTGCCGCAAATCCCGCGCCACCAGCAGCGCCATCACCCTCACGCCGCCTCCTCCGCGACATAGGCGGCAAGGTCGATCACCACGGGCGACGCCATCGGCAACGGCTGATGCGAAGCCGCCAGCACGATCCCCCCCCTGGCTAGATGCGCCGCCACCGCCGCGCCAAGCAGCCCGAGCGACGCATCGTCCAGCCCATTGCCCGGTTCATCCAGCAGCCACAGCTCAGCGCCGCTCGCAATCACCCGCGCCAGCGCGGCGCGCTTGCGCTGCCCGGTCGAAAGCATCCGCACCGGAATCCCCACAAGCGGCCCCAGCGCCATAGCTTCCAATGCACCATCAAGCGCACGTCCGTCCGCACCATCCAGCCGCGCCCAAAAGCCGAGAGCTTGCGCCAAAGGTTCTTCCAGATCGAGCGCCAGCCGCTCGTCCGCCAGCGCGATCCTGCCGCGCCGCTCGATCGTCCCCGCGGTCGGCCGCAGCAGCCCCGCGCAAATGCGCATCAGGCTCGACTTGCCGATCCCGTTCGGCCCCCGAAGCAGGGCGCTACCACCCTGTTCCAGCGCCAGGTCCACGCCCCGGAACAGCAACCGCCCGCCACGCGCGCAGGCGATGCCCGACAACCGCAGCGCCACGCCGCTCATGACGCGACCATGTCCTCCAGCACCTGCATGTCCACGTCGGAAAGCCCGAAATGGTGGCCGATCTCATGCACCACCACATGGGTAATCAGCGCATCGAGCGGCACGCCCGTTTCCACCCATTCATCCAGCAGCGGCCGCCGGAAAAGATGCACGGTAGGCGGGCTGTCACCCGTCTGCTCGGCTTCCCCCACGGGCCGCCCGCTGTAAAGCCCGGTCAGCCCGAACGGGTCATCGATCTCCATCTCCTTCAATATCCGGTCGTCGGCAAATTCCTCAACGAACAGGACGACATTGGACAGATGGGATCTGAAAGGGTCCGGCAAACGCCCCAGCGCCTCAAGCGCCAGTCGTTCGATCTGCGCCACGGTTGGCGCGAAAAGAGGGGGTTGACCGGCGTCTGACATGGCTGCGACATAGGCGAAACACTATTATGAGGATAGAGCCATGATTGGTAAACTGTCCGGCGATGAACGGGTGCAAGAGCTCGCTTCCCTCCCGGAATGGACGCTGGTGGCGGAGCCGGAGGGGATCAAGCGGCGCTTCACCTTTTCGGATTTCAGCGAAGCGTTCGGTTTCATGACCAGAGTGGCGCTGCTCGCCGAACAGGCGAACCACCATCCCGAATGGTTCAACGTCTATAATCGCGTCGACATTACCTTGACGACGCATGACGCCGATGGCCTGTCGCGCCGTGACATAGACCTTGCAAAAGCTATCGACGCACTACTTACCACCTGATCGGTCGATCAGGGTTGCCCCTCGATGCGATCCTCATAGCCATGCAACGCTGCGATCACGGCCGAATCTCCGGCATAGCGGCGGCGCAGCATGGCGAGTTTCGCGTCGGTGCCGGTGCATAGCTCGGCGATGCTCTCCATCAGGAACACGCGCCTTTCCCCATCATAGGGCTCTTCCCCCCGGAAATGGTCGCAGCTGTCGCGATCGACCATGAAGCTGGTGACTTCCTGCGGGAAAGCCGTCGCCAGAGCAGCATCGGGAGAAGGAGGTAGGTCGAGCGATCCGCGCGGCGCGGGCTGCGCCTGCACGGTCACTTGCGCAGACAAGCGCTGCGGCGCGGCGACCACTTCGATCGGCTCGCCTTCGATCGCGTTGGCGGAAAGCACGGGCTGAGGGATGGAGGCGTTCTCCGAGGACGCAGCATCGCCAGACGCGTCACGGCAACCGGCGGTCAGCGCCAGCATCACCATCAATGGAAACAGCCCCACCCGTGCGCCCACCGATTTCCTCCCGCAAAATGGCAATGAGATCAGCGACATGCGGCAGTCGCTGTTCCTCCTCATCGAGAATCGCCAAGAATGCGGCTTGCCTATAATCGCGCACACGGTCTTCCGAAAGGCGGCTTGCCGCGGGTAATGTGGAAATTACGATATCGAGCAGCCGCTCGACACCATGAAGGCGTCCCCACAAATAGTCGTTTTCTCGGTAAGCCCTGCTGAAAAACGCACCAAAGTTGTTGAATTCAATGCCTTTTAAGGTGGCGTCCGCACCTCCCGGCCGAATGGCGCTGCAATCTTCCGGAGAAATGCGGTCCACCTTTACCGGATCATATTCTTCCATGGCGTGGCCTTGGAGCAACGGTAGGGTGGCGATGTCGTAAAAGGGAAAGCCAAGATAGGAGAGCAGCATGATCCGCCGCTCCGCTTTCGGCAGCCCGGCGAGCGCTTCGGCCAGCACCATATCGGCCACGTCGTCCCGCGCCTTCAAATCGCGTGCCTGCGCGATCGCATCCAGCGCGGCGGCAGGATCGGACGGCACGTCCCTGGCTGCGGCCCGGATCGCGCCGTTATAGAAATCCGTGCCCTCGCATTCCGTATAATGCGCCATCGATTGGTAGATGGCGTTATGCATCTTCTGGATCGCCGCGGCGTCAGCCTGCGAATCGATCTCCAATGTTTCCGCGAGCCGCCGCGCCAGAAAGCGCAGGCGGCGAATGCGGAAACTGAGGTCATGGGTGCGAAAGAACGCGACAGGTGGCGAGGTCGGCCCCACATCCTCGATCAGCTTGTCCGCACCAATCGCCCGGACATGGGACCACAAGGCCTGACGAAAATTCTCCCGCATCATCGGGCTGTCTTCGCCGCTGAGGCGGAACAGCACGACGGCAAGATCCTCGACGATGCCCGACAGCTTCAAATGACCATAGGCCGGGAAAGCGAAACCCGCCGAATTCGCGGCGCGCATTTGCGCCTTCGCGCGCCACGCGGACAAACGAGCGGGCGTCGGACGGTCGAGGAACAGCATGCCGCCGATCGTATTTTCGACCTCCGCCTCGATCCCGGGCCTCAGCGCGTTCAAAATCCGGACCATCCGCCGAATGCGCGACGAATGACGATCGATCGCTTCCAGATTGTCGCGGATCGGCTGCTCGCGGGGGATATCGCTCAGTGCGCCGAAGATGGTCCGGAAAAAGCCGGGCAATTGCGCCTTTTCCTCCGGCGTGGCGTCTTCCTGCTCACCCTCCCGGTTCAGCCGGATGGATCGATGGCCGGGCTTGGGATCTATATAGACGAAGCGCCTATCGACCTCGCGCCGTGATGGGCGGTTCCGCAGCGCCCCTATCGCCTGAGCGAAGGGCGCGTTCGCCAGCACCGACCCATCGATCAGGATCGCGTCTTCCGCATTGCCGCGCGCCCAGTGGCGGGGCAGGGCATGGGCCAGAAAAGCGTCGCGGGTCGGCCAGGCACGGTGACGCTGCTTCAGCACCCGATCGAGTTCCCGCACGGTGAAGGGCGGGAAGGCGCCCGGGAAGCTCGCCGTCGCGCGCGCGGCGAATACCAGCTCCGCCGGGTCGGCGAAAAGACGGTCGCCGCGTCCCCGCGCCCGGAAGCCGACGGACAGGCGATGTTCGGTTTCCACCACCTGGGGCGGGCTGTTGAGGCTCAGGCTCTGGGGGTGACCTTCAAAATCAGTGACCGTGACGAACAGGTCGAGCGGGTGCCCGTCCGGCAGCAGGGGCGGCCCGCGCTCGGCCGCCTCCATCGCATCGAATGCATCCAACAGCATCGCCGTGAAGATTTCGCCGCCAAAGGGAGGTTCGAACCATCTGGACCGGATGAAATGGGACAGCTTCTGCCGCACCTCCTCGCGCGTGTCGGGGGCGACGGTGCGCTCGACCGTGTCTCCCGGCCGCCGCGCTGCCATCCACACCAGCGGGGTTGCCCAGAATTTGCTGATGCGCCTTGCTGGACGGGCATCGGGGTCCAGCAGCCGCTCAACATCGGCATTTTCCAGCCACAAATCGGTGAGCGGTTCCAGCGATTGCCCCGTTTCGATCGCCTGTGCGAGGAAGATGCCGTTGATCCCGCCAGCGCTTGCCCCGGCGATGATGTCCGGCATCACCCGCAACCGCACGCCGCTTGCCGCCTCCAGATCCTCCAGCAGCTTCCTGTAAACGGCCTCGCTACCCTCGCTGCTCGGGGTGCCGTCATGAAACCCCCGGCTCGCCCGCGCCAGCCGCCAGATTTCCTTGGTGATGCCATGCATGTAGACGGCAAGGCTGATCCCCCCATAGCAGACCAGCGCAAGCCGAAGTTCGCGCTCCTTCATGCGGCGCACCCCCCCGGCCCTAAACCTCTCCTCCCTTCGCCCTGAGCTTGTCGAAGGGCTCTACTTTTCCTTGAGGCGAGCGGGCAATGTTTTTGCACCTTCACCCCCATGAAAACGCGCCACCTCACAACCGAAACTCCGCCCAGATCGGCAGATGATCCGAAGCTTTTCGGGACGCCGCGCTGTCATGCACGCCGCTGTCCACCAGCTTCAACTGACCGCAATGCATGATCCGGTCGAGCCGCGCCACGGGCCGCCGCGCGTGAAAGCTCCGCCCGCAGGGTGCGAAAGCATAATGCCGGGCGAAGTCCGCCAGACATCCCCGGTTGGCGCTCCATTCATTCAGGTCGCCCATCAATACCGTGGGCATCGCGTCCCGCTGCGCCGCCGCGTGAATGACCGCAGCCGCCTGCTTGCGCCGCCACAGGCCCGACAGGTCGAGATGCATGCCAAAGACGCGCAGCTTCGCCTTGCCCAACTCCACCTCCGCCATCGTCGCGCCGCGGGGCTCCAGGCAGGGCAGGTGCAGCACGTCATGAGTGCCGATCTCAGCCTCCTTCCGCACCAGGATCGCGTTGCCATGCCATCCCATCGAATCGACCTGCACATTCAGGGGCACAGGCTTGTAGGGGCTCATCGATTCCAGCAGCCAGGGCGGAATGGCGGCGGTGCGCACGCCAAAGCGTCGATCCGCTTCCTGAAGTGCGATGACGTCCGCATTCAGTTCCCCCAGCACCTCCAATACTCGCTCGGGGCTGCGGCGGCGGTCGGTGCCAATGGCTTTGCGGATATTGTAGCTGGCGACGCGAAAGGACTTCATGGCGAAACAATGCGCCACATCAGCATGAGTTTCCAGCACCCTCGGGCAGGTTCATCATGTCCATGCCATGCCCCTGGCAAAGGGAGGAGCGATTCAGGCGCTTCTTTTGTTCTTGAAACGTTCGCAACTGCAAGCCATAGCTCGCAGATGGCCAAGGCAAAGCGCAAATTCGTCTGCCAGCAGTGCGGCACCCTTTCTTCCCGGTGGCAGGGGCAGTGCGACGACTGCGGCGAATGGAACAGCATTGTCGAGGAAGCGGCAGAGACCATCTTTTCCGCGCGCCACGATCTGCAAACCGGCGGGCGCGCGCTGACGCTTGTCGGGCTGAACAGCCAGGTCGAACTGCCCCAGCGGACGAGCACCGGGATTGCCGAGTTCGATCGCGCCCTGGGCGGCGGCATCGTTCCCGGATCAGCCACGCTGATTGGCGGTGATCCCGGCATCGGCAAATCGACCCTGCTGCTTCAGGCCGCTGCCCGCATCGCCGCGCGCGGTCTTTCCGTCGCCTATATCAGCGGTGAGGAAGCGGCGGACCAGGTCCGCCTCCGCGCGCAGCGCCTCGGCCTTGGCAACGCGCCGGTGCAGCTCGCCAGCGCAACCTCCGTCCGGGACATATTGACCACCTTGGGGGAGGGGGAGCCGCCTGCGCTGCTCGTCATCGATTCGATCCAGACGATGCACAGCGACCTGATCGAAGGCGCGCCGGGCACCGTCAGTCAGGTGCGCGCCTCCAGCCAGGAACTGATCCGCTTCGCCAAGCAGCGCGGCACCGCTGTCATCCTGGTCGGCCATGTCACCAAGGATGGCAGCATCGCCGGGCCGCGCGTGCTGGAGCATATGGTCGATACCGTGCTGAGCTTCGAAGGCGAGCGCAGTCACCAATATCGCATCCTGCGCGCGATCAAGAATCGCTTTGGCGGCACGGACGAGATCGGCGTTTTCGCAATGGTCGCGGAGGGGTTGGAAGAAGTCGCGAACCCTTCGGCTCTGTTTCTTACCCATCGCGACGAAACCGTGACCGGCGCAACCGTCTTTCCCGCGCTGGAGGGCACTAGGCCAGTGCTGGTCGAGATCCAGGCGCTCGTCGTTCGCCTATCCAGCGGCGCCACGCCCCGGCGCGCGGTGGTGGGATGGGACAGCGGCCGCCTCGCCATGATCCTCGCCGTGCTGGAGGCGCGCTGCGGCCTCAGCTTCTCGACCTGCGAAGTGTATCTGAACGTCGCGGGCGGCTATCGCTTGTCCGACCCCGCCGCTGACCTTGCCGTCGCCGCCGCGCTCATATCGGCGCTCGCGGAAAGGCCAGTGCCCGCCGATCTGGTCCTGTTCGGAGAAATCGCGCTCTCCGGGGAAATCCGCCCGGTCGCCCATGCGCCGCTTCGCCTGCGCGAATCGGCAAAGCTCGGCTTCGAACGCGCCTATGTTCCTTCCGCGGTCGCCGATGGGGTGAAGGGGATCGCCGTCAGCGGCTATCGCGCCTTAAGCCAACTGGTTGACCAGATGCTCGGCCGCGGATAGCCCGGCCCACATGAACGCCGTCGATATCCTCGTCCTTCTCGCCATCGGCGGTTGCACAGTCTTGGGTTTGCTTCGTGGTTTCGTTCTTGAAACCCTGTCGCTGATCGCCTGGGTCCTGGGCATCTTCGCCATCCGCCTCTTCCATCCTTCAGCTACCGAACTCCTCGCCCCCTTCGTCGGTACGACCGGAGGCGCGGCAATTCTTGCATTCATTCTGGTTTTCGGCGTCACTTTCGGCGCAGGAAAACTCCTCGCCCACGCCATCGGCCGCCGCACGCGCCAATCCATCCTTGGCCCCGTCGATCGCGTTCTGGGCGGCGGTTTTGGCGCGATCAAGGGACTAATCGGCGCAACTCTCGTTTTCCTGGCATTCAGCCTGGTGTACGACACTTTCTACGGCAGCGGTGAACGCCGCCCGGATTGGCTGTCCGACGCGCGCACCTATCCGCTGCTCAACGCCAGCGGCCAAGCCATCAGTGAATTCGTAGCCGAACGCCGCTCCAGAAAGCCGTCAATCCAGAGCGATCAGTGATGGCTCAAAGCCAACCTTTGACCCGATAGGCTTCGGCGGTCGCCTTGAGGCCTTCCTCGGTAGACACTTGGGGCACCCACAGCTTCTTGGGAGGCTGCTTGCGCTTCGTTACTACCCAGTCGGGATGGCAGAAATAGCTGACACGATCTTGTGTGAGCTTTGCACCCTTGCCCCGTAGAATGCGGTCCAGCCGGGCACCCAGGCCCAATGCCCAGTTCGGGGTGGCAAAGGTTCGCACATCCTTGCCGACCGCGCGGCCAACAGCCTGCCCAAAGTCCAGATGGTCCCACCCTCCGGGCGTGCCATCATCCGCCTCGTAACAGTGGGCAAGGCTTATCTCCGTCTCGCCAGCAAGCCGCAGCAGCAACCGGCCAAGATCGCTCACCTCAATCAGCGACAGCCGTCCACCGGGAGGCAGCAGCATGATGCCGCGCTTGGCCATGCGGAACAGTTCCAGCATTTCCCGATCGCCAGGCCCGTAGATCGCGGGCGGCCGCACGATCGTCCAATCAAGGCCGCTAGCCTTGACATGACGCTCCGCCAAAGCCTTCGACCAGCCATAGTCAGACAGCTTCGGCTCGCGTGCGGCCAAAGACGAAACATGCACCAGCCGCCGCACACCCCGCTGCCGCATGGCGTCGACCACCGCCATGGTGCCACGAGCGTTGCCAGCCTCGAACCCGTCGCGGTCCGGGGCGTTCACGACACCCGCAATATGGATCACCACATCAGCGTCTCGCACAAGCGTGTTGAGCGCCGCGCGATCTTCAAGCGAGCCATGCACCCATTTCAGCCGGGCGCGAGGCGGCTGCGCCTTTCGGGTGATAGCCGTCACATGATGACCAGCTTCAAGAGCCTGATTCAGCGTTTCGGCGCCGACGAAACCTGTCGCGCCCGTCATGGCAATACGTAATTTCATGGGATGTCAGACCATCGCCATCTGATCGCGATGAACAAGCACCGATCGCGGAAGATGCCCAAGCAGAGCCGCGATATCCTCGCTCCGCTTGCCCGCGATCCGCGCCGCTTCCTCGCTGTCATATTCGCTGAGGCCCCGGGCGATCACCCGGCCGTCGGGCGCGACGATGTCGACAACATCCCCCCGCACGAAGCTGCCTTCAATCTGGGCCACACCCGCGGGCAGCAAGCTGTTGCCCCGGTCCAAAGCCTTTTCCGCGCCCGCGTCGACGACGATGCGGCCGCGAACGGTGAGGCGCCCCGCCAGCCATCCCTTCCGGGCTCGCTTTGCTGGCGCGGCGATGAAGATCGATCCCTTGCCCCCATTTGACCAATGAGACAGCGGCGCATCGACCTTCCCGGATATGATCGCGAGATGGGCCCCAGCCCCGGTCGCGATCCGCGCGGCCTCTATTTTGGACGTCATGCCCCCGGACCCCATTCCTGAGGCTGAACCGCTGTCCGCCATTCCCGCGATCCGCGCATCGATGCGCTCGATTGTCTCTATCAGCATGGCGCTCGCATCGACATGCGGATTGGCGGTGTAAAGCCCGTCAACGTCGGAAAGCAGCACGACTGCGTCAGCCCGTGCTGCCTGTCCGATGCGCGCTGCCAGACGATCATTGTCGCCGAAACGGATTTCGGCCGTCGCGACGCTGTCATTTTCATTGACGACTGGCACGACGTCCAGCGTGATCAGCCGTTCCAGAGTTGCCGACGCGTTGAGATAGCGCCGCCGATGTTCAAGGTCGTCCAGCGTCACCAGCATCTGGGCGGCAGTGATGCCCTTGTCCTGCAACAGGCGCGCCCAGCATTGAGATAGCGCAATCTGGCCGGTCGCCGCTGCGGCCTGCGCATCCTCCAGGCTGCCGCGCCCGCCCTTGGGCAGCTTTAGCCGCCGCGCGCCCAGGGCGATGGCGCCCGACGATACGATGATGATCTGCTGCCCCGCAGCCTTGCGCGCAGCCACATCTTCCACCAGCGTGCGGAGCCAAGCCTCGCGGACCTCTCCGTTTCCATCCACGAGCAAGGCCGAACCGATCTTGATGACCAGCCGTCTTATCTGGGAGGGAGGGAAACCTGACGAAGGGGGAGTCACTGGATCAGTTCCGTTCGGTAACGCTAGGAGGAAATGCGGAACAATGGGCTGTCAAATCGGCGACCATGTCGAGTCGCCTTCATCGCCCGTCTCCTCCTCCTTGTCCGGCTTGTACTGTTGCAGCAGCGGCAGGACGGCATCCAACAGTGGCTGCACACCTTCGCCGGTGGCGCCGGAGATGATAAATATCTTCTCCACGCCAGCCTCGCGGTGAAGCTGAGCGGCGATGTCGTCCATCAACTCCTGTCCGAGAAGATCGCCTTTGTTGAGCGCTACGATCTGCGGCTTGTCGGCCAGCCCTTCGCCATAGGCTTCCAGTTCGTCCTGCACGATGCGGAACTGTTCCACCGGATCGTCTCCTGTGGCATCGATCAGATGCAGCAGCACCCGGCAGCGCTCTATATGGCCCAGGAACCGGTCGCCAATGCCCGCGCCTTCCGCCGCGCCCTCGATCAGGCCGGGGATATCCGCCAGCACGAATTCGCGGTCACGATGTGTGACGACACCCAGCTGTGGCTTGGTCGTGGTGAAAGCGTAAGCGCCAACCTTCGCCTTGGTGTTGGTCACTTGATTGATAAAGGTCGACTTCCCCGCATTCGGCATGCCGACCAAGCCGACATCAGCGAGCAGTTTGAGGCGCAGCCACACCCACATTTCCTGCCCCGGCCAACCAGTTCCATGCTGTCGCGGCGCACGGTTAGTGCTTGTTTTGTAAGAAAGATTGCCACGGCCGCCGTCGCCACCGCGCAAAAAGACGAGGCGCTGCCCTACCTCGGTGAAGTCGGCGAGCAGTTCCTGTTCCTCATATTCCGGATAACCATCCTCGTCCTCCGTCCCCTCTATAGGCTGGGGATCGGACAGGATTTGCGTTCCGACAGGCACTTTGATGACCAGATCATTACCGCCCGCGCCGTAACGATTCTTGCCTGCGCCCGGCAGGCCGCGCTGTGCCTTGAAATGCTGTGTGTAGCGGAAGTCGATCAGGGTGTTGAGGCCGGCTACCGCTTCGAAAATAATATCTCCACCCTTGCCGCCGTTGCCGCCGTCGGGCCCGCCATATTCGACATATTTCTCACGCCGGAAACTGACCGCGCCGGGGCCGCCCCAGCCGGACTTGATGTAAATCTTCGCCTGATCCAGAAAATGCATGGGCTGGCCCATAGCCGCTTATGGTGCGGAATTAAACCTCGCCGTCTGCTGTCGACCTCAAACTGACAATTCACCAGCGTGGACGGCGTATAGAAACGCCGTCCACGCCTTTCATTCAGGCCGCGAGTGCGGGCAGTGCATCCTCATAAAGGTCCATGGCCGGGTCGATCGTCATTCGTCCGGCCACACCTTCTTCGAAGACCAGGCAATCGGCCATTGCGCCCCGCGCGGGACTATAGCGTTGCTCGACCCGGCCCGTATGGCGGAAACCGATCTTGCGGAGGACGTTGCCCGATGCAGGGTTATCGGCAAAATGCACGGCCTGAATTCCACTGACGCCCGCAGCCCGTGCCATACTGAATACAGCGCGCGCCGCCTCGGTCGCGAAGCCGAGGCCCCAATAGGGTCGTGCTATCCAGTAACCCAGCTCCGGCGTGCCATCTTCGCCCAATTGAACGCCGCAGCCGCCGACAAGACGCGGTGCGCCGCGAGTACGGGAAAAGGCCAGAAGACTCGGCAGGCAGTTGTCCTGGGGAAGCGAGAGGAAGTGGCGCGCGTCATCAATGCCGTAGGACGCCGGGGCCCGGGTCAGGTTGCGCAGAACCGCCGGATCGCCGAACGCCTCGGCCAGCGCGAATGCGTCTTCCATCCAACCGGGTCTCAGGAGCAAACGGGGGGTGCGGGCGAACATTTTAAAATCTCTCCTCTGATCGACACGCCAATGGCCGCAAAAAGTTACGACTTGACGACTTCTTCCTCTGGCTGAGCCCCGCCCGCATGACGCGCGAGAAGTCCCAGGGTTCCAGAGGTTTGAGGGAAAATGAGGGGAGGTGCCGCCGAACAGAAAAAGGGGCGCTCCCTGATGGGGCGCCCCTTATTTCCCTCGGATTACCGGAGACGGCTTGAAACCATTCTCCGGAAGGATCGCCCCGATGATGAGGGACGATCCGTCATTGATCGTCCGTTATTCGGCTGCTTCAGCCATCGCGTCGACCGACACATATTTGCGGCCGAGCTTGCCAGTGTGGAATACCACGCGACCTTCGCCAAGGGCGAAGAGGGTATGGTCCTTACCCATGCCGACATTGCGGCCAGGATATACGCGGGTGCCACGCTGGCGGATGATGATGTTGCCGCCGATCACTTCCTGACCGCCGAACTTCTTCACGCCAAGGCGTTTCGATTCTGAATCGCGACCGTTACGCGATGAACCGCCAGCTTTTTTATGTGCCATGACTCAAACTCCTCGAAACTGGACTGCGGCTCAGGCGATCGACACGATCTTCAGGATCGTGTGATTCTGGCGGTGGCCGTTGCGGCGGCGGTAGTTATGCCGACGACGCTTCTTGAAAACGATAACCTTTTCGCCCTTCGCCTGCGCGATGATCTCCGCGGCGACGGTCAGCTTGCTGGCATCCTTCACGTCGCTGCCTTCGCCGGCGAACAGGACGTCATCCAACGTCACCTTGTCACCAGCCTCACCGGCCAGCTTCTCGACGACGATCTTGTCTCCGGCGGCGACGCGATACTGCTTGCCGCCCGTGCGCACGACTGCGAACATGGCTCTTCTCTTCTCGTTCAAATCTGCTTTACGCAGATCGTCGAGGACATGAAGTCCTGTTGACCCGCGCGGGAATGTGGCCCGGTAGTGGACTGACTCGCTTCTGTCAACCGGGATGCCCCATTCTAGGGGGTGGTTTTTGCGCGGGCTAGAGCCTATCTTCGGTCCCGGAAGGAAACTCGCCGCGCATGATGCCTAGATCTGACAGGACAGAAAGCATGAGCGGCAGGCTGCTCTTCATGCTGACCCTGTGGATGGCGATCAGCGTCGCGTTGTTGAGCGCCCTTACGCCCCTGGGCCCCCCGTCCAGCAAGATAACCGGTTCCGCCTTCAATCCGGCAACTACGGACGTGGTTTTGAAAGCGCGGGCTCTGTCGATCCCGCCAGGCGAGCGCGTGAGCGCCCCAGGCGACAATGACAGCATTGCGCCCGTGACTTCGGTCATACAATGGCTGGTCTTCGCTACGGCGATATTGGTCGTCGCCTGGCTGTTGCGCCCGCTTCCCGTAGCCAGTCCTGCCATCACGCAACGCGTGCAAAGGCACTTTCCCAATGGCTTCCACGCCCGCGCGCCACCTGCCCTGATCTAACGTATATTCCGTTAAATCGTCAGGACAGGAGATTTTTTGATGGTCCGGAGACGGTCGCGCCGCAGCAAACGCCGTCCGCCATGGTGGTTCATGCCCACAGTATTGGCTGGACTGGGTGCTGCTGGAGCCTTGTTGTCGGCCGCCATGCTGGCGGTTGCAGAATGAAAATATGATATGCTGCCGGTGGAGGCGATAAACGCTCCGCCGGCAGACAGGGAAGGACGTTTATGCCTCACCACACGCCCCTGATCGGAACAATCGTCGCGGGCCTTGTTGTTGCTTTCATAATGGGTGCCATTGCGCATCGCCTCAAATTATCGCCGCTCGTCGGCTATCTCATCGCCGGGATCATGGTTGGCCCCTTCACGCCAGGCTTTGTAGCCAACACCAGCTTGGCTAACGAACTGGCCGAGATTGGCGTCATCCTTTTGATGTTCGGGGTCGGGCTACATTTTTCTCTGCGTGACCTGCTTTCGGTCAAGAATATCGCGGTGCCGGGAGCCATAGGGCAGATCGCGGTCGCGACGCTGCTTGGCCTGGGGCTATCGCACTATATGGGCTGGCCGGTTATGGGCGGTATCGTGTTCGGCCTTGCCCTATCGGTGGCGAGCACGGTCGTGCTGCTGCGCGCCCTGCAGGGCGCCGACCTTGTCGAAACGCGGCGCGGACGCATAGCCGTGGGCTGGCTGATCGTGGAAGACCTTGTGATGGTGCTGGCGCTTGTGCTGCTGCCCGCGCTGGCAAAGGTAATGAACAACGCTGATGCTTCAGCCGGAATGGGCGATCTGTTGGCGCCTCTCCTCAGCACCTTGCTGAAGGTCGCCGGGTTCGTGGCTTTGATGCTGCTCGTGGGCCGCCGGGTCATTCCCTGGGCGCTGCATTGGGTGGTTCACACGGGGTCGCGCGAGCTGTTTCGTTTGGCTGTGCTTGCCATCGCTCTGGGCGTCGCCTTCGGCGCAGCGGTTGCGTTCGACGTGTCGTTCGCTCTTGGCGCCTTCTTCGCAGGCATGATCCTGGGTGAGACGCCGCTCAGCCGCCGCGCGACGGAGGAGACATTGCCATTGCGCGATGCCTTCGCCGTGCTGTTCTTCGTATCGGTTGGCATGCTGTTCAACCCGGCGGTGCTGATCGAGCAGCCTCTACCGCTGCTCGCCACCGTGGCGATCATCATCGTCGGCAAGTCCATTGCCGCCTTTGCGATAGTGCGTGCGTTCGGATATCCAGGTGACACGGCTCTGACCATTGCAGCAAGCCTGGCTCAGATCGGCGAGTTTTCGTTCATCCTCGCGACGCTAGGCACGGGGCTTGGTGTGCTTCCGGCGGAGGGACGCGACCTGATTCTAGCGGGGGCGATCGTGTCGATCTTCCTTAACCCCTTCATCTTCTCGATGATCGTGCGGGGACATAAAAAGGAGGAAATCGAGGAGGAAGAAGAAGCGGAAAAGGCACGTCAACGGCCGCATATCGGTCATGTCATCCTGGTCGGCTATGGACGTGTCGGCAAGTTGATCGCGGAACGGCTGGCCGAACGCAAAGCGCATTTCGTGGTTCTGGAGGCGGATGCCGAGCGAGCAGAGGAGGCCGAGGAAGCCGGGCACCCAGTTGTGCGGGGAAGCGCGCTGGAGGACCGCCATCTGATGGCGGCAGGCATTTGCGAGGCGCGGCGACTGCTGATCGCAGTGCCTGAAGGGTTCGAGGGCGGCGCGATCCATGAGCATGCGCGGCATCTTAACCCCAAGCTGCAGGTGATCGCTCGGGCGCACAGCGATGCGGAGGTCGCGCATCTCGAAGGGATGGGCGTGCCGCATGTCGTGATGGGTGAACGAGAATTGGCGGCGCGGATGCTCCAGCTTTCCGGCGCGGGCTGAACGTCAACCTAAGCTTTTGAGGAACCGTGCCGCCTGATCCCGGATGGCGGCGCGGTCTTCCTCGGTCATTTTTTCCCAATTGCGATAAGGCATGCCGAGGCGCGGGTTCTGGCGAAGCTTGCGTTCATTACGGGCGAGGAAGTGCCAGTATAGGGCGTTGAACGGGCAGGCATCCTCGCCTACCCGCTGCTTCACGTCATAGCGGCAATGGCGGCAATAATCCGACATGCGGTTGATATAGGCTCCGCCCGCCGCGTAGGGCTTCGATCCCAATAGCCCTCCGTCAGCGAAGAGCGCCATGCCGAGCGTGTTGGGCATCTCGACCCACTCATAGGCGTCGGCATAAACCTCCAGATACCAGACATGGACCTGGGTTGGCTCGATTCCGGCGAGCAGCGCGAAGTTGCCCGTGATCATCAGCCGCTGAATATGATGGGCATAGGCGTGGTCGATGGTCTGGCCAATCGCCTGGGCCACGCAATGCATGTCGGTGTCGCCAGTCCAGTAGAAGCCGGGCAGATCGCGTTGAGCTTCCAAAGCATTGCGGCTGCCATAATCCGGCCCTTCATGCCAATAAACGCCGTGCACATATTCGCGCCAACCGATGATCTGGCGGATGAAGCCTTCCGCAGCGTTCAGCGGCACCTTGCCTGCTTTATAGCGCTGCTCCACCTCCTTCACCAAAGCCAACGGATCGAGCAGGCCGTTGTTGATGTAGGGGGACAATATGGAGTGCCACAGGAAGGGCTCTCCGGTGAGCATCGCGTCCTGATAATCGCCGAACCGGGGGAGTGCTTCGTCTAGAAAGCGCGCCTGCTGCCGTTGGGCGTCTTCGTGGGTGACGGCAAAGGCGAAATGGTCGAGCGAGCCGATGTGATTGGCGAAACGCTCCGCAACCAATGCAATGACCTCCCGGGTGATCGCGTCCGGTTTGAAGGCGAGAGGGCGGGGCATCAGTAGATCGCGTGGGGGTGGAGGCTTGCGGTTTTCGGCGTCGAAATTCCACTGGCCGCCTTCCGGTTGGCCCTCTTCGTCAATTAACAGGCCGGTCTTGCGGCGCATGTCGCGGTAGAAAAATTCCATGCGGAGTTGCCTGCGTGCGGCTGCCCAGGTGTCGAACTCGGCGTGGGAGCAAAGGAAGCGATCGTCCTCAAGGATGGTGACGGGTAGTGCGAAGCGGCCCTCCCATTCCTCCAGCATTGCGCGGACGCGCCATTCGCCTGCTTCGGTGACGTGGATGGCGCGGGGCTGGTGGCGATCGATTGCGCGGGCGATTTCGCCGGTGAAACTGCCGCTGTTTGCCGGGTCGTCGAGGCGGACATAATCGACGGTCCAACCAAGTGCGCGCATCCGTTCGGCATGGTGGCGCATGGCCGAGAGGATGTAGGCAATCTTGGCCTTGTGATGGCGAACATAGGTGGTTTCGTCCGCCACCTCCATCATCAGAAGGACGCTGTCTCCTGGATCAGCCTCGGCAAGCGAGGATATGTCCGGCGTCAGCTGATCGCCCAGGATCGGGATGAGGATAGGGGGCTTCATTATGGCGCTAATGCGTGAAGCCCCCATCCGTGTCCGTGGCAACTATCCGCGGGGTTTGCGAGGGCCTCCCTTGCGCGGGGCGCCCTTGAACGGGCGGGCGCCATAAGCGGGCTTGGGTCCGCGTCCTTCGTTGGGGCGGCCCTTGCCGCGTGGGCCTTCGCGGCGGTTTTCGCGAGCGGCTTCCCGGGGTGCGCCCTCGATCTGTTCGAAAGCGACGTCCGCGCCCTCGTCATTCGCTTCCCCGGTACGCTTGACCGCGCCGATGAAGCGCGAAACGATAGCGGACGGGATTTCGAACATCGTCTCGTTCGCGGCGATACGGATGGCGCCAATGTCCTGGCGCGAAACGTGACCGCGGCGGCAGATGAGCGGCAGGATCCAGCGCGGATCGGCGTTCTGGCGGCGGCCGATGTCCATGCGGAACCAGACGGTGTCCTCGAAGCCAGGGCGCGGGCCGTCGCGCCGTGGAGGGGCTTCGCTGGCGTCGAGCAATTCTTCGGGCGCGGGCAGGGCGGCGCGAGCGCTATTCACCAGCATGGCGGCGATTTCCTTGGGGCTCTTTTCGGCGAGAAGCTCGGCACCGAGCGCCCAGTCCTGTTCGTCCAGTTCGGCACGCTCCATCAGGCGCTCGCGCAGGCGGGCATTGTCCTGCTGCTGGATCGCCTCCTTGCTGGGCGGGGTGCCCCATTCGACCGGGATCTTCGCACCGCGCAGCATGGATTCGACACGGCGGCGGCGGGGATAGGGGACGATGAGGACAGCCGTTCCCTTCTTGCCCGCGCGGCCAGTGCGGCCCGATCGGTGCTGCATCGTTTCGGCATCGCGCGGGATTTCGACATGGACGACAAGGCTGAGGTTGGGCAAGTCGATGCCGCGCGCCGCGACGTCGGTGGCTACGCAGACGCGGGCGCGGCGGTCGCGCAGCGCCTGAAGGGCGTGGTTGCGCTCGTTTTGGCTATGCTCGCCAGACAAGGCGACCGCCGCGAAGCCGCGTTCGGTGAGGCTGGCGTGGAGGTGACGGACATTGTCGCGGGTGGCGCAGAAGAGGATCGCGGTTTCCGCTTCGTGATAACGCAGCAGGTTGACCACCGCGTTCTCGATATCGGCGGGCGCTACGGTCACGGCCTGATAGCTGATGTCGCCATGGCCGCGTTCGTCGCTGACGGTGGAGATGCGCAGCGCGTCCTTCTGGTAGCGCTTGGCAAGCGCCACGATGGGCTTGGGCATGGTGGCGGAGAAGAGCAGCGTGCGGCGGCCTTCAGGCGCGCCGTCGAGGATTTCCTCCAGATCTTCGCGGAAGCCCATGTCGAGCATCTCGTCCGCTTCATCGAGGATCACGGTCTTGAGGCCCGAAAGGTCCAGCGCGCCGCGTTCAAGATGGTCGCGCAGGCGGCCGGGGGTGCCGACGACGATGTGCGCGCCGTGGGACAGGGCGCGGCGTTCCTTGGCGGCGTCCATGCCGCCGACGCAGGTTGCGATCCGGGCGCGGGCTTCACCGTAGAGCCATTCCAGTTCGCGGCTGACCTGCAGCGCCAGTTCGCGGGTGGGGGCTATGGCGAGGGCAAGCGGCTTTCCGGCCACGGGCAGGCGCATCTGTTCGCCGAGCAGTTCGCCCGCCATGGCAAGGCCGAAAGCGACCGTCTTGCCCGAGCCGGTCTGCGCTGAAACGATGAGATCGCGCCCTTCGGCTTCCGGTTGGGTGACTTCGGCCTGGACGGGAGTCAGGCTTTCATAGCCTTTCCGCGTCAGCGCGTCCGAGAGGAGAGGGGGTAGATGTTCAAAAGACATTGTATTTTCCGTCGGTAAAGCGACCCGCCATTCCCGACGGATACATGGATGACCTGATGTGCTCCGGCTGCTGCTGGAGCCCGGAGTGCAGGTCGCACACCCCGAAGTTCACACCGTTGTTGGGGTCGTTCAAGGCGACTGAAATCCCCGGTGGCGGGATACCCAAAATAAGAAGGCCGCCTTCCCCCGCAAAGAGGGAAGGCGGCCCCTTTATTGCTTGTCAGCGAGAATCAGACCGAAGCGACTTCCGCCACGTCGACCTTCACGCCCGGGCCCATCGAGGACGACAGGGCGATCTTGCGGACATACTTGCCCTTCGAACCCGATGGCTTCGCCTTGACGATCGCGTCAACGAAAGCGTCGAAATTCTTGCGCAGGTCTTCGGCCGAGAAGCTCGCCTTGCCAAGACCGGCGTGGATGATGCCGGCCTTTTCGACGCGGAACTCGATCTGACCGCCCTTGGCAGCCTTGACCGCTTCGGCGACGTTCGGGGTGACAGTGCCGAGCTTCGGGTTCGGCATCAGGCCCTTGGGACCCAGAACCTTACCAAGACGGCCGACCAGACCCATCATGTCGGGGGTGGCGATCACGCGCTGGAAGTCGATGTTGCCAGCCTGGATGCTGTCGAGCAGATCCTCGGCACCCACGATGTCGGCGCCAGCGGCAGTCGCGGCTTCGGCCTTGTCGCCACGGGCGAACACGGCGACGCGGACGTCCTTGCCGGTGCCTGCGGGCAGGGTGACGACGCCACGGACCATCTGGTCGGCGTGACGCGGGTCAACGCCGAGGTTGATCGCGATTTCGACGCTTTCGTCGAACTTGGCGGTTGCGTGGGTCTTGATCAGGCCCAGCGCTTCATCGACGCCGTGCAGCTTTTCACGGTCAACGGCAGCGGCGAGAGCCTTCGCCTTTTTCGTCAGCTTTGCCATGTCTTAGCCCTCCACCACTTCGAGGCCCATTGCGCGAGCGGAGCCTTCGATGATCTTCGTCGCTGCGTCGATGTCGTTCGCGTTCAGGTCAACCATCTTGGCCTGGGCGATTTCAGTGAGCTGTGCGCGGGTGATCTTTCCAGCGGTCACCTTGCCCGGCTCCTTCGAGCCCGACTTCAGGTTGACGGCCTTCTTGATGAGATAGGTGGCGGGCGGCTGCTTCGTGACGAAGCTGAACGAACGGTCCGCATAGACGGTGATGATGGTCGGCAGCGGCGTGCCCTTGTCCATCTTTTCCGTCGAGGCGTTGAACGCCTTGCAGAATTCCATGATGTTCACACCGCGCTGACCCAGCGCCGGACCGATCGGCGGCGAGGGGTTGGCGGCTCCAGCGGGCACCTGGAGCTTGATATAGCCCGTAATCTTCTTGGCCATTTTCACTCACTCTGTTGCTGGCGGATTTGCGGGCAAATCCACCGGTTCAAGTTTAGCGGTCAGACAGCTTGCTGAGAGCAAGCCTCCCGCACTGCATTATCCTCGCCCCCTTCAGGGGAGAGGATACCGTAGCTTGCCAGTTTTCTGGCTAGCCTAGGTTGGAGAGGGGCTATGCCCTCTCCCGCTGCGACTAGGCGGCTGAGCCGCCAAGTCTCGCTGCCCTCTCCCGCCTGCGGAAGAGGGGAATAGTTACTTCGACAGTTCGACCTGTTCGAAGTCCAGTTCCACCGGGGTGGCGCGGCCGAAGATCGAGACGGACACCTTGACGCGGTTCTTTTCGAAATCCAGTTCCTCGACCGTGCCGTTGAAGCTGGCGAAGGGGCCGTCCAGCACCTTAACGCTGTCGCCGATTTCGTAATCGACATTGACCTTGTGCTTGGGCGCGGCTTCGGCGGCCTTCTGCGCACCGAAATAGCGGGCGGCTTCGGTTTCGCTGATCGCCTGCGGCTTGCCTGAGCTACCCAGGAAGCCGGTCACCTTCGGCGTGTTCTTGACGAGGTGGTAGATGTCGTCGTTCATCGCCAGCTTGGCAAGGACGTAGCCGGGCATGAACTTGCGTTCGACCTGTACCTTCTTGCCGCGCTTCACCTCGGTGACGGTCTCGGTGGGGACTTCCACCTGCTCGACCAGCTGGGAGAGGCCCATGCGCTCGGCTTCGGACAGGATCGATTCCTTGACCTTGTTTTCGAAGCCCGAATAGGCGTGGATGATGTACCAGCGCGCCATGTTACCGTTTCAAACTCCCACAAGCGATTTCCCGGGAAACCGCGGCAGATAAAAAACTCAAGCCTGTCCGGCAGCGAAGCTCAGCAGCCACTGAACGACCGCGCCGAAGAAGGTGTCGATGCCGAAGAAGAAGAGGCCGAGCAGCGTGGTCATGATCCCGACCATGACCGCGGTCATGACCGTTTCGCGGCCGGTGGGCCACACGATCTTAGACGCTTCGGTCTTCACCTGATTGACGAATTCGCCCGGAGAAACCTTCGCCATCACTGCCTCAAAAAACGTTCGAACAAACACCAAAGCGCGAAGCAACAGTCCGCCCTCCGGACCCCGCCATGTCGGCGTCCCGGGGTGCGGCCGCTGGCTTCGCGACCCATCTTCGCTCGGGCAGCTAGCCGCGAACCGTTGAAAAATCAAGGATCGCGACCAGTTGCTTGGCAGGAGTGGAGGGACTCGAACCCCCGGCATTCGGTTTTGGAGACCGACGCTCTACCAGCTGAGCTACACTCCTGTGCCGGCGAAGGAGGGCGCTTTAGCGTGGCATGCGTGGGAGGGCAAGCAGGAAACTTTAGAGGAAAAGCCCGCCCTTCATGACCCGGCGGGCGCGGCCCTGCACGGGCATGCGATTGAAGGGGGTGTTGCCTGCCTGCGCAGCCATCCTGGCGGAATCCACGATCCAGGGTGCGCCGGGATCGATGAAGATGAGGTCGGCCGCGCTGCCGCTTGCGAAACTGCCCGCGTCGATGCCCAGGATGCGGGCCGGATTGGCGCTGAGCAACGTCATCAGGCGCGTCATCGAGAGATGGCCTTCGCGCACGAGGTTGAGCGACAGGGCGAGCAATGTCTCGGCGCCCGCCATGCCGGGGGCGGCGTCGGCGAAGGGGAGCCTCTTGTCCTCAGGTCCGCGCGGATCATGGCTGGAGGTGATGACGTCGATGGTGCCGTCAGCCACCGCCGCAATGGCTGCTTTGCGGTCATCCTCCGATCGTAGCGGAGGGGACAGGCGGGCAAAGGTGCGGAAATCAGTGACGGCATTGTCCGCAAGGTAGAGATAAGCGGGGCTGATCCCGCAGCTGATCCTCAGCCCCTCTGCCTTCGCCGCCCTGATGAGGTCGAAGCCTGCCTTGGTCGTCACCAGCCGGAAGTGGACCGCAGCGCCGGTTTCCCGCGCGAGCATGATATCGCGAGAGATGGCGATGGCTTCGGCACAGGCGGGAGCGTGGGACAGGCCAAGCCGTGTCGCGGTTTCGCCGCTCGTCGCCACGGCCTTGCCAGCAAGACCGCTATCCTCGGCATGGGTGATGACGGTGAGGCCAAGACCCGAGGCATAGGCAAGGACGCGCATCATGACGCCTGAATCGGCGATCCACTGACGCCCGGTGGCCACGGCCTTTGCACCCGCCGCCTGCATCATGCCGATTTCAGCGAGTTCGGTGCCCTTGAGGCCGCGTGTGGCGGCGGCGATGGGGTGGACCCAGAAGTCGGGCTTGCCGGCGCGCGCGGCCTGGCGGATGAGCCCGGCTTCGTCGAGTATGGAGGACTGGTCGGGCATCAGCGCCGCCCGGGTGATGCCGCCGAAATGGAAGGCGGGCTTGTCCGTTGCGAACACGCCCAGGTCGATGAGGCCGGGTGCGACTACCAGGCCTGCGGCATCGACCTGTTCCGCGTCGCCGGGTACATCGATATTGCCTGCGGCCAGGATGCGATCGCCTTCGATCAGGATCGCGCCGGGACAGAGGTCGGCGGTGGCGGGGTCAGCCAGCTGTCCGTTGATGATGGCGATCTTTGTCATACCCAACCCTCCACGCCGCGCGCACTCCGCGTCAGAACGTCGAGGCAGGCCATGCGGATGGCGACCCCCATTTCAACCTGCTCCGTGATGGCCGAGCGTTCCGGATGGTCGGCGACCACGCTCGAGATTTCGACGCCCCGGTTCATGGGACCAGGATGCATGACCAGCGCGTCGGGCTTGGCGATGGCGAGCCGTTCCGGCGTCAAGCCGTAGAGCATATGATATTCCCGCGGCGAGGGTATGAAGGCGCCGTCCATCCGCTCATTTTGAAGGCGCAGCATCATGACGACGTCGGCGCCATCCAGACCTTCGTCCATGCGGTTATAGGGCGTGGCGCCGAGCATTTCGACTTCCGGCGGCATCAGCGTGGGGGGGGCGACCGCGCGCACCTGTGCGCCCAAAGCTGCCAGGCAGAGCATGTTGGAGCGCGCGACGCGGCTGTGCAGCACATCGCCGCAGATGGCGACGACCAGACCTTCGAACCCGCCCTTGCGGCGGCGGATGGTGAGTGCATCCAGCAGCGCTTGCGTCGGATGCTGATGCCAGCCGTCGCCCGCGTTCAGGACCGGACAGTCAACCTTGTCGGCAATCAGCGCGACCGCGCCCGAGCTGGCGTGACGGATCACGATGACATCGGCGGCCATGGCGTTCAGCGTCATGGCAGTATCGATCAGCGTTTCGCCTTTCTTCACGCTCGACTGCCCGGCATGCATATTCACGACGTCCGCGCCCAGACGCTTGCCTGCGATCTCGAAGGACAGGAGGGTGCGGGTACTGTTTTCGAAGAAGGCGTTGATTTGCGTCATGCCCGCCAGCCGATCGTCATGCTTACGCGCGCCGCCCCTGTTGCTCTTCGCCCAATGTTCCGCCTCGTCCAGCAGGAAGCGGATTTCCCAAGGCTTCAAGTCGGCGATGGAGAGAAGATGCCGATGCGGGAACAACGCCCGGCCAGTCAGGTCGGGCGAGGCGGATGGAACGGTGATGTCGGGCATGAACGGACCCTTTAGGCGAGGGCAGGAAAGAGGGCAAGGCAGGAAGCTTGGAAGTCGCTGCCGCCTTCCTATCTCAATGTCATGCGCATTTTCACTATCGGGTATGAAGGGGCTACGCAGGCCGAGCTGATAACGGCGTTGCAGGAGGCGGGCGTCACGCTGCTGGCGGACATAAGAGCGGTTCCGCTGTCGCGGCGGCCGGGCTTTTCCAAGAACATCCTGGCGGCGGGGTTGAAGGAGGCAGGGATCGACTATGTCGGGCTGAAGGCGCTGGGCACGCCTGCCGAGGGCCGGGAAGCAGCGCGCAAGGGCAATCATGCGAAGCTGCGGGAGATTTACTCGGGCCAGCTCGACCTGCCTGAAGCCATCGTACAGGCGGAGCAACTGCGTGAGATGGCGGGAGAGCGGCCTACTGCTCTGCTATGTTTCGAGCGGGAGGCGGATGGATGCCATCGCTCCTTGCTGCTCGAATATCTTTTCCCCGACGATGAGCGGGTGGACCTGAAGCCCTGATCTTCAGAGGCGCCGGGCAATGGCTCCGGCGGTCCAGCCCATGCCAACGGCCAGCAGGATCGCGGTGAGGCCGTAGAGGAAGGACCATCGTTCGGCGGCGACAGCCATGAAGCGCTCGAACCCCGATTTGCGTATGGTGATGTCGCGGACGGCAGCGGCAACGACCCTGCCGTCCTGCACAAGGAAGGTTTCCGCCGTGTAGTCGCCAACGATGACGCGTGCCGGGAGCGGGATGCGGGCGCGGTACAGGACGCCTTCGGTGATTTCGACCGAACCCTGATGCTCGGCAAAGAGGCCGGTGCGTTCGCGCAGGTCGATCAACCCGGCCTGGAAGCGGTTCAGCTCCGCGCTGTCGTTGAGAGAGGACGGGGATAATTGCAGCTTGTCCACGCCGAGTTCGTAGATGGCGGCCGTTCGTTCATCGACCAGCTTCGCGATGGGGCGCGACGAAGCGACCGCGTAGAAGCTGGGCGCGGATCGGAAACGGGCGCTGTCGGCATTGACCCAGATGCCAGCGACCTTTTGCTTTTCGCGCATCGTGATGGACTGGTCGGGCCCTTTGAGGACCACCAATATATCCGCCGGCTTGCTGGGCATTCGCCCGTCCGGATAGACGATCGCGCCGAATAGCAGCAGGTCGGCTCCGGTGAAGCTGTATTGGATTTCGACTTCCCGTTGCGAGACATCGGGGACGAGCATCGGCTCTCCGGCCGCGCCGAGCAGCATTGATAGGGCAGGAAGAAGAGCGAGACGGACGCGCGATCTCAACGCACTTCCACCGTGTAGATTTCATCCGGGCGGAAGCCGAGGCCAAGCGCCATGCGCGCGGCGACCAGCAGCACGATCACCGACAATAATATGCGCAGATATTCCGGCCGCACCGTCATCGAGATGCGGGTGCCGATCTGCGCGCCGGTCACGCTGCCGATCAGCAGCAGCAGGGCAAGGACAAGATCGACCGCCTTGGTGGTCATGGCGTGCATCATGGTGGTCGCCATGGTGACGAACAGGATCTGGAACAGCGACGTGCCGACGACCGACTGCGTCGTCATGCCGAGCAGGTACAACATCGCGGGCACAAGGATAAAGCCGCCGCCGACTCCAAGCAGGGTGGTCAATATCCCTGTCGCGACGCCGAGCAGCAAAGGCGCGAGCGGGGAGATGTAAAGTCCGGACCGGTAAAAGCGCCACCGCATAGGCAGCGCCGCGACCAGGGGATGATGGCGGCGCTTGCGCGCTTGCAAACGCTTGCCAGTTTTCAGCATGATGAGCGCCTGGATCGATTCCTTCGCCATCAAGATGCCGATGCCGCCGAGCATCAGCACATAGAGGATGCCGATCGCCGTATCGATCTGCCCGATGGACTGGAGTAGCCGGAACAGCAGCACGCCAATGCCAGCGCCGATGACGCCGCCCCCGATGAGGACGCCGCCCATCCGGAAATCCACCGTGCCTCTGGCCATGTGGGTGACCACGCCTGAAACGCTCGCGCCGGTGACTTGAGAGGCGGCAGATGCAGCCGCGACGGTGGGCGGGATGCCATAGAAGATGAGCAGCGGCGTCGTCAGGAACCCGCCGCCGACGCCGAACATGCCGGAAAGCAGGCCGACCACACCGCCAAGGGCTATGATCACCAACGCGTTCACCGATAGATTGGCGATAGGCAGGTAGAGATCCATGTGCCTGCAGGGTTAGGCTGATCGGGTGGCAAGATAAAGGTGTAGAGGGCTGGATCGGCCTTAAAAATCGCCGCCGAGCGTCACCGCGAGGCCGGATGAGGGTGAGGCTTTGCCAGCTACGCGCTCCCGCCACTCTATGCTGAGCCGCGATGCTGCGCGAGGCATTGGCAGGCGGAGCTGTACTTCGGGCCCGATGTCGAGCCGTTCCACCTGAGGCTGCGCGCCTCCTGAAAGACTGATCCCCGTACGCACCGGCGTTCGGGTCACCGGTGCCAGCAGGGAGAGTTTGCCGTCGGCGAAAAGATCGCGCCGGTTGAACCCCACCATGCCTGCCTGGGCATAGGCTTGGGCTTCCACCTTGCCGAGCAGGGGCCGGGGGCCGAAGCCGCCCACCGCAAATACCGCGTTAGCATTGCGCGCGCCGTCTCCCAATGCCATGCGCCGTTCCGCAGCGATCGTAAGCGGGACAGACCTTGCAGGCTGCCAAGCGACACCCACCGCACCTTCAGGCGAGGCGGGGCGATTGAGGGCGCTGCTCAGGCGGCCGTACAAGGCGGTGCGGCTGATGCTTGCTGGCGTCATGTCATAGTCGAGGCGAAGGCCAGCCTGCGATCCGCCGAGCCTGCCAGCGGTGACGAGGTCTCGGGGGTTTCCGCTGCCTTCGCGCCAGAGGATCCAAGCGCTGGCACGCCAACGATCACCCTGTGCGCTTGCCGGGGAAGACATGGGAAATGCGGGCGGCGCCGGTTGATCAGGTGAAGGGGATTGGTCGGGCTGAGCGGCTTCTGCCATTAGCGGTGCAAAGCTTGCCTCGGGTCTCGATCCTACGCTTTCAGCCCTTGTGATCGGCGCCTTTTCCGCAGCGACGACCCCCTTGCTCACCGCCGATCGCGCAAAATACGGGCGGATTGGTGATGAGGTCGTCGACACTATGTTTTGCAGCGGAGGCGTGATCAGTTCAGCGGCCGCGACCGGTTCCAGCTGCAATGGAGATGTCGGCTCCATGTCTGTGCCGGGCACGGTGCTGGCGATGCGCAACAATACCCAGCCGCCCATGAGGATCGCAAAAAAACGGACGGGTCGTCCGCGTGTCATACTGTGCATGATGACCGTCAAAGATTGGGAAAACGATGCTGCGTCTTGTCCCAGACCAGCGGCTTTCCGAACAAGGATTTGAGGTAGAGAAGCACCGCGCGCCGTGCTGCGAGCATCGCGATCAGGTTGGCAATGATCGCGCGGGGGATGGCTCCAACGCCGTGCATCCAGCCATAGCTGCGGCCCACGAAGATGGCACGCATGGCTGCACGCCAAGTCATGAAGGCGAAGTTCAGCCAGAGGAGCAACTCTACAGCGGAGGATGGCCGGTGGTCGGCCTCAAGCCCCAGCCAGCGTGCCACGACGAGCAAGCCCCAGAGCAGGAATGCGACATAGGCAGCAAAGAGAATGACGGCGGCAATCGCCGCCCGCCGGTCGCGGATGCGCATCCACGACTCTGCAAGGCCGCCTTGCCAGCCCATGCGGTCCCACCCGGCGAGCGAAATTCCCACCATCCAGCGCGCCTTTTGCCGCACGGCGCCGTCCAGGCTGTCGGGAAAATATTCCCTGGTGGCGACAAGCTCCCCTGCTGCGTCGCGCATCCGTACGAAGACGCCGCGCCCGCCCATATTCCTGATGCGCAGGCCAACTTCATAATCCTCCGTGAGGGAGCCGGGATCGAAGGGCCCGCCATTTGCCGGATTTACGAGGCGTTCGAGCGTCAGCCGTTCAAACGCGCAAGCGACGCCGGCCGAGGGGACAGACGCGCCCATGGCTTCGCGAATGGTCAGATATTTTCCGTGGCTCTCGGCGAACTCATCGCAGTAATGGTTGGCGATCGCGCGCGACCACCACCCGCCTTCGCCCGTCAGCGGAAGGACCGGCAGTTGCACCAGTTGAAACCGGTCGATCATCAGGTCGAACAGGCGGATTTCGTCGGCATGCACGACGTCTTCCGCATCGTGGAGAACAATCGCCTTGAACTTCGTGCCTGTGCGCTCTTCCTCTTCCAGCATGGTCCGCCACAGGACGTTGAGGCAATCCGCCTTCGTCGTCGGGCCGGGGCGTTCATTGACGCATATGATCAGCCGGTCATCCTGATCCGCTATCGGGTTGACTGCCGCGAGGGTAGCAAGGTCGTTGGGATAGACGCCAACGAAGATGCGATAGCGTCCGATCGACCATTGGCTGAGCGCATTGCGCAGCATCGGCCCGATCACGTCCGCTTCGCCCCAGGCAGGGACGAAGACGGCGATGGTCCCGGGCCTTGACGAGGCTGGCAGCGTGGCGGTCGTCATGCGTGGATGACGCGAATACACCGCGATGTTCCTCCACCAGCGGCGCGCGAGAAACATGATATCGACCAGAAAATCGTCGATGCCGCCAATGGTCAGCCCGACAACCGCGAACAGCAAAATCTCCTGGTAGATGACCACTAAAACCGTGGCCAGCGATTGCGCCATGATGAGAAACCCCCGAGTTGGCGCAGGGGATTGGCAAAATAGCGTTACATTTCATAGACCTTTGTCAACATTTTTTCAGAAAGGCTGAAAGAGTGGCGCCATTCCCTTGAATGAGCATCGTTCGTGCGTTTTCCGCCAAGCTGCTCCAAGGATGCGTTGGATGGAATCGTCGCATCGCTCAGGGGATGCTATCGTCCCAACTGCCGGAAAGACGACTCGACAAGAGTTGCGGCACCCCAGCCAGTCTCGTGAGCGATAGGTAGGAGGGCGTGAATGACCGGAGAGATGGATGTCAACTACCTGCTGCATAGGCAGCAGGTGTCGCTGATACGAGCGCAGATGAGCCGGTCCAAAAAGGGACGTGCGGCGTATGAAGGCCTGGCTCGTGGCTATGGTGACCAGATCGACGCATATCGCGAAGAGAATGCGCGCCTGGTGAACCCGGCGCATTGATCGGCTTGGCTGGACCTACCGCCGTTGGATCAATCGCTCCAGCGATTGGTGGTGCGCGGCGTCGGGGCCGCATTCCTTCTCAAGCGCGGTCTTGATCCGCTCAAGGTCAGCTTCGGTCAGATGTTCGATGCCGATGAAGTCGTTGCGCGCGTCCGTGACTGCGCGGATGAGTTCGTCCAGCTTTGCCTGAATGGCTGATCCATCCCTGTTTTGGGCGTTTTGAATCAGGAACACCATCAGAAAGGTCACGATCGTCGTGCTCGTGTTGATTATGAGCTGCCACGTGTCGGAATAGTGGAAGAATGGGCCCGTCACTATCCAGCCGATGATGACCGCGGATGCCAGTATGAAAGCGAGTGGTTGGCCGGACCAGCTGGCGATTCGATGCGCGAAGATTCCGAAAATCCTGTCCATGAATGGCTACCCCGTTTCGATCTATTTACCCTGCGTTCATGCAGTGATTGCCATGAAGTAGCGATGACGGCCATATCGCTCCGCGTCTTTGCGCTCACCTTGCCCGCAGCGGCTCTGTTCTTGTCCTCTTGCGCGACGGTATCGCCCGAATCGAAAGTGCGGACGGGGCTGATAGAAGCGGGGCTTTCCCCAAGGATGGCCAGCTGCATGGCAGAGCGGATGGTGGATCGGTTGAGCTTGGTGCAACTGCGGCGGGTCCAGTCGCTCGCCTCGATCCGCAATTCGCACATCGGCGATCTGACGGTCGACCGGTTTCTTTATAAGCTGCGCGCGCTGGAGGATCCGGAGATATTCGCGGTGACCAGCAAGGCTGCGGTTGCCTGCGCCCTGCTCGACTGATCCTCCTGCCGGGATTATATCGGTTCAGTAGCTTTGCAATTTTGCAAAGTGGTTTTGCGAAATGATGCTGGAGTGACAGGGCTCCATGTGCTTTAGCCCCTCCAATAGCTTTTCAGGCGAAAGGACGGGCCGAGCCCATGAACATTCACGAATATCAGGCGAAGGAATTGCTGGCGAAATATGGCGCGCCGATCGCGCAGGGTTTCGCGGCATTCTCGGTCGATGAGGCTGTCGAAGCTGCCAAGAAGCTGCCTGGGCCGCTTTATGTCGTGAAGTCGCAGATCCACGCTGGTGGTCGCGGCAAGGGCAAGTTCAAGGAATTGGCCCCTGAAGCGAAGGGCGGCGTTCGCCTTGCCTTCAACCTGGACGAAGTGAAGGCGCACTCAGCCGACATGCTGGGCAACACGCTGGTCACGATCCAGACCGGCGAAGCGGGCAAGCAGGTCAACCGTCTCTACATCACCGACGGCGCCGATATTGCGAAGGAATTCTACCTCGCCCTGCTGGTCGATCGCGCCACCAGCCGCATCGCTTTTGTCGTTTCGACCGAAGGTGGCATGGACATTGAAGAGGTCGCTCATTCGACCCCGGAGAAGATCCACACCTTCACCGTCGACCCTGCAACCGGTTTCCAGCCGCACCATGGCCGCTCGGTCGCGGCCGCTCTGGGCCTGACCGGCGATCAGGCGAAGCAGGCCGCCAAGGTCGCCTCGTCGCTCTACGCCGCGTTCCTCGACACCGACGCCGAGCAGATCGAAGTCAATCCGCTGGCGCTGACCGAGCAGGGCAACCTGCTGGTGCTGGACGCCAAGGTCGGCTTCGACGGCAACGCCATGTTCCGCCACAAGGACATTGCCGAACTGCGCGACCTGACCGAGGAAGATCCAGCCGAAGTTGAAGCTTCGGAATATGACCTTGCCTACATCAAGCTGGACGGCAATATCGGCTGCATGGTGAACGGCGCTGGCCTGGCCATGGCGACGATGGACATCATCAAGCTGAACGGCGAATTCCCCGCCAACTTCCTGGACGTCGGTGGCGGCGCTTCCAAGGAGAAGGTGACCGCGGCCTTCAAGATCATCCTGAAGGACCCGGCGGTGAAGGGCATTCTCGTCAACATCTTCGGTGGCATCATGAAGTGCGACATCATTGCCGAGGGCATTGTTGCCGCCGCCAAGGAAGTTGACCTCTCGGTCCCGCTGGTCGTGCGCCTCGAAGGCACCAACGTCCAGCAGGGCAAGGACATTCTGGCCTCGTCGGGCCTGGCGATCGTCCCTGCGGACGACCTGGGCGACGCAGCCAAGAAGATCGTGGCGGAAGTGAGGAAGGCAGCCTGAGGCACTTTCCAGCCATTTGAACAAACACCATGGGGCGCAGGCGGTCTTTTTAAGGGCCGCCTGCGTCCTTGTCCGCATATGCGGGCTGTGGCGTGAAACGAAAGGATGTTGCGATGAAGATCCTTGTGCCCGTGAAGCGGGTCATTGACTATAATGTGAAGCCGCGGG